>NZ_JBFBHJ010000003.1:0-735372 GCF_040685115.1 Microbacterium sp. NPDC089186
TGCAGGGGGGACCCTGTGGGAGAGTAGGACACCGCCGGACTTCCTTTAACGAAATGGCCACCCAACGCTGGGTGGCCATTTCGCATTTACGGGCACATTCCCCGCCCGTACGGTGACAGCGTCGGTACGCACCCCCCTTCCTTTTGGTATCGAGGGGGGACGCGGACCGGCGCTTCGCCGTACCCGGACGGCTAAGGTCGACGGAGTGAGCGAATTCGCGGGGCACCTTCCCGGCAGCCGCGACTATCGGCGGCTTCTCATCGGGCTCTTCTTCGGCGGAGTGGCCACCTTCGCGCAGCTGTATTCGACGCAGGCGCTTCTGCCGGCGATCTCGGCGGACGTGGGGACGCCTCCCGCCGGTGCCGCGCTGACCGTGTCGGCATCCACGATGGGTCTGGCTGCGGCGGTGATCCCGTGGTCGATCGTCGCCGATCGCATCGGACGCGTGCCTGCCATGGCCATCGGGCTCATCGCTGCGACGGTGCTCGGGGCGCTCACTCCCGTGGCGCACGACATCGTCGTCCTCCTCGTGCTGCGCCTGCTCGAGGGGGCCGCCCTCGGCGCCGTCCCGGCCGTCGCCCTGGCTTACCTGAGCGAGGAGGTCGACGCGCGCCACGTCGCCGCAGCGGCGGGCTCCTACATCGCGGGGACCACCGTCGGCGGCCTGAGCGGGCGCGTGCTGTCGGGCTGGGTGGGAGAGGCGGCCGGCTGGCGATGGGGGGTGGCATCCGTCGTTCTTCTCTGCGTGATCGCGGCGGTGGTGTTCCTCACGCTGGTTCCGGCAGCCCGGGGCTTCGTCCCGGGCCGTCATCGCGCGGTGCGGGGGCCGTCGATCCGTCGCCGCCTGGCGGTGAATCTGCGTTCATCGATGCAGCTGGCCCTGTACGCGCAGGGCTTCCTGCTGATGGGGGCTTTCGTCGCGGTCTACAACTACCTCGGCTTCCACCTGAGCGCGCCACCGTTCTTGCTCGCCCCGGCGGTCATCACCCTGCTGTTCCTCGCTTACCTGGCGGGGACGGTCTCGTCTCCTCAGGCGGGAGCGCTGGCGGTGAGACACGGTCGCCTTCCCGTTCTCGTCGCGGGGACCGCGGTGATGGCAGCCGGGGCCGCACTGATGCTCGTGCCCGCGGTCGTCGCCGTGCTGGCGGGCCTGATCGCCTTCACCGCCGGATTCTTCGCGGCGCACGCGGTGGCATCCGGATGGACGCCGGTCGCGGCCATACCGGAGGCGCGGGCGCAGGCCTCGTCGTTGTACTACCTCGGCTACTACGCCGGCTCGAGCCTGTTCGGGTGGGCGCTGGGCATCGTGTTCGGCGCCGCGGGGTGGGGTTGGTTCCTGGGGGCGGTGCTGACGATGTGCGCGACGGCCCTCATCCTGGCTCTGCTGGTGCTGCGCGGCGGGGGCCGGCCGGTCGCATCCGCCTGAGCATTCGTGCCGATTCATCGACACGCGGCATCCGGAGGTCAATGCCCACGTCCGACACGGAGGGAACCGACTAGCGTCGAAGGTGACGTGAGGGAGGTCGGGAGTGGACGACGCCGAAGAGCGCACCATGACGGATGACGAGCTGGTCGACGCGCAGCAGCACGCCGCCGCGGATGACATCGACGAGGCGGGCGAGACCGTCACCGAGATCAGTTACGACGAGCAGCGGTATCCCGCACGCCCGCGACGACTGCGTCCGCGGGATCAGTTCCGGGGCGGGACGCTGCGACGCTTCCTCACCGACCCGCGCAACGCCAACGGCGGCAATCCGTCGTACGTGGAGTGGCTGGTTCGTCAGTCGATGCTCAAGGACGCCGACGTGCTCAGTCGGCAGTTGTCGGGCCAGCCGTCGATGTGGCGGAACCCCTACGCGCGTCCGGACGCCCGACGGGCGATCGAGTCGACCGACGTCTGGTTCACCGCGTACCCCATCTCGCTGATCACTCGGCCGGGGGAGTCGTTCCTCGACGCGCTCGGTGACGAGGCGCTGTGGGAGGCGTTCGAGTGGGTCGGGATCAACGGCATCCACACGGGTCCCGTGAAGCGGGCGGGCGGCATCACGGGATGGCAGGAGACGCCCAGCGTCGACGGGCACTTCGACCGCATCAGCACGCAGATCGATCCCGAGTTCGGTGACGAGAACGCGTTCCGCCGCGTCGCGGACGTCGCCGAGTCGCACGGCGGCAGCGTGATCGACGACATCGTGCCCGGGCACACGGGCAAGGGGGCGGACTTCCGCCTCGCCGAGATGGCGTACAAGGACTACCCCGGGATCTACCACATGGTCGAGATCCCGCGCGAGGACTGGGCCCTGCTGCCGGAGGTCCCGGCCGGGCGCGACTCCGTCAACCTCGACGCGGAGACCGAGCGCGAGCTGAGCGCCCGGGGCTACATCATCGGCGAGCTGCAGCGCGTGATCTTCTACACGCCCGGCGTGAAGGAGACCAACTGGAGCGCTACGGCGCCCGTGGTGGGAACCGACGGGCTCGAGCGCCGCTGGGTGTATCTGCACTACTTCAAGGAGGGCCAGCCCTCGATCAACTGGCTCGACCCCACGTTCGCGGGGATGCGCCTGGTGATCGGCGACGCCCTGCACTCGCTCGGTGACCTGGGAACGAGCGCGCTGCGACTGGATGCCAACGGCTTCCTCGGCGTCGAGAAGAGCGCGGAGGGTCTGCCGGCGTGGTCGGAGGGCCACCCCCTGTCGCACGCGGCGAACCACATCATCGCCGGGATGGTGCGCAAGGTCGGCGGGTTCACGTTCCAAGAGCTCAACCTCACGATGGAGGACATCCGCGATACGGGCGCCGTCGGAGCCGATCTGTCGTACGACTTCGTCACCCGGCCCGGGTACCACCACGCGCTCGCGACGGCGAACACGGAATTCCTCCGCCTCGCTCTGAACACCGCCCTCGAGACCGGTGTCGAACCGGTGCAGCTCGTGCACGGGATGCAGAACCACGACGAGCTCACCTACGAGCTCGTGCACTGGGCGACGACGCACCGCGACACCGTCTACCCGTTCCGCCACGAGGAGCACACCGGTGGCGAGATCGCCGAGATGGTGCGGGCCGACCTGACGCAGAAGCTCACGGTCGACGCGGACTACAACCTCGTCTTCACGCAGAACGGCATCGCCTGCACCACGGCATCGCTGATCGCCGCGACGCAGGGGAAAGCGACGCTCGACGACATCACGGATGCGGACATCCCCGCGATCCGCGACGCGCACCTGCTGCTGGCCAAGTACAACTCGTGGCAGCCGGGGGTGTTCGCGCTCTCGGGATGGGACCTCACGGGTTCGCTCACGCTGCCCGCTGACGACGTGCGCCATCTCATCGCGTCGGGCGACACCCGGTGGATCGAGCGAGGCGGCCACGACCTGCTCGACGTCGCTCCGGAGGCCGTCTCCTCGGTCTCGGGGATGCCGCGGGCCCGCTCGCTGTACGGATCGCTGGGCGATCAGCAGGCGAACCCGGAGTCGTTCCTCTCCGGGCTGCGCGACGTGCTCCGCATCCGCGGGGACCACGGCATCGCCATCGCCACGCAGGTCGACATCCCGCAGGTGGGGCACCCCAGCATGCTCGTGATGGTGCATCGCCTGGACGGCGGGGATCGCCGCGCCGAGGACGCCCCGCTGCAGATCACGGTGCTCAACTTCTCGGGCGAGACCATCGAGGGCACCGTGCGTTCGGAGTTCCTCGTGCCGCAGAGCACGGCCGTCGACGCCGCCACCGGAGACGTCGTCGGTCGCGTGGACGAGCTGCAGAGCTTCTCGCTCGAACTCGGCCCGTACGCGGGGCTCTTCCTGGTGCTGGAGGCGCCCGAGACCGACGACTGAGTCGCGGCGGGGAGCGGTGGCCCGACGGGCCGCTCTCCCCGCCCCGTTCGGCGGGCGCGACGATGTCGGGGGCTCGGCGTAGCGTGTTCGCGTGCCCACCTCCGCCTGCCTCGTGTCCGGCTGTCGACGAGACGTCGATGCCGACGCGCCCGTGCGCGTCTGCACCTGGCACCTCGCCGTCGGGGCGGACTGGGCAGCGGCGACCGACGGCGTCACCGACCTGTTGCCCACGCCGTGCCGGCTCTGCGGGTCGCGGCTGGGCGTGCGCTGGCCGAGCGGGTGGTTGTGCGCCGTGTGCGAATGGCGTCACGGTGAACCCGTCGACGGGGAGCTCCCCCGCCCCGGGTCGATATCGTCTACTACCTGAGATTCGAGGACCGCATCAAGATCGGAACGAGCGCGCAGCCGCGACAGCGTCTCGCCGCCGTGTGGCACGACGAGCTGCTCGCATTCGAGCCGGGGGACCGCCTCGTCGAGAGACGTCGTCACACCCAGTTCGCCGACGCGAGGTTCGGCCGCACGGAGTGGTTCCGGCGCAGCGCGGCGCTGGACGCGCACGTCTCCGGGTTGTCCGCCGGGGTCGACGACCCGTGGGCGCTGTACGCGCGGTGGACGAGCGAGGCGATCGCGCGTCGCGGCTGACACCGTCGCGGCGGACACCGTGGCGGCTGACATCGGTGCGGATGACGGCGTCGGGGGAGTACGACGCGGTGAGCGCGGTGACAACCCCTCCCTCCTCCTCCGATCCGCGTCGTAGCGTGAAGCGACGACGAGGAAGGCCGAGACATGGGACTTTTCGACCGGTTGTTCGGATCAGGGGACGACGCGTCAGACCGCACCCCGCCCCCCGCACCCCGTGGCGGGGCGAGCGGGATGCGCGATGCGGGGGGACGATACGCGCCGCCCCCCGCCCAGGCCGACTCGACGGCATCCGGTTCCCCGGACGACCAGCGGGCGATCGAGCGCTACCGCTATCTGCTGCGTACGGCGCCGCCCGAGACGGTGGAGCAGGTGCACGCCGAGGCCTTCGAACGCCTCACGCCGGCGCAGCGCCGCCAGGTGCTCGACGAGATGTCGTCGGGGTTGGCGGCGTCGGAGCGGCCGGCGAGCGATGCCCCTCGGGCCCTCGCCCGCGCGGCCACGCGTGCGGAGTACTCGCAGCCGGGCTTCATGGAGCGGACGTTCGGCGGTCGCTCCTTCAGCGGCGGCGGGGCGGGGCCCGGGTTCGGCTCGATGCTCGGCGCGTCGATGCTCGGCACGATCGGCGGGTACGTGGTGGGCTCCGCCCTCGTGGGCGCGATGTTCGACCCCGGATACGACGCCGGCTACGCGGACGGCGTCGCCGCGGACGCGGGAACCGATGGTTCCGGAGGCGATGCGGCGGCGGATATGGGCGGCGGCGATGCCGGCGGCTTCGGTGGGGGAGATCTCGGCGGAGGCGATTTCGGGGGAGGTGACTTCGGCGGCGGAGACTTCGGGTTCTGATCCGTGAGACCCGCGCCGGCGGCGAACGTCGGCGTGCCGCGGTCCGAGCGCGCGTCCGAGGCTCGGTGAGACGATATCGTCGAGGCCATGGCGCCCCGCATCTCCCGTGTGCGCCTCGGTCTGCGGCGCAGCATCGTGGCGAACCAGATGCTCCTTTCGGCGGCCGCGCTCATCGGCATCCTGGTGTCGATCGCGGTCGGGCACGTGGTCGACCCCACCCTGTTCCTCGCGGGTGCGTCCCTGCTCTTCGCCGGGGCGATCGCCGCGGTCCTGCTGCCCTGGGACCGCGTGTCCCAGCTGTGGGCCGCCCTGCTGCCGATCGTCGACGTCGTGGCCGTCGCCCTGATGCGCGAGAGCGCGCCGCTGGCGGGTCTCGGACTGCTCTGGGCCTTCCCGGCGCTCTGGATCGGCACGGTGTTCGGGGTGTGGGGCATCGTCGCGATCTCGGTCTCGGTGACAATCGTGATGGTCCACCAAGCCGTCGTCATCGACCTGCAGCGCTTCACCGCCTCCACGCTGCTGCTGCCGTTCGTCGTCGCCGCGCTGTCGACCATCGCCCACTTCACCGCGCGTCGCTCGCAGGCGCAGCGCGAGCTCCTCGAGAAGCAGTCCGCGGAGCTGCGCCGCGCCGTGGAGCGCGCGCGTCGGCAGGAGGATCTCGTCACGGAGGTTCTGGATGCCGTCGATTTCGGCGTCACCCGCGTCACGGCGGCCGGAGAGTTCGCCGTCACGAACGCCGCTCACGCGCGACTGCTGAACACCACCGACGTGCTGGGGCGGGAGGTCGAGGTCTTCGCCGCGGACGGCTCGACGCTGATCGCCGCGGATGCCACGCCTCTCGCCCGTGCGCGAGCCGGCGAGGTGTTCGAGGGCGAGATGGTCTGGTACGGCGGGCCGGGGGAGGACCGACGCGCGCTGAGCGTGACCGCGCGCCGACTGCCGGCGGCCGAGACCGGCGAGATCAGCGCGGTCATCGTCTCGCGCGACGTCACGGTCGAGGAGCAGGCGCGTCGCGCGCGGGAGGACCTCGTGGCGAGCGTGTCGCACGAGCTGCGTACGCCGCTCACCTCGATCATCGGCTACCTCGAACTCGCGCTCGACGACCCCTCCATCGCCCCCGGCACCCGCGACCGGCTGACCGTGGCCGAACGCAACGCGTCGCGTCTGCTGGAGTTGGTCGCCGACATCCTGGCTCTGTCGGCCACCTCGCGCGAAGGAGTGGGGGTGGAGCTCGAACTCCGATCCGCCGATGTCGCGGCGGTGGTGCGGGCGGCGATCGAGTCGATCGCCCCACGCGCCGTGGACCACGGCGTGCACATCGACGCCTCGGGCGTCGTCGAGGCGCGAGCGGTGATCGACGCGCGCCGCGTGCGTCAGATCGTCGACAACCTCCTGTCGAACGCGATCAAGTACATCCCCCGCGACGCGGCGGTGAGCGTGGCCGTGCAGCAGGACCTGCACTCGGTCTCGATCGTCGTGGCCGACGATGGCCCCGGGATCTCCCTCACCGAGCAGGGGCGCCTGTTCGAGCGCTTCTTCCGCGGCGACGCCGTGCGCAATTCCTCGGCGCACGGCAGCGGCCTCGGTCTGGCGATCAGTCGCGACCTCGCCCGGGCCCACGGTGGCGAGATCACCGTGCGGACCGCCCCCGGCGAGGGCGCCGCCTTCACCGTGCGGCTGCCTCGAAACCCCCGGGAGGGCGAGTGATCTTCGACGTTCTGACGCTGCAGGCCTCGGCAGCCCTCGTGATCGTCGTCTCCGCGGTCATGTACCTGCTCGACACGATCATGCTCAAGGACGGCCTCCCGGGGCGGCTGTGGGCGAGCGCCTACCTGTCCGGCACTTTCTCCGCCGTCTGCTACCTCGCGTGGCTGCTGCTGCCCGACGTGTTCGTGGCGGTCGCCGTGGGCAACGGGGCGTTCGTCGGTGCGACGGCGTTCATCTGGCTGGGGTGCGTGGCCTTCAACGGCCGCCCCCTTCGCGTGCCCTCGATCGTCGTCGGCGCGGTCATCCTCCTCGTGGTGGTGTCCGCCCTGGCAGCCGGTCCGGCCGGTGGCGATTGGGCAGGTGCCATCCCGTTCTTCCTGGGCAACGCGCTGTTCGCCGTTCTCGGAGCCGTCGAGACGCGCCGCGGCGCCATCGGGAGGCGGTGGAGCGCCGTGGGGCTCACCATCATCCTCGCGATCGAGGCGGTGTGGTTCGTCAGCCGCACGGCGGTGTTCATCGTCAGCGGCCCCGAGAGCGACCTCTTCCGGACGGTGTACGACACCCGCGTCTCCGCTCTGCTGACCATCACCCTCGTGATCGCCGCGGTGACGGTGACCTCCGTCCTCCGGGCGAACGAGTCGACCCTGCGCGGCTCGCCCGACGTCCGCCGACTCTCGGTGGATGCCAACGGCGTGCTGTTCCGCGAGTCGTTCGAGGCGACGCTCGCCATCGTCTGCGCGCGGGCGGAACTCGCCGGTGAGGGCGTGTGCGTGATCGGCATCCGGATCGACGACCTGAAGCGCGTCTCGGTCGCCTTCGGCCCGGAGGATGCCGAGCAGCTCGCCCGCGAGCTGCGCGGAGCGGTGCGTCGGTACTCGCCCACGATGGCGCTGGTGGGGGAGGCCGATGCAACAGGCCTCGCGGTCGCCTTCACGACCGGTCCGACCACCGACATCGGGCGCGTCGCACGCGCACTGCACGACAGCGTCGTGAGCGATCTCTCGCGCCTCGGTACCGCGGTGGTGCCCGTGGTGGGGGTCGGCGTCGCTGTCACGGCGGACCACGGTCACGATTCCCGCGCGCTCACGCTGCGGGCCGATGAAGCGGCCGCGCGGGCCGCCGTCACGGGCGAGCAGTCCTTCCGGATCGGCTGAGAGCGGCCGTCAGGCCCCGGCGGCCGCGGCCAGGTCTTCCACCCGCTGGCGCAGCTCGCGGGGTCGGAACGGTTTCGTCAGGTAGTCGTCCGCTCCGGCCTCGCGCCCCGTGCGCTGCTCCGCCTCGTCGGCGCGGGCGCTCACCATGAGGATGCGCGTGTCGCTGAAGGCCCTGATGCGCCGTGCGGTCTCGAAACCGTCGATTCCCGGCATGCTCACGTCGAGCGTCGTGACCACCGGCGCGTGGAGTCGGACCAGTTCGATGCCGTCGAGTCCGGTGCTCGCTGCGTGCACCGTGAAGCCCGCGCTCTCGAGCACGGTGGACACGAGCGTGCGGATGTCGAGGTCGTCCTCGATCACCACCGTGGTGCGGGCATCGGGCATGGCGGAGCTTTCGTCGGGTGGGTCCGGGAGCGATCCCACCTGGGGGAATCGTAGACGACGCAGCGCCGTGACGCTCGGGGGTGCCCGGGACGTCGTGTTGTGGCATCCTCGTCGGGTGCCTCTTCTCGCGCTGACGGGTGGGATCGCCTCCGGGAAGTCCACCATCGCCGCCCTCCTGGCCGGACGCGGCGCCGTGGTCGTCGACGCCGACGCCATCGTGCGCGAGGTGCAGGCGCCCGGATCGCCGGTTCTGTCGGCGATCGCCCGCGAGTTCGGAGACGACGTGCTCACGGCCGAGGGAGCACTCGATCGGCCCGCTCTCGGAGCGCGGGTGTTCGGTCACCCCGACCGATTGGCCGCTCTCAACGCCCTCGTGCACCCCGCGGTCAGGGCGGAGTCGCAGCGGCGCTTCGACGAAGCCTTCGCCCGCGACCCCGCGGCCGTCGTGGTCTACGACGTCCCGTTGCTCGCCGAGGCGCGCGCCGGGGACGCGTGGGATCTCGTGATCGTCGCTCATGCGCCGGCCGAGACGCGCGTGCGGCGGCTCATCGAGGGCCGAGGACTCTCCGAGGCGGACGCCCGTGCGCGCGTGGGCTCGCAGGCGTCCGACGAGGACCGCCTGGCGCTGGCCGACGTGGTGATCGACACCTCGACGACGATGGATGACACGCGGAGCCAGGTCGACGACCTCTGGGCGCGGATCTTCCCGGCGGACTGACCGCGGTCACGGGGCACGTCGTCGCCGCGGTCGCATCCCGCCGTCGACGGGCCGACGAGCGGCCGAGAGCATTCGCGCTCGCCCACGGCGAACGCAACCCGACCCCGATGTCGGAGGCCCCGCCTACGCTGGAATCATGCAGCCCACTCGCTCCGTGCGTCCCTTCGAGGTCATCAGCGAATACTCCCCGTCCGGCGATCAGCCGCAGGCCATCGCCGATCTCGCGGGCCGCATCAACGCGGGCGAGACAGACGTGGTGCTGCTCGGCGCCACCGGAACCGGCAAGTCGGCGACCACCGCCTGGCTCGTCGAGCAGGTGCAGCGTCCGACCCTGGTGCTCGCGCACAACAAGACCCTCGCGGCGCAGCTCGCGAACGAGTTCCGTGCGCTCATGCCGAACAACGCCGTCGAATACTTCGTGTCGTACTACGACTACTACCAGCCCGAGGCCTACGTGCCGCAGACCGATACGTTCATCGAGAAAGACAGCTCGATCAACGCCGAGGTCGAACGGCTGCGTCACTCGACGACGAACTCGTTGCTGTCTCGCCGCGACGTCGTGGTGGTCTCGACGGTCTCGTGCATCTACGGCCTCGGTGCGCCCGAGGAATACCTGCGCGCCATGGTCGCCCTGCAGGTGGGGGAGCGGTACGACCGAGACGCGCTCATCCGCAAATTCATCTCGATGCAGTACAACCGCAACGACGTCGACTTCTCGCGCGGCAACTTCCGCGTGCGGGGCGACACGATCGAGATCATCCCGGTCTACGAGGAGTACGCCATCCGCATCGAGATGTTCGGTGACGAGATCGAGGCGCTCTACACGCTCCATCCGCTCACGGGCGACGTCATCGAGAAGATGGACTCCGTGCCGATCTTCCCGGCGTCGCACTACGTCGCGGGGACCGAGACGGTGCAGCGCGCCATCGGCACCATCGAGCACGAGCTCGACGAGCGGCTCAAGGAGCTCGAGTCGCAGAACAAGCTTCTCGAGGCGCAGCGTCTCCGCATGCGCACGACCTTCGACCTCGAAATGCTGCAGCAGCTCGGCTTCTGCTCGGGTATCGAGAACTACTCGCGTCACATGGACGGCCGCATGGCCGGTGATCCGCCCCACACGCTGCTCGACTTCTTCCCCGACGACTTCCTGCTGGTGATCGACGAGTCGCACGTGACCGTGCCGCAGATCGGCGCGATGTACGAGGGAGACGCATCGCGCAAGCGCACCCTGGTGGAGCACGGCTTCCGTCTGCCGAGCGCGATGGACAACCGTCCGTTGCGCTGGGACGAGTTCAAGGAGCGCGTGGGGCAGACCGTCTATCTCTCGGCCACCCCGGGGCGCTACGAGATGGGGATCGCAGACGGAGTCGTCGAGCAGATCATCCGCCCGACCGGACTCGTCGACCCCGAGATCATCGTCAAACCGTCGAAGGGGCAGATCGACGACCTGCTCGAGGAGATCCGGGTGCGCGTCGAGCGTGACGAGCGCGTGCTGGTCACCACCCTCACCAAGAAGATGGCGGAGGAGCTCACCGACTTCCTGGGAGAGCACGGAGTGCGCGTGCGCTATCTGCACTCGGACGTCGACACCCTGCGCCGCGTCGAACTGCTCACGGAGCTGCGCGCCGGCGTCTACGACGTGCTCGTCGGCATCAACCTGTTGCGCGAGGGTCTCGACCTGCCCGAGGTCTCGCTGGTGGCGATCCTCGACGCCGACAAGGAGGGCTTCCTGCGCAGCGGCACCTCACTCATCCAGACGATCGGCCGTGCCGCGAGAAACGTCTCGGGCGAGGTGCACATGTACGCCGACAAGGTGACCGACTCGATGCGCAACGCCATCGACGAGACGGAGCGACGTCGCGAGAAGCAGATCGCCTACAACACCGAGCACGGCATCGACCCGCAGCCGCTGCGGAAGAAGATCGCCGACATCACCGAGGTTCTCAACCGCGAAGCGACGGACACCAAGAAGCTGCTCGCCCGAAACGACAAGGCGGGCAAGGGCAAGTCGCCCACGCCCTCGCTGCGTCGCACGGGGATCGCGGCCGAGGGCGCGGACCAGCTCGAATCGACCATCGCCGACCTCACCCAGCAGATGCTCGCCGCCGCGGCGGAACTCAAGTTCGAGTTGGCCGGGCGTCTGCGCGACGAGGTGCAGGACATGAAGAAGGAGCTTCGCGCGATGGAGCGGGCCGGGCACGCCTGAGCCGGGGGAGCGACCGATGGACCAGCGCGTCACCCTGATCACCCTCGGAGTGCAGGATCTCGCCCGTGCGATCACCTTCTACGGGGCGCTCGGTTGGCAGGCCCATCCGACGTCCGTCGATGGCGAGGTGGCTTTCTACGACACCGGCGGGCTCGTCGTCGCGCTGTGGGCTCGAGATGCCCTCGCCGCGGACTCCGGGGTCACCGACGGCGGCGGGTGGGGTGGCGTCACCCTCGCGCACAATGTCGGCACCCCGGCCGAGGTCGACGGCATCCTGGAGGCGGCTCGATCGGCCGGGGCCCGGCTCGCGCGCGGCGGAGCCCCCACCGTCTGGGGCGGCTACTCCGGGGTCTTCGTCGATCCGGACGGCCACCCCTGGGAAGTGGCGGTCAATCCCGGATGGCCGTTGGACGAACTGGGCCGTCCACAGCTGGGGTGACGAAGGCGAGCGAGGAACCCGCCGTGGTCAGGGGCAGTGCAGCAACGGCTTCGGTCCCGTCCGGTCCACCGAATGCTCGGCCATCGCGTGGCCGCACAGGGGGCAGGGGCGTCCGGTTCGCACGGGCTCGGGTGTGGTCTCGTAGGGGCCGACCGACGCCGGCCCCGCGACGCGGATGAGGCGGGTGTTGAGGTACTGGTACCAGCCGCCGGCCTCGCGTACGCGTGCGCGCAGGGACGGGCGGTCGGCATCCTTTCGTGTCATGATTATTAGTGTACTAACTGTTCGAAGGAGGAGGCCGTGGAAGATCCGCTCAAGCTGGAGAACCAGGTGTGCTTCGCCCTCGTCACGGCCGCACGGAACGTCGTGTCGACCTACCGGCCCGTGCTGGAGCCGCTCGGGCTGACGCACCCGCAGTATCTCGTGATGCTCGCCCTGTGGGAGGACGCGCCGCGGTCGCTCGGGACGCTGGCCGCGGAACTCGCCATGGAGCCGGCGACCCTTTCACCCTTGGTGAAACGCCTCGAAGCGCAGGGGCGGGTCGCGCGTCGGCGTCGTGTCGACGACGAGCGCGTCCTCGACATCGACCTCACCGACGAGGGGCGGGCGCTCCGCGCCGCGGCGCTCGAGGTGCCGGGCAAGATCATGGAGCGCGTCGGCGCCGACGAGCGCTCGCTCATCGCCCTGCGCGACGGTCTCGCGCCGTTCGCGTCTCCCGTGCGGGACTGAGCGACCTCGCCTTCCGAGCACGGCGACGGTGCGCGAGCCTCGCACATCCGTGCGCTCGGGGCGAACCCGGGGCCGATGTCGGAGGGTCGACCTAGACTTAACAGGTGCCGATCGTTCCTGTCTCTTCGCCCTCGTCGTCCGCGAATTCCGCCAC
Source organism: Microbacterium sp. NPDC089186 (assembly GCF_040685115.1). Taxonomy (NCBI): domain Bacteria; kingdom Bacillati; phylum Actinomycetota; class Actinomycetes; order Micrococcales; family Microbacteriaceae; genus Microbacterium; species Microbacterium sp. NPDC089186. The sequence continues at coordinate 12,804 of NZ_JBFBHJ010000003.1, forward strand.
CAGCGGCAAGCTCAGCGTCCGGGGTGCGCGCGTCCACAACCTCAAGGACGTCGACCTCGACATCCCCCGCGATTCGCTGGTCGTCTTCACGGGACTCTCGGGCTCAGGCAAGTCGAGCCTCGCCTTCGACACGATCTTCGCGGAGGGCCAGCGGCGTTACGTCGAGTCGCTGAGCGCCTACGCCCGTCAGTTCCTCGGGCAGGTCGATCGCCCCGACGTCGACTTCATCGAGGGCCTCAGCCCCGCGGTGTCGATCGACCAGAAGTCGACGAACCGCAACCCCCGCTCGACGGTCGGCACGATCACCGAGATCCACGACTACATGCGTCTGCTGTGGGCCCGTATCGGTGTGCCCCACTGCCCGGACTGCGGCGCGCGCATCCAGCGGCAGACCGTGCAGCAGATCGCCGACCAGCTCATGGAGCTGCCCGAGCGCACGCGGTACCAGATCGTCGCCCCCGTGGTGACCCAGAAGAAGGGCGAGTTCGTCGACCTCTTCAAGGAACTCAGCGCGAAGGGATACGCCCGCGCGGTCGTCGACGGCGACCTCGTGCAGCTGTCCGAGCCGCCGACCCTCAAGAAGAGCTACAAGCACGACATCGCCGTCGTGGTCGACCGTCTCGTGGCATCCGGAGACATCCTCAGCCGCGTCACCGACTCGGTCGAGACGGCGATGGGGCTGGCCGGCGGCATCATGCAGGTCAACTACGTCGACGAAGAGGGCGACGACGCCTGGCAGTCGTTCTCCGAGAAGCTCGCGTGCCCGAACGGGCACCCGCTGCAGTTGACCGAGATCGAGCCGCGGACGTTCTCGTTCAACGCCCCCTTCGGCGCCTGCCCCGTCTGCTCGGGCCTGGGCACCCGCATGTCGGTCGACGTCGACCTCATGCTCGGCGACGAAGAGCTCTCGATCCGCGACGGCGCCATCCTTCCCTGGACGACGCAGGGCAAGGGCCTGTTCCAGTACTACGAGCGGCTGCTCGAAGGTCTCGCGCGCGACCTGAAGTTCTCGCTCGACACCCCGTGGAAAGACCTGTCGAAGGACGTGCAGCAGGCGGTGCTGCGAGGCGAGAACTACAAGGTCACGGTCAAGTGGAAGAACCGCTACGGGCGTGAGATGCGGTACTCGTCCGGGTTCGAGGGCGTCGTGCCGTACATCGAGCGTCAGTACCTGCAGGCGGAGTCCGACACCCAGCGGCAGCGCTGGGCGGAGTACCTGCGCGAGGTGCCCTGCGCGGTGTGCGACGGCGACCGCCTCAAGCCCGAGGTGCTGGCGGTCCTCGTCGACGACACGTCCATCGCCGCAGCCTCGCGCATGAGCCTGGCCGACGCGCGCGAGTTCTTCTCCCAGCTCACCCTCACCGACCGCGAGGCGACCATCGCCGCGGCCGTGCTGCGCGAGATCCGCGCACGCCTCGACTTCCTGCTCCAGGTGGGTCTGAACTACCTGAGCCTCGGCCGCGCGGCCGGCACGCTGTCCGGCGGCGAGGCGCAGCGCATCCGCCTGGCCACCCAGATCGGCTCGGGCCTGACGGGCGTGCTGTACGTGCTCGACGAGCCGTCGATCGGTTTGCACCAGCGCGACAACCGCCGCCTCATCCAGACGCTCGAGACCCTGCGCGACCTCGGCAACACGCTCATCGTCGTCGAGCACGACGAGGAGACCATCCACGCGGCCGACTGGGTGGTCGACATCGGACCCCGCGCCGGCGTCGACGGCGGCAACGTCGTGCACTCCGGGCCCCTCGCCGAACTGCTGACCGACGAGCGCTCACTGACGGGGGCGTACCTGTCGGGCCGTCGCGCGATCGAGGCGCCCCAGACGCGTCGCAAGATCGACAAGAAGCGTCAGGTCACCGTCGTCGGGGCGCGGGAGAACAACCTCAAGAACGTCACCGTCGACTTCCCCCTCGGCGTGCTCACCTCGGTCACCGGCGTGAGCGGTTCGGGCAAGTCGACGCTGGTGAACGGCATCCTGTACGAAGTGCTCGCCTCGAAGCTGAACGGCGCGCGCCGCGTTCCGGGCAAGCACACGCGGGTCACCGGTCTCGACAACCTCGACAAGGTCGTGCACGTCGACCAGGCGCCGATCGGCCGCACCCCGCGCTCCAATCCCGCGACCTACACGGGTGTGTTCGACCGGATCCGCACCCTCTTCAGCGAGACCCCCGAGGCGAAGGTGCGCGGTTACCAGGCGGGGCGCTTCAGCTTCAACGTCAAGGGCGGTCGCTGCGAGGCGTGCTCCGGCGACGGAACGCTGAAGATCGAGATGAACTTCCTCCCCGACGTCTACGTCGACTGCGAGGTGTGCCACGGCAAGCGGTACAACCGCGACACGCTGTCGGTGCACTACAAGGGGAAGAACATCGCCGAGGTGCTCGAGATGCCGATCTCGGAGGCCGCGGAGTTCTTCGAACCCATCCAGGCCATCCACCGCTACCTCAAGACGCTGGTCGACGTGGGCCTCGGCTACGTGCGGCTCGGGCAGTCGGCCACGACGCTCTCGGGCGGCGAGGCGCAGCGCGTCAAGCTCGCCACCGAGCTCCAGCGTCGCAGCAACGGCCGCTCGATCTACGTGCTCGACGAGCCCACCACGGGTCTGCACTTCGAAGACGTGTCGCTGCTGCTGAAGGTGCTGAACGGCCTGGTCGACAAGGGGAACACCGTCATCGTCATCGAGCACAACCTCGACGTCATCAAGAGCAGCGACTGGGTCATCGACCTCGGGCCCGAGGGCGGCGCCGGCGGCGGCACGGTCGTCGCGACCGGAACGCCCGAGCAGGTCGCGAAGGTCGAGGAGAGCCACACCGGCGCTTTCCTGGCCGAACTGCTCGAGACCGGACGCACGGGCGCGCAGCGCAACACCGCATCGGATGCGGACAGCGCCGAGCGGGAGCTCGTGAGCGCGGCGGGCTGAGTCATGGCCCCTGCACCTGCATCCCGGGAGCGGATGTCGCAGCTGCCCTATCGCCCGAAGGCGGGGGAGATCCCGACCAATCCCGGGGTCTACCGGTTCCGGGACGCCGACGGGCGCGTGCTGTACGTCGGTAAGGCGAAGAACCTCCGCGCGCGACTGTCGAACTACTTCGCGCCGCTGTACTCGCTGCACGAGCGCACCCGCCGCATGGTCACCACGGCGGCCAGTGTGGAGTGGACGGTCGTGCCCAGCGACGTGGATTCGCTGCAGCTCGAGTACATGTGGATCAAGGAGTTCGATCCGCCCTTCAATGTGCGCTACCGCGACGACAAGTCCTACCCGTTCATGGCCATCACCCTCGCGGATGAGGCGCCGCGCGTCATCGTCACCCGCAATCACAAGATCCGCGGGGCAAAATACTTCGGGCCGTACCCGAAGGTGTGGGCGGTGCACGACACCATCGACCTGATGATCAAGGTCTTCCCGATCCGCACGTGCAGCGACTCGTCGTACAAGAAGGCGATGGCCTCGGGTCGCCCCTGCTTCCCGGGGCAGATCGGCCGCTGCGGCGGACCGTGCTCGATGAAGGTGACCGTCGAGGAGCATCGCGCCGTCGTGAACGACTTCATCTCCTTCATGTCGGGCGGCGATCAGCGCTTCACGCGCGAGCTGACGGCGCGCATGAAAGAGGCGTCGGCGGCGATGGACTACGAGTCGGCCGCCCACTACCGCGACCGTCTGCAAGCGATCGACGCGGTGCTGGGCAAGAGCGCGCTCGTTCTGGCTCCCGACACGGATGCCGACCTCTTCGGCATCGCTGAAGACGAACTCGCCGCGACCGTGCAGCATTTCGTCGTGCGCGGAGGCCGCGTGCGCGGTGTGCGCGCGACGACGATCGAGAAGGAGATCGACATCTCCGGAGCGGAGCTCGTCGACCAGGTGCTGCAGCGCACCTACGGCGACGCGGATGCGTCGGACATCCCCCGCCAGGTGCTCGTGCCCGAGCTGCCCGATGACGCCGAGCAGCTGGAGGACTGGCTGCGCGAGCGACGGGGCCGGCCGGTGACGCTGCAGATCGCGCAGCGCGGGCGCAAGGCCGATCTGCTCAAGACCGCGACCCTCAACGCCCAGCAGGCGCTCATGCTGCACAAGACCCGCCGCACGAGCGATTACGTCGCCCGATCGCAGGCCCTCACCGACCTGCAGGAAGCGCTCGGGATGAGCGAGGCGCCGCTGCGCATCGAGTGCTTCGACGTCTCGCACCTCGCGGGCACCAACGTCGTGGCATCCATGGTCGTGTTCGAGGACGGGCTCCCGCGAAAAGACCAGTACCGTTCCTTCGGCGTCGCCGAGACCACCGACGACACCGACTCGATGTACCAGGTGCTCACGCGTCGTCTGGCCTACCTCGACCGTCCCGACGAGATCGAACCCGAGACGGTGAACGGCGCGATCGTCGCCGCCCCCGAGTCGGAGGAGGCCACGAGCGACGGCGACGTGGTCACCGCCCGCAAGCGTCCGCGCTTCGCGTACCGCCCGCAGCTGCTCGTGGTCGACGGCGGACAGCCGCAGGTGGCCGCCGCGGCGCGGGCGCTGGCCGACGCGGGTCACGAGGAGATCGCCCTCTGCGGCATCGCCAAGCGCCTCGAGGAGGTGTGGCTGCCGGGTGAGGAGTACCCCGTCATCCTGCCCCGCACCTCGGAGGCGCTCTACCTGCTGCAGCGACTGCGCGACGAGGCCCACCGTTTCGCCATCGTGCACCAGCGCAAACGTCGGAAGCGTGACATCACCAGCGTGCTGTCGGAGGTGCCGGGTCTCGGTGATGCCCGCATCAAGGCTCTGCTGCGCCACTTCGGCTCGGTGTCGGCGCTCAAGAACGCCAGCCCAGACGAGATGACGGTGCTGCCCGGTATCGGGCCGACCCTGGCAGAGGCGATCCACACGCATCTGGCTCGATAGGCTGAGGACGAGGACGGGAGGCGATCACCATGGAACCGGCACGCGACGAGCCAGGTGAGGTGCTGATCGTCACGGGCATGTCGGGCGCCGGCCGCTCCACGGTGGCGAACGCGCTCGAAGACCTCGACTGGTACGTGGTCGACAATCTGCCGCCGCGCATGCTGCGCCCTCTGCTCGAACTCACCGAACTCGCCGGTGGCGCCGTCCCCCGCGTGGCGGTCGTGGTCGACGTGCGCGGACGCTCGTTGTTCGGCGATCTTCCCGAGGCGATGCGGACGCTGCAGGCCGGACGCCAGGTGCGCGTGGTCTTCCTCGACGCCTCCGATGCGGTGCTGGTGCGCCGCTTCGAGGCGGTGCGACGGCCGCACCCACTGCAGGGCGACGGCACGATCCTCGATGGCATCCGCCGGGAGCGCGAGCGCCTGGCTCCGGTTCGCGAGGCCGCCGACGTGGTCATCGACACGTCGAGCCTGAACGTCCACCAGCTGTCGTTGCGTACGGTCGCGCTGTTCGGCGAGGAAGGGGCGGCCCGTCACACGATCACCCTGATGAGTTTCGGCTTCAAGTACGGGCTGCCGCCCGACGTCGACCTCGTGGCCGACATGCGCTTCCTGCCGAACCCGTTCTGGAACGACGAGCTGCGTCCGTTGACCGGCGAAGACCCCCGCGTGCGGGAATACGTGCTGGGGCAGGAGGGCGCCTCGGCGTTCCTGGACGCGTATTCGGCCGCGCTGCGGCCCGTCCTCGAGGGATATCAGCGCGAGAACAAGCGGCATTCCGTGGTCGCCGTGGGGTGCACGGGGGGTAAGCACAGATCGGTGGTGATGGCGCGCGAGCTCGCTGCACGTCTGGCCGATGTTCCGGGTGTGGCCGTCCGCGTGGCTCACCGCGACCTCGGTCGCGAGTAGGCTGTAACGTCGTCCCCGCCGCCCCCACCCGAGGAGAATCGTGCCCCTGACCGCCGACGTGAAGGCCGAGCTCATCACCGTCCGCGACCCGCGCCCGACCGCGCGCGTCGCCGAGCTCACGGCCCTCCTGCGCTTCTCCGGTGGTCTGCACTCCATCGCCAATCGCGTCGCCGTCGAGGCCGAGTTGGACTCCGACATCCTCGCGCGTCGCGTCGCCCGCGACCTGATGGAGCTGTACGGCGTGCGCCCCGAACTGCACCACGTGCAGGGCTCCGGCGGTCGCAGCGGCGGTCTCTTCGCCGTGCGCGTGATCGAGGCGGGTGAGACGCTCGCGCGTCAGACGGGGCTGCTCGACCAGCGACGTCGCCCCGTTCGCGGTCTGCCCAACAAGCTCACGACCGGCTCGCGCCCCGACCTCAGCGCCATCTGGCGCGGCGCGTTCCTCGCGAGCGGCACGCTGAGCGATCCCGGCCGGTCGGCTGCACTCGAGATCTCCTGCCCCTCGTCCGAGGCGGCGATGGCCCTCGTCGGCGCGGGTCACCGCATCGGCATCCCGGCCAAGGCCCGTGAGGTGCGCGGCGTCCCCCGCGTCGTCGTGCGCGACGGGGAGGCCATCCGCGGCGCCCTCTACGAGATGGGTGCCCGCCGCACCGCGGGGGAGTGGGATCAGATGCGCCAGCGCCGCGAGGTGCGCGCCGGCGTGAACCGTCTCGTCAACTTCGACGACGCGAACCTCCGCCGATCGGCCCAGGCCGCCGTCGCCGCGTGCGCGCGCGTCGAGCGCGCCCTCGAGATCCTCGGCGACGAGGTCCCCGACCACCTGCAGCAGGCGGGCGAGCTGCGTCTGGCTCACCGCGACGCGAGCCTGGACGAGCTCGGCCATCACGCTGATCCGCCGCTGACCAAGGACGCCGTCGCCGGGCGTATCCGCCGTCTGCTCGCGATGGCCGACAAGAAGGCCGAGACCGAGGGCATCCCCGGGACCGAGGCCGCGGTCCCCGTCGGCGCCGACGACTGACGGATCTCTTCCGGATGCCGCGTTCCCGGCATCCGTGATCCGATCGCGCAGGGTGTGCGGCCGAGCCCCTCGCCTCTCCGGCTGCCCCGACCCCCCGGGCATCCCGATCCGGCCCGCGCGAGGGGAGCCCGCCCGGGCCGAGCCCGCCCGGACCGAGTCCGCGCCGGCTCGGGTGCGCCGACGTGCCACCGGTCCGGGGGTCCCCGACGCCCGACGACGCGCCCGGGCCGCTACCTTTCGTCGCGCGGGGAAGCAACCCTGTGGGTTGCGCGTTGGCCCTCAATAGGATGAAGACGTCACCCTCGCTGCGCGATCCCTCAGCTCGTCGTCTTGGCGGAGAGGTTTCGGCGGCGCCCGATTCGGAAGTAGAGAACATGGCGAAGTACACGCTGCCCGAACTGCCCTACGACTACTCGGCGCTGGAGCCGCACATCAGTGCGACGATCATGGAGCTGCACCACAGCAAGCACCACCAGACCTACGTCAACGGCGCCAACACCACCCTCGACCTCCTCGCCGAAGCGCGCGAGAAGGGCGAGTTCGCCAACATCAACCGCCTGCAGAAGGACCTCGCGTTCAACCTCGGCGGTCACACCAACCACTCGATCTTCTGGACGAACCTCTCGCCCAACGGTGGCGACAAGCCCACCGGCGACCTCGAGTCGGCCATCGACGACCAGTTCGGCTCGTTCGACGCCTTCCGCGCGCAGTTCACCGCCGCCGCCCTCGGCGTGCAGGGCTCGGGCTGGGCCGGCCTGTTCTGGGACTCGATCGGGGAGAACCTCGTCATCCAGCAGTTCTTCGACCAGCAGGGTCAGATCGTTGCCGGTACCGTTCCGCTGCTGCTTCTCGACGTCTGGGAGCACGCGTACTACCTCGACTACAAGAACGTGCGCGCCGACTACGTGAAGGCCTTCTGGAACATCGCCAACTGGGCCGATGCGCAGGAGCGCTTCGCCGCCGCCCGCGAGAAGACCGCGGGTCTGCTGGTACTGTCGTAAACGGTGCGGCGTCCCGGTGGGACACCCACCGGGACGCCGTTGTCCGCCAGCGAAACCGCAATCACGCGCTCATCGCGCACAACTGATTCAGGAGATATTCCGTGACCGTCAAGATCGGAATCAACGGCTTCGGCCGTATCGGACGCAACTACCTCCGCGCGGCTCTCGCGCAGGGTGCCGACCTCGAAATCGTGGCGGTGAACGACCTCACCGACAACAAGACCCTCGCGCACCTCCTCAAGTACGACTCCGTGGGCGGCGTGCTGTCCGAGGACGTCTCGTACACCGAAGACTCCATCACCGTCGGCGACAAGACCATCAAGGTCTTCGAAGAGCGCGACCCCGCCAACCTCCCCTGGGGCGAGCTGGGCGTCGACATCGTCATCGAGTCGACCGGCCGTTTCACCAAGGCCGAAGACGCCAAGAAGCACGTCGCCGGTGGCGCCAAGAAGGTGCTCATCTCGGCTCCCGCCACGGGTGACGACGCCACCATCGTCATGGGCGTGAACGAAGAGACGTACAACCCTGAGACCGACGTCATCATCTCGAACGCGTCGTGCACCACGAACTGCCTCGCGCCCCTCGCGAAGGTGTTCAACGACGCCTTCGGCATCGAGCGCGGCTTCATGATGACCGCTCACGCCTACACGGCCGACCAGAACCTGCAGGACGGCCCGCACAGCGACCTGCGTCGTGCCCGCGGTGCGGCGATCAACATCGTCCCCGCCTCCACCGGCGCCGCGAAGGCCATCGGCCTCGTCCTGCCCGAGCTGAACGGCAAGCTGAGCGGCTCGTCGTACCGCGTTCCGGTTCCCACCGGCTCCATCGTCGACCTCACGATCGTCACCCCCACCGAGGGTCTGACCGTCGACCAGGTCAACGAGGTCTACAAGAAGGCCGCCGCCGAGGGGCGCCTCAACGGGATCCTGCAGTACACCGAGGACCCGATCGTCTCGAGCGACATCCAGGGCAACCCGCACTCGTCGATCTTCGACGCGGAGCTGACCAACGTCAGCGGCAACCTCGTCAAGGTGTCGTCGTGGTACGACAACGAGTGGGGCTACTCGAACCGTCTCGTCGACCTGACCGAGTACGTCGCCGAGCGTCTCTGACCCTCCATGGCTCTGCGCACCCTCGATTCGCTGGGGTCGCTCGCCGGCACGCGCGTCATCGTCCGTTGTGATCTGAACGTCCCCCTCAAGGACGGCGTCATCACGGACGATGGCCGCGTGCGCGCGTCGCTGCCGACCCTCAATGCACTGATCAACGCCGGCGCGCGCGTGGTCGTGTGCTCGCACCTGGGCCGCCCCGACGGGGCGCCCGACCCGAAGTACTCGCTCGAGCCGGTCGCGCAGCGCCTGTCCGAGCTGCTCGGCCAGCCGGTCGCGTTCGCGCGCGACACGGTCGGCGAGTCGGCTCAGGATGCCGTCGCCTCGCTCGAGGACGGAGAGGTCGCGGTCATCGAGAACCTCCGCTTCAACGCGGGGGAGACCTCGAAGGACGAGTCCGAGCGTCAGGCGTTCGCTCGCGAGCTCGCCGGTCTCGGCGATGCCCTCGTGTCGGACGGCTTCGGCGTCGTGCACCGCAAGCAGGCGAGCGTCTACGACCTCGCCCAGTTGGTGCCCTCGGCCGCGGGCCTGCTCATCCAGAAGGAGCTCGAGGTCCTCGACCGCCTCACCGAGAACCCCGAGCGTCCGTACACGGTCGTGCTCGGCGGATCGAAGGTGAGCGACAAGCTCGGCGTCATCGAGCACCTGCTGCCCCGCGTGGACAAACTCCTCGTCGGCGGCGGCATGATGTTCACGTTCCTCGTCGCCGAGGGGCACAAGGTCGGATCGAGCCTGCTCGAGCAGGACCAGATCGACACCGTGAAGGGCTATCTCGCCACGGCGAAGGAGCGCGGCGTCGAGATCGTGCTGCCGGTCGACGCGGTCGTGGCGGCGTCGTTCTCGGCGGATGCCGAGCACGTGGTCGCCGATGCCGACGCCCTGGAGGACACCGCCTTCGGCGCCTCCGGTCTCGGTCTCGACATCGGGCCGCGCACGGCGGAGATCTTCGCCGACGCGATTCGGGGCTCGCGGACCGTCTTCTGGAACGGCCCGATGGGCGTGTTCGAGATGAAGGCGTTCGAAGCCGGCACCAAGACCGTCGCCCAGGCGCTCACCGAGGTCGACGGCCTCAGCGTCGTCGGCGGCGGCGACTCCGCGGCGGCCGTGCGTCAGCTCGGTTTCTCCGACGACCGATTCGGTCACATCTCCACCGGCGGAGGCGCCAGCCTGGAGTTCCTCGAAGGCAAGAAGCTCCCCGGACTGGAGGTCCTCGGATGGCAACAGTGAACAGAACCCCCCTCATCGCGGGCAACTGGAAGATGAATCTCGACCACCTGCAGGCGGTCGCATTCGTGCAGAAGCTGCACTGGACCTTGAAAGAGGCCAAGCACGAGAACGGCAGCGTCGAGGTCGCGGTGTTCCCGCCGTACACCGACCTGCGCACCGTGCAGACGCTCCTCGGTGCCGACAAGATCGAGTTCGCGCTCGGCGGTCAGGATTTGTCCGCGCACGACTCCGGTGCCTACACCGGTGAGATCTCGGGCCAGTTCCTGGCGAAGCTCGACGCGACCTATGTGATCATCGGTCACTCCGAGCGACGCCAGTTCCACCACGAGACCGACGAGGTCGTCGCGGCCAAGACCCAGGCGGCACTCCGTCACGGTCTCGTGCCCGTGATCTGCGTGGGCGAGACCTCGGAGGACCTCGAGAAGTTCGGCGCCAGCGCCGTTCCGGTCGGGCAGCTCGAGGTCGCACTCGAGGGTGTGTCGGCGGACGCCGACATCGTCGTGGCGTACGAGCCGGTCTGGGCCATCGGCTCCGGCCAGGCGGCGACGCCCGACCAGGCCCAGGAGGTCTGCGCCAAGCTGCGTGCCGTCGTCGCCGACAAGCTCGGTGCCGATGCGGCCGCGCGCACCCGCCTGCTCTACGGCGGCTCGGTCAAGTCCGGCAACATCGCCGGGTTCATGCGCGAGCCCGACGTGGACGGCGCGCTGGTGGGCGGTGCGAGCCTCGTCGTCGACGAGTTCGCGGCGATCATCCGCTTCCAGAAGCACGTCGGCGTCTGACGCCCCTCCGGATGCCCGCGGCAGCACGCCGCGGGCATCCGTGCGTCTGAGACGCGTCCCCGTATACTTGACGCTTGTGCGGTCGTCCCGTCCGCTCGCGAAAGGCTTTCGACAGTGCAGATTCTCGAGTTCGTCCTGCAGGTGCTTCTGGGCGTCACCAGCCTCCTGCTGACCCTGCTCATCCTGCTCCACAAGGGTCGCGGCGGCGGTCTGTCCGACATGTTCGGCGGCGGCATGAGCTCCGCCCTCGGTTCGTCGGGCCTGGCTGAACGCAACCTCAACCGTTTCACGATCGTGCTCGCGCTGGTGTGGTTCATCACCATCGTCGGTCTCGGTCTGCTGACCAAATTCGCGGAGATCTGACATGGCCACTGGCGGCAATGCCATCCGTGGCTCGCGCGTCGGCGCGGGCCCCATGGGAGAACAGGACCACGGCTTCCACGCCGACCGCGTCGCCGTGTCGTACTGGGACGCCCTCGGCAACGAGACCGTTCGCTACTTCGCGGCGGGCATCCCCGACGACGAGATCCCCGAGACGATCGACTCGCCTCACTCGGGCCTCCCCGCGGGTCGCGACAAGGCGAACCCCCCGGCACTGGCCAAGGCGGAGCCCTACAAGACGCACCTCGCCTACGTGAAGGAGCGCCGCAGCGACGAAGAGGCCGCTTCGCTCCTCGACGACGCCCTGCAGCAGCTGCGCGAGCGTCGCGGACAGTAAGCCCGCTTCGCCTCGCTTTCCACGGAAGGGCCGGATGCCATGGCATCCGGCCCTTCCGCGTTCACGGCGTCCGGGAACGGACGTCGTCTTCGCACGCCGTCCCCGGACCGGTCGCCTTTCTCGGCGAGGCCTCACGGGGCGTACGCGTGCCGCACGGCGTCCGCTCAGCGGACGGGGGAGTCCGTGACGATCGTGGTCCACGGGCCGGGCGGGACGTCGGCGTCATCGATGAACGCCCAGTCGACGCGGTCGCCGTCGCCGTCGAGCTCCGCGTAGCCGAGACAGCCGTTGAGGGCGGGAGAGACATCGAGGCCCGCTCCGTTGTAGCGCTCGTTGGCGGGTCGGCGGTCGTCGGAGCCGAAGACGTAGGCGCTGTCGCGGTATTCGCCGGGTCCGGCATCCTGGATCTGCCCGTAGCAGAGGCGGTCGCCCTTGCGAAGGACGACCCAGCGGTTCTTCATCAGGCTCGCGCGGCGGTCGTCGACGACCGTGGCGTAGGGCGATCGGTCGGCCCAGGGGATGACCTGACCGCGCATCGCGAACCCCTTGTCGTCGTTGACGTCGTCGAAGGGGAGATCGAGGTAGAACGGGTTCTGCCGCGGCGTCATGCGGGTGGGGAAGTAACCGTTGTCGGCGGTGCGGGTCTCGGTGCGGCAGTCGTCACCGTCGACGACGCCGTCGCACCCGCCGTACGAGGTGAGCCAGTCGGAATCGTACGTCGAGATGCGCTGACTGCCGTCGGAGGCCTGGGGGTCGAAGACCTCGCCGACCCAGAAGGTCGTCGAGACGATCCCGGTGTGCCAGGGATAGCCGGTGTCGGGCAGCGGCGCGAGCGTGGGCGCGCAGCCGGTCGCGCCGACGACGGCGACCACCGCGAGGGCGATCGCCGCCGTCGAGCGCGAGCGGGGTGTCATCCGGTGACGTCGCTCTCCGTCGGACGGAACACCTCGAGCGGACCCTGTGGCGTCGACGGTGCTGACGTGTCGATCGGGGCCGTGGCGCTCATGACGGTCAGCGGCGGGGCACTGGAACTGTCGTAGAGGCCGAGGTCGTCGGTGCGCAGCGTGCCGTTGCCGAAGATGTTCAGCGCGAAGCTGATGCCGGTGTATCCCGACGGGATGGGAGCCGTGGTCCAGTCGGCTTCGGTCCAGGCATCGGCCGCGGCGAACCAGGGGCTCGATGTCCAGTACGACCAGGACCCGCTCGCCGACCGGAGGTAGACGGCGAACTGCGTCGGCCCGCTCGCCTGATACCACTCACGCAGCGTGTACGTCCGTCCGGGGGTCACCGTCGGCGAGCACTGGCCGAGGTCGAACTGCGGCAGGAGCTTGGCGTCGCCGTCGACGTACCCCGTCATCGAGATGCCGCTGGCGATGTTGCCGGTGTGCGCGGGGGAGCCCGTGCTGAAGGAGGGCGTGTTGGTGCCGTAGCCCCCTCGCATCCAGCAGTCGGGGGCGCCCGTCTCCATGCCGGGGTTGACGATGCCGTTCGTCGAGCCGGTGGCCGCCGGCACGGCGGGACCGTCGACGACGGGCTTCGTGGTCCCGCCGATGACGCTTCCGATGGTCTTCACGACCGTGCCGGCGGACTGCCGGGTCTTCAGCCACGACAGGAACTGGCTGAAGGTCGACGTCGTCACGGCGAGGTCGCTGCAGGCGTCGTCGCACACGTCGTGGAACGTGTACTGCACCCACCCGCCGCCGTTCTTCTCGGCGTTGGTCACGCCCTGCTTCAGGTCGGCGAGCGTCCAGGTGGCATCGACCTGATCGAGCGCGGCGAGGGCGAACGGATCGGGCGGAGGCGTCTTCTCGGCGTAGGCGCAGTCGGGGCAGCCGAAGCGGCTCTTGATGTCGCCGAGCAGGCGACCGCTGTTGTATCCGCATGTGGCGACCGCCTTCTCGACGTCGGGCGTGCTCGAGGCGAAGGGGTAGGCGAAGCTCTTGACCGTGAAACCCCACGAGGTGAGGTTCTTGCGGTCCAGGCAGATCTGCCGGGTCGCCTCGTCGACGCTCACGTCGGCGAGGTCGGGGTGGTTGACGGTGTGCCCGCCGATCTCGTGACCGGCGTTCTTGAGCTTCGTGAGGTCGGCGCGCGTCATGTGCCCGGCAGCGCCGATGTAGCCGGACGGGACGTAGAAGGTCGCCTTCATCGCGTTGGCCTGCAGGGCGGGCAGTGCGTTCAGCTGGTCGGCGTTGGCGTCGTCGAAGGTGAGGCTGACCACGGTGCGGGTCGCCGCTTCGGCGGGCGGGGGCGCGAGCGCGACCGAGGCTCCCGCCACCACCGCGAAGGCCGAGACGACGGCGAGGACGCGCCGCCATCTCGGGGGCGCGAGCGTGGGCGGGCGTCGGCGTTCGATCCGGAGGTCTCGTCGGAGCATGGGCTCTGCCTTTCGTGGGGGGTGCGGAGGGTTCACGACACCGTCACCGACTTGGCGAGGTTGCGGGGCTTGTCGACGTCGCGATGCAGACGCACGGCGAGCTCGCGCGCGAACATCTGCAGCGGAACCACGGTCTCGAGCGGTCCCCACGAGGGTCCGGTGCGCGGCAGATGCAGCGGCACTCCGCCCACGGTGAGCACGCGTTCGCCGATCCGGATGACGCGACCTCCGCGTGCGGCGACTTCGGCGATGTCGACATCGAGCCGCGGATCGCCGTTGTCGACCACGAACACGGGGGTGCCGGCATCCACCAGGGCGAGGGGACCGTGCTTGAGCTCGCCGGCGGGGTGGGACTCCGCCCAGCGGTACGACAGCTCCTTGAGCTTGAGGGCACCCTCGGCGGCGTAGATCAGACCCGCGCCGCGGCCGAGGAAGAGGAACCCCGACGCCCGGGCGTACTCGGCGGCCAGCTGCGCGCTGGGTCCCCGCCAGGCGTCGAGGGCGGCGGCGAGCGCATCGGGCGTCGCGGCCAGGGCGCGGAGGTCTGCGCCCAGGCACGCCGAGTCGGCGCGGTCGAAGGCGGACAGTCCCGACAGGGCCACGCAGACCCCGGTCAGCACCTGCGCGACGAACGTCTTGGTCGCGGCCACCCCCACCTCCGGGCCGGCGAGGCAGTCGATGACCGCGTCGGAGCGGCGGGCCAGGGTGGAGGAGGAGCTGTTGGTCAAGGCGAGCAGGGTGCCGTGCCGGGGCGGCAGGGCGTCGAGGGCGCGCAAGACGTCGGCGGTCTCGCCGGACTGGCTCATCGCGATCACGAGGGTGCGCGGCTCCCACACCTCGTGCGCGGCCTCGCTGGCCACGAGGGTGCGCGTGGGCAGACCGCCGAGACGCCCGAAGACCCCCGCGACGGCGCGACCGGCGTGCAGCGACGTGCCGCAGCCGATCACCGTGACCCGGTCGATGTCGTCGAGCGACGGCAGGCCCAGGCCGCGCCACAGCGACCCGTCGACGATGCCCGGGCCGAGGGCCTCGAGCACCCGGCGGGCGACCACGGGCTGTTCGTCGATCTCGTTGCCCATGTGGTCGCGGTGGCGACCGGTGCTGGCCAGCAGCGCCGTGCGGGGGACCGGCCACAGCCCGCGCGGTCGGCAGCTGCCCCCGGCGCGGTGCCAGCGGATGCCTGCGGCGTCGATCTCGACCACGTCGTCGTCTTCGAGCACGCGGAACTCGGTGACCTCGGGAGCCACCGCCCCGACATCGCTCGCGAGGTAGGTGCCCGTGCCGTCCTGGGCGGAGATGAGGGGGGAGCCGTGCGCCGTCGCCGCGAGGGTCCCGGTGCGCGCGTCGAGGGCGACGACCGCCCACGAGCCCGAGAGGTGGCCGGCCGCGTCGGCGAGGGCGTCGCCGAGTCCCACCCCGGGGCGCTGAGCCTGCTCGATGAGGTGCACGATCACCTCGCTGTCGACGCCCGTGGCGAAGCGGTGCCCGGCGGCGACGAGTTGCGCCCGGAGGACCTCGGCGTTGTCGATGATGCCGTTGTGCACCACGTAGAGCCGGCCGCTGCAGTCTTCCAGCGGGTGGGCGTTCGCCTCGCTCACCTCTCCGTGCGTGGCCCACCGGGTGTGCCCGATGGCCGCGGTCGTGGCATCCGTGCTCTGTTCTCCGGTCACCACCGCGAGGGCCGCCACGCCGCTGAGAGTACGCGCGTGCAGGGTGGTGCCGTCGGGCCGTCGCGCGGCGATCCCGGCGGAGTCGTAGCCGCGGTACTCGAGGCGTTCGAGGGCGGAACGCGCACGGGATGCCGCGGCGGCGGGGCCGCGGTAGGCGGTGATTCCGCACATCAGACGACGCCCCGGAACGAGCCGGCGCCGGCGAGGGGCATGGCATCCGACCCGAGACGCTCCCGAGAGAGCAGATCGGCAGCCACGCGCATGATGGTCGTGGTGAGCGGGGTGGTGGGCTCGTAGCCGACGAGGTCGTGCGCCTTGGTGTTGTCGGGGACGCGGCGACGCATGTCCTCGAAACCGGCGGCGTAGGCCTGCTCGTAAGGGACGAGCTCGATCTCGCTGCGACTGTCGAGGGTCGCGATGATCTCGCGCGCCAGGTCGAGGATCGAGATCTCCCGCGACCCGCCGAGGTTGTAGGCCTGTCCGCGGGCACGGGGATCGCGTTCGATGCGCACCATGGCGGGGACGACGTCTTCGACGGCGGAGAAGCAGCGCGTCTGCAGGCCGTCGCCGAACACCGTGAGGGGGTGCCCGCGCAGCGCCTGGCCGACGAGGTTGGGCAGCACCATGCCGTAGCGGCCGGTCTGACGCGGACCCACGGTGTTGAACAGGCGGACGATCGCGACGTCCAGCCCCTCCTGATCGCAATAGGCCTTGGCGAAGGCTTCGTCGATCCCCTTGGCGCCGGCGTAGGTCCACCGCGAGAGCAGGGGATCGCCCAGCACGCGGTCGGAATCCTCGCGCAGGCGGTCGGCGGTGTTCTTGCCGTAGACCTCGCTCGTGGACACCAGGAGCACCGACGCCTTGTGCTCGATCGCCGCGGTGAGCACGTTCTCGGTTCCGTGGATGTTGATGCGCAGGCCCCGCAGCGGCTGCTCGACGATGAGCTTGACGCCGACGGCGGCGGCGAGGTGGAACACCCGATCGCAGGAGTGCATCGCCTGGGCGACGGTCCTGCTGTTGAGGATGGATCCGTGGATCATCTCCAGCCGGGGGTTGTCGGCGACACCGGCCAGGTTGCGCGCCGACCCGGTGGAGAGGTCGTCCAGGACGACGACGTCGTCGCCGGCCGCGAGGAGGTGCTCGACGAGGTGGCTGCCGACGAAGCCGGCGCCGCCGGTGACCAGCGTGCGCGTGCGTCCGCCCGCCGACGCGGGGAAGACCGGGACGCCGCTCACAGCAGCACCCGCCCTGCGATGTCGGTGCTGCGGTAGGTGCCGTCGACCACGAGGGCGTCGCCGTCGAGCCACGCCAGGTCGCAGTCGTGATGCCGCGTGTGCACGAGCACGACGTCGGGATGGAATCCGCCCGGGTCGGCGAGGGAATCGCGCTCGCGCCCCGAGTCGAGGTGGATGTGCGGGGCGTGGGTGTCGACGTACTGCACCTCGGCACCCACGTCGATCAGGTGGTCGATGATCTCGAGGGCGGGCGACTCGCGCAGATCGGCGACGTCGGGCTTGTACGTCACCCCGACCACCAGGACGCGGGCCCCTAGCGTGCCCTTGCCGGCGCGGCCCAGCACGTCGCGGATGCGTTCGACGACGCGGCGCGGACGGGCGGCGATGCGCGTCATCGCCTCGGTGATGACGCCGGCGTCGACGTGCAGCGCCTTCAGCTGCCAGAGCAGGTAGTGCGGATCGCACGGGATGCAGTGCCCGCCCACCCCGGGACCGGGATAGAACGCCATGAAGCCGTAGGGCTTCGTGCTCGCCGCCTCGATCACCTCGGTGACGGGCACGTCGAGCGCGCCGCAGATGTCGGCGAACTCGTTCGCGAGCGCGATGTTGACCGCGCGGAAGGTGTTCTCGAGCAGCTTCGTCATCTCGGCGGTCGCGAGGGAGGAGACCCGGTGGACGCGGGCAGCGTAGCGTGCGAGCAGCTGCGCGCCCTGCTCCTCGCAGCGGGCGGTGGCCCCGCCCACGACACGCGGGACGACCTCCTGCGCGAAGCCGACGTTGCCGGGGTCGATGCGCTCGGCGCTGAAGGCGACGAAGACGTCGTGGCCGATCTCGAACCCCCGCTCGCGCAAGGGCTGCTCGACCAGGTCGTGCGTGCAGCCGACGTAGGTGGTGGAGGTCAGCATGACGAGCTGCCCCGGGCGGGCCGCGGCGACGACGGTGGCGCACGCGGCCCGCAGGGGAGCGAGGTCGGGGACCTGCTGGTGGTCCACCGGCGTGGGGACGCACACCACGATGGCGGCCGCCCGCGACAGCTCGGTCACGTCACCGGTCAGGCGGAACGCGCCGGGACGCCGCAGCGCGGCATCCAACCGTTCTCGATCGGTGTCGATGAGGTCGGCGCCGCGGGCGGCGATCGTGCGCAGCCGGCGCGATGAGACGTCGAGCGCCAGGACGCGAGAGCCGCTGGCGTGATAGGCCAGCGCCGTCGGCAGCCCCACGTACCCCAGGCCGACGATCGCGACGTCGAAGTCGAATCGGGGCGGCGCGGCGGCGACCGGGGGCGGCGACACGGGGGTCGCTTCGGCGCGCACATCGAGTGTGGACATCGTCATCCTCCAACAGCGGGGTCCGAGGGGGCGATGGGGGGCCAGGCCCCCTCGGACGATTCGGGTGGTGCGGGTGGGAGGCGGCCGATCGGGTGGGTCGGCGCTGATCCGGGGCCCACACTGATGCGGACCGGTGGGATGGTCAAGGACGCCGGGCGGATCGTGCGGGATACCGCCGACCGCACCGTGCCGTGCGGGAAACCGCATCGACGAGTGCGGGCCGGCTGCGGCGCCGCGGGCCCGTTCTGCGCGTACCGTCGGGCGCAGCCTCGACCCGAAGAGGAGGACCCCGTGAGCCCCGCCCTGCCCGCGCACGACCTCGCACGCCCCCCTGCCGTGTCCCCCTCGCGCGCCGCCGACGAGGGGCGGATGCCGTGACCGTGACGTTCGCCGTCGTCATCGCCGTCGCGACGGTGGGCGTGTCGACGCTGGCGTGGGGGACCGTCGGCATCCTGCGCCTGCTCGCCGAGTCCTGCATCGCGTCGCCGTGGGGCGCACCGTCGATGTTCTACCGGTCCGACGAGGTGGCCGTGCTGATCGCGGCGCACAACGAGGAGCTGGTCATCGCGGAGGCGGTCGGCGCCGCGCGACGCCTCGTTCCGCCCGGCAACGTCTTCGTGGTCTCGGACGGGTCGAGCGACGACACCGTCGGGCGGGCGCGACGCGCCGGAGCGACGGCCGTCGACCTCGTTCCGAACCGCGGCAAGGCCGGCGCCATCCGGGCCGGGCTCGAGCGCTTCGGCATCGCCGCCCGCTTCCCCCTCCTGCTCCTGCTCGACGCCGACTCCCGCCCCCGCCCGGACTACCTGCGCACCGCCCTCCCCTTGTTCACCGACGACGGGGTGGTCGCTGTCGCGGGCCGCGCCACGACCGCGGCCGACACCCCGCGCACCGTCGTCGGCCGCGTGCTCACGGCGTATCGCGAGCGCACCTACGTCTGCACCCAGTACCTGCACAAGTTCGGCCAGGCTGCGCGGGGCGCCGACGCGGTGGCGATCGTGCCGGGCTTCGCGAGCCTCTACCGCACCGACGTGCTGGACCGCATCGACATCGATGCCCCGGGGCTCTCGATCGAGGACTTCAACATGACGTTCGAGGTGCACGCGAAGCGCTTGGGGCGCATCGCCTTCCATCCCGGCTGTGCGGTGGCCGAAACGCAGGACCCGGCGACCCTGCGCGACTACACCGCACAGGTGCGCCGGTGGAGCCTGGGCTTCTGGCAGACGGTGCGGCGGCACGGTGTGCGCTACGGGCTGTTCTGGACCTCGGTGGGCGTCTTCGCGATCGAGACCGTCGTCTCCAGTCTCGTGCTCGCCGCGGCGCTTCCGGTGCTGCTGTTCGCCGGTCTCGCGGCCGTGGCAGCGGCCGTCCTCACCGGACCGGCGGCGCAGACCGCGGCGGCGCTGTCGGCCGCTCTGCCGGTCGGTCCGCTCGCGCTGGCCTTCCTGCTCGTGGACGCGCTGATGACGGTCTTCGCCTGCGCCCTCTCGCGCACCCGGCCGCGCGTGTGGATGCTGCTGTTCCCGCTGCTGCGGGTGTGGGACGCGCTGCTGTGCCTGCGGGCGCTGATGTCGGCGTGGGGGCGTCCCTCCGACGGGCGCTGGCGCAGCCCGGACCGCCGGCCGGCCGCTGTCGCGCCGGCAGCGGGGGGAGCGGATGCCGTGACCTCGGCATCCGTGTCGGCCCCTCGTCGCGAGTTCCGGCGCCGGACCTCCGCGACGCCGTCGCCCGGCGCGATCAGGGCGTCGCCGCTCCGCGCAGCAGCGAGACGAGGTGGACGCGCGAGGTGACGCCGAGCTTGCGGTAGACGCGCGTCAGGCGCAGTTCGACCGTGCGCAGCGAGACGAACAGCGCCGACGCGATCTCGCGGTTGCGCAGACCCTGCTCCACCAGGGCCACGACCTCCTGCTCCTGCGGCGACAGCGCGCGACCGCGCGCCGGAATCGTGCTCGTGCGCGCCGCGGGGGAGCGGTCCGCCGTCGGCAGGCACCGCTCGCGCGTCGCGTGCAGGGCCGAATGCTCCGAGGGGGCGTCGGTGCTGCGCAGGACGGCGTCGGCGTCGCGGAACGCCCGCGCGCCGTCCTCCGCGGAGCGGCAGACGGCGCGGGATCGCGCCACGGCGAGGGTCGTCCATCGACGCGGATGCCGGGCCGCGGCCGCTTCGAACCGCGCGAGCTCGCGGCGGGCCTCGGCCTCGCGCCCGGTCAGCCACAGCGCCTCGATCAGATCGGCGTCGATGCGCAGCAGCGACGGATCATGCGTCGCCGCAGCGTCGCCGGCCCCGCGGAGCAGGTCCACGGCATCCTCGTACCGTCCCTCGGCGAGGGCGAGCCTCCCCTCCAGCGCCGCGAAGAACGGCAGGAGGGCCGTCGTCCCCTCACGCCGGCACAGGTGGCGTCCCCGTGCGATCATGTCGCCCGCGCGCGCGTCGAGAGGGTCGGCTGCGGCCGCCTCGGCGCACAACAGGGTCGTCGCGGCGTCCTCCGCGCGGCCCGGGGCCCACTCGTGGCGCCAGGCCGCGACGGCCTCGCGCACCGCCGACGCGTCGCCGCCTCGCACCTCGCAGACCACGAGCAGGCGCAGGACGCGCTCGCGCCACAACGGGGCCACCCGGGGAACGCGCTCCAGCAGCTCGGTCGCCTGACGCCGCGCCGCGGCGTACTCCTCGCGCAGCATGCGCACGCTCGCCGAGAGCGAGGCGATCTCGACCGGTGCATCCGCCGCAAGTACGGCCGGGTCGAGGGGCGGCGGCACGTCGCGACCCGGCGCCGGGGCGCCGCAGCCGAGTTCGGCGACGAGCAGGCGCAGCATCGCGGTCTCGGTCGACGCGGCACCTGCCGCGGCGATCGCGTCCAGAGCCTCGAGCGCCGCGGCGAGCTCCCCGCGCCCCAGATGCAGTCGGGCGCTCTCGCAGAGCAGGCGCTCCGCACCGGCGGTCCATCCCTCGGCGTCGACGCGGACGAGGACGTCGTCGATCACGTGGTCGACGTTCGCCCCTGCGCGCAGGCGGGCGATCGCCGCGCGCACACGGACGGCGGCATCGTCGCTGCGACCCGCGCGCCGCAGATAGTGCTGTCCGAGCAGGTCGAGCCCCTGGAGCACCAGCGCGCCGCCGAGATCGA
This sequence comes from Microbacterium sp. NPDC089186, assembly GCF_040685115.1. Lineage (NCBI taxonomy): Bacteria > Bacillati > Actinomycetota > Actinomycetes > Micrococcales > Microbacteriaceae > Microbacterium > Microbacterium sp. NPDC089186. The sequence continues at coordinate 34,172 of NZ_JBFBHJ010000003.1, forward strand.
CGAGTCCTCGGGTGCGGCCCTCGGGGTCGAGTCGACCCGACAGGGCGCGTTCGGCGAACTCCACAGCGGATGCCGTCTCCCCGGCGCGCGCGAAGCCCACCGCCGCGGCGAGGAGCGAACCGCGGTCGCCGTCGGGCTCGAGGAAGCTCTCGTGCCACAGCTGGGTGGCACGGTCGCGGTCGCGATGATCGTCGGCCGCTTGGGCGTGCAGTCGGCGCCGGTCCTCCGGCGCCATCGCCGCGTGTCGCCGCAGACGGAGCGCGGGATCGCTCATGCGGGCCAGGTCGTCGTGCACGCGGACCGTGCCGTCGTCGATGAGCTGGTCGACGTCGGCGCCCTCGGCGAGGGCGGTGAGGCGCAGTCGCTCGTAGTCGTAGACGGGACCGATCGACAGCAGGTCGAGCACCGCGTCCGCGCGTGCGCCGCGCGGGGAGAATGCCTCGCGCCGTGGGCGACCGCTCCGGTCGTCCGACAGGCGCAGCGGGAGGGGCAGCGCGTCCTCACCCGCCGCCTCCGCCGCCGTCAGCCGCACGCGAGACAGCACGCCGGGGTCGCCGCCGGTGAACATCACGACGAGGTGGCGTACGGCGGCCGCGCTCGCGGGACCGACGATCTCGCGTGCGAGGTCGGACGCGGCCTCGAAGGCGAGGGGCTCGAGGCGCACGTGCGGCAGCGCGGCGACTTCGTGGCGGTGTCCGGGGGCCCCCACGGTGGCGAGGATCGTGACCCCCGTGCCACGAAGACGCCCGAACACGTACGACAGCACCGTGAGGCTCGCACCGTCCATCTCATCGAGGTCGTCGATGACGAGCACGCCCGCGTCGTCGCGGATGAGGTGCAGTGTCCGGCTCACCTCCTCGGCCATCAGGTGCTCCGGCCAATCGCGACCGCGGTCCAGGATGCCGTCGATCGCGGCGCCGCGCGCGCCGCCGAGTCCGGCGGCGACGGCCGACAGGCCCGAGTACGGCCACATCCGCTCGCTCGGACTGACGGCGACCAGGTTCGCCCGGTGCTCCCGGGCGAGTTCGGCCGCCAGGGCCGATTTGCCCATTCCCGCCTCGCCGACGAACACGCACGCGGCTCCCGTGCGCAGTCCGACGGTCGTCCGTGCGATGTCGAGCTCGCGCCCGCGACCGAACAATGGCATCCCACGCTCCCTCTCGCGCGAACCGGCGGGCGACGATCACGATCGTCGCGCCGGTTCAGGATGCCCCCCCTGCAGGAAGGGTAAGCCGCCGCACCGTCGAAGACAAGAGCCGGAGGATTTCTCCCCGTTCGCACGGAAGGGGCCCGGATGCCGGGCATCCGAGCCCCTCGTGCCGTCAGGGTTCCGCCGACGAAGTGTTCTCGCCGCAGCCGCGGCGTGAGACCTCGCGTGGTCGGAGTGCGCGGGCGGGGGTACCGGAGGTCAGTACTCGCGATCGATGAGCTGCGGCGGAACCTGATCGGCGGCGACCTCGTCGACGAAGAAGGCCGTGCGACGACGGCCCTTCGCACCCGCCGCGGGGACGCTCTGATAGCTGGCCCCGGCGAGGGCCAGCCCGAGGGCTGCGGCCTTGTCGGCGCCGGCGATGACCATCCACACGCGCTTCGAGGAGTTGATGACCGGCCGCGTCAGCGAGACGCGGTCGCTCGGCGGCTTCGGTGAATCGCGCACCGGCACGGTGGCGCGATCGGTGACCGAGATCTCGGGCCGGTCGGGGAACAGCGAGGCGATGTGCGCGTCGGGGCCCACTCCGAGGAAGCAGATGTCGAACGACGGCCAGGGGCCGGTCTCGCTGCGGTCGGAGGGGGCGAACTGCGCCAGTTCGTCGGCGTATGCGATCGCCGCGGCATCCAGGTCGAGTCCGTCGTCGCTCGAGGCGACCACGTGGATGTTCTCGGCCGGGATGTCGAGGTGGTCGAGGAACGCTTCGCGCGCTTGCTTCTCGTTGCGGTCGTCGGAATCGCGCGGAACGAAGCGCTCGTCGCCGAACCAGAAGTGCACGAGCGACCAGTCGACGTCGGCGACGCGCGCATCGCTTGCCGCGGTGCGCAGCACCGCTGCGCCCATGGTCCCGCCGGTCAGACAGACGTGCATGCGCTTGCCCTCGGCGACGCGCTTGACGATCCGGTTCATGAAGCGGGTCGCGACGTACTCGGCGAGCGTGTCGGCGTCGCGCTTGATGATGACGCGCTTGGCCGAGCCGTTGTCGGTCATGACGCGTCCTGCTCGCTCGCCGCGAGCAGCAGGTCGTGCCCCTCGGTGATGACCCGCCCGTAGAGCAGGTCGGGGTCGAGACGTCGCAGCTCCTCCGCCAGGCACTCCCGCAGGGTGCGGCGAGGGAAGGCGAGGTCGTGCGTGGGCTGCCCGGGCTGCGTGAGTACCGCGATGCCCGCCTCGGGACGCTCGAGGAGCGTGTCGCCACTCGGGCGCGTGAGGCGCACCGACTTGATGCCGCTCGCCCACTCGTCGGCGGGCAGGTAGGCGTAATCCACCGGAGCTTCGAGCTTCATGCCCAGCCACGCCGCCAGCAGGGCGGTGGAGGGGGAGTCGGCCGCACCGCGCACCTCGACGGCGGTGACCGGTTCGAACGGCGGCTGGTCGAGCACGGCGGCCAGCTGCTCGCGCCACCGGGTGACCCGCGTCCAGGCGAAATCGGTGTCGCCGGGCGCGTAGTGCTCGCCGAGCTGCGCGACCCAGGCAGCGGGATCCGCCTGCGACGAGGCATCGGTGATGCGACGCTGGGCGATGCGGCCGATGGCCGAGCGCGAGGGGTTCTCAGGGGCTTCGGCCGGCCACCACGCCACGACGGGTGCGTCAGGCAGGAGCAGGCCCGTCACGAGGCTCTCGGCGTTGGAGCCGGCCGCGCCGTGGGCGCGGAGCACGACCACCTCGCTCGCACCGGCGTCGCCGCCGACGCGGATCTGCGCGTCGAGGCGCGGCTCCTCGTCCTCGTCGCCGAACAACACGGCGATCACGCGCATCGGGTGCTCGCGCGAGGCGTCGTTCGCGGCCTCGATGACTTCTTCCTCGGCACCGTGGTGGGTGACGATGATGAGCGTCAGCACGCGCCCGAGGGCGACGGCGCCGCCCTCTTCGCGCACGCTCACGAGGCTCTTCGAGATCGCGCTGACGGTGGTGTCGGGCAGATCGATGATCACGGGCGCCTCCAGGTGCGGCCGTCGCGGGCGAGGAGCTCGTCGGCGGATGCCGGCCCCCACGACCCGGGCGAATACTGTTCGAGGGGACCGCCCTCGGCGGCCCAGAACTCCTCGATCGGGTCGAGGATCTTCCAGCTGAGCTCGACCTCTTCGTGCCGCGGGAACAGCGGCGGGTCGCCGAGGAGCACGTCGAGGATCAGACGCTCGTAGGCCTCCGGGCTGGCCTCGGTGAAGGCGTGGCCGTAGCCGAAGTCCATCGTGACGTCGCGCACCTGGGTGCCGTCGCCGGGGACCTTGGATCCGAACCGGATCGTGACGCCCTCATCGGGCTGGACGCGGATGACGAGCGCGTTCTGTCCGAGCTCCTGCGTTTGGCTGCGGGAGAACAGCTGCTGCGGCGCCCGCTTGAACACCACGGCGACCTCGGTCACGCGGCGTCCCAGGCGCTTTCCGCTGCGCACGTAGAACGGCACGCCCGACCAGCGGCGCGTGTTGATCTCGAGCTTGATCGCCGCGTACGTCTCGGTGACCGACTCGGGGTTCATCCCGTCTTCCTCGAGGAAGCCGAGCACCTTCTCGCCGCCCTGCCATCCGCCGGCGTACTGACCGCGCGCGGTGGCCTCGGCCAGATTCTCCGGCAGGCGGACGGCGGCGAGCACCTTTTCCTTCTCGGCGCGCAGGTCCGCGGCGTTGAAGCTGATCGGCTCCTCCATCGCGGTCAGGGCGAGCAGCTGCAGGAGGTGGTTCTGGATGACGTCGCGCGCCGCGCCGATGCCGTCGTAATACCCCGCACGGCCACCCACGCCGATGTCCTCGGCCATGGTGATCTGCACGTGGTCGACGTAGTTGCGGTTCCAGATGGGCTCGTACAGCTCATTGGCGAAGCGCAGCGCGAGGATGTTCTGCACGGTCTCTTTGCCGAGGTAGTGGTCGATCCGGAAGATCGAGTCGGCCGGGAACGCGCTCTCGACGACCTCGTTCAGCTCGCGGGCCGAGGCGAGGTCGTGGCCGAAGGGCTTCTCGATGACCACGCGGCGCCAGCCCGAGGTGTCCTCGGCCTTGTCGCCCACGAGACCCGACGCCTTCAGCTGGGTGGTGACCAGCGGGAAGGCCTTCGGCGGGATCGACAGGTAGTACGCGTGATTGCCCATGGTCCCGCGCTCGGTGTCGAGCTTGTCGACGGTGTCGCGCAGGCGCACGAACGCCTCGGGGTCGTCGAACTCGCCCTGCACGAAGCGGATGCCCTCGAGGAGCTCCTTCCACGTCTCCTCGCGGAACTCCGTGCGCGCGTACTTCTTCACCGACTCGTAGACGACCTTCGCGAAGTCCTGGTCCTCCCAGTCGCGGCGGGCGAAGCCGACGAGCGCGAATCCGGGGGGCAGGAGTCCGCGGTTCGCGAGGTCGTAGACGGCCGGCATGAGCTTCTTGCGTGACAGGTCTCCCGTCACGCCGAAGATGACGAGCGCGCTGGGCCCCGCGATGCGGTTGAGTCGGCGATCCTCGGGATCGCGCAGAGGATTGTGACCCGGTGTGATCTTTACGACCATGCTTACTGTGCCGCCTCGAAGAGTGAGAGCACCTCGACCTGCGGGTCGGTCAGCGTCAGCGTGACGACGGGACGGCCATGAGCCTCCGCCAGTACGCTCGCGTCTCCCGCGGCCTGTGCCTGGATGAGTTGTCCGAACGTGAACGGCCGCCCCGGGATCTCGAGGTCGACATCGGTGCGTTCGATGATCTGGAGGAACACCCCGTTGGCGGGTCCGCCCTTGTGGTACTGCCCGGTGGAGTGCAGGAACCGCGGACCCCATCCGAACGTGGTGGGACGAGCCGTGTCGGCCGCCACCAGCTCGCGGAGCCCCGACAGCTGAGCGAGGTCGAGACGGTTCACGTACGCCTGCACGCTGACGTACCCGTCTGCGGGGACGCGGGCCCAGAGCGCCGCGAGCACGCCGGCGACGGTGCCGCTCTCGGCGAGGGCCGGGTCGGACACGCGCACCTCGACGCCGTCGGCGACGAAGGCCGCGGCGGTGGGGGCGGGCTGCGACTCGAGCAGGCCCCGCGTCGCCTCCTTCGCCGACTCCACGTCGGGCTGGTCGAACGGATCGATGCCCAGGAGGCGGCCGGCGATCGCCGTCGCGTACTCCCACACGACGAACTGCGCGCCCAGCGAGCCGCTGACCAGCACCTCGCCGGTGTGGCGCTCGAAGAGGTGGAACGCATCGGCGTCGTCGACGAAGCGCACGACCTGCAGGTCGTCGGGCTTCGCCTCGAGCTCGGGCGAGACGGGGAGCAGCACGACGGGCAGGATGCCGGTGCCGTCCTTGCCCGTGGACTCGGCGACGAGCTGTTCGATCCAGTCGGGCAGGCCGATGATGTGGCTGCCGTCGGTGACGAGGCCGAGCTTGTCGCGTCGGTGCGCGCCGCCTCCGGCGATGGCCGCCGCGAGCACGAGGGCCGGGTTCTCGGGGGAGTCGATGGCGACCTCGAGGAGGGTCGCGTCGGCTTCGTCGAGCAGATCGTCGATGTCGACGCCGGCGAGACCCGCCGGCACGAGTCCGAAGGCGGTGAGCGCGGAGTATCGTCCGCCGACCTCGGGGTCGGCGAGGAACACGCGGTAGCCGTCGGCGCGGGCCGACTGCTCGAGCGGGGAGCCGGGGTCGGTCACGACCACGATGCGCCCCGCGGGGTCGATACCGACGTCGCGGAAGGCGGCCTCGAAGGCGCGCTTGGCGGAGTCGGTCTCGATCGTCGACCCCGACTTGCTCGATACGACGAGCACCGTCTGCTCGAGTCCGCCCGACTCGGCGTCGCCGTCGATCGCGGCGAGCACCTGGCCGGGGGCCGTGGAGTCGAGGATGACGAGGGGTACGCCGGACGACTGCGCGATGACCTCGGGCGCGAGGGACGATCCGCCCATGCCGGCCAGCACCACCCGGGTCACGCCCTGCGCGACGAGCTCGTCGCGCAGGGCGGTGATCTCGGGCACGAGCGGGCGCGAGACGGAGACCGCCCGCACCCACCCGAGCCGACGAGAGGCCTCGTCTTCGGCAGCCGCGCCCCACAGGCTCGCATCGCCCGCCGTGATGCCCGACGCGATGAGCGACCCGGTCAGACCGGGAAGCTCGGCGTCGACCACCGACTTGACGTGGCCGGTGACCTTGACGGCGAAGCTCACTTGGCGGCCTGGGCGCTTCCGGCGTCGAGGGCGGTCTTGACCGTGTCCTGCAGCTCGTGCCACGACGCGATGAACTTCTCGACGCCCTCGTCCTCGAGCGTCTGCGTGGCGTCGGCCACGTCGACGCCCGCCGCGGCGAGGCGGTCGAACACCTCGTGCGCCTCGGCGTAGGCACCGGTGACGGTGTCTCCGGTGATGACGCCGTGGTCGAACGTGGCCTCGAGCGTCTTCTCGGGCATCGTGTTCACGGTGCCGGGGGCGACGAGTTCGGTCACGTAGAGCGTGTCGGGCAGGGCGGGGTCCTTGACACCCGTCGAGGCCCAGAGGGGACGCTGCACGGTCGCACCGGCATCCAGGAGCTTCTTGGCACGGTCGTCGGAGAACTTCTTCTCGAACAGCTCGTAGGCCAGGCGGGCGTTGGCGATACCGGCCTTGCCCTTCAGCTCGGCGGCCTCATCGGTGCCGATCGCGGCGAGACGCTTGTCGATCTCGGTGTCGACGCGCGACACGAAGAACGACGCCACCGACTGCAGGGTCGTGATGTCGTGGCCGGCGGCCTGCGCCTTCTCGACTCCGGCGAGGTAGGCGTCGATGACCTCTTCGTACCGCTCGAGGCTGAAGATGAGCGTGACGTTGACCGAGATGCCCGCACCGATGACCTCGGTGATCGCCGGCAGGCCGGCCTTGGTCGCGGGGATCTTGATGAGGACGTTCTTGCGGTCGACGCGCGCCGAGAGGTCCTTCGCCTGCGCGACGGTGCCCTCGGTGTCGTGGGCGAGGTCGGGGGAGACCTCGATCGACACGCGACCGTCGACGCCGTTCGTGGCCTCGAAGACGGGCAGGAAGATGTCGCATGCGTCGCGCACGTCGTCGGTGGTGATCGAGAAGATCGCCTCGTCGACGTCGGCGCCCGCCGCGGCGAGCTCCTTGACCTGGCCCTCGTACGCCTCGCCCTTCGAGAGGGCTCCGGCGAAGATGGTCGGGTTGGTCGTGACGCCCGAGACGTTGCGCGACTCGATCAGCTCGGCGAGGTTGCCGGACTGGATGCGCTGACGCGACAGGTCGTCGAGCCAGATGCTGACGCCCTGAGCGGCGAGGTCTGCGGTGGGAGTGCTCATGTGTGTCGGTCCCTCTCGATTACTTCTTCGCCGCGGCGAGCGACTCGCGTGCGGCCTCGACGACATGCTCGGTCGTGATGCCGAACTTCTGGAACAGGGTCTTGTAGTCGGCCGACGCACCGAAGTGGTCGATCGCGACGGAGCGGCCGGCGTCGCCGACGATGCCGGCCCAGCTGAGCGCGGAGCCCGCCTCGACCGAGACGCGCGCCTTCACCGACGACGGCAGCACCGACTCGCGGTAGGCCTCGTCCTGCTCGGCGAACCACTCCAGCGACGGAGCCGACACCACGCGGGCGTGCACGCCCTCGGCGGCGAGCGTCTCGCGCGCCTCGACGGCCAGCTGCACCTCGGAGCCGGTGGCGATGAGGATCACGTCGGGCTCGCCGTTCTTCGCCTCGGCCAGCACGTAGGCGCCCTTGACGGCGCCTTCGGCGGAGGCGAACTCGTCGCCGGATGCCGCGCCCTCGCCGCGGGCGAAGACCGGGATGTTCTGACGGGTCAGGGCGATACCGGCGGGACCGGCGGTGCGGCGCAGCATCTCGAGCCACACGACGGAGGTCTCGTTGGCATCCGCGGGACGCACGAGGGCGAAGTTCGGGATGGCGCGGAGCGTCGCGAGCTGCTCGATCGGCTGGTGCGTGGGGCCGTCCTCGCCGAGCGCGACGGAGTCGTGCGTCCAGACGAAGATCGTCGGGATGTTCATCAGCGCGGCCAGACGCACCGGCGGGCGCATGTAGTCGCTGAAGATGAGGAAGGTGCCGCCGAACGGACGGGTGGGTCCGTGCAGGACGATGCCGTTGAGGATCGCGCCCATGGCGTGCTCGCGGATGCCGAAGTGCAGCACGCGGCCGTAGGGGTCGCCCGACCACTCGTGCGTCGACCACGAGGCGGGGATGAAGGACTTGGCATCCTTGATCGTCGTCAGGTTGGACTCGGCGAGGTCGGCCGAACCGCCCCAGAGCTCGGGGAGCGAGGCGGCGAGGGCGTTGATGACGGTGCCCGAGGCGGCGCGGGTGGAGACGTCCTTGCCGGCCTCGAAGGCGGGCAGCGCCTCGGCGATATCGGCCGGGAGCTCGCGGGCCTGCAGGCGGTCCCACAGCTGCTTGCGCTCGGGGTGGGCGGCGGCCCAGGCGTCGAACTTGTCCTGCCAGGCGGCCTTCTCGGCCTCGCCGCGCTTCACGAGCTCGCGCGTGTGGTCGAGGACGTCGTCGGCGACGGCGAAGTGCTGCTCGGGGTCGAAGCCGAGCACTTCCTTCGTGGCCTTGAGCTCGTCGGCGCCGAGGGCGGAGCCGTGGATCTTGCCGGAGTTCTGCTTGCCGGGCGAGGGCCAACCGATGATCGTCTTGAGGATGATGAGCGAAGGCTTGCTCGTCTCGCCCTTGGCGGCCTCGATCGCGGCGTGCAGCTCGGCGACGTCCTCGACGTACTGACCGGTCTTCTTCCAGTCCACGGTCTGCACGTGCCAGCCGTACGACTCGTAGCGCTTCTGGACGTCCTCGGTGAAGGCGACGTTGGTGTCGTCCTCGATCGAGATCTGGTTGGAGTCGTAGATCGCGATGAGGTTGCCGAGCTCCTGGTGGCCGGCGAGCGAGGAGGCCTCGCTGGTCACGCCCTCCTGGAGGTCGCCGTCGCCGGCGATCACGTAGACGAAGTGGTCGAAGGGGCTCTCACCGGCGGGGGTCTCGGCGTCGAAGAGACCGCGCTCGTAGCGTGCGGCGTAGGCAAAGCCCACCGAGGAGGCCAGACCCTGGCCGAGGGGGCCGGTGGTGATCTCGACGCCGTCGGTGTGTCCGTACTCGGGGTGGCCGGGGGTCAGCGAGCCCCAGGTGCGCAGCGCCTCGAGGTCCTTCAGCTCGAGGCCGAAGCCGCCGAGGTAGAGCTGCACGTACTGGGTGAGCGACGAGTGCCCGGCGGAGAGGATGAAGCGGTCGCGACCGGGCCAGTGGGTGTCGGCCGGGTCGTGGCGCAGCACACGCTGGTACAGCAGGTAGGCGGCGGGGGCCAGCGACATGGCCGTTCCCGGGTGGCCGTTGCCCACCTTCTCGACGGCGTCAGCCGCCAGGATGCGTGCGGTGTCCACCGCGCGCCGATCGATCTCGTCCCATTCGAAGTCCGACAACACGGTGCCTTTCTCGATCCTGCGCCCGATTCACAAACCGACGTCCGCGCTCGTCACCGTAGGAGTGGGAGGGGGGTGGGGTGTCGGCGCGGGGCGCGCGTTCTTCGCCAGCATAGCGAGAACGACCGACGCCGTTGCCGTTCGTGACGGGGGTCGACAGGCGGCCGTGCGTGTGGTGGGGATGGCATAGAATCGTGGGGATTACATACGCGCTACCCCGGGGGACGATGGACATCTCGACGACGTCGCACGTCATTGCGACGACCGATCGCCGCTCCGTCGGACGCACCCTCCGGGCCTACGTCGCTCTGACGAAGCCCCGCGTCCTCGAGCTGCTGCTGGTGACCACCGTTCCGGTGATGATCCTCGCGCAGGGCGGACTGCCGAACCTCTGGCTGATCCTCGCCACCGTGATCGGCGGCTCGCTCAGCGCCGGTTCGGCGGCCGCGTTCAACATGTACCTCGACCGCGACATCGACGCGCACATGCAGCGCACGGTGAACCGACCGCTGGTCACCGGCGAGGTCTCGCCCCGGGGGGCTCTGACGTTCGCCTGGACGCTCGCGGTGTTCTCCACCGTGTGGCTGCTGGTGTTCACCAACCCGCTGGCGGCGGGCCTGTCGGCCGTCGCGATCTTCTTCTACGTCGTGATCTACACGATGATCCTCAAGCGCCGCACCGAGCAGAACATCGTGTGGGGCGGCATCGCGGGGTGCTTCCCGGTGCTCATCGGTTGGTCGGCGGTGACGGGTTCGCTCTCCTGGGCGCCGTTCATCCTGTTCGCGCTGGTGTTCCTGTGGACGCCGCCGCACTACTGGCCGCTGTCGATGAAGTACGCCGCGCAGTACGACGAGGTCGACGTCCCCATGCTGGGCGCCACCCGCAGCGGTTCGCAGGTCGGCCTGCAGGTCATCCTCTACGCCTGGGCGACCGTCGCCTGTTCGCTCCTTCTCATCCCCGTCGCTTCGATGGGCCTGGTGTACAGCGTGTCGGCCCTCGTGTTCGGCGGCTGGTTCATCTACGAGTCGCACCGCCTCTACGCCCGTGCGGTGCGCGGCGGCGAGCCGCGGCCGATGCGCGTCTTCCACGCCTCGATCACCTATCTCACGCTCCTGTTCGTGGCGATCGCGGTCGACCCGCTCCTCCCGTTCTGAGCACGAGTCTTCAGGAAGCGCCCGCCCCGTCTCGGGGCGGGCGCTTCCTCGTGCGGATGCCGGGTCCTCGGCGTCATCCGCCACGTGCGACCTGCGCGCGGCGAGGTCAGAGAGCGGCGGCCACCGAGGTGGTGGCGCCCGTCAGCGGGCGGCTCATCTCGAGGAGCCCGCCGTCGTCGGGCTGCGGCTCCCGCCCGAGGACCCGCAGCTCCTCGACGCGCCCCGTGGGGACGAACCCGTTCCGCGCGTAGTACCGGCGAGCGGGCACGGCGTGCTCGGCCACCCAGAGGCGGAGGACCGTTCCGCGCGAGCCCGCCCAGCGCAGGATCGACTCGAAGAGCGCGTCGGTGACGCCGGCGGCCCTCCCTCGCGCGTCGGGTGTCACGTAGACGCCCGTGAGGACGGGCTCGGGGCCGTGGGCGTCGCCGATCTGCGCGCACATCATCCCGAGCCAGCGTCCCGTCTCGTCGTCTGTCGCCACGACGCTGGTGGTGTCGGGCTGACCGCCGCGTCGGGCTCGCATCCGCCATCCGTCTTCGGGGATGCTCAGCGTCTCGTCGACCGTCGCCGTCCAGGAGACCGGGTTGTCGGTGGCGTTCTCGAGACGGAACGTCCGCAGCTGCGGCCAGTCTTCTTCCCGCGTCGTTCGGAGGGTGAACATGTCTTCAGCGTAGGCACGCTCGTCGGCGCCCCTGGACGCGGAAGCGCCCGCCCCCGAGGGGAGCGGGCGCTTCCGGGACAGCGTCAGCGACGCGTGGCGTCGTCTCCGGTGTCGAGCGTGGGCTCGTCGGGGCGGGCGGCCGCCGCGGCCGCCGGAGGAGCCGTGGCGGTCGACGGGGTCTCGACGTCGGCATCCTCCACCGCGAGGGGCGCAGCGGTCGTGGCCGGCGCGAAGGGGGCGGCGGGAGCGGTGCTGTCGGCGGCGGTCTCGTCGTCGCTGTTCCAGTCGATGGTCTCGATCGCGACGTCGGGGCGACGGGTCAGCGTGGCGGCGGCGCCCAGGGCCAGCACGAGGGCGATGCCGATCGCACCGGCGCCGAGTACGGCGGCGCCGACGACGACCCACGACTGACCGACGTAGACCTGCACGACGGTGGCGTTCGGGTCGTTGAGCACCTGCTCCATCGCATCGATCCCGTTCAGGACGATCGCGAGTCCACCGGCGATGGCGGCCAGGGAGGCGACGACGAGCACCCAGAACGGGATGCTGGTCACCAGGCGGGGGCGGGTCTTCATGGGGAGTACTCCTTGTCGTTCCGGCGCGGGGGCACCGGACTGGCGTTCCCCGACGCGGTGGCATCGGGAATGCCCGGGCTGAACCCGGAACGTCAAGGTTCTCTCACCGGTCCTGGCGGGGCCTAGGGGTCGCCGATGAATGCCCTATGAGCGTATAAGGGGGAGCGGGGCGTCAGGCGCGGGCGTCGGCGGTGGCGCGACCGCTCTCGGCCGAGGCGGCGACGACCGGGGTCTTCAGCCGCAGCACGACGACCGTCATGGTCGCCGCCGCGAGGGCCGCGAGCACCATGTGCGTGCCGACGGCGATCTCGGGGAGGCCGTTGCGCGCCTGGTAGAGGCCCACCGCGATCTGCACGAGTTCGACCGCCAGCAGTGCGGTCGCCCAGCGTCGGACGGGCAGACGGAGGCGCCAGGCGGCGACGACGACGACGAGCGTGAGGGCGAACAGGGCGTATCCGGGCCAGGCGTGCACGTGCTCCAGCACCTGCGCGTCGAAGCCGTTGCGCACCGAGGCCTCGTCGCCGGAGTGGGGACCCGCACCGGTGGTCAGCACCCCGAAGACGATGGTCAGCGCCAGCACGCCGGTGGTCGCGTGCACGAGCCCGGCGAACCAGCGGGGCACCGACAGCGTGCGGGGCCCGGCCGGCTGGTACATGCGCACCAGGAAGGCGGCGCACACGGCCACGAGCACCACCGAGGCGACGTAGTGGAAGCCGACGATGAAGGGGTTCAGGCCCGTGAGCACCGTGATACCGCCCACGACCGCCTGCGCGATGATTCCGCCGAGGACGATCAGCGACAGCACGAACAGGACGCGGCGCTCGTGACGCATGCGCCACACGAGCACGACCACGGCGAGGGCGAGGATGCCGACCAGGCCGGTGAGTGTGCGATTGCCGAACTCGATGATGCCGTGGATGCCCATCTCGGGGGTGTTCACGAGCGAGTCGGGGGTGCAGCGCGGCCACGTGGGGCAGCCCAGGCCCGATCCCGTCAGACGCACGGCCCCGCCGGTGCCGATGATGAGCACCTCGGCGATGAACGACAACCACGCGAACACCTTCACCCGGCGGTCGACCCGCGTGGGCAGCCACGCGCCGAGGCGCTGCAGTACCGCGGGGACGCGGGACGGGGAGGGGGAGGACGGGGCGGAGGGCATGCGTACGGCTTCCTGGCGTCGGGGCCGTCCCGGCGTTCGGGAGAGCGGGACTGCCATGCCGGGAGCGGGTGTTGCCTGTAGAATCGAAGGGTCCGTGTGCAGCGCTCACGCGATCCGCACAACAGACAGTCTAGGCGCGCAGCCAGCGCCTTCGAGCGGGCCCACCAGCGACGAACCTGGGACTTCGACCGGAGTCCGGAATGTCGGGGCGGATGACACCGTTGAGGCCCGAGAAGGAGAGTGATCACCATGTCCGATGTCCTCATCGACCGACCAGAGCTCGAGAGCCTGGGGCAATACGAGTTCGGCTGGCACGACACCGACGCCGCGGGCGCCGTCGCGCAGCGCGGCATCAACGAGGACGTCGTGCGCGGCATCTCCTCGCTGAAGTCCGAGCCGGAGTGGATGCTGAAGACCCGTCTGAAGGGGTTCCAGCTCTTCGGCAAGAAGCCCATGCCGACCTGGGGCGCCGACCTCAGCGACATCGACTTCGACAACATCAAGTACTTCGTGCGCTCGACCGAGAAGCAGGCGCAGTCGTGGGAGGACCTCCCGGAGGAGATCCGCAACACGTACGAGAAGCTCGGCATCCCCGAGGCCGAGCGTCAGCGCCTCGTCGCCGGCGTCGCCGCGCAGTACGAGTCCGAGGTGGTGTACCACCAGATCCGCGAGGACCTCGAGCAGCAGGGTGTCATCTTCATGGACACCGACACGGCGCTGCGTGAGCACCCCGAGTTCTTCGAGGAGTACTTCGGCACGGTCATCCCCGCCGGCGACAACAAGTTCGCGGCGCTGAACACCGCCGTGTGGTCGGGCGGCTCGTTCGTCTACGTCCCCAAGGGCGTGCACGTCGAGATCCCGCTGCAGGCGTACTTCCGCATCAACACCGAGAACATGGGTCAGTTCGAGCGGACGCTGATCATCGCCGACGAGGACAGCTACGTCCACTACATCGAGGGCTGCACCGCCCCGATCTACAAGAGCGACTCGCTGCACTCGGCCGTGGTCGAGATCATCGTGAAGAAGAACGCCCGCGTGCGCTACACGACGATCCAGAACTGGTCGAACAACGTCTACAACCTCGTCACCAAGCGCGCCGTCGCCCACGAGGGCGCGACCATGGAATGGGTCGACGGCAACATCGGCTCCAAGGTGACGATGAAGTACCCCTCCATCTACCTCATGGGCGAGCACGCCAAGGGCGAGACCCTGTCGGTCGCCTTCGCCGGTCCCGGTCAGCACCAGGACGCCGGCGCGAAGATGATCCACATGGCGCCGTACACGCAGTCGTCGATCGTGTCGAAGTCCATCGCCCGCGGTGGCGGTCGCGCCGGTTACCGCGGTGAGGTGCGAGTGGATGCCAATGCGCACCACTCCGCCAACACCGTGCGCTGCGATGCGCTGCTCGTCGACACGATCTCGCGGAGCGACACCTACCCCGCGATCGACATCCGCGTCGACGACGTGCAGCTCGGCCACGAGGCGACCGTCTCGAAGGTCAGCGAGGAGCAGCTGTTCTACCTGCAGTCGCGCGGCCTCCCCGAAGACGAGGCCATGGCGATGATCGTGCGCGGGTTCATCGAGCCCATCGCCCGCGAGCTCCCGATGGAGTACGCGCTCGAACTCAACAAGCTCATCGAGATGGGCATGGAAGGCAGTGTTGGTTAAGTGACGACTGCGACCGAAACTCCCGCAGCCGCCGAGGGTCACATCGACCCGGCAGCCCTCGTGGCATCCGTCGTCCCGGTGCAGACGCGCTCGGAGCGGAAGACCTCGTTCGACCCGGCCGACTTCGGCACCCCCACGGGCCGCGAGGTCAACTGGAAGCTCAGCCCGATCGACCGGCTCGCGCCGCTCTTCGTCGACGAGGCCGGCCCGACCGGCGTCATCACCGTCGACGTCGAGGCGCCGGCCGCGGTCGAGCAGCTGCGCCTCGCCGCGGGCGACGCCCCGCGCGGCGAGCACTTCCGCCCGGAGGACCTCCCTGCCGCCCTCGCGTGGACGCACGAGGCCGAGGCGCCTCTGCTGCGGATCCCCGCGAACGTCGAGCTCGACGAGCCCGTCGTGGTGCGTCTGACCGGCACCGGCGGCCTCGCGCACGCTCATGTCGTCATCGAGGCGCAGCCGAACTCGCGCGGCACCGTCGTGCTGCGACACGAGGGCACCGCGACCCACGCGCAGAACGTCGAGATCATCGTGCGCGACGGAGCCGACCTCACCGTCGTCTCGGTGCAGCGGTGGGACGACGACGCGGTGCACGCGGCATCCCACCAGGCGCGCGTCGACCGCGACGCCAAGCTCACGCACGTCGTGGTGAGCTTCGGCGGCGGCGTCGTGCGCGTGAACCCCTCGGTCGAGCTCTCGGGCCCCGGCGCCGAGGGGCGTCTGTACGGCCTGTCGTTCTCCGACGCCGGTCAGCACCTCGAGTCGCAGGTGTACCTGCACCACAAGGGCCCGCACACCGTCGGCGACGTGCTCTACAAGGGCGCGTTGCAGGGGGAGAGCGCCCGGAGCGTCTGGATCGGCGACGTGCTGATCGGACCGGATGCCACGGGCACCGACTCCTACGAAGCCAACCGCAACCTCGTGCTCACCGACGGCGCGCGCGCGGATTCGATCCCGAACCTCGAGATCGAGACGGGCGACATCCAGGGCGCCGGCCACGCCAGCGCCACGGGTCGTTTCGACGACGAGCAGCTGTTCTACCTGCAGGCCCGTGGCATCGCCGAGGACGAGGCGCGCCGCCTGGTCGTGCTCGGCTTCCTCAGCGAGATCGTGCAGCGCATCGGCATCCCCGAGCTCGAGACCGAGCTCATCGAGGCGATCGAGCACGAGCTGGCCGAGGGGACCGCCGCGTGAGCGCGTCGCGCGTCTGCGCCCTGAGTGATCTCGTGCAGGACGAGGCGCGTCGCGTCGAGATCGACGGCGTCGCGATGGCCGTCGTGCTCGACGGCAACGGCGACGTGCACGCGATCGGAGACGTCTGCACGCACGGCGACATCTCGCTGTCCGACGGTTTCGTCGAGGGCGAGACGCTGGAGTGCTGGGCTCACGGCTCGGCGTTCTCGCTGAAGACCGGCCGTCCGCTGAACCTCCCGGCCTACGAGCCGGTTCCCGTGTACGAGGTCGTGATCGACGGAGACGACGTGCTCATCGATCCGTCCGTCACCAAGGCGACGGCCTGAGCCGCGCCGACACCAGAGACTTTACGAGTAAGGAACACCATGTCTGTCCTCGAGATCCGCGACCTCCACGTGACGGTCGAGACGGAGAACGGTACGACCCCGATCCTCAACGGCGTGACGCTGACCATGCGCACCGGTGAGACCCACGCCATCATGGGCCCCAACGGCTCCGGCAAGTCGACCCTGGCGTACACGATCGCCGGTCACCCCAAGTACACCGTCACGAGCGGCTCGATCACGCTCGACGGTGAGGACGTGCTCGAGATGAGCGTCGACGAGCGCGCTCGCGCCGGTCTCTTCCTGGCGATGCAGTACCCCGTCGAGATCCCCGGCGTCACGGTCACCAACTTCCTGCGCACGGCCAAGACGGCCATCGACGGCGAGGCGCCGGCGATCCGCAGCTGGACCAAGGACGTCAAGGGCGCCATGGAGAACCTGCGCATGGACGCGAAGTTCGCCTCGCGCAACGTCAACGAGGGCTTCTCCGGCGGCGAGAAGAAGCGCCACGAGATCCTCCAGCTCGAGCTGCTCAAGCCGAAGATCGCGGTGCTCGACGAGACCGACTCGGGCCTCGACGTCGACGCGCTGAAGATCGTGTCGGAGGGCGTGAACCGCGCGAAGGAGCAGACCGACCTCGGTGTGCTGCTCATCACGCACTACACGCGCATCCTGCGCTACATCCGTCCCGACTTCGTGCACGTGGTGGTCAAGGGCCGCATCGTCGAAGAGGGCGGCCCCGAGCTCGCCGACCGACTCGAGGAAGAGGGCTACGACCGCTTCCTCGAGGCCGGTACGCCGATCGACGCGTAAGATCGTTACATGACCGCAACCCTCGCTCCCGAGAAGTACGACGAGGTCACCGAGGCCCTGAAAGACGTCATGGACCCCGAACTGGGGATCAACGTCGTCGACCTCGGCCTCATCTACGACCTCGCGTGGGACGACGAGAACGACGCGCTCGTCATCCACATGACCCTCACCTCGGCCGGGTGCCCCCTGACCGACGTGCTCGAAGAGCAGACGGCTCAGGCCCTCGACAACGTGGTGGACCGCTTCCGCATCAACTGGGTGTGGATGCCGCCGTGGGGCCCCGAGCGGATCACCGACGACGGCCGCGACATGATGCGCGCCCTCGGTTTCGCGATCTGAGACCCGACTCTCGAACGCCCATCCCTTCGAGGGTGGGCGTTCGTCGTCGCGGCCCTTCGTCGTTGCCGGTGTGCGCCGTGTGTCGTCGTCTGACGCGCGCGCTGCGGGCCCTCGGGGCCGTCGTTAGGCTTTTCGCATGAGCGTCACCCCCCTGCAGGCCCTGCCCCTGGACCTCCTCCGTCAGCGCTCCAGCACGAAGTGGCGCTCGTACGGCGACGACGTCATCCCCATGTTCGTCGCCGAGACCGACTTCCCGCTCGCCCCCGCGATCACCGCGGCGCTGCAGCGTGCGGTCGAGATCGGCGACACCGGGTACACGCCGCCCCGCCCCGGCATCGATCTCGATTTCGCCGCCTACGCCCACCGGCGGTGGGGCTGGACGATCGATCCGGCACGCGTGCGCTGGACGGGGGACGTGATGATGGGCGTGGTCGAGGTGCTCCGCGCGGTGACGTCGCCGGGCGACCGCGTCGTCGTGACGCCGCCGGTGTACCCGCCGTTCTACGACACGGTCGAGGAGGCCGGGGCCGTCGTGGAGCGCGTCCCCCTCGTCGACGACGGGGAGCGATGGAGCCTCGACCTCGGCGGGATCGAGGACGCTCTGGCATCCGGGGCCCGCGCGGTGCTGCTGTGCAACCCGCACAATCCCACGGGCACGGTGCACACGCGCGACAGCCTGGCCGCGCTCGCACGGCTCGCCCAGCGGTACGGCGCGAGCGTCGTCAGCGACGAGATCCACGCGCCGCTGACGCACGCGCCGGCGGTGTTCACCCCGTTCCTGGATGCCGGGCCGGAGGCCGCCGCGGTCGGGTACGCGGTGACGAGCGCGAGCAAGACCTACAACCTCGCCGGGCTCAAGTGCGCGGTCATCGTCACCGGGGCGGAGGAGACCGCGCAGGTCGTGCGCGCGCTGCCGTGGGAGGTCGAATGGCGCGCGGGTCTGTTTGGCGTGATCGCCAACCGGGCGGCGTTCGCGGCGGAGAGCGACCCCTGGCTCGACTCCCTGCTGGCGGCTCTCGACGAGAACCGCCGACTGCTCGCCGACCTGCTCGCCGAGCACCTCCCGCTGGCCCGCTACCGTGCTCCCGAGGCCGGCTTCCTCGCGTGGGTCGACGTGTCGGCCTACGGGTGGGGCGACAATCCCGCGCCCTTCCTCCGCCGCGAGGCCAAGGTCGCGTTGCACCACGGCCCGCTGTTCGGCACGGAGGGGATCGGCCACGTGCGCATCAACGTCGGGTGCGCGCCGGAGGTGCTGCGCGAAGCGATCGAACGCGTCGCGGCGCTGGTGCCGCGACCCTGACGGCGGCGGGCGTCGTGCACGCAGGCCCCGCCCCGGGGCGCCGCGTCGGGCAGTGGTCGTCCACCGGCGAGGCTTCCGGGGCAGCGCGCCTGGCATCCGAGGATAGGTAAGGATATCCTTATCGGGTGAAGACCGCCACGCGCCCCGCTTACCGTCCGTACGTCGCCGTGGTGAAGTCCGCCCGCCGCCTGTCGCCCCACTTCGCCCGCATCACCTTCACCTCTCCGGATTTCGAGGTCTTCGGCATCGATCGGCGCGACCAGCGCGTGAAGATCGTCCTCCCCGGCGCCGACGGTCGCCTCTGCGACATCGGGCAACACGACCCCGAGGCCATCGACAACGGCGAGTGGTACACGCGGTGGCGCGACCTGCCGGAGGACGAGCGGATGCCGTTCCGCACCTACACCGTGCGGCGCATCGATCCCGCGGCGCTCGAGCTCGACATCGACTTCGTGCTGCACCACGACGCCGGCCCCGCCGGTGCCTGGGCGGAGTCGGCGATGGCGGGTGACAGCATCCTGGTCGTCGGTCCCGATGCGCGCAGCGACGATTCCGCGCAGGGCATCGACTTCCACCCGGGGACGGCGCAGCGTCTGCTGCTCGCGGGTGACGAAACGGCCGCGCCGGCGATCTGCGCGATTCTCGAGGGACTCGGTCCCGGCTTCGTCGTCGACGCCTTCGTGGAGGTGCCGACGATCGACGACGCGCTCTCCGTCGGCCCGGGCGCCCTGCCCGTCACCTGGCTCGCCCGCGACGACCGCCCGCACGGCGAGGCCTTGATCGAGGCGGTCGAGGCGTGGGCCGCGGGATCCCGGGCGGTGCTGGAGCGCGCCGCCGCGCCGCGCCCGCAGGAGCTCGAAGACATCGACCTCGACGTCGACCTGCTGTGGGACAGCCCGGCAGACGGCGAAGGGGAGTTCTACGCGTGGATCGCGGGGGAGTCGCAGACGGTGAAGACCCTGCGACGGTTGCTCGTCCAGGGGCACGGCGTCGATCGCAAGCGCGTGGCGTTCATGGGGTACTGGCGCGAGGGCCAGGTCGAGCGGACCGCCTAGGCGACCCGCACGAAAGGGCCCGGACGGGGATGCCGTCCGGGCCCTTTCGCGTGCGCGAACCCGCGTCCGCGTCCCGTCGCGTCAGCGCAAGGGCGTCGCGGTCTCGTGCAGGGTGTGGTGGCGCCCGATCGGCACGATCATCGGGCGGCCCGTGAGGGGATCGGGGACGACGCGACTGCGCAGCCCGAAGACCTCCTGCACGGTGGCTTCGGTGAGCACCTCGGCTGGGTCGCCCGCGGCGACGATACGCCCCTCCGCCATCGCGACGAGGTGGTCGGCGTACCGCGCGGCGAGGTTGAGGTCGTGCAGCACCATCGCGACGGTGGTCCCGCGTTCGCGGTTGAGGTCGGTGAGCAGGTCGAGCACGTCGATCTGGTGGCTGATGTCGAGGAAGGTCGTCGGTTCGTCCAGCAGCAGAACATCGGTCTCCTGCGCGAGGGCCATTGCGATCCACACGCGTTGACGCTGTCCGCCGCTGAGCTGATCGACGTGCCGGTCGGCGAGGTGAGCGGTGTCGGTGGCGTCGAGCGCGCGCGCGACGGCGTCGTCGTCGGCGCGCGTCCAGCGGGACAGCGCGCCCTGGTGCGGGTGGCGACCGCGACTGACGAGGTCGGACACCGCGATGCCGTCGGGAGCGACCGGTGACTGGGGGAGCAGCCCCAGCACGCGCGCGACCTGCTTCGTCGGCATCCGATGGATCGCCTTCCCGTCCAGCAGCACCTGACCGGTGGTCGGGGAGAGCAGACGGGCCATGGCCTTCAGCAGCGTCGACTTGCCGCACGCGTTGGCGCCGACGATGGCCGTGACCTTTCCCGGCGGGAGGGAGAGGTCGAGCGCGTCGACGATCGTGCGGTCTCCGTATCCGAGGGTGACGCCCTCGGCGGTCAGGCTGCGCTCGACGGTCATCGTGACGTTCCTTCCACGCGGGAGAGGGGAGGGACCGGCTGTCCAGGGAGAGTCATAGCGACGTTCCTTCGGATCGGCTGCTGCGGACGAGCAGGAAGATGAGGTACGGCGCGCCGAGCACGCCGGTGATGACGCCGACCGGAAGGCGGGTGCCGAAGGCGTACTGCGCGGCGAAGTCGGCGACGAGCACCAGCAGGGCGCCGACGAGACCCGCGGGCACGATCGGTGAGCCCACCGGACCGAGCAGGCGCACCGCGATGGGACCGGCCAGGAACGACACGAACGCGATGGGGCCCGCCGCCGCCGTTCCGAAGGCGAGGAGCCCGACCGCGGCGACGATCAACAGCAGGCGGCTGCGCTCGACGGGGAGCCCGATCGCCGCGGCGGTGTCGTCGCCCATGCGCAGGATCTCGAGGCGCCCGGAGAGGATGACCAGCACCGGGCCGAGCACGACGACCGCGAAGAGCACCGGCAGGGCGCGGTCCCAGGTGGCGTCGTTCAGATTGCCGGTGATCCAGCGCATCGCGGCGGGGAGATCGTATTGAGCGGCGCGCGCGATGACGTACGAGACCACGGCCTGGCACATGGCGGCCACGCCGATGCCGATGAGGATGAGGCGCGCCCCCGAGCTGCCGTCGCGGTAGGCGAGGAGGTAGATGATCAGCGCGGCCGCGAGAGCCGCGGCCATGGCCAGGAACGACACCGCCGTCTCGCCGAGGCCCAGCACGACGATGCCGATCACCGCGGCGGCGCTGGCGCCGGTGTTGATGCCGATGACGTCGGGACTCGCGAGCGCGTTGCGCAGCATCGTCTGGAACACGACGCCGCCCATGCCGAAGCACAGGCCGGTCAGCAGTCCGGTCATCGCGCGCGGAAGGCGCAGCTCGCCGACGGTGAATGAGGCTCCCGCGACGCGCTGGCCGGTCAGGACGCCCCAGACCTCCGCCGGGGAGTAAAAGGTCTGCCCGAGCATGAGGCTGAGCACGAACGCCACGACGACGAGAGCGGCGAGCGTGCCGGTGACGGCCGCCCAGCGGCGGCGGCGACGACGTCGACCGGATGAGACGGATGCCAGGGTGTCGGGCGCGGCGGGCGGCAGAGCACCGGGGTGGGTCAGGGACGCGCTCACAGGGCCCTCATCTTCTGTCGGCGGACGAGGGCGATGAAGAACGGGGCGCCGACGAGCGCGGTGACGATGCCGACCTCGATCTCCTCGGGGCGGGCGACGACGCGTCCGACCACGTCGGCGAGGGTGAGCAGGGTCGCCCCGCCCAGCGCCGAGACGGGGAGCAGCCATCGGTGGTCGACGCCGACGATGAGGCGGAGCATGTGCGGGACGACGAGCCCGACGAAACCGATGGGGCCGGCCACCGCGGTCGCGGCGCCGCACAGGACGACGGCGCCGCCGGTGGCGATGAGGCGGGCGGTGCGCACGCGGGCTCCGAGGCCGGTGGCGAGCTCGTCGCCCAGCGCGAGGGTGTTGAGGGCGGGGGCGGAGCCCAGGCAGATGAGGAACCCGACGAGAAGGAACGGCGCGACCTGGCCGATGGTCTCGAAGGTCGCGCCCCCGACGCCGCCGATCTGCCAGAACCGGAACACGTTCAGCACATCGGTGCGCGGAAGCAGGATCGCACTCGTGAGCGAGCTGAACGCCACGGCGGTGACCGCGCCGGCGAGTGCCAGGCGCAGGGGCGTGGCGCCTCCGCGTCCGAGTGAACCGATCGCGTAGACGAGGACGGCGGCGGCACCGGCTCCGAGCATGCCGATCCAGATGTACATCGAGGGCGAGCTCAGGCCGAAGAAGGCGATGCCCGTGACGATGGCGAGCCCCGCGCCGCCGTTGATCCCGAGGATCTGCGGATCGGCGAGGGGGTTTCGGGTGGCGCCCTGCAGGACGGTGCCCGACACGGCGAGGGCGGCGCCCACGAGGATCGCGAGGACGGTGCGCGGGATGCGCTTGGCGACAGCCGCGCTGGAGGCGGTGTCGGTGGAGCCGCAGAGGCCGGCCCAGACGTCGGCGGCCGTGACGTCGCGCGCGCCGAAGGTGACGGACAGGATCACCGCGACGACGAGGAGCACGACGAGAGCGGTGACACCGACGACGCGTCGCCGCCCCCAGTGACGCACGGGTGCGCCGCCGGGGGCGGTGACGGTCGGAGCGAGAGCGGTCATCGCGCCGACGGACGGAGGACCTGCATCAGGACGCGGCCTTCTCGGCGGCCGCGCCCACCAGTGCGATGTAGTCGTCGCCGTAGGTCGTGCCGATGTTGAGCGGGGTCGGGGTGATGGCCGACGACAGGGTCGACCCGCTCTCGATCACGGCGATCGCGCCGTTCTGCACGGCGGGCACCTTCGACAGCAGCGGGTCGGCCTGCATCGCCGCGATCATGTCGTCGCTGCCGTACGCGACCATCAGGTCGACGTCGGAGAACTTCTCGATCTGTTCGGTGCTGGGCGTGAACCAGAACGTCTCCGACGCGGAGGACTCCTCGGACACGTACGACGAGGGAGCGAGGCCGAGCTCCTGCAGGTATCCCATGCGCGGGTCGAGCGTGCTGTAGAAGCCGAGCGTCGACAGGTTCGTCGGGTCGAAGTACGTCAGCAGCGACTTCTTGTCCGCGAGGGCGGGGAACTTCGCCGCCTCGGTGCTGATGTGCTGCTCCTTCTCGGCGACGAGCGCGTCGGCCTCGTCCTTCAGTCCGAGCGCGGTGCCGTCGAGGGCCGTCATCTCCTGCCAGGTCGTGCCCCAGGCGACACCCTGATAGGTGACCACCGGTGCGATCTTGCTCAGCGTGTCGTACTGCTCCTGCGTCATACCCGAGTAGGCGGCCAGGATGACGTCGGGCTGGGCGTCGGCGATGGCCTCGTAGTCGTAGCCGTTCGACTCGTCCATGAGAACGGGCGTCTCCGCCCCGAGCTCGGCCAGCTTGTCCTTCGTCCAGGGGAGGAGTCCGTCGCCGTCCTCGTCGCCGTAGATGATCTTGGGCATCGCGACCGGGACGACCCCGAGGGCCAGGGCGACGTCCTGGTTGCCCCAGTCGACGGTGACGACGCGCTCGGGCTTGGCGTCGATCGTGGTTTCGCCGAAGACGTTCTCGATCGTGACGGGGAATCCGGCATCCCCGGACGCGGCTTGCTCCTCGCCCGGGGCGGCGGAGGTACCGGCGCAGCCGGTAAGGACGAGGGCGGAACCGACGGCGAGGGCCGCCAGAGCGCGGAATCGGGACACGAAGAGCCTCCTGCGTGTTAGGTAAGGATAGGCTTAGTTTAGGTCAGGCGTCGGGTGAGATTGCAAACCCGGATGCCGATCGCCCGGGCCGTCGTCTCGACGCCGAGACAACGGCATCCGGGGCGTTCGACGACCCTCGGTGTCGGTGATCCGCTCGCGAAGACCGCGGAGGAGCAGCGTTGTCGGCGGGCTCGCACGAGGTGCGCCGTATACTGGGTGGCTGGCCTCTCTCGGCCACTCACCCTTCCCCGACTGAACGGACGTTCGCTGTGCTCGCCGTGCACGACCTCGAGATCCGCGTGGGCGCCCGCGTGCTCATGTCCGACGTGGCGTTCCGCGTCTCCGACGGCGACAAGATCGGCCTCGTCGGGCGCAACGGTGCCGGCAAGACCACCCTCACCAAGGTGCTCGCCGGCGATCTGCTGCCCTCGAACGGTGGCGTCGACCGCTCGGGTGAGCTGGGCTATCTCCCGCAGGACCCGCGCTCGGGCGACCCCGAGATGCTCGCGCGCACGCGCATCCTCGACGCACGCGGTCTCGGCTCGCTCGCTCTCGGCATGCACGAGGCCTCGATGGCGATGGGCGACGACGATGCCGCGGTGGCCGCCAAGGCGATGAAGAAGTACGCGCGCCTCACCGAGCAGTTCGAGGCCGCCGGCGGGTACGCGGCGGAGGCCGAAGCGGCATCCATCGCCCACAACCTCTCGCTCCCCGACCGCATCCTCGACCAGCCGCTGAAGACCCTCTCGGGTGGTCAGCGGCGCCGCATCGAGCTCGCGCGCATCCTGTTCTCGGACGCGCAGACGATGATCCTCGACGAGCCGACCAACCACCTCGACGCCGACAGCGTCGTGTGGCTGCGCGAGTTCCTCAAGGGGTACAAGGGCGGCCTCATCGTCATCTCGCACGACGTCGAACTCGTCGGCGAGACCGTGAACCGCGTGTTCTACCTCGACGCCAACCGCCAGGTCATCGACGTCTACAACATGAACTGGAAGAACTACCTGCGCCAGCGGGTGGCCGACGAGGAGCGCCGCAAAAAGGAGCGCGCCAACGTCGAGAAGAAGGCCACGGCGCTGCAGCTGCAGGCTGCCCGGTTCGGCGCAAAGGCCTCGAAGGCCGCGGCCGCGCACCAGATGGTCGCGCGCGCCGAGAAGATGCTGTCGGGCCTCGACGACGTGCGCCAGGACGAACGGGTCGCCAAGCTCCGCTTCCCCAAGCCCGCGCCGTGCGGCAAGACGCCGCTCATGGCCTCAGGCCTGTCGAAGTCGTACGGGTCGCTGGAGATCTTCACCGACGTCGACCTCGCGATCGACCGCGGCTCGCGCGTCGTCATCCTGGGACTCAACGGTGCGGGAAAGACGACCCTGCTGCGCATCCTCGCGGGCGTCGACCAGCCCGACACCGGGCAGCTCGAGCCCGGCCACGGCCTGAAGATCGGCTACTACGCGCAGGAGCACGAGAACCTCGACGTCAACCGCTCGGTGCTCGAGAACATGATGTCGTCGGCGCCGCACATCACGGCGACCGAGGCGCGCAAGGTGCTGGGGTCGTTCCTGTTCGTCGGCGACGACGTGCTGAAGCCCGCGGGCGTCCTCTCGGGCGGCGAGAAAACGCGTCTCTCGCTCGCGACGCTCGTCGTCTCGTCGGCGAACATGCTGCTGCTCGACGAGCCCACCAACAACCTCGACCCCGCCTCGCGCGAGGAGATCCTCGGCGCTCTCGCGCACTACGAGGGCGCCGTCGTTCTCGTCTCGCACGACGAGGGTGCCGTCGAAGCGCTCAACCCGGAGCGCGTGCTCATCCTGCCCGACGGCGTGGAAGACATCTGGGGCCGCGATTACGCGGACCTCATCACGCTCGCCTGAGAGGAGTCGATCCCGGATGCCGTGACCTGCGGCATCCGCTCGCGTTCAACGGGCGTCGAGCAGGGCGTCTTCGTCGTCGGCGTCGCGGTCCTTCGGGCGCTTGCGCGAGCGGTGGAGGGCCACCGGGTCGACGCGGCGTCGATCGGGCGTCGCCGCCGAGGTCGCCACTGCGGGGACGCTCTCGGGAAGCTCGTCGTCGTCGGCTTCCTCCCGGCGGAGCTTGCGCTCGTTGATGATGACGTACGTGATGAAGCCGAAGCCCATGACGGCGAAGAGGATCCACTGGATCGCGTACGACAGGTAGGGTCCCGGATCGTTGCTCGGCGGATCGATGGGCAGGGGGGCCGTGGCCGGGGCGGGGGACTCCGA
Source organism: Microbacterium sp. NPDC089186 (assembly GCF_040685115.1). Taxonomy (NCBI): domain Bacteria; kingdom Bacillati; phylum Actinomycetota; class Actinomycetes; order Micrococcales; family Microbacteriaceae; genus Microbacterium; species Microbacterium sp. NPDC089186. The sequence goes on from NZ_JBFBHJ010000003.1 coordinate 60,338, forward strand.
CATGAGAAGGCCGTACGCGCCCTGCTCGAGCGGTCCCGTCTGCGCCGCGACGAGCCCGAGGTTGATCGTCGGCACCTGACCGGCCTCCGCGGTGCGGCCCGACGTCGGTGCCGCCTCGCCGGGGCGAAGGCGCACTTCCACGACCACGTTCCCGGACGGCGGGGCGGGGATCTCGTCGGGATCGGCCTGGTGATTGCCGGGAGGGAGCCAGCCGCGGTCGACGAGGAAGACGCGTCCGTCGGTCAGACGGAAGGGGACGAGCTGCTCGTAGGCGGCCGAGCCCCCGTGCGCGCGGTTGCGGACCAGGAGCTGCTCGTCGGCGAGGTACTGCCCCTCCAAGCGCACGGGGCGCCACTCGTCGGACGGGGTGAGGTCGGCACCGGGGGCGAGGAGGTCGCCGAGGGCGACGGCGGGCGCGTCGTAGTTGTCGGCGACGAGCTGCAGCTGCTCGCTGCGCTCCGCGTTGCGGGAGAACTGCCAGTTCGAGAGGAAGGCGCACGCGATGGCGAAGATGATCGCGACGCCGACGTACATCGCCCAGCGGGCGAAGGCGGGCATCTCGCGGGCGCTCACGCAGACGCTCCGTCCTCGCGCGCGTCCCGCGCGCTCACTCCGGGTCGTGCAGCCACGTCATCCAGCGTACGTCGCACGGGCGCTCAGACCGATTCGGCCGCGAGCGCAGCGACCTCGACGGGGAAGTCGCGCGCGGTGAGGAACTCCCGCAGGTAGGCGACGTGCTCGTCGCACGCGACCCAGATCTTGCGGCGGTCGACGCTGTGGATCCGCGGATTGCGCCAGCGGATCGCCCACCTGGCGGTGTCGCGGCATCCCGCCCGGGAGCACTCGGCGGCCGCGTCGCCGAGGGGCGCGTCGGCGAGGGGAGCGTCGCCGTCAGGCGCGTCGCTCACGGGCGCGTCGCTCACGGGCGTTCGTCGCGGGGCGCGCCGAGGCGCGGGGTCTCGGCGATGCGGATGACGACGGGGCCGTCGGGCGCGGCTGCGGCAGGAGCGGGTGCGGGGCGGGGCGCCTCGATCGCGCGCTCGGGGCTGATCGCCGTGGTGTCGGCCGCGTCCTGACCGACGTTGGCGACGATGACCGCGAGGTAGGGGAGGAAGATGGCGCCCGCCGCGAAGACGAAGGTGTACCAGCCGTAGGGCGTGACGACGGCCATCGCGATGAAGCACGCGATGCGGATCCCCATCATCACCATGTATTTGGCGAAACGGCTGTCGGCGTCCTCCCGGGGAGCCTTGGGGAGCGACGTCGCTGACTGGGCGGCGCGGTTGGTCTTCACAGTGGTCTCAGGGTACGCCCGCGCGGACGGGGGTCGGCGCGTTCGAGCGATGGTCTTCTCGATGTCATGGCAAGCGAAGGCGGAACGTCGGAGGATCCATCGCGCCGAACACGGACGCGAGCGGTCAGACGCCGTAGCGCGAGCCGGACGACCCGGCGGTGACCGCGACCAGGATGACGAAGCCGATGACGATCAGCGCTCCGAGCCCGAGGCTGATGTAGCCGATCAGCAGACCCGCGAGGCCCATGCCGCGTCCGCGCTCGCCCGACGCCTTGATCTGCTTGAGCGAGATGTGCCCGGTGACGATGCCCACGATCTGCCCGATGACGGGGATGACGAAGATCCCGACGAGGGATGCCACGAGGGACACGATCGCGAGGGGGTTCGTGCGGGTGGGCGCGGTGCCGTACCCGTACGAGGCCGTTCCGTACGCCGACCCGCCGTAGGCCGGGGCGCCGTACGCGGGAGCGCCGTACGCGGGGGCGCCGTACGTGGAGCTCGCGGTGCCGGTGGTGTCGTAGGGCGGGGTGGCGGGCTCGCCGGACGCGGCAGCGGAGTACCCGGGAGTGCCGGAGGGCGCCGCACCGTACGCGGGGGCGGCGGCGTCGGGGGTGTCGTACGAGGCGGCCGGGGCGGACTCGACGTACGCCGAAGCCGTGTCGTGTGCCGGGGTGTCCACGTCGGTACGGCTCTCATCCGCATCCGTGCGCGGGGTCGCGTCGCGGTCCGACGCGTCGTCGCGCGGCGCGTACGGCGATCCCGACGGGTCGGGAACGGGCGTGCCGGCCCCCGTCGCCTGCTCGGGCTGGTTCGGGGCGGGGGTGCGGTCGTCGCTCACGGTGATCCCTTTCGTCGCGCTCCATCCAGCGTTTCAGCGGCGCTCGGCCCGTGTCAAACCCCGCGACGCTCCCGGCACCACGACGGCGCGGCGCCGCCGGCAACACGGCGCGGTCGGGGGACGCGGCCGTCGGGGAGAGGGCGCGCGGTCGACGCGCGACGTTGTCGGCAGGGCGCTGTCGATAGGCTGAGGCGGTTCCGTCTCTCGCAAGCCCAGGAGTTCCGCCATGTCTCAGGACCGCGTCGTCGTCGTCACCGGAGGGAACCGGGGGATCGGTCGCGCCATCGCCGAACGCTTCGTCGCCGAGGGGTGGAAGGTCGCCGTCACCGCCCGCTCGGGCGAGGGCCCCGAGGGGACGTTGACCGTGCGCGCCGACGTGACGGACGCGGCAGCCGTCGACGCCGCCTTCTCGCAGGTCGAGGCCGAGCTCGGTCCGATCGCGGTGGTCGTGGCGAACGCCGGCGTCACCAAGGACACGCTGCTGCTGCGCATGAGCGAGGACGATTTCGACAGCGTCGTCTCCACCAACCTCGGTGGGGCGTTCCGCGTCGTCAAGCGCGCGTCGAAGGGCATGCTGAAGGCGCGCTGGGGCCGCGTCATCCTGATCTCCAGCGTCGTGGGGCTCTACGGCTCGGCCGGGCAGATCAACTACGCCGCGTCGAAGAGCGCGCTCGTCGGCTTCGCCCGCTCGCTCACCCGCGAGCTCGGCGGCCGCGGGATCACGGCGAACGTCGTCGCTCCCGGCTTCATCGAGACCGACATGACGGCGGAGCTGCCCGCCGACACGCAGGCGGAGTACAAGAAGAACATCCCCGCGGGTCGGTTCGCCTCGCCCGACGAGGTCGCGGGCGTCGTCACCTGGCTGGCCGGGGACGATGCGGCCTACATCTCGGGCGCCGTCATCCCGGTCGACGGCGGCCTGGGCATGGGGCACTGACCGTCCGCACCCAGCCGGATGCCCCTCGCGCGGCGTCCCTGAGGGGCGCAGCGCGACCGTGCTCACCGCACGGCGGTGAGGTGCTGCGTGACCGTGCTCACCGCACGGCGGCGGCGAGGCGCTGTGCGAATCGTTCGGGCTGCGAGAACTGCGGCCAGTGGCCGGAGTCGAGGTGGATCACCTCGGTGTCGCGTACGCGGGCGAACTCCCGCGCGAAGGCGTCCCAGTCGGCGAGCATGCGCGGAAGCGTCTCGGCGTCGAGGCGGCCGGAGAGCACCGTGACGGGGATGTCGTAGCGACGCTCGTCGGTGAGGGTCAGGGACGAACTCGGCACGCGCCCGGGCACGTCGACCACCTGCGCGGCCGTGCGGCGGCGGGTGTCGTCGTCGAGGTCGGAGACGTCGTCGTCGTCGAAGAACTCCCACCCCGGGAAGGGGACGACGCCGTCTTCGATCGGGAACTCCGAGATCATCGCGCCCGGTGGCGGGACGACGGTGTCGACGAGCACGATCCGTCGGACGCGCTCGGGGCGACGATCGGCGGCTCCCCACACGACGTTGCCGCCGCCGGAGTGGCCGACGAGGACCACCGGGGCGTCGAGCCGGTCGATCTCGGAGACCACCGCGTCGACCCAGTCGTCGACGACGAGGTCGCCGACGGCCGGACCGGGCAGGGTGAGGGGAAGCGGGCGGTGGCCCGCGCGGCGGAGCGCGGGCAGCACCGCATCCCACGACGACGCATCGAGCCAGAGACCGGGTACGAGGATGACGTCCATGACGGCAGCGTAGGACGCCCCTCCGACGTCGGCCAGGGGCGGCGTCGGCGCGGGGTCACGGCACGACGTCTCGCGGCCCGCGGTGCGGGGGATGCCCCTCGGATGCCGTTGCGCTCAGCGGGGGAGGACGGCGATGACCTGCGCCAGGTCGACGTCGCCCACGACGAGGTCGGCGCGCTCGCGCACGGCGGGCTTGGCGTTGAAGGCGAGACCGAGGCCCGCGACCTTCATCATCTCCAGGTCGTTCGCGCCGTCGCCGATCGCGAACGTCAGTCGCAGGGGGACGCCGTGCTCGTCGGCCCAGCGGCGGAGCGTCTCGGCTTTGGCGGTGGCGTCCACGATCTCGCCGTCGACCTCGCCGGTGAGCGCACCGTCGGCCGCGACGAGACGGTTCGCGCGCCAGACGTCGACGCCCAGGCCGGGGGCGACGGTGTCGAGCACCTCGTGGAAGCCGCCCGAGACCACACCGACCACGCCACCCCGCGCGTGCACGGCGGCGACGAGGTCGTGCACACCCGGGGTCGGTTCGATGCGGGCGACCGCCCGGGCGAACGCGTCGGTCGACACGCCCGCGAGCGCCTTCACACGGGAGCGGAGGCTCGTGGCGAAGTCCACCTCGCCGCGCATGGCCGCTTCGGTGGCGGCGGCGACCTCGTCGCCACGACCCGCCTCGTCGGCGAGGAGTTCGATGACCTCGTTGCGGATGAGGGTCGAATCGGCATCCAGCACGACGAGGAAGCGAGCGGTCGAAGTCACGCGCTCGACCCTAGCGCGTGGCGTAGCGGCCCGGGGGCGCCGGCTGTCGCACGGCGTCACGGTCGGGTCCGGCCACGGACGGCGGCCGTAGGCTGGAAGCTTCCGCCGCCTCCTGAGAAGGGACCTCCCATGGCCGACGTCGAGAGCTTCACCCTGGACCACACCGCCGTGCTGGCGCCCTACGTCCGCCTGATCGGCACGGAGTCGGGCCCCCGCGGCGACGTCATCAGCAACTTCGATCTGCGTCTCGTGCAGCCCAACGAGCAGGAGATCCCGACCGGCGGCCTGCACACCATCGAGCACCTGCTCGCGAGCCTCGTCCGCGACCGCATCGACGGTCTCATCGACATCTCGCCCTTCGGCTGCCGCACCGGCTTCCACGTGATCATGTGGGGCGAGCCCGACGTGGAGGCGCTGGCGAGCGCCATCACCGACTCGCTGCGGGCGATCGCCGACGACGTCACGTGGGACGACGTCCCCGGGACCGACGCCTTCAGCTGCGGCAACTACCGCGACCACAGCCTCCACAGTGCGCGCGAGTGGTCGAAGGCCGTGCTCGAGAAGGGCATCTCGCGCGACGCGTTCGCGCGCGTCGGCGTCTGAGAGACCCGCAACGAGAGAGGGCGGCGACCGTGGTGGTCACCGCCCTCTCTCGTTGCGCGGGTCAGGCGTGGACGTGCACGTCCTTGCCGACGACGGTGATCCCCGTCTCGGTCACCGTGAACCCTCGGGCCAGGTCGCGTTCGCGGTCGACGCCGATGGTCGCCCCCGGCTCGAGAACGACGTTCTTGTCGAGGATCGCGCGATGGATGCGAGCGCCCGCGCCGACCTGCACGCTGTCGAAGAGCACCGAGTCGGTGATCGTCGAGCCTCCGCCGGCGAGCGCCCACGGGCCGACCACGCTGCGTTCGAGGTGGGTTCCCGACAGCACCGAGCCGAGCGACACGATCGAGTCGATCGCGTTGCCGATGCGTCCGACCGAGTCGCGCACGAACTTCGCCGGCGGGGCGTTGAAGGTCTGCGAGTAGATCGGCCAGTCGGTGTTGTAGAGGTTGAAGATGGGCAGGGTCGAGATCAGGTCCATGTGCGCGTCGTAGAACGACTCGATCGTGCCCACGTCGCGCCAGTACGACTGATCGCGCGGGGTGGACCCGGGCACGTCGTTGCGCTGGAAGTCGTACACGGCCGCCTCGCCGCGGTTGACGAAGTACGGAACGATGTCGCCGCCCATGTCGTGGGCCGAGGTCGGCAGCTCGCCGTCGTGGGTGACGGCTTCGACGAGCGCGTCGGCGTCGAAGATGTAGTTGCCCATCGAGGCGAGCACCTCGTGCGGCGAGTCGGCCAGCCCCTCGGGGTTCTGCGGCTTCTCGAGGAACGCGCGGATCTTCGTGGGGTCGCTCGGATCGGTGTCGATCACGCCGAACTGGTTCGCGAGCGAGATCGGCTGACGGATGCCGGCGACTGTCGCGCGCGCATCCGAGGCGATGTGGGCGTCGAGCATCTGCTTGAAGTCCATGCGGTACACGTGGTCGGCGCCGATGACGACGACGATGTCGGGCTTCTCGTCGCGGATGAGGTTCATCGACTGCAGGATCGCGTCGGCGGAGCCCGAGAACCACCGCTTGCCGAGGCGCTGCTGGGCGGGGACGGATGCCACGTACGCGCCGAGCATGGGCGACATGCGCCACGTCTGAGAGATGTGGCGGTCGAGGCTGTGCGACTTGTACTGCGTGAGCACGACGAGCTGGCGCAGGCCCGAATTGATGAGGTTCGAGATGGCGAAGTCGATGAGGCGGTACTGGCCGCCGAAGGGGACGGCGGGTTTGGCGCGATCCGCCGTCAGGGGCATGAGTCGCTTTCCCTCGCCGCCGGCGAGGATGATTCCGAAGACCTTCGGCGCTGCAGGCATGGCACCACACTAGGGGGCGGAACAGGATGCCGGAACACGTCGTCGGCGTGCCTTCCGCTGTACTACGGTTCGTCTCATGCGCGTCGACATCGTGACCAAGGAGTACCCGCCGGAGATCTACGGGGGAGCCGGGGTCCACGCCACGGAGCTGGTCAAGGCGCTGCGCGCCGAGGGCACCGAGGTGCAGGTCCGCGCGTTCGGCGCGGAGCGCGACGCGGCCGACACGACGTCCTACGGCGTCCCCGCCGAGCTCGCCTCCGCGAACGGCGCGATCCAGACCCTCGGCACCGACCTCGAGATCGTCACCGACGTCGCCGGCGCCGACGTCGTGCACTCGCACACCTGGTACGCGAACTTCGCCGGGCACCTGGCATCCCTCCTCCACGGGATCCCGCACGTCGTGACCGCCCACAGCCTCGAGCCTTTGCGGCCCTGGAAGGCCGAGCAGCTCGGCGGCGGCTACGCCGTGTCGAGCTACATCGAGAAGACGGCGTACGAGGGGGCCGCGGCGGTCGTCGCGGTGAGTTCGGGGATGCGCGACGACATCCTGCGCAGCTACCCGTCGCTCGATCCCGCCAAGGTGCGGGTCATCTACAACGGCATCGACACCGAGGCGTGGCATCCGGTGACGAACGACGCGTTCCTGGAATCGGTCGGGATCGATCCGTCGCGTCCCTCCGTCGTCTTCGTCGGGCGCATCACACGGCAGAAGGGTCTGCCGTACCTGCTGCGCGCGGTCGAGCAACTGCCGCCGGACGTGCAGGTGATCCTGTGCGCGGGCGCCCCCGACACCCCGCAGATCATGGCCGAGGTGCAGGAGCTCGTGCGCGGCCTGCAGGCGACCCGCGACGGCGTGGTGTGGATCGAGCGTCTGCTTCCACGCGACGAGCTGTGCGCCATCCTCACCGCGGCCACGACGTTCGTGTGCCCCTCGGTGTACGAGCCGCTCGGCATCGTGAACCTCGAGGCGATGGCGTGCGGAGCGGCCGTGGTGGGCACCGCGACCGGCGGCATCCCCGAGGTCGTCGTCGACGGCGTGACCGGTCGTCTCGTGCCGATCGACCAGGTGCAGGACGGCACCGGCACGCCCGTCGACCCCGACCGCTTCGTCGACGACCTCGCCCGCGTGCTCACGGAGGTCGTGGCGGATGCCGAGACCGCCCGCGCGTTCGGCGAGGCGGGGCGCCAGCGCGCCGTCGACGCCTTCAGCTGGGGCGCGATCGCGCAGGAGACCGCGGCGCTGTACGCCGAGGTCGCGGGGGCGTCGCGGTAGCTCTGCACGTCGGCCGTGTGGCATCCGGGTGGTGTCGTCGCGCCCGTTAGGCTAGCTGCATGCCTCAGGTGCTCGAGTTCTCCGACGTCGTCGTCCGCCGGAACGCGCGGGACATCGTGTCCCACCTCGACTGGACGGTGTCGGATGACGAGCGCTGGGTCGTGCTCGGGCCGAACGGCGCCGGCAAGACCACCGTTCTGCAGCTCGCCGACACGCTGCTGCACCCCACGTCGGGTGCCGTGACCATCCTCGGCGAGCGACTCGGGCGGACCGACGTCTTCGAGTTGCGTCCGCGTATCGGCTTCGCCTCGTCGGCGATGGCGCGACGCGTGCCGCCGGAGGAGACCGTGCTCGACGTCGTGCTGACCGCGGCCTTCTCGGTCGTCGGGCGCTGGCGCGAGGACTACGACGACATCGACGAGCGACGAGCGCTGCGCGTGCTGGCCGAGTGGAAGCTCGACCACCTCGCCGACCGCACCTTCGGAACGCTCAGCGACGGCGAGCAGAAGCGCGTGCAGATCGCCCGCGCCGTCATGACCGATCCGGAGCTGCTGCTGCTCGACGAGCCGACCGCGAGCCTCGACCTGGGGGCGCGCGAAGAGCTGCTGAGCCTGCTGTCGGGCTACGCGCAGGCGCCGACGACACCCGCGATGGTCATGGTCACGCACCACGTCGAGGAGATCCCCATCGGGTTCACGCACGTGCTGCTGCTGCGCGACGGCGAGGTCGTGGCATCCGGACCCCTCGAAGAGGCCCTCACGGCCGAGAACCTCTCGGCGACGTTCGGTCTCGACATCACCCTCACGCACGACGCCGGTCGGTACGCCGCTCGCGCGGTGTGATCCCGGGCGGCGGGGCCTCTCGGCGTCGGCTTCGGCTCGGGCCTGGTAGACTCTTCCGTTGGTGCCTCCGGCGCCGCAGACTTTGACGTCCTGGCAGAATCCAGGGCACCACTTCTCAAAGGACCTCCCATGCAGACTGACATCCACCCCACGTACAAGGCCGTCGTGTTCCGCGACCTCGGTTCGGGCGACACCTTCCTCACCCGTTCGACCGTCTCGAGCGACAAGACGATCGAGCTCGACGGCGTGGAGTACCCCGTCATCGACGTGGAGATCTCGTCGGCCTCGCACCCGTTCTACACGGGCAAGCAGCGCATCATGGACTCGGCCGGTCGCGTCGAGAAGTTCAACCAGCGCTTCAAGAACTTCGGCGGTCGTTGATCCGCAGCGGTTCCGCGTCGAAGCCCCTCGTCTTCAGGACGGGGGGCTTTCGTCTTTCCCGGAGCCGGAGGTGACCGGGGCGCGGTCGCCCTCACCCGCGCTTCGCGGGCAGGAGGGGCTTCGGCGGGTCGGTGCTGAGGATGGGGACATCGTCACCGGGGCGCGGTCGCCCTCACTCACGCCATCCCTTCGCGGGCAGGAGGGGTTCGGAATCCCGCGGCGCGACCTCGCTTCTCAGCGGATCGGCCACGCCCCGTCGAGCGGCGGAGCGGCGGCATCCAGGCGGCCGATCTTCACGAAGTACTCGGTCAGGCTCGCGGCCTGCGCGCGGGCCCACGCGATCTGGCGGGTGTGCAGCTCGTCGAGGGTCTGCGGCATCCACGGTCCGAACTTCTCGGCGAGAGCCAGGGCCAGGCGCCCGGCAGCGACCGCGTCGGCGCAGGCTTCGTGAGCGGATTCGAGCGGGACGGCGTAGTGCTCGGCGACGACCGACAGGGTGCGCTTGCCGCGACGGTACCTGTCGTAGGTCTTGTCGACCACGAGAGGGTCGATCACGGGTGAGGGCGCGTGGATCGGCGCGACGCCGTGGCGAACGGCTTCGTTCTTGAGCAGCGAGAAGTCGTACGGAGCGTTGTAGGCCACCACCGGGATGCCGGCGGCGAACAGCGCGGCGAGGGCTTCGACGACCTCGGCCACCACGCGCGGGGCGGGGGCTCCGTCGGCGCGAGCCCGCTCCGTGGTGATGCCGTGGATGGCCGCGGCTCCGGCGGGGATCTCGATGCCCGGGTCGGCGAGCCAGTCGCGGGCGTCGATGACGTTGCCGTCGACGTCGAGCACGCCCACGTGGGCGGTCACGATGCGATCTTTCTCGACGTCCACGCCGGTGGTCTCGAGATCGAACACGCCGATCAGGCGCGCCCACTCGGGCGTCTGGAAGAGGGGGAGCGGCTCGGCCTGCCACAGGGTCATGGGGTCACCGTAGAACGAGGTTCCGACATGGACGGCGAGGCGCGCAGAAGGGTGCGGGGAGGAGGTCCCGGATGCCAGGCGGCGGCGTGAGCGCCGGGCGCGCGTCCTGAACGCCGGGCGCGGCGGGAAGCGCCGGGGGCGGCGTTCGCGTCGACGCACGTCCCGGATGACGAGGCGCGACAGGAAGGATCGCGGCCGACGGTGCCGGGACGTGGTGGGGGAGGATCGCGCCCGGCGGTGTCGGGACCCCCTCGTAGACTCGACCCATGCCGAATCCCTACGCCGAGCGCCTCGCCGAGATCGCCGTGGAGCGCCGCGAGACCGCCGTCCTCGGCGGCACCACGGCCTACTGGGTCTACGGAGACGAGGCCGCTTCGACGACGATCGTCGCGGTGCACGGGTTCCGCGGCGAGCATCACGGACTCGACCCCGTCGTGGCGCACCTGCGCGGCATCCGGGTCATCTCACCCGACCTGCCCGGCTTCGGTGAGACGGCGCCGCTGGCGGGTCGCGCGCACGATCTCGAGACGTATGCGCAGTGGTTGCGGGCGTTCGTCGAGGCGGTCGCGCCCGGCGCGGTGGTGCTCGGGCACTCGTTCGGGTCGATCGTGTCGGCCGCCGCCGTGGCCGACGGGCTCGCGACGCCCCGGCTCATCCTCGTCAACCCGATCGGCGCGCCCGCGCTGGAGGGGCCGCGCGGCATCCTCACGCGACTCGCCGTCTTCTATTACCTCGCCGGAGCGAAGCTCCCGCGCGCTCTCGGCGAGGGGCTGCTGCGCAACGGTCTCATCGTGCGGGTGATGAGCAACGCCATGGCGAAGACGCGCGACCCGGAGCTGCGGCGCTTCGTGCACGAGCAGCACGACGAGTACTTCTCCCGCTTCGCCGACCGCGACGTGCTGCACGAGGCGTTCGTGACGAGCGTCTCGCACGACGTCCGCGAGTTCGCGCCGCACATCGCGCAGCCGACGCTCCTGATCGCGGCCGAGAAGGACGACATCACTCCGATCGAGGCCGAGCGGCACCTCGCCACCCTCTTCCCCGATGCGGAGTTGGTGGAGATCCCCGAGGTCGGGCACCTCGTCCATTACGAGACGCCGCAGGCGGCGGCATCCGCGATCCGGACATTCCTCGGCGACCGGTGACGCGAGCTCTGCCGCGCCAGAACCTCACTACGCCGTCTCCGCCTTCCGCTTCCGATACGCGTTGACGTTCATGCGGTTGCCGCAGTTGCCGGAATCGCAGTAGCGCTTCGAGCCGTTCTTCGAGAAGTCGACGTACACGCCGTCGCAGTCGTCGGCGTCGCACACGCGGATGCGGGCGTACTCGTCGGCGCGGATGACGTCGACGAACGCCATGGCCGTCTCGACGAGCATGCGCTGGGCGAGGTGGTCCGACGCCTCGGAGGCGTGGATGTGCCAGTCGAACTCGTCGTGCCGCACGAGCTGGGGGAGGGCGCGTCCGTCGCGCAGCATCGCGTTCACGAGGGGCACCGCGTCATCGCGATCGACGTTCCACAGTGCTTGGATGCGGCGCCGGATGCCGCGCACGGCGGCCAGCTCGCGCTCGTCGCGGGCGCGCGAACCGGTGTAGGTGTGCCGCTCGGCGAAGTCGTCGAGCTCGGCCATCGTCGTGAGGGTGTCGACCCCGCTCACCTCGGTGTGGGGCAGGGTGTTGACCAGTTCGACGGTCGCGCGCAGCACCAGTTCGGTGTCACGGATGAAGACCATGTTGACTCCTGACATTCTCAGGTCGTACTGTCACGAGTGTACTCACTCTTGACTCCTGACAGCAGGCCCGCATGACCACGTCGTCCGTCACCCTTCCCCGTCCCGTCCGCCACGGCTCCGGCGCCGTCACGGGGCTGCTCATCGCCGTCGCCTCGGCGCTGGCCTTCTCGTCCAGCGGCCCCTTCGTCAAACCGCTCCTCGACGGAGGATGGTCGCTCGGGGCCGTGCTGCTCGTCCGCATGGGCGTCGCGGCTCTCCTGCTCTCGCCCGCGCTGATCACGGCGATCCGGCGTCAGCGAGGGTTCCTCCGGCGCCACGGCCTGCTCATCGTGTCGTTCGGCCTGACCGCGGTCGCCGGCTGCCAGCTGTTCTACTTCGCCGCGATGCAGAGGATGCCGGTGGCCGTGGCGCTGCTGATCCAGTACATCGCCCCGGTGCTCATCGTGATCGCCGTCTGGGCGCGCACCCGCCGCGCGCCGTCGAAGGCCGTGCTCATCGGCTCGGTCGTCGCGATGGCCGGACTCGTCCTGGTCGTCGACATCAGCGGGGCGCGATTCGACCTGCTCGGCACGCTCTTCGCCCTGTGCGCCGCCGTCTGCGCAGCCGCCTACTTCGTGATCGCCGGCCGCGCGGGCGACGACCTCCCACCCCTCGCCCTCGCCGCCGGCGGCCTGCTCACCGGGACGCTGCTCATGGGCATCCTCGTGGGGGTGGGCGTGCTCCCCTTCGCCGCGCCCTCGATCACGGTGTCGCTCGCGGGGCTGCAGGTTCCCGGCATCCTGCCGCTGCTGTGGGTCGGCGCGGTGGCGACCACCCTCGGCTACGCCCTCGGGGTGATCGCGGTGCCGCTCATCGGATCGCGTCTGGCGTCGTTCGTCGGCCTCAGCGAGGTGCTGTTCGCGCTCGGCTTCGCGTGGCTGCTGCTGGGCGAGACGCCCGCGCCGATCCAGTTCGTGGGCGGCGCGTTGATCCTCGTCGGGGTGGTGCTGGTGCGACTGGATGCCGGGAGCCCGGCCGAGCCGGCGACCGAGACGGCGAGCATCCCGGTGGTGCCGGCGCCGTGAGCCGTCGCGGGTTCCGGTCCCTCCGACGGGGTCCGGGACCTGGGGTGCTGCGAGCAGCGCAGGGGCGGGTCAGATCTCCTCGCGCGCCAGCTGCATCAGCGGCCCCACGCGATAGCCGATGACCTCGCCCATCACGAGCGAGGTCTCGGTGCGCTCGACGCCCTCGATCGCGAGGATGCGCGCGTCGGTGTCGAACAGATGCTGCGTATCGCGGCACGCGACGCGCACGAGCAGGTCGACCTGGCCGCTGAGGCCGTGGGCCTGCAGCACCTCGGGGACTTTCGCGAGCTCCTCGCGGATCGCGGGGAGCTCGGCCTGACGCACCGTCACCTGCAGGAACGCCTCGATCGGGAAACCGAGCGCCTCGGCCGACAGTGTGCGCTCGAACGACAGGAACACGCCGCCGCGTTCGAGGCGGCTCATGCGGGCCTGCACGGTGTTGCGTGAGAGGCCGAGCTTCTCGGCGAGCGCGACGACGGTGGCGCGCGGGTCGGCGGACAGGGCGCGGAGGAGGTCGAGGTCGACCGCGTCGAGCTTGCTCATGGTGCGAAACATTAGCAGTGTCACCGCCCTCCGCAATGGGCACCTTGCTCAATATGACGGCGAGGTCTTGAGCGGGGTGCATTCCGCGCGTACGGTCGGCCTCGTCGGCGGAGTTGCCGACGCCCGGACCGCCCCGGCTCTCACGAGGAGCCCCGGGCCGCACCTGGAGGGATGACGATGACGTACACCCAGACCACGCCGGAGCAGGGAGCCGCCGACCGCGGATCCACCGGCACCCGCGGCGACGTCGACGACGTCTCGCGCCTGCTCGAGCCCGACGGCTCGCGGATCCCGGATGCCGAGCTCGACCCGTGGATCGCCGACCTCTCGCCGCACGAGCTGCGCGCCCTCCACCGCGACATGGTCCTCACGCGTCGCCTCGACGCCGAGGGCGTCGCCCTGCAGCGTCAGGGTCAGCTCGCCCTGTGGGCCCCGTGCCGCGGCCAGGAAGCCGTGCAGGTCGGCACCGCGCACGCCCTCGCCCCCGGCGATTTCGTCTTCCCCAGCTACCGCGAGCACGGCGTGCTGCTCGGCCGCGGCGCCCAGCCCGCCGACTACGTGCTCGCCTGGCGCGGTGAGGAGCACTCCGCCTACGATCACACCACGATCAACGCGGCGCCCCCGCAGATCATCATCGGCGCCCAGTCGCTGCACGCGACCGGCTGGGCCATGGGCGCGCAGCGCGACGGCTCGACCGACGTGGCCGTGGCGTACTACGGCGACGGCGCGACCAGCCAGGGCGACGTCAACGAGGCGATGATCTTCGCCTCGTCGTTCCGCGCCCCCGTGGTCTTCGTCTGCTCCAACAACCAGTGGGCGATCAGCGAGCCCGTCACCGTGCAGGCGAAGTACCCGATCGCGGGTCGGGCGCCGGGGTTCGGCATCCCGAGCATGCGCATCGACGGCAACGACGCCCTCGCGTGCGTCGCCGCGATGCGGTGGGCCCTCGACCGCGCGCGTCGCGGCGAAGGCCCCTCCTTCATCGAGGCGGTGACCTATCGCATGGGCCCGCACACCACGAGCGACGACCCCACGCGCTACCGTGACGCCGCCGAGGTCGAGGCGTGGTCGCAGCGCGACCCGATCGCCCGGTTGGAGGCCTACCTTCGTGCCGAGGGCGTGCTCGACGACTCCGCCCTCGACGAGGTGGCCCGCGCCGCCGACGCCCTCGCCGCCGACGTGCGCGCCGCGTGCATCGGCGCGACCACCCGTTCGCCCGAGACGATGTTCGACCACGTGTACGCCGAGCCGCACCCCGGCCTGGAGCGGCAGAAGGCGGAGTACGTCGCGTACCTCGCGGGGTTCGAGAAGTGACCGCGCTGACCCTCGGTTCCGCGATCAACGCGGGCCTGGCGAAAGCCCTCGAGCGCGACGAGAAGGTCCTCCTCATGGGCGAGGACATCGGCGCCCTGGGCGGCGTGTTCCGCGTCACCGACGGCCTGCAGCAGCGCTTCGGTGCACAGCGGGTCGTCGACACCCCGCTCGCGGAGGCGGGCATTGTCGGCACAGCCGTCGGCCTCGCCCTGCGCGGCTACCGCCCGGTCGTCGAGATCCAGTTCGACGGCTTCGTGTACCCGGCCTTCGACCAGATCGTCTGCCAGGTCGCGAAACTGCACTACCGCAGCAACGGTCGGATCCGGATGCCGCTGGTGATCCGCATCCCGTGGGCCGGGGGAGTCGGCGCGGCCGAGCACCACTCCGAGTCGCCCGAGGCGTACTTCGCCCACACCGCGGGACTGCGCGTGGTCGCCCCCAGCACCCCGCAGGACGCCTACGTGATGCTGCAGCAGGCGGTGGCATCCGATGATCCCGTCGTCTTCTTCGAACCCAAGCGCCTCTACCACTCGAAGGGCGAGGTCGACCTGGACGCCGATCTCGCCGACGCGCCGCCCCTGCACCTCGCGCGCGTCGCCCGCGAAGGCACCGACGCGACGATCGTCACCTACGGTGCCCAGGTGCGCACGGCCCTCGACGCCGCCCTCGCCGCGGAGGACGAGGGTGTCTCGCTCGAGGTCATCGACCTGCGCTCGCTCTCGCCGATCGACATGAACACCGTCGCGGCATCCGTGCGCAAGACCGGGCGGGTCGTCGTGACGCACGAGGCCGCACGTCAGGCGGGGATGGGCGCGGAGCTGATCGCGAGCATCACCGAGCAGTGCTTCGAGTACCTCGAGGCGCCTCCCCAGCGCGTGACCGGTCACGACATCCCGTATCCGCCGTCGAAGCTCGAGAAGCACCACGTGCCCGACCTCGACCGCGTGCTGCACGCCGTCGACCGGGTGCTCGAGCGCGATGGGCCGGGAACCGCACCCGGCGGCTCGCACGCATCGATCGTGGGCGGGGGTGCGCGATGATCGCCGAGTTCCTGCTCCCCGACCTCGGCGAGGGCCTGCCCGAGGCCGAGATCGTCGCGTGGCTCGTCGCCGAGGGCGATGTGGTGACGTTGAACCAGACGATCGCCGAGGTCGAGACGGCCAAGGCGGTCGTGGAGATCCCCTCGCCCTACGCCGGAACCGTACAGGGCCTGCACGCGGCCGCCGGCGATGTGGTGGCCGTCGGCTCCCCGCTGGTGTCGTTCGCCGTGGGCGGGACGGATGCCGACGACCCCGCGCCGGCCGCGACACGGACGGAGCGTGCGGCGGCGACGGAACGCGAGGACGCGGACGAGTCCGCGGCGCCTCCCGCGGTGGCGGCAGCGGCCGAGGCCGAGCGGGCGACGCCCAACCTGGTCGGTTACGGGGCCGCGCCGGTCTCGGGCAGTCGGCCGAAGCGCCGCGCCCGGGCCGCCGCCGGCACGGCTACCCTCGACGCCGACACGGCGGTCCGCGAGGCGGCGCCCCATGATGCGGTGCGCACGGGTCCCATCGACCTGCCGCTCGAGCGTCCTCGCTCGACGCCTCCGGTGCGCAAGCTCGCGAAGGACCTCGGGGTCGATCTCGTCCTCGTCGCGGCCGCTCACCCCGGGGAGGCGGTGACGCGCGCGCACGTCGAGGAGTACGCGGCACGGGTGCCGGTGGCATCCGTCGCTCGCTCCGTCTCCGCGTCGACGGTCCCCCCGGCCGCACCCGCCTCCACCGCCGCTCGCCCGGATCCCGGCGAGCGGGTCACCCGGACGCCCATCCGCGGCGTGCGCAAGCACACCGCCGCGGCGATGGTGCAGAGCGCCTTCACGGCGCCGCACGCCACGACCTTCCTCACGGTCGACGTCACCGCCACGACCGAGCTGCTGGCATCCCTCAAGACCGACCGCGCCCTCGACGGGCATCGGATCGGCGTGCTGGCCGTCGTCGCCAAGGCCGTGTGCCTCGCCCTCGGGCGCACACCGGCGCTGAACGCGCGGTGGGACGAGGCCGCCGGCGAGATCCTCGAGCACCACTACGTGAACCTCGGCATCGCGGCCGCGACGGATCGTGGTCTCGTCGTGCCGATCGTGCGGGATGCCGAGCGCCTGCCGCTCGTCGACCTCGCCGACGCGATCGCCGAACTGGCCGGCACGGCGCGCGCCGGCCGCACGGCCCCGGCCGACATGGCGGGCGGGACGTTCTCGATCACCAACGTCGGAGTCTTCGGGGTGGATGCCGGGACGCCGATCCTCAATCCGGGGGAGGCCGGGATCCTCGCCGTCGGCGCCGTGCGGCGCACGCCGTGGGAGCACCACGGCGAGATCGCCCTGCGCGACGTGCTCACCCTCAGCCTGTCGTTCGACCACCGCGTCGTGGACGGGGCCGAGGCCGCGCGATTCCTCACCGACGTCGCGGGCGTGCTGCGCGAGCCCGGACGGGCGATGCTGCTGCGGTGAAGGTTCCGGGCGCCGTCAGGCGGCGGCGCCCGGTTCTCCGCGCGGGCCGCGCGCGCTCGAGCGTGCGGAACACCCGGAGGGGGTGACCGGGGCCTCCGCTGTCGTGGACGCGCGATCCCGGAGGGGCGAGCGCGCTCAGGCCGTCAGTGCGGCCAGCGCCATGCGCGTGAGCGTCGGGCGCACGCGCGATGCGGGCACGCCCCGCACGCTGTGCGGGGTCGAGTTGATGAGGCCGAAGCACGCGAGGGCGCGCACCCGACGTTCGGCGGGGGACTCGGCATCCGGGGTCTGCGCGCGCCGGTCCCGCGCGTGCGAATCCGGGGACGCCAGCGCGTCGGTCCACACCTCGACGTACGCGTTCTGCAGGCGGCGTACCGCGCGGCGGTCGTCGGGCGCGAGGCGGTCGAGGTCGCGGTCCTGCACGCGGATGACGTCGGCCTCGGCGAGCGCGAACGCGACGTGGAAATCGACGAGGGCGGCGAGGACCCCGGATGCCGGGCGGGCAGAACGGCGGGAGACGCCGGCGACACGCCGGTCGGCGGCGGGCGCGGGACGGTGCGCGGCCGCGACGGCGCGTCCGCCGGTGAGGAGGCGTTCGCTGACGTCGACGAGGATCGCGCCGAGCAGTGCCTGCTTGCTCGCGACGTGGCGGTAGACCGCGGGCCCGCTGACGCCGGCGGCCTCGCCGATGTCGCCGAGGGTCACCCCGTCGAATCCCCGCTCGGCGAACAACCGTGCGGCCGCGGCGAGCAGCGCCGCCCGGCGCTCGGCCTTGGCGCGGTCGCGCGCCGTGGACGGGGCCGTGGCGCGGGCTGCCGCCGGGGGAGTCGCCGTGTCGTCGGCGGCAGCGGCGCGGGAGGGGTCGAGAGGTCTTGTCATCGGCATCCGCTCGGGTTAGCCTGGGAACGCAGTTAGTCAACATTAACTGAAATCGACGGGGCTGTCGACGACGCGGCCACCGGAACGGAAAGCCGCCATGAGCACAGCACCGGACTCCTCCGCAGCGACCGCGATCGCGGAACCCGCACCCGCGGAGGTCGCAGCCGCACCGCCTGCGGTCGACGCACCTCGGCGCGCCGACCGCGGCGCCGCCACCACGCAGCGCGATCTCGCCGCCGAGCTCCGCGCCACCCTCGCGCGCACCGCCCGCGGGGGATCCGAGGCCGCCCGGGAACGCCACTCGGCCCGTGGCAAGCTCCTCGCACGAGACCGCATCGACCGCCTGCTCGACGAAGGCAGCCCGTTCCTCGAGGTCGCCCCTCTCGCCGCCCACGGGCTCTACGACGGCGGCGCTCCGGCCGCGGGGGTCGTCGCCGGCATCGGTCTCGTGCACGGGCGCCACGTCATGGTGGTCGCCAACGACGCGACGGTGAAGGGCGGCGCCTACTTCCCCCTCACCGTGAAGAAGCACCTGCGCGCGCAGGAGATCGCGCTCGAGAACCGCCTGCCGTGCGTCTACCTCGTCGACTCGGGTGGCGCCTTCCTGCCGATGCAGGACGAGGTGTTCCCCGACCGCGAGCACTTCGGCCGCATCTTCCGCAACCAGGCGCAGTTGTCGGCGCGCGGTGTCCCGCAGATCGCCGCGGTCATGGGCTCGTGCACGGCGGGTGGGGCGTACGTGCCGGCGATGAGCGACGAGAGCGTGATCGTGCGGGGCCAGGGCACGGTCTTCCTCGGCGGACCGCCCCTGGTCAAAGCCGCGATCGGCGAGGACGTCACCGCCGAGCAGCTCGGCGGGGGCGATCTGCACGCGCGCCGCTCGGGCGTGGTCGACCACCTCGCCGACGACGACGAGCACGCGCTCGAGATCGTGCGCGACATCATCGCGACCCTGCCCCCCACCCCGCCTTCGGTGTGGGAGATCGACGCCCCGCGGAATCCGTCGCGCGCGCCGGAGGATCTCTACGACATCGTCCCGGTCGACGTCACGCAGCCCGTCGACATGCGCGCGATCATCGACACCCTGGTCGACGCCGACTCCCTGCACGAGTTCAAGGCGCTGTACGGCGAGAGCGTCATCACGACCTTCGCCCGCCTGCACGGGCATCCGGTCGGCATCATCGCGAACGACGGCGTGCTCTTCAGCGAGTCGGCCCTCAAGGCGGCGCACTTCATCGAACTCGCCGACCAGCGCGGCATCCCCCTGCTGTTCCTCCAGAACATCACCGGGTTCATGGTGGGGCGGGATGCCGAGGCCGGAGGCATCGCGAAAGACGGCGCCAAGATGGTCACCGCCGTCGCCACCACGCGCGTGCCCAAGCTCACCGTCCTCGTCGGCGGGTCGTACGGAGCCGGCAACTACGCCATGTGCGGCCGCGCGTACGACCCGCGGTTCCTGTGGAGCTGGCCCGCGAGCCGGATCTCGGTCATGGGCGGAGCTCAAGCGGCATCCGTCCTCTCCACCGTCCAGCGCGACCAGCGCGCCGCACGAGGCATGGAGTGGACGGATGCCGAGCAGCGGGCGTTCGAAGACCCGATCCGCGCCCGCTACGACGAGCAGGGCGACCCGTACTACGCCACCGCGCGCCTCTGGGACGACGGCGTGATCGATCCCGTCGACACGCGCACGATGCTGGGGCTCGCTCTCGACGTCGTCAGCCGCGTCCCCCTGGCCGACCGGGGCTTCGGCCTTTTCCGGATGTGACCATGAGCATTCCTGCTTTCACCAGCCCCGATCTCCGCACCTCTGACGTCACCACCCCCCGGCCGGAGAATCCTCCTTTCTCCTCCGTCCTCGTCGCCAACCGCGGTGAGATCGCCCGCCGCGTGTTCCGCACGCTCCGACGCCTCGGCATCCGTTCCGTGGCGGTGTACACCGACGCGGATGCCGGTTCCCCCCACGTGCGAGAAGCCGACCGCGCGGTGCGGGTGCCGTCGTATCTCGACGTCGATGCCGTGGTCGACGCCGCCGTGTCCAGCGGAGCGGATGCCGTGCACCCCGGCTACGGCTTCCTCAGCGAGAACGCCGGCTTCGCCCGCGCGTGCGCCGCGGCCGGTGTCGTGTTCGTGGGCCCCGGTATCGAGGCGCTCGAAGTCATGGGCGACAAGATCCGCGCCAAGGAGCACGTCGCCGCGCACGGAGTGCCGATCGTGCCGGGATTCCCGGCGGCGGGGTTGAGCGACGACGAGATCGCCGCCGCGTCCGACCGCGCCGGGTATCCGCTGCTCGTGAAGCCCTCCGCCGGCGGCGGCGGGAAGGGGATGACGGTCGCCACCGGCCCCGCCGACCTGGCCGATGCGCTCGCCACGGCCCGTCGGGTCGCCGCCGCCGCGTTCGGCGACGACACCCTGCTGCTCGAGCGGCTGCTGGAGCGCCCGCGGCACATCGAGGTGCAGGTGCTCGCCGACGCGCACGGCACGACGATCTCCCTCGGTGAGCGCGAGTGCACCCTGCAGCGACGTCATCAGAAGGTCGTCGAGGAGGCGCCCTCACCCGTGGTGGATGCCGCGACGCGCACGCGCCTCGGAGAAGCCGCGGTGGCCGCCGCCCGCAGCGTCGGCTACCTGGGCGCCGGGACGGTCGAGTTCCTCGTCGCCGGCGACCGGATCGACGAGCCCTTCTTCATCGAGATGAACACGCGCCTGCAGGTGGAGCACCCCGTGACCGAGATGGTCACCGGGATCGACCTCGTCGAACAGCAGCTGCGCGTCGCCGCAGGCCACGCCCTCGACCTGCCCGAGATCCGACTCGACGGGCACGCGATCGAGGCGCGCGTGTACGCCGAGACCCCGGCGCGCGGATACCTCCCCGCCACCGGGACGGTGACCGCGTGGCATCCGGGACCCGCCCGCGTCGACAGCGCCGTCGAGACGGGGAGCGTGATCAGCTCTCTGTACGACCCCATGATCGCCAAGGTCATCGCCCACGGCCCCGACCGTGAGACCGCCCTGGCCCGCCTCGACGCCGCCCTCGCCGAGACCGTCGTGCTCGGCGTCGACACCAACATCGCCGACCTCCGCGCACTCCTGGCCGAACCGGCGGTGCGCGCCGGCGACCTCGACACGGGCGTGCTCGATCGCAGAGGCACGCCCGAGTCTCCGGAACCGTCACCGGCTGCGCTCGCCGCGGTGGCGCAGCGGGTCGTGGATGCCGCCGCTCCGGCCGAGGGCTCGGTCTGGGGCCGCGCCGGGGCGTGGCGCGCCGGGGGAGCGCAGGCGCATCGGACGGTATGGCTGCAGGATGACGCGGGGCGCGTGCACACGGCATCGCCTGCCGCCGGTGATGCGCGGGTCGTGGGCGGGCCGATCGAGTACTGGGCGCACGCCGAGGGCGCGGCCCATCGCCTGCGGGTCGTCTCGCGTCGGGACGCCGCCGCGCGCCGCCGCGCGAGCGCGGGACGCGCACCCGGCGCCGTCGATCCCGAGCTCGTCGCCCCGCTGCCCGGCACCGTCGTCGCGGTGCACGGCGCGGACGGAGACGCCGTCGAGGCCGGCGCCCGACTCGTCACCATCGAGGCCATGAAGATGGAGCACACCGTGACCGCACCCCACCCCGGGGTGCTGCGCCTGCACGTCACCCGCGGCACCCAGGTCGCCCGCGACGCGGTGGTCGCGACGGTGAGCCCGTCTCCGCAGGTCGTCGAGTCCGAGATCCCCGCCTCCGAGGTCCCTGATCCCGAGGTCCGTGAGCCTGTCGAAGGGACCGGTACCCCCTCGGCCTCGGGGCTGTCGACGGGCTCCGCCTCCTCCTCCGCCGCATCCCCGGCGTCCACCCCCATCCCATCCCACAAGGAGACCCACCCGTGAGCATCGACAGCCAGCAGGCCTTCACCGACGACGAGCGCGAGCTGAGCGCGATGGTGCGCGAGTTCGCCGACGAGGTGATCGCGCCGCGCTCGTACGAGGCCGATCGCGCGCACGAGCTTCCCCTCGACATCGTCGAGCAGATGGGCGAGCTCGGCCTGTTCGGCCTCCCGTTTCCCGAGGAGGTCGGCGGACAGGGCGGCGACTACGCGAGCCTCTGCGTCGCGATCGAGGGCGTCGCGCGCGTCGACCAGTCGATGGCGATCACGCTCGAGGCGGGCGTGGGCCTGGGTGCCATGCCGATCTACCGCTACGGCACCGCCGAGCAGAAGGCGCAGTACCTCCCCGACCTCGTCGCGGGGCGCGCGCTCGCCGGGTTCGGCCTGACCGAGGCCGAGGCGGGCAGTGACGCCGGCGCCACGCGCACCACCGCGCGTCTCGAGGGCGAGGAATGGGTGATCGACGGCTCGAAGCAGTTCATCACCAACTCCGGCACCGACATCACCCGCTTCGTCACGGTCACCGCGGTGACCGGTCGCACGGGCGATCGCCCCGAGATCTCGACGATCATCGTCCCGAACGGCACACCCGGCTTCACCGTGGGCCCCGCGTACGACAAGGTCGGCTGGAACGCCAGTGACACCCACCCCCTCACCTTCGACGGGGTGCGGGTCCCCGCCGCGAATCTGCTCGGTGAGCGCGGCCAGGGCTTCAAGAACTTCCTGCGCACGCTCGACGAGGGCCGGGTCGCGATCGCCGCCCTCGCCACGGGCGCGGCGGAGGGGTGCCTCGAAGCCGCCGTCGACTACGCCCGCAGCCGCACGGTCTTCGGCGAGCGCCTCTCGACGCGGCAGAGCATGCAGTTCCTGCTGGCGCGCATGCACGCGCGCGTGCACACGGCCCGCCTGGCGTGGGTGCATGCCGCCCGCCTGTGCGACGCCGGAAAGCCCTTCTCGGTGGACGCCGCCGTCGCCAAGATGACGGCGAGCGACGCCGCGATGGCCAACGCACGGGATGCGACGCAGGTGTTCGGCGGCAACGGTTTCATCAACGAGTACCCCGTCGCGCGGCACTACCGCGACTCGAAGATCCTCGAGATCGGCGAGGGCACCACCGAGGTGCAGCTCATGGTGATCTCGCGCGCGCTGGGACTCACCGGTACCGTGGCCGCATGATCGAGCAGCGGGGCCTGTATCTGGAGGAATTCGTCGTGGGGGAAAGGTACGCGCACCGACCCGGCCGGACGGTGACCGACGCCGACAACGTCCTCTTCACCACCCTCACGATGAACCCGCAGGCGCTGCACCTCGACGCCGCCTACGCCTCGTCGCAGCCCTTCGGACGGCCGCTCGTGAACTCGATGTGGACCCTGTCGACGCTCGTCGGGCTGTCGGTCGGGCAGCTCACGCAGGGGACGCTCGTCGCGCAGCTCGGTCTCACCGATGTGAGCTTCCCCGCTCCGCTGTTCGTCGGCGACACCCTCACGGCCGAGACCGAGATCGTCTCGGTGCGGCCGTCGGCATCCCGCCCGGGTCAGGGGGTCGTCGTCATGGCGCACACCGGTCGCTCGCAGAACGACGAGGTCGTGGCGACCGCGACGCGCACGGTGCTGGTGTGGGCGCAGGAGGCGGCGGCGTGAGCGGCGTGCACCCCGACTCACGCGCGGCGACGCGACCTTTCGCCCTGGGGCCCGCTCTGCTGTTCGTACCCGGCGACCGCCCCGAGCGGCTGACCAAGGCCGTCTCCCGAGCGGATGCCGCGATCCTCGACCTCGAGGACGCCGTCGCCCCGGACGCCAAGCCCGCCGCTCGCGAGGCGATGATCGCCGCCGATCCCGACCCCGACCGCGTCATCGTGCGGGTCAACGGCCCCGAGACGCCGGAGTTCGCGCGCGATCTCGCCGCTCTCGCGCAGACGCGCGTGCGCACCGTGATGGTCGCCAAGGCCGAGGACCCGGCATCCCTCGCCCCCCTCGAGGGCTACGACGTCGTCGCCCTGTGCGAGACCGCGCGCGGGGTCGTGCACGCGGAGCAGCTCGCCGCCGTCCCGCAGGTCGTCGCGCTCATGTGGGGCGCCGAAGACCTCGTCGCGAGCCTCGGCGGCACCTCGAGCCGATTCGCCGACGCCACCTACCGCGACGTCGCGCGCCTCGCCCGCGCCCGGGTCCTGCTCGCCGCGGGAGCTGCCGGCAAACGTGCGATCGACGCGGTGCACGTCGACATCGGCGACCTCGAGGGTCTCTCCGCCGAAGCTCAGGATGCCGCGGCCTCGGGGTTCGCGGCCACCGCGTGCATCCACCCGGGCCAGGTCGAGACCATCCGTGCGGCGTACGCGCCGACGCCGGAGCAGCTGCGCTGGGCGCACGGCGTGCTCGCGGAGGCCGAGGGCGGCGCGTTCCGGTTCGAGGGGCGCATGATCGACGAACCGATCCTCCGCCACGCGCGCGCGATGGTCGCGCGGGCGGGCTGAGCGACGTTCGACGGGGAGGTGGCTGGGCCTGTCGAAGCCCGCGGTCCACTGGGCGGGCTCTGAGACCTGCGGTCGCGCGTCAGACGGCTGAGCGTGTCGAAGCCACCGGGGTGTGCGGATCCCGGTCCCTTCGACGGGCTCAGCGACCTCCGGTCGCCGCCCCCGTGATGCGGTCCGGCCTAGCCCGCGACGCCCGCGTACGCGAGCATCTCCCACGCGTCGCCGTCGAGGCGGAACGTCGTCGCGGAGCAGTTCGGCAGCCGCTCGCCCTCGCGGGGGAACTGCCCGTCGGTGGCGTGCATGATGACCTCGCGGATCAGCGCGCCGTGCGCGACGGCGATCACGTCGACGTCGGCGGGGGTGGATGCCACCACCTCGGCGATCGCGGCGAGGGCGCGCTCGCGCACGACCGGCCAGGCTTCTGCGCCGGGCACGTCGGCGGCGTGCCACGGTCCGTAGGTGTCGTAGAAGGTGGGGGCGTCCATCCCCTCGGCCTCGCCGTAGGAGCGCTCCTGGAGTCCCGGCATCCGTCGGCTCACCGTGGTGCCCAGGGCGGCGGCGATGACGTCGGCCGTCTCGGCGGCGCGCGACAGGTCGCTCGAGACGACGACGACGTCGCGTCCGGCGTACTCGGCGGCGAGCGTCTCGGCGATGCCCTGCGCCTGGATGCGACCTGTGTCGTTCAGGGGGATGTCGGTCAAGCCCTGGATGCGGCCCCCGTAGTTCCAGGCCGTCTCACCGTGTCGCACAAGAGTCAGGATCGTCACCGTCCGAGCCTAACCGTCGGCACGCGGTGAGGGTTCCGGGAGTCCGGTGGCGACGGGCGGGTCCGCGGCGCGTCGGCGTCAGAGCAGGCCCGGCAGCCGTGCGGCGAACGCCTGGAGCACCTCGGTCGTGCTGCCGTCGATCTTCACGCTCGCGCGCTGATCGGCCCGCGTCTCGCCGCGGTTGACGATGACCACCGGCAGGCGCTTGCGGCGCGCCCGCTCCACGAGCCGGATGCCGGAGTTCACCACGAGCGATGACCCGGCCACCACGAGGGCGTCGCTGGTGTGCACGAGCTGCTCGGCCTCGCGGAACCTCTCGACCGGGATGTACTCGCCGAAGAAGACGACGTCGGGTTTGAGCGTGCCGCCGCACACGGAGCAGACGGGGACGACGAACCCGTCGGCGGACGCCGGCGTCACGTCGCCGTCGGGTCCGAGCTCGACGTTCTCGGGGAGGGTGATCCACGGGTTGTCGGCTTCGACGCGCTCGGCGAGATCGCGGCGGTCGAACACCTGCCCGCAGTGCAGGCACCCCACCCGGCGCATGGTCCCGTGCAGCTCGACGACCCGGCCGCTGCCCGCCCGCACGTGCAGACCGTCGACGTTCTGCGTCACGACGCCGTTGGCCACCCCTGCAGCCTCGAGCGCCGCGAGGGCCCGGTGACCGCCGTTGGGCTCGGCCGCCGCGAACACCTTCCACCCGAGATGGCTGCCGACCCAGTAGCGCCGGCGCGCCTCGGCGCTCGCGAGGAACTGCTGCGCCGTCATCGGCGTGCGCGTGGGGGCGCCCTTGCCGCGGTAGTCGGGGATGCCCGAGTCGGTGGAGACCCCGGCGCCGGTCAACACGGCCACCCGGCGGCCGGCGAGCACCTCGACAGCCCGATCGATGGATGCCGAGAACCCGGCATCCTCCGTCGTGTCGGTCATGCGCACCTCCGTCGAGTCGAGTCTATGGCGGGGCGCCGACACCGGCTCACGCGCTCGTGATCCCCGCCGGGCTCGGCCGGCGCCGCGGCCTCGCGTTCCCGAGACACCGACGGAGCGACCGCGGGTGCCGCGTTTCTCGCGCGCTCGGGAATCGGACCCCGACAGGAGGAGAAGGGGGCGGTGCTGGCACGATGGGACGATGCCCGTCATCCCGCTCGACTCCGCCGACGACCCGCGTCTCGCCGACTACCGCGACCTCACCGACGTGTCGCTGCGCCGCGTGAGCGAGCCCGAGGGTGGCCTGTACATCGCGGAATCGTCCAAGGTCCTCGACAGGGCGCTCCGCGCCGGTCACCGTCCGCGCTCGGTCCTCGTGCAGGAGAAGTTCCTCGCCGACGCCCTCGCCCTGGTGGGGGAAGATACCGAGGTCTACGTCGTCCCCTCCGAGATCGCCGAGCGAGTCACGGGGTACACCGTGCACCGCGGGCTCCTGGCATCCATGCATCGCCCGGCGCTGGCATCCGTGGCCGACGTGGTGAAGGACGCGCGGCTGGTCGTCGTGCTCGAGGACATCGTCGACCACACCAACATCGGGGCGGCGTTCCGGTCGGCCGCCGCACTCGGGGCGGATGCCGTGCTCGTCACGCCGCGATGCGCGGACCCGCTGTACCGGCGCAGCGTCCGCGTGAGCATGGGCACGGTCTTCCAGGTGCCGTGGACGCGGCTGCCCGAGTGGACGGAGACCACCCCCCTCCTGCACGACGCCGGCTTCCACCTGGCCGCCCTCGCGCTGTCCGACGACGCGGTGACGCTCGACGCGTTCTCGGCCGCGGGGCACGAGCGCGTCGCCCTGCTGCTCGGCGCCGAGGGCGATGGACTGAGCCGCAGCGCGCTCGCCGCCGCCGACACGGTCGTGACGATCCCGATGGCCGGGGGAGTGGACTCGTTGAACGTCGCCGCCGCCAGCGCCGTCGCGCTGTGGGAGCTGGGGCGCGGGCACCGCGGCTGAGACCGAAGACCGCCCGTCGGCTCAGCCGGTCGGGTCGTCGAACCGTCCCACGTGCATGCGGCGCTCCGAGACGGCGGCGGCGCTGACGCGTTGATCCGGGTCGCCCTCGAGCGCGGCGAGCATCTCGTCGGGCAGGTCGTGCTCACCCACCAGGAACCACCGCTCGACGACACTTCCCTCGGATGCCACGCGGCGGTCTCGCGCCTCGTCGCGCGGCAGGCCCTCGGACGGAGAGTCTTCGCGCTCGATCGCGAGGTGCAGGTGGGGCGGAAGCGTGCCAGGCCCGGCGGTCATCGCGGGCGCGGTGAACAGCTGCACGACGACGCCCTGCCCACGCCAGAGGAGCCAGTCGACCGGCTCGTCGTCCCACCGCGGGTCGTCGGCGCTCCAGCCCGACCAGTCCGGACCCTCGGTGTCGAAGACCCAGCGGTGCGGTTCGGCGTGCAGCGTCGCGACGATCGAGAGCGCGTCGCGGCGCACGTCGAGCAGTTCGCCGTCGCGGAACACCGACACGTTCGGCGGCCAGGCCGACGACACGACGTCCCACCCGTCGGCGCTGAAGCGACCGCTTTCGACGTCGGGAGCCCACCCGGCGTCTGCGAGCGTGTCGGCGAGGGCGTCGGCGTCGCGCAGGAGCGTGTCGGCGTCTGCTGCTCTCAGCAGCGCGGTGACCGCGTCGGGAAGAGTGCGCACGGCGTCAGACCTGCGTCTCGCGCGGGCCCGCGGCATCCGGCCCCGGGGCGAGGGTGACCACGGGGAGCGGCTCCGGACGTTTGGGCAGGATGTGATCGCCCGATGACTGGTGACGCAGCCGTCGCAGGACCCAGGGCACGAGGTACTCGCGCGCCCACACGAAGTCCTTCTCGCGAGCGGCGCGCCAGGTCATGATCGCCTGGGTCTCGGCCTGCAGCGGCTCGAGGTCGTTGGGGACGTTCAGCGCGCGCAGCACCATGCGAGCGACCTCATGGTGACCGAGGGCGTTGTAGTGCAGACGGTCGTCGTCGAAGAAGCGCATGTCCTGCACCTCTTTGAGCCCCCACTGGTCGGCGACGACGCAGTCGTACCGATCGGCGATCGAGCGGATGTTCTCGTTGTAGATCGCGACCTTGCCCCGGATGCCGCGGAACACCGGGGTGAACTCGGTGTCGATCGCCGTGAACACCACGACCGTCGCCCCACCGCTGCGCAGGCGCGCCACGGCGTCCTCGAACTGGCGCGAGACCGCGTCGGGGTCGCTGCCCGGGCGGATCACGTCGTTGCCGCCCGCCGAGATCGTGATGAGGTCGGGCTGGAGCGCCAGGGTGGGCTCGATCTGGTCGGCCACGATCTGCGCGATGAGCTTGCCGCGCACGGCGAGGTTGGCGTAGGCGAAGTCGTCGACCTGCGCGCCGAGCGCCTCGGCGACGCGATCGGCCCATCCGCGGTGGCCGCCGTCGGGCAACGGGTCGCCGATGCCCTCGGTGAACGAGTCACCCAGGGCGACGAAGCGGCGCCACGGATGCGGGCCGGCGTTGTCGGGCGTAGGCGAGGTGCGGGGCGAGTGCGGATCGAGTGTCATCGAAACCTCCGTCCTCCACGGTACCCCCGGCCTCCGACACGGCAAGGAGGGATGCCGGCGACGCGCGCTCCACCGGCCGGAACATCCCACCGGGCCGACGGCAGCCGCGCGCCGGTGGGGCGGGAAAGCGCGCGCGGGCGCAGCGCGAGGCCGCGCGCCGGCGAGACGGAGTAGTCGCCGCCACGGCCGCTCGCGACGGGCCCCACCGCGACTCCGATAAACGCGATTCGTGCGCATAAACGCTGCGTCGACGCGTTTCTGCGCACGGATCGCGTTTATGGCCGGTGGTGGGACGGATCCGTTCTCGGCCCGGGCATGTCGTGCGCTGAGGTCGCCTATCGTTGATGTTCGCGCTCGCGAGGGATGGAGGTTCGATGCTGGAAGAAGAAGCCCGCACCCCGAACCTCTCCCACGCGGATGCCACGACCCCGGCACCGCGCATCGCGAGTCCCGGGCCCGTGGCGGGTCGCGGCCCGGTCGCGAGTCCCGGTCCCCTGGCGAGCCCCGGTCCCGTGGCGAGTCCCGGCCCGGTCGCGAGTCCCGGTCCCGTGGCGAGTCCCGGCCCGGTCGCGAGTCCCGGTCCCGTGGCGAGTCCCGGCCGGGCCGCGAGCCCCGCGCCCGCCGCGCACACGCCCGCTGTCACGACCCCCGACGCCGCCTCCACGGCATCCGCCCCGATCGAACCCTCGCACGCCACCGCGCCCATCGCGGATGACCCCGCTCCGGGGGCGACACCCGACCCGGCGTTCGACGGAGCCGTCGACGGCACGGAGCCCCACTTCGGCTCCTTCGCCGCCGAGCACCTCTCGCCGTCGTTCCCGCAGCGTGCGCCGTGGGGGACCGCCCAGCGTCTGCGCGCCTGGCAGGCCGAGGCGCTCGACCTCTACTTCGGCCTCGACGGACCCGACGGCGAGGGCAAGGGCCCCCGCGACTTCCTCGCCGCGGCCACCCCCGGCGCCGGCAAGACGACCTTCGCCCTGCGTCTCGCGTCCGAGCTCATGCGGCGGCGCGTCGTCGACCGCATCGTCGTCGTCGCCCCCACCGAGCACCTCAAGACCCAGTGGGCCGAGGCGGCCGCGCGGGTCGGCATCCGTCTCGATCCGTACTTCTCGAACCGGCACGCCACGCCCTCGCGGCAGTACCACGGCGTCGCGGTCACGTACGCCCAGGTGGCGGTCAAGGCCGAGGTGCACCAGCGCCTGACGATGGATGCCAGAACCCTCGTCATCCTCGACGAGGTGCACCACGGTGGTGACGCGCTGAGCTGGGGCGACGCCCTGCGCGAGGCGTACAACCGCGCCACCCGGCGCCTGCTGCTGTCGGGAACGCCGTTCCGCAGCGACACCGCGCCCATCCCGTTCGTGGAGTACCACCCCAACGCCAAGGGCATCCGTCTCTCGCGCACCGACTACGCCTACGGCTACAAGCGCGCCCTCGAGGACGGCGTCGTCCGGCCGGTCTTCTTCCTCGTCTATGCCGGGCAGATGCGCTGGCGCACCAAGGCGGGTGAGGAGATGGAGGCCCAGCTCGGCCAGGACAACACCAAGGACATCACCTCGCAGGCCTGGCGCACCGCGCTCGACCCCAACGGCGACTGGATCCCCGCGGTCCTGCGCTCCGCCGATCGTCGCCTCACCGAGGTGCGCGAGACGGTCCCGGATGCCGGGGGTCTGGTCATCGCGACCGACCAGACCGCCGCGCGCGCCTACGCCGCCATCCTCGAAGACATCAGCGGCGAGAAGGTCACCGTCGTCCTCTCCGACGAGGCGGAGGCCTCGGGCCGCATCGAGACGTTCTCGAAGGGCACGAGCCGGTGGATGGTCGCCGTCCGTATGGTGTCGGAGGGCGTCGACGTTCCGCGCCTCGCCGTCGGCGTCTACGCCACGAGCGCCTCGACGCCGCTCTTCTTCGCGCAGGCCATCGGCCGTTTCGTCCGCGCCCGCCGCCGGGGTGAGACGGCGAGCGTGTTCCTCCCGAACGTCCCGCAGCTGCTCGCGCTCGCCGGTGAGATGGAGGCGCAGCGCGAGCACGCCCTCGACCGCGACAGCGACGCGGACGACCAGTGGAACGCCGAAGAAGACATGATGGATGCCGCCGAGCGCGAGGACAAAGCCTCCGACGCGCTCGAGCAGGAGTTCGAGTACCAGGCCCTGGGCTCCCTCGCGCACTTCGATCGCGTGATGTTCGACGGGCAGGAGTTCGGTCAGCTGGCCGTGCCCGGGACGATCGAGGAGGAGGAGTTCCTCGGCATCCCCGGGCTCCTCGAACCCGAGCAGGTGCACGAGGTGCTGATGTCGCGCGCCACGCGTCAGTCGCGCCACCGCTCCACACGCGAGGCGCACGAGAAGGAGAACGGCGTCGAGCCGCCGTCGGTCGACGAGGGGGGTCTTCCCGGTCCCCTGCACCGCACGCTCAAGGAGCAGCGTCAGCTGTTGAACACGATGGTCGGGCTCTACGCCCGTCAGACCGGGGAGCCGCACGGACTCGTGCACGCCGAGCTCCGGCGCCTGTGCGGCGGACCCGCCGTCTCGCACGCCACGGTGGCGCAGCTGCAGGCGCGCATCGACCTGCTGCGCAAGCGCGTGCGCTCCTGACCACCGGATGCCGCGCCGCGGCGCGCGCCGGATCCGCCCCCTCTCGTGGGCACGAGACAGCACCCCGCCGACGTCTCGGCGACATCATGCAACCGAGATGTCAGCCACGTGCCGTCTCGACGCCGGAGGAGCCGTGGGTCTCGCGAGACCGCTTTCGCGCCCCCGAAATGCTGGCATCCGCCCCTCGGCATCCGCGTCGTTCCGGGCTTCGGAAGCCCGAAATGCTGGCAGTATCGATCGACGCGCCCGGGGGTCGGATTCCCGCTCACTACGGTGGGGACGACCCGAAGGAGCCCCCGTGACGACCTCCGCCACACCCACCGCCCGCGACCGTCGCCGTTGGGCGCGTTATCTCGTCGACGAACGCGCTGAAGCCCGCGTGTACCGCGAGCTGGCGTCTCGTCGCACCGGCGAGGAGCGCGACATCTTGCTCGAGCTCGCCGAGGCCGAGGGGCGACACGAGCAGCACTGGATCGACCTGCTGGGGGAGACCCCGAAGCGCCTGCCGTCGCCCGGGATCGGCACGCGCCTGCTGGCGTGGATGGCCCGCCGCTTCGGGTCGATCTTCGTGCTCGCCCTTGCGCAGAACGCCGAGGCGCGATCGCCCTACGCCGACGAGCCCTACGCCACCGCCGCGATGGCCGCCGACGAGCGCGTGCACCACGAAGTCGTCCGCGGGCTCGCCGCACGCGGGCGTCGACGCCTCTCCGGAACCTTCCGCGCCGCCGTCTTCGGCGCCAACGACGGCCTGGTCTCCAACCTCGCCCTCGTGATGGGCGTCGGCGCCACCGGCGTGGCACCCAGCTTCGTGCTGTTCAGCGGCGTCGCGGGCCTGCTCGCGGGCGCCTTGTCGATGGGCGCGGGCGAGTTCGTCTCGGTGCGCTCGCAGCGCGAGCTGCTCGAAGCCACGGAGGAGAGCGACTTCGCCGACTCCGCCCTTCCCCACCTCGACCTGGATGCCAACGAGCTCGCCCTCGTGTACCGCACGCGCGGCATGGATCCCGACGCCGCCCTCGACAAGGCGCGCGAGGTCGTCACCGCCGCCCAGGCCGGCAGCGCGCCCGTCGCCGCGGCCCCGGGGGAGTCCTCGCACGACGTCGTCGGCAGCGCGTGGGGTGCGGCGCTGTCGAGCTTCCTGTTCTTCGCCTCGGGCGCGATCATCCCGGTGCTGCCGTGGATCTTCGGCATGAGCGGCTTCGGCGCCGTCGCCCTCGCCCTCGGCCTCGTCGGCATCGCGCTGATGGCCACCGGTGCGATGGTCGGTCTGCTCTCGGGCGCCTCGCCCCTGAAGCGCGGCCTGCGTCAGCTCGCGATCGGCTTCGGCGCCGCCGCGGTGACCTACGTGCTGGGTCTGCTGTTCGGGGTGTCGGCGGCCTGACCTGCGTCACCTGGGCGTGGTGCGCCGCCCGCGCGGTCGCCGCAGCCCGCCGCCCCCGCCGCCCCCGCCCCCGCCGTGCCCGCCGCCCCCGCCCCCGCCGTGCCCGCCGCGCGCCGCCCCCGCCGTGGCCCGCTCCGCGCAGGCCCGCTCCGCGCGGGCCCCGGGATCAGCCCCGTCCTGCCGCCGCCACCCGCGCGGCCTCGCGCACCGCGCTCACGTTCTTGCGTCCGGCGCGGGAACCGGCGAGCTTCGCGGCGATGTGCTCGCGCACGGTGACCGGTTCATACAGCGCGGGCGCCTCCTCCGAGACGAAGCTCGGGAGCGGGGCGATCACGGCGTCCGCGTTGCCGTCGTGGAAGAACGCCGCCGACCGCCGCCGCTCGATGGTGCCGTCGATCACCGGGGGCTTCACTCGGTGCAGCGTCGAGAGCCACTTGTCGTTGGTCAGCCGGGCGGCCACATCCCCCAGGTTCACCAGGAGGGCGCCCTCGGCGGGTGAGACGTCGTTCCACGACCCGTCGAGTCCCAGCACCTGCAGGCCCGCGACGCGATCCGCCCACAGCACCGTCACCAGTCCGAAATCGGTGTGCTCGCCCATGCCGGTCAGCTCGGCGCCCAGCTCGATCGAGCCGGGCGGCAGGGCGTAGTTGTTCATGCGCAGGACGTCGATCGAGTGGTCGGTGACGTCGCCGAAGAAGTCCTCCGGCACCCGCAGGGCGGCGGCGAAGATGCGGGTGAGGGTCTGCGCCACCCGACGTGCCTCGCCGTAGTAGGCGGTGACGGCGGCTTCGAAGCCGTCGGCGTCGTCGGGCCAGGTGTTCTCGGCGTAGTCCTCGACGGTCGCCGTCGTACCCGGGTACTCGCGCCACGACGTGCCCACATTGAACGCCTCGAAGAAGTCGTTCATGCGGGTGACCGGGTCGACCCCCAGGCTGTAGCTGAGCGATTCGCTCTTCGGCGGGCTGTACCCGCGGTTCTCGCCGCCGGGGCGCACGTACTTCTTCTTCGCCTCCAGTGGCAGCGCGAAGAACTCGTCGAGACCGCGCTGCAGGTCGTCGAGGACGACATTCGGGATGCCATGCCCCACGATCTGCATGAACCCCACCGTGCGGCACGCGTGGTCGATCGCCGCCACGACCGCCGATCGGGCGTCGAGCGAGCCGGGGCCCACCCATGCCGAGATGTCGATGGTGGGGACGTGGAAGCGAGCCATGCGTGATCCGATCTGCCGGGGACGCCTCGACGCTAGGCGCGCCATGTCACGCCGGTGTTTCCTCGCGGTCACGGCATGGGGTGCCAGCCCTGCTCCTCGCGTAAAAAACGAAGAAGACCCCCGGGGATGAACCCCGGGGGTCTTTCTCATTCTGTGCGCGAGGGGGGACTTGAACCCCCACGCCCTATACGGGCACTAGCACCTCAAGCTAGCGCGTCTACCTATTCCGCCACCCGCGCATCTGGGTGTTTTGTCGCTTTCGCAACGAGGAACGACATTACCACGCCCCGGGCCCCGCCTCGAACCGACGGTGACGCCCGGGCGCGTCCGGGTCCGGAGATCACCCCGCATCACGTTCGTCTCCTGACGACGCGCGTCGGGGGAGCGCCCCGGCCGCCGGTACCGTAGTGCGCATGCCCGAGCTCGAAACCGACGTCCCCGAGGTCGCCCGCATCGCATCCGACCTCATCCGCTTCGACACCTCGAACTACGGCGGGGGTCGCGCGAACGGCGAACGCGAGGCGGCCGAGTACGTCGGGGCCTACCTCGAGGGTCTCGGTCTCGACACGGCCTACTACGAGCCGGTCGAGCGGCGCACCAACGTCTGCGCCCGCGTCCCGGGACGCGACCGCGACAAGCCGGCGCTGATCCTGCACGGACACCTCGACGTCGTCCCCGCCGTCGCCGAGGACTGGAGCGTCGATCCGTTCGCGGGAGAGATCCGCGACGGCATCCTGTGGGGCCGCGGCGCGGTCGACATGAAGGACATGGATGCCATGATCCTCACCTCCGTCGCCGAGCTCCTGCGTGCGGGGGAGCAGCCCGAGCGCGACGTGATCGTGACGTTCTTCGCCGACGAGGAGAACGGCGGCGTCGAAGGATCGGCGCGCGTCGTCAAGGACCGCCCCGAGTGGTTCGCCGGCGCCACCGAGGCCATCAGCGAGGTCGGCGGGTATTCCATCTCCGTCGGCGACAGGCGCGCCTACCTGCTGCAGGTCGGCGAGAAGGCCCTCATGTGGATCAAGCTCGTCGCCCGCGGCCGGGCCGGCCACGGTAGCGGGCTTCACGTCGACAACGCGGTGACGAGCCTCGCGGAGGCCGTCGCTGCCCTCGGCCGCACCGAGTGGCCGATCCGGCTGACCGACACCACGAGTGCGCTTCTGGCGGGCCTCGCCGAGATCACGGGTGACGACGGGGGCGATCCCGACACCCTCGCGAAGCGCACGGGCGCGGCATCCAGCTTCATCCGCTCGACGTTGCGCACCACGACCAACCCCACGGGCCTGACCGCCGGGTACAAGCACAACGTCATCCCCGACCGCGCGGAGGCTCTCATCGACGTGCGTGTGCTGCCCGGTACGGAAGAGGCCGCCCTCGCCGATATCCGCCGCATCGTCGGCGACGGCGTCGAGATCGAGATCGTTCATCAGGACATCGGCCTCGAGGTGCCCTTCTCGGGCGACCTCGTCGACGCCATGGTCGCGCAGCTCGGCCGTCACGACCCCGGCGTGCCGGTCGTGCCGTACCTGATGGGAGGCGGCACCGACAACAAGGCGCTGTCGACCCTCGGAATCTCCGGTTACGGATTCGCACCGCTGCGACTCCCCGCCGGTCTCGACTTCACCGGGATGTTCCACGGTGTCGACGAGCGCGTCCCCGTCGACGCGCTCGAGTTCGGTCGACGTGTTCTCGCCGACCTCCTCCGGACGTACTGAAGGACCGCATGCATATCTTCGAGGTCATCATCCTCGGGCTCGTCCAGGGCCTGACCGAGTTCCTCCCCATCTCCTCCAGCGCGCACCTGCGCATCGTGGGGGAGTTCCTGCCGTCGCAGACCGACCCGGGCGCGACGTTCACCGCCATCACGCAGATCGGCACCGAGCTCGCCGTCCTGATCTACTTCCGCAAGAAGATCGGTCGCGTCATCTCGCGCTGGTTCCTCTCGCTCAGCGGCAAGGTGCCGCGCAACGACCCCGACGCCCGCATGGGCTGGCTCGTCATCCTCGGCACGATCCCGATCGCCCTGCTCGGCGTGCTGCTGCAGAGCCTCATCCGCGACAACTTCCGGAGCCTGTGGATCACCGCGATCGTGCTGATCGTCTTCGGGATCCTGCTGGGTCTCGCCGACCACTACGGCAAGCGCCGTCGCGACCTCGACGACCTCACCTACCCGCACGGCATCGCCTACGGTTTCGCGCAGGCGCTCGCCCTCGTGCCCGGCGTCTCGCGCTCGGGGGCGACGACCACGCTCGGCCGCGCCCTCGGGTACAAGCGCACCGCCGCCGCGGAGTACTCGTTCCTGCTCGCGGTGCCCGCCGTCTTCGCGAGTGGTCTGTTCGAGCTCTACAAGAGCTTCGACGAGGGCACCGGCCCGTACAACCTCGGTGAGACCGCGATCGCCACGGTCATCGCGTTCGTGGTGGGCTACCTCGTGATCGCCTTCCTCATGCAGTACCTCAAGCGCGGCAGCTTCCTGCCGTTCGTGGTCTACCGCATCGCGCTGGGTCTGCTCATCATCGTCCTGCTGCTGACCGGCGTCATCCCCGCGGTGTCGACGGTCATGACCAGCTGATCCCGGGATGCCATGACGACGGCGCCGTCCCTTACGGGGCGGCGCCGTCGTCACGTGCGGGCGAGGCGGGTGCCGATGGCTTCGACGGGCTAAGCCACCTCGGTTCGGTCCGTTCATCGGTACGAGGTCCCTGAGCGTGTCGAAGGGACCGGGTGTTTCGCGACGGAGGCTAGCGACGCGGCGGGTCGTCGCGACCGGGCTTGGAGGGACCTTCGCCCCCGCGGCGCAGATAGCGCTCGAACTCTTGGGCGATCGCATCGCCCGACGCCTCGGGAGAGTCCCACGTGTCGCGGGTCTGCTCGAGCTGGCGGATGTAGTCGCTCATCTCCTCGTCATCGGCCGCGGCGGCGTCGATCGACGCCTCCCACTGGCGCGACTCGGATTCGAGGTCGCCGCGCGGAACGGTGATGCCGGTGATCGCCTCGAGCTTCTCGAGCAGCGCGAGCGTGGCCTTGGGAGAGGGGGTGTGTCCCGCGACGTAATGCGGGACGCTGGCCCAGAGGCTGGCGGTCGGGATGCCGACCTGCTCCGAGGCGTGACCGATCGCGCTCAGGATGCCGACGGGCCCCTCGTAGAGGCTCCGTTCGAGTCCGAGCGACTGCCGCACGCCGTCGTTGTCGCTGCCGGCGAAGACCGAGATCGGGCGCGTGTGCGGTACGTCGGACATCATCGATCCGAGCGCGACGAAGCCGGTCACGTCCTCCCGCAGAGCGACGTCGATGAACTCCGCCGCGAACGCCTGCCAGGCGCGCGCGGGCTCCACGCCGACCAGCAGCCAGATCTCCGCATCGCCCGACCGCTCGGTCGGACGCAGCAGTTTGGCCTCGGGCCAGGTGAGCGTGCGCCGACCCTCGGCATCCAATCCGATCTGGGGGCGCGTGTACTGGTAGTCGAAGTACAGCTCGGGGTCGACCGTGTGCACGACCTCGTACTCCGCGTCGGCGCGCAGAAGCGCCGCCGCGGCGGACGCGGCTTCTCCGGCGTCGTTCCAGCCGTCGAAAGCGGCGACGATGATCCGGCGACCCAGTGCGTCCACGCAACCTCCTCTGCCCCGTCGGGGCTTCGTTCCAGGATAGGCGCACCCGCGCGGAGGCGGTCGGACCGGGCGACCCCGTGGGCGCGGGGGAGGAGCCGCACCTTCCATAAGATGGAACGATGACTTCTTCCGCCCTCGCTGCGGTCCTGTGGGACATGGACGGCACCCTCGTCGACACCGAGCCCTACTGGATGGCCGCTGAGGTGCCGCTGGTCGAGCGGTTCGGGGGCACCTGGTCGCACGAACAGGCCCTGGGCATGGTGGGTCTCGCGCTCGAGGACTCCGCGCGCCTGCTGCAGAACGCCGGCGTGCCGTGGGGCGTCGACGAGATCATCGCTCACCTGACCGACGAGGTGCTGCGCCAGCTCGCGAGCACGGGCGTGCCGTTCCGCCCGGGCGCGCGCGAGCTGCTCGCCGACCTCAAGGCGCACGGGGTCAAGACCGCACTGGTGACGATGTCGATGCGGCGCATGGCGCTGTCGATCGCCGACCTCATCGACTTCCCCGCCTTCGACGTGGTCGTCGCCGGCGACGACGTCGAGCGGCCCAAGCCCCACCCCGATCCCTACCTGCAGGCGGCCGATGCCCTCGGTGTGGACATCCGCGACTCCCTCGCGATCGAAGACAGCCCCAACGGCCTGCGATCGGCGATCGCCAGTGGCGCGGTCTCGCTCGGCGTCCCCCTGATGGTCCCGCTCGACGGCGTCGGAGCGCACGCGCTCTGGTCGAGCCTCGAGGGGCGGACCGCCGCCGATCTCCGCGCCCTCCACGATGCGCACACCCCGACCCGACTCCCCGAAACGCGAGTGAACCCATGAGCGAGACCCCCCACCTGAGCGGACCTTTCCGCATCGGCGACCGCGTGCAGCTGACCGGACCGAAGGGCCGCATGCACACGATCACCCTGCGCGAGGCGGGAGAGCTCCACACCCACAACGGCGTGTTGAAGCACTCGCTCCTGGTCGGGCAGCCCGATGGCAGCGTCGTCACCAACAGCTCCGGCCACGATTACCTGGCCGTGCGCCCCCTGCTGCGCGACTTCGTCATGTCGATGCCGCGCGGAGCGGCGATCGTCTACCCCAAGGACGCCGCGCAGATTCTGGCACAGGCCGACGTGTTCCCCGGCGCGACGGTCGTGGAGGCCGGCGTCGGCTCCGGTGCCCTCTCGCTGTGGCTGCTGCGAGCGATCGGCCCGGCCGGTCGCCTGCTGTCGTTCGAGCGCCGCGAGGAGTTCGCCGAGGTGGCCCGCGCCAACGTCGAGACCTTCCACGGCGAGCACCCCGCCACTTGGGAGGTCGTCGTCGGCGATCTCGTCGAGAGCCTCCCGGACGCCGTGGCTCCGGCCTCCGTCGACCGCGTCGTGCTCGACATGCTCGCGCCGTGGGAGTGCATCGACGCCGTGGCCGACGCGCTGACTCCCGGCGGCGTCGTGCTCTGCTACATCGCCACCGCGACGCAGCTCAGCCGTGTCGCGGAGTACATCCGCGCGACGGGCCTGTTCACCGAACCGGATGCCAGCGAGACGATGATCCGCGGATGGCACGTCGAGGGCCTCGCCGTGCGCCCCGACCACCGCATGGTCGCCCACACCGGCTTCCTCATCACCGCCCGTCGTCTGGCGCCGGGCGCGATCCCGCCCGAGGTCAAGCGCCGCGCGTCGAAGTCGAGCTACGGCGACGAGGACGTCGAGCTGTGGACGCCGGGCGCCGTCGGCGATCGTGAGATCACCGACAAGAACCTGCGCAAGCGGGTGCGCGAGGCGCAGAAGTCCGCGGAGGGCGTCCGCCAGTCGGTGGCGGGCGCGGCCGCGCCCACGGAGGGTGCCCCTGCGCCGGAGTGACCAGGGTGGGGCGGCGGGCGAGAGCCGCGCGAGCACCTAAACTGTTCCGGTGCGCAGACTTCCCGCTCTCGTTGCCGTGACCGCTCTGGCCGGATTCGGCCTCGTCGGGTGCTCGGCATCCGCCGCCTCGTCGTGCCCGACCCCCACCGATGCGAGCGTCGCCTCGGTCGTCGAGGCGACCGGCGATCTCGGCTCTGCACCCACCGTCACGGTGCGCTCGCCCTTCTTCCCGGAGCAGGCCGGCACCGACACCCTCATCGCGGGCGACGGGCAGCGCATCACGAGCGACAAGCAGCTCGCGCTGGTCGAGGTCACCGTGCTCGACGCGGCGACCGGCGAGCAGCTCGTCGCCACGAAGTACGACGCCGATCTCGCGACCGCGACGCCGCTCCCTCGCCTGACGCAGGCCGTGCCCTCGATCGCTCCGCTGCTGAACTGCGTGGCCGAGGGCTCGCGCGTGGCCGTCGCGATCCCGGGCTCCGACCTCGGGGCCGACGGGGCGAAGGCGCTCGGCGTCACCGAGGGCGACGGCGCGATCTTCGTCTTCGACGTGCGCAAGGTGTTCCTGCCCGCGGCCGACGGGGCCGACCAGTACAACGCCGACTCCGGCATGCCTTCCGTCGTGCGCGCGCCCGACGGTCAGCCGGGTGTCGTCATCCCCGCCGGCGACGCCCCGACCGAGGTGCGATCGCAGGTCATCAAGAAGGGCGACGGCGACGTGCTGACCGCCGACTCCTCGGCCATCATCCACGTCCAGGGCGTCGCCTGGGGCGCCAAGACCACCTTCGCCTCCACCTGGAAGAACGGCGCCCCGGGGCAGGCGACGGTCTCCGCGCTGCCCCCGGCCCTCGCCTCGGCTCTCGAGGGCCAGCCGGTGGGCTCGCAGGTCCTCGTCGTCGTGCCCGCCGACCAGACCCAGCAGGACCAGCAGGCGCTGCAGGCCCCGGCGAACACCGCGCTGGTGTACGTCGTCGACATCCTCGGCACCATCGGCTGAGTCCGCCCCTCCGCGTCGTTTCGAGACCGGCCCGCCGTCGCCCTCGCGCGCGCGGGCCGGTCTCGGCGGTTCGGCCCCGGCCCCGGCCTAGGATGGGCGGGTGCCCGCCGCTTCCCGCAACGCTCCCGAGGAGCGTCTGGTGAACCTCGTCGTCGCGCTCATGGCGACCGAGCAGGGCCTGACGAAGGACACGATCCTGTCGTCGGTGGCCGGGTACCGTGAACAGCTCGACGCGGGGTCTTCGAAAGACGCGCTCGAGAAGATGTTCGAGCGCGACAAGGAGAACCTCCGCGGGCTGGGCGTGCCCATCGAGACGATCGGCAATCGCACCGACCCCGACGACCTGCGGGAGGCCCGTTATCGCGT
This sequence comes from Microbacterium sp. NPDC089186, assembly GCF_040685115.1. Taxonomy (NCBI): domain Bacteria; kingdom Bacillati; phylum Actinomycetota; class Actinomycetes; order Micrococcales; family Microbacteriaceae; genus Microbacterium; species Microbacterium sp. NPDC089186. The sequence continues at coordinate 100,917 of NZ_JBFBHJ010000003.1, forward strand.
GCCGACCGCGGAGTACGCGCTCCCCGTCGACATCTCCTTCAGCCCCGCGGAGATCGCGCTGCTCAACATCGCCGGCGGGGTGTGGGGCAGCGAGTCGCTCTCGGTCGACGCGCGCAGCGGCCTCCGCAAGATCCGCGCCCTCGGCATCGCCGTCGACGAGCCGATCATCGGCTACGCCCCGCGCATCCGGGTGCGAGACGCCTCCTTCGGGGCGTTGCAGCGCGCCATCGAGCAGTGCCGCACCGTCACCTTCACCTACCTGCGCCCGGGCGATGCGCAGCCGCGCGAGCGCCGTCTGCGTCCTCTCGCCCTCGTCGAGTACGAGGCGCGATGGCACGTGTACGGCTTCGACGTCAACGTCGGCGCCGATCGCACGTTCCTGCTGTCGCGCATCGTCAGCGACGTCACCGTCACCCGGGAGAAGTTCCCGCCCGCGTTGCGCGAGGGGGCAGGGGAGCGCGCTCTGCGGGGACTGGACGACGTCGCCGCGCGTCAACGGGCTCTGCTCGAGGTGCACCCGGGCACCGAGGCCGCATTGCGTCTCGCACGGCGGGCGGAGGAGGCGCCGCAGGGCATCGTCGTGCCCTACGTCGATCTGCACGTCTTCGCCGACGAGTTGGCCTCCTACGGCCCCGAGGTGCGCGTGGTGGCCCCCGCCGACCTGCGCACCGAGGTCGTCCGGCGCCTGCGGGCGACCCTCGAGCGGCACGGGGGAGCGGCATGAGCGTCGATCGTCCCGGGGGTGACCGCCCGATCGCGGCCCTCGATCGCGCCGCGCTCCTGCTGCAGCTCGTGCCGTACCTTCTGGGCAAGGGCGAGGTGAGCGTGGCGGAGGCCGCGGCTGAGTTCGACGTCGCGCCCGAGCAGATGCGCGCGATGGTCGAGCGCCTGACCGTGATCGGCCTGCCCGGCGAGCAGGGCTACTGGCAGCTGCCGCACGACCTCTTCGACATCGACTGGGACCTGCTCGACCGCGACGACGTCATCGCCATCACGAACACGGTCGGGCTCGAACGCTCCCCGCGGCTGACGGCCCGAGAGGCTGCGGCGCTGCTCGCCGGTCTGCAGCTCGCACGCAGCCTCCCCGGCGTGGGCGACAGCGACGTGGTCTCCGGACTGCTCGAGAAGCTCGCTCGGGGAGCGGCCGCCGCTCCACCACCCGTGATCGTCGCGCCCGGACCCGTCGACGGCGTCCGCGACGTGGTCGACCGCGCCCTGCGCGAGCGCGTCGCGGTGACCTTCGTGTACCGCGCCCCGGGTGCCGCCCCGGCCTCGCGCACCGTCGACCCGATCAAGGTGCACATCGCCAACGGCCAGTGGTATCTGCAGGGCTGGGATCACCTCCGCCAGGCCGTGCGCACCTTCCTCCTCGACCGCGTGAGCGAGCCGACCCTCACCGACATCGCGGCTGTCCACGGTGCCGACCCCGTGCCGGAGCTCTTCGCTCCGGGCGACGACGAGGTGGTCGCGCGTTTCCGCTTCCCGCGCGCCGTGGCGCCTTTGCTGGCGGACTACCTCGATCGCGCCGAGATCGAGGATGCCGACGACGACACGGCCGTGGCATCCCTGCGCCTCGCCGACGAGCAGAGTCTGAAACGGCTCGCGGCCCGCCGCGGGGGAGAGGTGGAGCTGCTGGAGCCGCTCGGCGCGCGGCGCGCGGCGGCCGCGTGGGCGGCGGCGGGGCTGGCGCAATACATCGACGAAGACTGATCCGCCGGCGGTGTACCTGGACGCTACGGGGATTTCCCCGCGGGTCGGGTCGCCCGCCGTGTGCGCGGGTTAGACTGATGACTCGCGCGAACGAGACGAGGAGTCCTCATGTTCCAGGGATTGACCGGATGGCACCTGCTAGTCGTTCTGGCTGTCATCCTCCTTCTTTTCGGTGCCGCCAAGCTTCCCGCGCTCGCGAAGAGCATGGGTCAGTCGGCCCGCGTGTTCAAGAGCGAGATGAAGGAGATGAAGCGCGACGACGAGGTCGCGTCCGCGCAGTCCTCCGACGTTCCGCGGCCCGCCGACAGCGGCACCGCGCCGGCCGTGGCACCCGAACCGCGCAGGTCGACCGACCCCACCGTCTGACGCGTGGCGACGGCACGATCGCCGCGGATCGACCTCCCCGAGGAACCGCGGCGCGATAAGCGCATGTCGATCGGGGCGCACCTGGTCGAACTGCGCAAGCGGTTGATGATCGCCGCGCTCGCCCTCGTGGTCGGCATGGTGGTCGCGTTCATCATCACCGATCCGATCATCCACCTGATCACCGAGCCGATCCGCGAGATCGCCGCGCGGCGAGGAGACGACTTCTCGGCGCTGAACTTCACCTCGGTGACGTCGGCGTTCGACCTGCGCATGCGGATCGCCTTCTCGATCGGCATCTTCCTGTCGGCGCCGATCTGGCTCTGGCAGATCTGGGCGTTCATCATGCCCGGTCTCACGCGCAAGGAGATCCGCTACACGGTCGGTTTCGTGGCATCCGCGGTTCCCCTGTTCTTCGTGGGGTGCTGGGTCGGTCTGCTCATCGTCCCGCACGTGATCGAGCTCATGTGGGGCTTCACTCCCGAGGGCGGGGTCAACTTCTACAACGCCGTGGACTACTACGACTTCGTCTTCAAGCTGTTGATCGTCGTGGGCGTCTCGTTCGTGCTGCCGGTGTTCCTGGTCGCCCTCAACGTCGCGGGCGTCATGAGCGGCAGGGCGATCCTGAAGGGATGGCGAGTCGCGATCCTCATCGCCGTCATCTTCTCGGCCCTCGCCACCCCCGCGGCCGACGTCGTGAGCATGCTGATGCTGGCCGGCATCCTGATCGTGCTCTTCTTCGCCGCCGCCGGACTGTCGCTGCTGTTCGACCGCCGCAAGGCCCGTCGCGTCGCCGCGGAGATGGCGCCGGGGCCCATCGCGTGACCTCCCCCAGCCCCGCGGAGCGCTTCGCCCGCGCGAGCGCTCGCTCGTCGCACCCGCACACCGCCGACTTCGCCGAGATGCAGCGGTTCGAGCTCGACGACTTCCAGATCGCCGGCTGTCACGCCCTCGAGGACGGGCGGAGCGTCCTGGTCGCCGCGCCCACCGGTGCCGGCAAGACCATCGTCGGCGAGTTCGCCATCCACCTCGCGATGCTCGAGCCGGGCGACAAGGCGTTCTATACCACGCCCATCAAAGCGCTCTCGAACCAGAAGTTCCACGAGCTGCAGGAGGTGTACGGCGACGACGAGGTCGGCCTGCTCACCGGCGACACCAACATCAACGCCTCGGCGCGCATCGTCGTGATGACCACCGAGGTGCTGCGCAACATGCTCTACGCCGATTCACCGGCGCTGCGGGGCCTGCGATTCGTCGTGATGGACGAGGTGCACTACCTCGCCGACCGCTTCCGCGGTGCCGTGTGGGAAGAGGTCATCATCCACCTCCCGCCGTCGGTGAAGCTCGTGTCGCTGTCGGCGACCGTGTCGAACGCCGAGGAGTTCGGAGACTGGCTCGACACCGTGCGCGGCGACACCGAGGTCATCGTGTCGGAGACGCGTCCTGTTCCTCTGGAACAGCACGTGCTCGTGCGGGGCGACCTGCTGCCGCTGTTCGACGACCGCGCCGGCGTGGCCACGGCCCAGGTCAACCAGGAGCTGCTGCGCATCCGCGGAGGCAACGCGGGCGGGTACGAGAACAACCGGCGCGCCCAGGAGTACCGCTCCGCCCGCCACGCCGGAGGCCCGCGCCACGCGCATCAGCGCCGCGGCGGACACAAGCCGCTGCGCGCGCAGCAGGGCCCGCGCATCGAGCGCATCGACCGTCCCGAGGTGGTCGAGCTGCTGCAGCGCAACCACCTGCTGCCGGCGATCTTCTTCATCTTCAGTCGCGCCGGGTGCGACGCGGCCGTTCAGCAGCTGCGCCGCGCGAACGTGCGTCTCACCTCGGCGGAGGAACGCGTCGAGATCCGCCAGATCGTCGACGAGCTGACCTTCACCCTCAAGGACGAAGACCTCGCCGTGCTGCACTTCTGGGAGTGGCGCGACAACCTCGAGCGCGGAATGGCGGCCCACCACGCGGGCCTGCTGCCGGCGTTCAAGGAGGTCGTCGAAGAGCTCTTCCGCCGCAAGCTCGTGAAGGTCGTCTTCGCGACCGAGACGCTCGCCCTCGGCATCAACATGCCCGCGCGCACCGTGGTGCTGGAGAAGCTCGAGAAGTTCAACGGCGAGGCCCGCGTCGCCATCACCTCGGGCGAGTACACCCAGCTCACCGGCCGTGCCGGCCGTCGCGGCATCGACGTCGAGGGCCACGCGGTCGTGCAGTTCACCGAGGGGCTCGACCCGCAGTCGGTCGCGGCCCTCGCCTCACGTCGCACCTACCCGCTCAATTCGAGCTTCCGCCCCACCTACAACATGGCCGTGAACCTCATCGACCAGTTCGGGCGGGCCCGCGCGCGCGAGATCCTCGAGTCCTCGTTCGCCCAGTTCCAGGCCGATCGCTCGGTCGTGGGTCTGGCGCGTCAGGTGAAGGATGCCGAGGAGTCGCTCGACGGCTACGAGAAGGCGATGACGTGCGACCGCGGCGATTTCCGCGAGTACTCCACGATCCGCCGTGAGCTCAGCGACCTCGAGAAGATCAACCGTCGCGACGCCACCGCGCCCCGGCGCCTGAGGGACGAGCGCCAGCAGCAGATCCAGTCGCTGCGCAAGCGGATGCAGCGGCATCCGTGCCACTCGTGCCCCGACCGCGAGGCGCATGCGCGCTGGGCGGAGCGTTACTGGAAGCTCAAACGCTCGACCGACAAGACCCGGCAGCAGATCGATCAGCGCACGGGCACCGTGGCGCGCGTGTTCGACCGGGTCGTCGAGGTGCTCGCCGCGCTGGAGTACGTGGCGATCGAGGCCGACGGCGCGACCGTGCTCACGCGCGCCGGCCGCACGATGCGCCGCATCTACGGCGAGCGCGATCTGCTGGTGGCCGAGTCGCTGCGCCAGGGCCTGTGGGACGGGCTGGACGCCCCCTCGCTCGCCGCTCTCGCGTGCTGCCTCGTGTACGAACCGCGGCGCGACGAGGCCGGACCGGGGGAGCGAGGACTTCCCCGCGGTGCCTTCCGGGGAGCCCTAGATGCCACGCAGACGCTGTGGCAAGAGCTCGACGACCTCGAACGCGACCACCGCCTCCCCGGCTCGGAGAGCCCCGCCTCGGGCCTGGCGCCGGCCATGCACGCCTGGGCGCGCGGCCTGCCGCTGGACAGCGTGCTGACCCTGGCCGACATGGCCGCGGGGGACTTCGTGCGATGGGCCAAGCAGACGATCGACCTGCTCGACCAGATCTCGCTCGTCGCGGAGCCGCCGCTCGCGAAGACCGCGCGCACCGCACTGGACGCGGTGCGCCGGGGCATCGTGGCGTACACGTCGGCATGAGCGGCACGACCCCGCCGCCGCGACCTCTGCTGCGCCTGGCCTTCGCCGCGCCGTTGTCGGTCGTGGCGGGACTCCTTCTGGTCACCGCCTATCCCGCGCTCGCGTGGTGGCCCCTGGCGTTCCCGGCCGTCGCCCTGGCCCTGCTGACGCTCATCGGTCGCCGGTTCTGGTCGGCCGTCTTGGTGGGCTTCCTCTTCGGCGTGGCCTTCTTCTCGGTCAACCTGCTCTTCACGGCGCGTTACCTGGGACCCATCCCGTGGGCCGCGCTCTTCGTGCTCGAGGCGCTGCTGACGGCGGTGCTCGCGGTGCCGATCGCCCTGGCGTACCGGTGGGTGCCCCGCGTGGTTCCCGGGGTGCTCGGCCGCACGCTCGCGCTCCCGGCGCTCGTCGCGGGGCTGTGGGTGCTGCGCGAACAGATCGTCGGGTCGTGGCCCTACGGCGGCTTCCCCTGGGGGCGCATCGGCGTGTCGCAGGTGAACGGGCCGTTCGCCGAGGTCGCGTCGTGGGTGGGGATGTCGGGCCTGTCGTTCCTCATCGTGCTGCTGTGTGCGATGGCGGTCGAGCTCGTTCGCCTTCGCCGTTTTCGCAGGCCCCTCGCCGCCGTCCCCACCGCCGGGTTGCTCGTGGTGCTGCTGGTGCTGCCGCAGTTCCCGACCGCGGCTGCCGGGTCGCTCCGCGTCGGCGCGGTCCAGGGCAACGGCCCGGCCGGGTACTTCGACCAGCGGGCGCGCGATGCCGTGTTGAACGCGCAGCTGGCGGCATCCGCCCCGCTCTTCGGCCAGCAGATGGACGTGCTCCTCTGGCCCGAGGGAGGCGTCGACTCCGACCCGACCGCGAACAGCTCGACCTCCGCGGTGCTCGAAGAGCTGTCGCGCCGCGTCGACGCGCCGCTGCTCGTGTCCGCGGTGACGGAGCGCGGACCCGACCTGTTCAATTCGGCGCTGCTGTGGACGGCCGACGGGCAGTCCGGTGCGACGTACGACAAGCGGCATCCGGTGCCGTTCGGTGAGTACGTGCCCGACCGGGCGTTCTGGGAGCCCTTCGCTCCCGACCTCATCGGGCTCATCGGTCGCGAGTACACGCCGGGCACGGCGAGTCCGCTCATCGACATCGACGGCGTGGGCGTGGGGCTGGCGATCTGCTTCGACGTCATCTACGACGACGTCGTGTGGGACGGGGCCGACGCGGGCGCCCAGGTCTACATGTTCCAGACCAACAACGCCGACTTCCGCGGCACCGACGAGAACCTGCAGCAGCTCGCGTTCGCGCAGATGCGCGCGATCGAGACGGGGCGTGCGGTCGTGAACCTGTCGACGGTCGGGACCAGCCAGGTCATCGCGCCCGACGGGTCGACGCTCGATGCTCTGCCGATCGACGAGGCCGGCCACATGCTGACCGACGTCCCCCTCCGCACCGGCCTGACGCCCGCGGTGGTGATCGGTCCCGCCGTGAAGATGGTGCTCGGGTGGGGGAGCCTCGCCGGTCTTCTCGCGGCAGGGCTGTCGCTGGCGGTGCGCGCGCGGCGCACGAAGAAGACGCCGACCCCCACGGGGGCCGGCGTCTGAATTCTCAGGGCGTTTCGGTCAGGACGTCCTGATCAGGACGCCCTGACGGTACGTCAGGCGCTGAGCTTCTCGTTGCCCGCGCCACGACGGGCGCGCACGAAGGCGAGGCGCTCTTCGAGCAACTCTTCGAGCTCGGGGAGCGTGCGGCGCTCGAGCAGCATGTCCCAGTGCGTGCGGGCGGCCTTGTCGCCCGAGTGGTCGACGGTCGCGGTGCCGTCGCCGATGCGCAGCAGCGCTTCGGCGCCGCACGTGCGGCACTCCCAGGACTCCGGAACCTCGGCGTCGGCAGCGAAGGTCAGGACGGTGTCGCGTCCGCAGGTGCTGCAGATGTAGGTGTGTTGTGCACGGTCGTGGAACACGACGCCGTCTTCGCTCTGGAGGCTTTGGGCGCCGAGTCGGATGCCGCGGAGACTGCGGTCTGCCATTTTGTGGTCCTCTCGTCGGTCACCATGTATAACGTCCGCACCTGTGCGCTTTATTCGAACGACGGGCATCGTGGCGCCTTTCACAGAGGATGCTCAGACAGCCGGAGTTCCCCGCGTGTTCACCTTCCGGAGGGCCGCGTCGGCCCGGTCGGTGACGAGGCCGTCGACGCCCAGATCCAGCAGGCGTTCCATGTCGTCGTCGGCGTTCACCGTCCACACGTGCACCTCGACGCCGTGCGCGTGCGCATCGCGCACGAGGCCGCGCGTGACGATGCGCAGCGGCCCCTGCCTCTCCGGTACCTGCAGGGCGTCGAGCCCGTCAAGGAGGGCGCCCACGCGCCCCGACCGTCGCAGGGCGCGCGCGGCGAGCAGCCGCACCACCGTCGCCTGTCCCGGCGATGTCGCGGGGCGTTGCGCGGCTCCGGCTGCGTGCGCGGCGGCGAGCGCCTCGAGGCGGCGATCGTCGGAGAAACTCGTCACGAGCACCCGCTCGGCGTGCGGTGCGACCAGCCGCCCGACACCGTCAGCGGCGGCAGCCGTCTTGACGTCGAGGTTGAACCGCAGCTCGGGGAACGCCTCGAGGGCCTGCGCGAGGGTGATGAGACCGCCGCGGTCGGCCATGAGCTCCTCGAGCTCGTGGAGGCGCACATCGGCGATCTGCCGCGGGTCGCCGGCCACGCGCCGGAGATCGTCGTCGTGGAACAGCACGACCGTTCCGTCAGCGCTCACGTGGCAGTCGGACTCGACGTACGCGGCCCCGGCGGCGTGCGCCTCGGCGACGGCGGCGAAGGAGTTCTCGACGACGCCGTGGGAGGCGGCATCCGCCGTCACGAGTCCGCGGTGGGCCAGCACGCGCGGAGCGGCGGGGGACAGGTAGGGATGCCGCATCATCGGGGCGTGGAGGGGTCCGCGTCGGGCGAAAGCGACGCGGGGCCGTCCGCGCCGGGAGTGCGGGAGGTGAAGGCTCCGGAGAAGCCCTTGAGGGCTTCGGTGAACTCGCTCGGGATGATCCACAGCTTGCTCGCGGCGCCGTCGCTGATCTTGGGCAGCGTCTGCAGATACTGGTAGGCGAGGAGCTTGTCGTCGGGACGGCCCTCGTGGATCGCCGTGAAGACGGAGTGGATGGCCTCGGCCTCGCCCTGCGCGCGCAGCACCGCCGCCTGCTTGTCGCCCTCGGCCTCGAGGATCGCCGCTTGACGGCGGCCCTCGGCCTCGAGGATCTGCGACTGCTTCGAGCCCTCGGCGGTCAGGATCGCGGCGCGCCGGTCGCGTTCGGCCCTCATCTGCTTCTCCATCGAATCCTGGATCGAAAGGGGCGGATCGATCGCCTTGAGTTCGACGCGCCCGACCCGGATCCCCCATTTCCCCGTGGCCTCGTCGAGTACGACGCGCAGCTGCCCGTTGATGTTGTCGCGACTGGTGAGCGCTTGCTCGAGGTTCAACCCGCCCACGACGTTGCGCAGGGTCGTGGTCGTGAGCTGCTCGACGGCGCCGAGGTAGTTGGCGATCTCGTAGGTGGCGGCGCGCGCGTCGGTGACCTGGAAGTAGACGACGGTGTCGATCGAGACGACGAGGTTGTCTTCGGTGATCACCGGTTGCGGTGGGAACGACACGACCTGCTCGCGCATGTCGATGAGCGGTCGCACCCGGTCGATGAGCGGGACGACGAGGTTGAGGCCGGGCGTGAGGGTCTTGTGGTAGCGGCCGAGACGCTCGACGACCCCCGCGCGGGCCTGCGGGATGATGCGGATGGCGCGCACGAGCACGATGACGACGAACGCCGCCACCACGATCGCGAGGACCCACCCGATGGTGGCCGGGATCGACGTTGCGAGGTTCATGACGGTCCGATTCTCATGGGGGTGCCTCCTGGCTTCGCGCGGACGACGGCGGTGGCGCCGTCGATGCGGACGACCTCGATGCGCGTGGCGGGGTCGAGTCGGGTGTCGCCGTCGCTGCGCGCGGTCCACACGTCGCCGTTCGCGAGCTTGACCTGCCCCGCGACGGCGGGAGAGACCCGCGACAGCACGAGACCCTCGAGCCCGAGGAGCGCTTCCACGTTCGACGGGCGGGCGTCGGCGCCGCGGTGCAGTCGTCGAAGGAGCGGGGGGCGCAGGAAGACGAGGAGGGCGACGGCGGCCAGGGCGGCTGAGACGACCTGCAGCCACAGCGGTGCGCCGAGTACTCCCGCGCCGAGCCCGACCGCGGAGCCGGCGGCGAGCATGAGGAACGTCAGCTCGCCCGTGAGCATCTCGACGACCAGGAAGACCAGGATCAGCACGAGCCACCCGATCCAGGCCCACGTGTCGATGATGGAGAGAACGTCCATGTCGCACCTCCTGAGCCCGAACGTAGCACCGGGGAACGCCACCCGGGCCGCTTCCCGACGACCGCACAGGCTTCCCCGGCGGAGAAGCTTTCCCCGGCCGACCGGCTTCGCCGACCGAGGGCCTCCGCCGCTCGAGGAGCTACCCTTCCCGAGAGGGCGGCGGGGCGGTCGGTAGGCTGGGGAGTCGACCCACGATCCTCAGGAGTTCTCCCGTGTCCCAGACCCTCCCGTCCGGCTCGCTGAGCGGCAAGACCGCCCTCGTCACCGGTTCGTCGCGCGGCATCGGCGCCGACACCGTCCGTTACTTCGCCGAGGCCGGCGCCGATGTCGTCATCAACTTCCGCAACAAGGCGCCGCGGGCCGAGAAGCTCGCCGCCCAGCTGCGCGAGCTGGGTGTCGAGGCGCTCGTGGTGGGCGCCGACCTGACCGACCCCGAGTCGGTCGCGGCGATGTTCGGCGAGGTCGAGCGCACGTTCGGCGGCCTCGACATCCTCGTGCTCAACGCCTCGGGCGGCATGGAGTCGGGCATGGCCGAGGACTACGCCCTGCTGCTGAACCGCGACGCACAGGTCAACGTGCTCGAGACGGCGCTGCCGCTGCTGAACGACGACGCGCGCGTCGTCTTCGTCACCAGCCACCAGGCGCACTTCATCCGCTCGACCCCGACGATGCCGGAGTACGAGCCGGTGGCTCTCTCCAAGCGCGCGGGAGAAGACGCGCTGCGCGAGAAGATCCCCGCCCTCGAGGAGCGCGGGATCGGCTTCACGGTGGTCTCGGGCGACATGATCGAGGGCACGATCACCGCGACGCTGCTCGAGCGTGCGAACCCCGGCGCCATCGCCGCCCGCCGCGACGACGCCGGCAAGCTCTACAACGTCGCCGAGTTCGCCGCCGAGGTCGCGCGTGCGGCCGTCGACCCGGTGCCCGCCGACAACACCCGCCTCGTCGGAGACACGGGTTCGTTCGGAGGCGAGTGAGCATGCGGCCGACCGACATCGAGTCCCTGATCGGGGTCGGTCGGCCCGCGATCTCCTCGGACGGCGCCTTCGCCGTCTTCGCGACCTCACGCCCCGACCTCGCCGCCGACCGTGCGGTGGGACAACTCTGGCGGGCCGATCTCGCCACGGCCTCGTCACGCCGTCTCACCCGTGGGGTGGAGGATCGGTCGCCGCGTCTCTCACCCGATGACGCCGTCGTCGCCTTCCTCCGCGGCGACGCGAAGGGGCGCCTGCAGATCTTCGTCATCGGTTCCTCCGGCGGTGAGCCCGTGCAGGTCACCGACCGACCCGGGGGAGTGACCGACCTCGCCTTCTCGCCCGACGGCCGACGTCTCGCGTTCACGGCACGGGTGCCGGAGCCGGGGCGTTACGGCACCGTCGAGGGGCGGGATGCCGGTGCCGAACCCCCGCGGCGCATCACCGGCATCCGGTGGCACGCGAACGGCCTCGGGTATCTCGATCGTCCCGCGCAGGTGTTCGTGGTCGACGTGCCGTCCACCGACGCGGAGCCGTTCTACGAGCCCGCGCCCGCGATCGACGAGCCCGAGACGCGCGTCGTGCCCCACCCTGCGACGCAGCTCACCCGCGGCGGCACGAGCTGGGCCGGCCTGGCCTGGACGCCTGACGGCGCCGAGGTGCTCAGCGTGCCCGACATGATCGAGACCTCGCGGCGCGACCTGCGCGACCGCGTCGTCGCGATCGCCGTCGATGGGGGAGTGCAGCGCGAGGTGCTGGGCATCGCGGAGAACCTGTCGGTGTCGGCGGTCCAGACGGCGCCCGACGGAACGGTCTTCCTCCTCGCGCACGATGTCGGCGGCTCGGGCGTGGACTTCGTCGCGCCGGGCGTGGCGCTGTTCGCCCTCGACGGCGACGCACCACGCGTGCTGACCGACCCCGAGACGATCGACCTCGGCGAGGTGGGGAGCCATCTCTCGTTCGACGGCGACGACGTCCTCGTGCAGGATCGCACCCGCGGGCGGGTGCGCCTGCAGCGCGTGACGCGGACGGGCACCGTGACGGAGGTCCTCGGCGGCGACCTCGAGGTGAACGGCCACGCCGCGGCGGCGGGACGGGTCGTGGCATCCGTCGCCTCTCCCGAGTCGTTCGGCGAACTCGTGATGATGCACGGGCGCGAGATGCGGGCGTTGACGAGGTTCGGGGCCGCGGCGTGCGACCGCGGCGTCGTCGTGCCGATCGATCACGAGGTGACCGGGCGCGACGGCTACCCCGTGCACGGTTGGGTCGCCGTCCCCGAGGGGGAGGGCCCGTTCCCGGTGATCCTGCAGATCCACGGCGGACCCTACGCCGCCTACGGCGTGCACCTCTTCGACGAGACCCAGGTGCTGGTGGATGCCGGCTACGCGGTGGTCTACAGCAACCCGCGGGGGAGCGCCGGATACGGTCGCGCCCACGGGCGAGCGATCCGGCAGCGCATGGGGACGCTCGACTTCTTCGACGTCATGGACTTCTTCGACGCCGTCGTGACAGCCGACCCGCGGCTGGACGCGGGACGCGTCGGCGTCATGGGCGGGTCGTACGGCGGGTATCTCACGGCGTGGATCATCGCGCACGACCACCGCTTCGCGGGCGCGATCGTCGAGCGCGGCTTCCTCGACCCCGCCTCCTTCCCCGGTTCGAGCGACATCGGCTCGTTCTTCGGCCAGGAGTACGTCGGCACCGATCCGACGCAGGTCGCGGCGCAGAGTCCGATGGCTGTGGTCGACCGGGTGCGCACGCCGACGCTCGTGCTCCACTCCGAGCTCGACTTCCGCTGCCCGCTCGAACAGGCCACGCGCTACTACGCGGCGTTGAAGCAGCAGGGGACCGATGCCGAGATGCTCGTCTTTCCCGGCGAGGATCACGAGCTCACCCGCGCCGGGCGGCCGCAGCACCGCGTCCAGCGGTTCGAGGCCGTGCTTGAGTGGTGGGGCCGGCATCTGCCGGTGACTTGACGGACGGCCCGGACGCGAGGGCATCCGGGCCGTCCGGCGGTCGGGGTCAGACGGCCTTGCCGAACTGGATCGCGCGGACGATCTGGAAGACGCCGAGGATGACGAGCGAGACGCCGATCAGCAGGAACAGCGTGACCGCCCCCAGCAGCGGCGAGAACAGCAGGACGACGCCGGCGACGATGCTGACGATCGCGAAGAAGATCGTCCATGCGCGCGCCTTCGATCCGTGGCCCGCGGTGGTGAGCGAGACGACGCCCTCGATGATCCACAGGATGCCGACGAGCGTGCCGATGAAGACGCCGAACCACGCGGCGGTGGCCGGCAGGTTGGTGAAGGAGAAGATGCCGGCGACGATGAACAGCACGCCCAGCACGATGTAGCCGATGCGCGCCCAGCCGGAGCGCCAGAACAGACCGATACCGATGTTCACCACTCCGGCGATGATGACGTAGACGGCGATGATCCCGACGGCGACCTGGGCTGTGCGACCGGGCCAGAGCAGTATCAGCAGGCCGATGACGAGCGACAGCGCGCCGCTCACGCCGAGGGCGGTCCGGACGGCTCCGACGGCGGGACTGGTCGTGGACGAGGGCGACATGGCGAGCCTTTCTGAGTGAACGCTGAGAACAGTGCTTACCCTAGACCCGGGCGTGAAACCCGCGCGAACGTCCCGTCGCGGACGGTCACGCGGGGGAGTGGTCGAGCAGGAGCGCGACCGCGAACAGTACGGGCAGGCACCCGACCGTCGAGATGAACACGACGTCGCGCGAGAGGATCTCGCCGACCCCGTAGCGCTGTGCGAAATTGAACACGTTCTGCGCGGTGGGAAGTGCCGCGAGCACCACGACGATGAAGATCTGGTCCTCGGGCAGACCGAACAGCGACGCCACCAGCAGCGCGATCGCGGGCATGGTGGTCAGCTTGAGCGCCGAGGCGATGACGACGTCCACGCGGCGCCCGGGCTCCGTCAGCACGCGCTGGCCGTACAGCGACATGCCGTACGACATCAGCAGCACGGGGACGCACGCGCCCGCGATGAGATGGAGGGGGTCGAAGACGATGGGCGGCAGGTCGATGCCGAGCAGCGCGACGAGGACGCCGAGCGCGGAGCCGATGAGCATCGGGTTCTTCGCCGTCTGCGCCAGGATGCGTCCGATGTTCCGGGAGCCCGAGGTCGCGGCATCCAGGATGCCCAGGGCGATCGGCATCAGCACGAGCAGCTGGAACAGGATGACGGGCGCCGAGAACGCGGCGTTGCCGAGCATGTAGAGCGAGATCGGGATGCCGATGTTGTTGCTGTTCACCTGCCCCGCCGACAGCGCGCCGATCACGGTCTCACCGACCGGTCGGCGCAGAATCAGCGCCGAGATGAGCACGGAGACGGCGATGATCGCGGCGGCGGTGATCATCGACACCGGCAGCAGGGCCGAGAACAGCGTCGCCACGTCGGCCGTGGCGAGCACCGTGAACAGCAGGAACGGCGACAGCACGAAGAAGGTCAGGCGGCTGAGGACGTGCCGCGCGTGCGGACCCAGCAGATCGATGCGCGCGATGACATAGCCCACGATCACGGCGAGGCCGACGACGGCGAATCCGGTGAGGATGCCGCTCACGCGTGGATCCCGTGACGGGACGGGGCGGGGGAGAGAGGCATCCTCTCGAGCGTAGCGGGGGCGCGGAGGCGGCCGTGACGCGGGTGCGGGGCGGGAGGGAGCTTCGCACGGAGCGGGGGCGTGTCGGGTCACGGGCAGCGGCGCAAGTCCCGGGGGAGGCCCGGGACGCGGCTCTATCCTCGGCTCCTGACATCCCCGTCGGGGGCCATCGACCGTCTGGAGCTCCGAGTGAACACCTACCCCGCCAACCTCACCGAGATCCTCGAGCGTGAACCGCTGCCGGCATCCGGGATCGACTCGGACGACGTCGCGTACGAGATCGACGGCGTCGCGTATCGCGGGTATCGCGCGCGGCCGGCCGGCGAGGGGCGGTATCCGGGCGTCATGGTCGTGCACGACTGGCTCGGTGTGACCGACTACGTGCGCATGCGGTGCGACATGCTCGCCCGGCTCGGTTACGCCGCGTTCGCCGCCGACGTGTACGGCGCAGACGTGCGACCGACCCCACAGGAAGCCCCGGCGGTCGCCGGGCGCTTTTACCAGGATCGTCCGATGTGGCGGAAGCGCCTCGTCGAGGCCTTCGAGCAGCTTCGCGTCGACCCCTCGGTGGATGCCGACCGCACCGCGGCCATCGGCTACTGCTTCGGCGGTTCCTCGGTGCTCGAGCTCGCTCGCACGGGCGCGGACGTCGACGCGGTCGTCAGCTTCCACGGGGGCCTGCTCACCGGGCCCGAGGGTGAAGCGGAGAACATCACCGCCGGCATCCTGGTGCTGCACGGCGCGGCGGATCCCGTCGCGCCCGACGACGCGATGATCGCCTTCGAGAACGATCTGCGGACGGCGCCGTCGGTCGACTGGCAGCTCGTGTCGTACGCGAACGCGATGCACGCGTTCACGCTGCCGGATGCCGATGCTCCCGAGCAGGGCGCGCAGTTCCAGGCCACCGCCGAGCGACGCAGCTGGGCGGCGATGAAGGCGTTCCTGTCGGAGATCTTCGGCTGAGGCGGGCTGCTGCGTGGCCGCTGGGCCGCTGGTGACGCAAGCCGATAATGCACATTATGTCAGTTTACGTCGATCGAGCGGATCCCCCGCGCCGAGGGAAACCCGTGCGCTGTCTCTCCGTCGGAGTCAGGACCCCGTGCGGATCCACTCCGACGTGACGCCGATCACCCGCGACCCGTCGAGATCGCCCAGCGACAGGCCGGCGAAGCGCACCGCGGCCTCCGACGTCTGCCACCGGAATTTCGGCTCTGACGTGGTGGCCGCCTCGACGACGGCTTTCGCGGCGTCCTCCGCCGATTGCGCGGCCGCGAACGACGCGGCCGTGCGGTCGAGGTAAGCCTGCTGCAGTTCGCTGTACGGGCCGGCCGGGGCGCGGTGCACCGAGTCGGTGAACGACGATGCCACCGCCGCGGGCTCGACGATCGAGACGTCGATGCCGAACGGCGCGACGACCGGGGCGAGGGACTGCATGAGCCCCTCAACGGCGAACTTCGCCCCGCAGTACGCGTCGGCGAACGGCTGGCCGACCGCTCCCCCGACGCTCGTCACGGTCACGATGCGGCCGCGGCCGCGCTCGCGCATTCCCGGCAGCACGAGACGGGTGAGACGGGCGACCGAGAGGTAGTTCGTGTCGAGTTGCGCCTGGAGATCGGCATCCGACAGCTGCTCGAGCGTGCCGACGGCGCCGCGCCCGGCGTTGTTGACGAGGATGTCGACGGGCCCGACGGCCTCGATCAAGGCCTCGGCTGCAGCGGCATCCGTCACCTCCAGGGCGCGGATGTCGAGCTCGACCCCCGCCCGGGCGGCGGCCTCGCGCAAGGCGTCGGCGCGGGAGACGTCGCGCACCGTCGCGATGACCGCGACACCCGCCTTCGCGAGTCCGATGGACGTGTGCAGGCCGATGCCGCTAGAGGTGCCGGTGACGAGCGCAGTAGTCATACGCTCATCCTCCTCCCGTCCGCGCGAGAGGGAAATGCGGTTCTCATCCAGCGAACGCTGACAGGCTGACGCGATGACGATCGATCGGGGGCACGGTCTTCGCCGCGCCATGAGGCGCCGTCCGCGGACGACCGTGGCTCTCGCGGCGACCGGACTGTTCGTGCTGTGCCTCGCGGTGCTGACGATCGTCATTGCCGTCGGAGCGCGGCGACGGGAGGACCGAGGTCGTCGTCGGATCGTGGGATGCCGACGCGATCCTCTCCGTGGCGGGACCGGCATCCGGTCTGCTCCTGCTCGTGGTCCTGTGCGCGATCCGGGCTCCGCGGTGGTGGCTGCTGCTGTTCGTGCCGCTGCGCCTGGCGGTGAGCGTGGTGCTTCTCGGTGCGCTGCTCCTCGCGGCGTTCAAGACAGGCGGAACCGTCGTGCCTCTCGTCGTGGACGGGTGCCGGAGCGGCTACGTGGTCAGCGAACGCCGGCCGTGGGACGAGACCGACGTGCGGGTGCTCCGAGTCGACGGGCTGACGGGAACGCTCGTCGCGAGCGGGACGGCTCGCGACGGCGGGCACCCCTTTGCCGAGGGGGACTACCGAATCGTTAGCGACGGCGAGAACCTGCGCGTGCGGTCGTCCCGCCTCACCGGTCCCACGTTCGTTCTTCCGGTGCTCGCCGATCCGGTATCCGGTTCGTGCGGTCTGCCGGATGGGGAGGGGCCGCTTCGCACGCCCACGGCGGAGCCGGCGGCTCGACAGTCCGAGGAGGGGCCTTCGCCCGCCCCGATTCTCCGCGACACGCGCGCTGAGGTGGCTCGCATGGTGCAGGTGACCCTGGATGCCGCGACCACAGCCGTCAGAGACGCGGACGGGGCGTTCGTCGAGGCCCCGGCGGCATCCGATCTGCCGTGCGACGGCACGACCGGGATCGCCCTCGCCTTCGCGACGGGCGACAACAGCGCCTCGTACGCGTCGATCCTCGCGGCGTGGGACGCCGAGGGCTTCTCCGCCGATCGCGCGATGCAGGAGGACCTCCGCGACAACGGCGTCGTACGGCTCTCCGCGCGCGACATGTCGACGATCGACGGCTTGCTGCACCTCTCGCTGACGGCGCCGTGCCGTGCCTCGTGACACAGGCGCGGGCACAGCGCGTCACGCGTGAGGCAGTGACGGGGCGGGCGTCCGTGCGTCGCGTGTGACGGGTCAGCGGGCACGGGGTGTCGCAGACGCCGGAGCCGCGGTCAGGTCAGGGGTTCGAGAGTCACCCATCGGCCGCCGAACTTCGGCTCGCGGCCGTCGCCCGACGACGTGCGGGTCAACCGCCGCCGCACCCAGGGCGCGACGTGCTCGCGATAGTAGGCGGAGCCCTTCAGCCGCTCGATCTCGGGGATCTCGCGCAGATGCCACCACTCCCCCGGCGGGGTGAGGCCGACGGACTCGATCACGCGGGCGGCGACGCGATGGTGGCCGCGAGGATTCATGTGCAGGCGGTCCACCGACCAGAACTCCGCGCCCGCCAGCTCCCGGTCGAACCAATTGTAGGCCGTGAGCACGTCGGGCCGTTTCTCGAGGCGTTTCTCGACCGCGTGAGAGAGGCGGTCTCCGCGCGCTTCGATGAGCTTGCCGAGCGGCAGCCCCGCCGAGGGGTTCGCACCGGAGAGCACGATGAGCTGCACGCCCTCCTCATCGCAGCGGCGAACGACGTGGTCGAAGAGGTCGACGATGCGCTCGATGCCGGTCCGCGGGCGCAGCATGTCGTTGCCGCCGCCGTTGAACGACAGGTGGGTCGGCTTCAGCGCGAGCGCCGGCTCGAGCTGCTGCGCGACGATCGGCTCGATGAGCTTGCCGCGGATAGCGAGGTTCGCGTACTCGATCGGCTCCCCCGCGGCATCCGCCCACCCTTGGGCTGCGAGATCGGCCCAGCCTCGTACGGTGCCGTCGGGTAGTTCGTCGCCGACCCCCTCGGTGAACGAGTCGCCGATCGCGACGTAGCGCACGGATGCCATGCCCCGAGCCTACGCGCGCGACGCACAGGCGACGCGCAGTCGGTTGCCCGCCATATCCGCCGGTTCGGGGCGCATCCCGTCGTTCGGGGCGGATGGTTCGCGCCCCGAACGGTGGAATTCGCCCCGAACCAAGGGAACATGGCCTCCGTGAGCGGCTGCGCCGGGAAAAGCGGGGCTACGCCAGTGCCCGACCCCTCTGCTCGCGCAGGAAGAGGGCGGCCACGACGGCGACGGCGAAGAACGCCGCGAAGACGACGAAGAGCAGGGGCGCTCCGCCGAGCCCGAGCAAAGGCGGCACAGCGAGAGGGGCGAGGATGGATGCGATGCGCCCGACCCCCGCGGCCCACCCCGCGCCCGTCGCACGCAGGGCCGTCGGGTAGGTCTCCGGGGTGGCGGCGTAGAGCGCGCCCCACGCGCCGAGGTTGAAGAACGACAGGGCCATGCCCGCTGCGATCACCGCGACCTCGCCCGACGCCGTGCCGAACAACACCGCCGAGACGGCGGATCCCGCGAGGAACGTCGCGAGCGTCGCACGGCGGCCCCACGCCTCGATCAGCCAGGCCGCGACGGCGTAGCCGGGCAGCTGGGCGAGCGTGATCACCAGGGTGAAACCGAACGAGCGCACGAGGTCGTAGCCCTGCGAGACGAGGATCGTGGGGATCCAGATGAACGCCCCGTAGTACGAGAAGTTCACGCAGAACCACAGCACCCACAGGCTCGCGGTGCGCGCCCGGAGGGCGGGTGCCCACAGTGCGCTCACGCGCGGCCGGGGGGCGGGAGAGGATGCCGCGACCCCTTCCGTCGACGCTTCGAGGGCGATGCGACCGGCGGCGGCCTCCAGGTCGCGCACGATCACGACCGCCTCCGCGTTGCGTCCGCGCGAGGCGAGCCACCTCGGGGACTCGGGCAGCCCCCACCGGACGACGAGCGCGTACACCGCGGGGATGGCGCCGAGGGCGAAGGCCCACCGCCAGCCGTCGGCGGACGACGGCACCACGAGGTAGCCGATCACCGCGGCGGCCGTCCATCCGACCGCCCAGAACGCCTCGAGGAAGACGATGAGACGCCCCCGCATGCGCGCCGGCGCGAACTCGCTGACGTAGGTCGAGGCCACGGGCAGCTCCGCCCCGAGGCCCAATCCGACGACGAAGCGCAGCACGAGCAGCGCCGCCAGCCCTCCCACGAGGGCGCTCGCGCCGGTGGCCACGCCGTACACCAGCAGGGTGAGGGCGAAGACGTGACGGCGGCCGAAACGGTCGGCGAGCAGTCCGCCGACGCTCGCCCCGATCGCCATTCCGGCGAACCCCGCCGACGCGATCCACGACGCCTGCGTCGGGGCCAGCTGCCACTGCACGCTGAGCGCGGCGATGACGAATGAGATGAGCCCGACGTCCATGGCATCCAGGGCCCATCCCAGCCCCGATCCGCCGAGGATCCTGCCGTGCCGCCGGGTGAACGGCAGGGCGTCGAGACGCTCGGACACCCGGACGGTGTCGGTGCTCGTGGTCACCGGGCGACGGGAGCGTCGGCGAGCATGTCGTGCACGAGCGGCCGTACCTGCGTGCCGTACAGCTCGATGCTGCTCAGGAGGTGGTCGTGCGAGATCGACCCGCTGGCCATCTTGAGCTGGAAGCGGCTGTTGCCGAGGGCCCGCACGGTCGCGGCGATCTTGCGAGCGACCGTCTCGGGCGAGCCCACGTACATCGAGCCCTCGGGGCCGACATCGTGCTGGAAGCGCAGGCGGTTGTACTCCGGCCAGCCGCGCTCGCGCCCGATGGTGTTGTTCAGCTCGGCGACGCCCTCGTACGCCTCTTCCCACGCCTGTTCGTCCGTGGCGGCGACGTGCCCGGGCGAGTGCACCGAGATGGGCATCTGCGGCTTGCCGAGCTCGGCGAGCGAGCGGCGGTACAGGTCCGCGTACGGACGGAACCGCGCCGCCGAGCCGCCGATGATCGCGAGGACCAGGCCGTACCCGTAGCGCGCCGTGCGCACGACCGACTCGGGTGAGCCCCCGACTCCCACCCACGCCTTCAGACCGTTCTCGGTCTTCGGGTAGACGTCGGCGTCCTGCAGCGCGGGGCGCGTGCGGCCCGACCACGTGACGGGCCTCTCCTGCAGGAGGAGCGAGAACAGCTCGAGCTTCTCCTCGAAGAGCACTTCGTAGTCGGCGAGGTCGTAGCCGAAGAGCGGGAACGACTCGATGAACGATCCACGCCCGAGGATCACCTCGGCACGCCCGTGCGAGACGGCGTCGAGGGTCGCGAACCGCTCGTAAACGCGCACGGGGTCGTCGCTGGAGAGGACCGTGACAGCCGTGCCGAGGTGGATGTCCCGCGTCCGCGCGGCCGCCGCGGCGAGGACGATCTCGGGGCTGGTGACGGCGAAGTCCTTGCGGTGGTGCTCGCCCACCCCGAAGAACGACACGCCCACCTGGTCGGCCAGGACCGCCTGGTCGACGACGTTGCGGATGGTCTGCGCATCGGACAGCAGCGACCCGTCGGGGCCGCGTGAGATGTCTCCGAAGGTGTCGAGGCCGAGCTCGAGAGGGCGAACGTCCATGAGGTCTCCTTGCATTCGGATGAATGAACTTTACGCGTGCTCGGGGTATTCCCCCGCATCGACGAGGGGCACCGCCGCAGCGGCACCCCTCGGGGAATCAGACGGATGCCAGAGCTGTGCGCAGCGTGTCGAGACCGACGCCGCCGATGTCGAGGGCCCGGGTGTGGAACTGCTTCATCGAGAAGTCCGCCCCGCGGCGCTCCCGCTCCACCTCGCGCACCTGCTCCCAGATGCGCTGGCCGACCTTGTACGACGGTGCCTGCCCCGGCCACCCGAGGTATCGGTTCACCTCGAAGCGCACGAACTCCTCGCTCATGTTGACGTTCTTCAGCATGAAGGCGAGGGCGTAGTCGTGATCCCAGGTGCCGTTGCCGTCGAGGCGCGGCTTCTGCAGGTGCACGCCGATGTCGAGCACCACGCGCGCCGCGCGCATGCGCTGCCCGTCGAGCATGCCGAGACGGTCGGCGGGGTCGTCGAGGTAGCCGAGCTGCTCCATCAGACGCTCGGCGTAGAGGGCCCAGCCCTCCGCGTGCCCGCTGGTGCCGGCCAGCAGGCGGCGCCACGAGTTGAGTTCCGCGCGGTTGTACACGGCCTGAGCGATCTGCAGGTGGTGGCCCGGCACGCCCTCGTGGTAGACGGTCGTGAGTTCGCGCCACGTGTCGAACGTGTCGACGCCCTCCGGCACCGACCACCACATGCGACCCGGTCGGGAAAAGTCGTCGGTCGGACCTGTGTAGTAGATGCCGCCCTCGTTCGTGGGCGCGATCATGCACTCCAGGCGACGGATGGGCTCGGCGATGTCGAAGTGCGTGCGACCCAGCTCCTCGACGGCGTTGTCGCTGGTGCGCTGCATCCACTCCTGCAGGGCCTGCGTTCCGCGGAGCTTGCGCGACTCGTCCTTCTCGAGGAAGGCCACGGCTTCCTCGACGCTCGCGCCGGGCAGGATCTCGTTCGCGATGGCCTCCTGCTCGGCGACCATGCGCGCGAGCTCTTCGACGCCCCACTCGTACGTCTCGTCGAGGTCGATCTCGGCCCCGAGGAAGCGGCGCGAGTGCAGCGCGTACATCTCGCGGCCGACGGCGTCGACGTCGCCCGCCGCCGGGGCGAGCTCCCCCGCGAGGAATGTCGCGAGCGCGTCGTAGGCCACGCGTGCGGCATTGGCGTTGGCGGACAGGTCGCGGGCGAGGGATGCCGGCAGCTGGCCCTCCTCGGGAGCGGCATCACCGACGAACTCGGCGAAGAACCCCGTGTCGGACGTATAGCGGGCGATCTGCGTCACGACCTCGGTCACCTGACGGCGGGCCGGAACGACGCCCTCGGCGATTCCGCGACGGAGCGTCGCGACATACCCGTCGATCGCAGCCGGGAGCGCCTTCATGCGCTCCGAGATGATCGACCAGTCGTCCACTGTGGCGGTGGGCATGAGGTCGAACGTCGAGCGGATGTCCTGCGCCGGCGAGGCGATGACGTTGAGGTCGCGCAGATGCGTCTTCGCCTCGTGCTGCTCGATCGTCAGGTCGAGCTCGCGACCCAGGTCCATCTTCGTGACCGTGTCGATCGCGTCGACGGGCTCGGCGGTCTCGAGCGCGCTCCGCGTCGCGCGCGCATCGGACACGAGGGCCTCGGCCCCCTCGGGGCTGTAGTCGCCGAAGCGGCCGTTGTGCTCGAACCGGCCGATGTAGGTCGCCAGTGTCGGCTCGCGCTCGGCCAGGGTGTCCACCCACGCGTCCGCGATCGTGTCGATCGGCGTGGGGCTGCGGTGTGCGTCAGTCATCCTCCGAGCCTAGGGAAGGCTCAGCGATGGCGCACCCCGCCCCCGCCGGTGGAGGCGTCGGGGAGGAGGGGTGGCCGGGATCAGTGACCCGCTTCGTCCCAGTCGCCGCCGCGACCGATCTGCACGTCGAGGGGCACCGACAGGTCGGCCGCGTCGGCCATGCGCGCGCGCACGATGCCCTCCACGGCATCCCACTCCCCCGCCGCGACCTCGACGACGAGTTCGTCGTGGATCTGCAGCAGCACGCGAGAACGCAGTCCCGCGGATGCCAACTCGTCGCGGATGCGGAACAGCGCGACTTTCATGATGTCGGCGGCACTGCCCTGGATGGGGGCGTTCAGCGCCGCGCGCTCCGCGTTCTCGCGCAGGACCCGGTTCATGCTGGTGAGATCGGGGAACGGCCGGCGTCGACCGAAGATCGTCTCGGTGTAGCCGTCTTGACGGGCCTGCTCGACCGAGCCCCGCAGGTAGTCGCGCACCGCACCGAAGCGGGCGAAGTACTCGAGCATGAGCTTCTTGGCCTCGGACTGTTCGATGCGCAGCTGCTTCGACAGGCCGAAGGCGGACAGTCCGTAGACGAGGCCGTACGACATGGCCTTCACCTTCGTGCGCATCGCGGGCGTGACGTCCTGCGGGTCGACACCGAAGACGCGCGCGCCGACGAACCGGTGCAGGTCTTCGCCGGAGTTGAACGCCTCGATCAGACCGGGGTCGCCGGAGAGGTGCGCCATGATCCGCATCTCGATCTGGGAGTAGTCGGCGGTCAGCAGCGTCTCGTAGCCCTCGCCGACCTCGAACGCGGCGCGGATGCGACGGCTCTCCTCGGTGCGGATCGGGATGTTCTGCAGGTTCGGGTCGGTGCTCGACAGGCGGCCGGTCTGGCTGCCGGTCTGCACATACGTCGTGTGGATGCGTCCGTCGGCGCCGGTCGCGGTGTCGAGGGCGTCGATGATCTGCTTGAGCTTCGTCGCCTCGCGGTGGCGCAGCAGCAGGTCGAGGAACGGGTGCGGAGCGCTCTCCTGCAGGTCGGCGAGGGCAGCGGCATCCGTCGTGTACCCGCTCTTCGTCTTGCGCGTCTTGGGCAGCTGGAGCTCGTCGAACAGCACCTCCTGCAGCTGCTTGGGCGAGCCGAGGTTCACCTCGTGCCCGATCGCCGCGTAGGCGTCGCGCGCGAGGGCGTCGGCGCGCGCACCGAGCTCGGCCGAGAACCCGGACAGCTTCTCGTGCGACACGGCCACCCCGGCCAGCTCCATGTCGGCCAACGCCGTGAGGGTGGGCAGCTCGATGTCGTCGAGCACGGAGGCGACCTTCTCGGGCAGCGTCCCGCGCTGCGCCTCGGCGACGCGGCGGGTGAACCACGACAGCTGGCCGGGAGTCGCGCCCTCCGTCTCGGGGACGAGCTGGGTGGGATCGGCGACCGGCAGCTTCTCGTCGAGCTCGCGCTCCACGAGGTCGGCGAGCGACTTGTCGGGGAAGCTCGGGCGAACGAGCCATCCGGCCAGCAGCACGTCGAATGCCACGCCGCCCACCGTGATTCTCTCGCGGGCGAGGGCTTTGATCTGGGGTTTGGCATCGCAGAACACCTTGGGGGCGTCGGATGCCAGCCACGGCGCCAGCGCGTCGCGGACGGCCGGACTCCATTCGGCCTCGACGGCCGCGTCAGCAGACGCGAGACCGATCGCCGTGGGCACGGAACCGGAGAGGCTGAGGGTGACCCCCACCTCGCCGTGCGCGTCGGTCGCCCACGCCGCGAGGGCCGCGGGGTCGAGGCGCTGCGGAGCGGGAGCGGTCGCGGTCGGGCGGACCTCTTCGACGACGCCGCCCTCGGCGCCCAGCGCGTCGAAGACGCGCGGCAGCAGCGTGCGGAACTCCAAGCGGGCGAAGATGTCGCGGACGGCCTGCGCATCGAGCGGCTGGACGGCGAGGTCGTTCGGGCCGACCGGGAGCTCGACATCGCGCAGCAGGCGGTTCAGCGCGCGGTTGCGCTTGACGGCGTCGAGGTGCTCGCGCAGGTTGTTGCCGACGACGCCGGTGATCTTGTCGGCGTTGTCGAGGAGGGCCTCGAGCGACCCCCACTGTGTCAGCCACTTGACGGCGGTCTTCTCGCCCACCTTCGGCACGCCGGGCAGGTTGTCGCTCGTCTCGCCGACGAGGGCGGCGATCTCGGGATACTGAGCCGGCGGCAGCCCGTACTTCTCGATCACCGCGTCGGTGTCGTAGCGCTTGAGCTGCGAGACGCCCTGCACGTTGGGGTAGAGCAGCGTGACGTCGTCGGTCACGAGCTGGATGGTGTCGCGATCACCCGAGCAGACCAGCACCGTGAAGCCCTGCTCCTCCCCCTGCGTGGCGAGGGTCGCCAGGATGTCGTCGGCTTCGAAGTCTTCTTTCTTCAAGACCGGAACACCCATCGCGGCCAGGCACTCCTGCAGGAGCGGGATCTGCCCCTTGAACTCGGCCGGCGACTCGCTGCGGTTGGCTTTGTACTCCGTGTATTCGCGCGTGCGGAACGATTGCCGCGACGTGTCGAAGGCGACGGCGAGGTGCGTGGGCTTCTCGGCCTTCACGAGGTTCACGAACATCGACAGGAAGCCGTAGATGCCGTTGGTGTGCTGGCCGTCCTTCGTCGAGAAATTGTCGACCGGCAGCGCGTAGAACGCGCGGTAGGCCAGCGAGTGGCCGTCGACGACGAGGAGAGTAGGCTTTTCGGCATCCGTCACTCTCCCAGCGTAACGAGAACCACGGACACTCCCCCGGCTCGGCCCGATTCGCGGCCGTCCCGCCCGGTACGACGAAGGCGACGATGAGCAGCTCCACGACTCCCGACACCCGCAGTGGCCTCGACTGGGCGCGCGAGCGCGGCATGGGGGCCCTCGCCGCGAAGATGGGCATCGAGTGGGTCGAGTTCTCGGTCGAGCGCAGCGTCGCGACGATGCCCGTCGAGGGCAACACCCAGCCGGTGGGTCTCCTGCACGGCGGCGCCTACGTCGTCCTCGGCGAGTCGCTCGGGTCGATGGCGGCCAATCTGTACGCCGGATCCGGCAAGCTCGCGGTCGGCATCGACATCAACGCCACGCACACGCGTTCGGCCACCTCGGGCATCGTCACGGGGGTCTGCACCCCGATCCATCTCGGTCGCTCGCTGACGGTCCACGAGATCGCCGTGAGCGACGAACAGGGCCGGCGCTGCTCGACCATCCGCATCACGAACATGATCAAGGACGCCCCGCAGCCCTGACCCGGATTCGCGCGGGAGGACCCGGAGCCTGTCGAAGGGTCCGGGCACAACGAGAAATGGATGCCACGCACGTGGCATCCATTCTCGAAAGGCGCTGCGGTCAGCCCTTCTTGGGCGCCAGCTGCTCGATGATCGCCTTGGCGACGTCCTGCATGGTGAGGCGGCGGTCCATGGACGCCTTCTGGATCCAGCGGAAGGCCTCGGGCTCGCTCAGGCCCATCTTCTCGTTCAGCAGACCCTTCGCGCGGTCGACGAGCTTGCGGGTCTCGAAACGCTCGACCATGTCGGCGACCTCGGCCTCGAGCGTGATGATCTGCTCGTACCGGGCCAGGGCGATCTCGATCGCCGGCAGCAGGTCGTTCGGCGTGAAGGGCTTGACCACGTAGGCCAGGGCGCCCGCCTCGCTGGCGCGCTCGACGAGCTCCTTCTGGCTGAACGCCGTCAGCAGCACGACGGGGGCGATGTGGTTCTTGCTCAGCTTCTCGGCGGCGCTGATGCCGTCGAGCTGCGGCATCTTGACGTCCATGATCACGAGATCGGGACGCAGCTCGGTGGCCAGCTGCACGGCGGTCTCGCCGTCACCTGCCTCGCCGACGACGTCGAAGCCGTTGTCGCGGAGGATCTCGACGATGTCGAGGCGGATCAGCGACTCGTCTTCCGCGACGACGACGCGACGCGGTGCGGTCGGCGCAGTGGCCGGGGCGGCTTCTTGATCAGTCACGAGACCATCCTAGAACGTGGATTCGCGCACCCACGGGAGACCGCGGATGCGATAGGGCGTACCGGTGGTGGGACTCGAACCCACACGTCTTTCGACAGAGCATTTTGAGTGCCCCGCGTCTGCCATTCCGCCACACCGGCAGGTGTTGCGTTCCCAATGTACCGGGCGGGAACGCAACACGACGCGCGCCGGGGTCTCCGGCGCGCGTCGTGAGGGCTCAGACTTCCTGGTACCCGGGGGCCGCGCCGTGCACGGCGTCGCCCACGCGGTGCACGCGCAGGTCGTTCGTCGAACCGGCGATTCCGGGAGGGGAACCGGAGATGACGACGACCTTGTCGCCGACCTTGGCCAGGTCGTGCGTGAGCAGGTAGTCGTCGACCTGCAGGAACATCTTGTCGGTGTGCGACACGTGCTCCACCAGGGTCGAGCGAACGCCCCAGGTCAGCGCGAGACGACGGCGGATGCCGGGCTCCGGCGTGAACGCGATCATCGGGATGGTCGAGCGCAGGCGCGACATCCGGCGGGCGGAATCGCCCGACTCGGTGAAGACGCACAGGTACTTCGCCTCGACGAAGTCCGCGACCTCGACGGCGGCGAGGGTGATGGCGCCACCCTGCGTGCGGGGCTTGTTGGTCAGCGGCGCGATGCGCTCGAGACCGTGCTCCTCGGTCGACTCCACGATCCGGGCCATCGTCTCGACGACCACCACGGGGTAGGCGCCCACGCTGGTCTCGCCGGACAGCATGACCGCGTCGGCACCGTCGAGCACGGCGTTGGCGACGTCGGACGTCTCGGCGCGCGTGGGGACGGGGTTGGTGATCATCGACTCGAGCATCTGCGTCGCGACGATGACGGGCTTGGCCATGCGGCGGGCGAGCTCGACGGCGCGCTTCTGCACGATCGGCACGGCCTCGAGCGGAAGCTCGACGCCCAGGTCGCCGCGGGCGACCATGATCCCGTCGAACGCGTCGATGATCTCTTCGAGGTTGTCGACTGCCTGCGGCTTCTCGATCTTGGCGATGACGGGCACGTAGCGTCCCTCTTCGGCCATGATCTCGTGCACGCGCTCGATGTCCTTGGCATCCCGCACGAACGAGAGGGCGATGAGGTCGGCACCGGCGTTGAGGCCCCAGCGCAGGTCGGACTCGTCCTTCTCGCTCAGCGCGGGGACGTTCACGGCCACGCCGGGCAGGTTGATGCCCTTGTTGTTCGACACGGGACCGCCGACGATGACCTTGGTGGTCACGACGGTGCCGTCGGTCTCGACGACCTCCACGCGCACCTTGCCGTCGTCGATGAGGAGGAAGTCTCCCGGGCGGACGTCCTGGGGCAGGCCCTTGAAGGTCGTGCCGACGATCTCCTTGGTGCCGAGGATGTCTTCGATCGTGATCTTGAAGATGTCGCCGGGCAGCAGGTCGTGCGGACCGTTCTCGAACTTGCCGAGACGGATCTTCGGGCCCTGGAGGTCGACGAGAGCGGCGACCGGGCGACCGGCGTCCTCTGCGGCCTTGCGCACGTTGGCGAAGTTGGCGTCGTGCACGGAGTAGTCTCCGTGGCTCAGGTTGAGGCGGGCGACGTCCACCCCGGCGTCGATGATGGCGCGAACCATCTCATACGACGACGTGGCGGGCCCGAGTGTTGCGACGATCTTGGCGCGTCTCATCCGTTTTCAAGCTCCGTGAGGATTTTCGGGAAGTGGCCGATCGGCCCTTGCCAGCTTAGGCGGGCAGGAGGCCGATGGCGACATCGGTCGGGCGCACCGGCGCGGGGAGCACCGTTTCGCCCATGAGGAAGGTGTCGACCTCGGCGGCGGCCGCGCGGCCCTCCGCGATGGCCCACACGATGAGCGACTGTCCGCGCCCCGCGTCGCCGGCCACGAACACGCCCGGCGTCGTGGTGGCATAGGTCGCGTCGCGCTCGACGTTGCCGCGGTTCGTGAACTGCGTGCCGAGCTGGCTCTCCAGGTGCTTTCGCTCCGGGCCGGTGAAGCCCATCGCGATCAGCACGAGGTCGGCGGGGATCTCGCGCTCGGTGCCGCTCTTGGGCACGCGACGGCCGTCGACGTACTCGGTCTCGGCCACGCGCAGCGCGCGCACCTCTCCTGCGGCATTGCCGAGGAACTCCACGGTCGAGGCGAGGAACGTGCGCTCCCCGCCCTCCTCGTGAGCGGATGCCATCTCGAACAGGTTCGGCATCATCGGCCAGGGCTGCTCGGACGGACGCTCGGAGGGTGGCTGCTTGCCGATCGCGAGGTTCGTCACGCTCAGCGCGCCCTGGCGGTGGGCCGTACCGATGCAGTCGGCGCCGGTGTCGCCGCCGCCGATGACCACCACGTGCTTGCCGGCGGCGCTGATCTGCTGCGGGATCTGGTCGCCCGCGACGGCCTTGTTGCCCTCGATGAGGTATTCCATGGCGTAGTGCACGCCGTCGAGGTCGCGACCCGGGATGGCGAGGTCGCGCGGCACGGTCGAACCGGTGGCCACCACGACGGCGTCGTAGCGCGCGCGCAGGTCGCTCCACGAGATGTCCGTGCCGATCTCGACTCCCGCGCGGAAGCGGGTGCCCTCGGCCTGCATCTGGCGCAGGCGCAGCTCGAGGTGGCGCTTCTCCATCTTGAAATCGGGGATGCCGTAGCGCAGCAGACCGCCGATGCGGTCGTCGCGCTCGAAGACGGCGACGGTGTGCCCGGCGCGGGTCAGCTGCTGCGCGGCCGCGAGACCCGCGGGCCCGGAGCCGACGACCGCCACGGTCTTACCCGTCAGACGCTCCGGCGGCTCGGGCTCGACCCAGCCGTTGCCGAACGCCTCGTCGATGATCGAGACCTCGACCTGCTTGATCGTCACGGCCGGCTGGTTGATGCCGAGCACGCACGAGCTCTCGCAGGGCGCGGGGCACAGGCGCCCCGTGAACTCCGGGAAGTTGTTCGTCGCGTGCAGGCGCTCGATCGCCGCGCGGCCCTCGCCGCGCCATGTGAGGTCGTTCCACTCGGGGATCAGATTTCCGAGCGGGCACCCCTTGTGGCAGAACGGGATACCGCAGTCCATGCAGCGGCCGGCCTGGCGCTTGATGACGGCCGAATCACCCGGCTCGTACACCTCTTTCCAGTCCATGATGCGCACGGGCACCGGTCGACGCTTCGGGAGCTCGCGCTCCGTGGTCTTGAGAAAGCCCTTCGGGTCAGCCACCCGTCACCTCCAGAATGCGCGTCCAGACGACGTCGCCGTCGGGGTCCAGCCCCTCGGCCACCGCCTCCTGGCGGGTCTGCAGCACAGCGGCGTAGTCGCGCGGCAGCACCCGGACGAAGTTGTCCACCTCGGCCTCGAAGTCGTCGAGCAGACGACGGGCCAGCGTGGAATCGGTCTCCGCGACGTGCTTCTCGAGCAGATCGCGGAGGATCTCGGCATCCCCCGATCCGAGGGCGCCGAGGACGAGCTCACCGGATGCCATGGCCTCGCGGTTCACCTTGTCGCGGTCGAGCTCGTAGACGTAGGCCTGTCCGCCCGACATGCCGGCGCCGAGGTTGCGGCCGGTGGCGCCGAGGATGACGGCCAGTCCGCCGGTCATGTACTCGAGCGCGTGGTCGCCCACACCCTCGACGACCGCCGTGGCTCCGGAGTTGCGCACGAGGAAGCGCTCGCCCACCACACCGTTGAGGAACATCTGTCCCTGCGTGGCGCCGTAGCCGATGACGTTTCCGGCGATGACGTTCTCGCTCGCGGCGAAGGACGACCCGCGCGGCGGGCGCACCACGATCGTTCCGCCCGAGAGCCCCTTGCCCACGTAGTCGTTCGAGTCGCCCTCGAGACGCAGCGTGATGCCGGCGGGCATGAACGCGCCGAACGACTGCCCGGCCGAACCGGTCAGGTGCACGTCGATCGAGTTCTCCGGCAGACCGTGCTCGCCCCGCGCCTTGGTGACGTGGTGGCCCAGCATGGTCCCCACCGCACGGGCGGTGTTGCGGATGGGCAGGTCGATCGTGAGCTGGCCTCCGTGCGCGATGACGTCCTGCGCGCGCTCGATGAGCTGCACGTCGAAGTGGTCGTCGAGCTCGTGGTCCTGGTTGCGGGCGTGACGGCGCGGCTCGTCGTCGGCGAAGCGCGGTCCCTCGAGGATCGGCGCGAGGTTGAGACCGCGCGCCTTCCAGTGCTGGATAGCCTCGTTCGCATCGAGCAGCTCGGACCGGCCGACGATCTCGTCGATCGAGCGGTAGCCGAGGGCGGCGAGGTACTCGCGCACCTCCTGCGCGATGAACTCCATGAAGTTCACGATGTACTCGGCCTTGCCG
This sequence comes from Microbacterium sp. NPDC089186, assembly GCF_040685115.1. Lineage (NCBI taxonomy): Bacteria > Bacillati > Actinomycetota > Actinomycetes > Micrococcales > Microbacteriaceae > Microbacterium > Microbacterium sp. NPDC089186. The sequence goes on from NZ_JBFBHJ010000003.1 coordinate 131,688, forward strand.
GTGAAGCGCTGGCGCAGGACCGGGTTCTGCGTCGCGACGCCCACGGGGCAGGTGTCGAGGTGGCACACGCGCATCATGATGCAGCCCGAGACGACCAGGGGCGCGGTCGCGAAGCCGAACTCCTCGGCGCCGAGCAGGGCGCCGATGATGACGTCGCGGCCGGTCTTCATCTGTCCGTCGACCTGCACGACGACGCGGTCGCGCATGCCGTTGAGCATGAGCGTCTGCTGCGTCTCGGCCAGGCCCAGCTCCCACGGGGTGCCCGCGTGCTTGAGCGAGTTCATCGGGCTCGCGCCCGTGCCGCCATCCTGACCCGAGACCAGGATGACATCGCTCAGCGCCTTCGCGACGCCCGCCGCGACCGCGCCGATGCCCGACTGGCTGACGAGCTTCGTGTGGATGCGGGCCGAGGGGTTGGCGCGCTTGAGGTCGAAGATGAGCTGCTTGAGGTCTTCGATCGAGTAGATGTCGTGGTGCGGCGGCGGCGAGATGAGACCCACTCCCGCGGTCGCGTGACGCGTGCGCGCCACCCACGGGTACACCTTCGTCGGCGGCAACTGACCGCCCTCGCCGGGCTTGGCGCCCTGGGCGAGCTTGATCTGGATGTCGTCGGCCTCGGTCAGGTACAGGCTCGTCACACCGAAGCGACCGGATGCCACCTGCTTGATGGCGCTGCGGCGCTCGGGGTCGAGAAGACGGTCGACGTCCTCCCCGCCCTCACCGGTGTTCGACTTGCCGCCGATGCGGTTCATCGCGACCGCGAGGACCTCGTGCGCCTCTTTCGAGATGGAGCCGTAGCTCATGGCGCCGGTGGAGAAGCGCTTGACGATCGCGGAGACGGGCTCGACCTCGTCGATCGGCACGGCGGGCCGCTGACCGGTGCGCAGGCCGAAGAGTCCGCGCAGGGTCTTCAGCTCGTGCGCCTGGTCGTCGATGAGCTGCGTGTACTCGCGGAAGATGTCGTACCGGCGCTCGCGGGTCGCGTGCTGCAGGCGGAACACCGTGTCGGGGTTGAACAGGTGCGGGGCGCCGTCGCGACGCCACTGGTACTCGCCACCGGTCCACAGGCGCTCGTGCGCGCGCGCCGCGGCATCCTGGGGGTAGGCGTACTCGTGACGCGCGGCGTTCTCGGCCGCGATGACGTCGAGGCCGACGCCGCCGAGCTTGGTCTCGGTTCCGGTGAAGTACGCGTCGATGAACTCCCGGGAGAGGCCGACGGCTTCGAACACCTGAGCGCCCGCGTACGACGACACGGTCGAGATGCCCATCTTCGACATGATCTTCAGCACGCCCTTGCCGAGCGCGTAGATCAGGTTCTTCACGGCCTTCTCGGGCGTCACACCGGTGATGAAGCCGGCGCGGACGAGGTATTCGACCGTCTCCATCGCCAGATACGGGTTGACCGCCGAAGCGCCGTAGCCGATGAGGGTGGCGACGTGGTGCACCTCGCGCACGTCACCGGCCTCGACCACGAGGCCCACCTTCATGCGCGTCTCCTTGCGGATGAGGTGGTGGTGCACGGCGGCCAGCATGAGCAGCGACGGGATCGGCGCGAGGTCCTTGTTGCTGTCGCGGTCGCTGAGCACGATGAACTCGGCGCCGTCCTCGATGGCCTGGTCGACCTCGGTGCACATCTGCGTGAGGCGCTTCTGGAGCCCCTTGTGCCCCGCTTCGACGCGGTACAGGCCGCGGATCGTCACCGAGGAGCGCCCGGCCAGGGCGGTGTCGATGTGCTGGATCTTGGCGAGCTCGTCGTTGTCGATGACGGGGAAGTCGAGCGTCACCGTGCGGGTGTGGTCCGGGCCCCAGTCGAGGAGGTTGCGCTCGGGGCCGAGACCCAGCGACAGCGAAGTGACGACCTCCTCGCGGATCGAGTCGAGAGGCGGGTTGGTGACCTGCGCGAACTGCTGCGAGAAGTAGTCGAACAGAAGGCGCGGACGATCGCTCAGCACCGCGACGGGCGCGTCGCTGCCCATCGCACCGAGCGGCTCGGTGCCGCCCTGGCCCATGGGGGTCAGCAGGATGCGCACCTCCTCCTCGGTGTAGCCGAAGGTGCGCTGGCGACGGGTGATCGAGGCGATGGGGTGCACGATGTGCTCGCGCTCGGGAAGCTCGCTGAGCTTGACGCGCCCCTTGTCCACCCACTCGCCCCACGGCTGGAGCGCCGCGAGGTCGGCCTTGATCTCCTCGTCCTCGACGATGCGGCGCTGGGCCGTGTCGACGAGGAACATGCGTCCGGGCTGCAGACGACCGCGGCGCTTGATGCGCTCGGGCGCGAAGTCGAGCACACCGGTCTCGGAGCCGATCACGACGAGGCCGTCGGTGGTCTCGGTCCACCGGCCCGGGCGCAGACCGTTGCGGTCGAGCGTGGCGCCGACGAGCGTGCCGTCGGTGAAGATGAGCGCGGCCGGTCCGTCCCACGGCTCCATCTGCATGGAGTGGTAGTCGTAGAAGGCGCGCAGATCGGGGTCGATCGTGGCCTGCTTCTCGTAGGCCTCGGGCACCATCATCATGATCGCGTGCGGCAGGCTGCGACCGGTGAGGGTCAGCAGCTCCAGCACCTCGTCGAAGGATGCCGAGTCACTGGCGCCCTCGGTGCAGATGGGCAGCAGCGGGCGCACGTCGCCGATCAGCTCGGACTCGAGCTGCGACTGGCGGGCGCGCATCCAGTTGCGGTTGCCCTTGACGGTATTGATCTCGCCGTTGTGCGCGAGCATGCGCAGCGGCTGCGCGAGCGGCCACGACGGGAAGGTGTTGGTCGAGTAGCGCGAGTGCACCACGGCCAGCTCGGACGCGAATCGCTCGTCCTGCAGGTCGGGGTAGAACGGCTCGAGCTGCAGCGTCGTGACCATGCCCTTGTAGCCCAACGTGCGGCTGGAGAGCGAGACGAAGTACGCCTCGAGCTCGTGGCGCGCGCGCTTGCGGAGCCGGTAGACGCGGCGGTCGAGCGCGATACCCGCCAGGGCGGGCTGGTCGCCGACGGCGGGGCGCGACACGAAGAGCTGCTCGAACGCGGGGCGTGCCTCGTACGCGAGCTTGCCGAGGTTCTCGGGCTCGACGGGCACCTCGCGCCAGCCGAGCACCTCGAGGTTCTCGTGGCGGGCGATCTCTTCGATCCCGGCCTTCATCGCGACGCGCTCGTCGTGCCCGAGGGGCAGGAACACCATGCCGGCGGCGTACTCCCCCACCGGCGGCAGGTCGAAGTCGACCACGGCGCGCAGGAATGCGTCGGGCATCTGCGTCAGGATGCCGGCACCGTCACCGGTGCCCGCGTCGGAGCCGATGGCGCCGCGATGCTCGAGGTTGCGCAGCGCCGTCAGCGCCAGGTCGATGATGTCGTGACCGGCTTCGCCGCGGAGAGTGGCGACCATGGCGAGGCCACAGGCGTCTTTCTCGAACGACGGGTCGTACATTCCCTGTCGGGCGGGGAATGCTCCTCCGACGGTGTTGGAGCGCAGGCTGGAAGCCATATCAACCGTCCTCACGTTGATGCTTCGAATGGGACGACGTCGGCCCAGAGTGTTAGTTCGTGGCGGGGCTGCTTGTGGCGCTGGTGCCGACGGTGTCGTTCGTCGCGGGCGGCTCGCTCACGTCGACGAAGTCAGAGGGGTCGCCTGAGTCTACAGCCCCCGGAGCCTTCGACTCGCGCCCCGGGACGTACGGTGACGGCTCGAGACCGTGGTGACGGCGCGACTGCACGGCGAAGATGACGATGCCGAGGATGACGCCGAAGATCGCGGCCCAGACGTTCGTGCGCAGGCCCAGGATGATGTCGCTGGGGTCGATGCGGATGGACTCCCACACGATGCGGCCGGCGCTGTACCAGACCAGGTAGATCGCGAACTGCTTGCCCCACTGGAGCGTGAAACGCTTGCCGACGTACAGGATGACCGCGGCGCCGAGCAGGTTCCAGATGACCTCGTAGGCGAAGGTGGGGTGGAACAGCGTGCCCGCGGGCAGGCCGACGGGGATCGCGGAGTTGCCCGCGGCGATCTCGAGCCCCCACGGCAGGTCGGTGGGCTGGCCGAAGAGCTCCTGGTTGAACCAGTTGCCGAAGCGTCCCATGGCCTGGGCGATGATGAGGCCGGGCGCGAGGGCGTCGGCGAAGGTCCAGAACCGGATGCCGGTCCAGCGGCATCCGAGGATTGCGCCGATGGCGCCGCCGATGAGGGCGCCGTAGATGGCGATGCCCCCCTCCCAGATGGCCCACACGGACCCGGGCTGCGTGATGTTCCACGGGTTGGAGCCGGGGCCGAAGTAGAAGCCCGTATGCGTGGCCACGTGGTAGATGCGCGCCACGATGATGGCGAGCGGCACCGCCAGGAGGCAGATGTCGATGACGACCCACTTCTCGGCGCCGCGACGCGTCAGACGGGCGTTCGTGAGGAACACCGCGACGATGATGCCCGCGACGATGCACAGGGCATAGAAGTGGATGCGGAGCGGACCGAGATCGACGTAGGAGATCGTCGGGCTCGGGATGCTGGCGAGCACGCCGGAGGCGGCGCTCGAGAGGGCGAACGTCATGCAGACGAGTCTAGGCGCGCTGAACGGCGCCCGCGGACAGCTCCCTCGCGAGGGAGGAGAGGCCGTCGACACCGCCGTCGCGCAGCGCCTTGACCAGCGCGGTGCCGACGATCGCGCCGTCGGCGTACTCGACGACACCGGCGACCTGCTCGGCGTTGGAGATGCCGATACCCACGCACGCGTGCTGCACCCCGAACGCCCGCAGCCGCTCCACGAGACCCCGCGCGGCGGCGTCGAGAGAAGCGCGCTCCCCCGTGATGCCCATCGTCGACACGGTGTACACGAAGCCCGTGGAGGCGTCGACGATCATCTTCAAGCGCTCGTCCGACGAGGTGGGAGCGGCGAGGAAGACGCGGTCGAGCCCCGTGCGCTCGCTCGCCGCGATCCAGGCCTCGCCCGCGTCGGGGGTGATGTCGGGCGTGATGAGGCCCGCTCCCCCGGCGGCGACCAGTTCGTCGGCGTATCGGTCGACGCCGTACTGCTCGACGAGGTTCCAGTACGTCATGACGAGGATGGGCACGTCGGTGCGCGCCGTGACCTCGCGGATGATCGTGAAGAGGTCGCGCATGCGGAAGCCGCCTGCCAGCGCCGTCTGCGTCGCCTCCTGGATGACCAGGCCGTCCATGACGGGATCGCTGTAGGGCGGTCCGAGCTCGATGACATCGGCGCCGGCCTCGGCGAGGGCGACGGCCGCCTCGATGCTCGTGGCGACGTCGGGGTAGCCGGCGGGCAGGTAGCCGACGAACGCGCCGCGACCGTCCGCGTGGGCGGCCTCGATCGCCGTGGCGACGCGCGAGGTCATAGCTCGACCCCCGCACCGCTGGCCGCGTCGGGCGCCGGCGCGACGTCGACCGGGGATCCGGGAGCGGATGCCACGGTCTCGGCGGCGCGCGTCTGCGCACGGCCCTCGGCCATCTCCGGCGCGTGCTCCGCGTCGTAGAGGTCGAAGTACCGGGCGGCGGTGTCCATGTCCTTGTCGCCGCGGCCGGAGAGGTTGATCGCGATGACGGCATCCGGGCCGAGCTCGCGCCCGATGCGCAGGGCGCCCGCGAGGGCGTGCGCGGACTCGATCGCGGGGATGATGCCCTCGGTGCGCGAGAGCAGGCGCAGGGCCTGCATGGCCTCGTCGTCGGTGGCCGGGATGTACTGGGCACGGCCGATGTCGGCGAGCCACGCGTGCTCGGGGCCGACGCCGGGGTAGTCCAAGCCGGCCGAGATCGAGTGCGATTCGGTGGTCTGACCGTCTTCGTCCTGCAGGACGTAGGTGCGCGCGCCGTGGAGGACGCCCGGGCGACCCCGACCGATGGACGCCGCGTGCTTGGGGGTGTCGACGCCGTCGCCCGCCGCTTCGACGCCGTAGAGGGCCACGCCCTCGTCGTCGAGGAAGGCGTCGAACATGCCGATGGCGTTGGATCCGCCGCCGACGCAGGCGAGAACGGCATCCGGAAGGCGACCGAGTCGTTCGAGGAACTCGGCGCGCGTCTCTTCGCCGATGATCTTCTGGAAGTCGCGCACCATCGCCGGGAACGGGTGCGGGCCCGCCGCGGTGCCGAAGATGTAGTTGGTGGTCTCGACCGACGCGACCCAGTCGCGGTAGGCCTCGTTGATCGCGTCCTTGAGGGTGCGCGACCCCGTCGTGACCGGCACGACCTCGGCGCCCAGCAGGCGCATGCGCGCGACGTTGAGCGCCTGACGCTCGGTGTCGACCTCGCCCATGTAGATCACGCAGTCGAGACCGAACAGCGCGGCCGCGGTCGCGGTGGCGACGCCGTGCTGACCGGCTCCGGTCTCGGCGATCACGCGCGTCTTGCCGAGGCGCTTGGTGAGCAGCGCCTGGCCGAGCACGTTGTTGATCTTGTGCGAGCCGGTGTGATTGAGGTCTTCGCGCTTGAGGAAGACGCGTGCGCCCCCCGCGTGCTCGGCGAAGCGCGGCACCTCGGTGAGCACCGAGGGGCGACCCGCGTAGTCGTGCAGCAGGGCGCTCAACTCGGCGTGGAACTCCGGGTCGGCCATGGCCGACTCGTAGACCTCGGTGAGCTCGTCGATCGCGGCGATGAGCGACTCGGGCATGTAGCGCCCGCCGAAGTCGCCGAAGAACGGCCCCTTCTGGTCGCGCAGCTTCTGGACGGGAACGGTGGTCATGACGTCTCCTGGAGGAACGCGCGGAGGGTGGCGACGGGGTCGCCGGTCACGAGGGCCTCGCCGACGAGCACCACGTCGGCGCCGGCGGCGCGGTAGTGGGCGACGTCGGCGGGGGCGAGCACGGCGGATTCGGCGATCTTGATCGCATCGGTCGGGAAGCGGTCGGCGAGCGAGCCGAACAGGTCGCGGTCGAGCTCGAACGTCGAGAGGTTGCGGGCGTTGACGCCGATGAGCTTCGCCCCGAGCTGCGAGGCCCGTTCCAGCTCGTCGGCCGAGTGCGTCTCGACGAGGGCGGTCATGCCCAGGTCGGTGACGAGACCGTACAGCTCGCCAAGCGTCTTGTCGTCGAGTGCGGCGACGATGAGCAGCACCAGATCGGCGCCCGACGCGCGAGCCTCGAGCACCTGGTAGGGCGTGGCGATGAAGTCCTTGCGCAGCACGGGGACGCTCACCGCGGCACGGACGGCCTCGAGGTCGGCGAGGCTCCCCTTGAACTTGCGGCCCTCCGTGAGCACGGAGATCGCCGAAGCGCCGCCCTCCTCGTACAGGCGCGCCTGTCGCGCGGGATCCGGGATCGACGCGAGGTCGCCGCGCGAGGGGCTCGCGCGCTTGACCTCGGCGATGACCTTCACCCGGTCGGCGGGGGCCAGCATGGCCAGCGCGTCACGGGCCGGGGTCTGCGCGAGGGCGTCGCGTTCGACATCGGCGAGCGAGCGCGTCTGGGCGCGCTGCTCGGCATCCTCCACCGCTCCGGCCGTCAGATCGGCCAGCACGGTCAGTGCGCCTTCGGGTTGGACTTCGCGCCGTTCGCGCCGTAACCGGCCTTGGTCATGGCCCAGCCGACGATCGCGCCGACGACGAGCAGACCCACCGACGCCCACACCAGCACCGGCATGTCGAGCCAGAAGAACAGCGTGCCGAGCGTGAAGGCGACCAGCATGATGATCACGGCCGTCCAGGCGGCGGGCGAGTGTCCGTGGCCGGGATCGCCGATGGGGTTGCTCATGGGACTCCTAACAGTCGCGCGCGGGCGCGGGGGAAAGCGTTCGACCAGTCTATCGAAGCGCGGTGGGCCTCTCCCGCCGTCGTTTCGATGTCGCGAGGTCGGTCTCAGGCCGTGGGGTCGTCGCCGCGGGAGAGGTCGTCCCACGAGTCGATCGCGTCGTGGGGTCGACCGGTGGCGGTGCCGGCCTCCTCGGCCGTGCGGTACTTGCGGCTCGCGCCCGAGGCCCATCGGCGCGCGGTGACGAGCGTGAAGACGGCCGCCGCGGCGAGGACGACCTGGGCCACCAGCGTCACGGCGGGCCAGGAGGTGAGTGACAGGCCGCTGACGAGCGAGGCGACGGCATCCGTCCCCGAGATCCCCGTCGCCTCGGTGACCGCCGCGGCCGTCGCCGAGACGGGGGTGGCGAACAGCAGCTGCGCGGTTCCGACGCCCACGAGACCCGCGATCAGGATGCCGAGCACTCCGAACAGGTACCGCAGCACGGGGCCGACGATCGACAGGGCCGCGCCCAGGGCCAGGGCGGCGAGGCTGAGGGGGGTCAGCACGGGGAGGGCGTCCGCGCCGGAGACGGCGATGGTCTGCTGCGCACCGTCGTCGAGGGTGACGTCGATCCACGTCTGCGTCGACGCGATGACGCCGATCGCCCCCGCGGCGAGCATCGCGAGCACCGCCAGGGAGCGGGCGCGTCGCATCAGCGCTCCCCCACAACGGGGTGCAGGTCGTCGGCGTCGAAGCACGTGTGGTCGCCGGTGTGGCACGCGGCGCCGATCTGGTCGACCTCGATGAGCAGTGTGTCGCCGTCGCAGTCCAGGCGCGCGCCCTTCACGATCTGGATGTGCCCGGAGGTGTCGCCCTTGCGCCAGTACTCCTGACGCGAGCGGGACCAGAAGGTGACGCGGCCGCTGGTGAGGGTGCGGTTCAGGGCCTCGGCATCCATCCACCCCATCATCAGCACCTCGCGCGTGTCGAACTGCTGGATGACGGCGGGAACCAGACCGTCGGCGTTGTAGGTGACACGGTCGACGCTCATCGGCGCACCTCGATCCCTTCGGCGGCCATGGCGTCTTTGACCTCTCCGACCGTCAGCTGACCGGAGTGGAACACGGATGCCGCCAGCACCGCGTCGGCACCGGCCTGCACGGCGGGGGCGAAGTGTTCCAGCTCACCCGCACCGCCGGAGGCGATGACCGGGACCGCGGCGACCAGGCGCATGAGGCGCACGAGCTCGAGGTCGAAGCCCTGCTTGGTGCCGTCGGCGTCGATCGAGTTGACCAGCAGTTCGCCAGCTCCGCGCTCGACGGCCTCGCGCGCCCACTCGAGCGCGTCGAGGGTCGTCTCGGTGCGGCCGCCGTGGGTGGTCACCACGAAGCCGGACGGGGTGGATGCCGCCCGCTTGACGTCGAGCGAGAGCACGACGACCTGGGCGCCGAAGCGGTCGGCGATCTCGTCGATGAGCTGCGGACGGGCGATCGCGGCGGAGTTGACGCCGATCTTGTCGGCGCCGACGGCGAGGAGTCGTGCGACGTCGTCGCTCGAGCGCACTCCCCCGCCCACGGTGAGCGGGATGAAGACCTGCTCGGCCGTGCGGCGCACGACGTCGTAGGTGGTGGAGCGCTCGTCGACGGTGGCGGTGACGTCGAGGAACGTGACCTCGTCGGCGCCTTGGTCGAAGTAGAGCTTCGCGAGCTCGACAGGGTCGCCCATGTCGCGCAGGTCGAGGAAGTTGACGCCCTTCACGACGCGGCCCGCGGCGACGTCGAGGCAGGGGATGACGCGACGCGCGAGGGTCATCAGAGCCTCGCGGCGAGGATCTCGGTGACGAGGATCGCTCGCGCGCCGATCGCGTAGAGCGCGTCCATGACCTGGTTGACGTCGCGGCGCGGGCTCATCACCCGCACGGCGACCCACTCGGGGTCGCGCAGCGGCGAGATCGTGGGCGATTCCAGACCCGGGGCCACCGCGACCGCCTGCTCGACGAGGGCGGCGGGCAGGTCGTAATCGATGAGCACGTACTTGCGGGCGGCGAGGACACCGCGCAGGCGTCGCAGCAGCGTCTCGGTGCCGTCGGCCTCCTGCGGACCGGCGATCAGCACGGCGTCGCTCTCGAGCAGGACCGGTCCGAAGATCTCGAGCCCGGCCTGGCGCAGCGTCGTGCCGGTCGAGACGACATCGGCCACGGCATCCGCCACTCCGAGCTGCACGGCCGACTCGACCGCGCCGTCGAGCGGCACGATGTCGACGGCGATGCCGCGCTCGTCGAGGAAGGCGTCGACCAGGCCCGGGTAGGCGGTCGCGACGCGGAGACCCTGGAGGTCCTGCACGTCGGTGAAGCGGCCGGGGCGACCCGCGAAGCGGAAGGTGGAGCCGGCGAAGCCGAGGGACTCGACCTCTCGCGCGCCGGGCATGCGGGCGTCGAGCAGCAGGTCGCGACCGGTGATGCCGACGTCCAGCGCGCCGGAGCCGACGTAGGTCGCAATGTCACGGGGACGCAGGTAGAAGAACTCGACCTCGTTGACGGGGTCGACCGTGTACAGGTCTTTCGAGTCGCGTCGTCCGGTGTATCCGGCCTCCGAGAGCATCTCGGCGGCGGTCTCGGCGAGCGACCCCTTGTTCGGCACGGCGATTCGCAGCATGACGGGGGCTTTCGTGTTGTGTGAGCGTGGGGAGGGCGAGTGCGGCTCAGAGATGTCGGTAGACGTCTTCGAGCGACAGCCCCTTCGCGAGCATGAGGGTCTGCAGGTGGTAGAGCAGCTGCGAGATCTCCTCGGCCGCGGCCTCGTCGGACTCGTACTCGGCGGCCATCCACACCTCGGCGGCCTCTTCCACGATCTTCTTGCCGATCGCGTGCACGCCGGCGTCGAGTTGCGCGACGGTGCCGGAGCCTTCGGGTCGCTCGACGGCCTTGGCGCTGAGTTCCGCGAACAGGTCGTCGAAGGTCTTCACCCCTCCAGGGTATCGGGTCGACGGGGGTGGGGTTGTCGCGGGGCGGCTGGGGGGCGGTGACGAACGCGCGGTCAGTGGCGGTGGCGGGCGGCGGAGGCGCGCAGCGACTGGATCGCGCGGTCGGGGTCGTCGGCGCCGAACACCGCGGAACCCGCGACGAAGGTGTCGGCCCCGGCCTCGGCGGCCTGGGCGATCGTCGCTTCGCCGATGCCCCCGTCGACCTGCAGCCAGACGCTCGACCCGCGTCGTTTCGCCTCGTCGGCCAGGGCACGCAGCTTCGGCATCGTCTCGGGCATGAACGATTGGCCGCCGAACCCCGGCTCGACGGTCATGACGAGGATCTGGTCGAACTCGTTGAGCGAATCGAACAGGTTCTCGACCGGCGTGCCGGGCTTGACGGCGACGCCCGCGCGCGCACCGATCGCGCGCAGCTGGCGGGCGAGGGCGACCGGGGATGCCGCCGCCTCGAGATGGAAGGTGACGGAAGCCGCACCGAGCTCGGCGTACGCGGGAGCCCAGCGGTCGGGGTCGTCGATCATGAGGTGCACGTCCAGCGGCACGGGGCTCGTCTCCTGGATGCGACCGACCATCTGCGGACCGAAGGTGAGGTTCGGCACGAAGTGGTTGTCCATCACGTCGACGTGCACGAAGTCGGCTCCCGCGATGCGCGCGAGCTCGGCCTCCATGTTCACGAAGTCGGCGGCCAGGATGCTCGGGTTGATGCGCGGGGCGTCGGTAGGCACCCGACCATTATGGGCGTGTGACCCTGCGCGTGCCGGTTTCGTCGATGCCCGGCTCCATAAACGGCATTCGTGCTCAGAAACGCGTTGCGGGAGCGTTTCCGGGCACGGATGCCGTTTATGCGTGCGTGGAGGCGGGGCGCGGCGCGGCGCGGCGCGGCGCGCGGGCGCGTCAGCGCTTGCGGAGGAGGGCGATCGACATGGCATCCGTGCCGTGGCGGTGCGGCCACAGTTGAGCGCGGAGCGAGCCGTCGGCCTGCTCCGGCAGGTCGATCTCGTCGACCGCCACGGCGCGCACGACGGCGCGGGCGTCGAGCTCCTCCGCCGCGTCGCCGAGCGTCCGCGTCACCTCGGCCAGCACTCCGGAGGTCTCGGCCAGGTGCGGGGAGCACGTGACGTACGCCAGCACCCCACCCGGCTTCAGGGCCTCGAACGCCGAGAGCACGAGCTCGCGCTGCAGCTCGGTGAGATCGGGCACGTCGGCCGGCGTCTTGCGCCAGCGCGCCTCGGGCCGTCGGCGCAGGGCTCCGATCCCGGTGCAGGGGGCGTCGACGAGGATGCGATCGTACTCCCCCGCCGCGCGGGCCGCGCGCTCGCGCCCGTCCTCCTCGCTCACCTCGACCTCGAGGGGGACGGATGCCACGGCCTGCCGCACGAGTCCCGCTCGCGCCGGCGCGATCTCGTTGGCATCCAGTCGGGCCCCGTGGGCGAGGGCCTCCGCGGCCAGCAGGGCGGTCTTGCCTCCGGGGCCGGCGCACAGGTCGAGCCAGCGCTCCCCCTCGCGCACGGGCAGCGCCCGGCTGAGCGCCAGGGCGGCGAGCTGCGAGCCCTCGTCCTGCACGCGGACACGTCCGCCCGTCTCGCGGATGAGGTGCTCGGGGTCGCCCCCGCGCGTGGTGAACGCCGTCGGCGCGAAGCGCGCGGGGGTGGCGTCGTCGGGGACCTCGGCGAGGCCCGGGAGGGCGATCATCGCCACGCGCGGAGCGACGTTGTCGGCCTCGAGCAGTCCGGGGAGCTCATCCGCGCGTCCCTCGGCGGTCAGAGCGCGACGCAGGGCCCGCACGATCCACACCGGGTGCGAGGTCGTCAGGCCGATGCGCTCGTCGTCGCTGCGCGCCCCCTCGGCGACGCGCTCCATCCAGTGCCCCGGGTTGTCGCGCGACACGCGACGCAGCACGGCGTTGGCGAACCCGGCGGCACCGCGCCCGCCCCCGTTCCGGCGGGCGAGCTCGACCGACTCGTTGACCGCCGCGTGCGAGGCGACGCGCGTCGACAGCAGTTGATGGACGCCGAGGCGGAGCGCATCGAGGACGGCGGGATCGATGCGGTCGACCGTGCGATCGGCGGCGATCGCGATGATCGCGTCGTACGTGCCGCGACGGCGGAGGGTGCCGTACGTCAGCTCGGTCGCGAGGCCGGCGTCCTTGGCATCCAGACCCTGCCGGGCGATCGCGTGCGGCAGCAGCAGGTTGGCGTAGGCCTCGTCTCCCGAGACGGCCCGCAGCACCTCGTAGGCCGCCGCGCGTGCTCCCTGAACGCTCATGCGCCCAGCACCGGCTGGTCGGTGCGCAGGCCTCGGAACCAGTCGCCCGCGTTCATCGCGCCCTTGCCGGCCGGCTGAACCGTCTCGAGACGCAGCGGCGAAGTGCCCGTGCCCACGACGACCTCTTTGCCGGATGCCGTGACCCGGCCGGGCGGAAGGGGCGGTGCGTCCGACGCCGACGCGCGCAGCACCTTGAGTCGGGCGCCGTCGAACGTGGTGTGGGCCCCGGGCTCGGGGGTGACGCCCGCGATCTGGTGCAGGAGCGAGGCTGCGTCGCGGGTGAGGTCGAGGGCGCCGTCGTCGAGGGTGAGCTTCGGGGCGAGGGTGGGCTCGCCCTCCTGCGGGGCCGCGACGGCGGTGCCGTCGGCGATCCCGTCGACGACGCGCGCGAGCAGAGGAGCGCCGATGTCGGCGAGGGCGTCCAGGAGGTCCGCCGAGGTCGCCCCCGACGGGACCTCGTACCGCTCCTCGGCGAAGACGTCGCCGGCGTCGAGGGCGGCGACGAGCTGGAACACGCTGGCTCCCGTGACGGCGTCGCCCGCGATGAGCGCGCGCTGCACGGGGGCGGCTCCACGCCAGCGCGGCAGCAGCGAGAAGTGCAGGTTGATCCAGCCGCGATCGGGGGTCGAGAGCAGCGGCTCGCGCACGAGACCGCCATAGGCGACGATCACGCCGAGGTGCGGCTCGAGCGCGGCGATGCGGGCCGTGGCGTCGGCGTCGAGGCGATCGGCCTTGATGACGGGCAGGCCGAGCTCGTCGGCGGCCTGGGCGACCGGCGACGGCGTCAGGACGCGCTTTCGTCCGAGCGGGGCGTCGCTGCGCGTGACGACCGCGGCGATCTCATGGGGACCGGATGCCAGGGCGCGGAGCGACGGGACGGCGACGGCGGGGGTGCCGGCGAAGACGAGGCGCATGGTTCTCCTCAGACTCTCGGAAGCGGGCGGATGGGTGGGGGGCGCGCTCAGAGGTCGGGCTCGGGGATGTCGAGGCGGACTCTGAGCGTACTGCGCGGGCGGGGACCGCGATCTTTGCGCGACTTGCGCGCCCGTAGCGCGTCGGCGATGACTCCCGCGCGCAGCGCCTCCGCGACCGCGCGGCCGTGGGCGTAGTCGAAGCGCACGAGCGCGCGGGCCGTCGCGGTGTCGGGGTCTGTCGAGGTGTCGACCGGCCCCAGGACGGCGAGGGCGTCGAGATCGGGCACCGTCTCGCGGAGGGAGGCGAGGAGAGTGTCGACGCTCCGGGCGTGTCCGTCGACGCTCGCCACGCGGACGGCCGGGGGCATCCGCAGCGGCGCGCGGTCCGCGAGCTCGGCGCGGGCGTAGGCCGGCTGCGTCCAGGTCGCGAGCGCCCGCGCGACGGGCCCGGCGACGCCGACGAGGTGAACGGGCGCGCCGGGCGCGGCGAGGGCCGCGGCGTTCGACCACCAGCGCAGGCAGTGCTCCCCGATGCGCAGCGCCTCGTTCTGCAGCATGCGGTCGCCGTCGAGCAGGATCACGGCGCGGTACCCGCCGCGCGCGAGCGGTTCGGCGCCGCGCGTCGCGATCACCAGGGCCGGGGCGGCATCCACCTCGGCGACCTGGTGCGCGCCGTCGGCGACGATCACCCGTGTGTTCGGGAAGGCCCGGCCGAGCTCATCGGCCGTGCGCTCGCTGCCCGAAGAGGCCATGCGCAGTTTGACCGACCCGCAGTGACCGCACGACCACGCGTGCGCGCTGCGGCCGCACCACGCGCACACCGGCGTCGCCCCGGGGCGGGCGGCGCGGAGGGGACCCGCGCAGTGCGGGCACCGCGCGGGCCGGCGGCAGTCGGCGCACACGAGCGACGGCGCGTAGCCCGGACGCGCGACCTGCACGAGCACCGGTCCGTGCTGCAGGGCTTCGCGCGCGGCGGCGAAGGCCGAGGACGGGACGCGGGACTGTCGCTGCTCGCCCTCGCGCGTCGCACTCAGCACCACACGGGGGCTGGGGCGTCGTGCCTGGGGCACCTCGCGCACGTAGCCGACGTCGACCAGTCGCTGAACGTCGGAGGTGCGCGTGTGTCCGGCGAACACGAGCGCCGAGTGCTCGATCTCCTGTCGCACGAGGGCGGCGTCGCGCGCGTGCACGCCCGGCGAGAGCGGTTCGGCGAGCAGCGAATCGCCGTCGTCCCACAGCGCGACCAGGCCCGTGTCGTGCGCGGGGGCGTACACCGCCGAGCGACGTCCGACGACGATGCACGGGACGGGGGCGAGGGTGCGCAGATACTGCCCGTAGCGCGCGGGACCCGACTGGTCGGCGTCGTCGCGGACGATCGCCTCCGCGGGCACGAGCTCGGCCAGGGCCGCCAGCAGCTGTGCTTGGTCGCGGTAGTCGGGCACGATCAGCACAGCGCTCCGGCCGCGTGCCAGCGTGCGGGTCGCGGCGGCGGCGAGGAGGTCGGCCCAGGCGCCGCGTGGCAGCTCGGGGTGCGGGTGCGGCGGGGCGTCGACCGCGAGGCGCTCGCCCGCGTCGAGGGCGGCGCCGAGGCCGGGATACGCGCCGAGGACGCTGTCGGCGTGGTCGCGCGCGGCGGGGACGACGTCGGGCGTCGCGGGTGCGGGGGCCGCCGCCCACGCCTTCTCGGCGCGGACCATGCGCTTGGGCACGGCCAGACGCAGGATGTCGCTGACCGAACCCGCCGCGCGATCGGCGACGCGCCGAGCGAGCGTGTACAGGCGTGCCGGCAGCACGGGCGTCGTGGACACGACCGCCTCGACGGAGGAGAGCGGACGTTCGGTGCCGTCGTCGGCGACGACCTCGACGACGAACGCCTCCATCATGCGACCGGCGGACCGCAGGGGCACCTTGACCCGCACCCCCGGTGCCACGTCGGCGACGAGGGGGTGCGGGATGGCGTAGTCGAACAGGCGGTCGAGTTGAGGGACGGGCGACTCGAGCTGCACGCGCGCGACGCGGCGCTCGCTCATGAGCGCGCATCCTCGCCGCGGGCCCGCTCAGCAGCCGGGCGGCCGGCAGCGGCCGCGTCACCGCGCGAGCCTCCCTGGCACGCACCCTCGACGCGGGCGGGGTGCTCTCCCCCACCCACCGTCAGAGTCCGGCGGAGGTACGCAGCTCGTCGACGCGGTCGGTGCGCTCCCACGTGAAGTCGGAGAGCTCACGGCCGAAGTGGCCGTAGGTCGCCGTCTGCGCGTAGATCGGACGCAGCAGGTCGAGCTGCTCGACGATCGCGGCAGGTCGCAGGTCGAACACGTCGCGGATGGCCCGCACGATGACGTCGTCGGCCACGTGCGCCGTTCCGAACGACTCGACGTACAGACCGACGGGGTTCGCCTTGCCGATCGCGTAGGCGACCTGCACCTCGAGACGGTCGGCCAGGCCCGCTGCCACCGCGTTCTTGGCGACCCACCGCATGGCGTATGCCGCGGAGCGGTCGACCTTCGACGGGTCCTTTCCGCTGAAGGCGCCACCGCCGTGACGCGAGGCCCCGCCGTAGGTGTCGATGATGATCTTGCGGCCGGTGAGCCCGGCGTCGCCCTTGGGCCCTCCGATGACGAACGGTCCCGCGGGGTTGATGTAGTACTTCACGTCGGGCAGCTCGAGACCCGTCTCGGCCAGCACCGGGTCGATGACCGCCGCCTGCACCTCGGCGCGCAGGTCTTCCTGCGAGATGTCGGGGTGGTGCTGCGTGGAGAGCACGACCGAGTCGACGGTGCGCGGGGTGAAGCCGTCGTAGCCGAGGGTCACCTGCGTCTTGCCGTCGGGGCGGAGGAAGGGCAGCGCGCCGCTCTTGCGGACGGATGCCAGGCGCTCGGCGATGCGGTGGGCGGTCCACGCGGCCATCGGCATGAGCTGGGGCGTCTCGTTCGTGGCGAAGCCGAACATGATGCCCTGGTCACCCGCGCCCTGGAGATCACGGGGGTCGACGGAGCCGCGCTCGCGCTGCTCGAACGCCTTGTTGACGCCCGCGGCGATATCGGACGACTGCGCGCCGATCGACACGCTGACCCCGCACGACTCCCCGTCAAAGCCGGTGTCGCTCGAGGTGTAGCCGATGCGATTGACCACGTCGCGCACGATCGCGGGGATCTCGACGTAGGCGCTCGTCGACACCTCGCCGGCGACGTGCACGAGCCCCGTCGTGACGAGGGTCTCGACGGCCACGCGACCGGTGGGGTCGTCGGTGAGGATGGCGTCGAGGATGCTGTCGGAGATCTGGTCGCAGATCTTGTCGGGGTGTCCTTCGGTGACGGACTCGGACGTGAACAGGCGCAGGTCGGTCAAGACGACTCCGGGGTGGTTGCGAGCGGGGAACGGGCACAAGTATGCCCCGGGCGGCGCCAGGCCGCCCGGGGCATCGTCACATCTGTGAACAGATCACTCGGCGGCGCGAAGGCGCAGCTTGTCCTCGTGGATCTCGTGCAGAGCGATCGTCAGCGGCTTGTCTTCGACGGTGGAGTCGACGAGCGGGCCGACGTTGTCGAAGAGGTTGCCCTCGTGCAGGTCGGAGTAGTAGTCGTTGATCTGACGCGCGCGCTTGGACGCGTAGATGACGAGCTGGTACTTCGAGTCGACCTTGTCGAGCAGAGCGTCGATGGGCGGGTCGATGATGCCCTTGTCACGTCCGGCCATGGGGAACCTCCTGGTTCGGCGGATGGGGTGGATGCGGCGCTGAAGCGCCGAAGCATCCTCTTATTCTAGCCGACGCCCGCGCGGCTCGTGCCGAGGGCGGTCGGGTGGGTCGGGCTCGCGGGTTCGGGACGGGTCACGCCGTCCGGGGCGGATCTTCCACGCCCGGATGACGGGAATCCGCCGCGAACCCGGTTCAGGCCCCGGTCAGTGCTGAGCGGCGGCGAGGGCGACGACCTGGGCGGCGGCGTGCGCCACCTCGTCGTTCACCACCCGGTAGTCGAACTCGTTCTGCGCGGCGAGCTCGACGCGGGCCGTGCGCAGGCGCCGGGCGCGCTCCTCGGCATCCTCCGTCCCCCTCCCGACCAGGCGCTGGACGAGCTCGTCCCAGCTCGGCGGCAGGAGAAACACCAGGGTCGCCGACGGGTCGGCCGCGCGCACCTGACGCGCGCCCTGCAGATCGATCTCGAGCAGGGCGGTGCCCCCCTCGGCGAGGACGCGCTCGATGGGAGCGCGCGGGGTCCCGTAGCGGTTCTTGTTGTGCACGACGGCCCACTCCAGCAGCTCCCCCGACGCGACCAGGCGGTCGAATTCCGCGTCGTCGACGAAGTAGTAGTGCTCGCCCTCGACCTCACCCGGGCGCGCGGTGCGCGTGGTCGCCGACACCGACAGGTGGATCTCCGGGTAGTTCTCCTTGATGTGCGCGGCGACCGTGCCCTTGCCGACGGCCGTCGGCCCGGCGAGCACGATGAGGCGGCTGCGTCCGTCGCGCGGCCCCGGCTCGGGCCACCGCGTGTCGAGGAAGTCGCGGAGCGCGTCGCGCTGGCGAGTGCCGAGACCGCCGAGCCGCTTCACGGGCGAGATCCCGAGGGATGCCAGGATGCGGTCGCGCTTGCTCTCGCCGATCGCCGGGATCGCGGTGAGGAACTCGGTGACGCGCATCGCCCCGGCCGGCGACAGCGGGTCGGCCAGGCCCCGGCGCAGCAGTTCCTGCGGCGAGATCACGCGGGTGGAGACGTCGCGCTTCAGCGCGGCGCGTTCGCGCCGCGCCTCGACGGCGCGGCGCGAGGCGGCGGCACGGTCGACCTCGGGCGGACGACGGGTTTCAGCCATGCAGGGACTCCCGGTAGAGCGCGGCGCGCTCGTCGATGCGGGCGGCGAGGCGTTCGGGCCCGACCGCGAGGATGCTTCGGCTCTCGTTGGCGACGACGGCCGAGGCCACGTATCCGAAGAGTCGGCCGAGGTCGGCGGGCGCGGCTCCCTGAGCGCCGAAGCCGGGCGCGAGGATCGGCATGCCCGCGAGGGCCACATCGCCGAGACCGAAGGCCGCACGGTCGACGGTGGCCCCCACCACGACTCCGACGGGACCGAGAGCGCCGGGGGCGCCGACATTGGCCTCGTTAACGTCGCGGGCGACCCGCGCCGCCACGTGCTCGTGATCGCCGATGGCGAGGGCGTCGTCGACGATCGCGCTCTGCAGCGCGCGGGCCTCGGGGTTGCTCGTCGCGGTGAGGACGAACGCGCCCTTGCCGTGGCGTACCGCGAGGGACAGCGTGTCGCGCAGCGAGTCGGCACCCATGTAGGGCGTCAGCGTCACGGCATCCGCTTCGAGGGGAGAACCGGGCTCGAGCCACGCGTGGGCGTAGCCCTCCATCGTCGTGCCGATGTCACCGCGCTTGGCGTCGGCGATCACGATGAGCCCCGCGTCGCGGGCGGCGGCCATGACGTCCTCGAGGGCGGCGAAGCCGCGGGAGCCGTAGCGCTCGTAGAACGCCACCTGCGGCTTGACCACGCCGACCCTCCCCCGCGCGGCCTCGACCGTGCGCAGGCCGAACTCCCGCGCGCCCTCGGCCGTGGCATCCAGCCCCCACGCCGACAGGAGGGCGGCGTGGGGGTCGATGCCGACGCACAGGGCGCCGTGCAGGTCGAGGGCGGCGTGAAGGCGCTGACCGAACGTGTCGCTCACAGGCGTCCCGCGCGGTCGGTGGCGTGCTCCTGGAGGCTGCGCACCGCGAAGCCGTCCTTCATGGCGCCGAGAGCGCTCACCGCGGCGCCGAGGACGGCCATCGTGGTGAACAGCGCCTTGTCGGCGGCCACGGCGGCGGCGCGGATCTCGTAGCCGTCGGCGCGCGCGGTGCCGCCGGAGGGCGTGTTGACGATCATGTCGATCTCGCCGGCGTTGATCAGGTCGACCACGTTCTGCTGGCCGGAGCCCTGCGTCTCGGAGTACTTCTCGACGACCTTCACCCGGATGCCGTTGCGCGCGAGGATCTCGGCCGTGCCCTCGGTCGCCATGAGCTGGAAGCCGAGCTCCTGGAGGCGGTGGGCGGGCAGGATGACGGCGCGCTTGTCGGCGTCGGCGACTGAGATGAACACGGTGCCCGAGGTCGGCATGCCGCCGTACGCGGCCTCCTGCGACTTCGCGAACGCGGTCGGGAAGTCGCGGTCGATGCCCATGACCTCGCCCGTCGAACGCATCTCGGGTCCGAGGACCGAGTCGACGGTGTGCCCGTCGGCGGTGCGGAACCGCTTGAACGGCAGCACGGCCTCCTTGACGGCGACCGGCGCATCGAGCGGCACGCGCGAGCCGTCCTGTTCGGGCAGCAGTCCCTCGGCAATGAGCTCGGCGATGGCGTTACCGGCCATGATGCGGCTGGCGGCCTTCGCGAGCGGGATGCCGAGTGCCTTCGAGACGAACGGCACCGTGCGGCTCGCGCGGGGGTTCGCCTCGATGACGTAGAGGACTCCCGCCGAGATCGCGAACTGCACGTTGAGCAGGCCGCGGACGCCGACGCCCTTCGCGATCGCGAGCGTCGCCTCGCGGACGCGGTCGACCTCGGTGCGGCCGAGCGAGACGGGCGGCAGCGTGCAGGAGGAATCGCCGGAGTGGATGCCGGCCTCCTCGAGGTGCTCCATGACGCCGCCGATGTACAGGTCGGTGCCGTCGTACAGCGCGTCGACGTCGAGCTCGATCGCGTCGTCGAGGAAGCGGTCGACCAGGAGCGGCAGGCCGGGTCCGATGATCGCCTGATCGGCCACGCGCACGAAGTAGTCGCGCAGCGCCTCGGTCGAGTAGACGATCTCCATGCCGCGTCCGCCGAGCACGAAGCTCGGGCGCACGAGCACGGGGTAGCCGATCTCCTCGGCCACCTGCACGGCGCCCTCGACGTCGATCGCGGTGCCGTTGCGGGGTGCGACGAGGCCGGCGTCGTCGAGCAGGCGCGAGAACAGCTCGCGCTCCTCGGCGAGGTCGATCGCCTCGGGGCTGGTCCCGAGGATCGTGTAGCCCGCGGCCTCGATGCCCTTCGCGAGGCCCAGAGGTGTCTGTCCGCCGAGCTGACAGACGACGCCGAGGATCGTGCCCGACTGGCTCTCGGCGTGCAGCACCTCGAGCACGTCCTCGAGCGTCAGCGGCTCGAAGTACAGGCGGTCGGACGTGTCGTAGTCGGTCGACACGGTCTCGGGGTTGCAGTTGACCATGACGGTCTCGTACCCGGCGTCCGACAGGGCGAACGAGGCGTGCACGCACGAGTAGTCGAACTCGACGCCCTGGCCGATGCGGTTGGGGCCCGAGCCGATGATGACGACCTTCGTGCGGTCGGAGGGGGTGACCTCGGTCTCGGCGTCGTACGAGGAGTAGTGGTACGGCGTCAGGGCCGGGAACTCCCCCGCGCACGTGTCGACCGTCTTGTAGACCGGGCGCACGTCGAGCGCGTAGCGGGCCTCGCGCACCGCCGTCTCGTCGAGCTCGCGGATCTCGGCGATCTGGGCGTCGCTGAAACCGTGCTCCTTCGCGACGCGGAGGGTGTCGGCATCCAGCTCGTCGGCCTGCGCGATGAACTCCGCGACCTCGTTGATCAGCACCATCTGGTCGATGAACCACGGGTCGATCGCCGTGGCGTCGAACGCCTGCTCGGGCGTCGCGCCCTTGCGCAGCGCCTGCTGCAGCACAACGATGCGGCCGTCGGTCGGGGTCTTCGCGATCTCGAGCAGCTCCTCGACCGAGCGGGACTCCTCGCCCCAGTGGAAGCTGGAGCCGCGCTTCTCGAGCGAGCGCAGCGCCTTCTGCAGGGCCGTGGAGTAGTTGCGGCCGATCGCCATCGCCTCGCCGACCGACTTCATGGTGGTCGTCAGCGTGGTGTCGGCGGCGGGGAACTTCTCGAAGTTGAACCGCGGCACCTTGACCACGACGTAGTCGAGCGTGGGCTCGAAGCTCGCCGGGGTGACCTTGGTGATGTCGTTGGGGATCTCATCGAGCCGGTAGCCGATGGCGAGCTTGGCCGCGATCTTGGCGATCGGGAAGCCCGTCGCCTTCGACGCGAGCGCGCTCGACCGCGACACGCGCGGGTTCATCTCGATGACGATGATGCGGCCGGTCTGGGGGTCGACGGCGAACTGGATGTTGCAGCCACCGGTGTCGACGCCCACCGCGCGGATGATGTCGATGCCGATGTCGCGCAGGCGCTGGTACTCGCGGTCGGTCAGGGTGAGCGCGGGAGCCACCGTGATCGAGTCGCCCGTGTGCACGCCGACCGGGTCGACGTTCTCGATCGAGCAGACGACCACCGTGTTGTCGGCGGTGTCGCGCATGAGCTCGAGCTCGTACTCCTTCCACCCCAGGATCGACTCCTCGAGCAGCACCTCGTTGGTGGGCGAGTCGTGCAGGCCCGCACCGCCGATGCGGCGGAGGTCAGCCTCGTCGTACGCGAAGCCGGAGCCGAGGCCGCCCATGGTGAAGGACGGACGCACGACCAGCGGGTAGCCGAGCTTCTCGGCTCCGGCCAGCAGCTCGTCCATCGAGTGGCAGATGACGGATGCCGCGACGTCGGCGCCCGCCTCGAGCACGAGCTCCTTGAAGATCTGGCGGTCCTCACCGCGGTTGATCGCGTCGAAGTCGGCGCCGATGAGCTCGACGTCGTACTTCTCGAGGATGCCGCGCTTGTGCAGCTGGATCGCCGCGTTCAGGGCCGTCTGTCCGCCGAGGGTGGGGAGCACGGCATCCGGCTTCTCCTTGGCGATGATCGACTCGATCACCTCGGGGGTGATGGGCTCGATGTACGTCGCGTCGGCGAAGTCGGGGTCGGTCATGATCGTCGCCGGGTTGGAGTTGACGAGGATGACGCGCACGCCTTCTTCGCGCAGCACGCGGCACGCCTGGGTGCCGGAGTAGTCGAACTCGCAGGCCTGACCGATGACGATCGGGCCGGAGCCGATGACGAGGACGGAGGTGATGTCGTCGCGCTTAGGCATTGGTCTTGGTCTCCTGGGTCGCGATCACCATGTCGCGGAAGCGGTCGAACAGGTAGTTGGCGTCGTGCGGACCCGAGGCGGCCTCGGGGTGGTACTGCACGCTGAACGCGGGGATGTCGAGGGCGCGCAGACCCTCGACGACGTTGTCGTTGAGGCCGATGTGGCTCACTTCGACCCGGCCGAAGCCGTTCGGGCTGTCGATGACGGCGTCGAGCGGCGCGTCGACGGCGAAGCCGTGGTTCTGCGACGTGATCTCGACGCGGCCGGTGGTCTTGTCGAGCACGGGCTGGTTGATGCCGCGGTGTCCGAACGGCAGCTTGTAGGTGCCGAAACCGAGGGCGCGGCCCAGAAGCTGGTTGCCGAAGCAGATGCCGAAGAAGGGCAGGCCGTCGCTGAGCACCTCGCGCAGGAGCTCCACGTGCTGGTCGGATGCCGCGGGGTCGCCGGGGCCGTTCGAGTAGAACGCCGCGACCGGCTCGATCGCGCGGATCTCGTCGATCGTGGCGGACTGGGGGAACACGTGCACGTCGAAGCCGCGCGTGGCGAGGTTGTCGATGGTCGACTTCTTCACGCCCAGATCGAGCACCGCCAGGTTGCCGATGCGCTTCGCGGTCGCGGGGGTCACCTCGACCTCGGTGACCGAGACCTCGGCCGAGAGGTTGCGGCCCGCCATGCCCGGAGCCTCGCACACGCGACGCAGCTGCTCCTCGGCATCCAGGCTCGCGGCCTCGCCGGAGAAGACGCCGCCGCGCATGCTGCCCGAGGAGCGGATCCGGCGGGTGACGGCGCGGGTGTCGATGCCCGAGATGCCCACGATGCCGTCTTCGACGAGCGCCTCGTCGAGCGAGCGGTTCGCGCGCCAGTTCGACACCATGCGCGAGGGGTCGCGCACGACGTAGCCGGCGACCCAGATGCGCCGCGACTCGGGGTCTTCGTCGTTCACGCCGGTGTTGCCGATGTGGGGGGCCGTCTGCAGCACGATCTGGCCCGCGTACGAGGGGTCGGTGATCGTTTCCTGGTACCCGGTCATGCCGGTGGCGAAGACGACCTCGCCGAGGGTCTCGCCGCGTGCGCCGTAAGCGCGGCCGGTGTAGCGGGTGCCGTCTTCGAGCACGAGGACGGCCGGTTCCCGCGCGGAGAGCGCGGAAGGGATCAGGGAGGTCATGCGTCGCTTCCTGTCGAGGTGAGGGGGCGGATGGCGTCGGCCAGTGATTTGGCCGAGGCGTCCTGAGGACGGAGGTAGGTGTCGACGATCGTGTCGTCGTCGATGCGCCAGCTGACGCGCGTGAGGCCGCCTGCCTCGACCACGCGGTCGATGGCGACGGTGGCCTGGGCGGCGTCCACCAGGCGGTCACGGGTGAGCGCGATGCGGGGCTGGCCCGGGAGGTCGAGGGCGACGCCGGCCGAGGTGACCGTGACGTCGACGCGGGAGCGGAAGCCGAGGCCCTTGACAGCGAGACGCTCGAGCGGCTCGTCATGACGGGTCGTGGCGACGTAGAGCCCCGGGAACACCGCCGTCTCGACGGCGTCCGCGGGCAGCTCCCCCACCGGGGCGGAGTAGCGCGCATCGCGCCGCGTTCGTCGCCACCACGCCCACGCGAGAACCGCGAGGAGCGCGACGGCGACGCCGATCATGACGAGCAGGGCACCCTCTTTGCTCACGCGAGCACTCCCGGGGTGTCGAGAACGGAACCGTCGACGACCGTGGGGATGCCGGAGCGCACGGTCCAGCGCACCTCTCCCGGGAGCTCTCGGCCGAGGTACGGGGAGTTCTTGCTCCGGCCACGCAGGTCGTCGAGCACGAACGTGCGCGAGGGGCGCGGGTCGTACAGGGTGAACGAGGCCGGCCGGCCCTCCGCGACGGAGGTGCCGTGCCCGTCGAGGCGGCCGATCCGCGCGGGGGTCTTCGACATCACCCGCGCCACGTCGGCCCAGCTGAGCAACCCGGTGTCGACCATCGCCTGCTGCACGACGCGCAGGGCGCTCTCGAGGCCCACCATGCCGTTCGACGCGGCGGCCCACTCGCAGGCCTTCGCCTCGGTCGGGTGCGGAGCGTGATCGGTCGCCACGATGTCGATCGTGCCGTCGGCGAGGCCCTCGCGCACGGCCATGACGTCTTCCTCGCGGCGCAGCGGCGGGTTGACCTTGAACCGCGCGTCGTAGTCGCGCACGAGCTCATCGGTCAGCAGGAGGTGGTGCGGGGTGACCTCGGCGGTCACGTTCACGCCGCGCTTCTTGGCCCAGCGGATGATGTCGACCGAGCCCGCCGTGCTCAGGTGGCACACGTGCAGGCGAGAGCCCACGTGCTCGGCCAGCAGCACGTCGCGCGCGATGATCGACTCCTCGGCGACCGCGGGCCAGCCGGTGAGGCCCAGCTCGGCCGAGACGGCGCCCTCGTTCATCTGCGCGCCTTCGGTGAGGCGCGGGTCCTGCGCGTGCTGCGCGACGACGCCGTCGAAGGCCTTCACGTACTCGAGGGCTCGGCGCATGATCAGCGGGTCGAAGACGCAGAACCCGTCGTCGCTGAAGACGCGGACACGCGCGCGGGAGTCGGCCATCGCGCCGAGCTCGGCGAGGCGCTCGCCCTTCTGCCCCACCGTCACGGCGCCGATCGGCTGCACGTGGACGTAGCCGGCGGCCTCGCCGAGGGCGAGCTCCTGCTCGACCACGCCGGCGGTGTCGGCGACCGGCGAGGTGTTCGGCATCGCGAAGACGGTGGTGAACCCGCCCGCCGCCGCGGCGCGCGAGCCCGTGAGGATCGTCTCGGACGCCTCGTAGCCGGGCTCGCGCAGGTGCACGTGCAGGTCGACGAGACCCGAGAGGGCGATGAGACCGTCGGCGTCGACGACCGTGGCGCCCGCGTGCGAGAGGCCGGAGCCGGTCTCGGCGATGACGCCGTCCTTCACGAGGAGGTCGGTGGCATCCTGACCCTCGACGCGTGCGCCGCGCACCAGAAGGGTCTGGGGGGTGGCGTGGCTCATCGGAGGTCCTCTCTCTCGCTGTCGGGCCGCTCGCCCGCCAGCAGCAGGTAAAGCACGGCCATCCGCACGGAGACACCGTTCGTGACCTGCTCGAGCACCGTCGAGCGCGGGGAATCGGCGGCTTCGGCGGAGATCTCCAGGCCCCGGTTCATCGGACCGGGGTGTAGAACGATGCTACCGCCCGGGAGGGCCTGCAGACGCCGCGCGTCGAGACCGTACCGGCGGGAATACTCCCGTTCAGTCGGGAAATACGCAGCCGACATGCGCTCGAGCTGGATGCGGAGCATCATGAGCGCGTCGGGTCCGGCCGCGATCGCGTGGTCGAGGTCGTAGTCCACCTCGACGGGCCAGCCGCTGACGTCCTGGGGCACGAGCGTCGGCGGGGCGACCAGCGTGACGTGCGCGCCGAGGGTGTGCAGCAGCCATACGTTCGAGCGGGCGACGCGCGAGTGCAGCACGTCGCCGACGATCGTGACCCGGATGCCGTCGAGGTCGCGGCCGCGGCTGTCGTCGCCGTGCAGGCGCTTGCGGATGGTGAACGCGTCCAGCAGTGCCTGAGTGGGATGCTCGTGCGTGCCGTCGCCCGCGTTGACCACGCCCGCGCTGATCCAGCCGCTGGTGGCGAGCGTGCGGGGTGCGCCGGAGGCTCCGTGGCGGATGACGACGGCATCCGCCCCCATCGCCTGCAGCGTCTGCGCGGTGTCCTGCAGCGATTCGCCCTTGCTGACGCTGGAGCCCTTCGCCGAGAAGTTGATGACGTCGGCGGAAAGACGCTTGGCCGCGGCCTCGAACGAGATGCGGGTGCGCGTGGAGTCCTCGAAGAAGAGGTTGACGACCGTCTTGCCGCGCAGCGTCGGGAGCTTCTTGATCTCGCGGCGCTGGGTGTCGGCCATGTCCTCGGCGACGTCGAGGATCTCGAGCGCGTCGGCGCGGGAGAGGTGCTGGGTGTCGAGGAGGTGCCTCATGACTCGATCGTCACCTCCTCGACGCCGTCGATCTCGGCGAGGCGCACGTTGACCCGCTCGTCGCGGGCGCTGGGGAGGTTCTTGCCCACGAAGTCGGGGCGGATCGGCAGCTCGCGGTGGCCGCGGTCGATCAGCGTCGCCAGGCGCACCGCGGCGGGGCGTCCGATGTCCTGCAGGGCGTCGAGGGCGGCGCGGATGCTCCGCCCCGAGAACAGCACGTCGTCGATGAGCACGACGGTCTTGCCGTCGATGCCGCCGGCGGGGATCTCGGTCCTGCGCGGGGCCCGCGTGGGGTTGCGGTGCAGATCGTCGCGGTACATCGTCACGTCGAGGGATCCGACCGGGACGGCCGCTCCCCCGAACTCGCTGACGAGGGGGCCGATCCGGTTCGCGAGCGTGACGCCGCGGGTCGGGATGCCGAGGAGGACGAGTCCATCCGGTCCTTTGTTGGACTCCAGGATCTCGTGCGAGATGCGCGTCAAAGCGCGGGCGATATCGGCATCGTGCATGACGGTGCGCGTATTCATCCGCCGCTCCCTTCTCCGCCTCACGGGACGGGGTTAAAGGTTGCTGTGGTTCGTTGACCAGCTTAGCGGGTGCGGCGGGGTGAAATCTGAGCGGCGGCGGCTGATCTCGGGCTCTGGCGCTCGCGGTGAGTGCGGATATTCGTACATTTGTTCTATGGATGTGAGCGCACCGATCGACCGCCTTCGGGTGGCGAGCGAGCGTGTCGTCGAGCTGGTTGCGGGGAACGAGATCGAACTCCTCGGCGATCGCGAGGTCGTGGAAGTGATGGCCGAGGTCACCGCGGCGCGGAACGCCCTCGACGTGCTGGCGGCGTGCGCTGCGCGGGTCATCGACGCGAGGTCGACGCGCGATCGGGGAGGCGCGGGCCTCGCGCAGAGGGCGGGGCATCGCAATGCGACCGAACTGCTGCAGTCGCTGACGGGCCTGCCCCGGGGGGATGTGACCCGGTCGGTGAAGACCGGGGGTGATCTGTTCGGTGAGGCACCTCTCGAGCGTGGGAGCGGGGCTGGCGGTCCGGCGTCGAGCGCAGGCCCGGCAGCGTGCCCGGCCACGGCGCCGGGGGCGAGCGCGGGGCCGGCGGCGAGCGCGGGGTCGGCAGCGAGCGGAGCGGGGGCGGAATGGCTCGAGCGCGCAGCCGGCGCGCTGCGTGACGGATCGCTGAGCCACGCGCAGTTCCGGGCCATCCGCGTGGGGCTGGGTGAGCCACCTGTCGAGAGGTATCGCGAGCTCGACCCGGACCTCCTCCCCCGCGCCTGGGCGACGGCCGTCGAGCGGTTGATCGACGAGGCGCCGCATCGGCCGGTCGAAGAGTTGCGGGCGTCCGCCCGGATCGCGCGCGACCGGCTCGACCCCGTCGGTGTGAGGGTGCGGTTCGAGGAGCGATTCGCCGCCCGGTCGTACCGTTCGTGGGTCGATGAGCACGGGCAACGGCACGGACGGTTCGTGTTCGACGACGACGCGGCGGCATGGGTCGACGCGATCATTCAGGCCGCTCTGCGTCCGCGGCGTGGACCGCGGTTCGTGGATCCGGATGCCGTGGTCGCTGACGCCCCCGATGATCGGTCGGGCGAGCAGATCGCCTACGACACGTTGATCGCGGTCCTACG
Source organism: Microbacterium sp. NPDC089186 (assembly GCF_040685115.1). Lineage (NCBI taxonomy): Bacteria > Bacillati > Actinomycetota > Actinomycetes > Micrococcales > Microbacteriaceae > Microbacterium > Microbacterium sp. NPDC089186. Next base: position 160,023 of record NZ_JBFBHJ010000003.1, read on the forward strand.
CACCGGAGCCGCAGCGGATCCGGCGCAGGCGTTCGGCGACCGGCAGCCTGGGGTGCGGATCGTGCTGGAGGCATCGGCGCTGGTTTCGAGCGCGGCGGATGGCGTCGAGCGACCGAGCGTCGGGACCGAAGTGCGGTCGGGTGTCAAGACTGTCGTGCGCGGCGTCGGACACTTCGAAGACGGTGGGGAGGTCCTCCCCGGCGGGGTCGTCGAGAGCTATCTCTGCGATGCGGGCGCGGTGCCTGTCTCGTTGAGCGAGGCGGGGCGGCCGCTCGACGTCGGGAGGCATCAGCGTCTGTTCACCCGCGCCCAGCGGATTGCGATCGCCGTGCGCGACGGCGGCTGCGTCGGCATCGGATGCCGAGCTCCCATCTCGCAGTGCGAGATGCACCACATCGATCACTGGGCGTCGGATCGTGGCAGAACCGACGTCGACGACGGCGTTCCGCTCTGTCGGAACCACCACCTCGGTCTGCACAATCGCGGCGAGAAGATCGTGCGTCAGCGGGATCCCGTGACCGGCAGGGATTCGTACTGGTTGCACGCGCCACCCGATCCGCGCACGGGCGAGGTGCGACCGCCGACGCTGTTGCGGTCGAGATCTCCGCGCCGCTTCGGCGCGGCGTGAGCGAGCGCGGGCGGATGCAGATCGCCCGAAGGGAATCGTGCCGTGCAGGGTGCACCCTGAGCGTCGAGGTATCCGCCGGCTGCTCACCGCTGTGCGTTCGAACGCGCGGGGTCGGGTCACGGAAGGGCGCACCCCGGGGCATCGCGGCATCCTCCGCCTCCTCCCCGCTGTGCAGCGGAACGCGCGGGGTCGGGTCTCGGAGGTTCGCTCCCCGAGTCCGGCGGATCCACCGCCTGCTCACCGCTGTGCGTTCGAACGCGCGGGGTCGGGTCACGGAGCATTGCTCCCCGAGTCCCGCGGATCCACCGCCTGCTCACCGCTGTGCGGTCGAACGCCCGCGGTCGGGTCACTCCTCGTCCGCGACGACCTCCGCCTTGAATCCCGCGGAGTTCTCGAGCCACCCGGCATAGTGCGACGGGCCGCCGGCGAACGGGTAACGCTCCTGATACAGCGGGCGCCACCCGTGGGCGCTCGCCGCGGCCATCACGGCATCCACCTGCCCGCGAGAGCCGCCGAGGAAGGCGAGATGGTTCACCCCGGGAGCGCGCCGGTCGTGATCGAGCCCCGACAGGTTCGGTGAGGTCGTCAGCGTCAGGTACGGGCCATCACCCGCACTCCACGTCTCGCCGTCGGCCCAGTGCGCGGTTCGCTCGAAACCGACCGCGGAGAGCAGCCAGCGCCATTCGGACTGCGCCGTGGTCAGGTCGCTGACCCACACCTCGACGTGGTGAAAGCCGGGCACGGGTCAGCCCGCGGCGACCTCGGCGGCGGCGCGCTCTCCGCTCGGGGTGGTGCGCACGCGCGACGAGCGGATGGGATGCCCCGTCGTCGTCAGGCAGCGACCCGTTTCCAGGTCCCACTTCCAGTCGTGCAGCGAGCACGTCAGCACGCCGTCCTCGATCTTGCCGGTCTTCGTCAGGTCGGCGCGCAGGTGCGGGCAGCGACGCTGCACGGTCCAGTCGCCGATCTCGGCATCCTCGGTCTGGTCCGACTGCTCGGCGTACCAGTTCTCGACGTACTCGATGCGGTCGCGCGAGAGGCACTTGAGGAACGTCGTGAGGAACTCGTTGAACTTGCCCGAGCGACCGACCTCGAACTGCATCGACAGGAAGATCGAGTTCGACCAGTCGATCTCGTGGTCGCGGATGTTCGTGGAGACGAGGTCGGCGGGGATGGTGTACCAGTAGATGCACTCCTCCCCCGCGTACTCGCGCAGTTTCGCCTTGGGGAAGTCCACGACCATGTCGAGCTCACCGATGCGGAAGCGCACCATGCCGCCCACGCCGTTGCGGATCGTGCGGGCGCGACGCAGCAGCGGCTCCCACCACTCCTTGAGGGCGGCGAGCATCTCGGCCGGCGGGATGATATCCGCGCGGGTCGCCTCTTCGGCCCGCACCTCGGCCTGGCGGCTGTCGCGCTGCTCGGCGAGGTAGTTCCACTTGTCGCCGAAGACGCGCTCGATCTCGGCATCCGTGTACAGCGTCTGCGTCACCGTGACGTCGGAGCCCTGCACCTCGACCTCGGTGCCGGGAAGGAACAGATAGCCCTTCTGGTCGGGGCGCTGCTCCTTCATGTGCGCGAGGAACTCGCGCTGGTCGGTGAAGATCGAGTCGTTCTCGAGGCCCGTGCCGTTGTAACGGAACAGCTCTTCGCGCAGGAACATGGGCGGGCCCGCCATCGGGAACACGTGCTCGGCGTCGACCTTGTCGATGTAGTACATCGCGCGCTTGTTCTGCGCGTCGCGCTTGAGCTGGGCGAAGTTCTGCTTGGCATCCTGGGGAAGGTCGTAGACCATCGGCCACCAGATCGCGCCCGAGACCTGGGTGAAGTACGCGTCGGGCTTGCCGAAGTCGAACAGCTTCTCGAGATCCAGAGGGTGGGAGTCGTTCTGATTGAGGACCGAGGCGGTGCCGTCGTCGAGCGAGAGCGACGAGTCGCCGATCGGACCGTCGGAGGGGGCGCGCAGCGGCGTCACCATGAGCTTCAGGTCGCCGAACTGCAAAGGCACGCCCGCTTCGGTACGGACGAGGTTCGTGTAGCCGAGGGCGAGGAGGTCCTGCTCGAGGTCGTCGGTCGGGTACTCGGGCAGGAGCACCTTGATGTCCTTCGGCACGTAGCGCTCGAGCAGAGCCGGATCGAAGTGATCGCGGTGACGGTGCGAGATGTAGAGGAAGTCCGCCTTGCCGAAGCGCTCCCAGTCGAGGGCACGGTTGTCGGGGAACGGGAACCACGAGCCGAAGAAGCTCGGACCGAGGACGGGGTCGCAGATGATGCTGCCGCCGCGCGTCTCGATGAACATTCCCGCGTGGCCGAGGCCGGTGATTCTCATGCCGCTCCTGTGTCGTTGGCGAACCCGTCGAGTCTACGCGGGGCTCCGGAAAGAGGCCTGAGAGCAGCAGGGGTGTCCGCGTCAAGCGGTCCGCCCGCACAATCGCCGCGGGTAACGTGCGGACCCCCACGAAAGGATTCCCATGCCCCTGGTGATGATCGACACGATCCGCGGCCGCTACGACGAGTCCGAACTGCGCACGATGATGGATGCCGTGCAGGAGGCCGTCGTCGAGGCGTTCGGCGTCCCCGACAGGTATCAGATCCTCACGCAGCACGAGCCGTTCGAGCTCGTCGCCCTCGACACGGGACTCGGCATCGAGCGCAGCGAACGCCTCGTGATTGTGCGCCTGGCGTCGAAGCAGCGCACCGAGGGCGCGAAGGTGGAGCTCTACCGGCTACTCGCCCAGTATCTGGGCGAACGCGTCGGGGTCCAGGGGAACGACCTCGTCGTCAGCATCACCGAGAACGGCGACGCGGACTGGTCGTTCGGCCGCGGCGTCGCGCAGTTCGTCACGGGCGAGCTGGGCTGAGCCGAGCGGCGACGGGGCACGGTCACGACGCCGCCGACGGATAGCCCCACCAGCCCTCGGCCAGGTGCAGCGTCCAGTCCGCGCGGCGCAGCACGGGCATGCCCAGGATGACGTCGAGACGAGGCACGCCCGGTCGTTCCAGCCCCGCGAGCGGGGTGATCACGGCGGTGCTGGGCGGAAAAGCGCGTCCGCCGATCGTGACGCCCGCCATGCGGACGAGTCGCACCTCTCGGCTCGCCCCGCGCGCGTCTCCCGCTTCCGCGTCGCCGAGCGGAGTGAACAGACGCCCGTGCCGGGCCGCGAAGGACTCGTCGACCACCGTGACCTCGGCGCCGGAGTCCCACAGGGCGTCGGTCTCCACGTCGTCCCAGCACGCGCGCACGAACGGGTGGCCGTGGGCGGACCGGACGAGGGGATGCCGCCGGTCGACCGCCTCGTCGCCGTCGAACTCGAGGACGCCCCGACCGAAACGGAGGGCGAGGCGATGGTGCGCGAGCACGTCGAGACCGAGGATGGAACGTGCGGCCGGATGCTCCTCCACGTCGAACGACAGGCCGGGGACGCGCAGATCGCCGACGGTCACGACCTCGGCCTCGACCTGCCGGGTGGCGCCGCCCGGGGCGAATGCGCCTCTACCGCCGGGGCGTTCCCGCGCGACCGTCGAGGACGACGCGGGGAGATCATCGGCGCGGAGACCGCTCGTGGCGCCTCCCGTGTCGAGGATCAGGGTTCGCGACGTGCCGTCGATGTCGACGAGGACCGGACCGTCGCGGCGTCGGCGAGCTCGGCATCCGGGATCACCTCGATCGCCACGGAGGTCGTCATCGTCCCACCCTACGGACCGGCGTCGTCACGGCCCGAGCAGCGAGCGGATGTCATCGGCGTCCAGCGACGCCGCGAACGCCTCTCCGTCATCGATCACGGCGTCGAACAACGCGGCCTTGCGGCGCTGGAGGGCGCGAACCTTCTCCTCCACCGTGCCGGCGGCGATGAGCCGGTAGACGAACACGCTCCGCGTCTGCCCGATGCGGTGGGCGCGATCGACGGCCTGGTTCTCGGCCGCGGGGTTCCACCACGGGTCCAGCAAGAACACGTATTCCGCCTCGACGAGGGTCAGCCCGAACCCGCCCGCCTTGAGGCTGATGAGGAAGACGGGCGCGTCGCCCTCGCGGAACCCCTCGACCACCTCGCCCCGCCGCGCGGTGCTGCCGTCGAGGTGCGCGTACGCCAGGCCGGCGGCATCCAGGCGTTCCGCCGCGAGGTCGAGGAACGAGGTGAACTGACTGAACACCAGCGCGCGGTGCCCCTCGGCAGCCACTTCGACCAGACGATCCAGCAGGACGTCGAGCTTCGCCGAACCCAGGTGCGCGTCGCGTTCGTCGACCAGGCCCGGTGCGAGGGCGAGCATGCGCAGCAGCGTCAGCGACCGGAACACGATGAACCGCTGTCGATCGAGATCGTCGAGCAGCCCCAGCACCTTCTGCCGCTCGCGTTGCAGCACCCGGTCGTACACCTCCTGATGGGCCGGCGCGAGAGGCACCACGATCTCCTGCTCCTGCTTGGGAGGCAGATCGGATGCCACGACGTCCTTGGTGCGGCGCAGCAGGAACGGGCGCACGCGGCGACGCAGCCGCGCGAGCGTCTTGTCGCGGTGCGCGCTCGCTGCGGCGGCGGAGAGCGCCGTGGGCTGATCGGTCGGCAGCTGTTCGATCGCCCGGGTGTAGTCCTCGCGGAACTGCCGGATCGAGGGGAAGAGCCCCGGCGCGGTCAGCGACAGCAGCGCCCAGAGGTCGTCGAGGCCGTTCTCGATGGGCGTCCCCGTCGCGGCGAACACGGCGTCGGTGGACAGGCCCGCGATCGCCCGATGGATGCGGGTGGCCGGGTTCTTGGCGAACTGCGCCTCGTCGAGGACGACCCCCGACCAGTGCGGCGCGGCGAACTCCGCGGCATCCGCCCGGACGATGCCGTAGGAGGCGACCACGACGTCGGCCGCGGACGCGATCGCGGCGACCGTGCGCTCGCGCCGCACCGCGGTGGCCTCGACCACGCTCACCCGGAGCCCGGGGGCGAAGCGCGCCGCCTCGTCGCGCCACGTGGGCAGCACCGACGTCGGTGCCACCACCAGCCACGGGCGTTCGTCGCCGCGAGCGCGGGTGTGCGCGATGAGGGCCAGCAGCTGCAGCGTCTTGCCGAGGCCCATGTCGTCGGCCAGGATCCCGCCGAGCCGGTGCCCGTGCAGCAGCGCGAGCCACGACAGGCCCTCCCTCTGGTAGGGCCGCAGCACGGCGCGGAAGTCCGGCGGCGTCGACACCGCGGGGACCTGATCCACGTCGTGCAACGCCCGGGCGAGACCGCGCCACTCCACCGCGGCCTCGGACTGATCGGCGAGGTCCTCGAACTCCGCCCACAGAGCGAGGTGCGTGCGCGGCAGGCGAGGACCGGTCTCCCACTCGTCGAGGGCCGCGGCCTCGTCGAGCAGATCGCGCAGACGCTGCAGCGATGGGTGGGCGAGGGAGAACCACGCCCCGTCCGAGAGCTTGATGCGTGTGCGGCCGCGCGACAGCGCCGAGAACAGCGTGCCGAACGGGATCGCGCGTCCGTCGATGGTGACCACGATCCCCAGGTCGAACCAGTCGCGATCGACGGACTCCACCGCGGTGATGCGCAGGTGGGGGTCTCCGCGCAGCTCGCGGAACGTCGGAACGGTGCCGCTCGTGCGCACGCGCACCTCGTCGACGACGTCGACGGCCGGCAGTACACGCGTCGTGAACGCCGCCGCATCGGCGTCGAGCAGACGCGCGCGCCCGACGACGGGGAGATCGGATGCCGCCATCCACGCCGTCTCGAAACGTTCGCCGATCTGCGCCTCGGCGCGCGCGTCGCGCTCGGCGAGGGCGGGACCGACGTCGGCAGCCGGCGCCCCGCCCGGTCGCCCGGCATCCGGACCCTCGCCGTCATAGGCGAAGCGGAGGGAGCCGGGGTACACCCACTCCAGGCGGTACGAGACGTCGTCATCGGTGTAGCCGACCGTCACCTCGAGCGTCGGGCGGGGCGCGGGCGGTGCGGGGACGCCGGCGCCCACCGACAGCGGGGCGCGGCGCGCGAGCCGCGGGTAGGCCTCGGCGAGGAACTCCCCCGCGTCCGTGCGCGCGATCTCGACCCCGTCGGTGCCGAGCAGGGCGGGCAGGGGCGCCGGCAGCGCCACGGGCGCCAGCACGATCGGCACGGGATCGCGGTCGAGCGCGAAGGCGAACATCCCCGAGCCCCCGAGGGGTCGGACGTGTGCGGCCGCGACGGGCGCGCCGTCGAGCGAGACGTCGGCCGACAGGCGCAGTGCTCCCCCGACCTCGGCGTCGATCGCCACGCGGGCCTCGGCCCCGGCGGCGAGGCGCACGCTCTGCTGCGCATGCATCGCGGTCAGCGGGATGCCGAGCTCCGCCGCCGCGGCCAGGTGCGGCCAGAGCAGTGGGGAATCGACCGTGTCGAGTGCGATCGTGTCACCGGGCGCGGCGAAGGGCCCCGTCGTGCGCATCGCCTGGGCGAGGGCGTGCAGCTCGGCGAACCAGCGCACATGCGCCGGATCGAAGCGGCCGGAGGACCGACGGACCATGTCCCACGTGGCATCCGCTCGGATCCAGGCGTCGCGGGCGCCGCGCACGAGCGGACGGGCGACGAGCTGCAGGTCGTCCTGCCGTCGGGCCAGCAGGCGTGGTGTCACCGGGACGACGGCACGAGCTTCCCACCGGGCCGGGTCGTAGGCCTCGCGCTGGCGCAGCTCGATGCCCAGGGCGAGGGCGTCGAACGACGCGCGCTCGGCCCCGGGGATGAGGTCACGCCACGAGCTCATATACCCACTCTGCCTCGAACCCACCCGACCCGCGAACGCCGCGACGCGGCCGCGGACGAGATGTCGGGGCCGCGTCGACGTTCGTGGGGCGGGGTCAGGACGAGCGGGCGATCCGGGCCAGCACGCCGTGCACGAACGAACCGGAGTCGTCGGTGGAGAACTCCTTCGCCAGCTCGACGGCCTCGTCGATCGCGACGGCGGTGGGCACCTCGTCGTTGTAGAGGATCTCCCACGTGCCGATCCGCAGCAGCGCCCGGTCGACGGCCGGCATTCGCTGCAGCGACCAGTCCTTGGCGAACGTGGTGATCTGCTCGTCGATCGCATCGCGGTTGTCGATCACGCCGTCGACGATGTCGCGAGCGTACAGCCACGAGGCCTGACGGTCGGGCTCGGAGGCCGCGCGCTTGGCCTCGGTGGCCAGCATCACGGGCAGCTCCTCGCCGCGCACGTCGGCCTGGAACAGGATGTCGAGGGCGCGCTTGCGCGCCTTGGTACGAGCACTCATTCTGTCGGGATCGAGACGTCAGCTGATGCGGCCGAGGTACTCGCCCGTGCGAGTGTCGACCTTGATCTTGGTGCCGGTCTCGAGGAACAGCGGAACCTGCATCTCGTAACCGGTCTCGACGGTGGCGGGCTTGGTGCCGGCCGACGAGCGGTCGCCCTGCAGACCGGGCTCGGTGTACGTCACCTCGAGGATGACCGACGGCGGCAGCTCGATGTAGAGCGGGTTGCCGTTGTTCAGCGCGATCTGCACCTGCTGGTTCTCGAGCAGGAAGTTCGCCGCGTCGCCGACGGTCGCGGCTCCCACGGTGATCTGGTCGTAGTCGGCGACGTCCATGAAGACGAAGCCTTCGCCGTCGTTGTAGAGGTAGGTGAAGTCGCGACGGTCGACATTCTCGAGGTCGATCTTGGCGCCGGCGTTGAACGTGCGGTCGACGACCTTGCCGCTCATGACGTTCTTGAGCTTGGTGCGCACGAAGGCGCCGCCCTTGCCGGGCTTGACGTGCTGGAACTCCACGACGCTCCAGAGCTGACCGTCGATGTTCAGGACGACGCCGTTCTTGATGTCTGCGGTGGATGCCATGAGTGCCGATATTCCGTTTCGTGAGTCGAAGTGGGCGAGAGCCCGACGTCAGAGTCTACGTGATGAGCGGGCTCAGCCGTCGGCGCGGCCCGAGATGACCTCCACGAGCAGGTCGACGGCTCGCGCGTATCCGGGCACGCCCTCGCCGATCACGTGCACCGCGGCGACGTTCTCGATGTATGAGAAGTGCCGGAACGCCTCACGCTCCTTGATGTTCGAGATGTGCACCTCGGCGACGGGGAGATCGACGGATGCCAGGGCGTCGCGCAGCGCGACGGAGGTGTGTGTGTACCCCCCGGCATTGATGACGATGCCCGCGCAGTCGAGCCGGGCGGCGTGGATCGCGTCGATGAGGACGCCCTCGTGGTTGCTTTGGATCGCGCGGACCTCGAGGCCGTGCCGGCCGGCGGCCTCGGCCGTCACGCGTTCGACGTCGGCGAGGGTGTCGCGGCCGTAGATCTCGGGCTGACGGGTGCCGAGGAGGTTCAGGTTGGGGCCGTTGACGAGGAGCAGTCGGCGGGGCGTGGTCATGTCCCGCACGCTATCAGCGGCCTCCGTTGCGCTCGTCCGACGGGAGCGTCGGCCGGCCGGCCCGGGCCGTGTCACAGTGTGCGAAGCGACCGGCTCATCGCGAGCTCGTCGCCGATGGGGCTCGTGAAGGTCTCGCCCGTCGGCACGAAGCCGGCGCGGCGGTAGACGGCCTGGGCCCGGGCGTTGTCGACGTGCACGTCGAGCGAGAGCGTCTCGAATCCCTGATCGGCGCTCCAACGCGCCGCGGCGTCGAGCAGGGCGTCGATCGCGCCGGATCCGCGATGTGCGGGATCGACGTAGACCCCCACGACGTCGGCGCGTCCCGTGGTGAGTCGTCGCCCGGTGTGGTCGACGTCGCCCGCGCGCCGGACGAGCACCGTGCACGTGCCGATCCACGTGTCGGCGCTCTCGGCTACGAACATCGCGGCGGAGTCGCCGTCGGCGCCGCCCGCCGCTCGCTCGTCCCAGAACGCCTGGTCCCGCTCGAGCTCCTGGTCGTAGGTCGTGAGGAACGCGATGGATGCCGCCGGGTCGCCGACCGCGCGCAGCCGCAGCTCACGGACGCGTCCGCCCTCCCCCGCGCGCACGCGGCGCACGGAGGTGGTCACGCACCGACCTCCTGGTAGGCCGCGAACAGCAGCGACTCGTCGGGTGCCTGCAGCACGGTGGGCCGCGCCAGGTCGTCGAGCACGATGAAGCGCAGCATGCTCCCGCGGCTCTTCTTGTCGCGCTGCATCGTCGCCTTCAGCGTCTGGAACGCCCCGGCGCGGTAGGTCGTCGGCAGCCCCAGCGACTCGAGCACGGTGCGGTGCCGCTGCGCGACGTCGTCCGACAGGCGCCCGGCGAGGCGCGACAGCTCGGCGGCGAACACCATGCCCACCGAGATCGCCGCCCCGTGACGCCAGCGGTAGCGCTCGGCATGCTCGATGGCGTGGCCGAGGGTGTGCCCGTAGTTCAACACCTCGCGAAGGCCCGCCTCGCGCAGGTCTTCCCCGACGACGCGCGCCTTCATGTCGATCGCGAGCTCGACGCAGCGGCGGAACGCGTCGCCCTTCGGATCGACGATGCCCGTCGGGTCGGCCTCGATGAGGTCGAGGATCTCGGGATGCCAGATGAAGCCCGCCTTGACCACTTCGGCGAAGCCGGCGGTCGCCTCGTTCTTCGAGAGGGTGTCGAGCAGGTCGAGGTCGCAGACCACGGCCACGGGCGGCCAGAACGCACCGACCAGGTTCTTGCCTTCGGCGGTGTTGATGCCGGTCTTCCCGCCCACGGCGGCGTCGACCATGCCCAGAACGGTGGTCGGGACCTGCACGAGGGCGACCCCGCGCAACCAGGTCGCCGCGACGAAGCCCGCGAGGTCGGTCACGGCTCCCCCGCCGAAACCGACCACGACGTCGGTGCGCGTGAAGTCGGCTTGGCCCATGACCTGCCAGCAGAACGCGGCGACCTCGACGCGCTTGCCCTGCTCGGCATCGGGGATCTCGGCCAGCAGTACCTGGCGATCGCCCACCAGCTGCGCGCGCAGAGCCTCGGCCTGCGCAGCAAGGGTGGGTGGGTGCACCACGAGCACCTTCCGGGCGGCGGCGGGCAGCTTCTCGCCCAGCGCGGCCAACAGGCCCCGGCCGATCGTGATGTCGTAGCCGGGGTCGCCGGCGACGCTGATCGTGGTGGTGTCGCTCATGATGTCTCCTGGGCCGGGACGCTCTGCGCCCAGGCCACGATGTCGTCGACGACGCGGGACAGGGGCCCCGACGACGTGTCGATGGTGATGTCGGCCGTGGCCTCGTAGACGGGGCGCCGCTCGTCGTAGATGCGCCGCCAGCGTTCGACGGGGTCTTCGCCCCCGAGGAGGGGCCGATCGTCGCCGTGGATACGGGATGCCACCACGTGCGGCGCTACGGTGAGCAGGACGACGCGATGCGCGGTGAGGCGTTCCCGCGTCGCGGGGTCGAGCACCGCTCCCCCGCCGAGCGCGACGACGCCCCCGCGGCCCAGCGCCTCGACGACCGCGTCGCGTTCGAGCGCGCGGAAGTGCGCTTCGCCGTGGACGAGGAACAGGTCTCGGATCGGCCCGTGCTCGCGCACGACGAGCTTGTCGGTGTCGGTGAAGGGGGTGCCGAGGGCGCGAGCGACGCGGCGCCCCACGCTGGTTTTCCCGGCGCCCATCGGACCGATGAGCACGACGGCCGAACCGGTCCCGGTCACCGGCGTACGGTCGTCGGCTCCGGCGGGAGCCTGCTCAGGCGAGGTCATGCGCGAGAAGCGCGGCGTCCGACGCGTCGGTCGTGCGCAGGGTCTCGGGCAGGTTCGCGAGGTACGACTCGAGGTTGCGGCGGGTCTCGGCGACGTTGTCGCCCCCGAACTTCTCGAGCACGGCATCCGCGAGGGTCACCGCGACCATGGCTTCCGCGACGACGCCCGACGCGGGCACCGCGCAGACGTCCGAGCGCTGGTGGTGCGCGGCGGCGGTGTCGCCGGTGGCGACGTCGACCGTGCGCAGGGCCTTGGGGATCGTCGCGATCGGCTTCATGCCGGCGCGTACGCGCAGCACGGTGCCGGTCGACATGCCGCCCTCGGTGCCGCCGGCACGGTCGGACGATCGGGTGATGCCGTCTTCGGTGGCGAACAGCTCGTCGTGCGCCTGAGAACCGCGGCGCGTCGTGGTGAGGAAGCCGTCGCCGACCTCGACGCCCTTGATGGCCTGGATGCTCATGAGCGCCTGGGCGAGGCGGGCGTCCAGACGGCGGTCCCACTGCACGTGCGAGCCGAGCCCCGGGGGCAGGCCGTACGCGAGCACCTCGACGATGCCGCCGAGCGTGTCGCCCGCCTTCTTCGCGTCGTCGACCTCGGCGACCATCGCCGCACTGGTGTCGGCGTGGAAGCACCGCAACGGATCGGCGTCGAGCCGGTCGACGTCGTCGGGCGTGGGCAGTTCGGCGTCGTCGGGCACGCGCACGGGACCGATCGAGAGCGTGTGGCTGACCAGGCGGATGCCGAGCTCGCTGAGGAACGAACGGGCCACGGCGCCCAGGGCGACGCGTGCTGCGGTCTCGCGGGCGGAAGCGCGCTCGAGGATGGGGCGGGCCTCGTCGAAGCCGTACTTCTGCATGCCGACGAGGTCGGCGTGGCCGGGGCGGGGGCGCGTGAGCGCGGCTCCGCGTCCGCGGGAGCGGTCGGACAGCTCGACGGGCTCGGGGCTCATGACCTCGGTCCACTTCGGCCACTCGGTGTTGCCGATGCGCAGGGCGATCGGGCTGCCGATCGTGAAGCCGTGCACGATGCCCGTCGACAGCGTCAGCTCGTCTTCTTCGAACTTCATGCGCGAGCCGCGACCGTACCCGAGTCGACGGCGCGCCAGTTCGGCGCGGATCTGGGCCGAGGAGACCGGGACACCGGCCGGCATCCCCTCCATGAGGGCGATCAGTTCGGGGCCGTGGGACTCGCCGGCGGTGAAGACGCGAAGCATTCGTCTAGTCTCCCACGAGCGCGATGCGCATTGCGGCCAGCACCTCGTCCTCGTGGACGAGTGGCTGCGCAGGGTCACCGGCGACGAAGACGCGCACCTGCAGCAGTGCCTGGTGCAGCAGCATCGTGAGCCCGTCGTGCGCGGCCACCCCGGCGCTCTCCCAGGCCCGCGCCAGAGGTGTGGGCCAGCCGCCGTAGACGACGTCGACGAGGGGCCCGGACGTGGACGCCAGCGCCCCCGCGAGGGCGCCGAGGTCGGTGCCGCCGGGCAGGGCGGCGATGGTGGTGTCGACCTGGACGGGATCGGGCGCGTCGAGAGGCGCGGTCCGCACCGCGACGCCCAGGAGCGCCCCCAGCTCGGCGAGGGCCGCTGCCGCTTCGGGGCGCCGAGCCCGTACCTCCACCTCGACCGCTCCGGCGCGGGCCGCCGAGACGAGGGCCGAGGTCGCCGTCGCTCCCGCACCCAGCACGCGCACGCGCTCGGGTCGGCGTACGCCGACCTCGTCGAGGGCGCGGGCGAGTCCGCCCACGTCGGTGTTGAAGCCGTGGGCTCCCCCGTCGGTCAGCAGGTAGGTGTTGACGGCGCCGGTCAGTCGCGCGTCATCGTCGAGGGTGGTGGCCCGGGCGGCCGCGACGTGCTTCAACGGCATCGTCAACGACAGGCCGCGCCAGGTGGCATCCAACCCGTCGACCTCCGCGGCGAAGGTCGCCTCGTCGACGCGTCGCCGTCCGTACTCCCAGTCGAGTCCGAGCACGCCGTACGCGGCGGCGTGCAGCCGGGGCGACCGCGAATGCGCGATCGGGTCGCCCCAGACGGCCAACCGGGTGGCGTCGGTCAGCATCCGCCGTCGGGGTTCTCGCGACACCACGCACGGAACTGGTCCACGGCCTTCAACTGGTCGGCGTAGGTCGTCGAGAACACCGTCTCGCCGGTGGCGAGGTTGACGGTGGTGAAGTAGTACCACGAGCCGTCCACCGGCTTCATCGCCGCGTCGATCGCGAGATCGCCGGGGTTGGCGATGGGCCCGATCGGCAGACCCGGGCGCACGTAGGTGTTCCACGGGTTGTCGCTGGTGAGCGCGTTCTCGGACGACGACGACGACCCGGCATCCAGTTCTCCCGCGCCGTACTGGGCGGTCGAGTCCATCTGCAGCAGGCCGTGGGTCTCGGTGTTGTCGGGCTGGAGGCGGTTCTCGATCACTCGCGAGACCTTGTAGAAGTCCTCGCTGCTGCGCGCCTCGCGTTCGATGATCGACGCGACGATGAGGATGCGCTCCCGGTCGGACTCCGGGACCCCCGCGGCGTCGAGCGACTGGATGGTGCGCTGCACCATGCGTTCGATGACCTGCTGGGCGGTGACGCCCTCGTCGAAGTCGTAGGTCGCCGGGAAGATCCACCCCTCGAGCGTCGAGGCGGGCACGCCGTACACCGACGGGTCGGCGGCGGCGGCGTCGAGATCGGCGCGCGGGATGCTCAGCTGCTCGGAGATGACGTCGAGCGACTGCGTCAGGGTGAGCCCCTCGCGCAGCTGCACGGAGTAGTCCAGACGGCTCGCGGGGTCGCGGAGAGCGGCCAGGACCGCCTCCGACGTCATCTGCTGCTGCAGCTTGTAGACGCCCGGCTGGAAGGTGAAGGCGACGGAGTTGTCGACCATGTACTTGTAGAGCGAATTCGAGGCCTTCGTGATGCCGGCCTCGAACAGCTTCGGTGAGACGGACTCCCCCGTGTCGCCCGAGACGATGGTGACGCGGGCCTCGCCCGTGGCCTGCCCCGCCTCGTAGTCGAGGGGCTCGCCGTTGCCCAAGAACGCCTGGATGCGATCGCCGTAGGTGTTCCAGACGACCATGCCGCCCGCGGCGATGCCGCCGAGCAGCACCAGGACCACGGCGAGGGCGATCCAGCCGCCGACGCGACGGCGCTTCTTGGGGGCGCGGGGCGCGGCGTGGCCGATCTCGTGGGTCGTGGTCTGGCCGGTGAAGAGGTCTTCGAGCGACCCGGAGGCCATGCCGGCGGCACCCGGAGCGGGGCGTCCGGCCGTCGCGGAACCGATCAGCGCCGGCTGCGCCTCGCGCGAGACGTCGTCGATCGTCGCCGACGCGCTCGTCCGGCGGGGTCCGGGCGCGGATGCTCCGCCGTCGCGTGCGACGTCCGAGGATGAGGCGGATGCCGTGGCTGCGGCCGCGTCGGTGGCTCGCGGCGCGGACGCGGGCTCGGTGGCGCGGGGCGCCGGGGTGGGTGCGGCGGTGCGCGGCGCGGGCTCGGCGGCACGCGGCGCGGGCATGCGCTCCGCGGCGCGGGTGGGCTCCGGCGCGGAGGTCTCCTCCGGCGCGCGTCGCGCCGCGTCGAACCGGGGCGCCGGGGCGGCGGCACCGTCCGGGGCGGGGGCCGCGGCGACGGCGGGTGTCGTGTCGGTCGGGCCGGTCTGCGCGCGGCGCGCCTCACGAGCAGCGCGACGCGAGGGCGGAGCGGCGTCGGCCGAATCGTCGGCCGCGCGCGCGCCGCTGCGCGGGTCGGGCAGGCGACCGTACAGGTCGGCGAACGGATCGCTCTCGGGGGGCTGGTTCTCGGGCATGTCAGGCGGGCTCCTGTCCCGGTGATACGGCGGGTCCGGCCGGCTCGCCGGACTGTCGCTCCACGTCGAGCGCCTGCTGCAGCAGCACCACAGCGGCGACTTGATCCACAATGCTACGAGAGTCGCGCTGGGAACGACCTGCCTCCCGCAGCACGCCGTGCGCCGACACGGTGCTCAGTCGCTCGTCGACCAGCCGCACCGGTATGGGCAGAGCGGATGCGAGCTGCTCGGCGAATCTCCGTGCATCGGTGGTCGACGGGGTGTCCTCCCCGCGGAGGTTGAGCGGCAGACCCACCAGCACCTCGAACGCCTCGTACTCGGCCGCCAGTGCGGCGATCCGGCGCACCGGCTCGCCTTTGCGCGGCACCGTCTCGACGGGCACGGCCAGCACGCCGTCCGGGTCCGAGCGGGCGACGCCCACGCGGGCGCGCCCGACGTCGATCCCCAGACGGATGCCGCGTCGGAACTCCGTCACGCGGTCGTCGCCCGCACGTCGGCGACGATGCCGTCGAGCGCCTGCGGCAGGGCCGCGGCATCCGTTCCGCCTCCCTGCGCGACGTCGGGACGACCGCCGCCGCCGCCGCCGAGCACGGCGGCTGCGGCCTTCGCGAGGGCACCGGCGGCGAGACCGCGCTCGCGTGCCGCGTCGTTCGTGACGACGACGACCGTCGCGCGGCCGCCGGCGACCGAACCGAGGGCGACGACCGCGGGGTCGCTGCCGAGGCGGTCGCGCACCTGCAGGGCCAGGGAGCGCACGTCGTCGGCCGAGGCGCCCTCGCCGAGGCTCTGCGCCACGACCTTGACGGTGCCGACGGCCACCGCCGACTCCACCAGCTGCGGCAGGCGGCCGGTGAGGGCCTGTGCCTCGAAGGCGGCGATCTTCTTCTCGGCGGCCTTGAGGCTCGCGGCGAGCTCGGCGATGCGGTTGGTCAACTGCTCGCGCGGTGTCTTGAGCGACGTCGACAGCTGCGAGACGATCGCGCGCTCCGCGGCGAGGTCACGGAAGGCGTCGAGGCCGACGAGCGCCTCCACGCGTCGGTTCGAGGCGCCGACCGACTGCTCGCCCACGAGGTTCACGAGGCCGATCTCGGCGCTGCGCGCGACGTGCGTGCCGCCGCAGAGCTCGCGCGACCACGGGCCGCCGATGTCGACCATGCGCACGGTGTCGCCGTACTTCTCGCCGAACAGGGCCATGGCGCCCGCGGCCTTCGCCTCGTCGAGCGACATCACGCGCGTGGTGACCTCGAGGTTGTCGCGGACGGCGTTGTTGGCGATGTCCTCGATCTCGGTGCGGGTCTCGGGAGAGAGCGCCGAGCCCCAGCTGAAGTCGAAGCGCATGTAGCCGGCACGGTTGAGCGACCCGGTCTGCGTCGCGGTCTTGCCGAGAGTGTCGCGGATCGCCGCGTGCACGAGGTGCGTGGCGGTGTGCGCCTGCTGCGCCGCGTGGCGGTTGAGTCCGTCGACGACGGTGGTGGCGGGTGCGCCCACGGCGACCTCACCGGTGGTCACCTCGACCGTGTGGCTGACCAGACCCGGCACGGGACGTTGCACGTCGAGCACCTCGAGCTCGTAACCCGGGCCCACGATGACGCCCTTGTCGGCGACCTGGCCGCCGGATTCTGCGTAGAGGGCGGTCTCGGACAGGATGACCTCGGCGATCTGACCCTCCGAGGCGCGGTCGGTCCCCTGCCCCTGGACCAGGATGCCGAGGACTTTCGACTCGGTCTGCAGCTCGGTGTATCCGGTGAACACGGTCTCGCCGAGCGCGCGGAACTCGCGGTACGCGCTCTGGTCGGCGATGGCACCCTTGCGGGCACGCGCATCGGCCTTGGCACGCGTGCGCTGCTCCAGCATGAGCTGGTCGAACGCGCCGCGGTCGACCGACAGCCCGGCCTCTTCGGCGATCTCGAGCGTGAGGTCGATCGGGAAGCCGTACGTGTCGTGCAGTAGGAACGCCTCGGAGCCCGACAGCGTCGTGCCGCCGCCGGTCTTGGCCTCGGCGACCGACTGGTCGAGGATCGCGGAGCCGGCCGCGAGGGTGCGGAGGAACGTCTGCTCCTCGGCGATCGCGTAGGCCGAGAGACGGGCGTAGTCGGTCTCGACCTCGGGGTACGACTCCTTCATCGCGTCGCGCGAGGCCGCGAACAGCTCGGGGAAGGTCGCGCCCTCGACGCCGAGCAGGCGCATCGAGCGGATCGCGCGACGCATGATGCGCCGCAGGATGTAGCCGCGGCCCTCGTTCGAGGGGGTCACTCCGTCGGCGAGCAGCATGAGCGAGGACCGCACGTGGTCGGCGACGATGCGCAGGCGCACGTCGTCCTCGTGCGACTCGGCTCCGTACGCCTTGCCGGCCAGCTTCGCCGCCAGGTCGAGCACGGGGCGCACCTGGTCGGTCTCGTACATGTTGTCGACGCCCTGCTTGATGAACGCGATGCGTTCGAGGCCCATGCCGGTGTCGATGTTCTTCGCGGGGAGCTCTCCGACGATGTCGAAGTCGTACTTCGAGCGCACGTTCGTGATCTCGTACTGCATGAACACGAGGTTCCAGATCTCCACGTACCGGTCGTCGTCGGTCGCGGGACCGCCGTCGATGCCGTAGTCCGGACCGCGGTCGAAGAAGATCTCCGAGCAGGGGCCCGCGGGGCCGGGAAGGCCCGTCGACCAGTAGTTCGTGTCCTTCCCGAGGCGCTGGATGCGCTCGTCGGGCAGGGTGCTGAGCTTCAGCCAGAGGTCGCGAGCCTCGTCGTCCTCCTCGTAGACGGTGACCCAGAGGTCCTTCGGGTCGAAGGCCAGGCCGCCCTCGGACTCGGGCGCGGTCAACAGTTCCCAGGCGAAGCGGATCGCGTCTTCCTTGAAGTAGTCGCCGAACGACCAGTTGCCGAGCATCTGGAAGAACGTGCCGTGCCGCGGTGTCTTGCCGACCTCTTCGATGTCGTTGGTGCGGATGCACTTCTGCACGTCCGCCGCACGCGGGTAGGGCGGCGGCACGACGCCGCTGAGATACGGGATGAAGGGCACCATGCCCGCCACGGTGAACAGCAGGGCCGGGTCGTCGGTGACGAGCGAGGCCGAGGGGACGATCGTGTGGTTCTTCTTCTCGAAGAAGTCGAGGAAGCGCTGGGCGATCTCGGCGGTTTTCATGGCGGGTCTTTCCGTGCGCGTGCGGTGGCCGACCCCGGGTCATCGGGGGCCGGATGCCGGGGAGGTCAGTCGGTCGAGGATGCCGCGGTCTTCGCGGAGGCGGCGGCGTCGCCGATCGCCTCGGAGGCCCGGTCGACCGCGGAGGCGGCGACGCCCTTGGCGTCGTCGATGATCTCCGACAGGCGGGTCTCCTGCTGGTGGTAGGCGTCGCTCATGTGGTCGGTGAACTCCCCGATCCGCGAATCGAGCTGGGCGAGCAACTCCTGACCGCGGGGGTCCTTGTTGACGAGATGCGCGGCGACGAATCCGCCGGCGATCCCCAGCGCGAACCAGAAGAGGCTTTTCACGATCACGACTTCTTCCTCGAGGCGACGCCGCGGTCGCGGCATCCTTCATCGTAGGCGACGGCCCCCGTGCCTCGTGCAAGAGACCTGTGGATGCCGACTCCCCGGAGTCCACCGCGTACCGGACGCGACCGCACACCCGCGTGGGCGCCGACCGGGGCAGCAGGACCGGCACCTCTGCGTGCGATTACCGCGGGTGGTCGGTGGCTCGGTGAGGGGCGGCATTCTGGGGCGAGCGAGCGCGTGGCGTCTTCGTTCGTTTGGCGCGGGTGGTCGGTGGCTCAGCGGGAGCCGGCGATCCGGGGCGAACGAGCGCGCGGCGTCTTCATTCGGGTTGCCGCGGGTGGTCGGTGGCTCGGTGAGGGGCGGCGTTCTGGGGCGAGCGAGCGCGTGGCCTTTTCGTTCATTTGCCGCAGATGGGCGGTGAGGCCGGGCATGATCCGCTGTCTCGGGCAATCGAACGGGGCGCGATCGATGTTCGCCGCACACGGCAGCGTCAGCTCGACAGGCCGCCAACGGCCCCGGAAGCGTCAAGGGGCCGCGCGTGAGCGCGACCCGGACGGCAGAGAGTCGCGCGAGAGCGCACCCCAGACGACAGAGGGCCGCGCGAGAGCGCGACCCGGACGACGGAGGGCAGCGCGAGAGCGCGACCCGGACGACGGAGGGCAGCGCGAGAGCGCGTCCTGAAACCGCGAAGGGCGCCGGGAGAACCCGACGCCCTTCTCTGCTCGCTGGGATCAGCGGGCGGCGTAGTACTCGACGACGAGCTGCACGTCACACGTGACGGGCACCTCGGCGCGCTTGGGGCGACGCACGAGCTTCGCCTGCAGCGTCGAGAGGTCGACCTCGAGGTAGCCCGGGACGGGGGGCAGCACTTCGGCGTGCCCGCCGGCGGCGGCGACCTGGAAGGGCTCGAGACCCTCGCTCTTGGGCTTGACGTGGATCTGCTGACCCGGCTTCACGCGGAACGACGGGCGGTCCACGAGCTGGCCGTCGACCATGATGTGGCGGTGCACGACGAGCTGACGGGCCTGCGCGGTGGTGCGGGCGAAGCCCGAACGCACGACGAGGGCGTCCAGACGCATCTCGAGCAGCTCGACCAGGTTCTCACCGGTCAGGCCGTCGGTGCGGCGGGCCTCGTTGAACGCGATGCGCAGCTGCTTCTCGCGGATGCCGTACTGCTCGCGCAGACGCTGCTTCTCGCGCAGACGGACGGCGTAGTCGCTGTCGGCCTTGCGCTTGGTGCGACCGTGCTCGCCGGGAGCGTAGGGACGCTTCTCGAGGTAGCGGGCGGCCTTGGGGGTGAGTGCGACGCCGAGGGCGCGCGACAGACGCACCTTGCGGCGGTCCTGAGACTTCGTGGTCACGAAGTTCTCCTTCCGATGACGTGGCCGCGCCTTTCACGGCTCACGGGCGTATCGCCCCCTTCCGCCCGATCCGACGCGCACGCCGGGGCGCGTCGGAAGGTGATCACAGAAAGGAGGGGATGCCCGAAAACCCTGTTTCGAGCCGGTTCATGCTATCAGAGCGCCCCGGGGAACCCCTGCACGCGTCACTTCCCCTCGAGGATGCGTCTGATCTTCTCCAACCGCGCCGATACGTCGCGTTCGGTGCCGTGGGTGGTCGGCTCGTAATACCGGCGCCCGCGGAGTTCGTCGGGAAGGTACTGCTGGGCGACGATGCCGATCTCGCTGTCGTGGGCGTACTTGTATCCCTTGCCGTGTCCGAGCCGCTTGGCGCCCGGGTAGTGGGCGTCGCGCAGGTGCATCGGCACGCGCCCGAACCCGCCGGCTCGCACATCGGCGATCGCGGTGTTGATGGCGTTGTACGCGGCGTTCGACTTGGCCGTGGTCGCGAGGTAGATCGTCGCCTCGGCGAGCGGGATGCGCCCTTCGGGCATACCGATGAAGGCGACGGCGTCTGCGGCGGCCACGGCGATCTGCAGCGCCTGCGGGTCGGCCATGCCGATGTCCTCCGCGGCGGAGATGACCAGTCGGCGCGCGATGAACCGGGGGTCTTCGCCGGCCTCGATCATTCGCGCGAGGTAGTGGATCGCGGCATCCGGGTCGGAGCCGCGCACCGACTTGATGAAGGCGCTGATGACGTCGTAGTGCTCGTCGCCCTGGCGGTCGTAACGGAGCAGAGCGCGATCGACGGCCTGCGCGATGTGGTCGGCCGTGATGACGGGTGGCTCCGTCTCCGTCAGCTCGAACGGGGCCCCGTCGTCGTCATCGTCGTCCTCGTGCCCTCCCGAGCGGGTGACGTCGCTCGGGGATCCCCCGTCGTCGCCCGCGACCGACGCAGCGGCCTCGAGCGCGGTGAGCGCGCGGCGCGCGTCGCCGGATGCCAGTCGCACGAGTGCGGCTCGGGCGTCGTCGTCGAGCACGACGCGTCCGGCGAGACCGCGCGGGTCGGTGACCGCGCGATCGACGAGCGCGCCCAGGTCGTCGTCGCCGAGCGGGCGCAGGGTCAGCAGCAGCGACCGCGACAGCAGGGGCGAGATGACCGAGAACGACGGGTTCTCGGTGGTCGCCGCGATCAGCACCACCCACCCGTTCTCGACGCCGGGGAGGAGGGCGTCCTGCTGCGCCTTGGTGAAGCGGTGGATCTCGTCGAGGAACAGGATGGTGGACTGTCCGTACAGATCGCGCTGCGTCAGTGCCTCCTGCATGACCTCCCGCACGTCTTTCACCCCTGCGGTGATGGCCGAGAGCTCCACGAACCGTCGCCCCGACGAGCGCGCGATGGCCTGAGCCAGGGTCGTCTTGCCGGTGCCGGGCGGACCCCAGAGGATGACGGAGACCGCAGCCCCGGATGCCGAGGAATCGGTGGTGGCGAGGGTGACGAGCGGCGACCCGGGGCGCAGCAGATGCCCCTGACCCGCCACCTCGTCGAGGCTCACCGGGCGCATCCGGACCGCGAGCGGCGTCTGGCCCTGGAACAGCGCGGAGGAGGGTGTCACCCCTCCAGGCTAACCGCGGCCTCCGACACCGGTTCCGAGCGCGGCGGCCCCGCGGACGCCTGCTCGCGGGCTTTGTAGGATCGAGGAGCCCGGTGGCGGGCGGAGGAGGTCGATGTGGCGACGCGCGGGAAAGACCGGCAGACGCGGGAACAACGCGAGCGAGCCCGCGCCTATCAGGTCCGCGTCGCCCTTCACGAGCGTCAGCGCCGCCGTCGCACCCGCGACGACGTGCTCGGCGTCGTCATCGGTCTCATCGTCATCGCCGGGGCGGTCGGTGCGCAGACGGCGTACTTCGTCGCCGGCCCGGGCGCGCCCGCACCGGCGCAGAGCCCGTCTGCGCCCGTGACCGAGTCGCCCGCGTCGCCGACCACAGCTCCGACGACGGCTCCCTGACCCGCCGCCTCGACGGCGGCGAGAAGGTCGACGCCTATCCCCCGCGGTCCACGCACCTGTGGCGGCGCGGCCGCTCGTACTAGGCTCGGAGGGTCCTTCTCCCCCAGGCGGTTCTGCCGCGATGAGGTGCTACCCGTGACTTCCGTTCCCTCCCCCGAGACCTCCGACCCGCGCGACGACGCGAGCACCCCCGAGGTCGATCCCGCCGCGACCGAGATCGCGGCCGACATCACGGATGCCGAGGCGCCCGCGCCTTCGGCCTCCTCCGCGACCGACGAGTCGGCGGATGCCGCGACCCCCGCCGACGAGTCGACGGACGCCGTCGACGCGGCCGAGGCTGCGCCCGAGCCGACTGATGACGCGGCGGGCTCCTCCTCCGATGAGCCCGGCACCGCCGAGGCGGAGACCGCCGACGCCGAGTCCGCCGAACCGGCAGCCGATGCGCCCGAGGCTGCGGACACCCCCGCCGCGCCGCAGCCCGCCGCGCGCCCCGTACCGGGCGCACGCATCCCCGGTCCCCCGCCCGGCGCCACGGCGTCGAAGACGGCGAGCCAGCCCTGGGGTCGCGTCGACGACGAGGGCACGGTCTCGGTCCGAGAGGGCGACGGCTGGCGCGTCGTGGGTCAGTACCCCGACGGCACCCCCGCGGAGGCCCTCGCCTACTTCCAGCGCAAGTTCGCCGACCTGGCCGGCGAGGTGACGCTGCTCGAGACCCGTCATCGTCGCGGCGGAGCCTCGGCATCCGATCTCCGATCGACCGCGAAGACGCTGCGTGCGAAGCTCGACGGAGCCGCCGCGGTCGGCGACCTCGGCGCCCTCCTCGGCCGCGTCGACGCCCTCACGGCCGAGCTCGCCGAGGCGAGCGAGACCGAGGCCGTCGCCAACAAGCAGGCATCCGAGGAGGCGGTGCGCGAGCGCACCGCGATCGTCGAAGAGGCCGAGGCCCTGGCCGCCCGCGATCCGCAGTCGGTGCAGTGGAAGCAGATGACCGCCGACATGGCGGCCCTGTTCGACCGGTGGCAGGCCCATCAGCAGAACGGCCCGCGTCTGTCGAAGTCCACGGCGCAGCAGCTGTGGCGTCGTTTCCGCGACGCCCGTGCGACGGTCGACCGCCACCGGCGGGAGTTCTTCTCGTCGCTCGATGAGACGCACAAGGCCGCCCGCGAGGCGAAGACCCGCCTCGTCGAGCGCGCTGAGGCGCTCGCTCCCCGCGGGGAGGACGGCATCGGGGCGTACCGCGATCTGCTCGATGCCTGGAAGGCTTCGGGCCGCGCGGGCCGCAAGGTCGACGACGCCCTGTGGGCGCGGTTCAAGGCGGCCGGTGACGCGCTGTACGGTGCTCGCATCGAGCGCGAGACGGCTGACGCCGAAGCGTCCAAGGAGAAGATCGAGCAGAAGCGCGCCCTGCTCGAGCAGGCGGCGCCCATCGTCGACGAGAAGAACCTCGCGACGGCCCGTCAGAAGCTCACGGCGATCCAGCGTCAGTGGGACGAGATCGGTCGTATCTTCCCGCGCGACAAGGAGCGCACCCTCGACGACGAGCTCCGCAAGATCGAGCAGTCCGTGCGCACGCGCGAAGACGCTGACTGGAAGCGCAACGATCCGGAGCAGAAGGCGCGTGCGAACGACATGACGCGTCAGCTCACCGACGCGATCGACAAGCTCGAGGCCGAGCTCGCCGAGGCCGAGGCACGCGGAGACAAGCGTGCCGCCGCGCAGGCCTCGGAGGCGCTCGAGGCGCGTCGTACCTGGCTGCGCGCCCTGGGCGGCTGACCAGCTCTCCACAGATCCGACGGTTCGCCGTCAGGGGCGACACCGCTCCGCCACACTGGCGGGATGGTGTCGCCCTTTCTCTTCTTCGCCGACGAAAGACTCTCGCTCGCCGAGCTCACGGCGGCGTGCCTCGACGGGGCGCTCGTTCCTCTGGGCGAGGGCTACATGCCCGCTGACGCGGCGGAGACGAAGTGGATGCGCGCGCGCAGTGTGGCGCCCCTGCTCGGCGATCGGTGGGCAGCCATCCGTCTGACCGCGGCATGGGTGCACGGTGGCATCGCCCAGGAGCCGGCGATCCATCACCTGCAACGCGTCCGCGCCGCCCGTGTCCGCGCGGGATGCGACCTTCGCGCCGTGTTCCACGACGTGCGCCTCCCGGCCGACGACATCATGTCGGTCGCCGGGGTTCCCGTCAGCACCCCCGCGCGGACGCTCGTCGATCTGGCCCGATCCGACGCCCGCGAGGAGATCGCCGCGGCGCGGGCATGGGCGTACCGCGACCCGCTGCTTCGAAGGGATGCCGAGGTCTGGTTCGAGCGGCATCCGCGGTTTCCGCATGTCCACCGCGCCACCCGTCTGCTCCGTGCCGCCGCTGACGCGGGTGCCGTCCCGGCGGAAGGGGCCGGGGCGGATGCCGACGACTGACGCGAGGTCGTCGGGTGGCGGATCCCCGGTCTACGACGAAGTGACGCGGTACACGTCGTACACGGCGTCGATGCGCCGCACGGCATTGAGCACGCGGTCGAGGTGGACGGTGTCGCCCATCTCGAAGACGAACTTGCTCAGCGCGAGTCGATCGTTCGTCGTGGACACCGTCGCGGACAGGATGTTGACGTGGTGCTCGCTGAGCACGCGCGTCACATCGCTCAGCAGGCCGGAGCGGTCGAGAGCCTCGACCTGGATCTGCACCAGGAACACGCTCTTCGTCGTGGGGGCCCACTCGACATCGATGAGACGGTCGGGCTCCTCCTTCAGCGACCGCACGTTGGTGCAGTCGCCCCGGTGCACCGAGACGCCGCTGCCCCGGGTCACGAAGCCGACGATCTCGTCGCCCGGAACCGGCGTGCAGCACTTGGCGAGCTTGACCAGGATGTCGGGCGCTCCACGGACGAGCACACCCGAATCGCCACCGCGCGGTGCGCGGCTGCGGCCCACCGGGATGTCGATCGGTCCGGTGTTGGTCTCCTCGGCGCTGACCAGTGCGGTGACCTTCTCGATCACCGACTGGGTGGAGACGTGCCCCTCGCCCACGGCCGCGTACAGCGCCGAGACGTCCTCGTAGTGGAAACCGCGGGCGACCTCGGTGAAGGAATCCTGGTTCATCAGGCGCTGGAGCGGCAGGTTCTGCCGCCGCATCGCGCGGGCGATGGAGTCCTTACCCTGCTCGATCGCCTCTTCGCGGCGTTCCTTCGTGAACCAGCCGCGGATCTTGTTGCGCGCGCGGGTGCTCTTGACGAATCCGAGCCAGTCCTGGCTGGGGCCGGCGTCGGGGTTCTTCGAGGTGAACACCTCGACGACGTCGCCGCTCTGCAGGGTCGACTCGAGCGGAACGAGGCGGCCGTTGACCTTGGCGCCCATCGTGCGGTGACCGATCTCGGTGTGCACGGCGTAGGCGAAGTCGACCGGAGTCGCCCCGGTCGGAAGGCCGACCACCCGGCCCTTCGGCGTGAAGACGTAGACCTCTTTCGCGCCGATCTCGAAGCGCAGCGAGTCGAGGAACTCCCCCGGGTCGGCGGTTTCGGCCTGCCAGTCGGAGATGTGCGCGATCCATGCCATGTCGGCGTCGACGGCCTTGGCATCCGCCTTGCCGCCCGCCATGCGCTCTTTGTACTTCCAGTGCGCGGCGACACCGAACTCGGCCTGCTGGTGCATCTCGTTCGTGCGGATCTGAATTTCGACGGTACGACCGCCGGGACCGATCACCGTCGTGTGCAGCGACTGATAGAGATTGAATTTGGGCGTGGCGATGTAGTCCTTGAACCGCCCGGGAAGGGGCGTCCATCGCGCGTGGATGGCGCCGAGCACGGCGTAGCAGTCGCGAACCGTGCCGACCAGGATGCGGATGCCGATGAGGTCGTAGATGTCGTCGAACTCGCGGCCGCGTACGACCATCTTCTGGTACACGGAGTACAACTGCTTCGGGCGGCCCATGACCCGACCGCGCACACGGAGTTCGCGCAGATCGGCGTCGACCGCGTCGATCACGTTCTGCACGTACTGCTCGCGCTGCGGGGTGCGCTGCTTCACCAAGCTGTCGATCTCGGCGTACAGCTTGGGATGCATGACCGCGAACGAGAGGTCCTCGAGCTCGCTCTTGATGGCCTGGATGCCGAGACGGTGCGCCAGGGGCGCATAGATCTCCAGCGTCTCGGTGGCCTTCTTCGCGGCCTTGTGCGGGGGCACGAAGCCCCACGTGCGGGCGTTGTGCAGACGGTCGGCGAGTTTGATGAGCAGGACGCGGATGTCTTTCGACATCGCCACGATCATCTTGCGCACCGTCTCGGCCTGAGCGCTGTCGCCGTACTTGACCTTGTCGAGCTTGGTGACCCCGTCGACGAGCATGGCGACCTCGTCGCCGAAGTCGGCCGCGAGCTCATCGAGCGGGTAGCCCGTGTCCTCTACCGTGTCGTGCAGGAGGGCGGCGGCGATCGCCTTCGGTCCGAGCCCCAGCTCGGCGAGGATCTGCGCGACCGCGAGCGGGTGCGTGATGTAGGGCTCGCCGCTCTGGCGCTTCTGACCGTCGTGCGCCTTGTCGGCAACGGCGTATGCGCGCTCGATGATTGCGAGGTCGCCCTTGGGGTGATGCGTACGGACAGTTCGCAGCAGTTTGTCGACGTCGTCGCGGCGGGCGGCGCGCGAGAAGATGCGCGGAACCAGGCGTCGCAGCGATGACGGCGGCGGCGCAGAAGAGGCGGTCTCTGTCATCGTCACCCCTTCCTCACGGCCAGTCGATCAAGTCTACGCTCCCCCGACGTGCCGAAGAGGGCACGTCGGGGGAGCTCACACGCGCACGATGGGCGTACGCGGGGGTGCTGCGGTGATCAGGCCGGAATGCCGGCTTTCTCCCGGGCGGCGCGCACGCGCTGATCGCGTTGGGCGATCGGCTTCTCGCCTTCGCGCAGCAGGGCGTACATCGGGACGGCGACGAACAGGGTCGAGTAGGCCGCGACGATGGTGCCGACGAAGATCGACAGCGAGATGTCGCTGAGCGTCCGCGCTCCCAGCGGTACACCGATGAACAGGATCGCGCCGACGGGCAGGATCGCGACCACGGTCGTGTTGATGGAGCGGATCAGCGTCTGGTTCGCCGCGAGGTTGACCGACTCGGCGAACGTGCGGCCGGAGATCTCCCCGTCTTCTCTCGTGTTCTCCCGCACCTTGTCGAAGACGACGGTGGTGTCGTAGAGCGCGTAGGAGAGGATCGTGAGGAAGCCGATCACGGCAGCGGGCGAGATCTCGAAACCGAAGACCGCGTAGACGCCGATCGTGATGACGAGAACATCGACGAGGCCGATGATCGCGGCGACCGACATCTTCCACGTGCGGAAGTACAGGGCGAGGATGAGGAATGTCAGCGCGAGGAAGATCGACAGACCCCACAGCGACTGACGCGTGACGTCGGCACCCCAGGTGGGACCGATGAAGGAGTCGGTGACCTCCGACGCAGGAACGTCGTACGCGCTGGCCAGGGCGGCCGAGACGGCCTGCGTCTCGTCGCTGCCGAGCTGGTCGGTCTGCACGCGAACGGCCTGGTCGCTGATCGTCGTGACTCGGGTCGTCGCTCCCGGAACGACCGAGGTGACCGCGTCGGTGGCGAGGGCCTGATCGAAGGAGGTCGGGTTCGACACGGTGAACTGCGACCCGCCGGTGAACTCGATCGAGAACTGCACGGGCCGGAACAGCGGCACGAGAGCGGCGCCGATCACGAGGACCGCCGCGATGATGAACCACAGGCGACGACGCTGCACGAACGGGAAGGAGGTCTTCCCGGAGTAGAGGTCGTTACCGAGCTGCGACATGGAGCGCATCAGTCGCTTCCCTCCTTCGTGGAGCCGCTATCGCCGCGCGCGGCGGCCGCGAGTTCCGCCTGCTTGCGCTCAGCGATCGTCTGGCGGCGCTGGGCTTCGCCGCGTGACCGCTTGGCGCGACCGGCATCGGCCACTGGGGCGCGGAACTGCGCACGGCCCCGGTACACAGCGCCGAGCGCGTTCGGGTCCATACCCGAGAGCGGGTGGCCGGAGCCGAAGAAACGCGTGCGCGCGAGCAGCTGCATGACCGGGTGCGTGAAGAGGATGAAGATGAGGACGTCGATCGCGGTCGTGAGTCCGAGCGTGAACGCGAAGCCCTTCACCGTGGCATCCGCCAGGATGTACAGCACGACGGCGGCGAGGACGTTGATCGACTTCGAGATGTAGATCGTGCGCTTGGCGCGCGACCATCCGTCTTCGACGGCCGCGGTGATCGACTTGCCGTCGCGCAGCTCGTCGCGGATGCGTTCGAAGTAGACGATGAACGAGTCTGCCGTGAAGCCGATCGTGACGATCAGGCCCGCGACGCCGGCGAGGGACAGTCGGAAGCCCGCGCGCCAGGCCAGGATGCACAGGGCGAGATACGTCAACACCGCCATCACGGCGAGCGACGCGATGATCACGGTGCCCAGGGCGCGGTACACGATCAGCGAGTAGATCGCCACGAGACCGAGGCCGATGAGCCCGGCGATGAAGCCGACCTGGAGCTGCTGGGAGCCGAGGGTGGCTGAGACGGTGTCGGAGCTGACGACGGTGAAGCTCAACGGCAGGGCACCGTACTTCAGCTGGTCGGCGAGGGCCTTCGACGACTCCTGCGTGAAGCTTCCGGTGATGCTCGGTCGACCGTCGACGATGATGCCGTTCATCGACGGGGCCGACAGCACGCTGCCGTCGAGGACGAAGGCGAACTGGTTGAACGGGGCCTGCGCTCCGTACAGACGCTGGCTCACGTCGGCGAACTTCTGGGTGCCCTGGTCGTTGAAGACGAGGTTGACGGCCCACTGGCCCGTGTTCTGCTCCTGGCCGTTGGTGGCGTCGGAGATGTCGTTTCCGTCGAGCTCGACCGGGCCGAGGATGTACTTCGCCTGCCCGTTGACGTCGCAGGTGATCATCGGCTGATCGGCCGGGGCCTGCGCGGGGTTGGACGGCGGGTTGGCGCAGTCGTAGGAGAGGAACTCGGCCTGGAGGGCGGGAGTGATGTACGCGGGGTCGCTCGCGTTGGTCGGCGACGCGGTGGGCGTCCCCGGCAGGCTCGGGTCGGGCGTCGGGTACGGGGTGTTGTTGCCGTCCTCGCCCACGAACGACGTCGCCGGCGAACCCGTGAACAGCACGGGCCGCAGCTGGAGCTGTGCGGAGCTCTGGATGCGCTGACGCGTGGCGTCGTCGGCCTGACCGGGGATCTGCACGACGATGTTGCGCCCGCCCTCGGTGGCGACGTCGGCCTCACCGACGCCCGAGGCGTCGACGCGCTGACGGATGATCGTGACGGCCTGGGCCAGCTGTTCGCTGTCGGGGGCCGCCCCGTCGGTCGTCTGGGCCTGCAGGATGATCTGCGTCCCGCCCTGGAGGTCGAGCGCGAGCTCGGGCGTCCAGGAACTTGCGTTGAAGACGTACACGCCCAGCGCGTTGATGCCGAAGAGCACGCCGACGATGGCGAGCAATCCGGTCAGTACGCGCCAGGCATGACGGACAGGGGTCGAGGGCGCCACGGAGTCGGCTTTCTGTGCGGCGGGCGGGAACGGCGGAGCGGGCGTCAGGCCTGCGGGCGGTCCTTGTCGGTCTGGTCGGGGTCGGCCGCGTGCTGGCGGGCGGCGCGCTGGTCGTCGCTGATCGAGGTGATGTCGCCGTCGGCGACCCCGGCGACGTACTCGGCCTCGGTCTCCTCCGCCTCGATGAACTCGTCTTCGGTGACGGCGCCCTGAGCGGGGTCGACGATGCGCAGCACGGCCTGGCTGTGCACCTTGATGACCACACCGGGGGCGATCTCGACCAGGGCGGGCTTGTCGAGGTCGACGCCGTCGTACTCGACGACGGTGCCGTAGAGGCCGCCCTGCAGGAGCACCTCAGCGCCGGGAACGGTCTCGCGCGACTTCTTCTCGAGCTCCGCCTTCTGCTTCTGCATGCGGCGCCGCGAGCTGTAGAACATGAAGATCAGCAGGGCGATGAGCAGGATGACGATGCCGTAATCAGCGAAGAACCGGGCGATATCCATCGAGGCGGTGCACCTTTCGAGTCAGGCGCGCCGTGCGGCACTGCCTAGCGTGAGTCAAGCGGGGGTCGGGGAATCCCTCGCCGAGTATAGGTCATGACCCCTGGCTGAACCGGAGCAGGCCGTCGGGGTGAGGGGCGCCGAGGTGGTCGTATGCCTCGGGGGTGGCGACGCGTCCGCGCGGCGTGCGTCCCATGAAACCGATACGGACGAGGTAGGGCTCCACGACCGACTCGATGGTCTCGGGTTCTTCGCCGACGGCCACCGCGAGCGTGCTGAGACCCACCGGTCCGCCGCGGAATCGACGCACGACGGCGTCGAGGACCGCTCGGTCGAGGCGATCGAGCCCGATGGCATCCACGTCGTAGAGATCGAGGGCGGCGCCGACCGTGCGCACGTCCGCATCGCCGTCCTCGGCGCCCGCCGAGGGGCCGTGGACCACCAGGTAGTCGCGCACGCGCCGGAGCAGGCGGTTGGCGATGCGCGGCGTGCCCCGCGAACGTCGGGCGATCTCGGAGCGCGCGGTACCCGGCAGGCCGACGTCGAGCATGGCCGCGGACCGCGAGACCACCTGCTCGAGTTCTTCGGGTTCGTAGTACTCCAGGTGCGCGGTGAAGCCGAAACGGTCCCGCAGGGGGTTGGGGAGCAGGCCCGCGCGCGTGGTCGCTCCGACCAGGGTGAACGGAGACAGGTCGAGGGGAATGCTCGTGGCACCCGCCCCCTTGCCGACCATGATGTCGATGCGGAAATCCTCCATCGCCAGGTACAGCATCTCTTCGGCGGAGCGCGCCATCCGGTGGATCTCGTCGATGAACAGCACTTCTCCCGGCGTGAGCGACGACAGCAGCGCCGCGAGGTCACCCGCGTGCTGGATCGCCGGCCCGCTGGAGAGGCGCAGTGGACGTCCGCTCTCATGCGCCACGATCATGGCCAGGGTGGTCTTGCCGAGCCCAGGAGGGCCGGACAGCAGGATGTGGTCGGGCGAGCGCTGCTGGATGCGCGCGGCATCGAGCAGGAGTTGCAGCTGCCCCCGCACCTTCTGCTGACCGACGAACTCTGCGAGCGAGGTGGGGCGGAGGGCTCCTTCGATCGCGAGTTCGGTCTCGTCGTCGGGGGTGCCGGCGTCGCGGACGTCAGCCACCCACGTTCTCCTTCCGTGCCGGACCGAGCAGCGCCAGCGTCAGGCGCAGCAGGGCCTGGACGGAGGCGCGGTCGGCTTCGGAGGCGTTCTCGGCGACGGATGCCACGGCCTCGGCCGCGGTGCGCTCGGTCCACCCGAGGCCGATCAGCGCCTGGGTGACCTGGACGGGGATCTGGCCGTGCGGCGCGACGGCGGCGGGCGCGGACGCGGGCGCGACGGCGAGCTTCCCGGCGAGCTGCACGACGATGAGCTTGGCGGTCTTGGGGCCGATCCCCGACACGCGACGGAAGGGAGCGTCGTCGTCATCGGCGACGGCCTGCGCGATCTGCGGCACGGTCAGGGAGGACAACACCCCGAGGGCCGATTTCGGTCCGACGCCGGTCACGCTGATGAGCTGGGTGAAGACCGTGAGCTCTTCCCGCGTTTCGAAGCCGTAGAGGGACAGGGCGTCTTCTCGCACGATGAGGTTCGTGTGCAGGTGCACATCGTCGCCGAGGTGAACCGTCCGCGCGAACTGCGCGGTCACGGCGACCGAGAAGCCCACGCCTCCGACGACGACCACGAGCGAATCGTCGGCGACGTGCGCCGCCGACCCATGCAGCGAAGAGATCATGCGATCAGCCTACGCCGGGCGTTCGTACATGTGTTCGAGCGACACGGGGCTGTGGAGAACGTCGCTTCTCGGCATCCCGCCAGGCCCGCTGAGCAGGCGTGAGGGCGGCCTCCGCCGAGGGGGTCGCCGGGCCGCCGCGCCAGGCGTGGCAGAGGGCGATCGCGAGCGCGTCGGCGGCGTCGGCCGGCTGGGGCAGCGTGTCGAGGCGCAGCACGCGCGCGACCATGGTCTGCACCTGCACCTTGTCGGCGGCGCCGTACCCCGTGATGGCCGCCTTCACCTCGCTGGGGGTGTGCGTCGCCGCGGTCAGTCCGTGCTCGGCGGCCAGGAGCAGCGCGATGCCGCTCGCCTGGGCGGTTCCCATCACCGAGTGCCGGTTGTTCTGTGCGAAGACGCGCTCGACGGCGACCACGTGCGGCTGGTGGGCGACGAGCACCTCGCGGATGCCGGCGGCGATGGCCGCGAGACGTTTCTCGATCGGGTCGCCGGGCGCCGACCGCGCGACGCCGACATGCACGAGCGACGCGGTGCGGTTCGGCGAGACATCGACGATCCCGATGCCGCAGCGCGTGAGGCCGGGATCGATGCCGAGGACGCGCAGAGAACGGGACACGGCCCCCACGCTAAGCGCAGGGGCCGTGTCGCGGAGAAGGGCGCGCCCTTACTCGTCGTTCTCGAGCTCGGCCTGCACCTCGGGCGTCATGTCGAAGTTCGTGTAGACGTTCTGCACGTCGTCGCTGTCTTCGAGCGCGTCGATGAGGCGGAACACCTTGCGGGCGGTGTCGGCGTCGACCTCCACCTTGAGCGAGGGGACGAACTCGACGTCGGCGGAGTCGTACTCGATCCCGGCGTCCTGCAGGGCGCTGCGCACGGACACGAGGTCGCTCGCCTCGGTGATCACGCCGAAGCCCTCGCCGTGGGGCTCGACCTCCTCGGCGCCGGCCTCGAGGACCGCGAGCATGACGTCGTCCTCGCTGGTGCCCTCGGCGGGGACCACGATGACGCCCTTACGGCTGAAGTTGTACGCGACGCTGCCCGGATCGGCCAGGGTGCCGCCGTTGCGGCTGAGAGCCGTGCGCACCTCGGCGGCCGCTCGGTTCTTGTTGTCGGTCAGACACTCGATGAGGAACGCGACGCCGTTGGGACCGTAGCCCTCGTACATGATGGAGGCGTACTCGACGGCCTCGCCGCCGATGCCCGCGCCGCGCTTGATCGCGCGATCGATGTTGTCTTTGGGGACCGAGGTCTTCTTGGCCTTCAGAACGGCGTCGAAGAGGGTCGGGTTGCCCTGCAGGTCGGCACCGCCGAGCTTGGCCGCGACCTCGATGTTCTTGATGAGCTTGGCCCACGACTTCGCGCGGCGGGCGTCGACGACCGCCTTCTTGTGCTTGGTCGTGGCCCATTTGGAATGTCCGGACATTGCTCCAGTTTACGGTGCGACACGGCCTGCGCCGCGTCGGTTGCGCACGCGGTGCAGGAACCGTTCGTGGAAGCGCGTCTCCCCCGTCGACTCCGGATGGAACGCCGTTCCGAGCAGCGACCCCTGCTCGATCGCCACGACGCGCCCATCGGGGAGGGATGCCAGGGGCTCGGCATCCGGGCCCCACTCCACGACCGCGGGCGCGCGGATGAACACCGCGTGCACCGGCGGACTGCCGAGCGCGGGCACCTCGAGGTCGGTCTCGAAGGACTGCGTCTGGGAGCCGAAGGCGTTGCGGGCCACCCGCGCGTCGATTCCGCCGAAGGTGCGCTGGCCGGCGATGGCGCCGTCGATGCGGTCGGCGAGGAGGATGAGCCCGGCGCAGGTGCCGTACATCGGCATCCCGTCGGTGATCGCCTGGCGGATCGGGTCGAACAGGCCGAAGGTGCGCGCGAGCTTGTCGATGACGCTCGACTCGCCGCCGGGGAGCACGAGGCCCTCCACGGCGGCGAGCTCCTCGGGCCGACGCACGGGCTGCGCGTCGGCTCCGAGGGTGGTCAGCACGGCGAGGTGCTCGCGCACATCGCCCTGCAGGGCGAGGACGCCGACGCGGGGACCGTTACCAGCCACGCTCGGCCAGGCGGTGGGGGGCGGGGAGGTCGGCGACGTTGATGCCGACCATCGCCTCGCCGAGTCCCCGCGACGCCTCCGCCACGATCTTCGGGTCGTCGTGGAACGTGGTCGCCTTGACGATCGCCGCGGCGCGCTGGGCGGGGTTGCCCGACTTGAAGATGCCCGAGCCCACGAACACGCCGTCGGCGCCGAGCTGCATCATCATGGCGGCGTCGGCGGGAGTCGCCACTCCCCCGGCGGTGAAGAGCACGACGGGCAGCTCGCCGGTCTCCGCGATCTCGGCGACGAGGTCGTACGGGGCCTGCAGCTCCTTCGCCGCGACGTAGAGCTCGTCCTTGGTCTTCGCGCGCAGGGCGTTGATCTCCGAGCGGATCGTGCGGATGTGCTTCGTCGCCTCCGACACGTCTCCCGTGCCGGCCTCGCCCTTGGACCGGATCATCGCCGCGCCCTCGGTGATGCGCCGGAGCGCCTCGCCGAGGTTGGTCGCGCCGCACACGAACGGCACGGTGAAGTTCCACTTGTCGATGTGGTTGACGTAGTCGGCGGGCGAGAGCACCTCGGACTCGTCGATGTAGTCGACGCCGAGCTCCTGCAGGATCTGCGCCTCGACGAAGTGGCCGATGCGCGCCTTGGCCATGACGGGGATCGACACCGAAGCGATGATGTCGTCGATCAGGTCGGGGTCGCTCATGCGCGCCACGCCGCCCTGGGCGCGGATGTCGGCGGGCACGCGCTCGAGCGCCATCACGGCGACCGCGCCCGCGTCTTCGGCGATGCGGGCCTGCTCGGCGGTGACGACGTCCATGATGACGCCGCCCTTGAGCATCTCGGCGAGTCCCCGCTTGACGCGGGAGGTTCCGGTGTCGGTCATGACTGCTCCGTTCCGCGCTTCGGGGCGCGATCTATTGGCTTAGGCCAAACCGTAGCATGGCTCAGGACATAGGCTGGACGTCGACTCCGGGGGGCACATGACCATCGACATCACCGGGCGCTCGGCATCCGAGATCGCCGCCGGGCTCCGCACGCGCATCGAACGCGGCGAGCTGCCCCCGGGCACGCTTCTCCCTCCCGTCCGCACGCTCGCGGCCGAGCTGGGCGTGAACCGCAACACCGTCGTGGCGGCGTATCGCCAGCTCGCGCAGGCGGGGCTCGTCGAGGCGCGCGGTCGAGGCGGCACCCGGGTGGCCGACCGCGCCGCCGTGGCCCAGGAGGGCTACGCGCCCGACACCGTGCTGCGCGACGTCGGCACGGGCAATCCCGATCCCGCCCTCATCCCCGACCCGACCGCGGCCCTCGCCCGCTCCGCGCGTCCCGTGCTCTACGGCGAGCCGGTCATCGACCCCGGACTCGAGGCGTGGGCGCGTCAGTGGATGACCGATCAGCTCCCCCACGACGACACGCGCATCACCGTCACCAGCGGCGCGAGTGATGCGATCGAGCGGCTGCTCGCGCAGGCGCTGCAACGCGACGACGCGGTGGCGCTCGAGGACCCGTGCTTCCTCTCGGCGCTGCACACCGTGCGCACCGGCGGTTATCGCGCGGTACCCGTCCCGGTGGATGCCGAGGGCATGACCGTCGAGGGACTCCGCGCGGCGCTGGCCGCCGGCATCCGCGCGGTCGTCGTCACCCCGCGCGCGCACAACCCCACCGGGGCGAGCCTGACCGCCGACCGGGCCGCGGCGCTGCGTGCGGTGCTCGCCGAGCATCCGTACGTGCTCGTCATCGAAGACGACCACTTCTCCCTGCTGTCGCGCGCGCCGCTGCACACAGTGATCGGCCCCGCGCAGCGGCGGTGGGCGCGCATCCGCTCGATGTCGAAGTTCCTCGGACCCGACACGTGCCTGGCCGTCACGGCATCCGATGCCGACACCGCCGACGGTCTCGCGGTGCGGCTCACCCCCGGCACGACGTGGGTGAGCCACATCCTCCAGCGACTGACCCTGGCGCTCGTCACCGATGAGGGGGTGCGCGCCGGGATCGAACGTGCCGCCGTGCACTATGCCGAGCGCAACGCCGCTTTCGCCCGCGCGCTCACCGAGAGAGGGGTCCCCGTCTCCCCCGGCGACGGTCTCAACCTTTGGGTGCCGCTCCCGGTCGCCGCTGCCCGCGTCCGCGAGGACCTCATGCGCCGCGGGTGGCTGGTGCGCGAGGGCGACCCGTTCTTCCTCGGCGACGGCGACCACGGCGCGTTCCTGCGGTTGACCGTGCACGACCTCGACGAGGCCTCGGCGCGCACCCTGGCCGACGATCTCGCGCGTGCGTGCCGGGTGCTCCGCGCGGACGCGGGAAGTGGAAGGATCGAGGCATGAAGGTTCTCTCGATCCAGTCCGCCGTCGCGTACGGGCACGTCGGCAACTCCGCCGCCGTCTTCCCCCTCCAGCGCATCGGCGTCGAGGTGCTGCCCGTGTACACGGTGAACTTCTCGAACCACACCGGTTACGGCGCGTGGCGCGGACCGCTCATCTCGCCCGACGACGTCGCCGCCGTGATCGCCGGCATCGAGGACCGCGGTGTCTTCCCCGAGATCGACGTGGTGCTCTCGGGCTACCAGGGCGGAGAGGGCATCGGAGACGTCATCATCGACGCCGTCTCGCGTGTGAAGAAGGCCAACCCGGATGCCGTCTACGCCTGCGACCCCGTGATGGGCAACGCCAAGTCGGGGTGCTTCGTCGCTCCGGCCATCCCCGAGCTGCTGCGCGAGCGCGTGGTGCCCGTGGCCGACATCATCACGCCCAATCAGTTCGAGCTCGGCTTCCTCACCGGCACCGAGCCCGGGAGCATCGATTCGACCCTGGCATCCGCCGATCTCGTGCGCGAGCGCGGCCCGCGCACGGTCCTGGTCACGAGCGTCGAGCGCCCCGACCGGGAGGCCGACACCATCGAGATGATGGTGATCGACGATGCCGGCGCCTGGATCGTGCAGACCCCCCTCATCCCCATGAAGGCGAACGGCTCTGGCGACGTGACCGCGGCGCTCTTCACCGCGCACTACCGCCGCTCCGGCGATGCGGCCGACGCGTTGGCCCGCACCGCGTCGAGCGTCTTCGACCTGCTGTCGAACACGTACGAGTCGGGCTCGCGCGAGCTGCGTCTCGTCGAGTCGCAAGAGGCCTACGCCCACCCGCGCCTGCAGTTCGCCGTGCGCCAGGTGCGCTAGCACCCCGGCGACGGCCCTGCCGCTTCGACGGGCTCGGCCACCGGTTCTGCTCTCGTCGGCCCGTCGAGTCCTCTGAGCCCGTCGAAGGCGCCGATCCGTGTGCGCGACCCGCGCGAGCGGAGCCCCTGAGCCTGTCGAAGGCGCCGACCCGCGTGCGTGACCTGCGCAAGCGGATGTCGCTGAGCCTGTCGAAGGGACCGAGCCCGACCTGCGAGCCGCGGGGCGGCGAGGCCTCAGCCCCCGTACACCTCGCGGTACGCGGTCACCCACTGCGTACCGTCGTCGGGACAGAGGAACGTCGTCCCGAAGACCATCACGCTCGCGATCGGGGCCTCCGCCTGCGTGCGGGCGTCGCCGTCGAGCTCGGCGGGGATGAGCTGAGCGAACAGCGGCGACGTTGTCACGTGGGCGATGAGCGTCGACGAGTCCACCTGATGACGGCTCAGGATCGCGGTCTCGCACGCGTCGCCCGCGAGGGCGAGGGCGAGATTCTCATCGGATGCCGTCCACTCGAGCCCCTGCTGTTCGACGTACGCGCGCTGCTGCGCGATGAAGTCCTGCTGAGCCGGTGTCACCGCGACCAGCGGCGTGCCATCCATCGGCAGCTGCTGCGCGCGGAAGAACTCGTCCCGCTCGGCGAAGACGTCGGCGAAGTCGTCAGGATCGGCGGTCGCTTCGTCGCCGGGCGTGGACGGCTGCGCCGCGGTGGGGGTCGCCGCGGACACCTCACCGGCTTCTCCGCGGTCGAGCGGGCTCGGAAGCGGAAGGCACGCGGTTGTCGCCACGACGACGGCGGTCAGTGTCAGCGTGAGCACGAAGGGGCGAGTCCGAGCGTTCATCGGAACACCATAACCAGGCGGCCGCCCGCGCCGAGCGGGGTTGTGGATGACGCCGGTTCAGGCGTTCCAGGCCTCCGACACCGTCCGACGCACGTCGCCGAGCAACTGCGGCAGCGCCTTCGTCTTGGCGATGATGGGGAAGAAATTGGCATCCGACGCCCACCGCGGAACGATGTGCTGGTGCAGGTGAGCGTCCACCCCGGCCCCCGCGATCGCTCCCTGATTCATCCCCAGGTTGAAACCGTCGCAGTTCGACACCGCCCGCAGGACCCGCATTCCGCGCTGGGTGAGGGCACCGATCTCGGCCACCTCTTCGTCGGTCGCCTGATCGTACGTGGCGATGTGACGGTACGGGCACACGAGCAGATGCCCCGAGTTGTAGGGGAAGAGGTTCAGAAGCACGTACGCGGTCTTCCCGCGCGCGACGATCAGCCCGTCTTCATCGCTCTTGTCCGGCGCCGCGCAGAACGGACAGTTCTGCTCCATCGGTTCCCGCCCCGCGGAGATGTACGCCATGCGGTGCGGAGTCCACAGGCGCTGGAACTCGTCGGGAACGCCGGGCAGGGTCATCGCGTCGACGAGCTCAGCGTCGGTCGTCGGAGATCCGGACCCGCCGACGGGGGCCGTCTCGCCGGTCACCGGCGACGGGCCCGCCGCGGCGGCATCCGGATCGTCCGTCATGCCAGGTCCTCGGCGGTGTTGACGAGCGTGCGGTCGGAGATCGCGTCGGTGATCCGCGCCACGGCCTCGTCGACCGGGATGCCGTTGAGCTGCGTGCCGTCACGGAACCGGAACGACACCGTGCCGTTGGAGCGGTCCTGCTCGCCGGCGATCAGCATGAGCGGCACCTTCTGCGTGGTGTGGGTGCGGATCTTCTTCTGCATGCGGTCGTCGCTGTGGTCGGCCTCGGCGCGCACGCCCTTGGTCTTGAGGTCGGCGACGATGCCCTGCAGGTAGTCGCCGTACTCGGCGGCGACGGGCACGGCCACGACCTGCACCGGCGCGAGCCACACGGGGAAGGCCCCGGCGTAGTGCTCGAGCAGAATGGCGAAGAAGCGCTCGACCGACCCGAACAGCGCGCGGTGGATCATGACAGGACGGTGCTTCTCGCCGTCGGGGCCCGTGTACTCGAGCTCGAAGCGCTCCGGCTGGTTGAAGTCGAGCTGGATCGTCGACATCTGCCACGTGCGGCCGATCGCGTCTCGAGCCTGCACCGAGATCTTCGGTCCGTAGAACGCCGCCCCGCCCGGGTCGGGAACGAGCTCGAGTCCGGAGGCCTCGGCGACCTCGCGGAGGGTCTCGGTCGCCTCGGTCCAGAGGGCGTCGTCGCCGATGAACTTCGGGTTGCCGTCCTCCTTGGTCGACAGCTCGAGGTAGAAGTCGTTGAGACCGTAGTCGCGGAGCGTCTGCAGCACGAAGTCGAGGCTGTGGGTCAGCTCGTCCTTCACCTGATCGGCCGTGACGTAAATGTGCGTGTCGTCCTGGGTCATGCCGCGCACACGCGTGAGGCCCGACAGGGTCCCGCTCTTCTCGTAGCGGTAGACCGACCCGAACTCGCTGAGGCGCAGGGGGAGCTCGCGGTAGCTGCGTCCGCGCGAGCGGAAGATCAGATTGTGGAACGGGCAGTTCATGGGCTTGAGGTAGTACTCCTGGCCCTCCCGCGAGACGTGCCCGTCGGCATCCACGACCTCGTCGAGGACCATCGGGGGGTACATGCCGTCCGCGTACCACTGCAGGTGCCCGCTCGTCATGAACAGGTCGCCCTTGGTGATGTGCGGGGTGTTGACGACCTCGTACCCGCTCGCGAGCAGGCGCTCGCGCATGTAACGCTCGATCTCGTAGCGGATGATGCCGCCCTTGGGGTGGAACACCGAGAGTCCCGGACCGATCTCATCGGGGAACGAGAAGAGGTCGAGCTCCTTGCCGAGCTTGCGGTGGTCGCGCTTCGCGGCTTCCTCGAGGCGATGCTGGTACGCGCGCAGCTCGTCTTTCGTGGGCCACGCGGTGCCGTAGATGCGCTGCAGCTGGGGGTTCTTCTCACTACCGCGCCAGTAGGCGCCGGCGATACGCGTGAGGTCCCAGCCGTTGCCGATCAGACGGGTGCCGGGCACGTGGGGTCCGCGGCACAGGTCTTTCCACGCGGTCTCGCCGTCGCGTGTGACGTTGTCGTAGATCGTCAGTTCGCCGGCGCCGACCTCGACGGACGCGCCCTCGGCGGCCTCGGCGGACCCGCCCTTCAGCCCGATCAGCTCGAGCTTGAACGGCTCGTCGGCGAGCTCGGCGCGAGCCTCGTCGTCGGAGACGACGCGGCGCACGAACCGCTGGTTCTCGCGGACGATGCGCTCCATCTCCTTCTTGATGACCTTCAGGTCCTCGGGGGTGAAGGGCTCGTCGACCTGGAAGTCGTAGTAGAAGCCGTCGGTGACCGGCGGCCCGATGCCGAGGTTGGCCTGGGGCTTGACACGCTGGACGGCCTGCGCGAGCACGTGCGCCGTCGAGTGGCGCAGGATCGAGAGACCGTCGGCGCTGTCGATGGTGACCGGCTCGACCTGATCGTCGGCCGTCACGGTCGTGGCCAGGTCTTTCAGCTCCCCGTTCACGCGCAGGGCGACGACCGAGCGGTCGGGGAAGAGGGCGAAGCCATCGGCGGGGAAATCAGTCACAGAACATCTCCTGAAGGGGTCTGTTCCAGGCTACCGGGCGGGCGTGGCCTCGATCGCACCGGACGTGCCCCATAGTGGAGCGGTGACTCTGGCCATCATCGGCGGCGTGCTCTGGATCCTCGGGATCATCGCGCTGCTCACCGGCGCCTTCCCCGCCGCCGACGCCCTCGCCGTCGCCGATCGCGTGTGGCCGATCCTGCTCTTCGTCGTCGCCGTGACGATCGTGGCGGAACTGGCGTCCAAAGCGGGGCTCTTCGACGTGGTCGCGGCGCGTCTGGCGAAGATCGCGCGAGGACGTACCGCCCTGTTGTGGGCTCTCGTCGTGCTGCTCGCGACCGTGGCGACCGCCTTCCTCTCCCTCGACACGACCGCGGTGCTGCTGACACCCGTCGTGGTGGCCATGGCGGTCGCACGCAGGATGGATCCTCTGCCGTTCGCCTTCGTGACCGTGGTGCTCGCGAACACCGCCTCGCTCGTGCTGCCCGTGTCGAACCTCACCAACCTGTTGGCATCCGAGGCCCTCGGCGGGGGACACGATCCGGTGGCGTTCCTGGCCCTGCTCGGTCCCTCCGCGGTCATCGCGATCGCGGTGTCGGTGGTGGTGCTGACGGTCGTCTTCCTCCGCCGTCTCCCCCGGACCTACCCGGATGCCGCCGCCCCCACCGTCTCGGACCCCGTTCTCCTGCGCGTGGCGGGCATCGTCACGGTGGCGCTCTTGCCGCTGCTCGTGGTCGGTCTCGAACCGTGGATGCCGGCGGTCGCCGCTGCCGTCGTGCTGGTCGTCGCGTTCGCCCTGCGCGCGCCGAAGAGCCTCGGCATCCGGCTGGTGCCCTGGTCGTTGCTCGTGTTCGCCGGCGGGCTGTTCCTTGCGGTCGGAGCCCTCGAGGCCCTCGGCATCGGACGGGTCACCTCGGTGCTCGCGGGCACGGGCGACGACCTGGGGTCGCTCTGGCAGCTCGCCGGAGTCGGGGCGCTCGTGGCCAACGGCATCAACAACCTGCCCGCGTACCTCGCGCTGGAATCCGTCGCGGGCTCCCCCGTGCGTCTGGCGGCGCTGCTGATCGGCGTCAACGCCGGGCCGATCGTCACGCCATGGGCGTCGCTCGCGACGCTGCTGTGGCACGACCGGCTCGTGGCGGCGGGTGTCGAGGTGCGCTGGAGTCGCTTCATCGTGCTCGGCGCCGTGATCGCCCCCCTGATCCTGCTGCTCGGGGTCCTGCCGCTCGCGCTCTGAGGGTCAGTCCTCGTAGGTGCGCGACCACGCCTTGCGCGGCTCGATGAACCACACGGCGAGGCCGTCGCGAAGGCCGTACGGTTCACCCGTATAAAGGGTCGAGATGCGGTCGACGTACGGCAGCGCGTCCTCGCCGTCGATGCGTTCGACCGCCTCGCCGCGCACGAACGCCATGGCGTAGGGGTTGTCCGTGCCGGTCACCGAGATGGCGACGCGGGGATCACGCCGGATGTTGCGGTCTTTGAGCGTGTCCACCTCGGTGAAGATCATGAGACGCTCCCCGTCGACACCCACCCACAGCGGGATCCCGTGAGGAGAGCCGTCCGCCATGAGGGTGGAAAGGTGGGCGACGGCGTTCGTCTCGAAGAAGGGCTTCGCATCGGTCCAGGAGGTCATGCGAGTCGTAACCGCCGCGCGACCGCCGAGCATTCCCGTTCTCAGGACTGCGCGGGGGCGGGGGCCTGCTCGTTCGGCACCTCGCGGAAGACCATCTCCTCCCGCTGCAGGCTCTCGCGCGGAGAGAACTCGTCGGGTTCGGGGATGACGTAGAGGCCCCGCCCGGAGTTGGCGTTGTAGGTGAGCGCGTGCAGCCATGCCGGGCTCAGCTGCGGCGTCCGGCTGCCGTGGTACTTGAACACCAGGGAGACGTTGGGGTGGATGTACACCGTCGTCCGTCCTCCGCCCGTGCTGATGTCGTCCTTCCAGGTGAAGGGGAAGGACTCCCCGCGACGCACCTTGGCCATGATCACCGCCTGGAGGTGCGCAAGGAGACGGTCCTCGAAATCGACTTTGACGTCGCCGTCGTAGATGAATTTGCCCATGATGACCCCCCGGCGATCGTCGCCCCGGAGTGCGCATCTCTCGGCGAGAAGTCGAACGCTGATGGCCGGGGTTCCATCGCCGTCTCTTCGTGCACTGTCCCCCATCCAGCCGTCCGGCGCAAACCCCCTTGTTCCTCCGTCGCTACGGGGCTAGTGGTTCGCGCGATGCGTCCATCC
This sequence comes from Microbacterium sp. NPDC089186, assembly GCF_040685115.1. Classification (NCBI taxonomy): domain Bacteria; kingdom Bacillati; phylum Actinomycetota; class Actinomycetes; order Micrococcales; family Microbacteriaceae; genus Microbacterium; species Microbacterium sp. NPDC089186. The sequence continues at coordinate 202,559 of NZ_JBFBHJ010000003.1, forward strand.
CGGACGGATGCCGAACGTCAGCCGGCGCGCGAGATGCGCAGGATCACCCGATCACCGGGCTTGCGCTGGATGCGCCGGACCAGCGCCTCGACGCCGAGGATGATGCGGAACTGCAGGCCGTACTTCCGGCGCAGGGCGCGATCGGCCCGGTCATCGTCGGTCGCGGGCCCCGCGATGCGCGCATGCGCCTCGACGGTGATGGCATCCGGGTCGATGGACCCCATGCGGCTGCAGGGGCGCAGGACGACCCGCGAATCGTTGCGCAGGCGCTTGACCTTCCCCGTGGACCGCTCGCTGGTGACGACGAGTTCGTCGCCGTCGCGGGCGATCCATACCGGCACCGCCGCGAGTGCGCCGTTCTTTCGAAAGGTGCCGAGCGAGACGAAGGGCGACGAGGCGATCTCACGCCAGTGGGTGTCGGGGACCGTCATGGTTCCACGCTAGCGAGGTTCGAACAGCCCACTCGGGGGTTGCGCGAGACGCCGGAGGGCGGCCAAATTGCGAAGACTGTTCATGGGAGCGCTTCCATGTGGTGTTCCCGCGCCCCTACGCTCGCGGTCATGGGGAGCTATGACGTCCCGCAGGTGGGGCCTGTGGTCGTGTCGCTGGAGACGTACCGGTTCGGATTGACGAACGAGTCGATGACGACCTTGGCATCCGTCCGCCGGGTGAACGGCCAGCCGCTGGACGTCGTCGACGAGGAGCGAGTGGCGCAATATCTCGAGAGCCTCGACGTGATCTGATCGACCCGCCTGTGCGGCGACTATGCCGAACCTCAACGCCGGCGCAAGGAATGCGCAACGGTGCCGCAAGACCGGTGGATTCGTGTCCCCCTTTCGGTGGACATGGGTTAGCGTCGTGTCGTTCCCGCCGCCAGGCACTCCGCAGCCCCCCTTACTGGCGGCGGGAACGACCACTCCCCCGGTTCGCCCGGGATGCCATCGCCGGTGGACGAGTTCCTCAGCGATGAGGAACTCGAAGACGGCTTCGGCACGGTGACGCCGATCCGCCCACCCGTCAGGAGCTCGCACGTGAGGCGGCGAGCACTTTCCTCGCGCGAAGATCGCGACGACGGCGCCGGCCACGCTCGACCTGATTCGGCAGGGCTGTCTCTTCGCGCGAACAGGCGCCCGGGATGCCGGCTCCTCATCCCCCGCCGCGCGAACGAAAAAACCCCCGGGCGAACCGGGGGTTTTATTCGGTGCGCGATACTGGGATCGAACCAGTGACCTCTTCCGTGTCAGGGAAGCGCGCTACCGCTGCGCCAATCGCGCCTATACAGGCTGTTCTTTTGTGAGTTGAGGTGGCGACGGGATTCGAACCCGTGTAAACGGCTTTGCAGGCCGGTGCCTAGCCGCTCGGCCACGCCACCGTGATGTGGTTCGACCCACGTGTCGTGATCTGTTTATCAGCCGTGCTGATGACAGTTCCCTCCACTCGAGCGGATGACGAGACTCGAACTCGCGACCCCAACCTTGGCAAGGTTGTGCGCTACCAACTGCGCTACATCCGCATTTCGTTCCCGGGGCTTGCCCCGAGCACTCGTAAGACATTACCCGATCTGAGCGCGCGCGCAAAACGAGGTGCGCCCCGCGCGTGTCTCCCGGAATGGTCGGGAGCACCTCTCGGCATCCGGTACGATCGATGAGTCCCGTTCGGGATGCGGGCGATTGGCGCAGTTGGTAGCGCGCTTCCTTCACACGGAAGAGGTCATCAGTTCGAGTCTGGTATCGCCCACCGAAAAGGCCCCCGGTCATCCGGGGGCCTTCGTCGTTCCCGGGGTGTCGACTCACGCGACCCGCGTCCACGCGGCATCCGGATGATCGCGTCTCCACTCCTGTCGATCACCGTTCTCGACCACCGCATCAGCGAGCCAGATCGTCGAATCCGGTTCCCATCCCGCGATGACGCTCGCGTACTCGTCGTCGACGGTGATGGCTCGTGTGGCGCCGGCGAGGTAGCCGAGGGTGGTCAGGTGCACGGCCTCCCACTCGTGGGCGACGCGGCCCCAGTCGGGTACGAGCCAGCGCCCGTCGCGCCCCGTCGTGCGGAACCAGTCGTGCCGGCGCGAGGCCGTCACCTCGACGGGGTACCGCCGGCAGAGCGCCGCCCAGTCCGCGGCGCCGCGGATCTCGAGCGTGCGCCCCGATCCCACGACCGGGACCACCGTCGCGACCTCCTCGCCGAGGGAGTCCTCGACGAGGTCGAGCGCCGCGTCGACGCTCCCTCGCGTCGACAGCAGCCGCACGGGCACCGACCACCACTCGCCCGACAGGCGGGCCGTCGGATCGCTCGGCCACTCCTCACGCGCGCTCTCCTCCAGAGCGCGCATGCCGGCGTCCCACGCCGCGAGCGCGCTGGCGGCGTCGTGGGCGAGAGGCCCGGTCGCCTCGGGCCGCCGCCACTGCACGGCCCATTGCTCTTCGTTCCGCTCGCGGTTCCACCGGCCCCCCGCGTGGCGGAGGAGGTCGCGGGCGAGCGGGCTCAGCGCTCCGATGACGCGTGGATCGAAGCAGAGCCCGTCGAGGGTGTCGGGCTCCTGCCAGTACCGCGCGACATCGACCGTCGCGCGCAGCGCGGCTGCGAGGGCGACGTCGTCGAGCGGAGCCGCGGACGCCGCGGCCAGCACGTCGGCGATGTCGCCCACGCCGGGGTCGGGGATCGGTGCCCGCTCCCCATCGTCGAACGCGATGACCGTGGACCGCTCGTCCCGATGGTGGAAGGCGTAGGAGCTCACGAGGTGGGCGAGCCGCGGATCGCGACACGCGTACTCGAGACACAGTCGACGTCCCCTCGGTCCATCGAGGAGCATCTCGCTCACGCCCGCGACCACCCGTACCGCTTCTGCAGGGCTGCCGCGACGGCGTCGAAGCGCTTCCGGTCGAGGGCGGCCGCCTCGCGGCGCATGCCCGCGTCGTGTACGAGGTACACCTGCTCCACGTCGACCCACGACGGTCGGCGCTGCGGGTCCCACTCCCCCGTGCCGAGCGACAGGTACTGGCGGTCGCCGTCGTGCGGCTTGCTCGTCAGGCGCACGGCGTAGGACCGGGTGGTATCCGCTCTGCCGAGGACGAGCACGGGGCGGTCTTTTCCGCGGCCGTCCCGCTCCTCGTAGGGCACCCACGTCCAGATGATCTCTCCCCCGTCGGGTGCGTCGTCGCGCTCCGGGGCGTACGACAGCGTCAGGCGCCGCGGAGGATCGATCTCGACGGTCTCGGTGCCTGCGGGCGCGGTCGAGGCGGTGGCGGGCCGTGAGGGGCTCGCTGGGCGCCGTGTAGGGGCCGTGGCCGGGCGCGGGGGGCGGGCGGGGGTGGCGGGCGCGGATCCGGACCGGAAGAGGCCGAGCAGCGCCGACAGCACGCGAGAAGTCGTTCCCATGGGCCCACCCTAGACACGCGGAACGGGGCGCCGCCGACGAATCGGTGGCGCCCCGCTCGGGGTGAAGCGGACTCAGCCGCGCACGTCGGAGAGCACGTAGCCCTCTTCTCCGTGGACGACGGTGTCGATACCGGCGATCTCGTCCTCGTTCTTCACGCGGAAGCCGATCGTCTTCTCGATCGCGAAGCCGATGACGAAGGCGAGCACGAACGAGTACACGAGCACCGCGAGGGCCGCGATCGCCTGGACGATCAGCTGGTTGAACGAACCGCTGTTGATGAGGCCCGTGCCCGTGGCGAAGATGCCCAGGTACAGGGTTCCGATCAGACCGCCGACGAGGTGGATGCCGACCACGTCGAGCGAGTCGTCGAAGCCGAGCTTGAACTTCAGCTCGATGGCCAGGGCGCAGACCGCACCGGCGAGCAGACCCAGGACGATGGCCCAGAACGGCGTGAGGGCGGCGCAGGCGGGCGTGATGGCGACCAGACCCGCGACGGCACCGGAGGCGGCGCCGACCGAGGTGGGCTTGCCGTCCTTGATCTTCTCGACGATCAGCCAGGCCAGGAGAGCTGCGGCCGGGGCGGCGATGGTGTTGACGAAGGCCAGCGCGGCGGTGCCGTCGGCGGCGAGCTCGGAGCCGGCGTTGAAGCCGAACCAACCGAACCACAGCAGACCGGCGCCCAGCAGTACGAACGGCGGGTTGTGGGGGACGTGGGCGCCCTTCTGGAAGCCGACGCGCTTGCCGAGCACCAGAGCGAGGGCCAGGGCGGCGGCACCGGCGTTGATGTGCACAGCGGTTCCACCGGCGAAGTCGATCGCGCCGACGCCGAAGACGTCCTGCAGACCGTGCGTGATCCAGCCGCCGTACGAGAACGACGCGTCGTCGGCGAGGCCGAAGTTGAACACCCAGCTGGCGACCGGGAAGTACACCACGGTGGCCCAGATGCCGGCGAAGATCATCCACGCGCCGAACTTGGCGCGGTCGGCGATGGCACCCGAGACCAGGGCGACGGTGATGATGGCGAAGGTGGCCTGGAACGCGACGAAGGCGAGCGGCGGGTAGGCCGCGCCCTCGGGCGTCTCGAGGACGCCGGCGAGGCTGAAGTTGCTGGGGTCGATCGCCCACGGGAACTGGGTGGTGCCCTCAGCCGTGGTCGGGAACGCGATCGAGTAGCCGTAGAGCACCCAGAGGACCCCCATGAGGCCCATGGCGCCGAAGCTCATCATCATCATGCTGATGACGCTCTTGGCCTTGACCAGGCCGCCGTAGAAGAACGCGAGTCCTGGCGTCATGAGCAGCACGAGTGCCGCTGCTATCAGGATGAATGCGGTGTTGCCTTGATCCATCTCGGAGGAAACCTCTCTGCAGGGACGCAGGTAAAGCGTCGGGTCCCCTCAGTGTTCCCAGTCGCGGTTACCACCGCCGTCCGCCCCGTGTTTCGCGAAGGTTACAGGCGCGGCCCTCCGGTAAACATCGCGTTTCGCGCCGATGGGAGGCGCTGATGAACCGGGTTCAGGAGTGCGTCAGCGCGACCAGGCGCGACACCGCGCGGAGGTACTTCTTCCGGTATCCCCCGGCGAGCATCTCGTCGCCGAACACCGAGTTGAGCGCGACCCCCGTGGCGCGGATCGGGATCTGGGCGTCGTAGGCGCGGTCGACGAAGGCCACCAGGCGAAGGGCGGCCGACTGGTCGTGCAGCACCTCGACATCGCGCAGACCGATGACGTCGACGCCGTCGATCAGGCGGATGAAGCGCGACGGGTGCACCCGAGCCAGATGCCCGACGAGGTCGGTGAACGCGTCGTCGGAGGCCACCGAGCCGGAGGCCGCGGCATCCAGCGCTGTCCGGTACTCGTCGCCGGAGAGCGCTTTCGCCTCACCGTCGATGGCGCGCTGGCGGAAGTCGGTGCCGTCGATGCGGATCGTGCGGAAGCTGTCGGACATCGACTGGATCTCGCGCAGGAAGTCCTGCGCCGCGAAGCGACCTTCGCCCAACGCGTTCGGCGGGGTGTTCGAGGTCGCGGCGAGTCGGGTTCCGGATGCGACCAGCTCGCCGAGGAGCCGCGTCATGACCATCGTGTCGCCCGGGTCATCGAGCTCGAACTCGTCGATGCACAGCAGGTCGGAACCGCGGAACAGCTCCACCGCCTTCGCGTAGCCGAGCACGCCCACGAGGGCGGTGTACTCGATGAAGGAGCCGAAGTACTTCCGGCGGGCGGGCATCGCGTGGTAGATCGACGCGAGGAGGTGCGTCTTGCCGACGCCGAACCCGCCGTCGAGGTAGACCCCGGGCTTGATGGGCGGCGTCTTCTCGGCGCGGCGGAAGAACCCGCCCTTCTTGGCCGGGGCCGACTGCTTGCCCGCGAAGGCCTGAAGCAGCTCCTTGGCCTCCTGCTGCGAGGGGTACGCGTCGTCCGCTCGGTACGACTCGAACGTCGCCCCGTCGAACTGCGGCGGCGGCACCAGTGCACTCACCATCTCGGCGCCCGTGACCGCGGGCTCGCGATCGGTGAGGTGGATGAGGCCGGTCGTCGCGGGCGTAGAGGTCATGGCCGTCCTGTGTCGCAGTCTTACGGGAGGGGTGCGTGCCCCCTGCCGCGGATCTAGGGTCGATGGTGCGGTGTCCACCCTATGCCGCCGTTCCTGCCGCCCCGACAAGAGGAGTTCTCCGTGACCGTCGAGATCGACACCACCTCCCCCAAATTCGCCGAGTACTCCGAGCCCGGCCGACTCGTCACCGGTGAATGGCTGCAGGAGCGTCTCGGGGCGCCGGGGCTCGTCGTGGTGGAGTCCGACGAGGACGTGCTGCTGTACGAGACGGGTCACATCCCCGGGGCGGTGAAGGTCGACTGGCACACCGAGCTCAACGACCCCGTCGTGCGCGACTACGTCGACGGCGAGGGCTTCGCGAAGCTGCTGAGCGGCAAGGGCATCTCCCGCGACGACACCGTCGTGATCTACGGCGACAAGAACAACTGGTGGGCCGCGTACGCCCTCTGGGTGTTCTCGCTGTTCGGCCACGAGGACGTGCGGCTGCTGGACGGCGGCCGCGACAAGTGGATCGCCGAGGGACGCCCCCTCACCACCGAAAAGACCGTCGTCGAGCCCACCGACTACCCGGTCGTCGAGCGCGACGACTCCCTGCTGCGTGCCTACAAGGACGACGTGCTCGCCCACCTCGGCAACCCCCTCATCGATGTGCGCTCCCCCGAGGAGTACTCCGGCGAGCGCACCACGGCCCCCGCCTACCCCGAGGAGGGCGCGCTGCGCGCCGGTCACATCCCGAGCGCGCAGAGCGTGCCGTGGGGCAAGGCCGTCGCCGAGGACGGCGGCTTCAAGTCGCGTGCCGAACTGGATGCCATCTACCGCGACGGTGCGGGCCTGGCCGACGGCGACAAGATCGTGGCGTACTGCCGCATCGGCGAGCGCTCGAGCCACACCTGGTTCGTGCTCAAGCACCTGCTCGGCTTCGACGACGTGCGCAACTACGACGGCTCGTGGACCGAGTGGGGCAGCGCCGTGCGCGTGCCGATCGTCGCCGGCGCCGAGCCGGGTGAGGTCCCGGGTCGCTGAGCCCGGCCGCGGTGGGCGTGGGAGGATGACGGTGATGTCCGAAATCGCCCTCCCCGCCCGCCTCGCCGAGATCCGCGAGGAGTTCCTCGAGCTCGACGAGCCCGACCGCCTGCAGCTGCTGCTGGAGTTCTCCCAGGAGCTGCCCGAGGTGCCCGCGGAGTACGCGGATCACCCGGAGCTCGCTGAACGGGTGGCGGAATGCCAGTCGCCGGTGTTCATCATCGTCACCGTCGACGATGACGACCGCGTCGCGATGCACGCGACGGCGCCCGCCGAGGCGCCGACCACGCGCGGGTTCGCCAGCATCCTCGCGCAGGGGCTGACCGGGTTGAGCGCCGACGAGATGCTCGCCGTGCCCGATGACTTCCCGCAGAGCATCGGTCTCACCCGCGCCGTGAGCCCGCTCCGCATCGCCGGCATGACCGGCATGCTCATGCGTGCCAAGCGCCAGGTGCGCGCCAAGCGCGCCGCCTGAAGCGCTCCCCCTCGGGGTCGAGCCGATCTCGGTGTTCCCGCCGGGTTCCGGCATCCGGGATCAGCTCGCTCGGGAAAGACCCCGTTCGCGCAGCCATCGCGCGATGGCGTCGGACCAGCGCGTCTCGTCGAAGTTCCACAGTTTGGTGTGGCGGGCGGTCGTGAACGTCTCCATCGTGACGAGGTCGGGCCGGGCCGTCGCGAGCGCGTGCGAGGCGTCCGACGGGACGAAGCCGTCGTCGTCGCTGTGGAGGATGAGCAGGGGATGCCGAAGGCTCCGCGCGCGGGCGACCACGTCGAGCCGATCGAGGGGAATGGGTTCGTCAGCGCCCAGCATCGCCGCGCCCCAGCCGGAGCGGATCGTGGTCTGGGCCAGCGCGATGACCGGCGCGGGCAGACGCATCATGCGTCCCTGGAACGCGAGGACCGTGCGCCAGTCCACGACGGGCGAGTCGAGCACGAGACCGGCGATCACGTCGCCGTGCGGCGACTCGAGGGCCGCCTGCAGGGCGAGCGCACCGCCCATCGACCATCCCATGAGGATGACGCGGCGCGCCCCCTGCCGTCGGGCGTACCCGATCGCGGCATCCAGGTCGCGCCACTCGGTCGCGCCGAGGCCGTAGGTGCCCGAGGGGCTCGTCGGGGCGTCGCCGTCGTTGCGATACGACACGACGAGGCTCGTGATGCCGAGCGCGTGGAAGACCGGGACGGCGCGGAGGGTCTCGGCGCGGGTGGTGCCGCGACCGTGCACCTGGATCACCCAGACGTCGGTGGGGTCGGAGGCGGGGAACTCCCACGCGGGGCACGGGCCCACTCCGGTCTCGATGTCGACATCATGGAACGGCAGATGCAGCTGACCGGGTTGGTCGTAGTACCAGCCGCTGAATGCGGCCTCGGCAGCGAGATCACCGCCGGCGGCGACGTGGGTGAGCAGCTTGCGGGTGACGCTCGTCTCTTCGCTGCCGACGATGGCGCCGAGGCGCAGGTACTCGGCCGAACCGACGGTGAAGAGTCCGTATCGGCCGGGCAGCGCGGTGTCGGGCGTTCGCGCCAGGGTGATGGTCTGCGCGGCGGCGTCCAGGCGCAGGATGCGGGTGTCGGGGCGACGGCCGGCCGGGCGCACGACGGTGCGGGCGACGCGCAGCGAGACGGCGCTGAGTGCGCCCGCCGAGGCGGCCAGGGCGAGACCCAGGGAGGAGAGGGCGATGCGGAAACCGGTGATGCGGCGCCGCGATGCGCGGGGACCCGCGGCGCGCCTGGGAGCGTTCATCGAGGCCTCACTCTAGTCTGCTGCCGTGAGTGACCATCGCCCGGCGGAGGCCGCCGGACCGTTCGCGCGTGCCGCCGAGGAGGTGCGTGCCACGACGTTCCGTGACGACCTCGTCGTGCGGGAGATCCCCTCCCCGGCGGGTCTGGCGCCCTTCTCGCTCGCCCTCGCCGGTGATGTGCGCCCCGAGGAGCACGCCACCGACTCGCCCTTCGGCACCGGTCGCTTCATCCTCCTGCACGACCCCGAGGAGCCCGAGCCCTGGGGAGGGGCGTGGCGCATCGTCTGCTTCGCCCAGGCGCCGCTCGAGCCGGAGATCGGGGTCGACCCTCTGTTGGCCGACGTCGCCTGGTCGTGGCTCATCGACGCGCTGGACTCGCGCGGAGCCGACCGTCATTCCGAGTCGGGCACCGCCACCAAGACCCTCTCGACCGGGTTCGGCGCTCTCGCCGCCCAGGGTGAGGGGTCGCAGATCGAACTTCGCGCGTCATGGTCGCCGCGCGGTCCCTTCCGCCCGCACCTCGAGGCGTGGGCGGAGCTCGTGTGCATGCTCGCCGGCCTCCCCCCGGGGTCGGAGGGCGTTGCCGTGTTCGGAGCCCGGAGGCCCACGCGTGGTTGAGTACATCGTCATCGAGGATGCTGCGGGCTTCCTTGCCGCGTGCGAGGCGCTGGCCGCCGGAACGGGGCCGGTCGCGGTCGACGTCGAGCGGGCCTCGGGCTTCCGCTATTCGCAGCGCGCCTATCTCATCCAGGTGTTCCGCCGGGATGCCGGCGTGTTCCTCTTCGATCCCACGACGATCGACGACTTCTCCCCCCTGCAGGACGCGATCGGCGAGGCGGAGTGGGTCTTCCACGCGGCCAGCCAGGATCTGCCGTCGCTGCGCGAGCGCGGTCTCGAGCCGCCGGTGATCTTCGACACCGAGCTCGGTTCGCGCCTGCTCGGCCACGAGCGGGTGGGTCTCGGCGCCGTCGTCGAGCAGACCCTCGGCATCACGCTCGCCAAGGCGCACTCTGCCGCGGACTGGTCGACGCGCCCCTTGCCGGCATCCTGGCTCGAGTACGCCGGTCTCGACGTCGAGCACCTCATCGACGTGCGGGACGTGCTCGTCGCCGAGCTGGCGGAGCAGGGGAAGACGGAATTCGCGCGGCAGGAGTTCCAGGCCGTGCTCGATCGCGAGCCCAAGCCTCCGCGCGATGACCCGTGGCGCCGGTTGAGCGGCCTGCACACCGTGCGGGGGCGCCGCTCCCTCGCGATCGCCCGGGCACTGTGGCAGGCGCGCGAGGATTACGCCCGCGAGCAGGACGTCGCTCCCGGTCGGCTCGTGCCCGATCGCGCCCTGGTGGCGGCGGTCCTGGCGGATCCCTCGAGCAAGCAGGCGCTCGCGGCGGTCAAGGAGTTCAACGGTCGGGCGAGCCGTACGCAGCTGGACCGCTGGTGGAACGCCATCGTGGCGGGACGCGAGACCACGGACCTCCCCGCCGACCGGGTACCCAGCGACACCCTTCCGCCGCCGCGCGCGTGGGCCGACCGCAACCCCGAGGCCGACCGTCGCCTCAAGGCCGCGCGTCCCGCGGTCGAGGCGCGGGCGGAGGAGCTGCGGATGCCGACCGAGAACCTGCTCACCCCCGAGTCGCTGCGCCGTCTGGCATGGGCGCCCCCGGCCGACTTCACGGTCGAGAACGTCGGGGCCGCTCTCGCGGATCTCGGCGCACGCCCGTGGCAGATTGACCAGACTGCACAGGTGATCGTCGATAGCTTTGTAGCTTCCCTCAAACCCACCGACGAGGCCCCTGGCACGGATTCGTAGGTTCGGACAACCGATTCGGCGCGGTCGAGTGCTCTTCCTAGGCTGGGGTCATCCCAAACTATGGAGGCAGAGTGGCCGAGATGACGGACGTCTTCTTCGTCGACGGAATGCGCACCCCCTTCGGGCGCGCCGGCGAGAAGGGCATGTACTGGAACACCCGCGCCGACGACCTGGTCGTCAAAGCGATCATCGGGTTGATGGAGCGCAACGGCGACGTGCCGAAGGACCGGATCGACGACGTTGCGATCGCCGCGACGTCGCAGACCGGTGATCAGGGGCTGACCCTCGGGCGCACGGCGGCGATCCTCGCGGGTCTGCCGATGACCGTGCCGGGGCTGGCGATCGAGCGCATGTGCGCCGGCGCCATGACGAGCGTGACGACCATGGGCGCCTCGATCGGCGTCGGCATGTACGACCTCGCCCTCGCTGGCGGTGTCGAGCACATGGGACGCCACCCCATCGGCGGCAACGTCGACCCCAACCCCCGCTTCGTGGCCGAGAAGCTCGTCGACCCGGGCGCCCTCAACATGGGGGTAACGGCCGAGCGCATCCACGACCGCTTTCCGCACCTGACCAAGGAGCGTGCCGACCGCTTCGGCGCCGCGAGTCAGCACAAGGTCCAGGCGGCATACGAGGCCGGGAAGATCCAGCCCGATCTCGTGCCGGTGGCGGTGAAGGATGCCGACGGTGCCTGGGGCCTCGCGACCGAGGACGAGGGGCGGCGCCCCGAGACCACGGTCGAGGGTCTCGCGACGCTGAAGACACCGTTCCGCCCCCACGGTCGGGTGACCGCCGGCACGTCGTCGCCGCTGACCGACGGGGCGACCATCAGCCTCCTCGCCGGCGCCGGCGCGGTGAAGGAGTTCGGTCTCGCGCCCAAGATGCGCATGGTGTCGTTCGCCTTCGCCGGCGTCGAGCCCGAGATCATGGGCATCGGTCCGATCCCCTCGACCGAGAAGGCGCTGAAGAAGGCCGGACTCACGATCGACGACATCGGGCTCTTCGAGCTGAACGAGGCGTTCGCGATCCAGGTGATCTCGCTGCTCGATCACTTCGGCATCGCCGACGACGACCCGCGCGTGAACCCGTGGGGCGGCGCGATCGCCGTCGGGCACCCGCTCGCGGCATCCGGAGTCCGCCTCATGATCCAGCTCGCGGCGCAGTTCGCCGAGCGACCCGACGTGCGCTACGGCCTCACCGCGATGTGCGTGGGCCTGGGCCAGGGCGGCTCGGTCATCTGGGAGAACCCGTTCTTCGACGGAAAGAAGAAGCGCAAGTGACCGATTACACCTCGATCGACTTCTCGCCTCTCGACGCCTTGACCGGGGACGAGGTCGTGACCCACTCCCCCGTCCGCGACGTGCGTCTGCCCTCGGGCAACGTGCTGGCGCTGATCACGCTCGACAACGGGCGCGACCACACCCGGCCCAACACCCTGGGGCCCGCGACCCTGGCCGAACTCGGGCAGACGCTCGAGACGCTCAAGAGGCGCGCCGCCGCGGGCGAGATCCACGCCGTCGCGATCACCGGCAAGCAGTACATCCTCGCCGCCGGTGCCGACCTGTCCGATGTCGCGAAGCTGCCCTCCACGGAGGTCGCCCGCCTCATCGCGCAGCGCGGACACCAGGTGATCGGCTCGCTGTCGGAGCTGGGCGTGCCCTCGTTCGCGTTCGTCAACGGCCTCGCCCTCGGCGGTGGCCTCGAGATCGCGCTGAACTCGACCTACCGCACGGTCGACTCCTCGGCGGCGGCGATCGCGCTGCCCGAGGTGTTCCTCGGGATCATCCCCGGCTGGGGCGGCGCCTACCTGCTGCCGAACCTCATCGGCATCGAGAATGCGCTCGAGGTCGTCATCTCGAACCCGCTCAAGCAGAACCGGATGCTGAAGCCCCAGCAGGCCTTCGACCTCGGGATCATGGATGCCCTCTTCCCGGCGGCCAGCTACCTCGAGGACTCGCTGCGGTGGGCTGACGGCGTGCTGACCGGCCGCGTCAAGGTCGAGCGCAAGAGCGAGCCGGGCAAGCTCGAGCGCCTGACCAAATGGCCCATCGCGATCAAGATGGCCCGCGGAATGCTCGAGTCGAAGATCGGCACCGTGCCCCGCTCCCCCTACGTCGCGCTCGACCTGCTCGACAAGGCGAAGAGCGGTACGAAGGCCGAGGGCTTCGCCCGCGAGGACGAGGCGCTGGCCGAGCTCATCACGGGCGACCAGTTCGCGGCATCCATGTATGCCTTCGACCTCGTCCAGAAGCGCGCGAAGCGTCCGGTCGGGGCCCCCGACAAGGCGCTGGCGAAGAAGGTCACGAAGGTCGGCGTCATCGGCGCGGGTCTCATGGCCTCGCAGTTCGCGCTGCTGTTCGTGCGCAAGCTCCGGGTGCCGGTGATCATCACCGACCTCGACCAGGGACGCGTCGACAAGGGCGTGGCATCCATTCGAGACGAGATCGGCAAGCTCGAGGCCAAGGGGCGCCTCGACGGCGACACCGCCAACCAGCTGCGCGCGCTCGTGCACGGCACGACCGACCGCAGCGAGTTCGCGGACTGCGACTTCGTGATCGAGGCCGTCTTCGAAGAGGTCGGCGTGAAGCAGGAGGTGTTCTCCGCGATCGAGAAGATCGTCGCCGACGACGCCATCCTGGCCACGAACACCTCGTCGCTCTCCGTGGCTGAAATCGGCTCGGTGCTGCAGAACCCGGAGCGTCTCGTGGGCTTCCACTTCTTCAACCCCGTCGCGGTCATGCCGCTCATCGAGGTCGTGAAGACGGATGCCACCTCCGACGCCGCTCTGTCGACGGCGTTCGTCGTGGCGAAGGGCCTCGGTAAGAACGCGGTGCTCACCGCGGACGCGCCCGGCTTCGTCGTGAACCGTCTGCTGGCCAAGGTCATGGGCGAGGCGGCCCGGGCAGTCTACGAGGGAACGCCGATCACGGTCGTCGAGAAGGCGTTCGCGCCGCTCGGCCTGCCGATGGGTCCGTTCCAGCTGATCGACCTCGTCGGCTGGAAGGTCGCCGCGCACGTGCAGGACACCATGGCGCACGCGTTCCCCGACCGATTCTTCTCGTCGGAGAACTTCCACGAGCTCGCCGCTCTCCCCGAGGTCGTCGAGAAGGACAAGGGCGGCCGTGTCACCGGCTGGACCAAGGCCGCGCAGAAGGTGCTCGTCGCCGGCAAGACGCCCGTCGCGCCCGAGACGATCCTCGCCCGCGTGCAGGACGGCCTCGCGCAGGAGATCAAGATCATGCTCGACGAGGGCGTGGTCCCCGAGGTGCAGGACATCGACCTGTGCCTCATCCTCGGCGCCGGCTGGCCCTTCATCGACGGTGGGGCCTCGCCCTACCTCGACCGCGAGGGGGCGTCGGAGCGCGCCTTCGGCGACACGTTCCACCACCCGCCCATCCGCGGCATCGGAGGCTGAGACTCTCCCTCGCGACGGCGTCGTCCCCTCGGGGGCGGCGCCGTCGTCGTTCGCGCAAGTCGAGCGCCGTCACCAGAACAGGGTGCGCGACGAGGACAGGGCGGTTCCGGCCGTTTCGGCCTGTTCTCGGTGCATCGCCCTGTTTTCGTGACGGCAGGGTGCGCGAGGCGTGCCCGCGGCATGATCACCAGAACAGGCTGTGCGACGAGGACAGGCCGCTTGCTGCGATCTCAGCCTGTTCTCGTCGCCTCCCCTGTACTGGTGACGGCGGATCGGCGCCGAACATGCAGAACGGGCCGGGATATCGGCATCCCGGCCCGTTCGCGCTTGCTCACGCGCCTACGGGCGCGACTTCTCCCACTCCTCGATCGTCGGGATCGAGCCGGTGGGCGTCTGGCGGGCCATGGGGATGCGGGTGCCGAGCACCTGGGCCACCACGTCGTGGGCGATCTTCGACGCCGTGAGACCGGCATCCTCGAGGATCTGCTCGCGCGTGGCGTGATCGATGAATTCATCGGGGATGCCGAGCTCGTCGACCGCCGTGTCGACTCCGGCCTCGCGCAGCACCTGACGGACCCGCGTGCCGACACCGCCCACGCGAATGCCGTCCTCGATGGTGATGACCAGACGGTGCTCCCGCGCCAGGTCGACGATCGAGGGCTGCACGGGGATGGCCCAGCGCGGGTCGATCACGGTGGCGCCGATGCCCTGCGCCTTGAGCCGTTCCGCGACCTCGAGGGCCAGGTGCACCATCGGGCCGATGCCGACCAGGAGGACGTCCTCACCCGAACCGCGACTGAGGACGTCGACTCCGTCATGCAGGCGCTCGATCGCCTCGACGTCGTCGTTGACCTTGCCCTTGGGATAACGCACGACAGTGGGGGCATCCTCGACCGCGGTGGCCTCGCGGAACACCTCGCGCAGACGGGCGGCGTCGCGCGGGGCCGCGATCCGGATACCGGGAACCAGCTGCAGCATCGCCAGGTCCCAGATGCCGTGATGGCTGGGGCCGTCGGGGCCGGTCACACCGGCGCGGTCCAGGACGAAGGTGACGCCGGCCTTGTGCAGCGCGACATCCATCATCACCTGGTCGAACGCGCGGTTCATGAAGGTGGCGTAGATGGCGACGACGGGGTGCAGCCCGCCGAAGGCGAGGCCGGCGGCGGATGCCACGGCGTGCTGTTCGGCGATGCCGACGTCGTACACCCGCTCGGGGAAGCGCTCGGCGAACTTCTGCAGGCCGGTGGGGCGCAGCATCGCCGCCGTCATCGCGATCACGTCATCGCGTTCGGCGCCGACCGTGACGAGCTCCTCCGCGAAGACATCGGTCCACTGCACCCCGCCACCGGAACCGAGTGCTTCGCCCGTGATCGGATCGATCTTGCCCACCGCGTGGAACTGGTCGGCCTCGTCGCTCATGGCCGGCGCGTAGCCGCTGCCCTTGTCGGTGATGGCGTGGACGATGACGGGGGCACCGTACGACTTCGCCAGTTCGAGCGTCTCGATGAGCGACTCGAAGTCGTGCCCGTCGATCGGGCCGAGGTATTTGATGTCGAGGTTGCTGTAGAGCGCTTCGTTGTTGGTGAAGCGCGAGAGGAAGCCGTGGGTGCCTCCACGGACGCCGCGATAGACGGCGCGGGCCGCCGGACCCAGTCGGCGGAAGAGCGTGTCGGAGCCGCGGTGCAGGGTGCGGTACGCCTCGTTCGTGCGGACACGGTTGAGGTAGCGCGCCATGCCGCCGATGGTGGGGGCGTACGAGCGTCCGTTGTCATTGACGACGATGACGAGGTTGCGGTCGTTGTCGTCGCTGATGTTGTTCAGCGCCTCCCACGTCATGCCGCCGGTGAGGGCACCGTCGCCCACGACGGCGATGACGTGGCGATCGCGGCGGCCGGTGCGGCTGAACGCCCGGGAGACGCCGTCAGCCCAGCTGAGCGAACTGGAGGCGTGCGATGACTCCACCACGTCGTGCTCGCTCTCGGAGCGCTGGGGGTAGCCGGCGAGTCCACCGCGCGAGCGGAGGTTCTCGAAGTCCTGGCGCCCGGTGAGGATCTTGTGCACATAGGACTGGTGTCCGGTGTCGAAGATGATGGGATCCGCGGGCGAGTCGAACACCTTGTGCAAGGCGATCGTGAGCTCGACGACGCCGAGGTTCGGACCCAGGTGCCCGCCGGTGCGGGCGACGTTCTCGACGAGGAAGGATCGGACCTCGGCGGCGAGCTGACGCAGCTCGTCGGGGTTCAGGCTGTCGAGGTCACGGGGGCCGTGGATGCCGGGTAGGAGAGCCATGTGACTCCTCTCGTGCGGGGCGCGCAGGGGTCTGCGCGTCTGTCGATTCTAGTCTCGGGGGGTGCGGAGGGCCCGGCAACGGCTTGCCGATCGCGCTCCGGTAGTGTCCGCCTTCGCGGGCGCAGGGACGACACCGCGAGAGCCGCGGTGTCGCCCCGCTGGTCAGTCCATCCACCCCCGCAGCGTGGTCTGAAGGCGCCAGATCACGTTGTAGAGATTCAGCGGGGCTTCGTCGATGGGCCGCCAGGGCTGACCGACGTGGGCGGCCCACTCCGGGATGCGGCCGCAGCAGAGACGGTGACCCGTCAGGCGGAAGACGGCATTGGCGAATGATCTGCGCACAGAGGTGTCCCCTCGTTCGTCGCCGGCCCCGGGCGGGGCTGGCGTGGGCAGATCGTCATCCGTCGAATCTACCCGAGGGGAAAACGAAGGTGCCCCGGGAGCGCGAGGCTCCCGGGGCACCTGACGGATGTCGCTCAGACGAGCGAGCGCAGCACGTACTGCAGGATGCCGCCGTTGCGGTAGTAGTCGGCCTCACCGGGGGTGTCGATGCGGACCACGGCGTCGAACGTGACGGTCTGCTTGCCCTCGGGCGAGAACTCGCTCGGTTCGGCGGTGACCTTCACCGTCTTGGGCGTGACGCCCTCGTTGAGCTGCTCGATGCCCTCGATCGAGACGATCTCGGTGCCGTCGAGGCCCAGCGACTTCCAGCTCTCGCCCGCGGGGAACTGCAGCGGCACGACGCCCATGCCGATGAGGTTCGAACGGTGGATCCGCTCGAAGCTCTCGGTGATGACGGCCTTGACGCCGAGCAGGTTCGTGCCCTTGGCCGCCCAGTCGCGCGACGAGCCCGAGCCGTACTCCTTGCCGCCGAAGATCACCAGCGGGGTGCCCTGCGCCTGGTAGTTCTGGCTCGCGTCGTAGATGAACGACTGCGGGCCGCCGGGCTGCGTGAAGTCACGGGTGTAGCCGCCCTCGACGACCGCGCCGTCGTTGACCGCCGCCGTCAGCTCGTTCTTCAAGCGGATGTTCGCGAACGTGCCGCGGATCATGACCTCGTGGTTCCCGCGGCGCGAGCCGTAGGAGTTGAAGTCCTTCTGCGCGACGCCGTGCTCGGTCAGGTACTGCGCGGCGGGCGTGCCCGCCTTGATGTTGCCGGCCGGGCTGATGTGGTCGGTCGTCACCGAGTCACCGAGGGTCGCCATGACCCGCGCACCGGTGATGTCGGCGACCGGCGAGGGCTCCATCGACATGCCGTCGAAGTACGGGGCCTTGCGGACGTAGGTGGAGTCGGCATCCCATTCGAAGACGGGGCCGGTAGGCGTGGGCAGGTTCTTCCAGCGCTCGTCGCCCTCGAAGACGGTGGCGTACTGCTGGATGAACTGTTCGCGCGAGATCGACGCGTCGATGATGGTCTGCACCTGGTCGGGCGCGGGCCAGATGTCCTTCAGGAAGACGTCGTCGCCGTTCTGGTCCTTGCCGAGGGCGTCGGTCTCGAAGTCGAAATTCATCGAGCCGGCGAGGGCGTAGGCCACGACCAGCGGCGGAGAAGCCAGGTAGTTCATCTTCACATCGGGGCTGATGCGACCCTCGAAGTTGCGGTTACCCGAGAGGACGGCCGTGACGGCGAGGTCGTTCTCGTTGATCGCCTCGGAGACCTCCTCGATGAGGGGGCCCGAGTTGCCGATGCAGATCGTGCAGCCGTAGCCGACGGTGTAGAAGTCGAGACCCTCGAGCGCCTTGTCGAGACCGGACTTCTCGTAGTAGTCGGTGACGACCTTCGAGCCGGGGCCGAGCGTCGTCTTGACCCACGGCTTGCGCTTCAGACCCTTGTCGACGGCGTTCTTGGCGAGCAGACCCGCCGCGATCATGACCGAGGGGTTCGAGGTGTTCGTGCACGAGGTGATGGCCGCGAGTGTGACGGCACCGTTGTCGAGCAGGTACGACTGCCCGTCGGGCGTGGTGACCTTGACGGGGTTCGACGCGTTCGCGGGGTGACCCGACGAGATGAGCACCTCGCTCTCGGTGACCTCCTCGTGCTCCTCACCGGGGACCGAGCCCGGGTCGGATGCCGGGAACGTGCCGTCGACCTCGAGGTCGACGATCGAGTCCGAGACCGACGTGCCGGCGTAGTTGAGGATGTCCTTCTCGAACTGGTTCTTGGCCTCGGAGAGCAGGATGCGGTCCTGGGGACGCTTGGGTCCGGCGATCGAGGGGACGACGGTCCCGAGGTCGAGCTCCATGTACTCGCTGAAGACGAGCTCGCGGGCCGGGTCGTGCCAGAGCTTCTGCTCCTTGGCGTACGCCTCGACGAGGGCGACGGTCTGCTCGTCGCGACCGGTGAGGCGCAGGTAGTCGAGCGTGACGTCGTCGATGGGGAACATCGCCGCGGTCGAGCCGAACTCGGGGCTCATGTTGCCGATGGTGGCGCGGTTGGCGAGCGGCACCGAAGCGACGCCCTCGCCGTAGAACTCGACGAACTTGCCGACCACGCCGTGCTGGCGCAGCATGTCGGTGATCGTCAGCACGACGTCGGTCGCGGTGACGCCCGCGGGGATCTCGCCGCTGAGCTTGAAGCCGACGACGCGCGGGATGAGCATGGAGACGGGCTGGCCGAGCATGGCCGCCTCGGCCTCGATGCCGCCGACGCCCCAGCCGAGCACGCCCAGGCCGTTGACCATCGTGGTGTGCGAGTCGGTGCCGACGCAGGTGTCGGGGTAGGCGCGCAGCACGCCGTCGACCGAGCGGTCGTAGATGACCTTGGCCAGGTGCTCGATGTTGACCTGGTGGACGATGCCCGTTCCCGGGGGGACGACCTTGAAGTCGTCGAATGCCGTCTGGCCCCAGCGGAGGAACTGGTACCGCTCGCCGTTGCGCTCGTACTCGATCTCGACGTTGCGCTCGAGGGCGTTCTCGCTGCCGAAGAGGTCGGCGATGACCGAGTGGTCGATGACCATCTCGGCGGGCGAGAGCGGGTTGATCTTGTTCGGGTCGCCGCCGAGAGCGGTGACGGCCTCGCGCATGGTGGCGAGGTCGACGATGCACGGGACGCCGGTGAAGTCCTGCATCACGACGCGGGCGGGCGTGAACTGGATCTCGGTGTCGGGGTCGGCCGTGGGCACCCACGAGCCGAGCGCCTCGATCTGCTCCTTGGTGACGTTGGCACCGTCCTCCGTGCGGAGCAGGTTCTCCAGCAGCACCTTCAAGCTGAAGGGGAGCTTCTCGTGACCGGCGACCGTGTCGATCCGGAAGATCTCGTAGTCGGTGCTGCCGACCGTCAGGGTGCTCTTTGCACCGAAGCTGTCAACCGTGGACACGATCGTCTCCTTCGTCGGCGAATGCGCAGGCGTCGGCCCGCATTTCTCCATCTTCCCCGCGCTGCGCAGCCGATTCCAGGAAGGTCGGCCTAACCGATCGGGGGGACGGATTTATCTTGATGTCAAGATAATATCAGGACTCGCGGCGTGGCGAGAGAGATCGGACCACGAGCCACGTCACGGCCAGCATCGGCGCGAAGAGCGGCAGGCCCATGACGATCTTCAGCGTCCCGAGCGCGGTCACGTCGCCCGCGAAGTAGAGCGGGAGCTGAACCGCGAGGCGCGCGGCGAAGAGGGCCGCCCACGCCAGCGAGAGCCACGTGTAGGCGCGCTTCTTGCGCCGGTCGGAGCGCCAGCGCGTCCCCTCGCCCAGCAGGTATCCCGCGGCGAGGCCGATGAGCGGCCATCCGACCAGCGCCGAGACGAGGAACGCCGTGCCGTAGGCGCCGTTGGTGAAGAAGCCCAGCACGAAGTTGTCCTGCCCGCGACCGGTGACGAGGGCCAGGACGGCGGCTCCGACGGTGGCGAGCAGTCCGCCGATCGCGGCGCTCGGGGGCGACTTCGCGATCAGCCGGGCGAGGGTGAAGACCACGGCGAGCCCGACGGAGACGCCGAGGCTCAGCCACAGGTTGCCCTGTCGCGTCTCGGGGTCGATCGTGACGGTGAAGAGGACGACGAACGCCAGCGACGGCAGCACCGACTCCAGGATGCCGCGCCACCCGCCCATCGCGGACCACACCGCCGCTCCGGTACTGGCGTGCGCCGCGGGGTCGAGGCCGGCGCGCCGCGCGGCGTTGCCGAGGGCTGCTCCCATGCTGTCGGCGGCGGACGGTGGCTGCAGCGGCACGCGGTCGGAGTCCGACGTCGAGCGCGAGGACTCCTCGCTCATGCGGTCGCGGGGCTCGACGGCATCCGCAGGGGGATCAGGTCGCGCGGCGGCATCGGCGACGTTCCCCGGACGACGACGATCGAGCGGAAGAGGTCTTCGACCGCGGCGGCGGCTTCGACGTCGCTCGTCGCTGCTCCCCCGACCACTCCGCGCAGGAACCAGCGCGGGCCGTCGACGCCGACGAAGCGCGCGAGACGCTTCCCCGCGCCGTCCGCTCCCGCCATGACCGGGACCTCGGCGAGCAGTTCGGGACCCAGGGGGCCTTCGCGCTCCTCGACGCGTCCGCCCTGCTGCTTGACCTGCTGGCGGATCTGCTCGCGCGTCTCCTCCCACAGCCCGCTCGAGCGCGGAGCGGCGAAGGGCTGCACCTGCAGGGTCGAGTCGGCGTAGTCGAGCCCCACGGCGACGATGCGCTTGGTCTGCTCCTCCACCTCGAGACGCAGGTTCAGGCCCTCGCGCGGAAGGATCTTGATACCGCCGAGGTCGATGTAGGGGCGGACGGGGTTCGCTTCGGCTTCGTCGAAGGGTCCCGCGCTGTCGCGGTCGACCGGGGCGCTCTTCGCGGGCGGAGCCAGCTCGGTCCCGGGCTCCGTGGTCTCGGACCCTTCGGGCGTGGGGGTGGTCTGCGACTCGTCGGTCATCGGGTGCTCCCTTGCAGGCTCTGGTATCCGCTCGATCCGAAACCGCCTTCGCCGCGCACGCTCTCGGGGAGTTCGTCGACGGGGACGAAGCGCACGGGCGGGACGGGCATCACGATGAGCTGGGCGATGCGGTCTCCGACCGCGATGTCGTAGGCCTCGTCGAGGTCGGTGTTCAGCAGCGCGACCTTGATCTCGCCGCGGTATCCGGCGTCGATCGTTCCGGGCGCGTTGACGATGGTGATGCCGTGCTTGGCGGCCAGACCGCTGCGCGGAACCACGAAGGCGGCGTGGCCCTCGGGAAGGGCTATGCGAACACCGGTGCCCACGAGGGCGCGGCGTCCGGGCTCGAGACGAACCGCCTCGGCGGCGGTCAGGTCGGCGCCGGCGTCGCCGGGGTGGGCGAAGACCGGGGGCTCGGATGCGACAATTGGGACGTCCACCGTTTCGGTCACCCCACGAGGGTAATGCAGAAGAGGGGGTGCGGCATCCGCACCGCAGTCGAGTATCGAGAGCGTCTGAGCCCGTCGCTGTGGGCGCTCGTCGCCGCCGCCGTGTGCGGTCCCATGGCCGCCGTCGTCTTCTCGCCGCTCGATACGACTCTGGCGCTGTTCATCGGCCTCATCGTGTCGGTGGCGATCGTGGTCGGTCTCCTCGCGATCTCACCCGTCGTCGAGGTGCGCGACGGCGAGTTGCGCGCCGGTCGCGCGCACATCCCGGTGGAGTTCCTGGGCGTTCCCGCCGGCGTCGTCGCCGAGGAGGCCCGCATAGCCCGTGGAAGTGGTCTCGACCATCGGGCCTGGCATGTCATCCGGGGCGGGATCGACGGCATCGTCACGATTCCCGTGACCGATCCCGACGACCCGACCCCGTCGTGGGTGGTGTCCACCCGCACGCCGGATCGCCTCGTCGCGGCGATCCAGCGTGCTCAGCTCAGGCTGCGCACTCCAGGCAGATGAAGCCGGGGCCGCTCTCCTCTGCGATCTGAGAGCGGTGCTTCACGAGGAAGCAGTTCATGCAGGTGAACTCGTCCTCCTGCGGGGGCAGGACGACGACATCCAGCTCGATGTCGGAGAGGTCGGCGCCGGGCAGTTCGAAGCCCGAGGGGTTGTCGGCATCCTCGTTGTCGATCGACCCCGACGCCTTGTCGGGCACGCGCTCCTTGAGGGCCTCGATCGACTCGCTGTCGTCCTCGGTCTTGCGCGGTGCGTCGTAATCGGTTGCCATGCGTGCGGGTCTCTACTTCCGGTTTTCGTGGTGCTGTGCCCCATCGGGTGCCCGATCGGGCGGCCATAGTTTGCATGACACGTCTGCGATAAGCAAATGCTCGCGGGCGCGCCTGCGTGTCGGGCGAGACGGGAAACTCGCGGCGCGCCCCGGATATTCCCGGAACCGGGCGACGCGCATGTCAGCATGGGCGCTGACCGCAGATCGGAGGGGTGTTTCGCATGGAACAGCTCAAAGTCATCGGAACCGAAGATGACGTCCTCGTCGTGGCGACGCAATCGGGTGAACGCTTCGCTTTGGCGCTCGACGAGGTGCTGCGCGCCGAGGCTCGCCGCGCGCGCCGGGACCGTGAAGACGACGACCGCGCCCCGCGTCCCAGCCCCCGCGAGATCCAGGCGCACATCCGGGCGGGTCTGTCGGCGCGCGAGGTGGCGACGCTTCTGAACGCCCGCGTCGAGGACGTGGAGCGCTTCGAGGGGCCGGTGCTCGCCGAGCGCGAGCATGTCGTGGCGCAGGCCCTCGCGGTCCCCGTCCTGCTGGGCGGCACCCTCGAGCACGACGCCCCCATCACCTTCGGAGCAGCGGTGCGGGCCAAGCTCGCCGAGGCCGGGGCTTCGGCCGAGCGATGGACCAGCTGGAAGGAGGGCTCCGGCTGGATGGTCAAGCTGGAGTTCACCGCCAACGGGATCGAGCACGACGCGCGGTGGGGCTTCGAGCCGCGCCGCAGCAGCCTCTCCCCGCAGAACGCCGATGCGATCCAGCTGTCCCGCCAGGGATCGCTGCCGGAAGGCCTCATCCCGCGTCTGCGCGCCCTCGACAACGTGGCGAAGGACGACTCCCGCTTCGACAGCGGCGCATTCGGTCCCCGGCGCCTCGACATCGACGACGAACCCGGCGTCGAAGCGACCGGACCGGTGGCCCCGGCGGTTCAGGCGGCCGCCATCAAACGCGCCCCCGACGCCCCGGTGGCCTCGTCCGAGACCGCCGATCTGCTCGAGGCCCTCCGTCGACGCCGCGGACAGCGCGAGCCTCTGCCCGGGACGTCGGATGTCGAGCCCGAGCCGCGGCCCGCGTCGCCGCCGGTCGCCCTCTTCGACGCCGTCGAGCCGGGCTACGTCGAGGACTCCGTCGACGACACCGTCGAACCGGAACGCCCGCAGCCCGACACGGTACGACGCGCCAAGGGTCGCCCGTCGATGCCGTCGTGGGACGAGATCGTCTTCGGCGCACGCACCGACGAGAGCTGAGGGCGCCGGGCCTCAGGCGAAAGCGCCCAGGCGGAGCAGCGGCACCGTGCGCTCCTCGTCGGTGAGGGAGCCGTGCTGGCCGATCATGCGCTGCGGTCGCTTGTCGACCTCGCGGTCGTCGTAATACGCGAAGCGCCCGCGCGCCGCCACGACGACGTCGCCGATGCGCTCGCGCACCTCGTCGTCGACGGGGCCGAAGAGACCGGCCGCGATCGCCTCGTCGCGCGTCAGCACCCACGCCCGCGCGGCCTCGTCGCTCTTCCAGCGCGAGGCCATGGCATCCGCCCGTCCATCGTGGGCGTAGAGATGGAGCATTCGCGGCTCGCCGCCGAGCAGGGCGACGTCGTCGAGGAGGGGATGTCCGTCGCGCAGCAGGACGTGCTTGTGAGCGGGCACGTCGACCATGCCGTGATCCGCCGTGACGATGACACCGGTGCGGGGGCCGATCGACTCCGCGAGGCGACGGGCCGCCGCGTCGACGCGTTCGAGCGCGTCGGTCCACCGGTCGGACTCCCAGCCGTCGCGGTGACCGGCGGTGTCGAGCTCGGGCGCGTACAGGTACGTGATGGATCCCGGATGCCGCGCGGCCAGATCGGCCGCCAGCCGCACGCGCTCGTCGAGGTCGTCGGAGGGGAAGAAGGACGCGCCGCGGAGGGTGGCTTCGGTGAAGCCGGTACCCGTGTAGCTCGTGCGCGACACGACGAAGGCCTCCCGGCCGGCCGCCGCGTGCGTCTCGAACAACGGCGTCCGACGCTGCCACAGATGCGGGTCGAGGCCGTCGGTCTCCCAGCCGTGCAATTGATTCGGCGCCAGGTCGGTCCCGGGGATGCGGACGCGATACCCCACGATCCCGTGGGCGCCGGGGGCGGTTCCGGTCAGCAGGCTCGTCAGCGCGGCGGCGGTGGTCGACGGGAAGACGGTGCGGGCGACGTCGCGGCGCCCGCCCACCGAACCGAGGAACCGCGCGTGACCGCGTCGCGCCGCGAGGTTGTGGGCGCCGAGGCCGTCGATCACGAAGACGATCGCGCTCTGGGCGGGCGCGAACCACTCCGACGAGCCGGACAGTGCGGCGATCGACTGCTCCACCACACCGGTGAGGCTCCGGGAGCGCGGCGGGTCCGCCGGTAGGCTGAGTGACATCGGAGCAAGTCTTCCACACGGCTCCCGACCCCGTCCCGACCGGACGCCCGCCCGACCCGAGGCCGTTGATATGCCCGTTTCCCGTTCTTCCTCGCCCGCGACGGGCTCCCCCGTGACCGAGCGCATCGAAGACGTCGATGTCTCGACCGAGATGCAGGGCTCGTTCCTCGAGTACGCCTACTCGGTCATCTACTCGCGCGCGCTGCCCGACGCCCGCGACGGGCTGAAGCCCGTGCAGCGTCGCATCCTCTACCAGATGGCCGAGATGGGGCTGCGCCCCGACCGCGGCCACGTCAAGAGCGCGCGCGTCGTCGGCGAGGTGATGGGAAAGCTCCACCCGCACGGTGACGCGCCCATCTACGACGCCCTCGTGCGCCTCGCGCAGTACTTCTCGCTGCGCGTCCCCCTGGTCGACGGGCACGGCAACTTCGGCTCGCTCGACGACGGCCCGGCGGCACCCCGCTACACCGAGGCGCGCCTCGCTCCCCCGGCCCTCGCCCTCACCGAGAATCTCGACGAAGACGTCGTCGATTTCATCCCCAACTACGACGGACAGTTCCAGCAGCCCGAGGTGCTCCCGGCGGCCTTCCCCAATCTGCTCGTGAACGGTGCGACGGGCATCGCGGTCGGCATGGCGACCAACATGGCGCCGCACAACCTCATCGAGGTGGTCGCCGCGGCGACCCACCTGCTGCAGAATCCGGATGCCACGGTCGAGGAGCTCATGGAGTTCGTCCCGGGACCCGACCTCCCCTCGGGCGGCATCATCGTCGGTCTCGACGGGATCAAGGACGCCTACACGAACGGCCGCGGCACGTTCCGCACGCGGGCGAAAGCGTCGATCGAGTCGCTGGGGCCGCGCCGCACGGGAATCGTCATCACGGAGCTGCCGTACCTCGTCGGCCCCGAGCGCGTGATCGAGAAGATCAAAGACGCCGTGCAGGCGAAGAAGCTCGCCGGCATCGCCGACGTCACCGACCTGACCGACCGCAACAACGGACTCCGGCTCGTCATCGGCATCAAGACCGGCTTCGACCCCAAGGCCGTTCTCGAGCAGCTCTACCGGCTCACCCCCCTCGAGGACTCGTTCGGCATCAACAACGTCGCGCTCGTCGACGGGCAACCGCAGACGCTCGGCCTGCGCGACATGCTGCGCGTCTACATCGACCACCGCATCCGCGTCGTCACGCGTCGCAGCGAGTACCGCCTCGCGCGCAAGCGCGAACGCCTGCACCTCGTCGAGGGACTGCTCATCGCGATCCTCGACATCGACGAGGTCATCCAGGTCATCCGCTCCTCCGACGACGGCGAGCAGGCCCGTACCAAGCTGCAGGAGGTCTTCGACCTCTCGCATCCGCAGGCCGAGTACATCCTCGAGCTGCGCCTGCGGCGCCTCACGAAGTTCTCGCGCATCGAACTCGAGGCGGAGCGCGACCAGTTGCACGCCGAGATCGCCCAGCTCGTCGAACTGCTCGGAAGCGAGACGCTCCTGCGCCAGCAGGTCGCGACGGAACTGGATGCCGCGGCCGAGGCGTACGGAACCCCTCGCCGCACCATGCTGCTCAACGGTGGACCGGTGCAGCCCCGATCCGCGCGGGCCGCGGCCGCCGCCGACCTGCAGATCGCCGACGCCCCCTGCCGGGTGTACCTGTCGGCCACCGGGCGCATGGTGCGCGCCGAGCTCGTCGCCGACGCGCCGGGCGGAGGGGTGATCGCTCCGACGCGACGGTCGAAGCACGACGCCGTCCGCTCGGCCGTCGACACCACGACACGCGGTGACATCGGTGCCGTCACCTCGGCCGGGCGCCTCGTGCGGTTCTCCCCCGTCGATCTGCCCTCTGTTCCGGCCAACTCGGTGCACCTCAGCGCGGGCACGAAGGTCGAGCAGTACCTGGCCCTCGCCAAGGGCGAGACCCTCGTCGCCCTCGTCCCCCTCGTCGACGCACCGACGATCGCGCTCGGCACCGCGCAGGGCGTGGTCAAGCGCGTCGCCGCGACCGAGCTCGGCACCAAAGACGAGATCGAGATCATCTCGCTGCGCGACGGCGACGAGGTGGTGGGGGCCGCACCGGCGGGTGACAACGCCGAGCTGGTGTTCGTCGCCAGCGATGCGCAGCTCCTGCGCTTCGATGCCTCCTCCGTACGACCGCAGGGGCGATCCGCAGGCGGGATGGCCGGCATCCGTCTCTCCGACGGCGCGCGCGTGATCGCGTTCGCGGTCGTCGGCGCCTCGGCCTTCGACGCGGTCGTCGTGACGGTCGCGGGATCGTCGTCGGCCCTGCCCGGAACGGACGCCGGCACGGCCAAGGTGTCGGCGTTCACGGAGTTCCCCGCGAAGGGTCGGGCCACGGGCGGCGTGCGCGCGCAACGCCTGCTGCGCGGAGAAGACGCCCTCACCGTGGCCTGGGTCGGGACGGACCCCCGGGCCGTGGGCTCGGACGGCTCCGTCCGGGCGTTGCCGGAGTCCGGAGCCAAGCGCGACGCGTCGGGTCAGCCTCTCGAGGCCGCCGTCGGCGCGATCGGCACCGTGGTCCGCTGAGTCGGGCCGGGCGCGGGTCGCCCGTGCCGGCACCGGCGTGCACGATCGCGAGGGTCTCCGAAGAAACGCCGGGTGCGCCGTCGGATCCCCGGCGCGGCGTCCTGGGTGCCCGCCGTTGTGCACGCCTCGCGGGCCGGCGCCCGCTGGTGTGCACACCTCGCGCGTCAGCGCCGCGCCGCCTCGAGAGCCGCGGCCGGCCTCTCATCGGAGGTACCGGGACCGTGGGCTCAGCTCCGCGAGTCGGTCTCGACGCGGGCCGGTACAGCGGGTCGACCCGCCACGGACTCAGACGTCGATGCGTTCCCGCGCCAACCGGTCGCTGGAGTCGATGATGAACTCGCGACGCGGCGCGACGTCGCTGCCCATGAGCAGATCGAACACGGAGGCCGCGGCCTCCATGTCCTGCACGCGCACGCGACGGAGGGTGCGCCCGCCGCGGTCCATGGTGGTCGTGGCGAGCTGGTCGGCATCCATCTCGCCAAGACCCTTGTAGCGCTGCACGGGCTCCTGCCAGCGCTTGTTGGAGCGCTTGAGCTTCGTGAGCAGGGCGTGCAGCTCTTGCTCGCTGTAGGTGTAGATGGTCTCGTTGGGCTTGGTCCCGGGATTCATCACCACGACGCGGTGCAGCGGCGGGACGGCGGCGAAGACCCGCCCCTCTTCGACGAGCGGTCGCATGTAGCGGAAGAACAGCGTCAGCAGCAGGGTGCGGATGTGGGCCCCGTCGACGTCGGCGTCGCTCATCAGGATGATCTTGCCGTAGCGGGCGGCGTCGAGATCGAAGGAACGGCCGGAGCCCGCACCGATCACCTGGATGATCGAGGCGCACTCGGCGTTGGACAGCATGTCGCTGATCGACGCCTTCTGCGTGTTGAGGATCTTGCCGCGGATCGGCAGCAGCGCCTGGTATTCGCTGTTGCGGGCGAGCTTGGCGGTCCCGAGCGCGGAATCGCCCTCGACGATGAACAGTTCCGAATCGGTGACGTCGTTGGAACGGCAGTCCACCAGTTTGGCCGGCAGCGACGAGGACTCGAGGGCGTTCTTGCGCCGCTGGGTCTCTTTGTGGGTGCGCGCCGAGATGCGCGCCTTCATCTCGGAGACGATCTTCTCGAGCAGCTGCGCGGTCTGCGCCTTGTCGTCGCGCTTGGTCGAGGCGAACAACGCCGCCAGCTCCTTCTGCACGACGGATGCCACGATCTGGCGCACGGCAGGAGTGCCGAGGACCTCTTTGGTCTGGCCTTCGAATTGCGGCTCCGGCAGGCGAACGGTGAGGACCGCGGAGAGTCCGGCGAGGATGTCGTCCTTCTCGATCTTGTCGTTTCCGACCTTGAGCTTGCGCGCGTTCTGTTCGACCTGCGAGCGCAGGACCTTCATCAGACCCTGCTCGAAGCCCTGCTGATGCGTGCCGCCCTTGGGCGTGGCGATGATGTTGACGAACGACCGGACCGTCGTGTCGTACCCGGTCCCCCACCGCACGGCGATGTCGACCTCGCACTCGCGCTGCACCTCGGTGGGGATCATCGACCCGCCCGGCTGCAGAACGGGTACGGTCTCGGTGAACGTCCCCGTTCCCGTGAGGCGCCAGGTGTCGGTCACGGCCGCGTCGGGGGCGAGGAAGTCGGCGAACTCGGAGATGCCGCCGTCGAAGCGGTAGCTCGTCTCGACGCGCTCCTCGCCGCGGTCGTCGAGGACGACGATCTCGAGCCCCGGCACGAGGAACGCCGTCTGACGCACGCGCTGGACGAGCTCGTCGTGGCCGAAGGCGGCATCCTTCGTGAAGATCTGCCGATCCGCCCAGTAGCGGATGCGCGTGCCGGTGACGCCCCGGGCGGCCTTGCCGACCACGCGCAGCTCGCTGCTGCGCTCGAAGGGCGTGAAGGGCGCGTCGGGTCCGTCGCCCGCGAACAGGCCGGGCTCGCCGCGATGGAACGACATGGCGTAGGTCTTGCCCGAGCGGTCGACCTCGACGTCGAGGCGCTCGGAGAGGGCGTTGACGACCGACGCGCCCACGCCGTGCAGACCGCCGGATGCCGCGTACGAACCGCCGCCGAACTTGCCACCCGCGTGCAGCTTCGTGAAGACGACCTCGACACCGGTGAGTCCCGTGCGCGGTTCGACATCGACGGGGATGCCGCGCGCGCGGTCGCGCACCTCGACACTGCCGTCCGCGTGCAGCACGATGTCGATGCGCGTCCCGTGGCCGGCGAGGGCCTCGTCGACGGAGTTGTCGATGATCTCCCACAGGCAGTGCATGAGGCCGCGGGAGTCGGTCGAGCCGATGTACATTCCGGGGCGCTTGCGCACGGCTTCGAGGCCCTCGAGGACCTGCAGGTGGTGGGCGGAGTACTCGGACGTCACGGTTTTCAGCGTAATCGGGGCCACCGACATCGCCTGCCAGACACACAGCGGGGTCGGGTCACCGTACGCGCACAGCGAAATGTGATCAAGCCGCGGCATAGGGGAAACATCCGCGTGGTTATATGTGTGGACTCGCCCACGATCACCTGAGGAGGGCACCCGAGATGACCACCACGACCGCACCCGACGCGTCTGTTCTCGACCACCGCCTGACGGCGGCGGATCGCTGCGACTCCTGCGGCGCTCAGGCCTACATCGCCGCCGAGGTGAACGGCAGCGAACTGTTGTTCTGCGCGCACCACGGCCGCAAGTACGAAGAGAAGCTCCGCAGCGTCGCCACCTCCTGGCACGACGAGACGGCGCGCCTCAACGCCGCCGACTGACACACCGTCCGAACGGGCCTCGTGCCGTCTCCTTCGGGAGCCGGTCCGGGGCCCGTTCCGCGCTCCGGCACGGCGATCTCACCCGCACCGGCGGCCTGCCGTCCGACCCCCGCGCGACGGCATGCCTGCCCGACTCGCGCCCGCTCGCCCGTCCGGTCAGCTCGAGACGTAGCGGCGCGGTACGGCGGGAGACACGCGGAGGGCGATCTCCTCGCCGATCGTGTCGATGAGTTCGGCGAGATCGGTGGCGCTGTTGCGTGATCCCCGTCCGAACACGATGACCTCGTCTCCCGGGGCCGCCCCGGGCCAGGGCGCGACGGACACGGAGACGGGGGTGATCGCCTCGACCCGCCGGGGACCCGCCGGGGTGTCGACGTCGAAGCGCCCCGCGAGGGTACTCGGCAGCCCGTGGAGACTACCGACATCGAGGCGGACCCCCGCGGCGTCCACGTCGGTCACCGTCGCCACGAGAGCCGCGATCGGTTCGATCCCCAGTGAGGCCTCGTCGGGGCCGCCGGCGGGGCGGATGCCGTACGAGAACGCCCCCACGCGCACGAGGTCTTCTCGGAACTCCCCACGGGCGAACCCGGCCGCGCTGGCGGCGAGGTGCGAGAAGCGAGGATCGAGACCGGCGGCGCGGGCGGACTCGCGCGCGGCGAGGAACACCGCTCGGGCCTCATCGTCGTCGGCGTCGGATGCCTCGGAGATGTGCGACCAGATGCCCTCGAGCTCCGCGCGGCCCCGCGCGACGAGCGCGGCGGTGCGATCGAGCGCCTCGCCCCACCGTTCGGGACGGATGCCGTTGCGGTGCAGGCCCGTGTCGATCTTGAGGTGGATGCGCGCCACACCGCCCACGGTCAGGCCGGCGAGGTCGTCGAGCAGGGCCTCGTCGCCGACGCCGAGGTCGAGATCGGCCGCGATGCCGGCGGCGAGGTCATCGGCCCCGCCGATGAGCCAGACGAAGATGCGGGCCTCGGGACCGACCACCGCCCGGACGGCCGCGCCGGTGACGACGTCGAACGCGCCGAACCAGCGCACGCCCTGCGCGAACGCGTGGGCGACGAGGCGTTCGAGTCCATGCGCGTAGGCGTCGTCCTTGACCACCAGCATGTGGGCGGCGGGGGCGACGGCCTCGCGCACGCGGTGGAGGTTGCGGGAGAAGGCGTCGAGGTCGACGCGGTACGAGGCGGTCACGCGATCACTTCCCGTTCGGCACGCGCGCCGACCATGGCGACGATCTCGGCTGCGGTGAGGCCCGTGGCATCCGCCCACTCCTCGAGGGAGGGGTGCCCATCGGCGGGATCGCCGAAGAACACGACCTCTGCTCCGCGGGTGATCGCCGTGTCGCCGACATCGACGACGCTGACGTCCATCGCCACGCGCCCGACGATCCGATGACGCCGCCCGTCGATCGACACCGTCGCGGCATTGCCGAGGGCGCGCACGACGCCCTGTGCGTAGCCCCCGGTGACCAGGGCGACGGTCGTGTCGTGCGGGGCACGGTGCGTGTAACCGTACGACACCCCCTCCCCGCGCAGCAGCGGCTTGGTGCCGAGAGCGCGCCCGCGCAGCGACATCACCGGGCGCGTGTGCGCCCCCGGGAGGCCGTACAGCGCGACCGGGTCGAGGGCGGCGGCATCCATTCCGAGGTCGGCGAGGACGGATGCCACCCATGCGGCACCGTGGCCCCAGGCGTCGGCGGCGAGGGCGTCGGCGCCGTTCGGCGCCAGGGAGAGCGGGGCGTTGGCGCTCAGAGCAGCGGTGGACAGAGCCGCGACGGGAGCGACTCCCCCGGCCCCGGGCGTGCGGGCAGGGAGCGTGGAGGTCACCCCTTTAGACTAACGGGGTCCTTCGTCCCCGACCCCGGAGCGTGCATGCCTAGCCAGGGCTTCTCCCCCGTCACCCGTCTGCGCTACCTCGCCGGACGCGCCCGTCGCATCGACGTCGGATCCGTCGTGGAGCGCGCCAAGGAGGCCTCCGCCCAGCACGGCAAGTCGCTGCCGCTGGTCGTCGCCGACATGCTCTTCCAGGCCGGCGTGAAGAACGTCGGCTTCCAGGACTACATCGACTACGACTTCGCGATCCTCACGCCCGCCGAGCGCGCGACGTACATGACGCACCCGGTCTCGAACCAGATCTCGCAGAAGTACGACCACCCCGACTACCGCGGTCTGTTCCAGGACAAGGTGGAGTTCGACCGGAAATTCAGCGACTTCCTCCGCCGCGACTGGATGGTGGTGGATGCCGGCAACGCCGACGAGCTGCGCGCCTTCACCGAGCGGCTGGGCACCATCGTCACGAAGGAGCCGGTGGGCCAGGCCGGAACCGGTGTGCACCGTTACCACGCGGCCGGGGTCGAGGACTGGACGCAGTTCCACCGCGGGCTCCTCGAGCGCGGAGAGATCCTCGTCGAAGAGGTCATCCGCCAGCACGACGACCTCGCAGCGGTCTGCCCCGGAACCGTCAACACCACGCGCGTCACGGCGTTCTTCGACGGGGAGAAGACCCACATCCTGGCGATGGCGCAGAAGTTCGGCCGCGGTGCGGTGAGCGACCAGATGACGTTCGGCGGCTTCTACACGATGCTCGACGAGAACGGCCACGCC
The DNA here is from genome assembly GCF_040685115.1 of Microbacterium sp. NPDC089186. NCBI lineage: Bacteria > Bacillati > Actinomycetota > Actinomycetes > Micrococcales > Microbacteriaceae > Microbacterium > Microbacterium sp. NPDC089186. The sequence goes on from NZ_JBFBHJ010000003.1 coordinate 235,105, forward strand.
CTCGGCGCCGGGTACGACTCGCACGGCCACGTGCACGAGCTGCACCCCGACTCGGGCGTGCGCATCGCCGACTTCCAGCTGCCGATGATCGACGAGGTCAAGGCGTTCGTCGACCAGGTCGCCCGTGTCGTGCCGCAGGTGCAGTACGTCGGCTGGGACATCGTCGTCGGTCCCGAGGGTCCCGTGCTCGTCGAGGGCAACTGGGGTGCCGGGGTCTACGAGAACAAGCCGAGCGTGACGGGGATCCGTACCGGGCACAAGCCGCGCTACCAGGCAGCCATCGGGTTCTGATCCCGGATGCCGTGAGGCCCGCTCCCCACGCGGGGGCGGGCCTCACGCGTGCCCGGAGGGCGCTGGGGTCGTCAGGGGTTCCGGTGGCTTCGACGGGCTCAGCCACCTGGGTGGCGAGGAGCCTGAGCTCGACGAAGGGTCATGGCGCGGCACGACGCCCCTCGGCATCCACACAGCAAAGGCCCGCCCCGCGAACGGGACGGGCCTTCCGTGCGACAGGTGTCAGCTGTGGCGGACGATACCCAGCGGAGTCGACTCGTGACCCTGACCGAGCGGGTTGTCCTTCAGAATCGCGACAAGTCGCTTCTCACCGGCCTTGTCCATGGTGGAGCCGAGGATGTTACCGCCCAGATCGTTGATGTCGACGACGGCGACGTCGAGGTCGATGCCGAGCAGCGACTTCAGACGGGCCGCAACCTCTCGGGGGCGCTCCGGGCCGAGGACGACGGCCTGGTTGTACGGCGGGATCGTGCCCTTGGTCGGACCGTCGATCGCGCGGGCCTTGTCGCCGGCGATGCGATAGAAGTCGCCCTTGCGCCCGAACGCTTTGGTCACGGCGGAGACCGCCGCGGCGAACAGGATGCGGGGCGTGCCGCACTCGCGCAGCGCCATCTCCATGGTCTCGGGCATCCCGAGACCGATGCCGTATGGAGTGCGCGTGACGTACTTCGACAGGAACAGAGCGAGCCTGCGCGGCGTGATCGAGTCGAGCTTGAACGAGCGGCCCTGCGTGATCGCGACGATCTTCTCGGTGACGAACAGCAGGTCGCCCGGCTGAACGGCTTCCTTCGCGTACTCGAGGATGAAGGCGTCGAGGTCGTCACCCGGCATGACGACCCGCGTGCGGATCGGGATGCGGGCGTACGACGTGCCGTCGACGGTACGGGTGAGCGCCTTGCCGGCGTTGGCCTCCGCACTCATTCGAGGTAGTCCCGGAGCGACTGCGAGCGGCTGGGGTGACGCAGCTTCGCCATGGTCTTCGACTCGATCTGGCGGATGCGCTCGCGCGTGACGCCGAACGTGTCGCCGATCTGGTCGAGGGTCTTGGGCTGACCGTCGCCGAGGCCGAAGCGCATGCGGATCACGCCCGCCTCGCGCTCGCTCAGCGAGTCGAGGAGCGACTCCAGCTGACGCTGCAGCATGGTGAAGCCGACCGCGTCGGCGGGGACCACGGCCTCGGTGTCCTCGATGAGGTCACCGAATTCGCTGTCGCCGTCTTCACCGAGGGGCGTGTGCAGCGAGATGGGCTCGCGGCCGTACTTCTGCACCTCGATGACCTTCTCGGGGGTCATGTCGAGCTCGCGGCTGAGCTCTTCCGGGGTGGGTTCGCGACCGAGGTCCTGCAGCATCTGACGCTGAACACGTGCAAGCTTGTTGATGACCTCGACCATGTGCACCGGGATGCGGATGGTGCGGGCCTGGTCGGCCATGGCGCGGGTGATCGCCTGACGGATCCACCAGGTGGCGTACGTCGAGAACTTGAAGCCCTTGGTGTAGTCGAACTTCTCGACTGCACGGATCAGACCCAGGTTGCCCTCCTGGATGAGATCCAGGAACTGCATGCCGCGACCGGTGTAGCGCTTGGCGAGCGAGACGACGAGGCGGAGGTTGGCGCCGAGCAGGTGGCTCTTCGCGCGCTGGCCGTCGCGGGCGACCCACTGCAGGTCGAGACCCAGCTGACCGGTCTTCTCGGCGGCCGACATGTTCGACAGCTTCTCTTCGGCGAACAGGCCCGCCTCGATGCGCATCGCGAGCTCGACCTCTTCGGCCGCGTTCAGCAGCGGGACTTTACCGATCTGCTTGAGGTAGTCCTTGACCGGGTCGGCGGTCGCGCCGGTGATCTGCGCCGAGTAGACGGGGACGTCGTCCTCATCGCTCGACGAGATGACGATCGCGCCGGACGGCAGGGCCTCGGCGGGCGCGGCCGGGGTCTCGTCGTCCTCATCGTCGTCGGACTTCTTGGCGCCGGGCTTGGCCGCGTCGTCGGACTCCTCCGCGTCGTCGCTGTCTTCGACGTCGATCTCGACGTCGCCCTCGTCCTCGACGTCCTCTTCGTCTTCGAGGTCGTCGTCCTTCTTCGCCTTGGTCTTGGCCTTGGCGGGCGTCGCCTTGGCCTTGGCGGGGGCCTTCTTGGCGGGAGCCTTCTTCGCGGTCGTCGTCGTCGACGCCGTCACGGTCTCCTCGGAGTTCTCGAGCTCGGTGTCCTTCGCACCCCGGGAGCGGGTCTTGGTTGTCGTGCCTGCCACGTTTCGCCTTTCACCGGGAACGTACGTTGCACGGCCACCGGTCGTTCTCGGACACTAGTAAGACCCTTGTCAAGTACCGAGCCGAGGAGCGTGGCTCCTTGACCGGATGACAACGGGTCAGGTTCTTCATTGTCTCACATCCCCCGACCGGGACTTGACGCGGACCGGGGATCTATGCGTAGACAACGCCCTTCCGGCCATCCGCATTCCCTCCGGACGCCGTACCTTGCGGCATCCGGTGACGGGGTCGCCGCGCGGTCGCCGCGTCTTGGGCGCGTCGCCGTACTCCGCCGGACTCAGCCGAGCTTGCCGCGCCGGTCGTCGTCGCCGGGGCGGGTGGCGAGGAACCGCTCGAGTTCCGCCGCGAGCTCGTCGGCGCTGGGCAGGTCGCCCGTGTGGATGATGGGGGTCGCGTGCGTGGAGCCGGCCATATAGGAGTCGTAGCGCTCCTCCAGCCCCTCGAGCATGCGGGTGAGCTCTTCGCTTCCCTCGACCTGCTCGGCGACCTTGCCGATGAACTCGCGGTTCTCCTCGCGCAGCACCTCTCCGGAGAACACGAGTCCCGTCGCGACGGTGAGGCTGTCCAGAGCGGCCAGGGCGGCGGCCGGGTATTCCGTGTCGCCGAGGTAGTGCGGAACGAGCAGCGCGAAGCCGGCCACTTTGGCGCCGGCCTCCGCGAAGCGGTATTCGAGCAGATGACCCGCCGTGGAGGGGACCTGCGTGTGCGGGCGCCAGACCGAGTGCGCTTCGGCGAGGTCGGGTCGCGTGCCGCTGACCGTGGTGCCGATGGGCCGCGTGTGCGGCACCGGCATGGGGATCGCGTGCACCCACGTGACCGACGACACCTGCATGCCGGCGGAGAGCTCGAGAACGGTCTCGGCGAAGGCCTCCCACAGGAAGTCGGGCTCGTAGCCGGCCAGCAGCAGGAACGGGTGCCCGAGCGAGTCGTGCGCGAGCGAGAGTTCGAGCCGGGCCGGTCGGTAGTCGGTGAGGTGGTCCTCGACGAAGGTGATGACCGGACGCCGCGCGCGGTAGTCGAGCAGCACGTCGTTGTCGAACACGACGACGGGGTTCGGCTCCAGGTCGTCGCGGAAGTACTCGACCAGTCGGGTGACGGCCCCGCCGGCGTCGGTGAACCCCGTGAGGGCGATCACGAGCGGCAGGCCCGACGGCACGGGCGGCGCCGCGGGGGCGCGGTCGTACAGCGGGGCGGAGGAGGGCATGCATCCACTCTACGAGCGCTCCCGGATGCCCGGTCGCGGTGCGTCCCGCTGCTAGCGAACACGCACGAACCTAGGATGGATGTCATGCCGTTCCCCTCCGTGGCGTACACCGACGCCCCCGTCCTCGAATCCGATGCCGACGCGATCCTGCTGATCGTCCCCACCACTGCGGAGGGAGCGTCCGACCCCGATGGCTGGGACGGACTGGGGGCGGCGCTGTCCGCGGTCGGATTCACCGGGGCCGTCGGGTCCTACCAGCGCGTGCACGTGCCCGGTGTCGACAAGCCCGTCGCCGTGGTCGGTGCGGGCTCCGACGCGACCGACGCGTCCGTCCGGGATGCCGCCGGCGTCGGCCTGCGCCAACTCACCGGTTTCGCGCATGTCGCGATCCAGTCGCTGGTGGCGGCGCCGTGGCGTCCGATCGCCGAGGGTGCCGCACTCGGCGGATACCGCTTCGCCGACTACAAGAAGAAGGCCGCGAAGGCGCGAGCCGAGCGCGTGAGTGTGTCGACGAGCGAAGCGCCGGCCGAGACCGACGTCACCGCGGTCGCCGCGATCTCGGGAGCCGTCGCGCTCGTCAAGGACCTCGTGACCACGCCCGCCGAGTGGCTTGGACCCGCGGACTTCGCCGATGCCGCCGTCGCGGCCGTGAAGGATCTGCCTGTCGAGGTCGAGGTGCTCGACGAGGCTGCGCTGCGCCAGGGTGGCTACGGCGGAATCCTCGGCGTCGGCCAGGGTTCGGATCGCCCGCCCCGCATGGTCCGCCTCGAGTACTCGCCCGCCGGGGCCGAGCGCCACGTGGCCCTCGTCGGTAAGGGCATCACCTTCGACACCGGTGGTCTGTCGCTGAAGCCGCCCGCATCCATGGTCGGGATGAAGTACGACATGTGCGGCGCCGCCACGGTCCTCGCCGTGCTGAAGGCCGCCGCCGAGATGGCCCTGCCCGTCAAGGTCAGCGCTTGGCTCTGCATCGCGGACAACATGCCGTCGGGTCGGGCCACCCGCCCCGGAGACGTGCTGCGCACCCTCGACGGCACGACCGTCGAGGTGCTGAACACCGACGCCGAGGGTCGCCTCGTGCTCGCCGACGGTCTCGCCGCGGCGAGCCGCGAGAACCCCGACCTGATCGTCGACGTCGCTACTCTCACCGGAGCGATCACCGTCGCCCTCGGCAACCGCCACACCGGGGTCATGGGAGACGACGCCGCGGTCGCGTCGTACCTCGAAGCGGCGGGTCGCGTCGCGGAGCTGGCGTGGCAGCTGCCGCTGCCCGACCACATGGTGGACGACCTCGACTCCCCCATCGCCGACCTGCAGAACGCGAAGATCGGCGACCCCGCAGGCGGTTCGCTCTTCGCCGGCCTGTTCCTGCGCCACTTCGTCGGCAGGGTGTCCGACGAGGCCGATGCGCCTCGCATCCCGTGGGTGCACCTCGACATCGCGGGGGTCGGTATGAACAAGTCCGCCCCGTTCGGATACACCGACAAGGGCGTGACCGGCGCGACCGTCCGTTCGCTGGTGGAACTGCTCGTCTCGGACGGCGCGCGGTGACCGAGTACACCGCGGACGTCGTCGTCCTCGGTGGCGGCAGTGGCGGATACGCCGCCGCGCTGCGCCTCGCCGAGCTCGGCAAGGATGTCGTCCTGATCGAGAAGGACAAGCTCGGCGGCACCTGCCTGCACCGAGGTTGCATCCCGACGAAGGCCCTGCTGCACGCCGGTGAGGTCGCCGATGCCGCCCGCGGTGCGTCGGACATCGGTGTGGACGTGACGTTCAGCGGAATCGACCCGGCCCGGGTGCGCGCGTATCGCGAGGGGATCGTCGCCAAGAAGTACAAGGGTCTCGAGGGTCTCATCTCGGCCCGCGGCATCCGCGTCGTCTCGGGCGAGGGGACGCTCGAGGCAGGGCCCGCTGTGCGCGTCGGAGACGACCTGTACCGCGGAACGGACGTCATCCTCGCGACGGGTTCGTACAGTCGTAGCCTTCCGGGCCTGGAGATCGGCGGGCGCGTCCTGACCAGCGAGCAGGCTCTCGATCTCGACGTCATCCCCGAGCGCGTCGTCGTGCTCGGCGGCGGGGTCATCGGCGTCGAGTTCGCCAGCGTGTGGCGCTCGTTCGGCGTCGAGGTCACGATCGTCGAAGCCCTCCCCCACCTCCTCCCCGCCGAGGACGTCTCGTCGAGCAAGGCTCTCGAGCGCGCCTTCCGCAAACGCGGCATCGCCTTCCAGCTGGGCCGGCGATTCACGTCGCTCACCTCGGACGACCGCGGCGTCACGGTGTCCCTCGACGACGGCAGCGAGCTGGTCGCCGACTACGTCCTGGTGGCCGTGGGCCGCGGTCCCGCAACCTCCGGTCTCGGCTTCGAGGAGGCCGGGGTGGTGCTCGAGCGCGGCTTCGTGCAGACCGATTCCCGCCTGCGCACCGCTGCGGCGCACGTGTGGGCCGTGGGCGACATCGTGCCCGGTCTGCAGCTCGCGCATCGCGGCTTCCAGCAGGGCATCTTCGTCGCCGAGGAGATCGCGGGGCTCTCGCCCGTGCTCGTCCCCGACGTCGACGTGCCGCGGGTCGCCTACTCGCACCCCGAGGTGGCGTCGGTCGGACTCACCGAGGCCCAGGCTCAGGATCGTTACGGATCCGAGGCCGTCCGCGCATACGAGTACAACCTGGCCGGTAACGGCCGTAGCGAGATCATCGGGACCTCGGGGATCGTCAAGATCGTGCGTCGTGTCGACGGACCCGTCGTCGGGGCCCACCTCGTGGGCGATCGCGTGGGAGAGCTGATCTCCGAAGCCCAGCTCGCCGTCGGCTGGGAAGCGCATCCCGAAGACATCGCGCCGTTCGTCCACGCGCACCCCACCCAGAGCGAGGCGCTCGGCGAGGCCTTCCTGGCGCTCGCGGGCAAGCCGCTGCACGCACTCTGACCGACAACCGGTCACTAAGCTAGATACCGCATCCGGTACGAAGGAGACATATCCATGAGCACATCCGTCGTCCTCCCCGCTCTCGGCGAGAGCGTCACCGAGGGAACGGTCACCCGCTGGCTGAAGCAGGTCGGTGACACCGTCCAGGAGGACGAGGGGCTGTTGGAGATCTCGACCGACAAGGTCGACACCGAGATCCCCTCCCCCGTCGCGGGCGTGATCGAAGAGATCCTCGTCCAGGAGGACGAGACCGTCGAGGTCGGTGCCGTCCTCGCCAAGATCGGTGATGGCTCCGGCGCCTCGTCCAGCGACGACGCCCCTCAGGCCGCCCCTGCCGAGCAGGAGTCCGCTCCCGCCGAGCAGCAGTCCGCTCCCGCCGCTCCGGCCGAGTCGGCCCCCGCCGAGCAGCCCGCTCCGGCCGCGTCGGCTCCCGCTGCCTCCGGCGACTCCACCGAGGTCGTCCTTCCCGAGCTCGGCGAGAGCGTGACCGAGGGAACCGTCACGCGCTGGCTGAAGGCCGTCGGCGACGACGTCGCGGTCGACGAGCCGCTGCTCGAGATCTCCACCGACAAGGTCGACACCGAGATCCCCTCGCCGGTCGCCGGCACGCTGCAGGAGATCCTCGTCCAGGAGGACGAGACGGTCAACGTCGGAGCCGCCCTCGCCCGCATCGGCAGCGGTGCGGCCGCCCCCGCGCAGGAGGAGGCCCCCGCCGCTCCCGCCGCCGAGGAGAAGCCGGCCGAGCAGCCCGCGCCCGCTGCGGAGGAGAAGCCGGCCGAGCAGCCCGCGCCCGCCGCGGAGGAGAAGCCCGCAGAGCAGCCCGCCGCGGAGAAGCCCGCCGCTCCGGCACCCGCCGCTCCGGCACCCGCCGCTCCGGCACCCGCCGCTTCGTCGAACGACGACGTCACCTACGTCACCCCCCTGGTGCGTCGCCTGGCGCAGCAGCAGGGCGTCGACCTGACGACGGTCAAGGGCAGCGGCGTCGGCGGTCGCATCCGCAAGGAAGACGTGCTCAAGGCGGCCGAAGCCGCGAAGTCCGCCTCCGCAGCCCCCGCCGCGCAGGCAGCCCCGGCCGCAGCGCCCTCCGCCCCGGTCGAGGTCTCGCCGCTGCGCGGAACGACGCAGAAGATGTCGCGTCTGCGCAAGGTCATCGCCGAGCGTGCCGTCGCGTCGATGCAGGCGACCGCTCAGCTGACCACCGTGGTCGAGGTCGACGTGACCAAGGTCGCGGCGCTGCGGGACCGCTTCAAGGGCGAGTTCCAGCAGAAGACGGGCGACAAGCTGTCGTTCCTCCCCTTCTTCGCGATCGCCGCCATCGAAGCCCTCAAGACGTACCCGATCATCAACTCCACGGTCGAGGGCGACGAGATCGTCTACCCGGCCCAGGAGAACGTCGCGATCGCGGTCGACACCGAGCGTGGCCTCCTCACCCCCGTCGTCAAGGACGCGGGCGAGAAGAACATCGCTCAGCTGGCGCGCGAGATCGCCGACCTGGCCGCTCGCACGCGTGACAACAAGCTGAAGCCGGACGAGCTCGCGGGGGGCACGTTCACGCTGACCAACACCGGTTCGCGCGGCGCGCTCTTCGACACGCCGATCGTGTTCCTGCCCCAGTCCGCGATCCTCGGACTCGGTGCCGTGGTGAAGAAGCCGGGCGTCGTGTCGGTCGACGGTAAGGATGCCATCTCGGTGCGCTCCTACGTCTACCTGGCCCTGTCGTACGATCACCGCATCATCGACGGTGCCGACGCGGCCCGCTTCCTCGGTGCCGTCAAGGCCCGCCTCGAGGCGGCGCAGTTCGAGGGCGACCTCGGCATCTGACACCGCCGACCGCCGGCTCATGATGGCTGGTCCGCGACCGTTTCGACGGCGCGGACCAGCCATTTGTCGTCGTGCCGGACGAGCGTGACGTACTGCGCCCTGTCCGCATCCGCGACGCGGACGACGGCGACACCCCCGAAGTCCTCGAGGAGCGCGATATCGGCGTGCTCGGCATCGGGAAGCAGCGGCTCCCGTGTGAACGTCGACCCCTCGTCGAATGCGCTGCGGCACTCGGGATCGTCTCCGCACCGGGAGATCTCGCCGAAGACGCGTCGTGCGACCTCGACGATGTCGTCGGAGAGCGGAACGCGACCGTCCGCCGGCCAGGGCGACGTGGCCGAGGGTCGGGGAGTGATCGACATGGTCGGCGGCGCGATACGGGACACGTGGGGCGTCGAGGATGCCACCGGCGCGGGTTCTCGCACCTCGGGGAGGAAGACGGATGACACGACGGCGGCGACCGCGAGGACGCCCACCCCGATGACGGCCGCGCGGAAACGAGGCGACGATGCCCATCGCTCGCGGAGGCCCGCCGTGCCGTTCCGTATCGTGCGGAACAAGTCGTCGTCGAGGAGTCCGAGCGGACCGCCCGTCAGCGCGTCGTCGCGATCTTCCGCCCGTTCCTCGATGATCACCGGTGCCAGGGGTCCCAGCACGAGCGGTGCCGGGTCGGCGTGTGCGAAGAGCCGCCTCTCGACGGCATCCCACTCCCGCGGCGGGCGGGTCGCCACCACCTCTCCCGCTCGGTCGATCAGGCCGCGCGTCGTCGGATCGGGGACGAGCACGGCGAGCCGTCGAAGGCCGTCGGCGGTCGACGCGACGACGTCCGGAGCGCCGTGATCTTCGACGACGACGGGTCGCCCCTCCGCCGTCAACCACCACGCGGCTCCCCCGCCTCGGACGGCCGCGCTCCGGCATCCGCGCAGGAGACCGACGGCGGCGGTGACGACCTCGCCGGGGGTCAACGCGGTCGCGCTGGCGCCCCGGCGACGCAGGTAGACGATGAACGGCTCGACGGGGGTCGATGAGAGGGAGGTGCTCATTCCCCGATCGTGCGCCGGCGAGGGAGGTGCGCGCGGGACGGCCGGGGCCGGATGGGGATGACCGCTGCGACGGCGCCCCTGGGGAGGAACCGTTCGCGGCGAAGATAGAATCGTCTTCATGGCCGCTCGCACCACCACGCCCGAGAAGCGTCCGGGCTTCTTCTCGCAGCTCAAAACGCTCTACACCTTCACGCAGAAGGAGTACCGCTGGCTGCCCTTCCTGCTCGCGGGCATCGTCCTGGTCGGCATCGCCCTCGGTGTGCTCGTCGGCTTCCTCATCCCGCCGCTGGCGGTGTGGAGCATCATTCTGTGGGGTGTCACGGGTCTTCTCGCCGGCATCCTGGCCGGGATGATCACGATGACGCGGCTGTCGACCACGGCGATGTACAAGAAGATCGACGGCATGCCCGGCGCCACCGGCCACGTGCTCTCGTCGTCGCTCGGCCGCAACTGGCAGGCCTCCGAGGCCCCGGTCGGCGTGAACCCGCGCACCCAGGAGGCGCTGTACCGCGCGATCGGTCGCGGAGGCGTCGTGCTGATCGGCGAGGGCAACCGCAGCCGCCTCACCCGTCTGGTCGGCGAGGAGCGCTCCCGTGTACTCCGCGTCGCGGCGGGCGTGCCGGTCACTGTCCTCTACGTCGGTCACGGCGACGACGAGGTGCCGATCGCCAAGCTCGCCTCGACCATCAAGGCGCTGCCCAAGAAGGTCGATCGCGCCACGATGGCCGCCGTCATCAAGCGCGTCTCGTCGGTCTCGCAGGGCCTGTCGTCGCTGCCCATCCCGAAGGGCGTCGACCCGACGAAGATGCGCGCTCCGCGCCCGCGCTGATCACACGAGGAAGGCCCCCGCTCAGCGGGGGCCTTCCTCGTCGGCGCGGGGTTACGTCAGCTGCGGACCAGGACCGTCCCGACCGCCTTGTCGTGCAGACCGCGCTGATCGGCGTCCCACACGACCGCGGGGATGATGACGGCGAGCAGGAGCGTCCGCACGATGGGGCGCCAGAGCCCCACCCAGCCCCCGGATGCCAATTCGAGGCGCATGCCCATCAGCCGGTGCCCGGGACTTCCGCCGATGAGCGGGATGAAGAGGATCTGCACCGCGAAGAAGATGAGGTTCGTCGCGATGGGGTTGGCGAACGGCACGCCCGTCACCGGGTCGGGGGTGGAGAAGAATGCGAAGCCGATCAATCCGGCGCTCGCGACGTCGATCAGGAGGGCCGCGATGCGGCGTCCCGGACGGGCGATGGAGCCGCGACCCTCGCGGGGAAGGCCGAGCCGCTGGCCCGGGTATTCGTTCTCGGCGGGGACGCTCACGGCATCCAGCGTAATCGGGCCGTCGTAACATCCCGGAAACATGCGAGATATGACCGGGACACCGGTTCTGGGTAGGGTCGAGGAGGCTGGCCGAGGCCGGCATGATCCCGAATGTTCTACCTCTGGAGTCTTCATGTTCAAAGATTCGTCCGAGGTGCTGAAGTTCATCCAGGACGAGGACGTCAAGTTCCTCGATATCCGTTTCACGGACCTTCCTGGTGTGCAGCAGCACTTCAACATCCCCGCCTCGACCGTCGACGAGGAGTTCTTCACCGTCGGACAGCTGTTCGATGGCTCGTCGATCCGCGGGTTCGCGAACATCCACGAGTCGGACATGCAGCTGATCCCCGACGTGACGACCGCGTACGTCGACCAGTTCCGCGAGGCGAAGACCCTCGTCATGGTCTTCGACATCTACAACCCGCGCAACGGTGAGATCTACGGCAAGGACCCGCGCCAGGTCGCCAAGAAGGCCGAGAAGTACCTCGCCTCCACCGGCATCGCCGACACCGCGTTCTTCGCCCCCGAGGCCGAGTTCTACATCTTCGACGACGTGCGTTACGAAGTGAAGCAGAACTCGAGCTTCTACTCGGTCGACTCCGAGGAAGGCGCCTGGAACACCGGCCGCGAGGAAGAGGGCGGGAACCTCGCCAACAAGACCCCCTACAAGGGCGGCTACTTCCCCGTCTCCCCCGTCGACAAGACGGCGGACCTCCGCGACGACATCACCCTCAAGCTGATCGAGGCGGGCTTCGCGCTCGAGCGCTCGCACCACGAGGTCGGCACCGGTGGTCAGCAGGAGATCAACTACCGCTTCGACACGATGCTGCACGCGGCCGACGACATCCTGAAGTTCAAGTACATCGTCAAGAACACCTGCGAGCAGTGGGGCAAGGTCGCGACCTTCATGCCCAAGCCGCTCTTCGGTGACAACGGCTCGGGTATGCACACCCACCAGTCGCTGTGGAACGACGGCAAGCCGCTCTTCTACGACGAGACCGGCTACGGCGGACTCTCCGACATCGCCCGCTGGTACATCGGCGGTCTGCTGGCGCACGCGCCCGCCGTGCTCGCCTTCACCAACCCGACCCTCAACAGCTACCACCGCCTGGTGAAGGGCTTCGAGGCGCCGGTCAACCTGGTGTACTCGGCCGGCAACCGCTCCGCCGCCATCCGCATCCCGATCACGGGCACGAACCCCAAGGCCAAGCGCATCGAGTTCCGTGCGCCCGACGCCTCGGGCAACCCGTACCTCGCGTTCGCGGCTCAGCTGATGGCCGGCATCGACGGCATCAAGAACCGCATCGAGCCGCACGAGCCCGTCGACAAGGACCTCTACGAGCTCCCCGCCGAAGAGGCCAAGAACATCCCGCAGGTTCCCAACTCGCTGCTCGACTCGCTCGAGGCCCTGCGCGCCGACCACGAGTTCCTGCTCGCCGGTGGCGTGTTCACGCAGGAGCTCATCGACACCTGGATCGAGTACAAGATCGAGAACGAGATCCAGCCGATCGCCCAGCGTCCGCACCCCTTCGAGTACGAGCTGTACTTCGGGGTCTGATCGCCCGATCCTCACGACGACGACCGTCCCCGCCGTTTCGCGGGGGCGGGCGTCGTCATCCCTCCCCGGGGACGAGATGGATGCGGTGGCCCGGCACGTCAGCCGGTGGTTCGCGCCGCGCGTTTCTGCTCCTGGAACACCCGGATCGCCTCGTATCGCTCGGCGGAGCGGGCCTGCCGCTTGGCAGCCTCGACCTCGCGCACCTTCGGTGGTGCGCTCGTCACGAGGTCGTCGAGGAGATGCCGGACGGATGCCGTGATCTCGGCGACCGCGCGATCGAAGACGTCCTGATTGGCCCGCGACGGCGTCGTCGTGCCCACGATCCTGCGGACGAACTGCAGCGCGGCGTCGTGGCACTCGGCATCCGTCGCCGGGGGCGTGAAGTTGTGCAGGGGAACGATGTTTCGGCACATGCCCGACACGCTAGGCCCCTCGCGCGCGACGCGCGAGGTCACCGCGTGCGGCGAGCGGGGATGTCGGGCCACCGGCGAACGAGACGCCCCGCCAGGCCGACGCCGTAGACGACGAACAGCACGGCCACGGGGCCGCCGATGCCGACCACGAGCACCGCGGGCATGCGGCGTCGGCCGGATCCCACGGCGTCGGTCCACTGCAGGTCACCGGCGGCGATCTGCGCGAGAGTGGAGAGGGCGAACGCGGCGATGATCGCACCCATCACGAGAGCCGTGGCGACCAGGAGCAGCGCCCGCCCGCGCCCGAGGCGCAGCAGGCTCGCGTCGAGGCTGTCGGTCCAGCGCTTCCGAAACGGTGTCACGACGACTCCCCCGCGGCCCGTCGCATCCACTCGTCGGGGACGTACAGGGTCCGGTCGGGGCGGGTGAGGCACGGAGGCGGCGGCATCGCTCCATCGAAGCACGCCTGCGGCGGTCTCCGGCACAGGCCCGTCCCCGAGGCGTCGGCTTGCCGGCATCCGCTTCCCGGCATCCGCACAGGTGCCCTTCCGCCGCGATGTCACGGGGGCACGCCAGGATGGAGGGATGCCGGACTCCCCTTACGCCTCGCGTCCGTGGTCGACCTCGTATGCCGAGGGCGTTCCCTTGGAGATAGACGAGCCCTCGCAGACGCTTCCCGAGATGCTGTCCGCCTCGGTGGCCCGCTACGGGAAGAAGACGGCGCTCGAGTTCTTCGGCGCATCGACCTCCTACGCGGAGCTCGGTCAGCAGGTCGCCCGTGCGGCTGAGGGACTGCGCCGGCTCGGCGTGCGAGCGGGCGACCGAGTGGCCCTCGTGCTGCCGAACTCGCCGCAGCACGTCGTCGCCTTCTACGCCGCTCTGCGGCTCGGGGCCATCGTCATCGAGCACAACCCGCTCTACACGCCCCGCGAGCTGCGGCACCAATTCGAAGACCACGGCGCGCGCTTCGCAATCGTGTGGGACAAGCTGGCCGACACCGTCGCGGAGTTCCCCTCCGACCTGGCGCTCGAGCACGTGGTGAGCGTCGACATCACCGAGGCGCTCCCCCTCGGCAAGAGGCTCGCGCTGCGTCTGCCGGTGGCGAAGGCGCGGGCGGCCCGCGCCCAGCTCACATCCGCGCCCACGTCGAAGCGGCCGGTCGCGTGGAAGAAGCTCCTGACCCACGGCTCGCTCTCGCGCCGGCACGGCGGTCCCGCGCTCGACGACATCGCGCTCCTGCAGTACACCAGCGGCACCACCGGGAGTCCGAAGGGTGCGGTGCTCACGCACGCGAACCTGCGCGCCAACGCGATGCAAGGCCGCGCCTGGGTGCCCGGGCTGCACGACGGCGAGGAGACCTTCTACGGGGTCCTCCCGCTCTTCCACGCCTACGGCCTGACCCTGTGCCTGACGTTCGCGATGAGCATCGGCGCGAAGCTCGTGCTGTTCCCGAAGTACGACCTCGACCTCGTCGCGTCCGCCGCGAAGAAGAGCCCTCCGACCTTCCTCCCGGCCGTGCCGCCCATCTACGACCAGCTCGCCCGCGCGGCGGCACGCGGCACGATCGATCTGAAGAGCGTGCGCTTCGCGATCTCGGGCGCCATGAGTCTGCCCGTGGCCACGGTCGACCGCTGGGAGGCTGCCACCGGCGGGCTGCTCGTCGAGGGCTACGGGATGACCGAGTCGTCGCCGGTCGCGCTCGGCAACCCGATCGGCCCCTCCCGACGCCCCGGCACGGTGGGCGTGCCGTTCCCGAGCACGGAGATCCGGGTGGTCGATCCCGACGACCCGACCGTCGATCTTCCCCTCGGCGAGCCCGGCGAGCTCCTCCTCCGCGGTCCGCAGGTGTTCCAGGGCTATTGGAACCGGCCGTCCGACACCGCGGCCACCCTCCTCGACGGCGGGTGGCTGCGAACCGGAGACATCGCGTCGGTATCCCCCGACGGGTTCGTCACCATCGTCGACCGCTTGAAGGAGATCATCATCACCGGTGGCTTCAACGTCTCGCCGAGCGAGGTCGAAGACGTTCTCACCTCCCACCCCGACATCGCCGGGGCGGCCGTGGTCGCGCTGCCGAAGTCGAGCGGGGGCGAAGACGTCGCCGCGGCGATCGTGCTGCGCGAGGGCGTCCAGGTCGAACCCGACGCGATCCGCGACTTCTGCAAGCAGAGGCTCGCGGCGTACAAGGTGCCGCGGCGCGTCGTCATCGTCGACGACCTCCCGCGTTCGCTCATCGGCAAGGTCCAGCGGCGCGAGGTGCGCGAGCGTCTCATGTCCTGAGCACGACGGCAGCAACGGATGCCGACCGCCCGGCCGGAACGGCATCCATCGCTGCTGCGCCGGGGGCGGGGCGCTCGATGCCTCGAGCGTTCAGGTGAAGGGATGCCCGGTCGGGCCGGCCGCCCCGCCGCTGCCGCCGACGGGTGATCAGCCGTAGAAGAGCTTGTCGAAGACCCGCCGGGCCCGTCGCGTCGCGCCGAGGTAATCCTCCTCGACCTGCGTCGCGGAGCGGGGCGCGTACTCGAGGATGCGTCCGATGCCGTCGAGGCGGCCACGGTCCACCGGGAGGATGTCACTGGTCTGACCCGACAGCAGGGTGTTGGCGGATCGCAGGCGGGATGCCAGGTGCCAGGCGGCGGCGAGCTTGTCGCTCGCGTCGCGCTCGACCAGTCCGGCGACGGTCGCCGCCTCGAGGGCTCCGAGCGTCGACGTCGTGCGCATGTCGGGCACGGCACGCGCATGCTGCAGCTGCAACAACTGCACGAGCCACTCGACGTCGCTCAGCGAGCCCGGACCGAGCTTGAGGTGCCGCGCGGGGTCGGCGCCCTGCGGGAGGCGTTCGTTCTCGACGCGCGCCTTGATGCGGCGGATCTCGCGCAGACCGTTCTGATCGGCTGAGACCGGGTACCGCACCTCGTCGGCGAGCTCCATGAACGCCGCGATCAGCTTGACGCTGCCGGCGACGCCGCGCGCCCGCAGCAGCGCTTGCGCCTCCCACGACAGCGACCACCGACGGTAGTACTCCGTGTAGGCCTCGATCGAGCGGGCCAGCGGGCCGCTGCGTCCCTCCGGGCGCAGCTCCGCGTCGAGGTCGAGCGGGAGACGGTGGTCCTCCGACTGCTCGCGCAGCCCCGCGACGATCTTCAGCGCCAGCTGACTCGCTCGTTGCGGATCGACGCCGTTCGCGCGGTAGACGTACATCACGTCGGCATCCGACCCGAAACCGAGCTCGCGTCCGCCGAAGCGCCCCATGGCGATGACGGCGAAGTCGAGGTCGTCGTCCTCGGGCGGCACCACGACGCGACGCACCGCACGCAGGGTCGCCTGGATCGTCACCTCGGTGATCGTGGTGAGGGCGTCGGAGAGCTCCTCGAGCGAAACGGTGCCCAGGACCGCGGCCATCGCCACACGCAGCATCTCCCGACGGCGCAGCGCGCGCACCGAGCGCATCGCATCGTCGATGTTCTGCCAGCGGGTCTGGATGGCGCGCGCCTCGTCTTCGAGGGCTTTGCCCGAGCGCGGGCGCAGGAGAGCGTCGTCGTCGAGCCACGCCACCGACTCCGGGATCCACTCCATCAATTCGCCGATGTATCGCGAACCCGAGAGCACGCGTGTGAGGCTCTCGGCGGCGCCGGCGGAATCGCGGAGCATCCGCAGGAACCACGGCGTGTTGCCCAGCCGCTCGCTGATGCGACGGAAGACCAGCAGGCCGTAGTCGGGGTCGACGCCGTCGGCGAACCACCGGATCATGATCGGCATGAGGTGCCGCTGGATGGTCGCCTTCCGGCTCAGGCCGCTCGTGAGCGCGGCGATGTGCCGGAGTGCTCCGGCGGGGTCGCGGAATCCGATGGCCGCCAAGCGATCGCGCGCCTGTTCGGTCGACAGCGTGCGCTCGCCCTCGGGCAGCGCCGCGACGGCGGAGAGCAGCGGGCGGTAGAACAGGCGCACGTGGATGTCGCGCACCTCGCGCTTGATGCCCTCCCACACCGCCTGCACCCCGGATGCCGACTCGGCCAGCCGCGACGCGCGCGCGAGCACCCGCAGATCGTCGTCCTTCTCGGGCAGCAGCGCCGTGCGACGGAGCCCGCGCAACTGCAGACGGTGCTCGAGCAGACGAAGGAGCCGGTAGTCGCGACCAAAGGCCTCGGCTTCGCTCCGGCCGATGTAGCCCTCGGCCACCAGGGCCTCGAGCGCCTCGAGCGTCCCGCGCTGCCGGATGCGTTCGTCGGTGAGGCCGTGCACGAGCTGCAGCAGCTGCACGGTGAACTCCACATCGCGGATGCCGCCGGGGCCGAGCTTCAGCTGCCGGTTCACCTCCGCGGCGGGGATGTGGTCGGTCACGCGCTCGCGCATGCGCTGCACGCCCTCGACGAAGTTCTCGCGCGCCGCACTGTGCCACACCAGAGGCTGCACCGCGGCGACGTACTCCGCGCCGAGCGAGGCGTCACCCGCGATCGCGCGCGCCTTGAGCAGCGCCTGGAACTCCCAGCTCTTCGCCCAGCGCGCGTAGTACTGCTGGTGCGAGGCGAGACTGCGCACCAGCGCGCCCTGCTTGCCTTCCGGGCGCAGGTTGGGGTCGACCTCCCAGAGCGGCGGTTCGATCTCGGGCCCGGCGATGCCTCGCATCGTCTGCACCGCGAGTCGTGTGCCGATGTCGATCGCACGCGCCTCGCTCACGACCTCCTCGTCCGCCGAGCCTCCCACGAAGATGACGTCGACGTCGCTGACGTAGTTGAGCTCGCGCGCGCCGGTCTTGCCCATGGCGATGATGGCGAACCGGGTCGCCTCGACCTGCGCGCGGGGGAAAGCGCCGGGTCCGGCTCCCGAGACCCGCGAGCGTGCGACGCTCAGCGAGGCTTCGAGCGCTGCACCCGCGAGGTCGGCGAGTGACGACGAGACGACGTCGATCGCCCCCGCCGGGTCGTCCTGACCCAGGTCGTAGGCGGCGATGCGGGCGAGCAGCCGCCGATACCTGACGCGCAGGGCGACCCAGGCGGCATCCGTCGCGTCCGCCGCGAAACCCTCGTCGTCCCCCACGGATGCCAGCAGTTCGGTGCGCATCGTGGGCTCGTCGGGCAGGGTGAGGCCGGCGCCCGAGAGGTGCACGAGCTCATCGGGATGCCGAAGGTAGAACTCGGCGAAGCCGTCGGACGCCCCGACGATGTCCCACAGGGCACGCCAGGCGCCGGCGTCGGCGGCCGCGGCGCGGACCGCGGCGACGTCGCGCCGCGCCACCTGGAGGATCGCCCGCAGCGCGCGGTCGGGATCGGCCACGCGCTGCGCGAGCCGCATGGCGTCCGCCCGGTCAACGCCCACCGACTCCTCGAGCTCGCCGAGCAGGGTGTCTGCTTCGGTGAGCTGCGAGAAGCCGGTGCGGGCGAGGGCGGTGAGCGCGGTGGTGCGATCGCCCGAGGTCATCGGCGGTCCGTCAGAGCGCTTCGAGGTTGCTCGCGAGCTCGAACGGCGTCACCTGCGCGCGGTACTGGTTCCACTCGCGGCGCTTGTTGAGCAGGACGTACTTGAAAACGGTCTCGCCCAGCGTCTCGGCGACGAGCTCGGACTCCTCGAGGTATTCGAGGGCGTGGTCGAGACTCGACGGGAGCGGTGCGTAGCCGAGGGCACGGCGCTCGGTGTCGCTGAGCGACCACACGTTGTCCTCGGCTTCGGCGGGGAGTTCGTACTCTTCCTCGATGCCCTTGAGGCCGGCCGCGAGCATGAGCGCGTACGACAGGTAGGGGTTCGCCGCGGAGTCGAGGGCGCGGTACTCGACGCGCGTCGACTGGCCCTTGTTCGGCTTGTACAGCGGCACGCGCACGAGCGCCGAGCGGTTGTTGTGGCCCCAGCAGATGAAGCTGGGGGCCTCGTCGCCGCCCCACAGGCGCTTGTACGAGTTGACGAACTGGTTGGTGACCGCCGAGATCTCGTTCGCGTGGCGCAGCAGACCCGCGATGAAGTGACGGCCGACCTTGGACAGCTGGTACTGCGCGCCCTCTTCGTAGAACGCATTCATGTCGCCCTCGAAGAGCGACAGGTGCGTGTGCATGCCGCTGCCGGGCTGCCCGCTGATGGGCTTCGGCATGAAGGTGGCGTAGACGCCCTGTTCGATCGCGACCTCCTTCACCACCGTGCGGAACGTCATGATGTTGTCGGCGGTGGTCAGCGCGTCGGCGTACCGCAGGTCGATCTCGTTCTGACCCGGGCCGCCCTCGTGGTGGCTGAACTCGACCGAGATGCCGAGGTCTTCGAGCATGCGCACCGAGCGTCGACGGAAGTCGTGGGCCGTGCCGCCCGGGACATTGTCGAAGTAGCCGGCCGAGTCGACCGGCTGGGGGCGTCCGTCGGCGCCGAGCTGCGACGACTTCAGCAGGTAGAACTCGATCTCGGGGTGCGTGTAGAACGTGAAGCCCGCGTCGGCCGCCTTGGCGAGGGTGCGCTTGAGCACGTGGCGGGGGTCGGCGACCGCCGGCTGACCGTCGGGCGTGGTGATGTCGCAGAACATGCGCGCCGTCGGGTCGATCTCACCGCGCCACGGCAGGATCTGGAACGTCGTGGGGTCGGGGTGGGCGAGCAGGTCGGACTCGTAGGAGCGGGTGAGGCCCTCGATCGCCGATCCGTCGAAGCCCAGGCCCTCGGTGAAGGCGCCCTCGACCTCGGCGGGCGCGATCGCCACCGACTTGAGCGTGCCGACCACGTCGGTGAACCACAGGCGCACGAACTTGACGCCGCGCTCCTCGATCGTGCGCAGGACGAAATCACGCTGCTTGTCCATCGTCATCCTTCGTTTCGGGGGCGGTCGGTCCGTCGGATCCGAGCCTCAGTCGTTCTCGGCCTCTTCGTCGGCCCACTGCTTGGCGCGCTGCTTGAGCAGCTGCGGCGCGTTCGCCGCTTCTTCGGCGGTGTCGAAGGGACCGGCGCGGTCGATCGCGGGCGACTCGTACCCCTTCTCGACCTGGCCGGTCTCGAGGTTGTACCAGTACTTCTCGTTGTCGTCGCTCACGATGGCTCCTCACGTGGGTCTCGCGGATCGGCGCGGTCCCGCCGGTGCTCCCCCGATCCTACTGATGCCGACCCCGCGGCTGGATAGGCTGAGGGGCATGGCAACGAATGCGTCTCGTGCGGTCGGAGTGGACATCGGCGGAACCGGCATCAAGGCGGGGATCGTCGACCTGGAGGCCGGCGAGCTCGTCAGCGACCGGGTGAAGGTCGCCACCCCCGAAGGCGCGGAGCCCGCCGACGTGCTGGCGGCGGTGAGACAGGTCCTCGAAACGCTCGAAGCTCCTGCCGACCTGCCCCTCGGCGTGGCGTTCCCGGCGATCGTGAAAGGCGGGCGCACGCTGTCGGCGGCGAACGTGTCGAAGTCGTGGATCGGATTCGAGGCCGAGAAGTTCTTCGAGCACGGGCTCTCGCGCGACATCCACTTCGCCAACGACGCCGACGTGGCGGGCATCGCCGAGGTGCGGTACGGCGCGGCGAAGGGTGTCGACGGTCTCGTCATCCTCACCACGCTCGGCACCGGCATCGGGTCGGCCATGATCTACGACGGCGTCCTCGTCCCCAACAGCGAGCTCGGTCACCTCCAGCGCGCCGGGCACAAGAAGGATGCCGAGCACTTCGCCGCCTACTCCGCGATGGAGCGCGAGGAACTGTCGTGGGACAAGTGGGCCAAGCGCCTGCAGTGGTACTACGACTACGTCGAGTTCCTCTTCAGCCCCGACCTCATCGTCGTCGGCGGCGGCGTGTCGAAGCACTCCGAGAACTTCCTGCCGCTGCTGAAGCTGCGGGCGCCGATCGTCCCGGCGAAGCACCGCAACAACGCCGGCATCATCGGTGCCGCCTCCCTCGCCGTGCCGGTTCCCGAGGCGCTGCCCGCCGTCAAGTGAGGCGCCGGGCGGGTGGCATCCTGACGCTCGTCGGACTCGGGGTCGCGACTCTGACGGGCTGCGCGTCCACCGCTGACGCCGCTCCGTCGGAGACGGGGTCGATCGTGACCGAGCACGGGTGGTGGAGCGACGCAGCCCCTCTCGTCGAGGAGACGGAGCGGCCGAGCCCTGAGGTCGACGAGGCGCCGGGCGACTTCGTGGACGCCGTCCGCGCGGCCTTGTCGGAATCGAGTGCGTTGCGAGCGTCCTCGGATGACGCGCTCGCGGAGGCCGGGGAGGATTTCTGCTTCCTCGCCGCGGAGGCCGATGACAGGCCGCCGCTTCCGGAGGTCGTCGGCGGCATGCGCGTCGAAGCCGATGACGCTGTCGTGATCGCGAGCGCAGCACGGAGCATCCTCTGCCCCTCCGACTGAGACGGCACTCAGCCGGCTCACAGGCTCGGTAGGGTGGCACGCGTGAAGCGTTCCCTCGTCCCGGCCGTCATGGCGCTGAATCTCGCCGGGTCGGCCCTGCCCCGCGGCGGCGACGATGCCCTCGCCATCATCGAGGCCGCGTCTGTGTCGCTGTGCGGGTGAGTCGGCGGCGGCTTCTAGTCGCCCTGGTCGTCGTCGCGGCCGTCGTCTCCGCCGGCGTCGAGTACACGGAAACGGTGGCCGCCCCTCGGTATCACCTGGCCACGCGCGCGGCCGATCCCGATGGTTTCCTCGACGCGGTGCGCGCGGCCGCCCCGCACGGAGGAGTGGTGGCGATGTCGAGAGATGAGGACGTCCTCGCCGGGGCCTGGCAGTACTGCGTGGATCACACGGACCTGAACCCGGGCGAGCCGATCGTCATCACCGTCGGAGGTCGGCTGCTCACGGACGGCGAAGAGATCGGTGCCGTCGTGCGGGCCGCCCGCACATCGCTCTGTTGAGTCCGCTCACGGAGCCGCGTCGCGGACGCTGACGGCGTTGCGCCACACCACGGGCGCCCAGTGGCCGCCCTCGCAGGGCACCTCGAGCATGACGACGCGGTCGTTGCCCCCGGTCGCCCAGGCCGCCTCCCGCGTCGAAGCCCGGTTGGGCCAGGTGACCCACGCCCACACCGGGCGCTTCTGCGCGTACCACTCGATCGGACGGACGCCCCAGGTCTCGGGCTGCAGCGTGCAGGGGGCAATGGATGCCAGCACCCGCGCGACCATCTCGTCGCTGACTCTCATCGACCCCATGCACCGGACCCCTTCCCCGGCCGTGATCGAGTCTAGAACATATGTCCGACACTCGACCGGGTGAGGATGCGCGGTGCCTCACCCGAGGAGCAGATGCACGCGGCTCCGGAGAACGTCCACCGCCTCCTCCCGCGTGCGCCCGGTGCTCGGACCCTGCAGCAGCTCGGCCGCGATCTCGACGAGGATCGCGGTGCCGAGGAAGAGGTCGGCAGCGCCGATCGTCCGCGTGTCGCCGTCGGCGGTCGCCGTTGTCTGCAGCGCTGCAGTCGGTGTTCCGAAGCGCGCGCGGACGAGCGCGCGTTCCTCCGGCGATGCGTCCCAGAACGGTCGGCCGGTCGCATCCGCACGGTCGATGAGGTTGATCAGGAAATCGCGGGCATCGCGCTGGGTCACGACTCCTCTTCGGAGCGTGGAGGCGGACAGATCCCTCGTGCGACTACTGGTTTCGTCCGTCGCGGGTGGTGGCATCCGGAGTCCGAGAGCGCGGCTTCGACTCGATCGGGACCGGGATGCGAATGGGCCGGCCTGTACGCCGGGTTCTGTCCGGGGGTCCCGGGGGACCCCGTGGACGGTCATCTCTCTCGGCGACACGTTGCCGTGCCGCTCCAGCGGCCTACCCGGGGACTCGGCGAGCCGCGTCGTCATCCCCTGTCTGGCCTTGCTCCGGACGAGGTTTACCTCGCGGGTCGTGTCACCACGACCCCGGTGGTCTCTTACACCACCCTTTCACCCTTACCCCGGTCCTGACGGACCGCGGCGGTCTGCTCTCTGTGGCACTGTCTCGCGGATTGCTCCGGGTGGGCGTTACCCACCGTCCTGCCCTGTGGAGCCCGGACGTTCCTCGGCACGGGCGAACCCGTGACGCGACCGTCCAGCCGACCCATTCGCAGGGTCGAGTCTACGCGGGCCGCTCAGCCCTTCTCGGCCGTCTCGCCGATCCGCAGGTCGAGGGGGAAGTCGATGGGGAACGTCCCGAACAGCAGACGGCCCGCGGATGCCGCGGACTCCCGCACCGCATCCGCGACGGCGTCGGCGTGTTCGAGCGGGGTGTGCACGACGATCTCGTCGTGCAGGAAGAACGCCAGGTGGGGCACCCGCGCGAACACCGGACCCGAGGCGGGCGCCGCGTGGGCGGCATCCGCCGCGGGGAGGACGGCGAGACGCGCGCGCAGGTCGGCGAGCCACGCGAGGGCCCACTCGGCGGCCGTGCCCTGCACGATGAAGTTGCGGGTGAAGCGGCCCCGGTCGCGAGCGGATCGACGCGCGCGGCTCTCGTCGACTCCGGATGCCGCGGCGTCGCTCGCGCGCGACTGCAGGTGCTGCCACGCCTCTCCCGCGGCGGGTGAGGTGCGCCCGAGCCACGTGCGGACCACTCCCCCGTTCTCACCCGTGCGCGCGGCGTCGTCGACGAGCTGCATCGCCCGCGGGAAGGTGCGGCGCAGACGCGGGAGCAGGCGCCCGCTCTCCCCGGTGGTGGCGCCGTACATCGCGCCCAGCATGGCGAGCTTCGCCTCGGCGCGGCTGGCGACGGCCCCGCGTTCGACGATGCCGGCGTAGAGGTCGCGACCGGATGCCGCCTCCGCCAGCGCCGTGTCACGCGCCATCGCCGCGAGCACCCGCGGTTCGAGCTGGGCCACGTCGGCGGTCACGAGGGTCCAGCCCGGATCGGCGCGGACGGCGGTGCGGAGCGAGCGCGGGATCTGCAGCGCTCCGCCGCCCGACGACGCCCATCGGCCCGTGACGACTCCGGCGGGAACGTACACGGGGCGGAAACGGTCGTCGTGCACCCACTCCTGCATCCACGCCCATCCGTTGGCCGTGTACAGGCGCATGAGCTTCTTGTAGGCGATCAGAGGGTCGACGACGGGGTGGTCGTGCTCGGCGAGCTCCCACCGGCTCGTGGAGGTCACCTGGAGCCCCGCCCGGTGCAGGGAGCGCAGCAGGCGAGGCTGCGAGTCCAGGGAGGCCGTCGGATCCTCGAGAGCGGCCCGGACGATCGCCGCGGTGCGCTCGATGCGCTCCGGCAGACCTCCGCCGCGACGCGAGCCGAGCTCGCGTTCGAGCATCTCCTCGTGCGCGCGCCGGCTCCACGGCACACCGGCCGCGTGGAGTTCGGCGGCGATCAATCCGCCGGCCGATTCGGCGACGCACAGCAGGCGCAGAGCGCCGGGGGCCGCCGCCGAGTCGATGGCGGCGAGCTGCCGTCGAAACTCGGCGACAGCGTCGTCGAGCGAGTCGGGCAGGACGGTCGAGGGATCGCCGAGGTCGAAGAGCGTGTCGCCCGCCGCGGGCGCGGCGCTGCCGGCATCCCACTCCGGGTGGGAACGGAGCCCGTGATCGTCGACCACGCCTTCGGCGTCGCGCAGGATGCCGTGCACCAGTCGCAGATCCCAGGCGCGGGCCAGACGCACCCCCGCCGACAGCAGAGCGGGATACGTGCTCGCCGTATCGGCCCACACCCACCGGACGTCTCCGCGCGCTTCACGATCGGAAACGGCTTCGGCGAGCCGGTGGGCGGGGACGTCGGTGGGGGCTGCGTCGACGTCGAGCGACTGGAGGGCGAAGCGGCCGGGGCCGGTGCGCCCGACGACGACCGTGTCAGACGGCACGGGCGCCGGCAGGGGTCATCGCGATTCTTCGGTGCGGACGAGGATCGCGCCGCACTCGGGGCAGAACACGACCTCGTCGGTCTGTGCCCGGCGAACCGTGGCCAGGTCGCTCGGCGGGAGAACCATGCGGCAGGCCTCGCAGGCGCCGGCGCGCAGCAGACCCGCACCGTTGCCGCGGGAGGCGAGACGCTCGTAGAGCCCCAGCAGGTCGGCGGGGACGGACGCGGCCACGGCGTCACGATCGCGGCGCGCACCGTCGAGGCGCGTCGTCGCGTCGGACACGGTGGTCTTGGCCTCGGCGCTGAGCTGCGCGCCCTGCGCGTTGGTGTCGGCGATCAGTGCCTCTTGCTCGGCGACCGCGGCGTCGGCGGCCTCGAGGCGCTCCATGAGCGCGATCTCCATGTCTTCGAGGTCGCCCTTGCGGCGCTTCAACGACACGAGCTCGTTCTCGAAGCCCTGCGCCTGCTTGGGGTTGGACGAGGCGGCGAGACGCTCGGTGTCGCGTGCGATGCGGGCGTCGACGACGGCGACGTCGGATTCGAGGCGCTTCAGTTCGGCGGTGATGTCGTCGCGCACGTTGGCCCGGGTACCGAGCTCTTGCGCGAGCGTCGCCCGCTGGGCGATGAGCTCGCGCACGCGCTCGGCCTGCGGCGGGTTCGCCGCGACGCGCTCATCACGACGGATGCGGGCGTCGAGGTCGGCGAGATCGAGCAGTTTGCGCTGGTCGGCGGGATCGGCATTCACGCATGCAACGCTACCCCGGGGGTCGGACATCGGCGGTACGCGCCGACAGCGCGGCCCGCGCGCGCCCGGTGCCGAGATCACACCTTCGGCGCGAGATCACTGCGTAGGGCCGCGCACTTCGGTGCGACCTCGCGCCGGACGTGTCATCTCGCGCGCGTCGGCCGGCGATCGAAGCGGCGGGTGCGCACGCGGCGGGGGCCCGCGGCTAGACTCGGGGCATCCCGGGCCTTTAGCTCAGCTGGTAGAGCGCCACGTTTACACCGTGGATGTCGTCGGTTCGATCCCGGCAGGGCCCACCACCTCCGCGGTGCCGTACACCGTCCGCTCACGTCGCGCATCATGGAGCGATGGAGCACCGCACCCCCATCGACCTCGACTCGTGGCCGCGTCGGCAGCACTTCGACCACTACCTGCACGCGTCGCCGTGCACGTACGCGCTGACCGTCGAGGTCGACGTCACCGACTTCGTCGCGGCCGTGCGGGCGTCGGAGCGTCGCACGTACGTCGCGCAGATCTGGGCCCTCTCGGCGATCGTCGATCGGCATCCCGAGTTCCGCCTCAGCCTCGACGAGACGGGCGCGCCGGCCGTGTGGGATCGCGTGCACCCGGCCTTCACGGTCTTCCACGCCGAGAGCGAGACCTTCTCGTGCCTCTGGGTTCCCTTCGACCCGGACTTCGCCGCGTTCCACGATGCCGCCGTGCGCACGATCGCCGAGCACGCGGCATCCGAGGAGTTCTTCCCGCAGGGCGAACCGCCGCGCAACACCTTCGACGTCTCGAGCCTGCCGTGGACGGACTTCACCGGCTTCACGCTGCACATCCAGAAGGGCTGGGCGCATCTCGCGCCGATCGTCACGCTCGGCCGGTACGTCGACCGCGACGGCCGCGTGCTGCTGCCCGTCGCCCTGCAGATCCACCACGCCGCGGCCGACGGCTTCCACGCCGCCCGCTTCGTGAACGAACTGCGCGAGCTTCTGGCCGACGGTTCGTGGCTGACGGCCCCCGCGGCCGCCGAGCGCTAGTTCAGGATGTTCACGCTCCGCGCGATCACCAGCGCCAGCAGGATGAACCCCGACACCGCCTGCACCATCATGAACAGCTTCGCCCGACTCGACAGCGGCATGACGTCGGTGGGGCTGAAGGCCATGGCGTTGGATGCCGAGAAGTACAGGTAGTCGACGTACCCGGGCGCCCAGTCATCCACGTCGGACGAGCGTCGCCGCACTTCGCTGACGGCGTCGCGGTCGCTGTCCTGCGGGAACTGGAAATCGGCGGCCGGGAGCTCGTCTCGGGGGTCCCGACGGCGGGCGATCGGCCCGCCCCGGTCCATCTCCCAGTAGACGACGGCGTAGCCGATCACGTTGATCGCCCACACCTGTGCGGCGCCGAGCAGCGTTCCGGCCCCGTCGCCCTGTCCTTGCAACAGCTGGTGGACGAGCAGCACCAGCGCCACCTGGTTCGCGAGCAGCAGCACGGCGGTGAACGCCAGCGCGAAGCCGCGCCCCCATCGCGACTCGCGCGTGAGTCGCGATGGATTCGTCACCACCATGGGGACGGCGCACAGCACGCCGGCGCCCACGACGACGTACCTCAGGATGCCGGCGGCCTCCGTGGGCAGGAAGGCGTACAGTCCCGCCCCCACGGCGAGGGCGATCAGCACCGGCCAGCGGTGCTCGGGCCGCGTGCGGAACGCGGAGGGATCCTGCGGGCTCACGCGCTCAGGCTAGACCCGTCCCGCCCTCGGGCCCGGGCTCGGGCGTCCTTCATCGCTCCTCCACAGCCGGGACGGGACTCCTCGACGTCGAAGGGTCGCGACGGTCGGAGCAGGACCGCGGGCTCCCCGCGCACCCGATGGCGCGCCGACTCGCTAGGCTGGACGCTGGTTGATTGTGCGGAGCGAACAAGGGTTGCCGCACTCGTATGGCGATTCTCTGGCATGACCTGCCAGACGACGAAAGGTCTTCCGTGACTGTTCACGACCAGGATCCGTATTCGCAGGGGCCGCAGGACAGCGACCCGGAAGAGACCGGGGAGTGGCAGGAATCCCTGCGACAGCTGGTCCAGGCGAAGGGTCCGGCTCGCGCTCGCGAGATCATGCTGAGCCTGCTCAAGGGCTCGAAGGAACTGCACCTCAACGTGCCGATGGTTCCGACCACCGATTACATCAACACGATCGCTCAGAAGAACGAGCCCGAGTTCCCGGGCGACGAAGAGCTCGAGCGTCGTTACCGCAAGTGGATTCGCTGGAACGCGGCGGTCACCGTGCACCGCGCGCAGCGTCCCGGCATCGGCGTCGGCGGCCACATCTCGACCTACGCGTCGTCGGCGGCCCTGTACGAAGTGGGCTTCAACCACTTCTTCCGCGGCCTCGACGACCCGTCCGGTGGCGACCAGATCTTCATCCAGGGCCACGCCTCGCCCGGCGCCTACGCGCGCGCCTTCCTCGAGGGTCGCCTGACGGAGGCGCAGCTCGACGGCTTCCGTCAGGAGAAGTCGGCGGCGCCGAACGGCATCCCCTCCTACCCCCACCCCCGTCTCATGCCGGAGTTCTGGCAGTTCCCGACGGTGTCGATGGGTCTCGGTCCGATCAACGCCATCTACCAGGCGATGTCGAACAAGTACCTCGCCAACCGCGGCATCAAGGACGTCGGCGGCTCGCAGGTGTGGGCCTACCTCGGCGACGGCGAGATGGACGAGGTCGAGAGCCGCGGCCAGCTGCAGGTCGCGGCGAACGAGGGCCTCGACAACCTCAATTTCATCATCAACTGCAACCTGCAGCGCCTCGACGGCCCCGTCCGCGGCAACGGCAAGATCATCCAGGAGCTCGAGAGCTTCTTCCGCGGCGCCGGCTGGAACGTCATCAAGGTCGTCTGGGGTCGCGAGTGGGACGACCTGCTCGCCCGCGACACCGAGGGCGCCCTGCTCAACCTCATGAACACCACGCCCGACGGCGACTACCAGACCTACAAGGCCGAGAACGGCGCGTACGTCCGCGAGAACTTCTTCGGTCGCGACCCCCGTGCGCTCGAACTCGTCAAGGACTACACCGACGAGCAGGTCTGGGGCCTCAAGCGCGGCGGCCACGACTACCGCAAGGTCTACGCGGCGTTCAAGGCGGCGGCCGAGCACAAGGGACAGCCCACCGTCATCCTCGCCAAGACCATCAAGGGCTACGGCCTCGGTCCCCACTTCGAGGGCCGCAACGCCACGCACCAGATGAAGAAGCTGACGCTGGACGACCTCAAGTCGTTCCGCGACGCGATGGACATCCCCGTCACCGACGCGCAGCTGGAAGAGAACCCCTACCAGCCGCCGTACTACAACCCCGGTGAGAAGGACGAGACGATCCAGTACATGCTGGAGCGTCGTCGCTCGCTCGGCGGCTTCCTGCCCGAGCGTCGCACGACCCACGTGGGTCTGGAACTGCCCGGGGATGCCGCGTACGCGCTGCCCAAGAAGGGCTCCGGCACCCAGGACGTGGCGACCACGATGGCGTTCGTGCGTCTGCTGAAGGACCTGCTTCGCGTCAAGGGCTTCGGCCACCGCATCGTGCCGATCATCCCCGACGAGGCGCGCACGTTCGGTATGGACGCGTACTTCCCGACGGCGAAGATCTACAACCCCAAGGGCCAGCACTACACCTCCGTCGACCGCGAGCTGCTGCTGGCGTACAAGGAGAGCCCCGAGGGCCAGATCATCCACGTCGGCATCAACGAGGCGGGCGCCCTCGCGGCGTTCACCGCGGCCGGCACGGCGTACGCGACCCACGGCGAGCCGCTCATCCCGGTCTACGTCTTCTACTCGATGTTCGGCTTCCAGCGCACGGGCGACGCCCAGTGGGCCGCGGGCGACCAGATGGCGCGCGGCTTCATCATCGGCGCCACCGCCGGCCGCACCACGCTGACGGGCGAGGGTCTGCAGCACGCCGACGGTCACTCGCAGCTGCTGGCCTCGACCAACCCCGCCACCGTGTCGTACGACCCGGCCTACGGCTACGAGATCGCCCACATCGTGCGCAGCGGTATCGAGCGCATGTACGGCGGCGAGCACTCCGACCCGAACGTCATGTACTACATGACGGTCTACAACGAGCCGTACGTGCAGCCCGCCGAGCCCGAGGGCGTCGACGTGGACGGCATCGTCCGCGGCATCCACCACATCTCCACCGGTGAGGGCGACGGTCCCCGCACCCAGCTGCTCGCGTCGGGCGTCGGTGTGCCGTGGGCCCTCGAGGCGCAGCGTCTGCTGAAGGACGACTGGGGTGTGAAAGCCGATGTGTGGTCGGTGACCTCGTGGTCGGAGCTGCGTCGCGACGGTCTCGCCGCGGACGAGCACAACTTCCTGCACCCCGATGAGGAGCCCCGCGTGGCCTACCTCACCGACAAGCTGAAGGAGGCCGAGGGTCCCGTCGTGGCCGTCAGCGACTGGATGCACGCGGTGCAGGACCAGATCCGCCAGTGGGTTCCGCAGAATTACTGGACGCTCGGCGCCGACGGCTTCGGCTTCTCCGACACGCGTGCCGCGGCCCGTCGCTTCTTCAAGATCGACGGCCCCTCGCTCGCCGTGCGCGCCCTCCAGGCCCTGGCCGAAGAGGGCAAGGTCGACCGCGCCGTCGTCGGTCAGGCGATCGAGAAGTACCGCCTGCACGACGTCAACGCCGGCACCAGCGGCAACGCGGGCGGCGAGGCCTGAGTCCGGTGACGGACTCCACCGTCGGACCCGGTTCCCCCCGCACCGCGGGCGGGGCCGGGTCCGACCGGTCTTCGGCGGGGGACGCCGCGGTCGAGAAGGCCGAGACCCTCACATGGCTGCGGCGCATCTCCGGCGATCTCGCCACCGCGACGATCCAGCGCCTCGAAGAGACGCTCCCGTGGTACGCCGAGATGCCCCCCGCGCGGCGATCGGCGGTGGGGCTGGTCGCGCAGGCCGGCATCACCTCGTTCCTGCAGTGGTTCGAGGAACCGGCATCCACCCCCGCGATCGCGGCCGACATCTTCGCCGCGGCCCCGCGCGAACTGCTGCGCAGTGTGAGCCTGACGCAGACGCTGCAGCTGGTACGCGTGACCGTCGAGGTCATGGAGGAACGCGTCGCCGGGCGGAGCGAGAAGGTGCGCGAGGCGATGCTGTCGTATTCGCGCGAGGTCGCCTTCGCCGCCGCCGACGTCTATGCCCGGGCGGCCGAGGCCCGGGGCCTGTGGGACGCGCGTCTCGAGGCGCTCGTGGTGGACTCGATCCTCACGGGCGAGGCCGACGACGAACTCCCCAGCCGCATCGCCGCCCTCGGGTGGCACGGTCATGGCGAGGTCGCGGTGCTCGTGGGCACCACTCCCCCGCAGCTCGACGTCGATCAGGTGCGGCGCACGGCGCGCAAGCTCGGCGTGGATGTGCTCATCGGCGTGCAGGGGTCGAGGCTCGTGCTGGTGGTCGGCCGTGCGGATCTGCCCGCACGCTCGAGCGGAGAGGACACCGCTGAACTGCCCTTCCCCGAGATCGCGAAGCGCCTCGAGCCCGGCTTCGGGTCGGGGCACCTCGTGCTGGGCCCGGCCGTTCCGGCTCTGGTCGACGCAGGCCAGAGTGCCCGCGCCGCGCTGGCGGGTTTCGCCGTCGCCCGGGCATGGCGCCACGCCCCGCGTCCGGTCGAGGCCGACGACCTGCTCCCGGAGCGAGCCCTCGCGGGAGACGCGGTGGCCAAGCAGACCCTCGTCGACCGCGTCTACCGCCCCCTGCAGGCGCACAGCGCCGATCTCGTCGCGACCCTGTGGAGCTACCTCGACAACGGCCGGTCGCTCGAGGCGACAGCCCGCGAACTCTACGTGCACCCCAACACGGTGCGCTATCGCCTGAAGCGCGTCTCCGAGGTGATCGGCTGGGATGCCACGGGCCCCCGCGAGGCGCTGATCCTGCAGACGGCGCTGATCCTGGGCTCGATCGGCACGGATGCCACCCGCCGGCGCGGTCTCGCCAGTCGGCGACCGCTCGCGTCCCGTTGACGCGCCCCTCGGCTTCCTCTCGCCGAGTGTCCCCGACACGCCGTTCCGCGCACCGGCGTGCGGCGTGTCGTGGACACTCGACGGAGGGGTGGCGGCCGTGCTGATGCACGGCGCGCACAAAGACACGCCGCATATCTGTGCCGATATCTCCATAAGCACCGGCCCGATCCTTGGCAGGATGGGACGGTGATCATCGCCGTCTTCCCCGGACAGGGCTCGCAGACCCCTGGGTTCCTCTCGCCGTGGCTCGAGATCGACGGGGCGCGTGAGCGCCTCGCCGCCTTCTCCGATCAGGCCGGAGTCGACCTCATCGCCGCCGGTACCGAATGGGATGCCGACCGGATCCGCGACACCGCGGTCGCCCAGCCGCTCATCGTCGCCGCGTCCCTGCTGTCGTGGGCGGCACTGAACGAGCGCACGGGCACACCCGTCGCCGGTGTCGCGGGGCACTCCGTCGGTGAGATCGCCGCTCTGGCGGCATCCGGGGTCCTGAGCGACGCGGACGCGCTGCGCCTGGTCGGTCTGCGCGGCCGCGCGATGGCCGAGGCGGCCTCGGCGGTCGACACCGGAATGAGCGCCGTCGTCGGCGGAGACGAACAGGCCGTTCTCGAACGCCTCGCGGCGCTGGACCTCACCCCCGCCAACTACAACGGCGGCGGGCAGATCGTCGCCGCCGGGGAGCTGCCGGCCCTGGCCGAACTCACGGCGGAGGCTCCCCGCGGTGCGCGGGTCATCCCGCTGCAGGTCGCCGGTGCCTTCCACACCCGCTTCATGGAGCCCGCGGTCGAGACGCTGCGATCCGCCGCGGCCGACGTCGAGGTCGTCGACCCGAACCTGACGCTGTGGACCAACTCCGATGGCTCCGTCGTCTCCGACGGCCGCCGCGCGCTCGACCTCGTCGTCGCGCAGGTGGCCTCGCCCGTCCGCTGGGATCGCTGCATGGCCTCGTTCGCGGAGCGCGGCGTCACCGGCATCATCGAACTCTCGCCCGCGGGGGCGCTCACCGGGCTCGCGAAGCGCGCCCTGCGCGGCACCCCGACCGTGGCGGTCAAGACCCCCGACGACCTCGACGCGGCCGTCTCACTGCTGAAGGAAGACCAGGCATGAGCACCCCCACCCTCCGCCAGACCCAGGGCGCGGCCCACACCCGCATCTACTCGTACGGCGCGGCCCGCGGCGAGAACTTCGTCCCCAACGACGACCTCGTGGGTCCCATCGACTCGAGCGACGAGTGGATCCGCCAGCGCACCGGCATCGTCACGCGCGTCCGCGCCAACAAAGAGACGGATGCCATCGACCTGGCCGCCGAGGCCGCACGCGAAGCCGTGGAGAAGTCCGGCGTCTCCCCCGCCGACATCGACGCCGTGATCGTCGCCACCATCAGCAACCCGAAGCAGACGCCCTCGGCCTCCGCGATCGTCGCCGACCGGATCGGCGCGAACCCCGCCGCCGCCTACGACGTGAACGCCGCGTGCGCGGGCTTCGCCTACGGCGTCGGCCAGGCCGACGCTCTCGTGCGCGCGGGTCTCGCGACGCACGTCGTCGTCGTGGGAGCCGAGAAGCTCAGCGACATCGTCGACCCCACCGACCGCAGCATCTCGTTCCTCCTCGGCGACGGCGCGGGCGCCGTGGTCGTCGGACCGAGCGACACCCCCGGCATCGGCCCGACCGTCTGGGGGTCCGACGGCTCGAAGGCGGATGCCGTGGGCATGAACGCCACGCTCAACGAGTTCCGCGACGGCACGGCGCCGTGGCCCACCCTCCGCCAGGAGGGCCCCACGGTCTTCCGCTGGGCCGTGTGGGAGATGGTGAAGGTCGCGCGTCAGGCGATCGAGGCCGCGGGCATCGAGCCCGGCGACCTCGCGGCGTTCGTGCCGCACCAGGCCAACATGCGCATCATCGACGAGTTCGCCAAGCAGCTGGGCCTGCCCGAGACCGTCGTCATCGGCCGCGACATCGAGACCACGGGCAACACCTCCGCGGCATCCATCCCGCTCGCCACCCACCGTCTGCTCGAGGAGCACCCCGAGCTCAGCGGCGGTCTCGCGCTGCAGATCGGCTTCGGCGCCGGGCTCGTGTTCGGCGCGCAGGTCGTCGTGCTTCCCTGACGCGAGAGCGTCGAACCCTAGACTGATCGGGGCCTGTCAGGCCCGCCCCCAAGAAACAGGAGACATCATGGCATTCACCAACGACGAGGTTCTCGCCGGCCTTGCCGAGCTCATCACCGACGAGACCGGTATCTCGGCCGACGAGGTCGCCCTCGAGAAGTCGTTCACCGACGACCTCGACATCGACTCCATCTCGATGATGACGATCGTCGTCAACGCCGAGGAGAAGTTCGGCGTCACCATCCCCGACGACGAGGTCAAGAACCTCAAGACCGTCGGCGACGCCGTGACGTTCATCACGTCGAACCAGTCCTGACACCTCCCGGTGGGGGCTTCGGCCCCCACCGGTCACGACCTGTCGGCCGCACCAAGGATCTCTCGCTCATGAGCACACCCCGCATCGTCGTCACCGGCATCGGAGCCACCTCGCCCATCGGCGGAACGGCACCCGAGAGCTGGTCCGCCCTGCTCGCCGGAACCTCCGGCGCCCGATCCCTCGAGCACGAATGGGTCGAGCAGTACAACCTGCCCGTCACCTTCGCCGCCGAGGCGCTCGTGCGTCCCGAGACCGTGCTCGAGCGACCCGTCGCCAAGCGGCTCGACCCCTCGTCGCAGCTCGCCATGGTCGCGGCCAAGGAAGCATGGGAAGACGCCGGCAGCCCCGACATCGACCCCGACCGTCTCGGCGTCGACTTCGCCACCGGCATCGGCGGTGTCTGGACGCTGCTCGACGCCTGGGACACCCTGCGCGAGAAGGGCCCGCGTCGCGTCATGCCGATGACGGTGCCCATGCTCATGCCCAACGCCGCGGCGGGCAACCTTTCGCTGCACTTCAACGCGCGCGCCTTCGCACGCACGGTCGCCTCCGCCTGCGCCTCGAGCACGGAGTCGATCGTCAACGCCGTGCAGCACATCCGCGACGGCCTCGCCGATGTGGTGATCGCGGGTGGGACCGAGTCGGCCATCCACCCGATCACGATTGCCTCGTTCGCGTCGATGCAGGCGCTGTCCAAGCGCAACGACTCCCCCGAGACCGCCTCGCGCCCGGCGAGCATCGACCGCGACGGCTTCGTCATGGGCGAGGGCGCCGGCGTCCTCATCCTCGAGACCGAGGAGCACGCCAAGGCCCGCGGCGCCAAGATCTACGCCTCGATCGTGGGCGGCGGCGTGACCGCGGACTCGTACCACATCACCGCCAACGACCCCGAGGGCCACGGAGCCGCCCGCGCGGTGCACATGGCGCTGGAGATGGCCGGAGCGTCGGTCGACGACGTGACCCACATCAACGCGCACGCCACCTCGACGCCCGTCGGCGACCCGAACGAGTACAAGGCACTGCGCTCCGTCTTCGGCGACCGCGTCGACGAGATCCCCGTCTCGGCGACCAAGGCCTCCACCGGCCACCTGCTCGGTGGCACGGGTGCCCTCGAGGCGATCTTCACCGTGCTGGCTCTGCAGAACCGCGTCGCGCCGCCGACGATCAACCTCACCGAGCAGGACCCCGAGGTTCCGTTTGCCCTCTCCGGCTCTCCCGTCGAGCTGGGGGCGGGCGACCAGCTCGCCATCAGCAACTCGTTCGGCTTTGGCGGGCACAACGCCGTCGTCGCGATCGCCTCGGTCTGACCGCAGAAGAACGCCCCCTGGCATCCCCCCGACTGCGATCGGGGATGCCAGGGGGCGTTCTCTCTCATCCGGGTGGGGATACGCGGTCCCGGTGCCGGGTATGGACACCGGCCTCCGGTAGTGGCGCCTCCCCGCCCGGGGGTCTCAGCCGACCTTGTGCAGCCAGACGATCTGCTGATCGTCGCCCGCGTGGCGGAACGGCTCGAGCTCTTCGTCCCACGCGGAGCCGAGGGCCACGTCGAGTTCGCGCTGCAACTCGAAGGGATCGCCCGCGGCGACCTCCATGGCGTAGCGCACGCGGTCCTCGCCGATGACGACGTTGCCCGAGGCGTCGGTCTGCGCGTAGTGGATGCCGAGCCCCGGCGTGTGCATCCAGCGACCGCCGTCGCTGCGCGGCGTGGGGTCTTCACTCACCTCGAAGCGCAGGTGCTCCCATCCGCGGATCGCGCTCGCGAGCGCCGCGCCGGAGCCGACCGGGCCCTCCCAGTAGAACTCCGCGCGGCGGCTGCCCATCAGCACGGGCTGGTCGGCCCAGTCGAAGTTGACGGCACGGCCGAGAGCGCGTCCTACCGCCCACTCGAGGTGGGGGCACAACGCGCGGGGCGCGGAGTGGATCAGGATCACTCCGCGCGAAGACGTGATCGCCATGGTCTCTCCTTCGTCAGGTACGTCTTCCCCTACGACCTGTGATGGAGCACGGCGGCTGTTCGTTTGTCCCGGCAATTATCGCCCGTGCATAACGAAATCACAACACTGTGATTCGGCCGCCCGTCACGGAGGCGCTGTCAGGCGAACCAGAGTGCCCAGTACAACGCGAAGTTGCGGTTGCCGTAGGCCGAGCAGGCGTCGCCTGCGCCCCACCGGGCGGCGAGGGCCGCCGGATTCGGCTGGTAGGGCGTGTAGTTGTACAGCGCCGCGGTGGCGCGGTTCGTGATCGTCACGTCGGTGCCGCCGCAGGCCGGGTCGGGCGAGTAGGCGATGTAGTGCGTTCCGGGCTGGCGCATGAAGCCCGAGGCGCTGTACGACTTCAGATCGGTCGTTCCCTGGGCGACCTGCTCGGCGAAGCCGGCCGCGCCCGGGTCGCACGCGGCGTCGTCGGGGCAGCGCGCCCCCATCGCGGCCCCCAGCTGCTCGGCGCGGGGGGCGCGGGCCGAGCGACCGGCGACGAGGCTCTGCTCCTTCTGCAGGGTCACCAGGATGACCTTCGCCGAGATGCCGCACGCGCGCTGCACGCGGTCGATCACCTGCGCGGCGGATAGCTCTCCCCCGTCCCACCCGTCGCAAACCGTCTCGCCCGTGGCATCCGAGACGATCGGTTCACGCGCGGGGAAGTCCACGCGCAGATCGGCGAGGCACGTGTCGCCCGTGCACGCGCCCACCTGGTCGTCGAGGAACGCCTGGATCTGATCGGCGGTCAGTGCGTCACCGTCGTAGAAGTCGTCGTCGCCGATCAAGGTGCCGGGGTCGAAGGACGCCAAGTCGACCGCGTCGCGTCGGGTCTCGGCGCTCCACGCGGCGTTCCACGCCCGCGTGAGCGACACCAGCGGCACGAGGGCGACCACGATCAGAGCGACGAGCACGACGGCCGTGACGCCGACGGTGATCCGGCGACGGCGGAGCACGCGCGCGCGGGCCGCGGAAGGCCGTCGCCTGCGTCTCTTCACCACCCCTCGATCGTGCCGCACCGCGCTGACCGCTCGCTGCACGCACGGGGATGGCGTGGCGAGGCGGTCAGCGCGGTGAGGGGGTCGGAGCGATCCCGACTCAGCTGCCGGACGGAGCCGACGGCGTGGGAGCCGAGCCCTCTGCGGGCGGTGCGGGCGGGGTGGGCGCGGTGCCGTCGGTGGGAGGGGTGGGAGCGGATCCCTCGGCGGGAGGAGCGGGCGGCGTCGGGGCGGAGCCGTCGGTCGGCGGGGCGGGCTTCTCTCCGCCGGCCTCGGGGCCGTGGGCTCCGGGACCGTTCGCGCCCGGGCCGTCGCCGGGGCCGCACTCACCGGGGCCGGTGCCGTCGGGAGCGGCGGGGCCGGCGGGCGCGGTGCCGTCGGTCGGAGCCGGTGCGGGCGTGGGCGCGGTACCCTCGGCGGGGGCTCCGCTCGGCGTGGAGCCCGGCGTGGGAACGGTGCCGGGGCCGGTCGCGCCCCCGTCGGCGCTCGGAGCCGAGGTCGCCGCGGTGAGCGTCGCTCCCCCGGTCTGCGCGGCCAGGGCGGCGCTGCCGCCGGTGAGCCCCGCCGCCACGATCACGGCCCCCGCGATGAGGGCGGGTCGCCGCCAGGAGCGGCGGCGCTGCTCGGTGGTCTCCTCCAGACGCGGGAGCGGCTGGGTGGGGTATTCGTCGTCGTTCATGATGTCCTCCTGCACCGGTGGCTGTCACCGGCTCTGAGACCAGACTTCGAGCCGGGACTGAAGCGAACCTGAAGCCGGTGCCCGAGAGGCGAGCGCATACGCAAGCCATATCTCGCGTTCAGGGGGCGGCCCTATCGTCACTCGGATGTCCGCTCCCGCCCGTGTGCTCGTCCTCGACGACGACGAGACGATCCGCGTGTCCGTGCAGACCGCGCTGCGGGCGGACGGCTTCGTCACCGAGGCCGCCCCCGACGGGAGCGACCTGAGCGCCCGCCTCGATCGATTCCGTCCCGACCTCGTCATCCTGGACTGGATGATGCCGGGACCGAGCGGCATCCGGTTGCTGCCCCTCGTCCGCGCGACGGGCGACATCCCGGTGATCATGCTGACCGCGCGCGACGAGGTCGACGACCGTCTGCGCGGCTTCGCGGAGGGCGCCGACGACTACGTCGTCAAGCCGTTCACGATGGCCGAGCTCGTCGCGCGCGCCGGGGTCGTGCTCCGTCGGCGCGGGCGCCTTCCGCAGACCATCGCGGTCGGCGACCTGCTGGTGGATCCCGATGCCGCGACCGCCCACCGCGCGGGAGCGCCGCTCGACCTGACGGCGACGGAGTTCCGCCTGCTGCAGCTGTTCGCGGAGAGTCGCGGACGCACGCTGTCGAAAGCGCAGATCCTCACCCAGGTGTGGGGCTACGACGATTACGACCCCAACCTCGTCGAGGTGCATCTCAGCGCCCTGCGTCGCAAGATGGAGCAGCACGGGCCCCGGCTGATCCACACCGTGCGCGGGTTGGGCTACCGCTTGAGCGCGGTCGCGTGAGTTCCGCGGTCCTACGCTCCGGGTCGCTGCGACGCCGCACGATCGTCGCCGTCGTGGCTCTCGTGGCGCTGCTGCTCGTGGTGCTGGCGGTCGTGGTGGACCTGGCGCTCGGCGCGCGACTGCGCGGACAGATCGAGGAGCGCTTGCGTGATCGCGCCGCCGCCACAGCGTCGCTGGTCGGCATCGTCGACGACTCCGACCTGGCGGAGCGTCTGTCGGACCAGGGCCTCGCCGTCCGCATCGACTCCGCCGGGGGCGGGTCGGTGGTGGCGGGCCCGAGCCCCGAGCAGCTGCGCGAGGCGCCGGGCGGGCCGGGAGGACCGGGGGGCGGGGCGCCCGGGGAGCGTTCGGTACCGCAGCCCACGCCCTCCAGCGGCGTGGATGTCGTGGCATCCGAGGTGTCGGGCGACGATCAACTGATCACCCTGCGCTCGACGCTCAGCGACGGATCGACTTTAACGCTCACCGCTTCGGCCGTCGGTGTCGGCGAGACCCTGGGGCAAGTGCGATGGATCATGGCCGTGTCGTCGATCGGGGTGCTCGTCCTCGCGGCGGGCGCCGTGACACTCGTCGTCCGGCGGAGCCTGCGCCCCCTCGACCGGGTCTCGGAGGTCGCCCGAGCGATCGGCGCGGGCGAACGGGAGCGGAGACTGCACCCGACGCGCACCGACACCGAGATCGGTCGAGTGGCGACGGCGCTCGACGACATGCTCGACGATGTCGTGGGCGCGGAGAAGACGGCCCGCGAGGCCGAGCAGCGGCTGCGGGCGTTCCTCTCGGATGCCGCTCACGAGCTGCGCACGCCCGTCGCCGGCATCCGGGCGGCCGCCGACACCCTCGTGCGTGCCGACCTGGACGGGCCCGAACGCGAGATGCTCGCCGCGCACGTGGCACGGGAGGCCACGCGCGCGTCGCGCCTCGTCGACGACCTGCTGACGATGGCGCGAGTGGATCGTGGACTCGATCTGCAACGCGTCGACATCGATCTGCGCACGCTCGTGGATGCCGAAGCGCGTCGCATGCCGCTGGTTCACCCCTCGGTGCGGCTGCGAACGGCCGTCCCCGACCAGCCGGTCCGGACGACCGTGGATGTCGATCGCATCGCCCAGGTCGTGGCGAACCTGATCGAGAACGCCGCCCGTGCGACGGGCGGGACCGGGGAGATCGAACTCGCCCTGCGGATGGACGACCGACGCGCCGTGATCTCGGTGACCGACGACGGCCCGGGGGTGCCCGCCGCCGACCGGGAGCGGATCTTCGACCGGCTGGTGCGCCTGGATGCCGCGCGGGCCTCGGCCGCGGGCGTCGGACTGGGATTGCCGATCGCCCGCGGGATCGCCCGCGCGCACGGCGGCGACGTCCAGTACGTCGCGTTGCCGACGGGGGCGCGTTTCGAAGTCGAGCTGCCGTTCACCGTCGCCTGAACGCGGCGCGATCAGCGCGCCGCGCGTGAGGCGAGACGATGAGCGCGCGCCGGGCGCGGGCGCCGTCCGCCCGGCGGGCGGAGCGTGAACGGCGCCCGCGCCGTCAGCCCGGGGCGGGGATGCGTCAGTTCGCCGTGCGACCCACCGGGCGGCGGGGCGGGGCGGGCGGCGGGGCGATTCCCGCGGCCGTGAGTGTGAGACCGTCGGCGCCGCTGGCGTCGTGCATCATCTGATCGATGAGCTCGCGGTCGATCGCGGGCTCCCGACCGCCGTAGAACTGCATGACCAACGCGTTCGAGGCGTGGATCCACAGGCTCGCCTGGCGCACGCCCTCGTTGACGGGCAGCTGGAGCATGAACCCCTCATTGCGTCGCAACTTGTTCATGACGACGATGCGGAGGTGAGCGAGGATGCGGTCGTCGATGTCGAACGATGCGCGGTCTCGGTAGATAAGTCTTCCCACGACAGGTCCTTTTCTGGCGCGCCGAAACGTACCGGTAGAGCAAGGGCGGGACCACGCCGGGAAGCGAGGCAATGCGGGAGTTCCAGTATTCCACTCCGCACGCCGTGGGGATACTCCGCGAGCGATATATCGCTCACCGGGTGTGTCGCGCCTCGGGGGCCGTTCTAGAGGTCGCGGCGAATGCCCAGGCTGTCCGACGACAGGGTCGCTAAGTTGGGTCACGATCTGCGATCATCCGACCCACGAGAGAGAAACCCGTGAGCCATCACCGCACCTCCCCCGACCAGGAGGGCCGATCTTCGAGCCCCCTCTTCTCGAGAGGGGGTGAGATCTGATGCTGGCTGCGGCCCTGACGCTTCTGTTGGGGATCATCGTGACCCTGGCGATCATCGTCGCCTGCGGATTCTTCGTCGCGCAGGAATTCGCCTACATGTCCGTCGACCGGGCGCGGCTGACCGCGCGGGCCGAGAAGGGCGACGCGCAAGCGAAACGTGTTCTCGCGATCACCAAGCGCACGTCGTTCATGCTGTCGGGTGCCCAGCTCGGCATCACGGTGACCGGACTGCTCATCGGGTACGTCGCCGAGCCGCTGATCGGCGAGTCGATCGGCACGCTGCTGGGCGGCGTCGGCGTCGACCCGGCCGTGTCCGTGCTGATCGGAACCGTCGGCGCGCTGCTGCTCGCGACCGTGGTCACCATGATCTTCGGCGAGCTCTACCCGAAGAACCTGGCGATCGCGAACCCCGAGCCGCTCGCGCGCGCCCTCGCCGTGCCGACGCGCATCTACCTGCTGCTCTTCGGCTGGCTCATCACGGTGTTCGACGTCG
Source organism: Microbacterium sp. NPDC089186 (assembly GCF_040685115.1). NCBI lineage: Bacteria > Bacillati > Actinomycetota > Actinomycetes > Micrococcales > Microbacteriaceae > Microbacterium > Microbacterium sp. NPDC089186. Next base: position 275,973 of record NZ_JBFBHJ010000003.1, read on the forward strand.
CGGCCAACGCGCTTCTGCGCCTCCTGCGCATCGAGCCCCTCGAGGACGTCGACGAGAGCGCCACGGCGCGAGACCTCGAAGCGATCATCGAGGAGTCGCGCCAGAGCGGCGACCTGCCCGACGACCTGTCGATGATCATCGACCGCATCCTCGACTTCCCCCAGCGCGACGTCGAGCATGCGATGGTGCCGCGATCGCAGGTGGGATCGGTGACGCCCGAGACCACCGTCGGCGAGGTGCGCGCTCTCATGGCCACCGGCCACACGCGCTACCCCGTGATCGGCGCGGAGGACTCCCCCGTCGGCGTGGTCGAGCTCATCGACATCCTCCGAGAGGATTCCGCGGATGCCGCGCCGGTGGCATCCGTCATGCGGTCGGCGGTCGTCATCCCGACATCGATGCTGCTCCCGGTGGCCCTGGAGCGCATGCGGCAGACGCGCAACGAGTTGGCGTGCGTCGTGGACGAGTACGGCAACTTCGACGGCATCCTGACCATCGAGGACCTGACCGAAGAGGTCATCGGCGAGCTCTCGGACGAGCACGACGCCGAGGTGGCCGAGGTGTCCGCTGTCGGCGACGACGCGTGGAGCGTACCGGGCGACCTGCACCTCGACGAGCTCGAGAGGCTCATCGGTCACGACCTCGCCCACAGCGACGTCGAGACCGTCGCGGGTCTCGTGATCGAAACGCACGGCGACCTCCCGCCCGTCGGCGGGGTCGTACGGATCGACCTGCCCGAGCGGGCGTCCGAGACCGTGCAGGGACTCGATTACGAGCGCTGGCTCGCGGTCGAGGTCGTCGAGGTCGACCGTCACGTGCCGTCGCAGTTGCGCGTGCAGCTGCACGAGGTGGATCGGGATGCCGCCGCCGTCGACGGCCCGGCCCACGGCGAGGAGGTGGCCCGATGAACGGCTGGACCGTCGCGCTCATCACGGCCGCGCTCATCATCGCGAGCGCCTTCTTCGTCATCGTCGAGTTCGCCCTCCTCGCGGCCCGTCGTCACCGGCTCGAGGAGGAGGCCGCCACGAGCGCGTCCGCCCGCGCGGCCCTGCGCGGGGTCAACGAGCTCACCGTCATGCTCGCGTTCGCGCAGCTCGGCATCACCGCCTGCACGTTCCTGCTCGGAGCGATCACGAAGCCCGCGATCGACTACGCGCTGGCCCCGGTGTTCGAGGCGTGGGGTCTCCCCTACGTCCTGGCCGACATCATCGCGTTCATGCTCGCGCTGATCGTGGTGACGTTCCTGCACCTGGTCATCGGCGAGATGGCGCCGAAGTCGTGGGCGATCGCGCACCCCGAGACCGCGGCGAAGGCCACCGGCATCCTGGCCCGTGCGCTCACCTGGCCGCTGCGTCCGTTCCTGCTGTGGATCAACCACATCGCGAACCGCCTGGTGAAGGCCTCGGGCGTCGAGCCCGTAGACAAGGCCGCGGCGGGTGGGCAGGACGCCGACACGATCCGCGAACTGGTCGCGCACTCGCGTCAGGCGGGCACGCTCGAGCAGCAATACTCCGAACCCATCGCCCAGGCGATCGCGCTCGGCACGCTCACCGTGGGCGACATCGTGCGCACCGACCGCTCCCCCACGGCCGTTGCGATGGACGCCACGGTCGCCGACGTCCAGGCCGTCGCGGCGTCGTCCACGCACCTGCGCATCCTGGTGGGCTCGGGTGCGGCGTCTCGCGTGATCCACGTGCGCGACACGCTTGCCATCGATCCGTCGACGCCGGCGCGCGACATCGCCCGCGATCCGCTGCTGCTCGAGCCCTCGGCATCCGCCTACGACGCCCTCGCCCGCATGCGCCGCGGACGGGTGCAGCTCGCGACCGTGGTCGAGGGCGAGAGGCTCGTCGGCGTCGTCACGCTCGACGACCTGCTGCGCGAGATCCTGCCCGGGCCGGGCGAGCCCGAGGTCGTCGCCGCGGGATGACTCGGTTCGGGGCGGATCCTTCCGTTCAGGGCGAGAATCGCGCGCCCCGAGGCGAGGATTCCGCCCCGAACCGGTCGGGTGATGCCGGAGCGCGAGAGTCAGGTCGGGCTGTCAAGCCGTCCGGAGGGATGAGGAACGCGGCGTACCGTCGCCCGCATTCACCCCCTCATCTCTTCGGAGGACATCCATGAGCAAGACCTGGTTCATCACCGGTGCATCCAAGGGCTTCGGCCGCGAATGGGCCGAGGCGGCGCTGGAGCGCGGCGACAACGTCGCCGGAACGGCCCGCAACCTCGACGACGTGCAGGAGCTCGTCGACTCCCACCCCGACACGTTCCTGCCCCTGCAGCTCGACGTCACCGACCGCTCGGCGGACATCGACGCCGTGCGGAAGGCGCACGAGAAGTTCGGCGTACTCGACGTGGTCGTCAACAACGCCGGCTTCGGGCATTTCGGCATGGTCGAGGAGCTCACCGAAGACGAGGTGCGCGCTCAGCTCGAGACGAACTTCTTCGGCGCGCTGTGGGTCACTCAAACGGCTCTTCCGATCATGCGGGAGCAGGGCTCGGGCCACATCATCCAGGTCTCGAGCATCGGCGGCATCAGCGCGTTCCCGACCGTCGGCGCCTACCACGCGTCGAAGTGGGCGCTCGAGGGACTGTCGCAGTCGCTCTCGCAAGAGGTCGCGGGCTTCGGCATCCATGTCACCCTCATCGAGCCCGGCGGGTACTCCACGGACTGGTCGGGTCCGTCGGCCAAGCGCAGCGACGAGATCGACGCGTACTCCGCCGTGCGCGAGGAGGCGGCCAAGCGTCCGTCGGCCAACGACCCCGGGAAGCCCGAAGCCACACGCTCCGCGATCCTGAAGGTGGTGGATGCCGAGAACCCGCCGCTGCGCATCTTCTTCGGCAAGGCGCCCCTCGGCATCGCCGAGCGCGACTACGAGTCGCGTCTGCAGACGTGGCGCGAATGGCAGCCGGTGTCCGAAGAGGCGCACGGCTCGTAATCGCGAGTCCGGCGCCTTCCGGGGCGCCGTCCGTGCAGTGGGGCGTCCGGTGACCGCCCCTCGCACGGGATGCGCCCCGGTACACGTGAACCGCCCCGCGGGCGCCCGAGCAGGCACCCGTGGGGCGATCTCGCGCCGCTCTACTTCGCCACCACCACCACCCTCAACGGAGCGCTCGTGGTCGCTCCTCCGGCGTTCGCGAACTCGATGGTGTAGGTGTACGTGCCGACCGCGCGGCCGGTGACGGGAACGACCACTTTCTGCGCGGCCGGGGTCGCCGCGGTGAGCGCGCCCGACGCGATCTCGACGTCGTTCTCGAGCAGGCGGTACGAGGTCGCGTTCGTGCCCCACCAGAGGTTCGCCGTCAGGGAGTACGCGCCGTCGCGGTCGCTGTTGTCGGAGGAGAGCACGGGCGCTCCCGGAGCGGCATCCGTCACCTTCACCGTGAGCGGTTTGGTCGCCGTCGTCCCCTTCGAGTTCACCAGCTCACCCGTGAACTGATAGGTGCCGTTGCCGAGCCCGGCGATGTCGACGACGCTCTTCTGCGCATTCGGCGTCGCCATCGTCAGGGGCATTGTCGCGACCAGTTCCCCGTCGCGGTACAGCTTGAACAGCGAGCCGTTCGAGCCCCACCACAGGTTCATCGTGAGCTGGAAGGTGCCGTCCTTCAGGCCGGTGTCCCAGCCGTCGTTCGACGAGAGCACGCCCGTGCCCGGGGCGGCGGTGGCCCCGTCGTTCGACGGGACCTCGGGCAGGGTGATCGTCGACGTCGCGGCCGAGCGGTTTCCCTCGCCGACGGCGTTGACGGCCGCCACCTCGAAGGCGTGCGCCGAACCCGGCGCGAGGTCGGACAGCGTGCAAGTGGTCTCGGCCACCTCGCACACCGGCTCGGTGGCGCCGGCCTCGTAGACCCGGTAGCCCGACAGCGCCGCGCCGATCTGCGCCGGCGCCTCCCACGCGACAGTGATCGAGGTGTCGGATGCCGCGGTGGCGGTGACCTTCTGCGGTGCCGTCGCGCGGGTGGTGTCCCTCACGGCGAGCCACGAGATGACGGGCTTCTCGCTGCCCGCGCCCTCGTTGGTGATCACGTAGTCGACCGTCGCCGCCTCGGTCAGGGTGAACGTCAGATCGCCCGTCAGCGGTCCGCTCACCCCGGTCAGTGGCACATTGCCCTTGGCGAGCTCGGTCCCGCCGACCGACACGGTGTGATTCATCGTGCGGTTCAGACCCCACCACTCGGTGAACCCGCCGGTCAGCGTGTATTGCCCCGCGGGCAGCGGGAGGCGGTAGGTGAGTCGCGTGGTGTCCTGGTACAGCCCGGTCGAGAACTTGTCGGTGATGTCGGTCGAGCCCTTCACCTTCATGCCGTCGGCGACGTATCCCCACTCGCCCGCCGAGGTCGAGACCTGATCGACTTCGTCATTGCGCAGCGTCGGTACGGCCTTCTGGACCGCGGTGAATTGCGGCGACGGCGTCGTGCCGGTTCCGGAGTCGATGTAGTAGACGAGCCCCGAGGGGATCACCTCATAGGCGGCGACCACCTTCTGACCGCCCTCGGTGAAGCGCCCGGTCAACACCAGCTTCTGCAGGTCGGTGCGCTTCTGGGCGGCCGAGTCGGCATCCCAGGTCACGGCCATGTCGGCCCCGTCGACCGGGACCGTTGCGGGCAGTTCGTCGTCGGCCTTCAGCGTGCCGACCACGCCGAGATCGCGCGGAAGCGCCTGCACGTAGACGAGGGCGAGGCGGGCGTTGTAACCCGACGTCCCCGTGGTGCCGAACTCCATGCGCACGACACCGTCCGCCGCGAGGGTGATGCGCTGGGCGACCGGCGTGGCCGCGCCGTTCGAGACCGCGGACTGCGTGGTCTCGGCTGCGCCCGGAGCCCGCACCTTGCTGTAGACGTTGGTCGTCAGCCCCGCCCGCGGAGCCTGCACGGCGACCACGTTGTAGGAGCCGGCGGGCAGGGTGAGGCTGTAGACGATCGGCTTGTTGAAGTCGGCGCCGAGGTACGACGAGCCCCAATCGGTCGGTGAACCCGCCGCGACGGTCGTCGCGGTGGTCGCGTAGCCCCAGGTCGCCGCGGAGCTGGTGCCGTCCCACTTCTGGTCGGCGCTGTCGTTGCGCAGGTCGGGGAACGCCGCTTTCGCCGTGGCGAACACCGAGCCGGCGGCCGCGCCCGACGAACCGGAGTCGATCACGTACGTCAGATCGGCCGGCAGGGTCAGCACCGACGCGGTGATGCGCTGGTACACGCCGGCGGCGGTCTTCTCCGACGTGTGTCCGGTGGCCGTGAACGAGCTCAGCTCGGCGGCGGAGCCCGCAGCGCTCACCGAACCCGCGGTCCAAGTGATCGCGGCATCCGTGCCCTCGACCGACACCGTCGCGGGGAGGGTGCGAGCGGGGAGGGTCATCGAGAGCGTGCCGACGTCTTTCACGTCGTCGCTGACGTCGCGCGGGGTGAGCTGATCGACGGCGACGGCCAGACGCGCCTCCAGAGCGCGGGCGCCCTCGGCGTCGAGTCCGTACGCTCCCGGATCGGCGACCGCGTCGCGAGCGGCGTCGCGCGCCGACTGAAGCCGCGCCCACGAGTCGACGCTGTACTTGTCTTCGTCGAGGGCGCGTGCCGTGTCCACGCGCGCGGCCAGAGCCGAGGTGTCGACCTTGCTCGCGTCGGCGTTCGCGGTCACGACCCCCACCGCGTCGATGTTCAGCGCGTCGGCGTTCGCGGTGCGGATCTCGACCGTGTGGGTGCCGTTGCGGAGCCCCCGCAGCATGTACGCGGTGCGTTCGCTGCCCGCGGCCAGCGTCGGCGCGGCGGCGACGAGCTGCTCGCCGTCGACGATCACGTCGAGGGTCGGAGCTCCGGAGTTGGTGCCGACGATGTCGAGACCGGTCCCCGCGAACGTGTACGCCATGGTCGCACCCTGTCGGGTGCTCTTCGAGGCGGTGCGCTGCCACTCGTACATGCCCTGGCCGTTGACATGGCTCCACCCTTCGTCGAAACGCAGGACGGATGCCGAGGTGTCGCTCCAGCTGGTCTGGTGCATGCCGTCGATGATCTGGGTGTAGTACGGCGTGTACCCGGGCACCGTCTCGACGGTGAGGTTGTCGAAGCGCACGAAGCTGAAGCTCGATCCGAGCTGGATGCGTCCGGTCGCCTGGGGGGCGGCATCCGTGTATGAGGCCACCTCGACCCCATTGATCTGCGCGGTGTAGACCTCTCCCGCCACCTTCAGGGCGATGCGGTTCCACACGCCCGAGCCGGTGCGGAAGTCGACGCCCGCCGTCGTCGAGGTGTTGCCGGTGGCGATCACCGTGCCGTAGCGCTGCAGGGCCCACGCCCCGGTGGGCTCGACGCGCAGCTCGGCGGCCGAGACCGCCTGGCCGTTCGCCGTGCCGCCCTGCTCGCGCGCGCCGATGGTGGCGTACTGAGCCCCGTCGGCCTCGAACATCACGTCGGCGCCGACCACGTAGTTCGCCCACCGCGCGTCGCCGATGGTCGTCTTGGGGTCACCGCCGTTCCATGCGCCGCCGGCCATGCCCGAACCGATCTGCTGGCGCAGCACGCGCCCGTGCGCGGCGTCGGAGGTCGCGACGGATTCGAAGGCGCCGTTCGTGTCGTTGGTGTAGCGCGGGGTCGCACCCTGGTCTTCGGCCTGCACGCTCGGGGTGCCCGACGATTTGTCGGCCGCTCCCCTGCTGGAGAGGTAGCCCTCGCCGCTGTCGACGAGGGTGCGCGTGTCAGGGTCGTAGCCCTGCACGTCGCCCGTGCCGCGGTAGTCGAAGTCGTCGGCGTACAGGTAGCCGTCGTCGACCACACCGTTGACGTCGCCGGTCGAATCGGTATCGAGCACGTCGCGGCCGCCGTCGGTGGCGGTGTACTCCGTCGTCGCGGGGGCGGTGCGTCCGAAGCCCTCGCGCGGCGCGATCTCGCCATCGCGTGTCTCGGCGTGATCGAGCGTCGTGGCCGTCACCGTCGACCACGGCTTCACGGTGACGGTGTAGCTCCCGTCAGCGGCGGGCGCCATCTCGGCGAGGGGGCGGACGTAGTTGGCATCCGCCGCCTGCCCGGCGTCGGCCGCGCGCGTCTCCCACACCTCCAGCGTCCTGTCGTCGCCCAGGGGCATCCCGTCGACGGCGACGCGGTAGGTCTTGGTGAACGAGCTGTCGTTGACGATGACGGTGGAGAAGTCCGCACCGTCGGGGTCGGCGAGGGTCGTGTACGACGCCCCGCCCGAACGGGCGCCGCTCGGCGGGTTGCCCGTGCCGAGCTCACTGCCCGAGGCCTGCGGGATCGCGCGCCAGATGCCCGCGGTGTTGTCGTCGTTCTCCCACCCGAGCGTGGCGAACTGCGTGAACTGCTCGAGCACCGCAAGGCCGCCGTCGTACGAGATCCAGCCCGACCAGGGTTCACGGGCGTTCACGAGCTCCTTCGAGGAGTACTGGAAGCCGTCGTAGAACGACCCGATCGCCGGCTGGAAGATGTTGAGCGTGCGGCGCGACGCCGAGAAGCCGGTGGTGACCCAGTTGCCCATCTCGAGCGCGCTGCCGGGGCCGCCCATCGAGGTGCCCACCCCGCCCTGCTCGTTGCTGTTGGTGTTGTTCGGGCGGTCGGCGGAGTTCGAGAACGTCGACTGGCCCTCGGAGTTCCACACCTCACGATCGAGCTGCTCGGCGATCTTCTTCATGTTGCCGTTGCGGTCGTCGGCGCTGCTGTAGTGGAAGCCGACGATATCGACGGCGTCACGCAACGAGGAGTCGCTGCCGGTCATCGCATCGCCCAGGGCGACCGGCGGGGTGCCGACGGTGTCGCCGGCGATCGTACGGATCGAGGTGTACAGCTCGCGCTCGGTCGGCGAGGCGAAGCCGTTGTTCGGGTCGCCCGCGGTGGCGCCCTCGTAGCCCTTCGTGTCGTTCCGCAGCCACCCGGAGAAGTCCTTATAGAGCTGCAGGTCGGGGTTCGAGGTCTCGTTCGCGTCGGGGTTGATCGAGTCGATCATGTAGCCGAACTGCCGGTAGGCAGCCAGGGTGGTGTTCTTGAACCAGACGTACTGGTCCTGGTGGTTCGTCACCCACGTCGGGCGGTTCCAGCGGAGGATGCTGACGTGCACCGGACCGTGCGCGACGGTCTTCGCATCGGCGGCGAGCTGGAATCCGGGCTCGCGGAGCACGTTGGGGTACTCGTCGCGCGAGCGCATGGTCGAGGCGTTCGCTCCAGTCGAGGTGTTGCGGTCGTTGCCCATCTCGATTTTTACGGTGTTCATGATCGGATGGTCGCCACCGAAGAGCGTCTCGATGAGTTCCCAGTACTTCTCGGGGTGCTGCGACTTGTAGTCCAGCAGCAGGGCGCTCGTCGAGTTCGCGCTGAGCACCCCGAAGCCTTTGAAGGTCAGACCGTTGACGTTCTTCGCCGCCGCGGCGACGTCACTGCCGCGCACCGTCACGGTGACGGGATCGGCGCCGGCCGCCTGTGCCGCGGTCGGAACGAGAAGGGCGCCGATCATCGTCGCCGTGACGAGTGCGGCCGCCGCCGCAGTGCGGACCGTAGGACGGGGATGAGGTCGAACCGGGGGGATCGGTGCCGTGACCATGGGGAGTCTCCTTCGACGGGGGCGCAGCGTCGGTCCGTTCCGATCGCCGCAGGGCACGCCCGTGTGCCCGCCCACATCGTCGGTCACCAGGTATGTCGCGCGGAAGCAAAACGAACACGTTCGATCACTCTTGAATCGATACGTACATCGCCCTACGCTGGCCGATCATGAGCGCAGGTTCTCCGCCCTTCGGACTGTCGCGCCGTGAACGCATCCTCGACGAGCTTCGCCGCACCGGATCCGTGAGGGTCGCCGACCTCGCCCGCGATCTCGGCGTCGCCGAGCTGACCATCCGGCGCGACATCGGCCAACTCGCCGACCGTGGACTGCTGACCCGGGTGCACGGCGGAGCGACGCTGCGCAGCCGGCTCGACACCAGCGTTCCCGCCGAGGCTCGGACGTCGGCGCCCATCCGCTTTCGGGTCGGAATGGTCACCCCGTCGCTCACGTACTACTGGCCGCACATCATCGTCGGCGCCCGCGCCGCCGCCACCGAGCTCGGTGTGCAGCTCGTGCTGCGCGGCGCCAGCTACTCGGTCGCCGATCAGCGGCGGCAGATCGCCTCGCTCGTCGACTCGGGGAGCCTCCACGGCCTGATCGTCGCCCCCGAGACCACCGGCGCCGACGGGCGGGCTTTCCTGCACTGGCTCGAGTCGCTCCCGCTCCCCGTCGTGCTCGCCGAACGCCGGGCGGCATCCGCCCTCGCCCTCACGAAGCTCGAATGGGTCACGACGGATCACGTCTTCGGCGGGTCGCTCGCGGCCGATCACCTCGCGACGCGCGGACACACCCGCGTGGGGATCCTCACCTCGGCGGGATCGCCCACCTCGTCGCAGCTGCGGCGCGGATGGGAACGCTCGCTCGCCGAACTCGGGCTCGACTGCCCCGTCGACGTCGACGCCTCGCTCGACGCCCTCGACGGCACCGCCCGCGAGGCGGTCGTGGCCGACCTGCTCGCCCAGTGCCGCGCCACCGGCACCACAGCGCTGCTCGTGCACTCCGACCCGCAGGCGGTGCTCGTGCAGCAGTACGCGCGCGACCACGGCTGGCACGTTCCCCAAGACCTCGCGATACTCGCCTACGACGACGAGGTCGCGGAGAGCGCCGAACCGCCGATCACGGCCCTGCGCCCCTCGAAGCAGCACGTCGGACGTCTCGCTGTCGAGACCATGGTCGGACGCCTGAGCGAGGGAGCGAGCCGGCCGGTCCAGCGGACGTACGTCCTCCCCGTGCTGCACACGCGCGAGTCGACCTGAGCGATCGGCGCTCGTCTCGCCACGTGCGCCTCGACGGACGCTCCATCGAACGCCGTCGCGCCGCGGGTGGGTCAGCGCACGTAAGCGTCGACGAGAAAAGACCCCCGGATGCCGCGGAACGCCTCGACCAATCGATCGAGCGCCGCGCGGTTCCAACTCGCGAGCTGCAGATCGTGGGGGCCGAGTGGCTCGAGCCTCCCGGTGCGCAGCCGCACGACTTCCCACCCCGCCCCGCGGAGCGCGCGGTCCTTGCGCCGATCGGCGTCTTCGCGACGACCGACGTGCTCGAGGCCGTGCCGGCCGATCGAGTCGTACTCGACGGCGATGCGCAGTTCGGGGAAGACGAAGTCGGGCCACACCTCCAGGTGATCGAAGAATGGCCGCGCCACGCGGACCGCGTTCAGCTTCTCGCTCAGGTTCAGCCGCTCGCGCAGGTCAGCGCGCACCCGCCCTTCGACGGCGGAGGCGGGCTTCGGAGCGCACACCGAGACGAACGCCTCCCCCACGGTCACGTCGGGCGTCTTGCCGCACAGACGCTGCGGGCGCGGGGCGCGTCGCGCCCGCAGGACCGCGTTGGCGGACACCGCGGGCTTCGTGACGTCGTCGCGCAGGGGCAGCGCCACGGCGCGGGTGGGGTTCGCCCGCTCGCTGCAGTCGGGGCACCACGCGCTGCGACGGCGCTCCCGCCCTGGGCGCAGGCGCTGCTCGGCCGGGGTGGCGGCGAACCGGTGTCCGGCGTCGCACTGCCAGAGCAGCAGGACGTCGGCGGCGGGAGGGACCTGGCTCAGCGCGATCCCGTCGTTGAGGTCGGGATGATACTGCCGCACGAGAGCCGGGAACGTGGCCCAGGCCGCGCGGTACGCCCCCAGGGGGTAGGGCACCTCGAGCCCCTTCGACCACTGCCTGCGGGCCCACCACGCTTGCACTCTCTCCGGCACGCGCCCGACGGTAGCGCCGACCCCCGACACCGACGGAGGAGCCGCGGAATCGCCGGCGCGCGGGAGCCGGCACCACCGCGGGACGGAGGCGAGGCCGGGTGAAGGTGCCTCGCGTCGAGTGACGACGACTCCCCCGCCTGGATCCGTTCCGCTGTGGATGTGGCTGTGCACCGCCGCGGTGATCGTCTTCGCCGCGGTCGCACCGTTCGACATCGACGGGGTGGGGCGATGGAACATCATGGATCTCGGGCTCGCCCTGGTGATCGCCGGTGGCGTGCGGCTCGGTGTCGAGCTCCCGCGCGCGTAGGCCCCGGGGGGCGGGACCCGCGTGAGCCCCGAGGAAAGGAGTAGGGCGGGTGGGACTTGAACCCTGTCCGCATCCGCGGCACAGCTGAACTCCCGCGGAAGTATGCCCCGGTAGGGCACCGTTGAGCACATCGAAATACGGTGCGGTACGGGCAGCCTGTGGGCAAAATGTGGGCAACTACGCGTCGGACTGACCCGGGCCGTCAGCCATGAACATGTGACCACCGAAGGTGTTGCCCCGACGTAACGTGAGCGCATCCCCCCGGACGTCGTACAAAGATGTGACCGACCACAGTGGCGGGGGGCCAGCTAACAACTCGACTTCCACCATCTTGTTGACGGTGAACTTCGTTCCGTCGAGCGCGGAGGCCACCGACGTGCTCAGCTCCACTCTCCGAAGATGGAGAGCGTCTGCGTCGACTGGGCAACCCAACTCCTGCGCTACCTCGACTAGATCAGAAATGAGCGAGTCGATGGGGTACAGCAGAGGAAAGTCCCAGAAACCGCCGGTGATGGCTGTACGAATGATGGTTCGTGCCGTTGCCTTGAGCGTCTGGAAGGCCTGCCCTCGATCTCGCTCATCGTGGGCGATACCATCGCCAATGTCTCGCAGCGTTGAGCCTCGCCTCGCGCTACCTCGAACGAGGATGAGTAGCGAAACGACGTCGGATCTCGTCAGGGACCCCGTCTCGGCAGAACGCAGAAGCGAGTCGAGATGTTCTAGGTCGGAATGACGCACGTCACCGAGGCTATCGTCGGCCCTGGCTTCCGCCTGCAATGTCAGAGGTCAATCGTACGGTCCCACTATGGACGATCTGACACCACTACGACGCCGACCCTTTGATGAGTCGATGAACGACGTCGAGCCGGCCTTCGCGCACATCTCAACCGGTGAGGGAAGCATCAAGGTGGGAGTCTCACGACTCGACGCGCCCGGCTCGCTCGAGTCCACACTGTTCTCAGGCGCGCTCGTCATCATCTCGTTCTCCGGCTGGACAAGCGGCCGCGACCGACGCTCCGTAGACATCCACGAGATCGCCCGCGCCGTCACCCGGCTGTACGGGCCAGACACCCTCGCCAAGCTGCGCCGAGCCACACTGGGGGGCGGGGCCGTCTACCTCGTAGGACTGGCCGTCGACGGCGCGTTCAGCGCGCCCACGATGTTGCAGGACGCCGCTCTTGCCCGCGCCTTCGACGCTCGCCCGTTCGCGGCGTAGCCTGTCTACCGGCCGGGGAAGGGGACCGGTCTATGGGTTCGACGAAGGTCAGCGACGAGATGCTGTCGCGCACGCTGGCATCCGTTCATCCGATCACGCTCCCGCTGCAGGCGTGCGGGTCGCAGCCGGTCGAGTGGTTCGAGCAGAAGCGGCCCGTGTGGGCGTGGGTGCAGTGGCCGAACCGAGCCGCCGAGCGCGTCGAGGCGTGGGCGATGGGCGCGAACGACCGCATCGTCGTACTCGAGGTGCCCTGCGACGGCGGGCACTGGCAGCCCGTTGTCTGGCGCAACGCCGTCAGGGTGCGCCGCCTGGGTCCGTTCTCGTGAGCGAGACAACTACCCGGTCGGCTGGAAACACATCAGGCGGGCTGGGGTGGCGCACAGCAAACTGAGACCGTGTCAGAACCTGTCATCGAAGTCCACGTTCCGCTCGCACCCTCCACCGTGCCGGACGGCGAGTACCCCTACCCGTACCTGGAGACCATCGAGAGCTTCCTCTTCCAATTGGAGGGTGAAGGCCGGGGAGAAATGTACGGCGACGGGGAAGAGTACGACGGCGAGTACCTGTTCTTCCTCGCGGATGCGGACGAGGATGCGCTGCTCGACTTGGCGCGAGAGCTGAGTGCTCTGCCAGGAGTTCCACCGGGTACGTACGCCATCGTGTCGACGACAGACACAGAAGAGTGGGGTGTGGGCCGTCGCGTCGAACTCGCCGCGTGACATCGCCCGTCGGTGCGGGGATCATTTCTGCGTGGGCGCGCGTGCATCACCGCTTCTGTCCAAGCCGCGCCCCTTCCATGTCGACGGCGCCTGGTTGCATACCGGTCAGTGCCGCGGCACCGCAATCACTGGCCGCGTATTGATGCCCCGCCATAGCCTGCGCATACGTCTCGACTAGGAGAGCCGAATGCGCCGTCGTATCACCCTCGCCCTGGCCCCGCTTCTGGCGCTATCCATCGGGCTCGCCCCGTCGGCAGCTCAGGCGGCCGACGCACCCGACTGCCTCACCGTGCCAGGTAAAGCGGGCGCCGCCATCACCGCAACAATGACCTCCTACCCGGTCGAGAAGCCCGACGCCTACCGCACGGTCGATGGCAAGAGGGAGCCCGTCTATAAGGTCTCCGTCGGCGACGTCCTCCACGTCGACACCCGCCTCACTAACACCGGGACCTGCCATTACTGGACATGGCGCGGCAGCTTCATCACCCTCGGCGCCGACGTCTTCGCCACCCCCGGCTCCTCCACATACTTCTCCGGCATTGGCGACCGCGTCTGGGGCTCGAGCATCGGCCTCCCGGAATACGACATCGGCGTCGGCATGGACGTCGACGCCCCGTACACCCGCCGCGCCGAGTCGCTCTCCGTCGAGATCTACCCCGGCGATCATGCGAAGCGCCGGTGGCCCCTGACCATTGACAGCTTGCCGAAGGCGAACACCTACTACCCCGTGCGGTTCCGCTACGACGCCCGAGTCTCAAACCCGCCCCTGGACCAGACCGTCATCGGCGGTCGAGCATGGCTCATCCGGGAGTAGCGATCCGCGCGCATTCTCGAGCGACCGCGTCGGAGTGCTCGATGCGCCCGCGACGGCGGGCACCGGTAGCCCGTCGTCTGGCGCCACGCGGTGACCGTCCGCGGCATGTGAGCCGGTGAACCTTTTTGTCGGGCGGGGCCGGACCGATTTTGGTAGTGCGGCCAGGCAACTTTCCCTCGAGTCTCAGCACGTGCAGAACCCTCAGGGCCGCGAAGCGCCGCCACAGGTATCTAGGCGCGGAGCGCTGCTCGCTGGAGCATGGGCGGCACCAGTCATCGCCCTCGCGGTGGCCGCCCCCGCCGCGTCGGCAAGCGAGCAGACCGTCCCACTCACGACAACCGAGCAGTTGTACCCCGGCATCCGGACCTTCGAGGCAGCCGCCATCGTGGCCAACCCCACGACCGAAGCACTCACCGTCACCGTCACGGTCACCTACTCGCCCACCACTGTTGGCGCGGCATACAGAAACGGGTGGACGTCCCCCGGTCGAGACGTCTACATGATCACCCTGCAACCGGGCCAGTCGTCAACGCCGGACGGGCTGTACGTCAACGCGTCGGCATATCAGACGAATGCACCGACGCCGACGGACGTCACACTCAACATCTTCGCGAACGCCCCAGGTCTCAGCCAGAGCACTCGCACATCAACCACCAGCTCTAAGGCCGGGCGCACAGCGACCCGACGCCGTCACCGTCCGCCGCTTAGGCTGACCTCGTGCTCCAGATTCGCCGAGCGCGGGCACCGTAGGCTGACCAGACTGGGGCTCGCCGATGTGGGCATGCTCCTATATGAAAGGCTGCATGATGTCGACACCGCCCGGCTGGTACCCCGAGGCCTCATCCCCGACAGGCCAGCGGTACTGGGACGGTACGTCATGGACGGCGCATACCGCCCCCGCAGCGCCGGTCACCGCGCCCCCGCCCCCTCCCGTTCAGGTGACGCCGTCCTACGACTCCATGCCGCTGCTGGAGGCGCCCGACGGGTACGGCGCCCTCACCCCCAGCGAGCGGAAGGCCCTCCCTCGAAACCCGCTCGCCACCGCCGGCATGTGGCTGGCGATCGCGTCCGGCGTCATCTCCGTCACGCTGCTCCTGCAGCTCGGTGCGCTCGCGCTGAGCATCATCGGACTCATCCGCTCGCAGCGGATCCGTGAGGTCACCGGCGTCGCCGTCGGCCGTACCAAAGCCATCGTCGGAATCTGCATCTCAGCGCTGGCGACGCTGTGGTTCTTCGTCGTCGTGGCGCCCGCCGTCGCCGCCTGGTTCGCTCCCGCAGTGTTCGATGAGGCAGGCACCGAACAGGCCATCCTCGCCTGGTCCAGCCAGCAGGGCCTCGCGTTCGTCGACGTCGACTGCCCGGCCGCGCCGTCCATGGTCGAAGGCAACACCTTCACGTGCGTCGCGGCGCTCGAGGACGGGGTGCAATACGCCGTCGAGGTGAACGTGAAGGAAGCGGGCTACCTGACCTGGCAGCTGGCACGCGGCTGATCTCCGGGGCCCCAGTGCGCCGACCGAATGAGCGGGGGAAGATGTCGGCGGACGCTTCTACGATGGACCGGTGCTGATTGGAACCATCCGCCGCGTCGAAACCCGCAGCGTTGAGGTCGAGGCCCACTCCCTTGCCGAAGCGCACGACCTGCTCGAAGCGCAGTGCCCTCCCGGGTTCGAGCTCGCGAACACCCCCGTCACGATGGGCAAGGGCACCACACTCCTCCCCGCGGTCGGGACGTTCGTCCGCCGCGACGGCGCGCGCGACATCGAAGCCGCCGACCGCGCCGCGCTCGACGCGCAGATCCCCGACGGGTGGGCACTCATTACCGTTCGCAACCGGTGAAGCGCCCTACGCCTCTGCTGCCTACGGGCCGGTGGCGGGCGCGTCAGGCGCCGCAGGAGGTATCGCTGGCGGACCTCCGGCGGGCGAGCCGCCGTCTTGCACCGTCTTGACCGTCTCCTCGACGATCCGACTCACGTCTTCCGGGGTCAAGCCGTCGCTCCCGGACGTGACCCACATGAGAATCGCTAGGAGCACAGCCAGCCAGGCCGCTGCGTTTGCACTGACTGGGCCCTTGAATGCGCTCAGCCAACCCGCGACTGCGGGAGCATCCTTCTCCAACGTGCGCTCGATCGTGGCGGCGATCGCCTCCGCGGGACGGCGGTCGCTTGCCGCCTCCGCCTGCGCCCAAATCAGAACATTCCGCAATCGCCGCGCTTCCGCCGGAGTCGGAGTGAAGAGCGTGGGAAGCCGCAGCGAATCGCGAAACTCGTACTCCCCCTCGAGCATCGACGCCGTCTGCCTGCACCCCGGCACCGGGCAACTGAGTCCCACGTTGCGGAAGATGACGCTCGCGTCGCCCCCGAACATGCCGCCCGCAGACTGGATGCCATGCACAGGGCAGCGGACGAGGACTTGCGACATACCCGCACCCTATAGCCAGGAACGACGAAACGCCCCCGGCGTCACCTCCGAGGAGGGACGCCGGGGGCGTTCAGTGTGGCGGGCGCAGTCGGGTCGTGGCCGTGTCGTTTGAGCCGCGCGCCCTTGCTCTAGCTGCGCGGCCCCACCATGCTCAGGCGGGCGCTTCCTGCTCCGCGGACCAGTCGAAAAGGGCGGGGAGCAGCCGCTCGTCGAAGGGCACCACCTTTTCCTCAAGTTCGTGACCACGCTGACGCACGAGGAACATCGTGTCGTCCTCGCGAATCGAGACGTACGTCCAGGCGTCGCCGTCGTGCCACTCAGCGGCGACCTCCCCTTCCGTCTCGATCGTCACCTTGATCTGCGCCGATCGCTCCTCGGGCAGGTCGCCCAGGGCCGCCTGCAGCCGCTCGAGCGCCGTCCGCTTCACCACGCCGTCGGACATCGCGTCTTCTCCTCTCGCGCCGCTCACGGGCGGATCGCCAGACCGTTGATCCAGCCGTCCGCGGACGCCAGGCCGAACATGCCTGTGTAGCGCGTCTTCGGGACGGTGCTGGTGTTGAACACCTCGCGCACGAGCTCGCCGTTGATGTAGAACCAGAACGAGTTGCCTGTGGCGCTCTGGCGGATCTCGACGTGCGCCCGCGTGGCCGTCGGGACCGTTGACGTTGCGACGGTCTGACGTGCTCCGGCCAGGTCGTACCGGGTGACCTGGTAGTAGGTCGAGGAGTTTTCGATCACCATGCAGACACCCGTCGCCGGATCGAACGACGCGACGATGCCGCGGCGGCCGATTCCGGTGGAGGGCGGGTCGATCCACGCGCTGATCGAGTAGCCGAGGACGCCGGCGTCGCGGTAGCGGACGCCCGCTCCCGAGTTTCCGGTGCCGCCCGGCTGAGGCTGCGCGCCGTAGCGCCCGCGACCCCAGACGTGACTTTGCGTGAACGCACCGACGGAGGCGGCGATCCACCCGTCGCCGAGTCCGCTGACGTCCGGGAAGGCCGTCATCTGGTCGAAGAAGATCACGCTCGGGTCCACCGACGTCGACACGACGCGGTTGTCGCGCTCGACGAGCTCGGTGAGCGCTGCACGGCCGTCGATAAACGTGGCGGTGTCGATGGCGACGTTCTCGCTGATGACGGCCTTTGAGACCGGCATTGCCGGGTCGAACCGCACCGCAATTGGCTGCGCACCGGAGGTGGAGCGGAACGTGTTCCGGTGGATGCCGGGGGCCAGCATGGCGGTGCGCAGGTCGAGGCCGATGTTGCTGTCCTCGTAGTGCCCGTCCTCGAAGATCACGTCCGGTTCCATGCGTCCGCCGGCGCGCCAGTCCACGCCCTTGAGCGCGCGGAAGACCTGCAGCGCGACACGCAGGCCACCCGGGGTGAGCCGGAAGCCCGGCTCGGCGAGCAGCGCGGCGCCCTCGATGTTCTCCACGACCGCCTCGAAGTTGTACCCGCCAGCGCCCTCACCGCGGAGAACGATGCCGTTCGCGCCGAAGTCGTGGTTCCTCACCGGTCTCCGGACGGCCGGCATCGAGCGCCTCACCCCGCACGACCTTCGACACACCGCAGCGTCGCTCGCCGTGTCGGCCGGCGCCAACGTCAAGGTGCTGCAGCGGATGCTCGGCCACAAGTCCGCGGCCATGACCCTCGACACCTACGCAGACCTCTTCGACGACGACCTCGACAACGTCGCCACGCTGCTTGACGCGCGCGCCACAGCCGCAACGGATGTGGGCAAAGTGTGGGCAGACCTCGGTATCCGCGCGTCCTGAGGCAACAAAAAAAGCCCCCCGACCTGGCAAAACCAGGCGGAGGGCTTGAGTAGGGCGGGTGGGACTTGAACCCACGATCGTCGGGTTATGAGCCCGCTGCCTTGACCAGCTTG
Organism: Microbacterium sp. NPDC089186; assembly: GCF_040685115.1. Classification (NCBI taxonomy): domain Bacteria; kingdom Bacillati; phylum Actinomycetota; class Actinomycetes; order Micrococcales; family Microbacteriaceae; genus Microbacterium; species Microbacterium sp. NPDC089186. Next base: position 294,055 of record NZ_JBFBHJ010000003.1, read on the forward strand.
GCCACCGCCCCCAGCGGAAACGAGCCTACCGGCATCCGGATGCCGATCTCGAAAGCGATCGCGGCCGGCGCCGTCCGTATGCGCGCGGCTAGCGCCGAGAGACCACCGGCGTCAGGCGGGGGATCCAGCACCGCACGTCGTGCGCGTAGGCGAGATAGTCGTCGCCGAAGGCCCGGACCAGGTCGGACTCCTCGTGGGGACGGATCGCGTAGTTCCAGACGAGCGAGCCCGCGAGAGCGTAGACGACCACCATCCACGATGACATCAGCAGTCCGACCCCCACGCCCTGCGCGATGCCCGCGAGCGCCATCGGGTTGCGGACGAAACGGTACGGCCCCGCCACCACCAGACGGTTCGGCATGGCGGAGGGCAGGGGCGTGCCGTCCCCCTTGACGGTCATGGCCGCCGCCGACCACAGCCCGAGGGCGCTGGCGGCGACCACGACCGTGACCCCCGTGATGACCACGCCGTGGTGCAGCGGCAGCACGAGCCGCCACCGCTCCTCGAGGAAACGGATGACGAGGGGGAACACGACGAGGAAGAGTCCCCAGAACACGACGATCTGCGCGGCCGTCGCGATGACGTGGGCCAGGGGCGTCGCGCGCGAGCGAGCCGGTCGGAAGGCGAACAGACCGACCAGCAGCAGCGAGGTCGGGATGCGGCCGAAGACGAGCAGCAGCCACGCGCCCACGGAGGCGGCGCTCGCCGCGATCATGAGGATCACCCCCACCCCGGCGAGGGTCGTCATCGTCGCGTACAGCGCGAGGAGGGCCGTCACCACCAGGGTCCAGGCGGTCGCCGCTCCCGCTGCCACCCGTGACGCCCGGCCCGGCAGCACGGCGGCCAGGGCGGACGACACGACGAACAGCGGGATGTCGACCACGGCCACAACGACCGGGTCGAGCCCGCCGAGGGTCGCTTCACGGACGAAGGGCACGGTGAACACCGACACCCACCAGGCGGCGCCGGCCACCGCCTGCAGCGCGAAGTACGTGCGACCGGCCAAGCGTGCGGTCGGCGAACGCAACGACACCGCCGGATCCCGTCGCCTCGTCAGTGCACGCGCGGTGCGGCGGGCTTGCCGTCGGCGGTGATCTGCGGGTGGTGCTTCGTCAGCTGGATGACGCCCCAGGTGGCGATCGCCCCCGCGATGACGAACCCGATGAGCGCCCAGGCGGGGGCCGTGGAGGCCTCGCCGAGGACGAGCAGGCCGATGAGCACGGCGACGATGGGGTCGATGACGGTCAGTCCCGCGATCACCAGGTCGGGCGGACCGACCGAGTAGGCCGTCTGCACGAAGTACGCGCCGACCGCGACCGCGGCGAGCAGCGCCACGAGGCAGAGAAGCGTCAGCCACTCGAAGTTGCCGGCCTGGGCGCGGCTGATGACGACCTTCGCGAGCGTCGCGACGAACCCGTAGATCACGCCCGCGGCCATGATGTAGAACAGCGCCTGCGCGCGACGACGAACGAGCACCCAGAACACGCCGAACACGATGACGACCACGGCGAGGATGCCGAGGATGATCAGCAGTTCGCGCTCGGTGATGACGTGCTCGGTGGCGAAGAACGCGGCGATCGTCACGAAGATGAAGATGCCGCCGACGCACAGCGCGATTGCGAACAGCGACTGCTTGGTCGGCTTGTGGCGCGACACGCGCGCATTCAGCACGGTCGTGATGACCAGGGCGATCGCGCCGAGGGGCTGCACGAGGATGAGCGGCGCCACCGAGAGCGCGGAGAGCTGGCAGACGATCGCGAGGCCCAGCATGAGCGTGCCCGCCACCCACGACGGGCGCGTCAGCAACGAGGCGAGCTGCGAGCGCGAGAGCCCCCCGGTGGTCTTGCCCGACAGGCGCTCCACCTTCTGCACCCCGCGGTGCTGGTACTGCGCCCCGAACGACATGAACACCGCACCCAGCAGGGCGAGCGGGATGCCGAGCAGGATGCGCGGATCGCGGAACACGCCGACGAGCTGGTCGATTCCGTCGCTGAGGGTTGCATCGAGCGGGATCACCCCTCGACGATAGCCGTCCGCCCGCTGGATAGGCTGGTGACGTGGCCGTACTCCCGATCCGCATCATGGGCGATCCCGTGTTGCACGCTCCCGCCTCCCGCGTCGACGAGATCACCGACGAGGTGCGTCAGCTCGTCGCCGACATGTTCGAGACGATGGATGCCGCCCCCGGCGTCGGCCTCGCCGCCCCCCAGGTGGGCGTGGGTCTGCGGATCTTCACGTACACGTACGAGGACGACGAGGGTCTCCCGTGGCGCGGCGTCGTGATCAACCCGGAGCTGTGGATCCGTCCGCTCGAGCCGGGCTACCCCGACCCCGACGACGAGAGCGAAGGGTGCCTGTCGTTCCCCGGCGAGCGTTTCCCGCTCCGCCGGTCGGAGGCCGCTGTGCTCACGGGCACCGACCTCGACGGCCACGCGGTGCGCATCGAGGTGTCGGGGTGGCGCGCACGCATCCTGCAGCACGAATTCGATCACCTCGACGGCATCCTGTACATCGACCGTCTCGATGACGAGGACGCGCGCGTGGTCGCCAAGATCGCGAAGAAGCGCAAGTGGGGGAAGCCGGGCGCCTCGTGGATGCCGGGCGTCGACGACATCGACGCCTGACCGTCCCCGCCGGTCCCGGCATCCGGGGGACGCGATCCGGACCATACGAGCGGCCGACCGACGGCCTCGTCTGCTGTCGTGCGCCCGGGACCGCCCCGCACCTCACCCGCCGAAGGCGTGCAGCCCGAGGTCCTCACTGAGGAGCTCGCTCGCCACGTGTCCTCGCACACTCGTGCCCTGAGCGTCCAGCGGCGGGCTGATGATCGCGGCTCCCAGACCGCCGCGTGCGGCGAGGACGATCCCGCCCGACACGCTCGACTTGGCCGGGACACCGACCGCCCGCATCCATCGTCCCGATCCGTCGTACATCCCGCACGTCGCCATCACCGACACGACGTCTCGAGCGACGCGCGCGGGGATCACGCGGTCTCCCGTGCGCGGGTTGACGCCGCCTCCCGCCAGCGTCGCGCCCATGATGGCGAGGGTCTCGGCATCCACCAGCGTCGCGCACGCCCGCGCGTAGACGGCGACGGCGTCGTCGGCCGACGCGTCGAGCACGCCTTCCGCGCGCAGGAGGTGGGCGAGGGCGTGATTGCGGTCACCCCGCAGGTGCTCATCGTGGGCGACCTCGTCGTCGACGTCGAGCTCGCGGCCGGCGAATGCCGCCAGCCCGGCCGCGATCCGCTGCATCCGCCCCTCCGGGCCCGTGCCGTCGACGAGGGATGCCGTGAGCAGCGCACCCGCATTGACCATCGGGTTCGGCGGACGACCCGTGCCGGTCTCGAGCGTGATGGCGTCGAAGGACTCCCCCGTCGGTTCGATGCCGACGCGCTCCAGGGCACCGCCATCGGTGTCGAGCAGCGCGAGAGCGAACAGGAACGGCTTGACCGCCGACTGCACGCTGACGCGAACACCGGCCTCGGCACTGCCGCGGACGCTGCCGTCCGGCAGGGCCAGGGCGATGGCGCACAGGTCGGGGTCGGCGGCGGCGAGAGCCGGGATGCTGTCGTCGACCCGACCATCGCGGTGGGGGCGCAGGCGCGTGCGCAGCGCCTCGACGTCGTAACGGGAGGGGTCGGCAGGAGACGGCGATGCGGGAGGGGTCACTCCCCCACCCTCGCAGCCCTCTCCGGCGCAGGCGCGGGCGATTGCGCTTTCCGGCGGTCAGTAGAGGCCGCGCGCCGCCAGTTCGCCGCGCAGGATCGGGGTCAGGCGCTCGGCGAAAGCCGGCGTCACGTGCGTGTCGTCGTAGCGCACGGGGGTGTCGCCGGCGAAAGCGGGACAGCCCCCCTGCCAGCAGGTGAAGGGCAGCGCGCTGATCGCGGCGTCGCCGGTCGACGCCGCCTGCTTCTCGCTCGCCTCCTCCATGGCGGTCCAGACGTCGTCGACGGCGGACAGGCACGATGCCGGTCCCATGATGGGCGAGAAGCACCGGCCGAGGTCGGCGCCGTGCGGCGGAGGCGCCAGATACACGGTGCGTCCCGGCGGAGCCCAGCCGGCGACCTCCCGGGCGGTGGAGGATGCCAGTTCGCCCGCGTTCAGGTCCCGACCGTCGATCGTGCGCGCGAGGGTGAACGCGTTCGACACCACGAGCAGATCCGCGGGGTCGGACGCCACCATCGCCGCCACGTCGCTCTTGCGTGCGCCGCAGCCGGCCGTGACCGCGGGGTCACGGCTCTCGATCAGGACGTCGGTGAAACGGCATCCGTACATGCCGACGGTCGTCACCCGCCAGGCGCCGCCGCTCTCGTCGGCCAGACGCGCGAACGCGGGCGCGTAGGCCATCGCGCTGGAGTCGCCCACGAGGTAGAGGTGGTGCGCGGCGCCGGGATCGCCCCACGTGCAGCCGCGGAGATCGGGGGCACGATCGGGGGTGAAGCAGTCGTGCGCAAGGTTGGCGGCCGACGAGTCGCGCATGGCGTCGTCGAGCGACGGATGCAGGGTGGGCCAGGTGCTCGCCGTCGTCGCGGCCGCGAGGTCGCTCTGCAGCGTGGCGAGCGCGTCTCCGGCCACGGCGTCGACCTCGGCCGGGGCCGGCGCGGCGACGGGCATGCCCGGAAGGGTGGGGGCGCCGTAGGTCGCGAAGACGGCGAGGAGGGTCGCGCCGGCGCCGATGACGAGGGTGGCGAGGGCCATTCCGACGCGCGGGGCGAAACGAGAGCGCCACGACGCCCATGCCTCGGCGGTGGACGGGACCGTGGTCGGGGCGCCGGTCGCGGGCGAGGAGGTCGCGGCGGGGGTGCGTACGGGCGAGGCGGTCGCACGACCCGGCTCGGCGGGGGCGGCCGGGGGGCTTGCGCCGCGGGGGCGGAGCGCTCGGCGGAGGCGGTTTCCTCGGACGCGGGAAGAGCGGCCTCGACCTCGGCGCGGGCGGCGGGTCGCGCGCCCGGGTAGTACCGCTGACCGGGCACCCAGCCCGCGGGACGCGACGCGAGGGCGCCGACACGGGCCTGAGGCGCGGCGGCCGCCGGAGGCGCGGCGGTCGTGGGTCGCGCGGCGGGGGTGGTGCGCGCGGCCGGGGTGGTGCGCGCGGTGGTCGTGGGTCGCGCGGCGGGGGTGGTGCGCGCCGAGGCCGGGGCCTCGAGGGCGACGTGTCGACCGCGCGGCCACGGCAGGCGATGCAGTGGTTGCTCGACGCCCAGAAAGGTCGCGACCGAGAGGACGACGATCGCGAGAGCGGTGATCGCGAGGGCCGCCGGCCCCGGCGTCAGCACCACGCCGGCGAAGACGATGACCGGGAGGTGCCAGAGGTAAAGCGAGTACGACATGTCGCCGAGGGCGACGGAGAGGGGATTGGTCAACACGAAGAGATGGCGGTGACGCGGGTCGCCGGCCACTCCGCCCGCGATCACCAGAGCAGCACCGGCTACGGGCAGCGCCGCCCAGGGCGCGGGGAAGGGAGCGGCGGGGTCCACCACGAAGAACGCCGCGACGATGACCGCCACACCGGTCCAGGCCCCTGCCCCGCCGATCGGGGCCGGGACGCGGGAGAGCGGGCCGGCGCTCGCGGCGAGCACCGCACCCACGGCGAGTTCCCCCACCCGCGTGACGGTCGAGAAGTACGCCAACGAGGGGTCGCCCGGCGTCAGCATCACGGCGGCGGCACCGGATGCCACCACGACCGCGAGCGCGAGGACCGCGATCGTCGCGCGGGCGATGCGTCCGCGACGGGCAGCTGCGGGCAGGAGCGCCACCGCCAGCAGCACCAGGAGGGGCCAGACGAGGGAGAACTGCTCTTCGACCGAGAGCGACCAGAAGTGCTGCAGGGGTGAGACGTCGCCGGTGGCGAAGTAGTCGCGGCCCTCGAGCCCGAAGCGCCAGTTCGACACCAGGCCCACCGCGGCCAGGGCGTCGCCGAGGGTGCGATCGACCCGGGTGGCGGAGAAGAGCGCGGATGCCACGGCCACGACCCCGCCGATGACGAGCAGAGCCGCGGGGAGCAGGCGTTTCACCCGCCGCGCGAAGAAGGCTGCCAGGCGAACGGTCCCCTCGGCGCGCAGATCGGCGAGAAGGATGCCGGTCACGAGGAACCCCGACAAGACGAAGAACACGTCCACACCGACGAACCCTCCGCGCGGCCACCCCGTGAGATGCGTCGCGACGACGGCGAGAACGGCCACCGCTCGAAGCCCCTGGAGGTCGCGGCGCACGCGCGGGGCACCAGCGGTCACGGGAGTCCCTTCCGACCGGTGGGAAGCGGCCGGGAAGAGCATAGTGGAAGCGCTCCCATATGAACGCCACCGGTGTCCTCATTACGCAGCACGGAGCCTGACCACGTGCAAGCCCCAGATTCCCCCGTGCGGTGGTGCTTCGATCAGCGCATGTGGCAGATCGCCGGGCTCCCCGCCCACCCTCTCCTGGTCCATGCCGTCGTGGTGCTCATCCCCCTCGCCGCCCTCATGCTGGTCGTGGGAAGCGTGTGGCCGGCGGCGCGCCGACGGCTCGGCATGCTGACCCCGATCGTCGCGCTCGTCGCCCTCGTCTTCGTACCGTTGGCGAAGGAGGCCGGAGAGGCGCTGGAGCGGCAGGTGCCGGAATCCGCCGTGCTCGAACGGCACACCGAGCTCGGCGACCAGCTCCTGCCGTGGGCGATCGGGCTCTTCGTCGTCGCCGCCGGGCAGTGGCTGTGGTTCCGACTGCGGGCACGACGCACCGACGACGCGGCGCGCACGACCAGACCCGGGGCGCGCGTGGCCACGATCGTCATCGCGGTGGTCGCGGTGCTGGTCGCCGGAGCGACCACTTACTCGGTCGTGCAAGTGGGCGACAGCGGGGCGCGAGCGGTGTGGTCGAGCGACAGCGGCGGCAACTGATCGGCCCGTCATTATGCGCGCCCCCCGCGCCCGCCGCTACCCCTGCTGTGCGAGCGGCGGAGGCCCGTAGCGTTCGGATCGGTGGATGTCGCCCGACGCCCGCCCGCTGCTCGCCCTCGCGGCACCCCCTGTGAAGGAACCGATGAGCCACGCTCCCGACCTGACGATGCCCCACGCCGGTGACATCCTCGGAGGGCGCTACGTGCTCGCCGAGCGCATCGGCGCCGGAGGGATGGGACGGGTGTTCCGCGCCCGCGACGAGGTGCTCCGCCGTGACGTCGCGATCAAGATCTTCTTCACCGACCGCACCGACGAGGCCGAGTCCTTGCGTCGGATGGCGGAGGCGCGCGCACTGGCCGCCCTCGATCACCCGGCGCTCGTGACGCTCTACGACGCCCGCCTCGACACCGACGATCACGTCTACCTCGTGATGGAGCTCATCAACGGTCCGTCGCTCCAGCGGCGTATCGAACAGGGGGTGCTCGCCCCCGCCGAGGTCGCCGGCATCATGGCCGACCTCGCCGCAGCCCTCGCCATCGTCCACGAGGCGGGGATCGTGCACCGCGACGTCAAGCCCTCGAACGTCTTGTTGCGACCCCTGCGGGGAAGCGACCGCGCCGTCGAAGCCGTGCTGGCCGACTTCGGCGTCGCCCACCTCGTGGATGCCACGCGGCTGACGACACCCGGGACGGTCATCGGCACCGCTGCGTACCTCGCCCCCGAGCAGGTGCGCGGTGAGGCGCCGCAGCCTGCCTCGGACGTCTACGCGCTCGGGCTTCTGGCGATCGAGGCCCTCACCCGCCTCCACCCGTTCGGCGGCGGATCCGTGCAGGAGACCCTGCTGGCGCGGCTCGCGCGGCAACCCGACGTTCCGTCGACGCTCGGCTACGAGTGGAGATCCCTGCTGTCGGCGATGACCGCCCACGATCCGTCCGCCCGCCCCCGTGCGTCCGCGGTGGCCGAGCGAGCGGCGGCGCTCGCGGTCGGCCAGCAGGCGATCGCGGCCGACACGGGTCCGCTGACCGTGGCGACGGGCACCACATGGGCCGACCTCGGCCTGCCCGATCCGACGCCGGATGACGATTCCCCCACCGCGCGGGTGACGGCACCCGTTCCGGCTGTGGCTGCCAGCCGGCCCGCCGGGCCGGTGGCAGCTCCTGCATTCCTCGACGCAGCATCCTCCACGGCGAGGTCGGCCGCGCTGGACGAAGATCACCCCTCGCCTGTGGCATCCGACCCGGCAGAGCGAGAGACGGTTCCCGCTGCGGCGCGCTCACGCCGACGCCGGTGGGCGTGGGCCGGGGTCGGGACGGCCGCCGCCGTCGTGGTCGGGGGCCACCTCGTCGCGTTCTCGTTCGCGGGAGCGGGCGGCGTCCCCGCCACCGGGGGCGTCCCCTCCCCTGCGCCCTCGCTCGTGGCCGAGACCCCGGAGTCGACTCCCTCGGCACCGGTCTCCGACACGCTCGTCGATCCGGTCGTGAACACCGACCAGCGAACGACCGAGACGTCACCCGCCGATCAGACTCCCGTCGAGGTCGTGCCGCTCGAGCCCGCGCCCGCCGACCCGCCCGTGTCGGACCCGGGAACGGACCCCGGTCCGGGGTCAGGAGCCGAGCCGGGGAGGGATGCCGGCGGGGGGCCCGGATCGGGCCGAGGCAACGCGAACGGCGCAGATAACCGGAACGGGAACGGGAACGGGAACGCCAACGGCTCAGGCAACGGAAACGGCGCGGGCGTCGGTAACGCGAACGGCGGCCCCGGGAAGCGGTGATGCGACGGTCGTGCGGATCGGCGCGGCGGGTCTTGCGTGTCAACGGTCGTGACGCCGGACGCGGCAGCATGATGCGCTACCGGCATGAGTGATCCCGACCGTCTCCCCGTCCCCGACCCCGCCGCGCAGAAGACCGACCGCGACGACACCTCCATCGTCCCCGACATGGACGCCGACCCCGCCGAGGAAGAGGCCCGACGCACCGAAGGCCTCGACGACCGGGCCTGACCCGCCGATCTCGCTCTGGAGCGTATGCCTGCTCCGCGGCGCGAAGCCGCCTCCCCCGTTCACGGCCGTGGCATCCGGAGCGGGCCGGCCGCAACCCCTCGCGTGCGGGCGCGGATCGCGCTTCACTGTGCGCGGGGGGAAGAATGTCGCCGAGGAGAGCCGCGATCGTCGTCGCCGTCGTCGCACTGCCTGTGGTGGTGGCATCCCTCGTCTCGCTCCCCTCGGGCGGCGTCGTCAGCCTGGTGTCGGCCCTCGGGCTCGCCGCGGGCCTGACGGGCGTCGGCGTCGCGTTGGTCTGGGCGACCCGCTCGTCGTGGGAGCCGGAGCCCGCCGCCTCCCCGCGCACCCCCGACCGCGCCGCGGCGCACCGCCGCGCACGCCGTCTGCTGCGGGTGCAGGGGTGGGTCGGTGTGGCCGGAGGGCTCGGCATCCTGGTGCTCTCGCACGGGATGGATGACGGCGAACGCGCGACGGTGCGTTTCGGCGCTCTGGGGGTCGGCCTGCTGATCCTCGGCGCCGTGAGCATCGTCATCGCGCGCGGGACGGGGCGGGGTCGGAAAGAAGAGGATGCCGTACCCGGCGACGGTCCGCTCCCCTCGGGGTGGATCCTCGTCTCGCGGCGAGATCGCGGCTCCCTGCTCATCTTCGCCGTTCCCGCCCTCGTCGCCGGGGTGTGGGGCGTGTGGCAGTTCGTGCCGCTCGTGCTGCTGACCGTTCGCGAGGCGCCGGCGGGGATCCTCGTCGCCCTCGGGGTCGGCGTGGTGGCCGCCGTCGCGGGCGGAGTCGCGTGGGCGCGGCGCCAGGTCCCCGACGTGTGGGTCGACGTCGAGGCGGGACGCGCGCGGGTCGGGTCGCGGGTCGTCGCGGGGAGCGAGCTGACCTCGGCGCGCTTGAGCGCCACCGCGATGATCATCGGCGGGACGCGATCGCTGTTCCTCATCCTGGAGGGGCCGGAGAAGCTCCGCGTCCCCCTGCTGCTGCGTCGCCACGGCGCGCTCGCGATGACTCCGGTGCAGCGACGAGCCGCGCTCGCCCTGGTGGACGCCGCGGCGATCGAGCTGCCCCGCGCGAAGGAAGATCCGACGGGGAGGTTCTCGCGGACGCTGTTCCCCACGCACCTCGACTCCGCGCAGGCGCGCGACCTCGTCGCGCATCCGCCGCGTTCCGACGAAGACCTGCCCGTCGCCGTCGGGTGAGACGACGAAGGCCCGACGCGGAGGTCGGGCCTTCTGTGGCTCCCCGGCTTGGACTCGAACCAAGAACCTATCGGTTAACAGCCGATTGCTCTGCCAATTGAGCTACCGAGGATCATGCTCACCTCGCGGCGGGCAACCCCACGATACTAACAGCACGCGGGGGCGGCGGAAAAATCAGCGGGCCGAAATCCGTCGCTCGGGCGTGCCGTCGGGTGTCCACTGCAGCGTCTGGTCGCCGTGTCCCAGGGCGACGGCGTGGCCGGCGTGCAGCACGAGCACGTCGGCGTCCAGATCGCGCGGGGCATCCGCGTCGTTCGTGACGATGAGCGAGGCCATCCCCCGCTCGTCGCGGCGGCGGATGATCGACGCGCGCGCGGCGGCGCGCACCTCGACGTCGAGGTTGGCGTAGAGGTCGTCGGCCACGAAGAGGCGCGGCTCGAGAACGAGGGCGCGCGCGAGGGCGACGCGTTGGCGCATGCCGGCGCTCAGTTCGTAGGGGTACTTGGGCGCGGTGCCCAGCGGCAGTTCCATCTCGTCGAGCAGCGTCGCCACGCGCACCGCCAGCGCCCGGGTGTTGACCCGGCGGTCGCGGCTGGTGATGGGCTCGGCGATGACATCCTGCACGGTGAGGCGGGAGGGCAATCCGGCACCGGCTCCCTGCGGCAGGTAGCCGGTGTGGAAGGTCCACTCACGACGGGCACGACCGGGACGCCGTGCCGAGATGCCGTGCACGCGCGCGTCTCCGCCGACGACCGTGAGGCCGTCGTCGGGGTGACCGGCCAGCAGTGACACGAGCGAGGTCTTCCCCGCCCCGGTCGCCCCGCGCACCACGAGCGTGCGCCCGGCGGGCAGGGTGAGGGTGATGCCGTCGATCACGCGCACGCCGCTGCGCGCGAGCGAGAGGTCGTCGGTGCGGAGGGCGACGTCGGTGTCGAGTGACCGGGGCATGCCCCCATCCTCGCCGAGGATCCGCCTCCCCGTCGCGGGGCTTCCTCACGACACGCCGGTGCGGTAGCGCGCGTCGGTCTCAGCCGGCGACGAGACGCTGGCGATCGGCATCCAGTTCGCGCAGGCGCAGGCGGAGGCGGCGCCCCTCCTCGGACTCCGCGGGAACACGCTGGATCCCGCGCAGCAGCTCGTCCTTCTCGCGCTGCAGTTCGCGCACGAGCAGGCCGCGGGCGAGGTCGTTCGCCGACGCCACCGCGCCCTCCTCGGTGCGCGCCGGGAACTCGGCCGTCAGCAGCTCGGCGGCGAGCGAACGGAACGGCTCGCGCACCGCCTCGACGGCCGTGACGGCCCAGCCCGGTTGCGACAGATCGGTGGATGCCAGAGAGCTGCGGACCGCTTCGAGAGCGGGGTGGCCGAACGGCGTCTGCAGCGCACGCAGGAACAGGTCGGGATCGATCCGGTGCCCGTACTGCAGGAACGCCATCATGGCCCCGCGCTCGAGCGCGACGTCGCGGGTGTGCGGGAGCGAAGCCATCGTGACCGACACGGCGACCGGGGCGGGCTCGGCGGTGCGCTGCGCGTCGCGCTTCTCGGCGCGGTCGGCGCCGCGGGCGGCGCGTTCGACGGCGGCCTGCACCTCGGGGATGTCGAGTCCGAGTCGGCGCGCCAGCACGCGGACGTAACCCGGCCGCAGCGCGGGGTCGCGGATGTCGGCCACGATGGGCGCCGCCGCGTGGAGGGCACCGGCGCGCCCCTCGACGCTGGAGAGGTTGAAGTCCTTGAGACGCTGGTCGATGACGAACTCGAACATGGGGGCCTTGGTCTCCATGAGCGAGCGGACGGCGCCGTCGCCGCGCTGGAGGCGCAGGTCGCACGGGTCGAGGCCCTCGGGAGCCACGGCGACGTACGTCTGGGCCGCGAATCGCTTCTCGTCGGCGAAGGCGCGCAGCGCCGCCTTCTGCCCCGCGGCATCCGGATCGAAGGTGAACACGACCTCGCCGGAGCTGCTGTCATCGCCCATCACGCGGCGGAGCACGGTGATGTGGTCGCTGCCGAAGGCCGTGCCGCACGAGGCGATGGCGGTGGTCACGCCCGCGAGGTGGCAGGCCATGACGTCGGTGTAGCCCTCGACGACCACCACGCGGTGCGATCGCGAGATGTCGCGCTTGGCCAGATCGAGCCCGTAGAGCACCTGGGTCTTCTTGTAGAGCGGGGTCTCGGGGGTGTTGAGGTACTTCGGGCCCTGGTCGTCGTCGTAGAGCTTGCGCGCCCCGAAGCCGATCACCTGGCCGGTGATGTCGCGGATCGGCCACACCAGGCGCCCGCGGAACCGGTCGTAGACCCCGCGCTGCCCTTGGGAGACGAGCCCGGCCTGCAGCAGCTCGTCGCGCGTGAACTTCTGCGCATTCAGGTGGTCGAGCAGATGCGACCAGCCCTTGGGTGCGTATCCGACACCGAAGTGCGCCGCCGCCCCCGCGTCGAACCCGCGATCGCCGAGGAAACGGCGGCCGGTCTCGGCCTCGGGGGTCATCAGCTGCGCGCGGAAGTACTCCGCCGCGGCCGCGTTCGCGGCGTACAGGCGTGACCGCCCCGACGTCTCGGGGGCCGCTCCCCCGTCTTCGTAGTGCAGGGTGTAGCCGACACGGGCCGCCATGCGCTCGACCGCCTCGGTGAACGAGACGTGGTCCATCGCGCGCAGGAACGAGTAGACGTCACCCGATTCGCCGCAGCCGAAGCAGTGGTAGTAGCCGACCTGCGGCCGCACGTTGAAGCTCGGGCTGCGCTCGTCGTGGAAGGGGCACAGTCCCTTCATCGACCCGACGCCGGCGGGCTTGAGCGCGACCCGTTCGCCGATCACGTCGGCGATGTTCACCCGCGCTTTGACCTCGTCGACGTCGGCCTGACGGATGCGTCCGGCCATCAGGCATCCGCTCCGCGCGACGCCCGCGCGCCGGGGGCCCAGACACCGAGCTCGGCGGCGTCGACCTCGCCCACGAGACGCCCATGCCACGAGATGGCCAGCTGGTCGGTGAGGCTCGCGACCTGGTCGACGACGACGCGGCGGCGCGCGGCGTCGTCGGCCGCGGCGGCGAAGTCGGGGGCGTGCAGGGCGTCGAGCGCACCGGGGTTCTCCCACAGCGCGGAGGCCAGACGCTTGAGCACGTGGCGCTGTTCGCGGTACAGCACCTTGCGGCCGTCGATCGAGACGACGGTCGCGCCGATGATGCCCTTCAGCACCGCCATCTCGACCTCGACCTCGGCCGGGACGATGACATGCGCGCGGTAGCGGGTGAGCTCGTCGGCGGGGTACGCCTCGCGCGTCGCCGCGGTGGCCGCGCGGGCGAACCGACCGATCAGGTCGGAGGTGAGGTTCTTCAGTCGCGCGAGCGCGGGCCGGGTGCCGTCGAAGGAGTGGATCCACTCCGGCATGGCCATGAGTCGCTCGAGCCCTGCGGCCAGGTCGTCGCGCACGAAGTCGTACCCGACCCAGCGCTGGATGGCGTCGAGGAGCCCCTCGCGACCGACCCGTGAGGCCAGTCGCGCAGGATCGACGTAGCGGTTGACGACGGCGTCCTCGAAGTCGTGCACCGAATAGGCGATGTCGTCGGAGAGGTCCATGACCTCGGCTTCGATGCAGCGCTGTCGCGCCGGGGCGCCCCCGCGCATCCAGTGGAACACCGGCTCGTCGTCGGGGTAGACGCCGAACTTCAGCCGACCGCCCGGGTCGGGCACCGGCTCGTCGACCGTCCACGGGTACTTGCACGTGGCGTCGAGGCTGGCGCGGGTCAGGTTCAGACCGAACGGTTCGCCGTCGGCGCCGAACACCTTGGGCTCGAGGCGCGTGAGGATCCGCAGGGTCTGCGCGTTGCCCTCGAACCCGCCGATGTCGTCAGCCCATTCGTTGAGCGCCCGCTCGCCGTTGTGCCCGAAGGGCGGGTGACCGAGATCGTGGCTGAGGCACGCGGTGTCGACGACGTCGGGCGACAGCTGCAGCGCGGTCGCGAGCTCGCGGCCCACCTGAGCGACCTCGAGCGAGTGCGTGAGGCGGTTGCGGGCGAAATCGGCGGGGCTCGCGGGGCTCAGCACCTGCGTCTTGGCGGCGAGGCGGCGCAGAGCGGCCGAGTGCAGCACGCGGGCGCGATCGCGCGCGAAGTCGTCGCGCTGCGAGCGGTGCCGTTCGACGTGGAAACGGCCGGCGTCGTCATCGTCGTAGCCGGCCGGACGGGCGGCCGTGGCCGACGCCTCAACCACCACTGTGGTGCAGCTCCGCATCGGCGAGGGCGCGGCCGGCGTCGTGGCCGATCTCGCGGGAGTCGAGCCAGCCGTCGGGAAGGGCCGGGCGCTTGGGAGTGCCGGCGCGACCGCGCTGCCCCTCCGCCGCCGCGCCCGGGTAGGGCGCGTCGAGCTCCATCGTGGCCAGCAGCTCGTCGATCTCCTCGAGCGTCGACGCGGTCGCAAGGCTGGCACGAAGCTCGCCGCCGACGGGGTAGCCCTTGAAGTACCAGGCGACGTGCTTGCGGATGTCGCGGCATCCGCGGCCCTCGTCGTCGAAGAACTCCACGAGCAGCTCGGCGTGGCGGCGGAAGGCCTTCGCCACGAATCCGAGCGTGGCGTCGACGGGCTCTCCGTGCGCGGCACCGGGGCCGCCGAGGGCGCGGGCGAGGTCGCCGAACAACCACGGGCGACCGAGGCAGCCGCGACCGACGACGACGCCGTCGCAGCCGGTCTCGTCCATCATGCGCACGGCGTCGTCGGCCGACCAGATGTCGCCGTTTCCGAGGACCGGCACGCTCGAGACGGTCTCTTTCAGCTTCGTGATCGCCGCCCAGTCGGCGTGGCCCGAGTAGAACTCGCTCGCGGTGCGGGCGTGCAGGGCGATGGATGCCACCCCCGCCCCTTCGGCGATGCGACCGGCCTCGAGGTAGGTGAGGTGGTCGGCGTCGATGCCCTTGCGCATCTTCACCGTCAGCGGCTTGTCGCCCGCGGCCGCGACCGCGCGCTCGACGATCTCGCGGAACAGCGAGGTCTTCCAGGGCAGCGCGGCCCCCCCGCCGCGACGGGTGACCTTCGGGACGGGGCAGCCGAAGTTCAGGTCGATGTGATCGGCGTGGTCTTCGTCGACGATCATGCGCACCGCCGCCTCCACCGTGGCGGGGTCGACGCCGTAGAGCTGGATCGAGCGCGGCGTCTCGGACTCGTGATGCCGGATGAGCCGCATCGTGGTGTCGTTGCGCTCCACGAGGGCGCGCGTCGTGATCATCTCGCTCACATAGAGCCCGGCACCGTATTCGCGACACAGGCGACGGAACGCCGTGTTCGTGATGCCGGCCATGGGGGCGAGCACGACGGGGGCGTCGAGTTCGATGTTGCCGATGCGGAGCGTCCGCGCCGGGGCCAGTGCCGTGTTCACCATGTCATTCTCCCAGACGTGCGCTCATGACGGTGCCCGCCCCCGACGGATGCGGGGACGGGCACCGGGTGGGGAGGAGCCTCACGCGTCGGCGGTCTCCGCGACCTCACGACGCTCGCCCCACACCTGACGCGCGATCTGCGAGAACGCCTCGACCGGCTGTGCACCGCTCACGCCGTATTTGCCGTCGATCACGAAGAAGGGAACGCCCGTGATGCCGAACTGGCGGGCCTGCTCCTGGTCGGCGCGCACGGCGGCGCGGTAGCGCTGCGAGGAGAGGGCCTCGCGGGCCTCGGCCTCGTCGAGACCGACCTCGACCGCGAGGGCGACGAGGTCGTCGTCGCGACCCACGTGTTTGCCCTCGAGGAAGTACGCCGACATGAGCAGTTCCGCGAGCTCCAGCTGCTTGCCGTTCTCCTTCGCGAAGTGCAGCAGCTCGTGCGCCTTCACGGTGTTGGTGTGCTGCAGGATGTCGAAGCGGTACGCGAGCCCCGCGTCGGCCGCGACACCCGTGACGCGGTCGAGCATCTCGCGGGCCTGCTCGGCGGAGATGCCCTTGTGCTGCGAGAGGTAGTCGATCTCGCCGCCGTGGAAGTCCTCGGGGGTGTCGGGCGACAGCTCGAACGAGTGGTACTCGATCTCGACGACCGGGGCGTCGTCGTCCGCGGCCGTGGCCGCCAGGCCGTTCTCGAGGTTCCGCTTGCCGATGTAGCACCAGGGGCAGGCGATGTCGCTCCACACGTCGATCTTGATGGCATCCGTCATATCGCGTGCAACGGCGCGACTCGTCCGTCTATTCCCCGCGCGGCATCCTTCTCCCGGATCCCTCGCCGTTCATCACCGGCGGGTCATCGCTCCGGCACCGCCGGCCCCGTGTAGTCCGCGAGCAGCGGAGGAGGCAGCGGACCCTTGATGCGCCGACCCGAGCGGCTCTCCTCCCACGCGTGGGCGAGGATCCCGACGGAGCGCGCGAGGACGAAGAGTCCGCGCGCGAGCTCCGGCTCGACCCCGAGCTCGCCGTACACGATCGCCGAGATGCCGTCGATGTTCATCGGCACTCCGCGTGAGGCGAGCGCCCGTTCGATCGCGAGGCCGGCACGCAGATGGTCGCCGACGACGTCTCCCGATGCCGCGGCCTGCTCGACCAGCGCGAGCAGCGGATCCCGGCGCGGGTCGACGGGGTGGAAGCGATGCCCGAAGCCCGGCACGAACGCGCCGCGCGCGCGGTGCTGCGCGATCTCGTCGGTGGCGAGGTCGTCCCAGTTCCCGGCGCCCTCGCGGTGCGCGTCCACCATGCGGCCGAGCATCGCGACGCACTGCTGACCGGCGCCGCCGTGGGTGTCGCCGAGCACGTTGATGCCGTTCGCCATCGCCGAGTTGATGCCGACGCCGCAGGTGGCCGCCATGCGTGCGCTCGCGATCGACGGCGCCTGCGGTCCGTGATCGACACTGGCGACCAGGGTCGCCTCGAGGAGGTGCCGGCGCGCCGGCGCGAGGTCGCCACCGGTCACGAGCAGCCAGATCGTGTCGACGAAGCCCGTCGTGCCGATGAGGTCCTGCACCGGGCGACCGCGGAAGGCGATCTCCCCGGGCTGGATGCGGGTGATGGCGGTCGCCCACCAGGCGGTGACGGGGGCGAGCTGGTCGTCGGTCATACGGCGCCTTCCTCGTGCAGGGCGGCGATGTCGTCGGCGGAGTAGCCGAGCGCCGCCAGGATCTCGTCGGTGTGCTCGCCGAGCACGGGGGGCGGGGTGCGCGGGGTGGAGGGAGCCCCGTCGATGCGGATGCCGTTGCCGAGCACCCGCAACGGATCACCGCCGCCGCCCGGGAACGGCAGTTCGTGCACGAGCCCGCGATCGCGGATCTGCGGGCTCGCGAGCATCTGGTCCACGCGCAGGACCGCCGCGGCCGGGACCCCGGCCGAGCTCAGGAGGTCCTCCCACTCGGCCGCGGGCCGGGCCGCGAGGGCGCGTTCCAGCTCGGCCGTGAGGGCCGCCCGGTGGGTCTTGCGACTCTCGCGTTCGGCGAACCGCGGGTCGGTGCTGAGCTCCGCCCGATCGACGAGCGCGCACAGCGTCTCGAACTGCTCCTGCTTGTTCGCGGCGATGTTGAGCAGCCCGTCGCCGGTGGCGAAGGCGCCCGAGGGTGCCGCGGTGCCGTTGTCGTTGCCGAGCGGTCGCGGCTCGTGACCGTCGACGAGCAGGTTCGACACCACCCAGCCCATCGCGGTCACGGCGGTCTCGAGCATCGACACGTCGATGACGCTGCCGACCCCCGTTCGGGCCCGGCCGGCGAGGGCGCTCGACACGGCGAAGGCCGCGGCGAGCCCGCCGATGGTGTCGGCGAGGGGGAAGCCGGCGCGCAGCGGGCCGGTCTCCTCGGTCCCCGTGACGCTCATCATCCCCGAGTAGCCCTGGATGATCTGGTCGTAGGCCGGCTTCGTCCGCATCGGTCCGGTCTGGCCGAATCCGGAGATTTGGCACAGGATGAGGCGGGAGTTGAGGGCCTGCAGCTGCTCCCAGCCGAACCCGAGCCGCTCGAGCACCCCCGGCCGGAAGTTCTCCACGAGCACGTCGGCGGTCGCGACCAGCCGGCGCAGCGCCTGCGCGCCGCCCTCGGTCTTGAGATCGAGCGTGATCGACCGTTTCTGCGCGTTCTGGGCGAGGAAGGAGATGCCCAGGTGGCGCGCGTTCAGCTCGGCCGAGGTGCCGAGCCGTCGGGCCAGGTCGCCGCCGTGCGGGGTCTCGACCTTGATGACGTCGGCGCCCATCAGCGCGAGCTGGTACGCGGCATAGGGGCCCGCGAGCACGTTCGTCAGATCGAGGACCGTCACTCCGGCCAGCGGCCCGGGCGTCCCGGCATCCGTGTCGGTCATACCGCGGCCTTCGAACGGCGGGCCGAGCGGACGCGGGTGAAGACGACCCCGACGATCGCGACCGCGAGCACCGCATAGAGGGTGATCGAGATGGGGCTCGACACCAGGATGCCGGCATCCCCCTCGCTGACGGCCATCGCACGGCGGTACTCGGTCTCGGCGAGCGGTCCGAGGATGATCGCGATCAGCATCGGCGCGACGGGCAGCCCGTACCGGCGCATGAGGAAGCCGAGCAGGCCCACCACGAGCACGAGCACGAGGTCGAGGATCTTGCTGCTGGTGGCGTAGACGCCCAGCATCGCGAAGACCGTGATGCCGGCGTAGAGGTAGTGACGCGGCACCTTCAGCAGCTTCGCCCACAACGGCGCGAACGGGAGGTTGAGGATGAGCAGCACGACCATGCCGACGAAGAAGCTCGCCAGCAGAGCCCACACGAGGTCGGGCGCGCGGTCGAACAGCAGGGGCCCCGGCTGCAGTCCGTACTGCCGGAAGGCCGCGAGCAGGATCGCCGCGGTGGCCGAGGTCGGAAGGCCCAGCGCGAGCAGGGCGCCCATCGCCGTTCCGGCGGTGGCGTTGCCGGCCGCCTCGGGACCGGCGACACCCTGGATCGCTCCGCGTCCGAACATCGGCTTCTTGCGGCGACCGTCGAGCTTGCGCTCGGCGCCGTACGACAGGAACGTGGGCACCTCGGAGCCGCCGACGGGGATGATGCCGAACGGGATGCCGATCGCCGTGCCGCGCAGCCACGCGGGAAGCGCCTGCCGCAGCTCGCGGAACGACAGCCAGAGCCGGCCGGTCGAGGGCAGCAGCTTCGTCTCGTCGGGCGTGCCGCGTCGTGCGGCGACGCTGAACACCTCGCCCAGCGCCAGGAGCCCGACCGTGATCACGACGATGTCGATGCCGTCGAACAGTTCCGGCAGGCCGAAGGTGAAGCGCGAGGTGCCGGAGGCGCCGTCGATGCCGACGACCGAGATCGCCAGGCCGATCACCAGGGCCGCGAGACCGCGCACCACCGACTCGGTCACCACGGCGGAGATCGCCACGAACGCGAACACGGCGAGCGCGAGGTACTCGGCGGGGCCGAAGAGGGTCGCCAGCTCCGCCAGTCGCGGCGCGAAGAACACCACGAGGATGGATGCCACGATCCCACCGATGAAGGCGCCGATCGCCGAGGTGGCGAGCGCCTGCGCGGCGCGGCCGCTCTTGGCCATGCGGTGACCCTCGATCGAGCCCGCGATCGCGGTGCTGTTGCCGGGGGTGTTCATGAGGATGCCGGCGATCGAGTCGCCGAAGAGGCCGCCGAAGAGCACGCCGGCGAACATGATGAACGCGCCGATGGGGTCGAGCGAGAAGGTGACGGGCAGCAGCAGGGCGACGGCCATCGCCGAGCCGAGGCCCGGCAGCACACCGACCGCGGTCCCCAGAACGGCGCCGATGAGCACCCACAGCATGTTGATGGGGGTGAGGACGACGGCGAAGCCCTCCCCCAGGTTGACGAGCGCATCCATCAGAAGAGTCCCTCCAGGATTCCGGGCGGAAGATTGAGTCCGAGGCCGCCCGAGAAGGCGATCTGCACGAGGGCGGAGATCGCCAGCGACAGGAAGATGTCGAAGACCGGCCGGCGGCTGCCGAGCGCGCGCGCGATCCCCCAGAACAGGAACGCTCCCGAGAGCAGCCACCCCAGCGGGGTGAGCGCCGCGATGAAGACGACGACCGTCCCGACGGCGCCCAGCATGGCCCAGAGGTTGCTGCGGGGCCGCACGGCGGGCGCTTCGGGTTCGCGGCCCTCCACGGCGGCGAGGAGCGCCTCGTCGTCGACGTCGGCGTCATCGTCGGTGGCGCCGGCGTCGGCCACGTCGACCGGTTCGGGCCGGCGCAGGATGTCGACCGCGAGCAGCACCGCGAGCACGATCACGGCGACCGCGATGATCGTCGGGAACAGCTGCGGGCCCGGGGGTGCGGTGTTGGCCGGCACGGTCATCGTGATCGTTCCGATGATGAGCGCGACGCCGATGGCGAGCATCACCGCCGGGACGACGAGTCCGGAGCGGCGGCGCCAGAACCCGTCGGAGGTGCGGACGCGGTGGGTCCGCGGGATGGTGGGGATGACGCCGCTCACAGGCCCAGCTCCTCGATGATGGCGTTCACACGCGCTTGGTCCTGCTCGATGAAGTCGGCGAATTCGGAGCCGGTCAGCAGTGCGTCGCGCCAGCGGTTGCGCTCCATCACCTCGGTCCACTCGGGGGTCGCGGCCATCTCCTCGACGATCGCGACGAGCTCGTCGCGCTGCGCGTCGGTGATGCCGGGGGGTGCCACGAGTCCTCGCCAGTTCGGCAGGTTCACGTCGACGCCCTGCTCGATGAAGGTGGGGATGTCGATGCCGGGCACCGGCTCCTCGGCCGAGACGGCGAGGGCCCGGAGGCGTCCGGCCTCGATCTGATCGCTGAAGTCGTTGTAGCCGCTGACGCCGACCGCCACCGTGTTCGACAGCAGGGCGGTCAGCACTTCGCCTCCGCCGGCGTACGAGACGTAGTTGATCGCTCCGGGGTCGATGCCGGCGGCCTGCGCCGTCAGACCGGTGAGCAGATGGTCGGTGCCGCCGATGCCGCCGCCGCCGACGGCCTGGCCGTGCGGGTCGGCACGCCAGGCCTGGATGAAGTCGTCGAGGTTCTGGAAGGGCGAGTTCGCGGGCACGATGAAGACGATGTAGTCCTCGGCGAGCCGGGCGATCGGGGTCGTGTCGCCCAGGGTCGCCTCCGATCCGTTGACCGTGATCGCGCCCTCCATGACCGTGCCGGTCATCATGAGGTTCGTCGGATCGTCGCCGAGCTGAGTGAATTGGCCGAGACCGATCGTGCCGCCGGCTCCGGGGACGTTCACCACCTGCACGTTGTTCACGACCGAGGTCGAGCGCAGGACCTGCTGCGACTCGCGGGAGGCGAGGTCCCACCCCCCGCCGGGTGCGGCCGGGGCCATGATGGTCAGCTTGGCGCGGGGGTCTACTCCGGCGGTCGAGCCGCTGGCATTCACTGCGGCCACGCCGACGAGCGCCGCGGTGGCGGCGATCCCGAGGGCGTTCCACAGGACGCGTCTGGTTCTCACGTCGTCACTCCTTCGTGAAGATGTCAGGTGTCCATCTAGTGGACTCCGGTGTCCACCAGACGGTACACTCGGGACCGAGCAGGTGCAACCGGCGCACCGCGGAGGGGAGCGACCGTGTCCACCGTGACCG
The DNA here is from genome assembly GCF_040685115.1 of Microbacterium sp. NPDC089186. Taxonomy (NCBI): domain Bacteria; kingdom Bacillati; phylum Actinomycetota; class Actinomycetes; order Micrococcales; family Microbacteriaceae; genus Microbacterium; species Microbacterium sp. NPDC089186. Next base: position 315,593 of record NZ_JBFBHJ010000003.1, read on the forward strand.
AGGCATCCGAGCGTTCTGCTTCCGAGGGAGGGGGCGTGCGCGCCGTCGCCCGCGCGTTCGAGGTGCTGCAGTGCTTCACCGCGGCCCGGCCCGTGCTCTCGCTCGCCGAGATCGTCCGCGAGAGCGGGCTCCCGCGCACCACGGTGCTGCGCCTGATCGACACCCTCGTCGGCGAGCGGATGCTGCGGCACGCTGCCGACGGACGCATCACGGTGGGGGCGCGCCTGATCCGTCTGGCGGCGTTCGCCGAGGCCGCGTGGGCCGTCCCCGACGAGACCGCCGACCGCATGACGCGGCTCGCCCAGGAGACCGGCGAGACCGCGAGCCTCTACGCGCGCAGCGGCCTGCGGCGCGTAGCCGTCGGGCAGTCGCCCAGCCCCTACTCGCTCCGCCACGTCGTCCAGGTCGGCGACGAGATGCCGCTCGTGCTCGGAGCCGCCTCGACGCTCCTCGTGGCGGCGAGCGGGCCGGACGCCGCCGACCACGTCCTCGAGGCGCTTCCCGCGGCCGAGCGGTCCGCCGTCGACGTCGCCTCCTTCCGCGCCGCGGTCCACGACGCCCGTCGCGACGGGTACGCCGTCTCGCACGGCGCACGGGAGCCGGGGAACAGCGGCGTCGCGGTCATCGTGCGCGAGGGCGACGAGCGCCGACCGGCGGTCGTGCTCGGGCTCGGCGGACCCACCGCGCGCTTCACCGAGGAACGGGTGCCCGTGTTCCTCGACGCGTTGACGGCGGCGGCCGCCGACATCCGGCGCACCGGCCTGCCCGCCGCCCTGGACTGACCCCCTTCCCGATCGAGAGGACCGCCCGATGACGAGCACGATCCCCGACAGCACCGTCTACCCGCCTCCGGGCGCCTACGCCGCCGCGACCGTCGGCGATGCGATGGAGCGCTTCGGGGTCGCCCGCGGCGTCTCCCCCCTGTGGGAGGGGGCGGTCGTGTCCGGACCCGCGGCCACGCTCCTCACCCGCCCCGGTGACAACAAGGGCGTGCACGCGGCGTTCGAGCAGATCCGCGCGGGCGAGGTCCTCGTCGTCGACGGCGGGGCGGATGAGACGCGCGCGCTCATCGGCGAACTCGTCGCCGAGAAGGCCAAGGCGCTGGGCGTCGCCGGCATCGTGCTCGACGGGGCCGCCCGCGATGCGGTCGAGCTCCGCGAGGTGGGGGTGCCGGTCTTCGCCCGCGCGGTGACGCCCGCGGGGCCGTGGAAGACCGGCCCCTACCGCCTCGGCGGCGTCGTCACCGTGGGCGGGGTTCCCGTGGCGCCGGGCGATTGGGTCGTCGGCGATGCCGACGGGATCACGATCGTCCCTCGCGAGCGCATCGCCGAGGTCATGTCCGCCGCCGACGCCCTGGTGCGCGCAGAGGCCGACCGCCGCAGCGCCAACCGCGCCCTGGTGCCGCGTGTCTGAGGTGGCAACCGCCCGCCCGCTCATCTGGATCCCCCGAGAGGTGCACCCCGACGCGATCGGCGAGCTCGAGACGTGGGCGGAGGTCCGCCGAGGCTGGGGGCAGGATGCCGCGACCGAGGCCGACATCGCGCCGCTTGCACAGGGCGTGCTCCTGCGCACCGCCCGGATGGATGCCGGACAGCTGAGCCGGATGCCACGGCTGCGCATCGTCGCGCGGCACGGCGTCGGCACCGACACCGTGGACACCGCCTTCGCCCGGGAGCACGGCATCCGGGTCACGACGACACCCGAAGCGAACGTGCTCTCGGTCGCCGAGCACGCGATCGCCCTGCTCATGGCGGTGCGGCGCGGTATCGGGGCCGCGGCCGCAGGTACCGCCGACCGTGACGCCCTGGTCGGGGCCGAACTGAGCGGCTCGACGCTCGGGCTCATCGGCTACGGCCGGATCGCACGCCGCGTCGCGCGGATCGCCCAGGGAGGCTTCGGCGTGCGCATCCTCGCGTTCGATCCCGCCGTGCCCGACGACGTCGTCCGCGCCGACGGCTCCGACCCGCGTGCCCTCGACGAACTGCTCGCCGAGTCCGACGCGGTCAGCGTGCACGTCCCCCTCGTCCCCGCGACGCGAGGGCTGCTCGGCGCCGCGCAGTTCCGACGCATGCGCTCTCACGCGGTCGTGGTGAACACTTCTCGCGGCGGGGTCGTCGACGAGGACGCCCTCGCCACCGCGCTCGACGCCGGGGAGGTGGGCGGAGCGGGCCTCGACGTCTCCGAAGTCGAGCCGATGCCCGCCGACCACCCGCTGCGCGATCGGGCGAACGTGGTGGTCACCCCTCACATCGGCGGGCAGACGCGCGAGGCGATGCGTCGCGTGGCCATGGAGGCCGCCGCCTCCCTCCGGGCCGAGCTGGCGCCGTAGTCGGTCACGCCGTCGGCGCGTCGACCGCACCGCCGAAGCGGCGATCGCGCGAGAGGTAGAGCCCGATGGCATCCCACAGGTGCGTGCGGCGGAAGTCGGGCCAGAGCGTGTCGAGGAACACCATCTCGGCGTACGCGGACTCCCACAGCAGGAAGTTCGAGGTGCGCTGCTCGCCACTGGAGCGCACGAACAGATCCACGTCGGGCATGTCGGGCTGGTAGAGGTTCTTGCGGATGAGCTTCTCGGTCACGGCCGACGGCTTGAGCTTCCCGGCCGCGATGTCGTCGCCGATCCGGCGCATGGCATCCACGATCTCCACACGCCCGCCGTAGTTGACGCACATGGTCAGCGTCAGAGTCGAGTTGCCCTCGGTGAGTCGTTCGGCGTGCTGCAGTTCCTTGATGACCGAGCCCCACAGGCGCGGCTTACGACCCGACCAGCGGATGCGCACGCCCCACTCGTTCAGCTGATCGCGACGACGGTGCAGGACCTCGCGGTTGAAGCCCATGAGGAAGCGCACCTCATCGGGAGAACGCGACCAGTTCTCGGTCGAGAAGGCGTACACCGACAGGTGCTTCACCCCGGCCTGGATGGCTCCCGCGACCACGTCGAGCAGCGCGGCCTCTCCCGCGCGGTGACCCTCGACGCGCGTGAGCCCCTGGCGGTTGGCCCAGCGGCCGTTGCCGTCCATGACGATCGCGACATGCTCGGGCACGGCCCCCTTGGGGTAGCTGGGCGGGTACTCGCCCGTCCAGTCGAGGGGGCGGTACGGCACGGCGTCGCGGTGCGTGAACGGCTTCGGTGTCATCGATGCGACTCCAGGTGCGAGAGGGAACGGATGCCGCGCTCCAGGTGGAACTGCGCGTACGCGGCCACGAGGCCCGAGGCGGCGGCCACCGTGCGGCCGGGGGCGGTGTCGATGGTCTCCCACTCCCCCGCCATGAGCGCGCGGAGCATGTCGACGGTGTCGCGCGCGACGCGCGGCGAGCCCGCGGGCGCGCACGTCGAGCAGACGACGCCGCCGAGCTGGGCGAGGAAGTAATCGTGGTCGCCGATCGTGCCGCAGCGCGCGCACTCCGTGAGCCCCGGCGCCCAGCCCGAGAGGGCCATGGCGCGCAGGAGGTACGAGTCGAGCACGCTCCGCTCGGAATGCTCACCGCGCGCCAGGGAACGCAGTCCACCGACCAGCAGCAGATACTGCTGGGGCGTCGCCTCGGCCTCATTGAGACGATCGGCGGTCTCGACCATGGCGCTGGCCGTGGTGTACACGTCGTAGTTCGCCACGATCTCGGCTCCGTACGAGCCGAGCGACTCGGCCTGCTGCACGATGTCGAGGTTGCGGCCCTTGAACAGCTGCACGTCGGCGACCATGAAGGGCTCGAGGCGCGAGCCGAACTTCGACGACGTCCGCCGCACGCCCTTCGCGACCGCGCGGATCTTTCCGTTGCGGCGGCTGAGGAGGGTGAGGATGCGGTCCGCCTCCCCGAGCTTGTGGGTACGCAGGACCACGACTTCGTCGCGGTAGGTGGGCACAGTCCATTATCCGTCCGCGCACCCGTGAGCGGCCTGCGCGACGCGCCTCCCCCACCCGCCCAGGCACGGGCCGGAGAATGGATGCCGTGGACTCCCCGACCTTCGTCATCCCCCTGTGGGCCGACCTGACCGCCGTCGCGCTCGGCGGCGTCCAGGGAGCCCTCTTCGCCTCGGGGTTCCAGGGCCAGCGCCGGCTCGATCTGCTCGGGGTGGCGATCATCGGCATCCTGCTCGGGATGGGCGGGGGTCTCATCCGCGACCTGCTGCTGGGTCTCACGCCGGCCACGCTGCAGAGCAACTGGTACCTCATCACCGCGACGCTCGCCTCGATCGTGGGCATGCTGCTGTCGGGGATCTTCCAGCGACTCAACCGCGCGATCGTGATGCTCGACGCCGTCGTGATCGGCCTCTTCGGCGCCTTCGGCACCTCGAAGGCGCTGGCCCTGGGGATGCCCGCGGTACCCGCCATCTTCGTGGGGGTGCTGGCCGCGGCCGGCGGCAGCGTGCTCCGCGACGTGCTGATGGGCCTGCCGGTGGCGATCATGCACGTGGGCTCGCTCTACGCCGTGGCTGCGGGCGGCGGATGCGTCGTGTTGGCGACGACCGCCGCCTTCGGCGTGCCGCTGCCGATCGCCGCGGTGATCGGTGTGGTGGTGACGACCGTCATCCGCGTGCTCGCCGTGCTGTTCGACCTCTCGCTGCCCGAGCAGCGCAAGCTCTACCGCCGCAAGGTCGCGGTCGAGACCACCGGCATCCCCATCATCCGCACCGACGAGTGACCGCGCGAGTCGCCGCGATTCGTCGCCTCGGGCGGGCGCGCGGCGACGAATCCCGGCGACTCACCCGTCGAGGACGACCTCGTCGCCGACGCGGATCGTTCCGCCCGCCGCGACGGGGAGCAACAGGATGCCGAGGGTCGGCTCGTGCTGACCGAACTCGCCGGTCAGCACGCGGAGCAGGCGCGCGTCGCGCACGCCGGTGTCGGGGTTCGCGGTGATCGCCGCGCACCGCTCGATCGGCTTCTGCACCTCGAACTCGACCTCGCCGATCCGCACGCGACCGCGCCACGTGAGCTCTTCCCACGGGGCAGCGCCCGAGACGACGATGTTCGAGCGGAACCGGCGATCGTCGACGGGCGCCGGCACCGCGGCATCCAGGTCGGACACCGAGGGCGCTCCATGCAGCGAGATGTACCCGCGGGGCCGGTCCTGGAAGCGTGCCGTCACCCCGTCTCCGAGCAGTCCCAGGGGCAGGATGCCGTCGGCCTCGAGCAGCTTCGCATCGCTCGTCGAGCGCAGGTAGGCCGTGACCGCCTCGCTGAGCCGCGCACGGCCCTCGTCGCTCAGATCGGCGGTCACGTCGATGTCGTCGACGCGCAGTCGCAGCGTCCGCGCCTCATCGTCGAAGGTGAGCTCCACGCGCGCCAGCGTGGGGAACGACATGAGCGCGAGTCCGCGGCTCTTCGGGAAGGTGGCATCCGCCGGCTCGAGGGCATCGGCGAAGCGGAAAACGAGCGAGCGATCGCCCTGCACGCGACCGTCGTCCTGGACGACGAGACTGTCGCGCTTCTCGGGCGTGAAGCCCTTGACGGGGTAGCGGTAGAGGGCGTCGACGCGGATCACATCGCTCATCCTCGCATCCACGCCCTCCACCGCCGTCACCACCGCGCGAGCACCTCGCCGTGCGGCAGCAGGATCCACCCGTCGGGGTGCGCGGCCCACTCCCGCCACGCGTCCGAGATGCGCTGCAGGGTCGCCCCATCCGCGAGGCCCAGTCGCCTGGCGTGCCCCGCGAACGCCGAGGCGAGTACACGGTCGGCCCACATGCCGCCCCACCAGGCGCGCTTCTCCGGCGTGTCGAACACCCACACGCTCGCGCTCGCCTCGACGCGCGAGAACCCGGCTTCGCGCGCCCACGCCTTCAGCACGCGCCCCGCGTCGGGTTCTCCCGACGACCCGCGGTGCACGCCGTGGTAGATCTCGAGCCATTCGTCGAGGGCGGGGATGAGCGGATGCCAGATCACCCCGCCGTAGTCGACGTCGCGCACCGCCACCAGGCCGTCGGGTCCCGCGACGCGGCGGAACTCCCGCAGGGCGTCGACGGGCCGCTCGAGATGCTGGAGCACCTGATGGGCGTGGACGATGTCGAACGAGGCGTCGGGCACGTCGAGGGCGTAGGCGTCGCCGGTGCGGAAGGTCACGTTCGTGCGCTCGCCGGCGGCGGCGCGGGCGATCTCGACGACGTCGGAGGCGGCATCCACCCCGACGACCTCACCCGGGAAGACCCGGTCGGCGAGGTCGACGGTGATGGTGCCGGGGCCGGCGCCCACATCGAGGATGCGGGTGCCGGCCGACAGCGAAGACACCAGGTACGCCGCCGAGTCGGCGACGGTGCGCGCGGCGTGGGAACGCAGCACGCTCTCGTGGTGTCCGTGGGCGTAGGCCACGGCCGGAGGCTCCGGTCGGGTCAGACGCCCGCGAGGGCGCCGGTGGCCTGACGCGTGCGGATCGCGCGGTTGACGCCCGACACGATCGCCTTCAGCGACGCCGTCGAGATGTCGCCGTCGATCCCCACGCCCCACAGGCGCTGATCGTCGACCTGCAGCTCGACGTAGGCCGCGGCCTGCGCGTCGCCGCCGGAGCTGAGGGCGTGCTCGACGTAGTCGTACAGGGTCACGTCGAACCCCTGCGAACGGACGATCTCGAGGAACGCGGCGACCGGACCGTTGCCCACGGCCGAGGCCGGGTGCGTGGTGTCGCCGTCGCGCAGCGAGACGTCGAGGTGCACATCGCCCGACATGTCGCTCGAGGAGCGGGTCGAGAGCAGCTCGAAGCGGCCCCAGCGCTGGTCGTCGTCGGTCGCGGGCAGGTACTCGTCGGTGAAGATGTCCCAGATCTGGGCGCTCGAGACCTCTCCGCCCTCGGCGTCGGTGCGCGCCTGCACGACCCCCGAGAACTCGATCTGGAGCTTGCGCGGCAGGTCGATCGCGTGGTCGGCCTTCAGCAGGTAGGCGACGCCGCCCTTGCCCGACTGCGAGTTGACGCGGATGACGGCCTCGTAGGAGCGGCCCAGGTCCTTCGGGTCGATCGGCAGGTACGGCACCGCCCACTCGATCTCGTCGATCGTCTTGCCCTCGGCCGTCGCGCGAGCCTCCATCGCCTCGAAGCCCTTCTTGATGGCATCCTGATGCGAACCGCTGAACGCGGTGAAGACCAGGTCGCCGGCCCAGGGGCTGCGCTCGGGGACGGGCAGCTGGTTGCAGTACTCGACGGTGCGCTTGACCTGGTCGATGTCGCTGAAGTCGATCTGCGGGTCGATGCCCTGCGTCAGCAGGTTGATGCCCAGGGCCACCAGGTCGACGTTGCCGGTGCGCTCGCCGTTGCCGAACAGGCACCCCTCGATGCGGTCGGCGCCGGCCATGTAGCCCAGCTCGGCGGCGGCCACCGCCGTGCCGCGGTCGTTGTGCGGGTGCAGCGACAGGATGACGTTCTCGCGGTGGTCGAGGTTCCGCGACATCCACTCGATGGAATCGGCGTAGACGTTGGGCGTGGCCATCTCGACGGTGGCGGGGAGGTTCAGGATGACCTTGCGCTCGGCCGTCGGCTGGAAGACCTCGAGCACCTCGTTGCAGATGCGCAGCGCGAAGGCGAGCTCGGTGCCCGTGTAGCTCTCGGGCGAGTACTCGTAATAGACCTCGGTCTGCGGGATCGTCGCCTCGTACTTCTTGCACAGGCGCGCGCCCTCGAGCGCGATGTCGACGATGCCCTGCTCATCGGTGCGGAACACGACCTCGCGCTGCAGCACGCTCGTGGAGTTGTACAGGTGCACGATGGCCTGCTTCGCGCCGGCGATCGCCTCGTACGTGCGGGCGATGAGGTGCTCGCGCGCCTGCGTCAGCACCTGGATCGTGACGTCGTCGGGGATGAGTTCTTCTTCGATCAGCTGGCGGACGAAGTCGAAGTCGGTCTGGCTGGCGCTGGGGAAGCCGACCTCGATCTCCTTGAAGCCCATCTTCACCAGCAGGTCGAACATGACCCGCTTGCGCTCGGGGCTCATCGGATCGATCAGGGCCTGGTTGCCGTCGCGCAGATCCACGGCGCACCAGCGCGGTGCGACCTCGATGCGCTTGCTCGGCCACGTGCGCTCGGGCAGGTCGACCCGGATCTGCTCGTGGAAGGGACGGTACTTGTGCACCGGAGCGGACGTGGGCTTCTGGGTGTTCTTCATGATGTGTCGCTTCTTTAGATTCGTTCGGTGGGGCCGACGACGATCTCCGCGACGAGGAAGGCCCTTAGAACGAGGACTCGTCGCGGCAGCTAAGAAGAAGAAGGCCACCGAAGCGCATGGAGCGATCGTAGCAGCCCCGCACCGCGGCCTCCGCCGCGTCCGCGTCGCGAGCCGCCGACGTCAGGCCGCGGGCGCTGCCCACTCGCGCGTCAGCACGGCGTACACGAGCAGGTCGCCCCAGCGCCCCTTGAACCATTCCTTCTCGACGAAATGCGCCTCCCGGCGCATGCCGAGGCGTTCGGCGAGCGCAACCGAGCGGGCGTTGTCAGGATCGATCCGGGCCTCCACCCGCCGCAGACCGTAGACGCCGAAGGCGGTGTCGATGAGAGCGCGCACCGCGGCGGTGGCGAGCCCCCGGCCGGATGCCCCCGGGCTCACGACCCAGCCGATCTCGGCGGATCCCGCGTCCGTGTCGAGGTGGAACAGCACGAGGTCGCCGATGACGGCGCCCTCGCTCTCGATGACCAGGACGACACCGCCGCGCTCGCCGTCCAGGCTCGTCCCGCCGAACAGATGCCCGATGCGGCGCCGGATGTCGTCGGGCGACTGCGGGTCGAACGGGAGGAACCGGCACACCTCGGCGTCGCCGCGGTAGCCGGCCATGGCCTCGAGGTCGCGCTCCTCGAAAGGGCGCAGGCGCACGCGCTCCCCCGTCACCTCGAGGGTCTCGGGCGCGGGCGGCAGGGCGAACGGCGACGTGCTCACGGCAGGAGGGCGACCTTGCCGCCGGGGTGCCCGGTCATGACGAAGCGCACGGCCTCGACCGCCTCGGCGAGCGGGTACGTGCGGGCGAGGGGAACCTCCAGGGCCCCGGATGCCGCGAGCTCCAGCACCCGAGCGCGGGCGATGTCGCGGAAACGGGCGCTCTCCGGGCGGGCTCCGGCGATCCACAGGAAGCCGTCGGCCTTCGCGCGATCGGGCGAGACGATGGTGACGATGCGGTCGCGTTCCGAAACCAGCTCGAGCGAGACGTCGATGGCCTCGTCGGTCCCCGCCGCGTCCCAGGCGGCGACGATCGCCGCTCCCTCCGCCGCGGCTTCGACGCGCTCGCGCAGCCCGTCGCCGTAGGCCACCGGGATCCCGCCGTAGCGACGAACGCGCTCGGCCGAGTCGTCGGCATCCGCCCCGACCGTGCCGATCACGCGGACGCCGAGTTCGCGCGCCTGCTGCAGCAGGCTCACCCCGACGGCGCCGGAGGCGGCGTGCAGCAGCACCGTCTCGCCCTCGACGACCCGGGTGACCTGGATCATCTCGGCCGCCGTGGTTCCGGCGAGCAGCAGGTTGGCCGCCTCGGGATGCGAGAGGCCCGCAGGCTTCGCGAAGACGTCGCGGGCGGGCACGGTGAGGTCGGTCGCGTAGGCGCCCTGCACCCGGAACGCCACGACCTCGTCGCCGACCGCGAGCTCTCCCGAGCCGCCGACCGCGCCATCGCCGACCGCGGTGATCTCACCCGACAGCTCGTACCCGATCGGCACCGGGAACGTCGCGCCGGGGCGCTGCGTCGCGACGTGCTTCGCGTCGGCCGGGTTGATGCCGGCCGCGCGCACGCGGATCGTCACCTCGCCCGGCCCGGGGGCGGCGACGTCGACCTCGTCGAAGCTCCACGTCTCGATGGGCCCCGGAGCCGGAGCCGTCCACCTCTTCGCCATGCCTGCACCTTTCGTTGCGACCGCGCGTTCGGCACGGTCGGGGTCACGCGGTCGGGGGCCGAGCGGGTGTCGCGCGGTCTCCGGGGCTCAGAAGCCGAGGCGTCCGAGCTGCTTCGGGTCGCGCTGCCATTCTTTCGCCACCCGCACGTGCAGCGACAGATAGACGCGGCCGCCCACGAGCGGCTCGATGCCCGCGCGTGCTCGCGCGCCCACATCGGCCAGGCGCGAGCCCTTCTTGCCGATGATGATGGCCTTCTGACTGTCGCGCTCGACGACGATGTTCGCGTACACGTCGGTCAGGTCGCTGTCCTCGCGCGGCGCGACGTCGTCAACCGTCACGGCGATCGAGTGCGGGAGCTCGTCGCGCACGCCGTGCAGGGCCGCCTCGCGGATGATCTCGGCGATGCGGTCTTCGAGCGTCTCGTCGGTCACCACGTCGTCGGCGTACAGCGCGGGGCCCTCGGGCATGAGGGCGAGCAGCTCGTCGCTCAGCACGTCGAGCTGATCGTTGGTCACCGCCGACAGCGGGATGACCGCCGCCCAGTCCTCGCGAAGTGCATCGACCTCGACGAGACGCTCGGTGATCTGATCGCGGGTCGCGGCGTCGGTCTTGGTCACGAGGGCGACCTTCTTCGCGCGCGGGTAGCCCGACAGCGACTCCGCGATGCGGCGATCTCCGGGACCGACCTTCTCGGTCGCCGGTGCGCAGAAGGCGATGACGTCGACGTCGCCGAGCACCTGCTCGACGAGGTCGTTCAGGCGCTGACCGAGCAGGGTGCGCGGGCGGTGGATGCCGGGGGTGTCCACGACCACGAGCTGACCGCCGGGGCGGTTGACGATGCCGCGGATCGCGCGGCGCGTCGTCTGCGGCTTCTCACTGGTGATGGCGACCTTCTCGCCCACGAGCGCATTGGTCAGAGTGGATTTGCCGACGTTGGGTCGCCCCACGAAGGTCACGAACCCGGAGCGGGTGTCGGTCATCTGTCGTTCCTTTCACGCGCCGACAGCTCTGCGTCGGCGTCGTCGTCGGCGGAGACCTCGCTGCGCTCGACGATCACGGTGGCGATGCCCCGGTTCCGGCCGCGCGACGCGCCTCCGGTCATCACGAGGCCGGAGTGCTCGGCGGTGGCGCCGGGCTGAGGGATGCGGCCGAGCGCCTTGCCGAGCAGGCCGCCGATCGAGTCGACGTCCTCGTCGTCGAGCTCGAGACCGAACAGGTCGCCGACCTCGTCGAGCCCGAGGCGCGCGTTGATGCGGTAGCGGCCCTCGCCGAGCTCGACGATCTCGGTGTTCGGAGCGTCGTATTCGTCGGCGATCTCGCCCACCAGCTCCTCGATGAGGTCTTCGAGGGTCACGAGACCCGCGACGCCGCCGTACTCGTCGACGACCAGGCAGACGTGGACGGCATCTTTCTTCATCTGCTGCAGCAGCGTCTCGGCCTTCATCGACTCGGGGACGAAGACGGCCGGCCGGGCGATGCGGCGGATGGGGGCGTCGCGCCAGCCGGCCTCGTCGCGGAAGCCGAACTGCACGAGATCCTTCAGGTACAGCACGCCCACGACGTCGTCGGCGTCGTCATCGGCGAGGGGCACCCGGGAGACGCCCTTCTCGAGGAACAGCGCGAGGGCCTCGCGGGAGGTGGCCGCGGCATCCACACTGACCATGTCGGTGCGCGGCACCATGACCTCGCGGACGTAGCGATCGGTGAAGTCGAAGACCGAGTGGATCAGCTCGCGATCGTCTTCCTCGATCAACTCGTTCTCGGCCGCCTCGTCGATGATGCTGAGCAGCTGCTCCTCCGACGCGAACGAGGTGGAGTGCGACACCCCCGGCGTCACGCGGTTGCCGACGGCGACGAGACCATGCGCGAGCGGGCCGAGCAGGATGCGCATGCCCCGGATGACGGGGGCGACGCCGCGCAGCAGACCGCGCGCGTGCTGGCGACCGACGGTGCGCGGACTCGCCCCCACCGCGACGAACGAGATGCCCGTCATGAGCACGGCCGCGGCGATCACGGCCCACCAGATGTCGTCGAAGATCAGCATGAACGCGGCGGCGACGAGCACGGCGGCGGTCGTCTCGGCGAGCACGCGGATGAACACCACCGCGGTGTTGTGCGCGCTCGTGTCGTCGGCGATCCGCCGGAGCGATCGGGCGTTGCGGCCTGAGGCGCCGAGCTCGAGGAGGTCGGTGCGCGAGGTCACGCCGAGCGCCGCCTCGGAGGCCGCCATCAGGCCGCCGAACGCGACGAGGAGGAAGGCGGCGACGAGGAGGAGCGCTTCGGTCATGCCCGACGCTGGCGCTCGACGGCCTGGAACCCGGTGATCAGCTCCCGCTGGAGCCCGAACATCTCGCGCTCCTCGTCGGGTTCGGCGTGATCGAATCCGAGGAGGTGCAGCAACCCGTGCGTGGTGAGGAGGATGAGTTCGTCCTGCGTCGAGTGCTTCGCGGCGACCGCCTGCGTCTCGGCCACGGCGGGGCACAGCACGATGTCGCCCAGCAGCCCTGCGGGGGTGGGGGCGTCTTCGGAGCCGGGACGCAGCTCGTCCATCGGGAAGCTCAGCACATCGGTGGGGCCGGGCTCGTCCATCCACTGCACGTGGAGCGACTCCATGGCCCCCTCGTCGACGAGCACGATCGCCACGTCGGCGTCGGCGCTGACGTGCAGCTCCGCCAGGTTGTACTCCATCAGGCGCAGCAGGACCTGCTCGTCGACCTCGTGGCCGGATTCGTTGTTGATCTCGATCGTCATGAGCGGTTTCGTCTCGGGAGGTGATCGCGGGGACCGGCGGCACCGGGGCCGCGTCGCTCCGCACGGTTGGCGAACTCGGAGGCCTCGTCGCGTTCGCGACGCGCGGCCAGGCGCTTCTCGTCGTACTCGCTGTACGCGTCGACGATACGGCCGACCAGGGAGTGACGCACGACGTCGTCGCTGGTCAGGCGCGAGAAGTGGATGTCGTCGATGTCGCCGAGCACGCGGGTGACCAGACGCAGACCCGAGGCGCCCTGCGGGAGGTCGACCTGCGTGATGTCGCCGGTGACCACCATGCGGGTGCCGAAGCCGAGGCGCGTGAGGAACATCTTCATCTGCTCGGGCGTGGTGTTCTGCGCCTCGTCGAGCACGACGAACGAGTCGTTCAGCGTGCGACCGCGCATGTAGGCCAGCGGGGCGACCTCGATCGTGCCCGTCGCCATGAGCTTGGGCACGATGTCGGGGTCCATCATCTCGTTGAGCGCGTCGTACAGCGGGCGCAGGTACGGGTCGATCTTGTCGGTCAGTGTTCCGGGGAGGAACCCGAGGCGCTCGCCCGCCTCGACGGCGGGTCGGGTCAGGATGATGCGGTTGACTTCTTTGCGTTGAAGCGCCTGCACGGCCTTGGCCATCGCGAGGTAGGTCTTGCCCGTACCGGCGGGGCCGATGCCGAACACGATCGTGTTCTCGTCGATCGCGTCGACGTACTCCTTCTGGCCGGCCGTCTTGGGGCGGATCACCTTTCCGCGCGACGACAGGATCGCCTCGCCCATCACCTCGGACGGGCGAGGCCCGCCGTCGGTGCGGAGCATGCGGTTGGAACTCGTCACGTCGGCCGGGTCGAGGCCGTGGCCGGAGCGGGTCATGGCGACCAGCTCGTCGACCAGGCCGCGAGCGGCCCGCACCGCCGCGGGAGAGCCCGACAGCGTGATCTCGTTGCCGCGCACGTGCACGTCGACGTCGGGATGCTCCTTCTCGACGACGCGCAGGAGACGGTCCTGCGGACCGAGCAGCTGCACCATGGCCACGCCGTCGACGGCGATCTGCTCGGAGACGGTCTCTTCGGGGGAATCAGCCACCCAGGCTCTTTTCGTTCAGGCCGCCCGCGAGAACGTGGGCGTGCACATGGAAAACGGTCTGTCCGGCACCCTCGCCGGTGTTGAAGATCAGACGGAAATCGCCGTCGGCGTGCTCGGCGGCGACGCTGTTCGCGAGACCGATCACCTCGGTCAGCAGCTCCGGATCGCCGGCCGCGAGCTCGACGACGTTGCGATACTGCTGCGTCTTGGGGATGACGAGCAGGTGCACCGGCGCCTGAGGGGCGATGTCGCGGATCGCGAAGGCGTTCTCGGTCTCGGCCACGATCTCGGCAGGGATCTCGCCCTGCAGGATGCGCGTGAAGATCGACGGTTCGCTCATGGCATCCAGTCTAGTGAGGGCCTCCGACACCGGGGCTCGGCCGTTTCGCCGACGCCCTCTCGGCGCTCACCGACCCGGATCGGGGCGGATCCCGCCGCTCGGGGCGGAGAATCTACGCCCCGATCTGCCGTATCCGCGCCGGATGCGAGAAGCGCCCGGCACGGCCAGGCTCACCAGCGCCCGTGCGCCGCCGACAGCACCGAGATGGCCGCGGCCCCGGCGGTGGAGGTCCGCAGCACGGTGTCGCCCAGCCGCACGAGGCGGGCGCCGGCCTCTTCGAGCGCCGACAGCTCCTCCGGGGCGATCCCGCCCTCCGGGCCCACCACGAGCACCACGTCGCGACCGTCCGATTCCTCCGCGGCCACCTCGGTGAGGCGGACGGATGCCGTCGGCTCGAGCACGAGGACGACAGAGGCACCGGCACGGGCGACGAGGTCGGCCGTCCGGGCCACGCCCTCGACCTCGGGCACCCACGCGCGGTGCGCCTGCTTCGCAGCCTCGCGGACGATCGTCCGCCAGCGCGCGAGCCCCTTGTCGGCCTTGGCATCCCAGCGCGAGACGCTGCGCGCCGCCTGCCACGGGACGATCTCATCGACGCCGAGCTCGGTCGCCGCCTGGACGGCCAGCTCGTCGCGGTCGCCTTTCGCCAATGCCTGCACGAGCACGAACCGCGGGACGGGCGCCGCGACCTCCTCGCGGCCCGTGACGTGCACGTCGACCTGCTTGGGGCCGAGAGCGGTCACGACTCCCGAGAGCCACACGCCGCGTCCGTCGCCGAGCGTGACCGCCTCGTCGACCCGCACGCGCCGCACGCTCGCGGCGTGATGCGCCTCCGACCCGGTGAGGGTCACGGCATCCCCCGGCTGTGCGTCGGTGGCGTCGTCGGTGACGAAGTGCAGCGCCATGCTCAGTGGCGGAAGCGATCGCGGAATTTGCTGAACATGCCCTGTTGGTGCTCAGCCAGGCGGGGCCCGGGAGCCTTGGTGCGCTTGGCGAACTCCTCGATGAGAGCCCGCTCCTTGTGGTCGAGGCGCGTGGGGGTCACCACGTGCACACCGACCTTCAGGTCGCCGCGCTGGCTGCCCCGCAGGGGCGTGATGCCGCGGCCCTTGATCGTCAGCACGTCGCCCGACTGCACGCCCGGGCGCACCTCGAGGTCGACGGAGCCGTCGAGCGACTCGATCGTCGTGGTGGCGCCGAGGATGGCGTCAGGCATCGACACCTCGAGGGTGGCGACGAGGTCGTCACCCTCGCGACTGAATGCGTCGTGCGCCTCCACGGTGATCTCCAGGTACAGGTCGCCGTTGGGGCCTCCGGCCGGGCCCACCTCGCCCGAGCCGGGGAGCTGCAGGCGCAGGCCCGACTCGACGCCCGCGGGGATGTCGACCGACACCGTGCGGCGCGCGCGCACCCGGCCCTGACCCTGGCAGGTGCCGCAGGGGTAGGGGATGGTCGTGCCGTGACCGTGGCACACGGTGCAGGGCTGGCTGGTGACGACGTTGCCGAGGAGGCTCCGCACGGTGCGCTGCACGTGACCGGAACCGTGGCAGATGTCGCACGTGACCTCGCTGGTACCGGGCTGCGTGCACGCTCCCTGGCACGTCTCGCAGAGGACCGCCGTGTCGACCTCGAGGTCGCGGTGCGTACCGAAGACGACGTCGCCGAGCTGCAGCGTGACGCGCACGAGGGCGTCCTGGCCGCGCTCCCGGCGTGACCGCGGTCGCGGGCCGCGGCCTCCGCCGCCGCCCTGCGCGCCGCCGAAGAACGTCTCGAAGATGTCGCTGAAACCGCCGAACCCGGCCGCTCCCCCGCCCCCGAACGGGCTCTGGTCGCCGCCCATGTCGTAGCGGCGGCGCTGCTCGGGATCGCTCAGCACGTCGTAGGCGTGTGTCACGAGTTTGAACTTCTCGGACGCGTCCTCGCCGGGATTCACATCGGGGTGCAGCTGGCGCGCGAGACGCCGGTAGGCCTTCTTGATGTCTTCCGGGCTGGCGTCGCGTTCGACGCCCAGGACCTCGTAGTGGTCAGCCACAATCGCCTTCCTGCCCGCTCGCGCGGGGTCGTTCTCGTGGGGAGTGCTCGCGGCGCGAGACGTCAGCGCGAGCTGTCGTCGTCTTCGAGCATCCGGGTCAGATAGTGCGCGACGGCGCGGACCGCCGCGAGGTTGGAGGAGTAGTCCATGCGGGTCGGCCCGAGCAGACCCACGCGGGCCCCGCCGGTGGAGCCGTCGTACCGGCTCGCGAGCACGGAGGCCTCGACGAGGCCGAAGGGCTCGTTCTCGCGCCCGATACTCGCCGACAGTCCCTTCTCGTCGGCGACCATCTCGCTCATCAGGCGCAGCAGGGTCACCTGCTCCTCGATCGCTTCGAGGAGCGGGTAGATACTGCCGCGGAAGTCCTGCTCGCGCTTGGCGAGGGTCGCGGCGCCGGCCATGACGAGACGGTCCTGACGGAAGGCCTCGAGCTCCTCCCCGACCACGCGCAGGACCGCGTCGGCGATCGCGTCGAGCACGACCCCGGGGCGCGGGCCGGCAGTGAGGGCCTCGGAGACGCGCTGGGAGCTCTCGGCGACGCTGTGTCCGACGAGCACCGCGCCCACGCGCGCGCGCAGTAGGGCGATGTCGCTCTCGCCGGGCTCGGCGGGCACGAGCGCGATGCGCTGCGACACCCGACCGGTGTCGGTGACCAGGATGACGAGAACCCGGGGCCCGCCGAGGGCGACGAGTTCGACGTGCGTGACGTTGGCGCGAGCGAACGAGGGGTACTGCACGATCGCGACCTGGCCGGTCAGCTGCGTCAGCGCCCGTACCGTGCGTGCGAGGAGGTCGTCGAGGTCGCCCGCCTCATCGAGGAAGGAGGTGATGGCGCTGCGCTGCGCGCTCGACAGCGGGCGGAGCTCGGCGAGGTGGTCAACGAAGACGCGGTAGCCCTTGTCGGTCGGGACGCGTCCCGACGACGTGTGCGGCGCGACGATGAGGTCTTCGTCCTCGAGAAGGGCCATGTCGTTGCGGATGGTCGCCGCCGACACCCCGAAGGCATGGCGGTCGACGATGGCCTTGCTGCCGACGGGCTCGCGCGTGTCGACGTAGTCCTGGACGATCGCGCGCAAAACCTGGAGGCCGCGTTCCGACACCATGGCTGCTCCTCCCGTTTGGCACTCGACTCGACTGAGTGCCAATTCTACGACGATCGCCCCGCCCGTGCGTCGAGCGGCTCGCGGAGGTCGGCGGCGTCGCGGTCAGGCGGCGCGGCGTGCGTGTGAACGCCGCTCCGAGCGGCGAACCCCCGGACAGGGCGTTTACGCCTCGCCGGGCGTTTGCACGAAGCACCGACGCGCCAACGGGCCGCGGGCATCGTCACGCCCGACGATTCAGCCCGTGGGCAGCAGAGGCGTCCCCGGGTCAGGCCGTCAGCGCGCGCACCACGGCATCCGCCAGCAGGCGTCCGCGACGGGTCAGCACGATGCGCCCGCGAACGGCATCCGGGCCCTCGATGAGCCCGTCGGCGATGAGGGATGCCACGGCCTTGCGCCCCTCGCCGAGGATCTCCGACACCGGGAGCCCTTCGCGGATGCGGCTGCGCAGGAGCACCGATTCGAGCCGACGCGCCGTCTCGTCGGGACGCTCTCGCGCCGCGGCGGGCGATTCGGCGGCGGCGAGCCGCTGGGCGTACGCGGCGGGATGCTTCACGTTCCACCAGCGCAGCCCCGCGACATGGCTGTGCGCGCCCGGACCGAAGCCCCACCAGTCGGTGCCGCGCCAGTACGCGAGGTTGTGGCGCGAACGGTGCGCGACGCCCCGCGACCAGTTCGACACCTCGTACCAGTCGTAGCCCGCGGTGGCGAGCAGATCGTCGGCGAGCTCGTACATGTCGGCCTGCAGGTCGTCGTCCGGCGTCGCGACGGCGCCGGAGCGGATCTGCCGCGCGAGCTTCGTCCCGTCCTCGACGATGAGCGCGTACGCCGACACGTGGTCGGGTTCGAGAGCGGTCGCCGCCTCGAGCGAGGCGCGCCAGTCGTCGAGCGACTCCCCCGGCGCGCCGTAGATCAGGTCGACGGAGACGTCGAGACCGGCGCGGCGCGCGGCCGCGACCGCGGTGGCGACGTTCAGCGGATCGTGGGTGCGGTCGAGCGCCGCGAGCACGTGGGGCCGGGCCGACTGCATGCCGATCGACAGGCGCGTCACCCCGGCGGCGGCGAGGGTGCCGGCGACCGCGTCGTCCACGGTGTCGGGGTTCGCCTCCACGGTCACCTCGGCGCCCTCCGCGATACCGAACTCGTCGCGGACCGCGTCGAGCATGCGAGCGAGGTCACCCGGCGGCAGCAGCGTCGGCGTCCCTCCCCCGAAGAACACCGTGGATGCCGCGCGCCGACCGCCCGCGGCATCCATCACTGCGCCCGCCAGGCGCACCTCGGTGGCCAGGGTGTCGGCGAAGTCGTCCTGCCGCGCTCCGCGGAGCTCGCTCGCCGTGTAGGTGTTGAAGTCGCAGTAGCCGCAGCGCACACGGCAGAACGGCACGTGCAGGTAGACGCCGAAATCGGCGCCGGGATCGATGACGAGGTCGTCGGGGAGGCGTCCGTCGACCGGCGCGGGGTCTCCGAGCGGGAGGGGCCCGCCCATCAGGAGGAGTACAGCGGCGAGATCGCGCGCAGGTAGCGCGCGAACAACGCCTTGCGCCGACGCCGGACGCGGCTGGTGAAGAGGCGGTACGACGGGGCGGTGGGCCGATCGAAGGCGCGTACGACGAACCAGACCTCGTCGTTCTCGCGCCACTCGAGGCTGAAGAGCTCCTCGCCGCTCACGATCGAGTACCCCACGGTGCCCAGGATGAAGCCGACACGACGAGGCTCCTCGAAGACCGAGATGACGCGCAACTCGGCGTCGGCGCGGTGTCCATCGACCTTGCCGTGCAGGCGCACGCCGGTGCCGGGGCGGACGAACGGCGTGCCGTCGGCGGCGAAGCGCTGCTCTGCTTCGAGCCGGCTCGGCGCGACGGGCGCGCCTTCGGCGTCGAAGCCGACGCCCGCGTAGCCCTCCCCGGATGCCGGGCGCACGTCGGTGATGCTGAGTTCCTCGCCGCGCAACGGCGCCCACGACAGCAGCAGCTCGCTCGCGGCGGCGAAACGCTCCTCGCCGCTGCCGATGCGCCAGGCGTCTTCGGCGGGCACGGAGTGCTCCGGCGGATACTGCATGAGGTCGGGCGCCTGGGTGGCACCGACCGCCGCGTAGTCGACCGTGTCATCGGTGAAGTTCTGCCTGCGCATGATCCACCCCTCTCGGTTGCGTGCGTTCTACTTCTTGGCCTCGACGTCGCCGGAGAGCGCGGCGATGAACGCCTCCTGGGGGACCTCGACGCGACCGACCATCTTCATGCGCTTCTTGCCCTCCTTCTGCTTCTCGAGGAGCTTGCGCTTACGGGTGATGTCACCGCCGTAGCACTTGGCGAGGACGTCCTTGCGGATCGCGCGGATCGTCTCGCGCGCGATGATGCGCGCACCGATCGCGGCCTGGATGGGCACTTCGAACTGCTGGCGCGGGATGAGCTTGCGCAGCCGCTCGGCCATCATCGTGCCGTAGCTGTAGGCCTTCTCGCGGTGCACGATCGAACTGAACGCGTCGACCTTGTCGCCCTGCAGCAGGATGTCGACCTTCACCAGGTCGGCGGTCTGCTGTCCGGCCGGTTCGTAGTCGAGGCTCGCGTAGCCCTGCGTCCGCGACTTCAGGTGGTCGAAGAAGTCGAAGACGATCTCGCCGAGCGGCATGTTGTAGCGCAGCTCGACCCGGTCTTCGCTGAGGTAGTCCATGCCGAGAAGCGTGCCGCGGCGTGACTGGCACAGCTCCATGACGGTACCGACGTAGTCCTTCGGGAGCAGGATGCCGACCTTGACGATCGGCTCCGAGACCGAGGCCACGCGGCCGTCGGGGTATTCGCTCGGGTTCGTGACCGACACGGTCTCGCCGGTGTCGGTGGTGACCTCGTAGGTCACCGACGGAGCGGTGGTGATCAGATCGAGACCGAACTCGCGTGAGAGGCGCTCGGTGATGATCTCGAGGTGCAGCAGGCCGAGGAAGCCGCAACGGAACCCGAAGCCGAGCGCGACGGAGGTCTCGGGCTCGTACTGCAGCGAGGCGTCGGAGAGCTTGAGCTTGTCGAGGGCCTCGCGCAGCTCGGCGTAATCGCTGCCGTCGATCGGGTAGATACCCGAGAAGACCATGGGCTTCGGGTCGGTGTACCCCGCGAGAGCCTCGGTGGCGGGTTTGCGGTGCGTCGTGATCGTGTCGCCGACCTTCGACTGGCGCACGTCCTTCACGCCGGTGATGAGGTAGCCGACCTCGCCGACGCCGAGCCCCTGGGTGGGGATCGGCTCGGGGCTGGAGACGCCGATCTCGAGCGCCTCGTGGGTCGCGCCGGTCGACATCATCTGCAGACGCTCGCGCGGCTGCAGTGCCCCGTCGATCATGCGGACGTAGGTCACCACGCCGCGATAGGCGTCGTAGACCGAGTCGAAGATCATCGCGCGCGCGGGCGCGTCCGCCACGCCGACGGGAGCGGGGATCTTCTCGACGATGAGGTCGAGCAGCTCCTCGACGCCCATCCCCGTCTTGCCGCTGACGCGCAGCACGTCGGCGGGGTCGCCGCCGATGAGACCCGCCAGCTCGGCCGCGTACTTGTCGGGGTCGGCGGCGGGGAGGTCGATCTTGTTCAGCACCGGGATGATCGTCAGATCGTTCTCGAGCGCCAGGTAGAGGTTGGCGAGGGTCTGCGCCTCGATGCCTTGAGCGGCGTCGACGAGCAGGATCGCGCCCTCGCACGCGGCCAGCGAACGGCTCACCTCGTAGGTGAAGTCGACGTGACCGGGGGTGTCGATCATGTTGAGGGCGAACGTGCCGTCGGCCGTGGACCACGGCATCCGGACCGCTTGCGACTTGATGGTGATGCCGCGCTCGCGCTCGATGTCCATGCGGTCGAGGTACTGCGCGCGCATGTCGCGGTCGGCGACGACGCCGGTGATCTGCAGCATGCGGTCGGCCAACGTCGACTTGCCGTGGTCGATGTGGGCGATGATGCAGAAGTTGCGAATCTGCGCCGGCGGGGTGGCGGACGGCTCGAGGGGCTTCAGGGCGCGCGGTGACATGTTCCGTCGATTCTACGGTGGCGCGCCGACATCGCCGTCCGCGGACGCTCAGGCTGCGCCTCGACGGCGCTTCTAAGGTGGATGCCATGGCGGTCCAGGTCGTGCTCGTGCACGGCATCCGCACGTCGGCGACCATGTGGCGCGCGCAGGTCGCCCACCTCGAGCAGCGCGGCACCCCGGTGACCGCCGTCGACCTGCCCGGGCACGGCACGCGTCGGGGCGAGGAGTTCACCCTCGACGAAGCCTTCGCGACCATCGATCGGGCGGTCCGGGATGCCGCGACCCGCGGTCCCGTGCTGCTCGTGGGCCATTCGATGGGCGGTCTGCTCTCGATCGAATACGTCGGGCGCGAAGACCCGCCGCCGGTCGCGGCGTTCATCGCGGCGTCCTGCACCTCGATCCCGCGCGGGGTGGGGCTCGCCGCATATCGGTTCCTCGCGCGTCGATTCGACAGCCTGCCCGACCGCGGCCTGGGTCTGACCAACCGGGTGCTCGACCGCACGCTCCCGCCCGAGACGCGGCCGGACTTCGGTGCCGGCGGCTACGCGTTCGACGCGCAGGACTCCGCTCTCGCGTCGCTGTCGGTGCTCGACCTGCTCGCGGCGCTGCGGCGCATCGAGGTGCCGCTGTGGTTCGTGAACGGGCAGTGGGACCAACTCCGCGTGAACGAGAAGCTCTTCACGTCAATCGCAAAGGATGCCGAGTTGATCGTGGTCCCGCGCACGACCCACCTCGTCACGGCGATGCGGCCCCGCGTGTTCAACGCGTTGCTCGAGGTGGCGCTCACCACAGTCGAGACCTCGACCTGTTAGACTCGTCTCTTGGCTTGCGTGTGGGGTTTTTCCCGACCTCCACGACCGCCGGTACAGCGCCCCTCTACCGCTCGACCGGCACTTCCAACACTCACTCAAACGAAAGACCGTCGACGTGGCGAACATCAAGTCGCAGATCAAGCGCAACAAGACCAACGAGAAGGCGCGCGAGCGCAACAAGGCCGTCAAGAGCGAGCTGAAGACGCACGTGCGTCGCACCCGCGAGGCCGTTCTGGCCGGTGACAAGGAAGCCGCCGAGAAGGCGCTCGTCCTCGCCGGCAAGAAGCTCGACAAGGCCGTGAGCAAGGGTGTCATCCACCAGAACCAGGCCGCGAACCGCAAGTCGGCCATCGCGAAGCAGGTCAACGCTCTCTGAGCCGCAGTTGTTTCGACAGCCCGTCCCGCTTCAGCGGGGCGGGCTTCGTCGTTCCCGGAGCGAGAGGTTCGGTCCAGCGCATCCGGGGGTCTCGTCGCGTCCGGGATGTCCGCGGCATGTTCAGGCCTGGGCGTACGCGATCTCCTCCTCGCGGCGGAGGCACCCGCGCACCGGCGTTCGTAGCGTGGATGCCGGGAGGTGCAGCATGCAGAGCGAACGAGCGGCGAAGGTCTTCGGCGACCGGGAGGATCCACGGTCCCGGCTGGTGCAGTTGTTCAGCGGTGAGATGCCGGCGGGTGGGCAGCCTCCGGAACCGGCGCTCCGGTGGGCGCGGGCGGTGTCCTCACCGGATGACGATGAGGTGGTCGTGGTTCGCGACCTGCGGCGAGCGGAGCCGCGACTCACGCTCCGGGCGGCGACGTTCCTGGCGCGCCACATCGCGCGGGCGTGATCGGGTGCCGACGCGGCTCGCACTCGAGGACAGGGGATCGTTCCGTGACAGGGGCATCCCGGCCGGATCGGACCTGTCTCCGAACGATGCGCTGTCGTCGCCCGTACCTGAGGCGCTTGCTCACGGGGGCCCCGACGCCGGGCGCCCCCTCAGTCGCCGTACGGCGCGCGCGTGGCGATGACGGTGATCATCCGCTCGAGCGCGAACACGGGGTCGCGCGAGGCGCCCTTGACCTCGGCATCGGCACGCGCCGTGGCGTGGATCGCCATGCCGAGGGTGTTGCCGGTCCAGCCGACGAGGTCGCGGCGCGCGCGGTCGACCTGCCAGTCCTTCATGCCGAGACGCTGCGCGGTGGCCGACGACGACTCGCGTGTCCCCGCGACCCGCGCCATGGTGCGCAGCTTCATCGCAACAGCGGCGACGAGCGGCACGGGGTCGGCTCCGGATGCCAGGGCGTGCCGCAGCGCGAGCAGCGCCGGGCCGTACTGCCCGGCGATGGCCGTGTCGGCGACGGTGAACGCCGAGGTCTCGACGCGCCCGCCGTAGTAGCGCTCGACGATGCGCTCGTCGATGTCGCCCGGCACATCGGCGATGAGCTGCTGGCATGCGGCGGCGAGCTCGGTGAGGTCATCGGCGAAAGCGGACACGAGCGAGCGGAGCGCGACGGGGGCGATACGCTTCTGGGCCGCCTTGAACTCGCCGACCGCGAAGTCGAAGCGATCGGAGTCGCGCTTGACGGCGGGGCAGGCGATCTCGATGCCGCTCCCCTGACCCGCGCGGATGCCGTCGAGGAGCTTCTTCCCGCGGACGCTCGCGCCGGTGTGGCGCAGGACGACCGTGGCGCCCTCCTGCGTCTGCGACAGGTACGACACGGCCTCGGTGAGGAACGTGTCGCTGCACTTCTCGACCCCGCTGACGCGGACGAGGCGCGGCTCGCCGAAGAGCGACGGTGACGTGACGGACAGCAGGGTGCCGGCGGCGTAGTCGTCGGCACGGATGTCGGTGACCTCGAGGCTGGGGTCTTCGCTCTTCAGCAAGGAACGGATGCCGGCGATGGCACGCTCGGCGCAGACCTCTTCGGGGCCGGAGACCAGCACGATGGGCGCCGGCTGCGGGGCACGCCAGGACACCTGCGGGATGGCCGATTTGGCCTTGGCGGGCGCTGCGCGTCGAGGGGCCGGGGTCACTCCCCCAGCCTACCGATGCCCTCGGACACCGTGGTCGGTCGGCGTCTCAGGGCGTGGCGGCCCGGGTCGAGCGCCGAACGGGCGCCGGTCCGGTCATGCCTCGCGCTGGCGCCACAGCGCGAGTCGTCCTTCATCGTCATGCCAGACGGCGAGGATCCCGCCGGTGTCCGTCCGTGCCGCGATCGTGCCCTCCTTCTGCAGGATGTCGAGCAGACGCGCGGTCGGGTGTCCGTAGGTGTTGTGGGCTCCGACGCCGATGAGCCCGACGGCGGCGTGCAACCGGTGGTAGAGCTCGGCGTCCTGGTCGGCACTACCGTGGTGGGACACCTTCACGATCTCCACCCGCGGCAGCTCGATGCGGCGCAGCAACGCCGCCTGCGGCTCGGCGCCGAGGTCGCCGAGCAGAACGGTACGCGGGAAGTTCTCGCCGGCGACGTCGATCGCGACGCTCGCGGCGTTTCCCGGCTCCATTCCGGGCAGGGGGCCGAGCGCCTGCCACCGCGTGTCGCCCACCTCGCCCGTCATCCCCATCGTGGCGGCGAGGAGCCGCGCCCCACCGGCAGAGAAGCGGTCGAGCAGCTTCTGATCGGTCGACTCTCCCAGGGGGCCGTGGAGCACCAGCGAGGTTCGGCCCACGACCGCTGCCGACCCGCCCACGTGGTCTTTGTCGAAATGCGTCAGCACGACCAGGTCGAGGCGCGCGATGCCGAGGGTCTGCAGGCAGTCCGCGAGCGGTTGCGGGTCCGGCCCCGTGTCGACGAGGGCGACCGCTGCACCGGACCGCCACAGCGTGGCATCGCCCTGCCCGACGTCGCACATGGCCACCTGCCATGCCACCGGGACGGTGAGCGGCCCGGCCACGGAGCGCACGGTTCCCGTGGCGCCGGCCACCCCCACCAGGACCGCGACCATCGCCGTCGCAACGGCGGTCAGGCGCGGCACCCGCTGAGGGCGGACGATCGCCATGATGATCGCGGCACCGACGACGGCCAGAAGCGCAGCACCCGTGGTCCCGTCCGGCCACGGCAGGTTCTGCGCGGGCACACCGGCGGTCGTGTGCGCGACCGCGGCGATCCAGGCGGCGGGGATCCACGCCAGCACCGTCAGACCATCGCGCAACCAGGGGATGGGGGCGATGCATGCGAGCGCCCCCGCGATCGTCGCCGGCGCCGCGGCCGGATCGGCGAGTATGTTCGCCACCACCCCGAGCAGCGGAACGTGGGGGTCGATCAGCACGATCAGCGGGCCGCACACGACCTGAGCCGACGAGGGCACCGCCAGCGCCAGAGCGAGGGGTGCCGGCATCCATTGCCCGAGACCGTCGGCGAGCGGGCGCGCCAACACGAGCAGGGCCGCGGTCGCCGCGGCCGACAGGGCGAAGCCGAGCGATCGGCACAGCCACGGGTCGGCGATCAGCAGCGCGGTCGTCGCCCCCGCCAGCACGGCGATTCCGACGGCCGATCGCCCCAGGGCGACCGCCAGCAGCGCGATCGCACTCATCACCGCTGCTCGGACGACGCTGGGCTCGGGTGTGACCAGGATGACGAACGCGGCCAGGACGGTGAGCGCGCCGACCACCCGGATGCCGCGGCCGACCCCGCACAGGGAGAGGAGACCGAACGCGGACCCCACGACCAAGGCGCAGTTCGCACCCGACACCGCCGTCAGGTGCGACAGGGAGGCGGCGTTCATGGCGGTCTCGGTGGCGCTGTCGAGGCTGGAGGTGTCTCCGACGGCCAGTCCCGGGATGAGGCCCGCCCCCGGTTGCGGCAGGCCGCGAGTCGAGTCGACCAGCCCGTCTCGCAGCTGTTCGAATGTCGCCCAGAGACCTTCGGGCGCAGCCGCCCGCTCGACCTCGGTCACCCGCAGCGCCAGGATCGCGCGGTCGGCGGGATCAGTGGGGATACCCGTTCCCGCGACGACGAGCTCGCTGCCGGGCCCGAGTGCAGCGGCGTCGTCCAGGGTCTCGGAGTCGAGGCCGATCCGGGCCGGGATCAGCCCGCGCACCGCGGTGTCGCCCGCAGCGACGAGGGAGACCGTCGCATCCGCCCACGCCCCGCCCTGGGAACTGCGGGCGAGATGTCCCGTCACGGTCGCCGTGACGCGCAGATGCCGCCCGCCCTCCACCTGCAGATGCGCGACGGCCTCGCGCGTGGGGACGAGGGACGCCACCGTGCCGGCCGAGGCGCCCGCGCAGCCGAGCGCGACAGCGGCGACGACCAGGATCGGATGCCGCACCCGGGTGAGGAGCGCCACCGCTCCGGCCGCGGCCGCCGCAAGGCCCGCCGCGAGAAGGCCGGGATCGGTCAGGACGGTCGCCGCGGCGGCCGCCGCCCACGTGCCCCCCGCCACAGCGACCGGCCGCAGGGACCGCCGCAGCAGTGCCCGCCTCACGTTCACACGTGCACCAGGTCGCGGATGGCGGCCAGCATCTTGTCGCCGATGCCCGGCACCGACAGAAGGTCGTCGACGCTGGTGAACCGTCCGTTCTCCGTCCGCCAGGCGATGATGCGGTCGGCCATCGCGGGCCCCACCCGCGGCAGGGTGTCGAGCTGCTCGGCCGTCGCCGTGTTGAGGTCGATGAGGGTGTTCGCGCCTCCCGCGGTCGCCGGCGCGCTCGTCTCCGGAGCGGCACCCGCCACCGGAACGACGATCTGCTCCCCGTCGGTCACCGTGCGGGCGAGATTGACGCCGTCGCGGTCCGCGTCGTCGGCGAACCCGCCGGCCAGCGCGACGGCGTCAGCCACCCGGCCACCGGCATCGAGCCGATAGAGCCCCGCCCGGCGGACGGCACCGGCGACATGGACGTACATGCCGGACGGGACGGGCACGATCGCGCTGCGCGACGGCGACGGGCCGGGCGTGACGGTCTCGGCCCCGGTCGCTGCGCGGAACATCCCGATCCCGATGGTGATGGCGAAGGCCGCCAACACGAGCACGATGACCGCACCGACGCCGAGCTTCCGGCGCGCACCGGACGAGTCGGCATCCGGGGTCTGCACGGGACGGGCGGTCATACGCTCACGGTAGGCAGGAGCACCGTTCCCGAGTGGGCACGCCGACGGCATCCGTGGACGAGCCCGCCATCTCGCCCCGTGGGGAGGAACCGCCTGAGGCGGAGTTCCCCGACGGCGTCGCCGCTACCGCATCGAGGCCGGCCCGCTCACCCGCTCACGAAGCGCCACGGCTCATGCCCCCACCCCGAGAACACCGGATGCCACGCCCCAACGCTCCGGGGAGCGTCAGGACGTGGCATCCGGAGGCGACGATCACTTCGTCGAGAAGCTGACCACCTTCGGCGGGCGCACGACCGCGCGAACGATCTCGCGGTCGCCCAGGGCGCGCAGCACCTTCTCGTCGGCGCGGGCGAGCTTCTCCAGCTCGTCGGCGCCGATCTTGGCCGAAACCTGCAGCGTGCCGCGCACCTTGCCGTCGATCTGCACGACGGCGGTGACGGTGTCTTCGACCAGCAGCGTCGGGTCGGCCTGGCGCCAGGTGACGAGGCCGACGAATCCCTCGTAGCCGAGCGTCTGCCACATCTCCTCCGCGGTGTGCGGGGCGAACAGGTCGAGGGTCATGGCGATGACCTCGGCGGCCTCGCGCACGGCGGGGTCGCTCGCCCCGGCGGACCCGTCGATCGCCTTGCGGGTGGCGTTGACCAGTTCCATGAGGCGTGCGACGACGACGTTGAACTTCGTCTGCTCGATGAGGTTCGGCGCCTCGGCCAGCAGGCGGTGGGTCACGCGGCGCAGCGACGCGTCTCCCTCGGCCCAGACGACGTCCGTCTCGCTGTCGACGTCGTGCGCGATGCGCAGGGCGCGGGCGAGGAATTTCGCCGCACCGGTGGTCGAGACGTCGTTCCAGTCCTTGTCGTCCTCGACCGGGCCGGCGAAGGCGAGCGCGACGCGCAGCGCGTCGGCGCCGTGGGCGTCGAGCTCTTCCTGGAACAGCACCAGGTTGCCCTTGCTCTTGGACATCTTCGCGCCGTCGAGGATGACCATGCCCTGGTTGATGAGGCTCGAGAAGGGCTCGGTGAACTCCACCAGGCCCATGTCGAACAGCGCCTTGGTGATGAAACGCGCGTACAGCAGGTGCAGGATCGCGTGCTCGACGCCACCGATGTAGAAGTCGACCGGACCCCACTTCGACGCCTCGCGGGTCGGGAACGCCTCGGTCTCGTTGTTCGGAGACAGGAAGCGCAGGTAGTACCAGGAGCTGTCGACGAAGGTGTCCATCGTGTCGGGGTCGCGCAGCAGCGTCTGCCCCGTCTCGGGGTCGGTGACCTGCACCCACTCGGTCGCCGCCCCCAGGGGCGAGGTGCCCTTGGGCTTGAGGTCGAGACCCTCGACCGAGGGCAGGCGCACCGGCAGCTGGTCGGCGGGCACCGGGGTGATCGAGCCGTCCTCGCCGTGCAGCATCGGGATCGGCGTGCCCCAGTAGCGCTGGCGCGAGATCAGCCAGTCGCGCAGGCGGTACGTCTTGGCCGCGCGGCCGACGCCCTTCGCCTCGAGCTCCTCGATCATGCGGGCGATCGCGTTGCGCTTGCTCAGCCCGTTCAGCGAACCCGAGTTCATCATGCGACCGTCACCGGTCAGCGCGACCCCGGTCTTGACCGGATCGAGGTCGTCGACGTCGCCGAGCGGATCGATCGGCACGCCGTCGGCATCCAGCTCGATGACCGGGATCGCCCCGGTGACGGGCGCGTTGGTGTCGACGACCACCTTGACGGGCAGGTCGAAGGCGCGCGCGAAGTCGAGGTCGCGCTGGTCGTGCGCGGGCACGGCCATGACCGCTCCGTGGCCGTAGTCGGCCAGCACGTAGTCGGCGGCCCAGATCGGCAGCTTCTCGCCGTTGACCGGGTTGACGGCGTAGTGCCCCAGGAACACGCCCGTCTTGGGCCGGTCGGTCGACTGACGCTCGATGTCGGTCGCGCGCTGCACCTGCTCCAGATAGGCGCGGAACGTCTCCTGCACCCCCTGATCAGCGGATGCCGCGAGCTCGGCCGCGAGATCGGATTCCGGTGCCACGACGAAGAACGTCGCGCCGTGCAGCGTGTCGGGGCGCGTGGAGAAGACCGTGATCTTGTCGGCGCGACCCTCGATCTCGAACTCGATGTCGGCACCGACCGAGCGACCGATCCAGTTGCGCTGCATCTGGATGACCTTGCTCGGCCAGAAGCCCTCGAGCTGGTTCAGGTCGTCGAGCAGACGGTCGGCGTAGTCGGTGATGCGCAGGAACCACTGCGTCAGCTTCTTCTTCACCACGACGGCGCCGCTGCGCTCGCTCGTGCCGTCGGGCAGCACCTGCTCGTTGGCGAGCACGGTCTGATCCACCGGGTCCCAGTTGACCAGGGCGTCCTTGCGGTAGGCCAGGCCCTTCTCGTACAGCTTCTGGAACAGCCACTGGTTCCAGCGGTAGTACTCGGGGTCGCTCGTGTGCAGCACCCGGCTCCAGTCGAACGAGACGCCGTAGTCCTTCAGGCTCGCCTTCTGCTGGTCGATGTTCGCGTACGTCCACTCGACGGGGTCGGCGCCGCGCTTGATCGCGGCGTTCTCGGCCGGCAGGCCGAAGGAGTCCCACCCGATGGGGTTGAGCACGTTGTAGCCGCGGTGGCGCCAGAAGCGCGCCACGATGTCGGAGTAGAGGTAGTTCTCGGCGTGACCCATGTGCAGGTCGCCCGAGGGGTAGGGGAACATCGCGAGCACGTACTTGCGCGGGCGCGTGTCGTCGTCGCCACCGGCGCGGAAGGGGTCTTTCTCGGCCCAAGCCTGCTGCCACTTCGCCTGGATGGCGTGGGTGTCGAAGCCCCCCTCGCGGGGGTCTGCTGCGGAATTCTGAGACACGGGTGAAGCCAATCGTGAAGGTCGGGAGGCCACGAGGGCCGGCTCCCAGGCTATCGGAGTCCCGGTCACCACCCGGGCGGGACGTCGGCCCCGAGAGCGGCGAGCGGACTGCGGGCCTTGAGCCCCACTTCGGCCACCTCGGCTGCCGCGACCGAACGCCACGTGATGCCGCCGCCGGCGCCGACCCAGGCGGCATCCGGTTCCACGACGACGCTGCGGATGACCATGGCGAGGTCGGCGGAGCCGTCGTCGCCGACCCAGCCGAAGGCGCCGGAGTACACACCGCGGGGCGCTCCCTCGAGCCCGGCCAGGATGTCCATCGCCGACTGCTTGGGGGCGCCCGTCATGCTCCCGGCCGGGAAGGTCGCGGACAGCAGCTCCCCGATCGTCGTTCCGGGCAGCAACCTCCCCGACACTTCGCTCACGAGCTGGTGCACGCTCGGGTAGGTCTCCACCTCGAGGAGGCGATCGACGCCGACCGTCGACGGCTCGCACACGCGCGACAGGTCGTTGCGCATCAGGTCGACGATCATGACGTTCTCGGCGCGCTCCTTGGCATCCGTCCGCAGCTCCTCGGCCAGCGCCCGGTCGGTCTCGGCATCGGCGGCGCGGCGCCGCGTGCCCTTGATCGGGTGCGTGTGCACGTCTCCGTCGCGCACGGCGAGGAAGCGCTCGGGTGACACGCTGGCGAGGGCGGTCCCGCCCTGCCGCAGGAATCCCGCGTGATGCGACCCCGACGCCCGGCGCAGACGGCGGAACACGTCGAGCGCATCGACCGCTCCCGGCACGGTGAACCGGGTGGTGAGGCACAGCTGGTACGCGTCGCCCTCGCGGATCCGCTCGCGGCACGCGTGGATGAGTTCGGCGTACCGGTCGGGCGAGACACGCGCGGATGCCACGCCCCGGGCCGGTGCGTCCGGAACGGGGTCGGCGGGGGGAACGGAGACGAGGCGCTCCGCCGCCGCCGCGTCGCCGAAGACGAAGAGGCGGCGGGAAGCGTGGTCGAACGCGAGGAACGCGTCAACGCGCAGCCACGCCCCGTCGCCCTCGTACGTGCGCCAGCCGACCCATCCCCCGCGGAAGGCGCCGGCCCCGTCATCGTCGGGTGCGCTCGCCCGCGCCGCATCGACGCCGGAGGGGCCGACCTCCCCCGCCGGGCTCCCCGCCCCCATCCAGCTCCATCCCGTCTCGGCATCGACTCCGGCGTCGAGCCAGAACGCGTGAGCGGCCGTGGCGAAGAGGTGGAGGAACACCGCCTCGGGGTCGATCCATGCGTGCCGGGTGAATGGAGAGGCGGAGTGGGGCACGCTCCCAGGCTAGGCGTGCCCGGCGGCTCTAGGCTGAGGGAGGTGAACGAGATCCTCACGTGGCTGCTCGACGTCGTCCAGAACGTCGACCCCGTGTTGCGCACGGTCATCGCCGGTCTGGCGGTCATGCTCGAGACGAGCGTGCTGGTCGGCCTCATCGTCCCCGGCGACACGATGGTCATCGTCGCCGGCACGGCTGTCGCCTCTCCGCTGGAGGGCGTCGTGCTGGCCGCCGCGATCGTGGTGGGGGCGCTCATCGGCGAGAGCTTCGGTTTCTGGCTCGGGCGGTACTTCGGCCCGCGCATCCGTGCGTCGCGCCTGGGGCAGAAGCTGGGCGAGCGCAACTGGGACCGCGCCGACCGCTACCTGCGCAGGCGCGGGGGGCCGGCCATCTTCCTCTCGAGATTCCTCCCCGTGCTGCACTCCCTCGTCCCCCTCACGGTGGGGATGAGCGGGTACAGCTACCGCCGGTTCCTCGCGTGGACCACGCCCGCGTGCGTCGTGTGGGCGAGCCTCTACGTCACGGTCGCCGCGGGGGCGGCGGGCACCTACCGCGAGCTCAGCGACCGCATCCATTACGCCGGTTACGTCTTCGTCGGCATCCTCGTCGTCTTCCTCGTGCTGGTCTTCGTGGGCAAGAAGGTCATCGAACGGATGGAACGTCGTCACCTGACCGATGACGGGCACGTCCTGGAATCCGCGGACGGCGACGTGAAAGACTGAGGCGGATGCCTCGCAATCCTCGCGCCAAAGTGCTCTGGTTCGCCCGACTGGAGCGTCGCTTCCACCGCTGGCGCGAACGACGCGCACGCGCCCGCGGCCTCCGTCCCGCCGTCACCGGCTTCCCCGGCTACGGCACCGAGGAATGGGTGCGTGTCCTGGGCCGCGTCCTGATCGCCCCGCCGACCAAGCGCACCTCCACGGGTGAACTCGAGAGCCTCCGCGGGTGGCGCAGCTTCGCGGCCGTTCCGGTGGGCTTCGCTCACGTCACCGTCGTGATCGACGGGGTGACGCACCAGGTCGCCGCCGATCGCGGGGGCGTCATCGACGCGAAGCTCCCCGCCGCGCTCAAGCCCGGCTGGCAGACGGTCACGATGTCGGTCGAGGGCAGCACCCCGGCGGAGGTCCGCGTCTTCATCGTGGGCTCCGACGTGCGCTTCGGCGTGGTCAGCGACATTGACGACACCGTCATGGTGACGGCTCTCCCCCGTCCCCTCCTGGCGGCGTGGAACTCCTTCGTCGTCGACGAGCACGCGCGACAGCCCGTCCCCGGCATGGCGGTCATGCTCGAGCGTCTCACCCGCGAGCACCCGGGTACGCCCGTGGTGTACCTCTCGACGGGCGCGTGGAACGTCGCCCCGACGCTCACCCGGTTCATGCGCCGTCACCTGTTCCCGGCGGGTTCGTTCCTTCTGACGGACTGGGGTCCGACGCACGATCGCTGGTTTCGCAGCGGCCGCGACCACAAGGAGCTCAACCTGCGCCGCCTCGCCGCCGAGTTCCCGCACGTGAAGTGGCTGCTGGTCGGAGACGACGGCCAGCACGACGACGCCATTTACACCGGCTTCGCCATCGAGCACCCGCAGAACGTCGAGGCCGTCGCGATCCGCCGCCTCCTGCCCGCCGAGGCCGTGCTCGCCGGTGGTCGCACCGTCGTCGACGATCACTCCGCGGCCGAGGTGCCGTGGGTCACCGGCTCCGACGGGGCCGCCCTGCTCGACCGCCTGGAGGACGTCGGCGTCATCTCCCGCGACGCCTGATCCCGGATGCCGCGGCGCCCCGCGCCGTGCGGAACCTCGAGGAGTCGCGCAGCCTCGGCGGGTCTCGGAGGTAATCGGCGATCCGGTGGTGTGCCGAGAACCCGCACGCCGCGAGACCGTCGGATGCGCGCGGCTCTGCGCTTCGCCGAGAGCGCGGGAAGGGTGACGGTCGCGCCGATGTCGGAGGGTCCGCGTACGGTGGAGGTATGTGCGGTCGATTCGTCGTGGCCAATGTCGCCAGTGAACTCGTGGGGGTGCTGCGCGTCGACGTCGAGGCCGATGACCTGCCTCAGCCGTCGTACAACATCGCTCCCACCTCGCCGGTGTCCATCGTGCTCGACTCGCTCAAGAGCGAGCCGCCGGTGCGCCGCCTCGAAGTGGCCCGCTGGGGTCTCGTGCCGGGCTGGGCGAAAGACCTGAAAATCGGCGCGCGGGCCTTCAACGCCCGCAGCGAAGAGGTCGAAGACAAACCGATGTTCCGCAACGCGCTCATCAAGCGGCGCGCGATCATCCCGGCATC
Organism: Microbacterium sp. NPDC089186; assembly: GCF_040685115.1. Taxonomy (NCBI): domain Bacteria; kingdom Bacillati; phylum Actinomycetota; class Actinomycetes; order Micrococcales; family Microbacteriaceae; genus Microbacterium; species Microbacterium sp. NPDC089186. Next base: position 348,952 of record NZ_JBFBHJ010000003.1, read on the forward strand.
CGGGTACTACGAGTGGAAGACCACCGAGGCGGGCAAGACGCCGCACTACATCCACCCCGCCGACGGGTCGCCGCTGTTCTTCGCGGGACTCTACGAGTGGTGGAAAGACCCCGCCCGCGCCGAGGACGATCCGGCGCGATGGGTGCTGAGCTGCACGATCCTCACGCGCGACTCCATCGGCCGCCTCGGCTCGATCCACGACCGCATGCCCCTGTTCATGGACCCCGATGTCGCCGATGCGTGGCTCGACCCGACCACCGAGAACGTCGGCGACATCCTCGACGCCGCGATCGATGCGGCCCCCGACGTGGCCGAGACGCTCGACGACCACGTCGTGTCGTCGGCGGTCGGCAACGTGCGCAACGACTCCCCCGAGCTCATCGCCCCCGTCGAATGACCGTGACCATCGACACCGACGCGGTTCTCCCCCGCGACGAATGGACGCCGCTGGCCTCCGCCCACGCTGAGCGCGCGGACGCGATGACCGCCGCGCACCGCGCGCGCGCGAGCCGCGGCGAGAAGCACCCCGTCGAGGACTTCCTGTTCACGTACTACTCGTACAAGCCCGCGATCCTGCGGCGGTGGCATCCGGGACCGGACGTGATCCTGCGAGACGCGACCGAACGCACCTCCTGGCGCTGGTACCGCGCCGACGGCGACGACGTGCGCGTGGATGCCGCCGGCTTCCGCGCCGACAGGGGCTCGATGTACCGCGGGATCGTGAACCTCCTGCGCGCGACGCGCGATCGCCCCCCGCAGTTCGGGTGCTTCGGTCTGCACGAGTGGGCGATGGCCTACCGTGCCGACGAGGTGCGCCACGCCGTTCCGCTGCGGTTGGGCCGTGCCGGCACCGACGCGGTGGTCGACGCGCATGACCTCACGTGCACCCACTTCGACGCGTTCCGATTCTTCACCCCCGACGCCGTGCCGCTCAACCGCCGTACGCTGCGGCGCGACGATCAGGTGGAGTGGGAGCAGCCGGGCTGCCTGCACGCCGGCATGGACGTCTACAAATGGGCGGTCAAGCTCGGCCCTCTCGTCCCCGGCTCCGTGCTCCTCGACGCGTTCGCACTCGCCCGCGACATCCGCACCCTCGACATGGAAGCGTCGCCGTACGACCTCACCGACTGGGGCTACGACGCGGTGGCCATCGAAACGCCGAAGGGGAAAGCCGCGTACGTCGCGCGACAGCGCGCGCTCAGCGCCCGTGGTCAGGAGCTGCGACAGCGACTGCTGGCTGCCGTGACGTCGTCCGACGACACGCCCGGCGGCGTCGATTTTCCTCGTCTGCGGTCCGTGTTGTAAGCTCATGGAGTTGCCTCAAACGGGGCGGAAAATAAAAAATACGGGCCTGTGGCGCAGCTGGTAGCGCACCTGCATGGCATGCAGGGGGTCAGGGGTTCGAGTCCCCTCAGGTCCACCCGGCAGAGAAAGCCCCCGCTTCGGCGGGGGCTTTCCTGGTTGCGGCGGCGTTCCCGCCAGTCGCCTTCTCCCTGCCGCCTAGCTTCCCGGGACGCCTCGGGAATCGGGGCGATCCGGATCTCGGCATCCGATCTCGATGCCTGAACGGATGCCGATCCGGGGCCTTTCGGAGGGCACGTCGGCTCGCCCGCTCCGGCCACACGAAAACGCCCCCTGCCGATCGGCAGAGGGCGATGTTCGCGGCGTGGTCACTCGGACGCGGTCGCGGGGGTGGGCAGCTCGATCGGAATGACCGGGCAGTCCTTCCACAGACGCTCGAGACCGTAGTAGACGCGCTCCTCCTCGTGGAACACGTGCACGACCAGATCACCGAAGTCGAGGAGGACCCAGCGGGACTCCTGGCGGCCCTCGCGGCGCAGGCGCTTGTGGCCGGCCTCGAGCAGCTTCTCTTCGATTTCGTCGGCGATCGCCGCGACGTTGCGCTCGTTGCGGCCGGTGACGAGCAGGAACACGTCGACCAGCGGAAGGGGCTCGGACACGTCGAGGGCGACGATGTCGTCGCCGCTCTTGGAGTCGGCGGCGAGAGCGGCGATCTGCGCCATCTCCCGCCCGTTGTCGGTGGCTGTCATCGGAAGACTCCTGTCGTGAAGGCGAGCACGAGAGTGACAGCCACCGCCAGCGCGAGGGCGCCGGTCGTGATGATGAGGCCGACGAGGAGCTTGCTCCCCTTCTCGGGCGCCGGGGGGCGAATGATCTCGCCGGGTTGCTTGACGGTGCTGATCGCGGCGCTGGCGGCGATCGGCGTGGGGGACGAGGCGGGCGGGAGCTCGCCGTCGAGGAGCACCGCGTCGGCGTCACGGCCGTCGGTGGTGCCGGGTGCGTGGCCGACGGATCCGAGCCCCTCGGGGAGCGCGAAGGTGCCGGTGATCATGATCTCGCCCGTGCCGTTGATGGGGCCGACCAGCGGCACGCCGGTCGGGGTCTGCGACAGGATCAGTGCGTTCGGGGTGGAGACGGCGCCCGTGGCGCCGGTGTTGCGCGAGATGAGCTGATCGAACGACGCCGGCAGGCTGATGTCGGGCGTCTGCCCGTCGAGCAGGTCGGAGCCCAGTGCCGGATTGACCACCGACGGCGCGGGCGCTTCCTGGGTGGTCGCGACCGGGCTCTCGTCCGTCTCGGAGGCGGCGGGACGGAAGATCGCGGGAGGCGCGGTCTCCTCGGCGACCGGGGCCTGCGGGGCGGCCTGGCGGGGCTGCGCGGGCTCGAGGTCGGAACTGATGATCGGAACGGCCGCCGTGCGGATCTTCTCCTGCGCGCGCGCCTGGCGTCGGGTCAGACCCGACACGCCGAACTCGGCGCCCGCGTCGGCGAAGGCCGAGTCGAAGACGGCGGGCCGCAGGGCGGGGGTGGCCGGTTCTTCGGAGGGTGCCGGGACGGAGGCCTCCTCCTCGGCGGGGGCCTCCTCAACCGGCGTGTTCTCGACGGAGGGCTCCTCGGCGGGCGTGCCCACGGCGCCGTCGTCCACGACGTCACCCGCGGAATCGGCGGTCGACTCGTCACCCGCGGAATCGGCGGTCGACTCGTCGCCCGCGGAGCCGTTGGCCGCCTCGTCGCCCGCGGCGGCGGGCACTGCGTCGATGACCTCTGCGGGTGCGGAGGTCTCGGCATCCGGAGCTTGTTCACCCTCGGGCTGCGGCGGGATGATCGGGGTCGCGCCGGTTTGACGCAGCTCGCGCAGCTGACGACGGGTCAGGGCGGGCGTCTCTGGGGTCTCGGAAGAGCTCATGCCTTACTCCGGTAGAGGTGATGCTTCGCGATGTACTGCACGACGCCGTCGGGCACGAGGTACCACACCGGGTGTCCTCGGCGCACACGCGCGCGGCAGTCTGTGGACGAGATCGACAACGCCGGGATCTCCAGCTGGCTCACGTTCTCGGAGGGGAGTCCCTCCGTGGTGAGCACATGACCCGGACGCGAGACGGCGACGAAATGCGCCAGGTCCCACAGCTCCTGGTGATTGCGCCAGCTGAGGATCTGCGCGACCGCGTCGGCTCCGGTGATGAAGAAGAGCTCGGCGCCGGGGCGTTGCTCCTGCAGGTCGCGCAAGGTGTCGATCGTATAGGTGGGGCCCGCGCGATCGATGTCGACGCGGCTCACGGTGAACTGCGGATTGGATGCCGTCGCGATCACCGTCATGAGATAGCGATGCTCGCTCTCGGTGACGTCGTCTTTCTGCCAGGGACGACCCGTGGGCACGAAGACGACCTCGTCGAGATCGAACGATTGCGCGACCTCACTGGCCGCGACGAGGTGACCGTGATGGATGGGATCGAACGTCCCACCCATGACCCCGATACGAGGGGCGCGCGTCACCGACATACGGTGGCCCTCAGTGGCCGTGGGCCTCGGGCGTGGGCGTGCCGTGCTTCTGCGTGTAGGCCGCGGCCTTGTGCGCGTGCCGGTTGGACACGTTGCGGTACGACAGCGTGACCAGGCTCAACGAGACGAAGACGACGAAGGCCACCACGCCGTACCAGAAGGTCGAGGCCTGGACGTTGCCCCCGTGGTGGGCGCCCTCTTCAGCGGCCTGGGCGAGAAGTGACACGAAAGTCATCAGTGCTCCGTTCGAAAGATCCGCGCATCGCAACGCGCGTTGCCATTTTAGGCGGTCAGGCGCGCACCTGGCCGTCGCCGCGCCCGAGCCACTTGGTGCTCGTCAGCTCGGCGAGACCCATGGGTCCGCGGGCGTGCAGTTTCTGGGTGGAGATGCCGACCTCGGCGCCGAAGCCGAACTCGCCTCCGTCGGTGAAACGCGTGGATGCGTTCACGAGCACCACGGCGGAGTCGACCTCCGCCAGGAACCGGTCGGCGGCGGCCTGGTCGGCCGTGACGATGGACTCCGTGTGCTGGGTCGAATAGCGACGGATGTGCGCGAGAGCCTCGTCGAGGTCGTCGACCACGCGCACCGCGAGGTCGAGCGTCCCGTACTCGCGCGCCCAGTCGTCGTCGGTGGCGCCCACGACTCGGTCGTCGTGCGCGCGGGTGGCGTCGTCGCCGTGCGCGGTCACCCCGGCGTCGGAGAGGGATGCCAGCAGCTCGGGCAGCAGACGGTCGGCGGCGTCGCGATGCACGAGGACCGTCTCGACGGCGTTGCACACGCTCGGCCGCTGCACCTTGGCGTTCAGGACGATGTCGCGCGCCCAGTCGTCACGCGCCGTGGCGTCGAGGAAGACGTGCACCACGCCCGCGCCGGTCTCGATCACGGGGACGGTGGACTCGGTCACCACGGTCTCGATGAGCGAAGCGCTCCCCCGCGGCACGAGGACGTCGACGAGACCGCGAGCATTCATGAGCGCGCGCGCACCGTCTCGCCCGAAGTCGTCGACACTCTGGATCGCCTCGGGGTCGACGCCCTGGGCGCTCAGTGCATCGCGCATGACCCGGACGAGCGTGGCGTTGCTGCTCTGCGCCGCTGAACCGCCCCGCAGGACGACGGCGTTGCCCGAGCGCAGCGCGAGCGACGCGATGTCGACGGTCACGTTCGGGCGCGCCTCGTAGATCGAGCCGACGACGCCGAACGGCACGGCGACCTTCTGCAGCGCGAGACCGTTGGGGAGCGTCCGCGTGTCGAGCACGCGACCCACCGGGTCGGGGAGCTCGGCGACCGCGCGGACGGCGGCGGCCAGCGCCGCGACGCGCCCCGCGTCGAGGCGCAGACGGTCGAGCAGCGACTCGCCGATGGCATCCGTCCGACCGCGCTCGAGATCGTCGGCGTTGGCCGCGACGATCTCGGCGGAGGCCTCGTCGATGGCGTCCGCGACGGCGACGAGCAGCGCGCTCTTGCGCGCCGAGTCGAGCAGCGCGATCTCTCGCGCGGCGTCTTTGGCCAGACGCAGGCGCTCGTCGACGGAGGCGGCGATCACGGTCATGGGCTCAGTGTACCGGCGCGCTCACGGCGCCCACGGGGCCCGTGGCCAGGGTGACGGGATCGGGGTTCGGAGCGAACCAGGTGCCCACCGCGTCTCCCGCGAGGGCGGATGCCACGAGGTCGGCGCTCGTGACGAGCACACCGACGCCGGCGGTCGACGCGAGCTTCGCCGCGGACGCCTTCGTGGCCGCTCCCCCGGTGCCGACACCGTTGACGACCCCGGCACCGAACTCGAAGTCGGAGAGATCGTCGCCCCAGGCCACATCGGTGATCGGGCGGGCGCCCGGCTCGCTCGGCGGGCGGGTGAAGAGGGTTTCGATGTCGCTCAGCAGCACCAGGGCGTCGGCACCGATGAGCTGGGCCACGAGGGCTGCGAGCCGATCGTTGTCGCCGAAGCGGATCTCGTGGGTGGCGACGGTGTCGTTCTCGTTGACGATGGGCAGGATGCCGAGACCGAGCAGCCGCTCCATGGCACGCCGAGCGTTGGAGCGGTGCGTGGCGTTCTCGAGGTCGCCGGCGGTCAGCAGCACCTGCCCGGCCAGCAGTCCGAACCGGTCGAGCGAGGTCTGGTAGCGCCACATGAGCACGTTCTGGCCCACGGCGGCGGCCGCCTGCTGCGTCGCGAGGTCGTTCGGCCGCCCCTCCAGGTCGAGCAGGGGCAGGGCGGTGGCGATCGCGCCCGACGACACGAGGACCACCTCGGTGCCGCTTCCGTGGGCGCGGGACAGCGCGTCGACGATCGTGTCGATGCGGTGAGCGCCGTCGCCGCTGATCGACGACGACCCGACCTTGACCACGACGCGGGATGCGCCGGGGATATCGGCGCGGGTCGTCGCGGTCACCGCTCCTCGTCCTCGGACGTCAGGGCGGACGAGTCGCCGTCGGGCGAGATCCCCGCGGCACGCGCCGCACGGCGCTCGGCCTCGAGCTCGGCGCGGGCGTCGGCCTTGGCATCCATTCGCTCGTGATACTGCTCGCGACGCTCCGAGGAGGTGCGGCGGTTGTTCTGCACCAGGCGGGGGTCGGTTCCGCGCGGCGCGGTCATGAGCTCCGCGGCGGAGGTGAGCGTGGGCTCCCAGTCGAAGACGATGCCGTCGCCGGGCCCGATGACGACCGTCGCACCGGCGACCGCGCCGGCGCGGAAGAGACCGTCTTCGACGCCCAGACGGGCGAGGCGGTCGGCGAGATAACCCACCGCCTCCTCGTTCTGGAAGTCGGTCTGCTGCACCCACTTGACCGGCTTGTCGCCGAGGATGCGGTAAAGGGGGCCGTACGTGCCGCCCTCCACCTTGATCTCGAAGTCCTTCTCCGCGCCCTTGGGACGGATGACGACCCGCTCGGCGGGAGCGTCGTCGATGGTGGCGAGGCGGTGCTGCTCCACGATGTCGCCGAGGGCGAACGTGAGCTCGCGCAGACCCGCGCGGCTGACGGTGGAGATCTCGAAGACCCGGAAGCCGCGCGCCTCGATGTCGGGACGGACGAAGTCCGCGAGCTCGTGCGCCTCGGGCACGTCGATCTTGTTGAGCACGACGATCTGCGGGCGCTCGAGCAGCGGCACCTGACCCTCGGGCACCGGGTAGGCAGCGAGCTCCGCGAGGATGATGTCGAGGTCGCTCAACGGATCGCGGCCCGGGTCGAGCGTCGCGCAGTCGAGCACGTGGACCAGCGCCGTGCACCTCTCGACGTGACGCAGGAACTCGAGCCCCAGACCCTTGCCCTCGCTCGCGCCCTCGATGAGGCCGGGTACGTCGGCGATCGTGTACCGCGCATCGCCCGCCTGCACCACGCCCAGGTTGGGGTGGAGGGTGGTGAAGGGATAGTCGGCGATCTTGGGCCGCGCGGCGGAGACCGCGGCGATGAGGCTCGACTTGCCGGCGGACGGGAAGCCGACCAGCGCCACGTCGGCCACGGTCTTCAGCTCGAGGACGACATCGCCCTCCCATCCGGGGGTGCCGAGCAGGGCGAAGCCGGGGGCCTTTCGCTTGGGCGAGGCCAGGGCCGCATTGCCGAGACCGCCCAGGCCGCCGGGCGCGGCGACGAAGCGCATGCCGGGGGTGAGCATGTCGACCAGCACGTTGCCGTCGGGGTCTTTCACCACGGTGCCGAGCGGGACGGGGAGTTCCTGGTCCTCGCCCAGGGCGCCCGAGCGGTGATCGCCCATACCGAAACCGCCGTTGCCCGCGGAGCGGTGCGGCGAGTGGTGGTACGACAGCAGGGTCGTCACCTGCGGGTCGGCGACGAGCACGACGTCGCCGCCGCTGCCGCCGTTCCCGCCGTCGGGACCGGCCAGCGGCTTGAACTTCTCACGGCGCACCGAGACGCAGCCGTTGCCGCCCTTGCCCGCACGCAGGTGCAGGGTCACGCGGTCGACGAAGGTGACCATGGCGGGTCCTTCCGGGTGGGCGGCGGCGGGGCCGACGCGGCGGAGACGGGGATGCCGTCGGTGCAGGCGGGGTTCGGGTCAGCCGTGCACGGGAAAAAAGACGAGGGGGCGGGCAGTGCCCACCCCCTCGGAAGCGCCGGAGCGCTGAGGATTACTCCGCAGCAGCGACGATGTTGACGACCTTGCGGCCGCCCTTGTTGCCGAACTCGACCGCACCGGCGGCCAGAGCGAACAGCGTGTCGTCGCCACCACGACCGACGTTGGCGCCGGGGTGGAAGTGCGTGCCGCGCTGGCGGACGAGGATCTCGCCGGCGTTGACGGCCTGGCCGCCGAAGCGCTTCACGCCGAGGCGCTGTGCGTTGGAGTCACGACCGTTGCGGGTGGAGCTTGCGCCCTTTTTGTGTGCCATCTCTGCGTCTCCTGGCTCTTACTTGATGCCGGTGATCTTGACGCGCGTGAGGTCCTGACGGTGGCCCTGGCGCTTCTTGTAGCCGGTCTTGTTCTTGAACTTCTGGATCACGATCTTCGGACCGCGCTCCTCGCCGAGCACCTCGGCCGTGACCGAGACCTTCGCGAGCTTGTCGGCGTCGGTCGTGACCGCGTCGCCGTCGACGAACAGGACGGCGGGCAGCTGGATGCTCTCGCCGACCTTCGCCTTCTGGCGGTCGAGCACGACGACCGTGCCGACCTGGACCTTCTCCTGGCGGCCGCCGGCGCGCACAACTGCGTAAACCACTTCACACCTGTTTTCGTTCGGGAGCGCACGGCTCCGGTTGTCTGATGACGTCGGGAGGGTCTGACGACCCAAGTCTCGGTGCGATCCGGCCGACGAAAGTCAGCGGGGTCACGCTCCGATGAGAGCGGACGCGACGCACCAAGGGTCAAGTTTAGCTCACCCGGGAGGATCCGGCAAAAGCATCCGCCCCGCGTGTCGACCGTAGGATCGCGGGATGGCGATCCTCATCGACGACCCGCAGTGGCCCGCGCACGGACGGCTGTGGGCGCACCTGGTGAGCGACAGCGACCTCGACGAGCTGCACGCCTTCGCCGCCGCCGCCGGCATCCCTCCGCGCGCCTTCGATCTCGACCACTACGACGTGCCCGATGAGCGGCACGCCGACCTCGTCGCCGCGGGTGCCCAGCACGTGGGCGGCAAGGAGCTCGTGCGCCGCCTGCGCGCCTCGGGGCTGCGCATCACCGCGCGCGAGCGGCGTCGTCCCCACGAGTGAGGTGCCGGACGCGCCCTCCGCAGACGAGCGGGGGTGACACGTCCGACACCTCGATGACGGATGCCGGGAGCTCAGGCGTCGGCGGGCGGCTGCGCGTTCACCGGGGTGCCGGTGAGGGCGGCCGTGGTCACGCGCCGACGTGAGCGACCCTGTCCCGGAGCCTTGGGCTCGGGAAGCGCCTCGAGCACGGACTCGAGGAGGGCGTCCTTCTCGGTGCGGGGGGCCTTGGGCTCGCGCTTCTTGCGCGGACGCTTCTCGCGCGCCGGTGCCGCGGGGGCCTCGGACTCCGACTTGGCCTCGAGAACGGCCTCCACCGAGGCGACGACCGCGGCTTCGACGACCGCCGGGTCGTCGATGGTGGGCTTCACGGTGGATGCCGCGATCTGCGCGAGGGCGGACTTCACCCCTTCGGTGATGACGTGCGTTCCGCCGGCCTGCGCGGCGGCTGCCCCGGTGTTGCCGCCGTTGCCGCCGTTCTGCGACGAGCCGTTTCCGTTGCCGCCGTTCTGGCCGTTGCCGTTCTGCCCGTTTCCGCCGCGACCGCGTCGGTTCGACGAACCGCCGTTGCCGTTACCGCCGCCGTTGCCGCCCGCCGATCCCGTGGCGCGGTGGCGCACCACGGGATCGTGGTGCACGATGACGCCACGGCCGGCGCACACTTCGCACGCCTCGCTGAAGGTCTCGAGCAGGCCGAGGCCGAGCTTCTTGCGCGTCATCTGCACCAGGCCGAGCGAGGTGACCTCGGCGACCTGGTGCTTCGTACGGTCACGGCTCAGGCACTCGATGAGGCGTCGGAGCACGAGGTCGCGGTTGGACTCCAGGACCATGTCGATGAAGTCGACGACGATGATGCCGCCGATGTCGCGCAGGCGGAGCTGACGGACGATCTCCTCGGCGGCCTCGAGGTTGTTCTTGGTGACGGTCTCTTCGAGGTTGCCGCCCGAACCGACGAACTTGCCGGTGTTGACGTCGACGACCGTCATCGCCTCCGTGCGGTCGATGACGAGCGAACCGCCCGACGGCAGCCACACCTTGCGGTCGAGGGCCTTCTCGATCTGCTCCGTGACGCGGAACGCGTCGAACGGGTCCTGCTCGCCCTCGTACTTCTCGACCCGCTCGAGCAGGTCGGGGGCGACGCCCTGGAGGTACGACGAGATCGTCTGCAGCGCCTCGTCGCCCTGGATGAGCATGCGCGTGAAGTCCTCGTTGAAGACGTCGCGCACGATCTTGACGAGCAGATCGGGCTCGGAGTGCAGCAGGGCCGGGGCCTGGATCGTCTTGACCTGGCTCGACACGTGCTCCCACTGCGAGGTGAGGCGCTGCACGTCGAGGGTGAGCTGCTCCTCGGTGGCGCCTTCGGCGGCGGTGCGCACGATCACGCCCGAGGACTCGGGGAGCACCTCCTTCAGGATCTTCTTCAGACGGGCGCGCTCGGTGTCGGGGAGCTTCCGCGAGATGCCGTTCATCGTGCCGTTCGGCACGTAGACCAGGTAGCGGCCGGGCAGCGAGATCTGGCTCGTCAGGCGTGCACCCTTGTGGCCCACGGGATCCTTCGTGACCTGCACGAGCACGCGGTCGCCCGACTTGAGCGCCAGCTCGATGCGGCGGGGCTGGTTGTTGGTCTCGACGCCATCCCAGTCGACCTCGCCGGAGTACAGCACCGCGTTGCGGCCACGGCCGATGTCGACGAACGCCGCCTCCATGCTCGGGAGCACGTTCTGCACGCGACCGAGGTAGACGTTGCCGATGAGCGAGGCGTCCTGGTTGCGGGCGACGTAGTGCTCGACGAGCACGTTGTCCTCGAGCACGGCGATCTGGATGCGACCCGCCTTCGAGCGCACGACCATGACGCGGTCGACGGCCTCGCGGCGGGCGAGGAACTCCGCCTCGGTCACCACGGGCCGGCGGCGGCCGGCCTCGCGTCCGTCGCGGCGACGCTGCTTTTTGGCTTCGAGACGCGTGGAGCCCTTGATGCGCTGCGGCTCGGTGATGACCTCGACCGCGCGCTGGCGGACGGGGGCGGCGGGAGCCTCAGGGGCGTCATCGGCGGCGCCGGTGCCCGCTCCCCCACGGCGGCGGTTGCGTCGACGGGCGTTGGACGAACCGCGCTCGGCGGGACCCTCATCGTCGCGGTCGTCGCGATCCCACGACTCCTCGCGGACGGGCAGCGGCGGGAGCGCGGGAGCGTAGAAGTGCAGAGCGGTCGAGACGGCCGACACGAAGTTCTCGGGCAGAAGGCCGAGCGACACCGCCGTCGGGCGCGCGGGCTTCTCGGTCTCGGCGGGCTTCTCCGGCTCCACCGCGACGGCCTCTTCGGCCTTCGCGAGCTTCTCGGGGGCGGGCTCCTCGGCGGAGGGCTCCTCGCGGGCGGCAGTCGCCTCGGCGGTCGAAGAGGTGCCGCTCCGCTCGACGAGCACGTCGGCGGGGGCGTCGGAGTCGCCGCCGATGGGGGCGTCGTCTGCCGAGACGGCGGACGGGTCGACCGGAGCCTCCGCGTCGGCCTCGCCCTCGGGCTGCTCGCCCGTGGCGGCGTCGCCCGTGGCGGCGTCGCCCGTGGCGGTGTCGCCCGTGGCGGTGTCGCCCTCGAGCACGGCCGGCGCCCGGGTGTCCTCGGCGGCGGCATGCGCGGCATCCTGGACCGCAGCCTCTTCCTCGTCGACACCGGAGGTCGCGGCAGGCGTGGTGTCGGCGGGGTCGGACGTGGCGACCGCCTCGGTCTCGCGGGTCTCGGTCTCGGGGTTCTCGATCGGCGCCTGCTCGGCGGGGGTCTGATCGTCGGTCACTTCGGCCATTCGGGGTTCTCCCTGGCGGGCGACACCGCGCGTCGCCCGACGAAATCTCATGCAGCGCCGCACCCGGCGGGGCTGCGAACTCACTCGGTCTGCAGCAGGCCTGCGGCTCGTGCTGCGAAGGGCGGTCATCGCCCGAAGTCTTCTGGGTGATGTTCCTGCGGCGCGGCCGCGGTCACATCAGCTTTCATTATCGCACGGACCGGCGAAACAGCCAGCGGACGGTCCCGTCGAGCGGCCCGATCGACGGCGACGGGCGACACGCGGCGGCATCCGCCCCTCCCGTGGCGCGTCTCCCGGCGTTCGCTCGACGCCGAGAGGCCCACAGCGGGCCGATATGCCGACGGTGGCAGAATCGCCCCATGAGCGAAAGCGTCACCCCCCGTCGTCCGATCGGCGTCGCGATCTGGTTGATCCTCGCGGGCGCGGTCGGATGGTGGGCGGCGTTCTCGCTCACCATGGAACGCTTCCATCAGCTCATGAACCCGGGGGCCGCCGCCTCGTGCGACTTCAGCGTCCTCGTGCAGTGCTCGACCAATCTGCAATCGTCGCAGGGCAGCGTCTTCGGTTTCCCCAACCCGATCATCGGCCTCGCCGCGTGGATCGCGCCGATCGTGGTCGGAATGGCGCTGCTGGCGGGTGCCCGGTTCGCCCGGTGGTTCTGGGGGCTGTTCTGGCTCGGGTTCGTCTTCGCCATCGGCTTCGTCGTCTGGCTCATCGCGCAGAGCCTCTTCGTCCTCGCGACCCTCTGCCCGTGGTGCATGGTCACGTGGTCGGTGGTCATCCCGTCGTTCTTCGTGGTGACGTTGCACGTGCTGCGCGAGGGCGTGATCCCGGGCGCGCCGAAGGTGCGGGAGATCGCCGACCGACTGATGGTGTGGGTGCCCCTCATGAGCTTCGCGGGCTACGTCGTCGTCGCCGTGCTGGCGCAGGTGCGCCTGGACGTGCTGTCGCAGCTCTGACGCGAGCGCGGTAGCGTTCGGGACATGGATGCCGTGAACCCCCTGGTGCCCGCGACGAGCGACCTCGTGTGGTCGGGTGGCGCCGTCGTCGCGCTGGGGCTCGCGATCTGGGGGCTGGTCAGTCTCTCGCGCACGGCCGACTCGGCGTCGTCACTGGCGGTGGCACTGTGGGCGGCGCTCATTCTGCTGGTGCCCGTGCTGGGTCCGGTGGCCTGGCTCACGGCGGGTCGCCGGAGCGCGGTGAGTCGTCCGCGCGTCTGAAACGCGGGGCCCGAGCGCACCCGGCGGCACAGAGTCCCGGGGGGGGCGGTGGCGTCGACAGGCTCAGCCACCCGGGTCGCGAGCGGAGGTCCCTGACCCCGTCGAAGGGGCCGGGAACCGCCGAGGCGGTGGCGTCGACAGGCTCAGCCACCTCACGCCGCGACGGGCCGGCGGTGCGTCACGACAGGTCCGCGGGAGCGACGAAGGCCGCCACCCTCTCGGGCGACGGCCTTCTCGGCATCCAGGCTCAGGCGAACCAGATCGCGAGCTCGCGCTCCGCGGATTCGACGCTGTCGCTGCCGTGCACGAGGTTCTGCTGCACCTTGAGGCCCCAGTCGCGGCCGAAGTCGCCGCGGATGGTGCCGGGGGCGGCGGTGGTGGGGTCGGTCGTGCCGGCGAGGGAGCGGAATCCCTCGATGACGCGGTTGCCCGCGAGGCGGATCGCGACCGAGGGGCCCGACATCATGAACTCGAGCAGCGGCTCGTAGAAGGGCTTGCCCTCGTGCTCGGCGTAGTGCCGGGCGAGGGTCTCACGGTCGGGCTCGACCAGGCGGATGTCGACGAGGGCGTAGCCCTTCGCCTCGATGCGGGCGAGGATCGCGCCGGTCAGGCCGCGAGCCACGCCATCGGGCTTGACCAGGACGAGGGTCTCTTCGGTGGCCATGGGTCATTCTCCGTTCGAGAGGTCGGGGTCGGCGGCCCGCCGCGCGTTCGCACGATCGAGGGCCGCTCCCTTGATCGTCGCATACGCCCACATGCCGCCGAAAATGAGAGCGACCACGGCGAGGGCCGGAACCAGGAACCCCCCGAGCAGGAGGAGCACCTGCAGCCCCCACCCGGCGAACAGCGCCCAGCGGTGCCGCAACGAGCCCGAGACCGCGACCATGGCGACGGCGAGGACGACACCGCCGACGATCCCCCACCACGGCTCGATGCCGAACGGAAGCACCTTGAGGCCGTAGACCACGAGACCGCCGAGGAAGACGATGATCGACTCGAAGCCGAGGACCACCGCGCCGAGGGACTCCTGCGCGCCGCGCTGACGACGGGGCCGCGGGGCACGCGGTTCGTGCGGGCTCATCCCTGCCACCCGGCCTTCCAGTCCTCGAGTTCCGACAGGCGCAGAGCCTCTCCCGCGAGAACGACGGACCCGGCGATCACGACAGCCCGTCGGTCCGACTCGACGGCCCAGGAGCGCGCCGCGTCGGCGGCGTCCTCGAGCGTCGGGTGCACCGTCACCGGCAGGCCGGCGGCCTCGGCGACATCGGCGATCGCATCGGGATCGGTCGCGCGGTCGCTGTCGGGCGCGGTGGCGAAGACCCGGGCGACGGCCGGGGCGAGCGTCGTCATGATGCCCGCGGCATCCTTCCCCTCCAGGATGCCGACCACGGCGCCCCACTCGTCGATGTCGAACGACTCTCTCAACGCCGCGACCAGGGCGCGGGCGCCGTGCGGGTTGTGGGCGGCGTCGACGAACACGGTCGGCGCGGTACCGAGGAGCTGCAGGCGGCCCGGCGAGGTCGCGTTGCCGAGGCCGTCGGCCACGACGTCGGCGTTGAGCGGTTGCTCTCCCCCGCCGATGAGCGACTCGACCGCGGCGACGGCGAGGGCGGCGTTGGCGCCCTGGTGGGCCCCGTAGAGCGGGAGGTACACCTCGCGGTAGCTCCCGGCCACGCCGCGGATCGACACCTGCTGCCCGCCGACGGCCAGGGTCTGGTCTTCGAGGGCGAAGCCGTCGCCCGCCACGGAGACGGTGGCGCCCTCCTTCTCGGCGCGCGCGCGGATGGCCCGCAGCGCCTCGGGCGGTTGGGCGGCCGTGACGACCGCCGCACCGGGCTTGATGATCCCGGCCTTGACGGTCGCGATCTCGGCGATCGTCGACCCGAGGCGGTCCGCGTGGTCGATGTCGATCGGGGTGAACACCGCCACGTCCCCGTCGGCGGTGTTGGTGGAATCCCACTCGCCGCCCATGCCGACCTCGAGCACGAGCACATCGATCGGGGCGTCCGCCGCCACGACGAAGGCGAGCACGGTGAGGAGCTCGAAGAAGGTCAGCGGAGCGTCGTCGGATGCCGAGAGCTCGGCATCCACCATGTCGACGAACGGCTGGATCTCGTCCCACGCGTCGGCGATCGCGGCATCCGCCACGGGTTCGCCGTCGATGAGGATGCGCTCGGTGAAACGCTCGAGGTGAGGGCTGGTGAACAGGCCCGTCCGCAGGCCAATCGCGCGCAACAGGCTCTCGATCATGCGACTGGTCGAGGTCTTCCCGTTGGTGCCGGTGACGTGGATCACGCGGTACGTGCGCTGCGGGTCGGCGAGCAGCTCGAGCACGCGGCGCGTGCGTTCGACGCGCGGCTGGACCCACTGCTCGCCCTGGCGCTCGAGGAGCGCGCTGTAGACGGCGTCGGCGCGGGTGCGGTCGCTCATGCGGGGGCTCCGATCCGCGCGACGGCGACCGTGACGGCACCGACGTTCGCGTACGTCTTGGCGGCGAGCTGCGTCTCGTACTCGGCGGGCAGGGCGGAACCGCGCTCGATGAGCCGGCCCTCGGGACCGGCCAGGACGACCGCCTCGGCGAGCGTCTCGGAGGCCACCCCGGCGGCATCGAACGCCTGGGCGACCGCCTGCGCGTCCGCGTCCTCGACGAAGGTGAGCGACAGGAAGATGCGGTCGCTCACGTCGAAGCCGGCGGCCTTGCGGGTGTCCTGGATGCCGCGGATCATGTCGCGCGCCAGGCCCTCGGCCTCGAGCTCGGGGGTGGTGACGGTGTCGAGCAGCACGAAACCACCGCCGGCGAGGACCGCGAGCGCCTCGCCCTCCGGCCGGCCCGCGGTCTCGACGACCAGGTCGTACTCGGCGGGCTCGAGCGGGATGCCGCCGGCGACGACCTGTCCGTCGAGCTCGCTCCAGTCGCCCTCGCGGGCGGCCTTGATCGCCTGCTGCACCTGCTTGCCCAGGCGCGGCCCCGCGGCCCGCGCGTTGACCGACAGGCGGTGCGTGATCCCGTACTCGGCGGCGGTGCCGTCCTGCAGCGCGACCTGCTCGACGCTCTTCACGTTGAGCTCCTCGCTCAGGATGTCGTCGAATTGCGCGAGGCCCGCGGCATCCGGGGTCACCACCGTCAGACGCGGAAGCGGCAGGCGCACGCGCTTGCCCTCCTTCTTGCGCAGGGCGTTGGCGACGCTGGAGACCTCGCGGACGGTGTCCATCGCGGTGCGGATGTCTTCCGCCGCGGGGAACGCCGAGGCGTCGGGCCAGTCGGTCAGGTGCACGCTGCGCCCGCCGGTGAGCCCCTGCCACACGCGCTCCGACACGAGCGGGATGAGCGGGGCGGCGACGCGGGTGAGCGTCTCGAGCACGGTGTAGAGCGTGTCGAAGGCCTCGCGGCTCGTCGGGTCGTCGGTCACGCCGACCCAGAAGCGGTCGCGCGAGCGGCGGATGTACCAGTTCGTCAGCACCTCGGCGAAGTCGCGCAGGCGCTCGGCCGCGGTCGTGGAGTCGAGGCCCTCGAGATCGGCCGCGACGTTCGTCACGAGGTCGCCGGTGAGCGCGAGGATGTACCGGTCGAGCACGTCGGTCGAGTCGGTGCGCCACTCGGCGGTGTACCCCTCAGTGCCTGACGCATTCGCGTAGGTCGCGAAGAAGTACCACGCGTTCCACAGCGGCAGCAGGAACTCGCGCACGCCCGAGCGGATGCCTTCCTCGGTCACGACGAGGTTCCCCCCGCGCAGCACGCTCGACGACATGAGGAACCACCGCATGGCATCCGAGCCGTCGCGGTCGAAGACCTCGCGGACGTCGGGGTAGTTGCGCAGCGACTTCGACATCTTCTGCCCGTCGTTGCCGAGCACGATGCCGTGGCACGACACGCCCGTGTAGGCCGGGCGGTCGAAGAGCGCGGTCGACAGGACGTGCATGACGTAGAACCAGCCGCGGGTCTGCCCGATGTACTCGACGATGAAGTCGGCGGGGGCATGCTCGTCGAACCACTCGTGGTTCTCGAACGGGTAGTGCACCTGCGCGAACGGCATCGAACCCGAGTCGAACCAGACGTCGAGGACGTCTTCGATGCGGCGCATCGTCGACTCACCCGTCGGGTCGTCGGGGTTCGGGCGCGTCAGATCGTCGATGTAGGGACGGTGAAGATCCACCTCGCCGTCGGCGTTGCGCGGGAGGCGGCCGAAGTCGGCCTCCATGTCGGCGAGCGAGCCGTACACGTCGACGCGCGGGTGGTTCGGGTCGTCGCTCTTCCAGACCGGGATCGGCGAACCCCAGTAGCGGTTGCGGCTGATCGACCAGTCGCGCGCGCCCTCGAGCCACTTGCGGAACTGGCCCTCCTTGACGTTCTCGGGCACCCAGGTGATCTGCTGGTTGTTCGCCAGCAGATCGTCCTTGATGTCGGTCACGCGCACGAACCAGCTCGACACGGCCTTGTAGATCAGGGGGTTCCGGCAGCGCCAGCAGTGCGGGTACGAGTGCTCGTACGACGCTTCGCGCAGCAGGCGGCCGGCCTGCGTGAGCAAGCGGATGAGGGGCCGGTTGGCCTCCATCCAGAGCTCCCCCGCGACGTCGGTGACCGCCGAGAGGAACCGGCCGCCGTCGTCGAGCGAGATGATGGTCGGCAGGCCCGCGGCATCCCCGAGACGCTTGTCGTCCTCACCGTAGGCCGGAGCCTGGTGCACGATGCCGGTGCCATCGGAGACGGTGACGTAGTCGTCGACGAGGATCTTCCACGCGTTCTGCGTCCCCCACGTCTCGGCGTCGGCGTAGTAGTCGAAGAGGCGGTCGTACGACACGCCCTCGAGCTCCGCGCCCAGGATCGTGGTCTGCACGGCCGCGCGAGCGGCATCCGGGCTCTCGTAGCCCAGGTCTTTGGCGTAGTTCGGCAGCAGGTCCTCGGCCAGCAGGTAGCGATGCGCGACCGCTTCGAAGGCTTCGTCGGCCGTGCCGTCGGGAGCCCGGTGCACGTCGGCGGCGCCGTGGGGTCCGCCCTCGACGACCGCGTACCGGATGCCGGGACCCACCGCGAGCGCGAGATTCGTCGGCAGCGTCCACGGCGTCGTCGTCCACGCCAGGGCGCGCACACCCGTGAGGCCCAGGGCCTCGGCCTTGGCGCCGACGAGCGGGAACGTCACGGTGACCGACGGGTCCTGGCGCATCTTGTACACGTCGTCGTCCATGCGCAGCTCGTGCGTCGACAGCGGCGTCTCGTCGCGCCAGCAGTACGGCAGCACGCGGTAGCCCTCGTACGCGAGGCCCTTGTCGTGCAGGGTCTTGAAGGCCCAGAGGACGCTCTCCATGTAGGTCGTGTCGAGCGTCTTGTAGCCGCGCTCGAAGTCGACCCAGCGGGCCTGGCGCGTGACGTAGTCCTGCCACTCGCGCGTGTACTCGAGCACCGAGTCGCGGGCCTTGGCGTTGAAGGTCGCCACGCCCATCGCCTCGATCTCGTCCTTCTCGGTGATGCCGAGCTGCTTCATCGCCTCGAGCTCGGCGGGCAGGCCGTGGGTGTCCCACCCGAAGACGCGGTCGACCTTCTTGCCGCGCATGGTCTGGAAGCGCGGGAAGACGTCCTTCGCGTAGCCGGTGAGCAGGTGACCGTAGTGCGGCAGGCCGTTCGCGAACGGCGGGCCGTCGTAGAACACCCACTCCTCGGCGCCCTCGCGGTTCGCGATCGACGCACGGAAGGTGTCGTCGCTCCGCCAGAACGCGAGCGTGTCCTGCTCGATGGTCGGGAAGCGGGGGCTGGGGACGACGGATGCCGTCTCCGCGGCGCTGAGGTCAGCGGCGGGGCCGAAGGATGAGGGGCGAGGGTAGGTCATGTCTCTCCGCGGGTCGAGGTCTGCTCGCCGGGACGATCCTGTGGGGACCGCGGTACCACCCTGCATTGCGCCCCGCGACGGAGCGCCACTCTCACTGCGGCTGTGACGGGCCTGCCCCGCGCGGTTCTAGTCCGGGCCTGGACCCGTTTCTTCCACGAGCTCCCCGGTGATGGCCGGATCGACGCCGTTCCCCCCATTCTACGCGAGCCGGGCGTCTTACGCGGCGGTTCTCAGGACGTACCGGACGCCGTTCAGGTCGAGTGTCCACGACACGCCGCACGGCACGGAGCGATGCGGCGTGTCGTGGACGCTCGACGCTCGACGGGGGCGGGCCCGGGCGCCGGGCGCGGCGTGCGGGAGGGCGTGCGGCCGCGGGGCGGGCGCGTGGGAAGGGATGCGGCTGCGGGGGCCGGCGACCCGGAGCGGGCTCAGGATGCCGCGGGGCCCAGGCCGGCGGCGGCGAGCAGCTCGCGCGTGAAGGGGTGCCCGGGGTCGGCGAAGACGCACGAGACGGCGCCCGAGTCGACCACTCGACCGTCCTTCATCACGATGACGTCGTCGGCGATCGCGGCGACCACGTCGAGGTCGTGCGTGATGAACACCATCGCGAGGTCGCGCTCGGCCTGCAGCGCGAGGAGGCGGTCGAGGATGCGCGCCCGCACCGCGGCGTCGAGGGCCGACACGGGCTCGTCGAGCACGAGAAGATCGGGCGACACCGCCAGGGCGCGAGCGATCGCCACGCGCTGCCGCTGCCCGCCGGAAAGCTGCGCGGGACGACGGCGCACGAACCCCGGGGAGAGCCCGACCTCGTCCAGCAGCGCGGCGACGGCGGCGCGGCGCCCCCTGCGCGGCACCCCTCCGGCGGCGACGGCCTCGGTCAGGGTTCGTCCGACCGTCCATCGCGGGTCGAGCGCGCCCCACGGATTCTGCTGCACCAGCTGCACGCGCGTGCGCGCGGCGCCGACGGCGACCCGCGATGACCAGGGACGGGCGTCGAAGCGCAGCGACCCGGCATCCGGATCCGTCACCCCCACGATCATGCGGGCGAGGGTCGTCTTGCCCGAGCCCGACTCCCCCACCACCGCGAGGGTGCGCCCGCGGCGCACCGCGAGCGAGACGCCGTCGACCGCCACGCGATCGTCGAAACGCTTGACGAGGCCCTCGGCGCTCACCAGGGGCTCGTCGGTGCGCGGGGCCCGGCCGAGCGGCTCGTGCGAGACCGCCGCCACGAGCGCTCGCGTGTGCGGATCGCGAGGGGATGCCAGCACCTCGGCCGTCGCACCGGTCTCGATGACGCGTCCCTCGTGCATGACGACGATGCGATCGGCGACCCGGGCGACCGCACCGAGATCGTGGCTGATGAACACGACCGCCACGCCGTCGTCGGCGATGCGGCGGAGCAGGCCCAGCACGCGGGCCTGCACGGTGGCATCCAGTGCCGTCGTGGGTTCATCGGCGACCAGCACCGCGGGGTGCGCCGCCAGCGCGGAGGCGATGAGCGCGCGCTGACGAAGGCCCCCCGACAGCTCGTGCGGGTAGTGCCGCGCACGCTCGTCGGGCTCCGGCATCGCCACGCGCTCGAGGCTGTCGCGCACCCGGGTGGCGAGAGCGGCACCGCGCACCGCGGGCTCGTGGATGCGGACCGGCTCGGCGACCTCGGCACCGATGCGGCGCAGAGGATCGAGCGAGACGAGGGCGTCCTGCGACACCAGTGCGATGCGACGACCGCGGAGCCCTCTCCACTGCCTCTCGCCGAAGCCGCGCGCGTCGACGCCGTCGATCTCGAGCTCGTCGGCCGTGCTTCGCAGGTTCGTCGGTGTGAGCCCCAGCAGCGCCCGGGCGCTCACCGATTTGCCGGTGCCCGACTCGCCGACGATCGCGACGCATTCCCCCGGAGCGACGTCGAGGTCGAGACCGCTGACGATCGCGCCCGACGGACCGTCGATGCGCAAGCCCCGCACCCGCACGCCGCTCATGCGCCCCGCTCCTCGACCCGTGCGCGGAGGATGCGGCCGATGACGCTGACGCTCACCACGGTCGCGGTGATCGCCACCCCCGGGAACAGCGCCACCCACGGGGCCTGCAGCAGGAGGTTGCGCCCCGCGGAGAGCATGAGGCCCCACTCCGGCGTCGGCTCGGTGGGACCGAGTCCCAGGAAGCTGAGCCCCGCGGCGGCGAGGATGCTCGTCCCGATCCCGATGGTCGCGAGCACGCTGACGGCACCGAGCACCCCCGGCAGCACGTGGCGCACGTGCACCACCGGGGCGGGAACGCCGATGAGGCGCGCCGCTTCGACGTGCTCCGCCGCCGCGAGCGAGCGCGTCTGCGCGCGCGCGAGTCGCACGTACACCGGAACCGCCGCGATCGTCACCGCGATCGCGACGTTGACCGCGCCGGGACCGAGTACCGCCACCACGAGCAGCGCCACGAGGAACTCGGGGAAGGCCAGCAGCACGTCGACCACACGCATCGTGGCCGCGTCGACGAAGCGCGGCGCCACGGCCGACAGCGAGCCCGCCACGACGCCGACCGCGAGCGCCAGGGTGGTGGCGAGCAGGCCGATGCCGACCGAGCGCCCCGCCCCGTGCACGACGCGCGAGTAGACGTCGCGGCCGCTCTGATCGGTGCCGAACCAGTGCGCCGCGCTGGGCGGCTGCAGCGCGGAGCGCACGTCGGTGAGCAGCGGGTCATGGGTCGCCAGCAGCGTCGGCGCGACGGCGGCGAGGGCGATGGCCGCCAGCACGACGCCCGCGGCGCCCAGCGCCGCCGTTCGTCCGGCGCGGCTCGTCGCGCGCCCGCTCACGACGGCACCGCCGTCCGCGTGCGCAGAGCAGGTCCCGCGGAACGCAGCCGCGGGTCGATGAGGGGCACGACGAGGTCGACGATCGTGTTGACCACGACGAAGACGAGCGCGCTGAGCAGGATCACCCCGGTGATCACGGGCAGGTCGCGGTCGGTGATGGCGGTGAGCGTCACGCGGCCGATGCCCGGTCGGGCGAATACGGTCTCGACCAGCACCGCCCCGCCCAGCAGGGATCCGACGAGGTAGGCGGCGAGGGTGAGTCCCCCGACGCCCGCGTGCCGCAGCGTGTGGTGCACGCTCTCGCGCACCGCCCCGGCGCCGCGGGCCCGCACGATCAGCAGGAACGGTTCGCGCTCGGCCGCCTCGACGCCGTCGCGCAGCACCTGCGACAGCAGGGCCGCGACGGGCAGGGCCAGCGTCACCGCGGGGAGCACGATCGCGGCGCCGTCCCGCGCCCCCGACACCGGGAACCACCCCAGCTGGAACGAGAACACGCTGAGCAGCACGAGCCCCGTCCAGAACACCGGCGACGACAGCACCACGAGCTCGATTCCGGATGCCACGGCCCGGCCCGTCCGCCCGCGCACGAGCAGAGCGGATGCCAGGGCCAGCACCAGCGCGATCACCAGGGCGAGCGCCGAGAGCTGCAGCGTCGGCCCGAGCTGCCGGCCGATCACCTCGGTCACGGGCAGGCGCAGCTGGTACGACTCGCCCAGGTCGCCGCGGGCGAGGCGACCGAGGAACGCCGCATATTGCTCGAGCACCGGGCGGTCGAGGCCGAGATCGCTGCGCATCGCCGCCTTGACCGCATCGCTCACCTGCGCCTGCGGCCCGAGCATCACCTCGACGGGATCGCCCGGGATGACGCGGAAGGCCACGAACGCCAGGGTCGCCGCCCCCCACAGGACCAGGACGACGGATGCCACGAGCCCGCCGACGCGCGTGAGGATCGCGCGCGGGCGAGAGCGTGGCATCCGGTATCCGTCGTCGCAGGGGCGCTCAGCCGACCGTGGCGGTGGCGAAGAGCGGACGACCGTAGAGGTCGAAGCTCAGCCCGGTGACGTCGGGGCGCACGGCGCTGATCAGCGTGGGGCTGTACAGGGGCACGATCGCGGCGTGCTCGGCGTTCCACTGCTGCACCTGGGCGTACACGTCGTTGCGCGCGGCCGTGTCGGTGGTCGAGGCGCCCTGCTCGAGGAGGGCGTCGATCGCCGGGTCGCTCACCTGCGAGGCGTTCTGGAACCCGTCGGTCGCGAGGTGGCTGCGCAGCAGGTCGGGGTCGACGCCGGAGAAGCCCCAGTCGGTGACGTCGTAGGTCTTCGGGCCGTACTGCTCGTTGTACGCGCCCGGCTCGAGCACCTCGCGCTGCAGGTCGAAGCCCACGGCCTTCAGGTCGCTCTGCACGGCGTTGGCCAGCGCGGCGCGGTCATCGGGCACGGGGGTCCAGGCGATCCAGCGGGCCGTGAGGCGCTGGCCGTCCTTGGTGCGGATGCCGTCGGCATCCCGTCCGGTCCAGCCGGCCTCGTCGAGCAGGGCGTTCGCGGCGGCCGGATCGAAGGGCCACGAGTTCTCGAGGCTCGCGTCGTAGCCGGGGGTGGTGGCGCCGAGGATGCTCCACGCGCGAGGGTACTGGCCGAAGAAGATCTCGCTCACGGCGGTGTCGACGTCGATCGCACGGGTGAACGCCTGGCGCACCTTCTGATCGGCGAAGACACCGTACTTCTCGTTGAGGAAGAGCGAGTAGGGCAGGCCCGGGTAGGCGATCGACTGGACGGTGTCGTCGGCCGGCACCTGCGACACGAGGTTCGGCGGCAGGTTGGTCACGACGTCCGCCTGGCCGCTGGAGAGCGCCCCCACCCGCACCGAGGCCTCGGGGAGGATGTCGACGCGAAGCGTCTTGAAGGTCGGCGCGCCGGCGCCGTCGGGACCCCAGGTGTAGTCGTCGTTGCGGGTGTAGACGATGTCCTGGTCGGGCGTGTACTCGGTCAGCTCGAAGGGGCCCGTGCCGACGGTGACGTCGGGACCGCCCGCGGCGAGCTGGTCGGCCTGGGTCTCGAGCACCTTCGGGGAGTAGAAGCCGAGGAGCGCCGTGCTCGCGGCCTGCAGGAACGGCGCGTACGGCTGCGTGAACCGCACGCGCACGGTGTGCTCGTCGACGACGTCGGTGCCCGCGTACAGCTCGCCGCCGAGCATGCTCGCGGCCTGGGCGGAGGCGGTGTCGGGGTCGACGATGCGGTCGAAGTTCGCCTTGACCGCGGCCGCGTCGAAGGGCGTGCCGTCGTGGAAGGTCACGTCGTCGCGCAGGCGGAAGAGGTAGCTCGCGCCGCCGTCCTCGATGTCCCACGACTCGGCGAGCCAGGGCGAGAACGATCCGTCGGCCTCTTGGAACACGAGCGAGTCGAGCACGGCCCGCTGCACCATCGCGGTGACGTCGAGCTGGCTGGTCTGCGGGTCCATCTTGCCGGCCGAGAGGTTCGCGCCCTCGATGGCCCAGACGATCTCGCCGTCACCGGATGCCGCCGGGTCGGACCCGGCGCAGGCGGAGAGGGACAGAGCGGCGACCGCGCCGACGGCCACGGCCGAGAGGACGCGGCGGGAAAGCTGAGAGGGCATGACGAAACCTCGAGGTATCGGGTGGGGAACCCCCAGCCTACCGGTGTTCCTGGACCGGGTGCGGAAAGTGGCGGCTGCGGCGCCGCGCGATCTGCCCGTGCGGGGCGATCGGCCGTTGTGCGGTCGTCTGCCCTGGGTCAGTCATCGGCCTCCGATCAGTCGCCTCCCCGCCACCGCACTTACCCGGAGCAGGTCACTGAGCCTGCAGAGGCACCGAGCTTCGACCCCGGCCCACGTCAGCGATCCGGCCGGGGTCAGTGATCGGCGCCCGATCAGTCGCCTCCTTGCCACGGCACCCGCCTCAGGGCAGATAACTGACCCTGCGACGGCACCGGGCCTCGACCCTCGCCAGGACGGCGCCCACCACTCTCCCGGTCGGCCGTGCGTCAGGCCTTGTGCAGACCTTGCGCGACGGCGTGCATGATCCGCTCCTGCACGTCCTCCCACTGGTGCATGACCTGGGCGTACCCGACTCGGATGACGTGATAGCCCATCAGCATGAGCTGCGCGTCGTGATCGATGTCGGAAGTCCGTTGTGCGCCGACGTGATGCGCGCCATCGATCTGAACCACGAGACGCTCGCCGATCAGCACATCGACGCGGTGACCCGCGATCCAGATCTGCAGGCGGACGGGGAGATGCAACCACCGCAGCCGAACGATGAAGATGGTCTCGAGCCCGGAGTCGGCCCACGGTGACGACTCGTGAGCGAGGCGCCGCGCCGCTCCCGTCCACGGCAGCCGCCGCAAAACCTCCACGTCGATGAGTCGCTGGTTGAGCGCCGAGTCCCACACCGTTCGCGCCCGTTCGTAGGGCTGACACGCTGCGACCGTCATGAGCACGTTCTCCACCCCGTCTTCGAGGGCGTCAGGATGCCTCGGGACGACCGGTCGCTGCCAATGGACGACGGCTGCGGGCCCACGCACCCGACCCGACCCGCGGTACGCGACATGCGGGAGCTCGGGCGACTCTGCGATCCAGAGCTTCAGACGCCGAGCCGCGGTGACGCAAGACAGCACGACGCCCGTACGGGCCGCTGCGACGAGAAGCGGATCCGCACCCGGAACGGCCACCCAGTTGCGTTGCACGCGGAAGAGCAGTCCCTTCTCCACCGCGCGGGCCAGGTGATGCTTGCTGTGTCCCTCGTCGAGGAGCCGTGTCGAGCGGGCGACGCCGCCGAGCAGCGCCACACGATCGGCGATTAGAAGAGTCGGCGGAGGGTGCATACCGTCCATCGTGTCCGCTCGCGGAGAGCCACCGGGGCCGATGGGACGATCCGTGGAACCACGAAGCCCTGGGGAGGAAGGGTCGCCGAGCGACTGTCGAACCCGATCTCCCGTCCACTCCGCAGGCATTGACACTGTCCGCCCTCTCCTATCACCGCTCCCCGTTCGCAATCCGCCTCCGCTCAGTCACCGAACCTCGAACACGACTGACGCTGGGCAGATCGCGAACGCTAGGGCGGCGGCGGGAGCGCCCTGGCCCTGTCTCGTTCACGGCCAGCTCCCGCCACACCCTCCGCAGACCCACGTGCCGCCCGCGACCCCGGTATTCTGGACCCCACACCCATCAGGCACGCTCACACAGTGCCGCCCATATCGCTCGAGGAGTACCCCATGGCTGCCACCATTCCCGACAAGCCCGCGCTGGAAGGCCTCGAGCAGAAGTGGGACGCCGCGTGGAACGAGCGCGGCACGTACGTCTTCGACCGCCTGCGCGCCGCAGAGGCCGGCCGTCAGGGCGTGTACTCGGTCGACACCCCGCCGCCGACGGCATCCGGAAGCCTTCACATCGGCCACGTGTTCTCGTTCACCCACACCGACGTGAAGGTGCGCTTCGAGCGCATGCGCGGCAAGACGGTGTTCTACCCGATGGGCTGGGACGACAACGGCCTGCCGACCGAGCGCCGCGTGCAGAACTACTACGGCGTGCGCTGCGACCCCTCGCTCCCCTACGACGCCGACTTCACCCCGCCGTTCGCGGGCGGCGACAACAAGAGCAGCAAGGCCGCCGACCAGGTGCCCATCAGCCGCCGCAACTTCATCGAGCTGTGCGAGCAGCTCACCATCGAAGACGAGAAGCAGTTCGAGGAGCTGTTCCGCGAGCTGGGCCTCAGCGTCGACTGGACCCAGACCTACCGCACGATCTCGGACGACTCGATCCGCACGAGTCAGCTGGCGTTCCTGCGCAACATCGAGCGCGGCGAGGCCTACCAGGCGCTCGCCCCCACGCTGTGGGACGTGGACTTCCGCTCCGCGATCGCCCAGGCCGAGCTCGAGGACCGCGACCAGCCCGCCGCCTACCACCGCGTCGGCTTCGCCAAGACCGACGGCTCGGGCGACGTGTTCATCGAGACCACCCGTCCCGAGCTGCTGCCGGCGTGCGTGGCGCTCGTGGCGAACCCGGATGACGAGCGCTATCAGCCGCTGTTCGGCACCACGGTGCGCACCCCGCTGTTCGACGTCGAGGTGCCCGTGCTCGCGCACCCCCTCGCGCAGAAGGACAAGGGATCGGGCATCGCCATGATCTGCACCTTCGGCGACGTGACCGACATCATCTGGTGGCGCGAGCTCGACCTGCCGAACCGCACGATCATCGGCAAGGACGGTCGCATCGTCGCCGAGGCCCCCGATGTGATCGTGACGGATGCCGCGAAGGCGGCGTACGCGGAACTCGCGGGCAAGACGGTGTTCAGCGCCAAGAAGCGCATCGTCGAGCTCCTGCAGGAGTCCGGCGCCATGGAGGGCGCCCCCAAGCCCTTCACCCACCCCGTGAAGTTCTTCGAGAAGGGCGACCGCCCGCTGGAGATCGTGTCGACGCGCCAGTGGTACATCCGCAATGGCGCTCGGGATGCCGAGCTGCGCGAGCGTCTGGTGGCCCTCGGCCGCGAGATGTCGTGGCATCCGGACTTCATGCGCGTGCGCTTCGAGAACTGGACCAACGGCCTCACCGGCGACTGGCTCGTGTCGCGCCAGCGGTTCTTCGGCGTGCCGATCCCCGTCTGGTACGGCCTCGACGAGAACGGCGAGCGGGACTACTCGCGCGTGCTCACGCCCGACCTCGCCTCGCTCCCCGTCGACCCGACGACCGACGTGCCCCCGGGCTACACGGAGGATCAGCGGGGCGTCGCCGGCGGCTTCGACGCCGAGCGCGACATCCTCGACACGTGGGCGACGTCCTCGCTCACCCCGCAGCTCGCCGGTGGCTGGCAGCGCGACGAGGAGCTGTGGAACCTCGTCTCGCCGTTCGACCTGCGCCCGCAGGGTCAGGACATCATCCGCACCTGGCTCTTCTCCACGATGCTGCGCAGCGCGCTCGAGGACGACCGGAGCCCCTGGTCGGATGCCGCGATCTCGGGCTTCATCGTCGACCCCGACCGCAAGAAGATGTCGAAGTCGAAGGGCAATGTCGTGACGCCCGCCGACATCCTCAAGCAGCACGGCTCCGACGCCGTGCGCTACTGGTCGGCGTCGAGCCGCCTCGGCACCGACGCGGCGTTCGACCCGCAGAACCCCACGCAGGTGAAGATCGGTCGGCGCCTCGCGATCAAGCTGTTGAACGCGGCCAAGTTCGTGCTGTCGTTCCCCGTCCCCGAGGGGGCCCAGGTCACGCACGCGCTCGACGCGTCGATACTGGCGACCCTGGATGCCGTCGTGCGCGACGCCACCGCCGCGTTCGAGGCGTACGACCACGCACGCGCGCTGGAGATCACGGAGTCGTTCTTCTGGACGTTCTGCGACGACTACCTCGAGCTCGTCAAGGAGCGCGCCTACGACCAGACCGACGTGGGTCAGGCCTCGGCGGCCCTCGCGCTGCGAACGGCCCTGTCGACGCTCGTGCGCCTGTTCGCCCCCGTGCTCTCGTTCGCGTCCGAAGAGGTGTGGTCGTGGTTCGAAGAGGGATCGGTGCACACCGCCTCCTGGCCCGAGCCGCTGGGCATCGAGGGTGACCCCGCGGTCCTGACCGCGGTGAGCGCCGCGCTCATCGGCATCCGTCGCGCCAAGACCGAGGCCAAGGCCTCGCAGAAGACGCCGGTCACCTCGCTGATCGTGTCGGGTCCGAACGTCGCGGCCCTGCGTCTCGCCGAGGGCGACCTGCGCGCGGTCGGGCGCATCGAGACGATCTCGTTCGCCGAGGCCGACACCACCACCGTCACCGACATCGTGTTCGCACCCCAGGAGGCCTGATGCAGCTCGGAACCCGCTGGACCGCCCGTGAGCAGCCGCCGAAGGCCGTTCCCGAGGCGTTGCACGCCCAGATCGCCGCGGTCGAGGCCGCGCTCAACCCCGATGGTCTGAGCGCCCCCGCGCCGCGGTGGACGCTGACCTTCCTCGAAGGACGCCCCGTGGCCGAGCTCGACACGGGGGTCATCGTCTCGCAGGAGGCCTCGGGCGAGGTCGTCGTGCGGTATGACGACGACGCCGAGTTCGCCTGAGCCGTCGTCGCCGGAGAGAGCCCGCCGCCGCCTCCGGGCGGACGGCGGGCTCTCTCGTTCGACGTCGAGAGGTCCCGGTCCCTTCGGCAGGCTCAGGACCCTCCGCCCCGGGTGGCTGAGCGCGTCGATGCCGTCGCAGCGGAAGAGCCGCGGCCGTGACCGCGGACGGCACGCCGCCTAGGCTGGACCGATGACGGATGCCCCCAATCCCCTCCTCGCGCCGCCCTCGCTCCCCTACGATCTGCCGCCCTACGGCAGCATCCGCGTCGAGCACTACCTGCCCGCGTTCCAGGCCGGCTTCGCCGCACAGCGCGACGAGATCGACACGATCACCGCGCAGTCCGATGCGCCGACCTTCGAGAACACGCTCGTCGCACTCGAGCGCAGCGGCGAACTGCTCGGTCGTGTGAGCCGCACGTTCTACACCGTCACCGGTGCTGACGGCACCGCGGAGATCCAGGCCGTCGAAGAGGAGCTCGCTCCGCTCATGTCGGCACACCGCGACGCCATCCAGCTCGACTCCGCGCTGTTCGCCCGCATCGCCGCCGTGCACGCGCAGCTCGACGACCTCGATCTCGACGCCGAGAGCCGCTACCTCGTCGAGCGGTACCACCGCGAGATGTCGCTCGCGGGCGCCGGCCTCGACGACGCCGAGAAGCAGCGCTTGACCGAGCTCAATCAGAGACTGTCGGTGCTCACCAACACCTTCGAGAAGAACCTCCTCGCCGACACGAACGACCTCGCGGTGGTGTTCGACACCGCCGCCGAACTCGACGGACTCAGCGACGGCGAACTGTCCGCCGCCGCTCAGGCAGCGACCAGCCGCGGACTCGACGGCCGCTACGTCGTCACCCTCACCCTGTACACGGGGCACCCGCTTCTCGCCTCTCTGACGGATCGTGAGAGCCGCCGCCGCCTGCTCGAGGCGTCGCGCTCCCGCGCCGCGCGCGGCAACGACAACGACAACCGCGGGCTCCTCCGCGAGATCGTGCGCCTGCGCGCCGAGCGCGCCGCCGTTCTCGGCTACCCCTCGCACGCGGCGGCCGTCCTCGCGGATCAGACGGCGGGGTCGCCGGATGCCGCGCGCGACCTGCTGCGACGGCTCGCCGCCCCCGCAGCGGCCAACGCACGCTGCGAGCAGGACGCCCTGCAGGAGATCGCGGATGCCGACGGCATCCGCATCGAAGCCCACGACTGGGCGTTCTACACCGAGAAGGTGCGCGCCCAACGGTACGACCTCGATCGCGCGGCCCTCCGGCCGTGGTTCGAGGCCGAGCGCGTGCTGCGCGACGGCGTGTTCTTCGCCGCCGAGCAGCTCTACGGCATCCGCATGACCGAACGCCACGACCTGCAGGGGTACCACCCCGACGTGCGCGTGTTCGAGGTGCACAACGCCGACGGCGGCGAGCTCGGGCTGTTCCTGCTCGACCTGTACACGCGCGACACGAAGCGCGGGGGCGCGTGGATGAACTCGATCGTGACGCAGTCCCGGCTCCGCGGCACGGCCCCGGTGGTGGTCAACAACCTCAACGTCAACAAGCCCGCTCCCGGAACCCCGACGCTGCTGACGCTCGACGAGGTCACCACCCTCTTCCACGAGTTCGGCCACGCCCTGCACGGGCTCTTCGCGACGGTGACCTATCCGCACTTCGGCGGCACGGCCGTCTACCGCGACTTCGTCGAGTTCCCCAGCCAGGTGAACGAGATGTGGATCCTCTGGCCCGAGATCCTCACGAATTACGCCCGCCACATCGACACCGACGAGCCGCTCCCCGCCGATGTCGTCGAGCGACTGCACGCCTCCGAGGCGTTCAACCAGGGCTTCGCGACCAGCGAGTACCTCGCGGCCTCCTGGATCGACCAGGCGTGGCACGGCCTCTCGGTCGACCAGGCCTCGGCGGGTATCGACGTGGCGGAGTTCGAGGCGCGAGCCCTCGCCGACATCGGCCTCGACAACCCCGCCGTTCCCACCCGCTACGCCTCGACGTACTTCGCGCACGTCTTCTCGGGCGGGTACAGCGCCGGGTACTACTCCTACATCTGGAGCGAGGTGCTCGACGCCGACACCGTGGAGTGGTTCCGCGAGAACGGCGGACTCACGCGCGCGAACGGCGACCGCTTCCGCCGGAGGCTGCTGGGGGTCGGTGGGTCCGGCGATCCCCTCGCCGCCTACCGCGATTTCCGGGGTCGGGATGCCGAGATCCAGCCGCTCCTCGAGCGGCGCGGTCTCGCCGGCTGAGGTCGGTGCGCGCGGCCGCTCCCGGCGTCCGGGGACGCCGGGTCAGAGCGCGTACTTGAACCCGATGTGCGAGTCGACGAAGCCGAGACGCGTGTAGAACCGGTGGGCGTCCACGCGCGCCGCGTCGGAGGTCAGCTGCACGAGGCTCGCGCCGGTCGCCGGTGCGGCCACGTGCATCACCCACTGCATCACGGCCGTGCCGATGCCCGCCGAGCGTTCCGTCGAGGCCACGCGCACGGCCTCCACCAGCAGGCGGGTGGCGCCGCGTCGGGCCATGCCGGGGATGACGGTGAGCTGCAGGGTGCCGACGAGACGGCCCTCCGCATCGTCGACGACGAGGAGGTCGTTCAACGGAGCCTCGAGCACGCTTCGCAGCGCCGCCGCATAGGCCGTGCCGTCGGAATCGTCACCGCGGTCGCCGCGCGCCGCACTGATCGGATCATCCGCGAGAAGGACCATCAGCCCGGACAGGTCGGCCGGAACGGCCCGACGCAGCTGCACCTCCCCGGCTCGACTCGACAGGGCGACGGGGACAGCAAGAGCGGACAGCATCCCTCCATCCTGCCCGCCTCGGAACCTCTTTGGCCTCGGGGTGCAGGACGGTGCTCGGCGTCCGTCGGGTGGGCGCGCCGGCCGCGCGCTCCTCGGCCCGGCCGCCGGAGGGCGTCCGCGCACCGGTGCACCGCGGACGCGGGAGCGGAGGACCTCAGCGCCAGCCGAGCACGTCGCGGACGAACTGCTGCGAGGCGGGCGCTCCGTCGTTCGCGATGCCGCGCAGGGCCTCTCGCGTCACCAGGAGTCCCGCGGGCGCGTACTGCGCCTCGACGCGGTCGAGGGCAGCGGTGAGGAGGTGCGCCGCGTCGTTCGTCGTGGTCCAGCCGACCAGGGTCGGGTGCGAGAACGCCACGAGCTCCGCCCCTTCGTCGTGAGCGCGGGCGCTCGCGACGACGACCGTCGGGGTGGCGCGTCGGCGGAGCCCGGGTAGGAAGGCGAGCGGGGTGTGCTGCAGCGCGGCATCCAAGATCCCCGACGACCATGTCGGGGAGGGATCCCCGATGCGCACGTCCTGCGCGATCCATTCCGACCCCCGCGCCGACAGGGCCCGCGACATGCGGTCGTCGCCGACGTCGAACCGCTCGGCACGCAGGGCGTCGACGAGAGTCGACAGCGCAGCCCCCGGATCGTCACGCACGACCAGCCGCGCCCCGCGCGTCACTCCCCCGACGGCGAGAGGGCTCACCCGCAGCCGCTCACCGCGCCCGTGGAACACGAGCGGAGTGGTCAGGCGCTGCGGCGCTTCTGCGCCAGCACGATCGTCGGCTGGGCTCCGTCTTCGACGGCCGCGCGGGTGATGACGACCTTCGCGATGTCGTCGGCCGAGGGCACGTCGAACATGATGGGGCCGAGCACGTCCTCGAGGATCGCGCGCAGACCGCGCGCACCCGTCTTGCGGGCCACCGCGAGATCGGCGATCGCGCGCAGCGCGTCGTCGTCGAACTCGAGCTGCACGCCGTCGAGCTCGAACATGCGCTGGTACTGCTTGACGAGGGCGTTGCGGGGCGCGGTGAGGATCTCCATCAGCGCGTCCTGATCCAGCGGCGAGACGGATGCCACGACGGGCAGACGACCGATGAACTCGGGGATCAGACCGAACTTGTGCAGGTCTTCGGGCAGCGCCTCGCTGAAGAGATCGGGCGCGTCCTCCTTACGCTGCAGCGGAGCGCCG
The DNA here is from genome assembly GCF_040685115.1 of Microbacterium sp. NPDC089186. Taxonomy (NCBI): domain Bacteria; kingdom Bacillati; phylum Actinomycetota; class Actinomycetes; order Micrococcales; family Microbacteriaceae; genus Microbacterium; species Microbacterium sp. NPDC089186. The sequence goes on from NZ_JBFBHJ010000003.1 coordinate 381,564, forward strand.
AAGCCGACGCCGTGCTTGCCGACGCGAGCGGAGATGATCTCCTCGAGCCCCGCGAAGGCACCGGCCACGATGAACAGCACGTTCGTCGTGTCGATCTGGATGAACTCCTGATGCGGGTGCTTGCGGCCCCCCTGCGGCGGAACCGAGGCGACGGTTCCCTCGAGGATCTTCAGGAGCGCCTGCTGCACGCCCTCACCCGACACGTCGCGCGTGATCGAGGGGTTCTCGGCCTTGCGGGCGATCTTGTCGACCTCGTCGATGTAGATGATGCCCTGCTCGGCGCGCTTGACGTCGAAGTCGGCGGCCTGGAGGAGCTTGAGGAGGATGTTCTCGACGTCTTCACCGACGTAGCCGGCCTCGGTGAGGGCCGTGGCATCCGCCACCGCGAACGGCACGTTGAGGCGCTTCGCGAGCGTCTGGGCGAGGTAGGTCTTGCCGCAGCCCGTGGGGCCCAGCAGCAGGATGTTGCTCTTGGCGATGTCGATCTCTTCGGCGCGCGCCTCGGCGGGCTGCAGCGTGCCGTGCGCGCGGACGCGCTTGTAGTGGTTGTAGACGGCGACGGCCAGGGCGCGCTTGGCGGGCTCCTGACCGACGACGTACTCCTCGAGGAAGGAGAAGATCTCGCGCGGCTTGGGCAGGTCGAATTCGGCGACCTCGCCGGCCGAGGATTCGGCCATGCGCTCTTCGATGATCTCGTTGCAGAGCTCCACGCACTCGTCGCAGATGTACACGCCGGGACCGGCGATCAGCTGCTGCACCTGCTTCTGGCTCTTGCCGCAGAAGGAGCACTTGAACAGGTCGGCGCTCTCACCGATGCGTGCCATGCCGGTTCCTCCCGTCACCCGGCCCCCGCCGGTGTGTACCCGAGCCTAACCCGAGCCCGCGACATCCGAGGGCATTTGCGCGCCCGGCGGTGTCGTGATCGCCGACGGCGGACCCTCCCTCCCCCGCGTGAGTCGCCAGGATCTGTCGCTCCCGCATCGCCGGGGACGGCGAATTCCGGCGACTCACACGGAGCGCCCCGCGCACGACGAAGCCCCGCAGACCGAAACGGGTCTGCGGGGCTTCGTCGTGTCGCGAGCGTGTCAGGCGGTGAGGGCCGCGGGCTGACGCTTGCGGGTCGTGAGCACCTGGTCGACGATGCCGTACTCCATCGCCTCGGCGGCGGAGAGGATCTTGTCGCGGTCGATGTCCTTGTTGACCTTCGAGACGTCCTGACCGGTGTGGCGGGCCATCGTCTCTTCGAGCCAGGTGCGCATACGGAGGATCTCCTGCGCCTGGATCTCGATGTCGGACGCCTGCCCGTGACCGGCCTCGCCCATGGCGGGCTGGTGGATCAGGATGCGGGCGTTCGGCAGGGCCAGACGCTTGCCGGGCGCGCCGGCGGCCAGGAGCACGGATGCCGCGGACGCGGCCTGACCGAGAACCACGGTCTGGATCTGCGGCGAGACGTACTGCATCGTGTCGTAGATCGCCGTCATGGCCGTGAACGAGCCGCCAGGCGAGTTGATGTACATGATGATGTCGCGGTCGGGGTCCTGCGACTCGAGCACGAGCAGCTGGGCCATGACGTCGTCGGCCGAGGCGTCGTCGACCTGGACGCCCAGGAAGATGACGCGGTCCTCGAACAGCTTGTTGTAGGGGTCCTGGCGCTTGTAGCCGTAGGCCGTGCGCTCCTCGAACTGAGGAAGGACGTAGCGGCTCGAGGGCATGTGGGCCGCTGCGCCACCGAAGGTGGGGATGTTCATGTCGGTGTCCTTTTCCTCTCGACTCAGGCCGCGGTTCCGCCGCCGCCGGTGACGTCGGTGGCGTGCTCGCGCATGTGGTCGACGAAGCCGTACTCGAGGGCCTCCTGAGCGGTGAACCAGCGGTCGCGGTCACCGTCGGCGTTGATCTGCTCGACGCTCTTGCCGGTCTGGTTCGCGGTGATCTCGGCGAGGCGGCGCTTCATGTCGAGGATGAGCTGCGCCTGCGTCTGGATGTCGCTCGACGTGCCGCCGAAGCCGCCGTGGGGCTGGTGCAGCAGCACGCGCGCGTTGGGCGTGATGTAGCGCTTGCCCTTGGTGCCGCTGGTCAGCAGCAGCTGGCCCATCGACGCCGCCATGCCGATGCCGACGGTGACGATGTCGTTCGGCACGAACTGCATCGTGTCGTAGATCGCCATGCCGGCCGTGATGGAGCCGCCGGGCGAGTTGATGTAGAGGTAGATGTCCTTCTGCGGGTCCTCTGCCGCGAGCAGCAGGATCTTGGCGCAGATCTCGTTCGCGTTCTCGTCGCGCACCTCCGAACCGAGCCAGATGATGCGGTCCTTCAGCAGCCTGTCGAAGACGCTCGTTGCCATAAGGGGTTCGGGCATGTGTGCTCCTCTTCCGGTGATCTGCAACGAATCTACCGGCGGGTCCGGGGGCGGGATGCCGTGTTCGCCGCGGGCGGATCAGCGCGGATCGTCGGCGATTTCTCGCGCGTATCCGGTCACGGAACGGGTATAGCGCGGCAGGTGCGGCGCGAGGGCCTGGAGAGCGACGGATGCCGCCTGCTCCGGCTCCCCGCTCGACACCAGCGCGAGGGCGTAGAAGGCGGCAGCCGCGTCGTGCAGCTCCCCGCGCGGCTCGCGCTCGTACTCCGCCCGGAGCATCCCGAGCGCCTCCTCCGTCTTGCCGAGGTTGCGGATGGTGCTGGCGAGCTGAATCGTCGCGCGGGTGCGGCGCTCATCGTCGAGGCCGATCTCGAGCGCGCGACGGTACAACACCTCGGCCTCGTCCTCGACGCCCGCCGAGTCGCGTGCTCCCGCCCGCTCGAAGAGCGCCACGGCGTCGTCGTCGGGTCGCTCGGCGGCGAGCTCGTCGATCCGCGAGATCACCTCGGTGGGGCTGAGCGCATCATCGGCCCAGACGGCATCCACTCTGCTCTGCCAGTCGTCCATGTGTCGCATCCATCTCTCGTCAGGCATGTCGAGTGTCCAGGACACTCCGCCGACCGTCGGTACGCGCGGCGTGTTCGGGACACTCAACAGGGGTCGGTGACCCGGATGTCGAGCGTCTGGACACGACGCGCGAGCGGTGCGCTGGAGGGCGTGTCGTGGACGCTCACCGGAATCCGGGAACGAAGAAGGGGGCGGATGCCGTGGCATCCACCCCCTCCGTCATGACTTACTCGCCGTCGGCGGCGTCGGCCTTCTTCTTGGCCGGGGCGCGCTTCTTGGCGGGAGCCTTCGCGGGGGCCTCCTCAGCGGCGGCCTCCTCGGCGGGAGCCGCGTCAGCGTCGGCCTTCTTCTTCGCGGGGGCGCGCTTCTTGGCCGGAGCCTTCGCGGGGGCCTCCTCAGCGGCGGCCTCCTCGGCCGGCGCCTCGTCCGCGACGTCGTCACCCTCGACGGGCTCTTCGCCCTCGACGGCGACGAAACCGGTCAGGTCGACGGGCTTGCCGTCGGTGTCGACGACGGTGACCTTGCCGAGCGCGATCGCGAGGGCCTTGTTGCGGGCCACCTCGCCGACGAGCGCGGGGAGCTGGTTGCCCTGCTGCAGCGCGTTGACGAAGTCCTGCGGCGCCATGTTGTACTGCGCAGCCGACTGGATGAGGTACTGCGTCAGCTCGTCCTGCGACACCTGGACGTTGGCGTCCTCGGCGATCTTGTCGAGCACCATCTGCGTGCGGAACTGCTTCTCGCTCGCCTCGGTGACCTCGGCGCGGTGCTCGTCGTCTTCGAGGCGGTTCTCGCCCTCGAGGTGGTTGTGCACCTCGTCCTCGATGAGCTGCGGGGGCACGGGGATCTCGACGGCCTCGAGGAGGGCGTCGATGAACTTGTCGCGCGCGGCCGAACCCTGCGTGAACACGGCCTGCTGCGACACGCGCTCACTGAGCGACTCGCGGAGCTCGGCGATGGTGTCGAACTCGGACGCCATCTGGGCGAAGTCGTCGTCGGCGTCGGGGAGCTCGCGCTCCTTGACGGCCTTGATGGTGACGGCGACCTCGGCCTCTTCGCCGGCGTGCTCGCCACCGACGAGCTTCGAGCGGAAGGTGGTCTGCTCGTCGGCGGTGAGCGACTCGATCGCCTCGTCGATGCCCTCGAGCAGCTCGCCGGAGCCGATCTCGTACGACACGCCCTCGGCGCGGTCGATCTCGTTGCCGTCGATCGTGGCGACGAGGTCGAGCTCGACGAAGTCGCCGCTGGTGGCCGGACGGTCGACGGTGACGAGCGTGCCGAAGCGGGCGCGCAGGCGGTCGAGCTCGGCGTCGATGCCGGCCTCGTCGGCGGATGCCGCGTCGACGGTCACCGTGATGGTGTCGTACGCGGGCAGCTCGAACTCGGGGCGCACGTCGACCTCGACATCGACGACGAGGTCGCCGGAGAAGTCCTTCAGCTCGGGGAGCTCGACGATCTCGGCGCTCGGGCGGCCGATGACGCGGAGGTCCTGCGCCTCGACGGCCTGACGGTAGAAACCGTCGAGACCCTCGTTGACGGCGTGCTCGATGACGGCGCCGCGGCCCATGCGCTGGTCGATGATCGGCGCGGGGACCTTGCCCTTGCGGAAGCCGGGGATCTGCACGTCGCGGGCGATGTGCTCGTAGGCGTGGGCGATGCTCGGCTTGAGCTCGTCGGGCGAGACCGTGATGTGGAGCTTGACCCGGGTGGGGCTGAGCTGCTCGACGGTGCTGTTGACCATGCGGTGTGTTCTCCTCGTGTGGCCCGCGCGCACGCGGGGGCCGTGTGGGCCTGTGGTCTGTGGGGCCGTTGCGTCGGGGCGACAGGATTTGAACCTGCGGCCTCCCGCTCCCAAAGCGGGCGCTCTACCAAGCTGAGCTACGCCCCGGGGCGACGCGCGCGAACGCGTTCGACGAAACGACCTCGGAAAGTCTAGTCGATCGACCTGGGACCGCCGGTTTTCTCGCGGTGCGGGGCGAAATCGGCATCCGAGTCGACCGGGTGCGTTCGCGACCGCCTGCGCCGTGTCGTACAGTAGACGAGTCCGACTCCGCGGCTCGTCATGAGCGGCGGAATTCGGGGCTGTAGCTTAGTGGTAAAGCCTCTGTCTTCCAAACAGATGATGCGAGTTCGATTCTCGTCAGCCCCTCCACTCCCCCGTCGTTGCGACGATCACGGCTCCTTGCGATCAGCGCCCGGTATCGGCATCCATCCGTTCCACCGCGCGCCCGGCCACGACCGCGGCGACGAGAAGCCACACGACTGCCCACGCGCAGCCGGCCATCGCGGTCCACACAGCCGCGTCCTCGCCCGCGACGACCGCCGCGGCTCCCGCAGCGATGAGACCGGCCCCGGACACGGCCATCGGCACGACGGCCGCGGTGTGTCCGACCCGCCACGCCTCGTCGCTGCGCATCGTGGAGGTCGTGCGGATGCCCATCCAGAGGTTGCGGGTCAGCGTGCCGCGGGAGGACCGGTAGGCCAGCCACGCGATGAGCGCCCCGGCGATCAGCAGAGGGACGGCGGTGCTGAGGGCGATGATCACGGGACCTCTCCCTCGGCACCGGGGGCACGGCGGGCCAGGACGCGGCGGAACGACGCGGGCAGTTCGACGTTGCGACCGGCCCCCGTGAAGAACGGCGCCACCTGCTCGGGGCGGTATCCGGCGATCCCGCAGCCCACCTCGGTGAGGAGGAAGCGCAGTTCCGGGTGCTCGGCGGCGAACGCGACGAATCGGCGCGCCTGCTCCTCGAAGACGGTCGGCCCCGACATCGTGTCGATCGCGTAGGACCGACCCTGCAGCCCCTCGCCCTGTCCCCACACGGCCCCGAAACGATCGAGGGCGAACCGGGCCGCTCCCCCGCCGTGCGCGCCGGCCGCGTTCGACCCGAAGACGAAGACCTCACCGGGCTCAAGAGTGGTGATGGTCATCGCCCCACCCTATGCACGCCTCGCTCGCGACGCCCACCCATCGCGGGTGGCGGACGGCGAGCGAAACAGCGGGCCGCGCTCACTGCGCACCGCGTCCCGAGCACCGACGGTCCCGCGTGATGGATCAGACGTGTTGCGCGTGGGCGTGGCGCGCCGTGTGCCTGAGGTAGGTCTCCGCATTGCGGACGATCCCCTCGCGCTCCGCCGCCGTGAGCTCGCGGCGCACCTTCGCCGGAACACCCGCCACCAGCGACCCCGGCGGCACGATCGTCCCCTCGAGCACCACCGCGCCCCCGGCCACGAGCGATTCCGCGCCGATGTGCGCACCCGAGAGCACCACGCTGCCCATGCCGATGAGCGATCCGTCGTCGATCCTGCATCCGTGCACGACCGCGTTGTGGCCGACCGATACGTCGGCGCCGATGACGACCCCGTGGCCGGAATCGACGTGCACGGAGACGTTGTCCTGCAGGTTGCTGCGGGGCCCGATCACGATCGGGGCGCTGTCGGCGCGAAGGACGGCGTTGTACCAGACGCTCGCCCCCTCGGAGAGGGTCACCGCACCCACGACACGGGCCCCGGATGCCACGAACGCACTGCCGTGCAGGGAGGGCGTCGCGCCGTCGAGGGTCAGGACGGAGGCATCGGGGGCGATCGTCATGGGCCGAGGCTAGCCGTCGCGGGGCACTACTGACGACTACCGAGGGACGAGCGGAACGGTACCCGGCGACCCAGAACCGGTAGTGGCAGCCGGCCGGAGCCCTCGTAGGTTCGGAGCCACCTCAGTCGCAGCCGCTCTTGGAGTCGTCATGTCATCGTCGACAGCACCCGCCCCCGCCCCCACCCCCACCGACCGACCCGTCCGACGGCACCGGCGCACCACCGCCATCCTCGCAATCGCCGTCGGTGCCGCCCTGCTGTCGGCAGGCGGTGGGACGTATGCCTACTGGTCGACCCAGACCGCGCTCACCGCTGGCCCCGTCAGCGCGGGTGATCTCAACCTCTCGCTCGGCACGGGCACGTGGAGCCTGAAGGGCGTGCTGGGCTCGGCGCAATCGGTGAGCAACCTGACCACCGTCAAGATCGTCCCCGGAGACGTCCTCACCCTGACCCAGCCCTTGGACGTGACGCTGGTGGGCACCACCATCGCCGCGGACCTCAAGGCCGAGGTGGGGTCGACGTTCACGTCGGGAGCCCTGGGCAGCAACCTCGACGTGGTCCTCACGGTGAGCAGCTACGGCACGGCGACCGGCACGAACACCTACCGCCTCACCTCGGCCAACAGCGGCGCCGCCACGGCGACCCTCACCATCACCTTCAAGCCCGGGACGACGGGCCGTGCCGGAGCCGCCCAGAGCGTCAACCTCAACGACATCGCCTTCACGCTCACGCAGGCGTCCAGCTGACCCGGTGCCTCGATGTCGACGCGTGATGCGTCCCCCCGCGGACGACTGCGCGCAGCGGCGGTGCTCGCGGCGGCCCTGGTGCTCGGTACCGGCACCGCTGCCGCCCAGGCTTCCTGGCGCGCTCAGGCATCGCTGACGGCGGGACCCGTGGCATCCGGGTCGTTCGACCTCGCCACCCAGTGGATCGGGGACTGGTCGACGTGGACGCCGCTGTACCCCGACCGCTCCAGCGACACCCCCCTGCTGCGAGTCACCGAGACCGGCGCCGGCGGAACGACGCTGCGCTGGCGTCTGACGCCCACCGTCACCGCACCGGCGTACGTCACGACGCGGGTCTACCTCGGCTCGTGCGGAAGCGCGACGGTCATCGCCTCGGGTACGTCCTACGCACCGGCCGGCGGCTTCAGCCCGGGACAGTCGGTCGACCTGTGCGTGCGCGCCACCCTCGCGGCGGATGCCCCCGCCTCCCTCCAGGGCACGGCGCTCACGCCGACCGTCGTCGTCACCGCCGACCAGGTCGTGCAGTGACGACGCGGCGTCGACACGCGCGGGCCACGGTCGCGGTGACCGCGCTGATCCTGGCCCTGGCGGGCGCCAGCCCGGCATCCGCCGCGTGGCAGGTGAGCGCGCCCGTCCCGCTGCCCGCCCTGAATGCGGGCGCACTCGGTGCGCCGACGCTGCTGTCGTGCGCGCCGACGACCGCCAACGGGCTCGCCGCCGCGCGCCTCACCTGGGCGCGGGTGACGGGGGCGAAGGAGTACTCCGTGATCGCCACCAACGTGCGGACGGGTCAGCCCCCCGAGCTCGCGCGCGTGCAGGATGCCACCGTGACCGGAGAGACGTTCTCTGTCACCGTGCAGGGCGGACTGCTCGGCGGCGTGGTGACCCTGCTGACCGGCAATCCCACCGTCGCCGCCGTGTCGATCAACGGCCTCTGGCGGTCGTCGCCCAGCGCTGCGCAGACCGTCGTCCCCGGGAACGGCCTCGGTTTCGTCCTCGGGGGTGCGACGTGTCCGTGAACGTCGGCCTCCGGCGCGATCGCCGTTCCGCCCCGCCCTCCCCCGGACGCATGGCGCGGGCGCGCGGCATCCTGTCGACGATCCTCCTGATCGCCGTCTCGGCGTTCGCCCTCCTGACCGTCGTCGTGCCCACCGTCCTCGGCGCGCAGACCTACACGGTGCTCACCGGCAGCATGAATCCCGGGATGCCGCCGGGGAGCCTCATCGCGGTGCGCCCGACGCCGTTCGACGCCGTACGCGTGGGCGATGTCGTGACCTACCAGATCCGGTCGGGCGAGCCGGCCGTGGTGACGCATCGCGTCGTGGGGACGACCTCGAGCACGAGCGGGGACCGACTTCTCATCACCCGTGGTGACGCGAACGACCTCGACGACCCTCCCGTGCAACGCGAACAGCTCCGCGGCACGGTCGTGCTCGCGCTCCCGCTGCTCGGCTACCCTTCGGCCGTCTTCGGCGGCCAGGAGCGCGGGGCGGCGATCGCCGTCGTCGGCGTCGCGGTGATCGCGTGGGGCGCGGTGATGTTCGCTCTCGACCTGCGTCGTCCTCGACGCCGCTCGCGCACCCCGATGGCGGTCGTCGCGGCGATCCTGGCCGCGTCGTGCTCGGTGGCGGTCCCGGCGCCCGCGAGGGCGGACACCGTCGGCTCCTCTCCAGCGCGGCTCCTCGTGAGCGACGACGGCGAGCACTTCGTCGCCGACGGCTCCATCCGCCTCTTCGCACCGGATGGACCGCTCGTCCCCGGGACGAGCAGCGTCGCCACTCTCTGGATCCGCAACGGCAGTGCCGACCCCGCTCGCGCGGGACTGCGGCTCGAGACCACCGACGACGGCGACCCTGCCAGCCGAGCGCTGGCGGACGCCCTGCGGTTGGTCGTGGCGTCGGTCCCGGTGCCGCCCGGCGGCGCGTGGGTGAGCGAGATCATTCCGGCGGGGCGCACGGTGCGCCTCGACATGGCACTGCGTCTCGACGCGGAGGCGCAGAACGACTCCCGCCGGGGACGGGCCACGGTGACCCCGGTGGTGCAGCTGACCCAGGCGACCGCGGGTGCGGTGCTCCCCGGGCGGCCGACCTCCGCAGAGCTCCCCCGGACGGGTGCGCCCGCGGCTCCGGTCGGGCTCGTCATCGTGGCTACCGCCGCCCTGATAGCCGGCGCCGCGGCAGGACGTCGGAGAGGAGCGGAGGGAAGGTAAGGATTGCCTCCTCACCGGGGATTTAGCCGAGCCTCATCTTGCTTGCGGAATGCTCGGGCGTGAGTAGCGTTGCACCCATCAGACTTCGTTCACTGCGACAAGGAGCAGACATGAGCACCGTTCAGACCCCCGCCGCCACCACCGTCGACCCCACGATGGCCGCCGGCACGGCCCAGTTCCTCTCCCCCGTCGTGATCGGCCTCGAGGCCCTCGTCGTCAACGGCAAGCAGGCGCACTGGCACGTGCGCGGCTCGAACTTCATCGGCGTGCACGAGCTGCTCGACACCGTGGTCGCCCACGCGCAGGACTGGGCCGACCTCGCGGCCGAGCGCATCGTGGCCCTGGGCCTGCCGATCGACTCGCGCCTGTCCACCGTCGCCGCCAAGGCGAAGGCGACCGAAGTGCCTGCCGGCTTCGCGCAGTCCGACGTCGTGATCCGTGCGGTGATCGCCGACATCGACGCAGTTCTCGTCGACATCGAGGCCGCCATCGAGGGCCTCGACGAGATCGACATGTCGAGCCAGGACGTCGCGATCGAGATCAAGCGCGGCCTCGACAAGGACCGCTGGTTCCTCTTCGCGCACCTCGCCGCGTAAGACGTCGACGAAGGGGGCGGTGCGTGAGCACCGCCCCCTTCGTCATGCCCGGGCGCCCTCGGTCATCCGGGCGGTCCCGGAGATGCCGGACCGTCGCGACGCGGGAGAAGCCGTCAGACGCCGTGGGTCACCCGGCCGGCCACCAGTGTCGTGCGCACGGGCATCGACCGCAGCGCGCGCTCATCGGCGGTCAGCGGATCGACGCCGACGATCACGAGGTCGGCGACCGCCCCCGGCGCGATCTCGGCCGGTGTCGTGGATCCCCCGGCGGTGGATGCCGCGATCGCGGTGCCGATCTCCACCCTCTGATGCGCCTGCCAGGGCTCGCGCCCATCGCGGGTGCGGAACACCGCGGAGGCCATCGCCGCCCACGGATCCAGCGGCGCCACCGGAGCATCGGATCCGAAGCGGAGGTTGGCGCCGCTGTCAGCAAGGGCCCGCAGGGGGTAGGGCTGCGCCGACTGCCCGGCCCAGATGGCATCCGTCATGTCGCGGTCGTCGAGCGCGTGCTCGGGCTGCACGCTGGCCGCCACGCCGAGGCGGGCGAAACGCGGGATGTCGGCGTGGGCCACGAGCTGCGCGTGCTCGATCGTCCCGACCGCACCCGTCACCGCGTAGGCGTCGAGCGCGTGACTGTTGGCGACGTCGCCGATCGCGTGGATCGCGCACGCGAGACCGGCGGCGGTCGCTCGCGTCATCATCTCGACGAGGTCGTCGGGGGCGACGGTGAGCAGACCGCGGTTGGCGGGATCGCCGGGATAGGGGTGAGCGCACGCGGCGGTTCGCGTGCCGAGCGAGCCGTCGGTGATGGCCTTCAGCGGTCCGACGCGGACGAGGTCGTTCCGCCCGCCGCGCACGCGGTCACCCGTCCGCAGGCCCTCGGCGATCGCCCGGTCGAGGTGCTGAGGGTAGGTGCCGTACGACACCCGCAGGGCGTCGAAGCCCCGCGCCGCGCGACGCTGCCACGGTTCGTCGTTCCACGTCATGTCGAGGTCGACGAGCCCGACGAGGCCCCGGGCCGCCGCGGCTCGCGCCATGCGCTCGACGGCGCCGTCGGCGACGTCGGCCTCCACGGCGTTCAGGCGACGGGAGATCTCGAACGCGTCCTCCTCGACCAGCATCCCGGATGCCACGGGAGCGAACCGCTCGCGACGGAAGGCCGCGGAGTTCATCCAGACGCTGTGCACGTCGGCATTGATGAGATAGGTCGGGACGTCGCCGGTCGCGGCATCCAGCAGGTCGAGGCGCGGCGCGTCGGCCCACAACCCGTCGCGGAAGCCGGAACCGATCCGTCGCCCGTCACTGAGGGGCGCGAGCGCCATGACGGCCGCGGCCTCATGCGCGGAGGAGATCTCGCCCAACGGGACGCGATCCGCCGCGAGGGCCCACTGGAGCACGTGCACGTGGTGGTCCCACAGGCCCGGGAGGAGCCACCCGCCCTCGCCCTCGACGACGACACCGGCGGGGCGCAGGTTGCCGGTCGGCGCGATGTCGGCGATGACCCCGTCGACGAGGACGAGGTCGACCGGTTCGTCGGTGGGCAGCAGCTCGCGCCCGGGGCCGGCCACGCGCACGGCGCGGACGAAGCCGACGCTCTCCCCGATCACGGGCGCACCCGTGCGTCGGCGGCGCGCTGCATCTCCGCCGCGAGCCCCGGGTTGTCAGACCCGAGTCCCGCGATGATCGTGTCGATCACCTCGGGGCTGCGATTCTGGCTGAGCTTGCGCTTCGCCGTCACGCGCGTCGGCGTCAGGCGGAAGCCGACCGTGCCGCGCTCGAGGCGCTCGACGAAGGCGGCGTCGTTCGGGAGCGTGTACAGCCCGCGCGCATCGGCGCCGTCACCCTCGAAGCGGTCGACGAGCCGGTCGAGCACGCGGAGGTTCTCCTCCGCCGACAGCAGTTCCGGGATGCCCGACAGGTGCGCCGAGATGAAGTTCCAGGTCGGCACGGCGGGGACGTCGCCGTACCAGCGCGGGGTGATGTAGCCGTGCGGGCCCTGGACGACCACGAGCAGCTCGCGATCACCGAGACCGAGGATGACATCGTCGGGTTTGCCCACGTGCCCCACGATCGTGAGATCGTCGCGGGTGTCGTCGAGCATGACGGCGTAGTGCGAGGCGACGAGGCCGTCATCGGTCTGGCTCACGAGGGTCACCCACGGATGGAGGTCGATGAGACGGCGGATCTCACCGACGTCGGTCATCGCGAAGCTCGGATTCTGGCGCACCGGATCAGCCTAGAACGGAGCCGGCCTCCGACGCGCTCGGCCTCCTCGCCCGACGCAGGTCCCTCAGCCCGTCGAAGAGACCGGAACCCCCGAAACGCCTGGAGGCTCGACCGGGCTCGACCTCCTCGGGACGCCCTCACGCCTGGCAGGTGGGGCACCAGTAGAGCTTCCGCCCCGCGGCCTCCTCCATCAGCACCGTCGTGCCGCAGATCCGGCACGGGAGCCCCGCGCGGTGGTACACCCAGTGCCGGTCGTCGCGGTGCGCCATCGCGCGGCGGTACGCCTCGGGATCGAGATCGTCCATCGTCATCATCTGGCCGGTCTCGACGCCGATCGGCAGGAGCCGCGACCAGTCGCGCCACAGATCGCGCACCACCTCCTCGGGCACCTCGCGACCGGGGGTGTGCGGGTTCTGTCGGGCGCGGAACAGCAGCTCGGCGCGGTAGACGTTGCCGATGCCGCTGACGACGGACTGGTCCATGAGCAGCAGCCCGATGGGGGTGGGCTTCTTCCTCACCGTTGCGGTGAAGCGCTCCTCGCCCTCGGCGAGGTCGTCGACCAGCGGGTCGGGCCCGAGCTTGTCGATCGTCGCCTGCACCTCGTCGGGCGTCTGCAGGGCGCACGCGGTCGGGCCGCGCAGGTCGGCGCACGTGGTCTCGGTGAGAAGACGCAGACGCACCGCTCCCACGGGTGGCGGCGGCCACTCCGTCTCCTCGTCGAGGCCGGTGGTCTGCTCCGACATCCGCACGCGGGAACGTCGCGGGGCGCCGATCGAGCTCAGGGAGTTCTCGCCCGCGGCATCCATGATCGCTCCGTCGACGACGGTGCCCCGCTGGTTCGTCTGGCCCATGCGCCCGTTGGACGACGCGATGGTGGCGTCGACCGAGACCTCGCCCGAGAAGTCCCACGCGCCGTACATGCCCAGGTGCACCCGCAGCCAGACGTCGCCGTCGAAGCGGAGGAACATCTGCTTCGCGACCGCCCGCGCCTCGAGCGCCTCGCGTCCGTCGAGCACAGCGGCACCCTCGGCGAATCGGCCCTGCGGGCTGGATGCCGAGACCGTGCGTCCGACGATGTTGCGCTCGAACTGCCGAGCGATCCGATGGACGGAATGCCCTTCGGGCATCAGCCTGCCTCGGGGTCGAACGAATCGCTCGCGTCGGTCATGGTGTTCTCCGATCGGCCGGCGCGCGGGTCGGGAAGAAGCACCCCGTCCTGCTCGAACGCGGCGAGCTGGCCGATGCGGCGCGCGTGGCGCTCCTCTCCCGAGAACGGCGTCGCGATGAAGCGGTCGATGAACGACGCGGCCTCGTCGAAGGTGTGCTGGCGCGCGCCGATGGAGATGACGTTAGCGTCGTTGTGCTCGCGGGCGAGCTCGGCGGTGGAGATGTTCCACACGAGCGCGGCGCGCACGCCCAGCACCTTGTTCGCCGCGATCTGCTCACCGTTGCCCGAGCCGCCGAAGACCACACCAAGGGCCTCGACGCCCGCCGCCTGGTCGCGCACGACGGCTTGCGCGGCGCGGATGCAGAACGCCGGGTAGTCGTCGAGCGGGTCGTACTCGACCGGCCCGTGGTCGATGACCTCGTGTCCCTGGGCGGCGAGGTGGTGCTGGATCTGGGTGGAGAACTCGAGACCGGCGTGATCGGTGCCGATGTGGATGCGCATGGGGCCAATCCTATTGAGGGCCGCGGGCGACGCGGGTGGGGATGACGATGCCGCCCGCCCCCTCGCGAGGGACGGGCGGCATCGGGGGCGTCAGGGGCGCAGACCCGCCGCGACGGGCTTGAAGCCGGCGCGGATGTTCTCGCAGCATCCGGGGCGGCAGACGTCGTACCAGGGCCCGAGGTCGGTCAGGTGCGGACGGTCGGCCTTCGGTGTGCCCTTGAGTCGCTCCTCGACCAGATCCACCAGGCCGGACACGTAGGCGGGGTCGATGCCGGGGGTCGGCGTGCGCACGGCGCGGATGCCGGCCTCTTCGGCGGCCTCCATCGCCTCGGTGTCGAGGTCCCACAGCACTTCCATGTGGTCGCTGACGAAGCCGAGCGGCACGATCACCACGGCCTCCGCCCCGCGCGAGGGGAGCTCGGCGATGACGTCGTTGACGTCGGGCTCGAGCCAGGGCTGCGTGGGCGGGCCCGAGCGGGACTGGTAGACGAGCTCCCACTCGACGTCGGCGACGGCGGCGGCGACCTCGGCCATGACGAAGGCGGCGACGGCCTTGTGCTGGGCCTCGTAGGCCCCGCCCTCGCCGAAGTCCACGTCGCGCGGGCCGGAGCGCTGGGCATCGGCGGTGGGGATGGAGTGGGTGGAGAAGAGCACGCGGATCTTCTCCGGGGCGATGCCCTCGGCCACGAATGCCGACACGGCTTCGGAGACGCCCGTGACGAAGGTCGAGACGAAGCCGGGGTGGTCGAAGAACTGGCGCACCTTGTCGATGGTCACGGTCTCGCCGAGGCCGGTGGCCTCGAGGACCCGCGCGTAGTCCTCGCGGTACTGGCGGCAGCTCGAGAACGAGCTGTACGCGCTGGTCGCGATGGCCAGGAGGGTGGTGTCGCCGGCCTCGGCCGCCTCGGTCACGGCCTCTTCGAGGTACGGCGACCAGTTGCGGTTGCCCCAGTACACCGGAAGCCCCAGCCCGCGCTTGGCGATCTCCGCCTCGAGGGCGGCCTTGAGCTCGCGGTTGTGCTGGTTGATCGGGCTCACTCCGCCGAAGTGGCGGTAGTGATGGGCGACCTCTTCGAGGCGCTCGTCGGGGATGCCGCGCCCGCGCGTGACGTTGCGCAGGAACGGGATGACGTCGTCCTGGCCCTCCGGTCCGCCGAAGCCGGCGAGGAGGATGCCGTCGTACGCCACGGGCGTCTCGACCCACTTGGGTCCGGATGACGCGGCGGGCGACGCGTAGAGGACGGTCTCAGGGCTGGTGTCCGTGTCGGTCGTGCTCACGCAGTCATCTTCCCATCCACCCGATGGGCCTGGACGCGAGTTATCTCGCGACTAGGCTATTACGGTTGTCGTCGTCGCCGACGGCGTCCGTCGTCACCCACGCCGGCGCGTCATCCGCGACGATCCCACCCTCATCCCCGGGAGAACGCCAGTGCCAGGAGAGAACCTGACCCGCATCGAAGCGCAGGAGCGCCGCGCGATCGTCGACACGCACGAGTACCACGTGCAGCTCGACCTGACCCGCGGAGACGAGGTGTTCTCCTCCCGCACCGCGGTGACCTTCGCCGCGACCGAGGGAGCGTCGACCTTCATCGACCTCATCGCCCGCACCGTGCATTCGGTGACGCTCAACGGTCGCTCGCTCGACCCGGCGACCGTCTTCGCCGACTCGCGCATCGCGCTCGACGGTCTCGAAGCCTCGAACGAGCTCGTCGTCGAGGCCGACTGCGAATACACGAACACGGGCGAGGGCCTGCACCGCTTCGTCGACCCCGTCGACGGCGAGGTCTACCTCTACTCGCAGTTCGAGGTGCCCGACTCGCGTCGCATGTACACGGTGTTCGAGCAGCCCGACCTGAAGGCGGAGTTCACCTTCTCGGTCACGGCGCCCGCACGCTGGAAGGTCGTCTCCAACTCCCCCACGCCCGAGCCGGTCGCCGTCTCCGACGACGCCGCCCGCTGGGACTTCCCCGCGACCCCGCGCATCTCCTCGTACATCACCGCGCTCGTCGCCGGCCCCTACGAGGCCACCTACAGCGAGCTGACGAGCGCCGACGGCCGCGTCATCCCGCTCGGGGTCTTCGCCCGCAAGAGCCTGTGGCAGTACCTGGATGCCGACTACGTCTTCGACAAGACCCGCCAGGGCTTCGCGTACTTCGAGGAGAAGTTCGGCTTCCCCTACCCCTTCGCCAAGTACGACCAGCTCTTCGTGCCCGAGTTCAACGCGGGCGCGATGGAGAACGCCGGTGCGGTCACCTTCACCGAGACCTACGTCTTCCGCTCCAAGGTGACGGATGCCGTGAAGGAGCGCCGCGTCGTCACGATCCTGCACGAGCTCGCGCACATGTGGTTCGGCGACCTCGTCACCATGAAGTGGTGGAACGACCTGTGGCTGAACGAGTCGTTCGCCGAGTGGGCGTCGACGATCGCCACCGCCGAGGCCACCGAGTGGGAGGCCGCCTGGACGACCTTCAACGCGATGGAGAAGACCTGGGCGTACCGCCAGGACCAGCTGCCCTCGACGCACCCCGTCGTCGCCGAGATCAACGATCTCGAAGACGTGCAGGTCAACTTCGACGGCATCACCTACGCCAAGGGCGGGTCGGTGCTCAAGCAGCTGGCCGCCTGGGTCGGTATCGAGCAGTTCTTCGCCGGGGTCGCCGCCTACTTCCAGAAGCACCAGTGGTCCAACACCGAGGTCGGCGACCTGCTCACCGAGCTCGAGACCACGAGCGGCCGCGACCTGGGCGACTGGGCCAAGAAGTGGCTCGAGACGGCCGGCGTCAACACGCTGACCCCGCTCATCGAGGAGGGCGCGGACGGCACCATCTCGCGCTTCGCGATCGTGCAGACCGCGCCGAGCGACTACCCCACCATCCGCCCGCACCGCCTCGGCATCGGCTTCTACTCGCTGAACGACGCGGGAGCGCTCGAGCGCGTGCACCAGATCGAGCTCGACGTCGACGGCGACCGCACGGAGGTGGCCGAGCTGCGCGGCATCCGTCGTCCCGACCTCGTGCTGCTCAACGACGACGACCTCGCGTACGCGAAGATCCGTCTCGACGAGCGCTCGCTGGCCACCGCGATCGCCCACCTCAAGGACATCTCCGACCCGCTCGCCCGCTCGCTCGTATGGGGTGCGGCCTGGGATCAGACCCGGGATGCCGAGGCCTCGGCGACCGATTACCTCGATCTGGTGCTGCAGAACATCGGCTCCGAGACCGAGTCCACCACCGTGCGTACGACCCTCGCCCAGCTGCAGCTCGCCGCAAACTCCTACGTCGCTCCGGCGACCCGCGACGCCGCGCGCGAGCGCGTGGCCGACGGGCTGTGGACGCTCGCGCAGCAGGCGGAGGCCGGGAGCGACAGCCAGCTGCAGTTCGTCACGGCGTTCGCGTCGGCGGCATCCACCCCGGCCCACGCCGAGACGGTGAAGGCCCTGCGTGACGGGTCGACGACCCTCGAGGGTCTCGAGATCGACACCGACCTGTCGTGGCAGCTGCTCGTCTCGCTCGCCGCGGCCGGCGCCGTCACCGCCAACGACATCGACGAGGCCCGCGCCGCCGACAACACCGCCAAGGGCGGCGAATTCGCCGCGATGGCGAAGGCGTCGCTGCCCTCGCACGAGGCGAAGCAGGAGGCCTGGGACTCGCTCATCGCGCGCTCCGACGCCCCCAACACGATCGTGCGGTCCACCGCGGCCGGGTTCACGAACCCGACCACGGTCGACGTGCTCGCCGACTTCGTCGAGCCCTACTTCGCGATGCTGCTGCCGATCTGGGAATCGCGCAGCTACCAGATCGCGCAGTACCTCATCGTGGGTCTGTACCCCGCGGCCCTCGCGAACACGGCGCTGCGCGACGCGACGCGGACGTGGCTCTCGCAGCACGCCGACGCCGCTCCCGCGCTGCGTCGCCTGGTCGGCGAGAACCTCGCCGGTGTCGAGCGCGCGCTGGCCGTGCAGGAGCGCGACGCGCAGTAAGTCGCGCCCCCCGATGGATGCCCTCTCCCACCCCGGGAGGGGGCATCCGTCGTCTCCGGTCATCCTCGCGGCGACGCGGGATCATCCCCGCGGACGATGACCGGTCCGGGGGCCGATCCGTAGCGTCGAACGCATGATCGTTGCAGACAACCTCACCAAGCGCTACGGCGCGAAGACCGCCGTCGACGGCGTCTCGTTCACCGTCGCCCCGGGCCGGGTGACCGGCTTCCTCGGCCCCAACGGCGCGGGCAAGTCCACGACCATGCGCATGATCGTGGGACTGGACCGTCCCACCGCCGGACGGGTCACGGTCGCGGGCCAGGAGTACCGCCAGCTGCGCTCGCCGCTCACCGAGGTCGGGGTGCTGCTCGACGCGAAGGCCGTGCACACCGGCCGCTCGGCCAGGAACCATCTGCGCGCCCTGGCCGCGACGCACGGCATCGGCCGCGATCGCGTCGACGAGGTCATCGAGCTCACGGGCATCGGCGCGGTCGCCGGCAAGCGCGCGGGCGGGTTCTCGCTCGGGATGGGACAGCGCCTCGGCATCGCGGCGGCCCTCCTCGGCGACCCGCACACGCTGATCCTCGACGAGCCCGTGAACGGCCTCGACCCCGAGGGCGTGCGCTGGGTGCGCCAGTTCGTGCGTCACCTGGCCGCGGAGGGTCGCACGGTGCTGCTGTCGAGCCACCTCATGAGCGAGATGGCCCAGACCGCCGACCACGTCATCGTCCTCGGGCGCGGCCGCGTCCTCGCCGACGCCCCTCTCGCCGACCTCGTGGGGGCGTGGACCACCACCACCCTCGTCGTGCGCTCGCCCCGGCTCGACGACCTCGTCACCGCGCTGCAGACCCCGGATGCCACGGTCACGGCCATCGAGCCGGGCGCGGCCCAGATCACCGGGGTCACGGCCCGGACGGTCGGCGACATCGCCGCCGCCCGCGGCATCCCCCTGTACGAACTCAGTCCGCGCGTGGGGTCCCTCGAGGACGCCTACCTCGCCCTGACCGATGACTCGGTCGAGTACAAGACCAAGGAGATCGCATGACCACGCTCGCCGCCGGACCCCGCAGGTCCACGCACACTCCGGCTCACCGTCTGACCTTCGCCCACCTGCTGCGCAGCGAGGCCGTCAAGGTCCTCAGCCTCCGATCGACGTGGTGGTCGCTCGGAGTGACCGCGGCGATGTCCGTCGGCATGTCGCTCCTCATCGCCCTGGCCACGAGCGACACCGGCGGGGCGATGGCGCCGACCAACGTCATCCTGGCTCCCACCCAGTTCACCATGCTCGTGGCGGGGATCCTCGGCGCGATCGTCGTCACCGGCGAATACTCCACCGGCATGATCCGCTCGACCCTGACCGCCGAACCGCGTCGCGGCGCCGTGCTGCTGGCCAAGGCGATGGTCGTGGCCGCGACCATGATGGTCACCACGGTCGTGATCTACGCCGTCGCGATGGCCGTCACCGCACCGATGATGCAGGCCCCTGTCGATTGGGCGACCCCGGCGGACTCGGTCGTCCCGCTCGGCTTCGGCGTGCTGTCGATGGCGTGCTTCACCCTGATGGGCGTCGGCTTCGGCTTCCTCCTGCGCAGCGGCGCGGGGGCCATCGCGGTCACGGTGGGCGTGCTGTTCGTGCTGCCCATCGTCCTGAGCCTCTTCTCAATCGCGGGGCCGGAGTGGATGTGGATCGTCGAGTCGGCGAAGTACCTTCCCGTCAACGCGGCGGCTGCGCTGACGCAACCCGGAGCGCAGGACCTGCTCGAGCCCGCGCTCACGCTGGCGGGGTGGGTCGTCGGTCCGCTCGCGCTCGGATGGATCGCGCTGCGCACACGCGACGCCTGATCGTTCCTCCCCATCCTTCGCACCCTCCACGGATGCCTCGACGCTCAGCCGGCGCCGAGGCATCCGTCGTTAGTCTGAATCCCGATGTTCGTTCTCGCCGAAAATCCCTCCCCCAGTCCGTCTCCCACGATCACCTCGCCCTCGGACCTCGCCAACCTCGACACCTGGACGTGGATCGGCGGCCGCCTGCTCGACTTCGGCGGCGTGCTCCTGCAGATCCTGGGGATTGTCGTCGGTATCGCCATCGCCGCATGGATCCTGCGCGTGGTCATCCGCCGCGTGGTCGACCGCATCGTCAACGGCGCCAAGGTCAAGGCGCGGGTCGACGACACGCAGGCCCTCGACCGATCTCCCCTGAGCGCCGTCCGCCTCGTGCAGCGAACGCGCACCCTGGGGACGATCCTGCAGAACATCGTCAACGTCGTGCTCGTGATCGTCGCCCTCGTGTGGATCGCCGGCATCGTCGCGCCCGACGCCCTCGCATCCCTCACCCTGCTCACCGCCGCGATCGGCGCCGGCCTCGGCTTCGGCGCGCAGAACATCGTCAAAGACGTCCTCAACGGCATCTTCATCGTGGCCGAAGACCAGATCGGCATCGGCGACGTCGTCGACCTGGGCCTGGCGACGGGCATCGTGGAGTTCGTGAGCGTCCGCATCACGCACGTGCGCGACGTCAACGGCACGCTCTGGTACGTGCGCAACGGGGAGATCACGCGCATCGGCAACATGTCGCAGGGCTGGTCGCGCGTCATCATCGATCTCGCCGTGCCGGTGGATGCCGACATCGACGACGTCGAGCAGGCCATGCTCACCGCGGCGAAGACGATGTCGAAGGAGCAGAAGTGGCGCTCGCGCATCATCGAGCAGCCCGAGATCTGGGGCCTGGAGTCCATCAGCGGTGACGCCCTCGTCATCCGCCTGGTGATGAAGACGCGCTCGAGCGCGAAGGACGACGTGGCCCGCGAGCTGCGCGCGCGCCTCAAGCGCGCCATCGATGCGATGGGGATCGCGCTGCCACAGCTGAACTCCATCGTGCTCACCGGAGCAGAGGGCGCGCAGAGCGTGCGCGGCGCCCACCCGCCGAAGACGAAGGAGACGCCCGTCGCCGTTGTGAACGACCGTCCCCGGTGGAAGCCGCGCGGGCGTCGCATCGACGTCTCCGAGACGGTGGAGGACCACACCGAGCACGACGGCGCGCCGGCGCCGAAGACGAAGAAGACCAAGACGCTGCGCGACGACACCCCCACCTCGGTCGTGGATCTGCCCGCCGCGCCGGGCGCCGACACGCCGAAGCCGACTCCCCCGGCCGTGCGCGCCGACGAAGAGAGCACGTCATGACCGAACCCGTCAGCTTCTACGATCAGGTCGGCGGTATGGACACCTTCCGCCGACTCGTCGACGCCTTCTATCGCGGCGTCGCCTCCGACGAGGTTCTCAAGCCCATGTACCCCGAAGAGGACCTCGGCCCGGCCGCCGACCGGCTGACGCTCTTCCTCGCGCAGTACTGGGGTGGACCGACGACCTACGGCGAGACGCGCGGGCACCCGCGCCTGCGCATGCGGCACATGCCGTTCCACGTCGATCCCGACGCGCGCGACCGCTGGCTGCGACACATGCGCGCCGCCGTCGATGAGATCGCCCTGCCGCCGGCCTTCGAGGCCCCCCTGTGGGACTACCTCGAACGCGCCGCCTACGCCATGGTCAACACGTTCGAGGCGCGCGGGATCGGCCCGCAGCAGAACGGACGCCCCGATACGGGGCTGCCGGTCCGCTCAGCGGACTGACGGCCGTCCGCCCCGCCGGCCCGCGCCGCTCAGCGAGCGCGGGTGGCCTCGCCGAGCAACCGCGGGGTCGGTGCACCCCGCCCGCGGGTGCCGCTCCGCCCGTCGCCCGGGCTCAGCGGCCGAGGAAGTCGCCGAAGCCCGGGAGGTCGAGGTTCGACAGGCCCTCGCCGAACCCGCTGATCTTCTCGCCCGCTCCCGATACGGCATCCTGCGCCCCTCCGGCCCATTCGCCGATGCCCGATCCTTCCGCGAGCGAGGTGAGATCGACTCCGGATGCCAGGGCCTCCAGGTCCACTCCCTCGGCGAGTCCCGCGAAGTCGACCCCGGACTGCATCGCCTGCGCGAGCAGGGGTGCGGCGACCGCGCTGACGATCGCGCCTCCGGCGACCGCGGCGAGCAGGCCGCCGGCGCCGACGATACCGGCGCCGACGAGTCCGCCCTTCCCGGCCCTCGCGAGCAGCGACGACATGCGACCCGGTCTCGCCGCCTCCGCCCGCGCCGCGGTGCGGGCGAGGTCGTCAGGAGCGTCGGACCGGGGCTGCTCGTGCGGCGCCAGCTCGGCATCCATCCGCTCGCGCACGTGCGCGCGTTGCGCCGGGGTGAGCCGAGCGAAGGCCTCGCGGTGCATCTGCTCGACGCGGTCGGGGTCGGCCGTGCGCAGCAGGTAGTCGTAGCGCGCGATGGCGGCGCGATCGTCGGCCGAGACGGCGCCTCCGGATGCCGGGCGTCGGCCCGCCGCGGGCGGGGCGTACCGATCGGCGGGGGTGGCGGGCGGCGCCCCCGGGGTGCGCGGCCGCGAGTCGCCGGTCACGGCGTCGGCGGCCGAGCGCACCATGTCGCGCCAGTCGCGATTCCCGGAAGACGGGGACCCGCTCTTGGCGGCCGAGGCTTTGCCGGCGGCCTTCGAGGCGAGGTCGAACAGACGGGAGAATGAAACCACGGGGATACCTCTCGACGGGCGGCATGCTGCCGCGACGTCAAGGTCTCCTCCGCCCCTCGGGGCCGACGTACCCGGAATCCAACCGTGGACTCGTGATGACGGATACGCCGCGTCGGGAGTACTCCCCTTGCTGCTTCCACGGTAGGGCGGGCACCTTTGTGCTTCCTGGATGACGCTCGGCCGCCGTGCGGTCAGCTTCCGGTGGCGCGCACCGCCGTCAGCCCCGAGCGCACCGGCCCGCGCACGAGCACGTGCCCGCGGGTGAGGCTCAGCCGCGTCCACGCTCCGCTGCGGCGCACGGGCGCCTCTTCGCCGCCGGCGATGAACCCGAGCGCGAACGCCGCGAAGGCCACCCCGAGCGGCAGTCCGCCCAAAGCCTCGTCGGCCTGTCCCCACACCTGGGCCCGGATCACCCGCACCACGTCCTCGCCCGCGTCGGCCGGGAGCGCGTCGGCGACGGCGGCGACACCGTACTGGGCACGCGCGGCGAGGACGGCCGAGTCGACGGCATCCGTCTGCTCCCAGCCGCCCTGCGGCGGCGAGATGCCCGCCCATGCCGGAGAGGTCGCCGTCTCGGGCAGGACGACCGCGTTCGCGTCGTCGGGGGCCGGCAGAAGCGCGGACGCCTCGACGACGAGGTCGCATTCCAGCTCGGGGTCGATCGCCGATGCGCGCAGCCCGAGCACGGTGGGCGTCGCGTCCATCAGGCCGCGCGGCGCGAGGGGCGCGGCCGTCGTGACGAGCACTCCCCCGCGGGCGCGCAGGCGCACGGTTCCGTCGCCGAGACGGATCGTTCGACTGGAGAAGGTCAGCAGGTCGGCTGCCGCCTGCGGGTCGGGGAACAACAGGCGCGCGGACACCCGCTCTAAACTAGCAAGCGGTGCGCACCTCGCCGCACCGGAACGGGAGTCAGCGTGACCGACGCCATCGATCCCGTGGCGTCGTTGCTCGCGGTCCTCGACCTCCGCGATGCCGGCGCCCGGACGACCGAAGACATCTTCACGGGTGTGTCGCAGGCGATGCCGACCGGCCGTGTCTACGGCGGCCAGGTGCTCGCGCAGACGATCGTCGCCGCCTCGCGTACCCTCCCGGCCGCACGCACCGTGCACTCGATGCACGGGTACTTCCTGCGTCCCGGCGATCCGGCCGACGGCATCACGTTCTCGGTCGACCGGATCCACGACGGCCGGTCGTTCTCGACCCGGCGCACGCAGGCGTTCCAGTCGGGCGTTCCGATCTTCTCGATGATCGCGTCATTCCAGGACGACGACCCCGGACTCGAGCATTTCGAGCCCATGCCCGACGGAATCGCCCCGCCCGAGGACACGGCGCCCGTCGACGTCGAGACGCTGCACCCCATCAGCCGGCGGATGCTGTCGGCGAGCCCTGTCGACGTGCGTCACGTGTCGTCACCGGTGTACGCCTCGGTCGAGGGGCCGCGAGTGCCGCGGCAGGCCGTGTGGATGAAGCTGCGCCGTCCCATCACCGATGACCCGGCCGTGCACCGGGCCTCCCTCGCGTACCTCAGCGATCTGACGATCCAGGAGACGATTCTGCGCGCCCACGGCGTGCCCTGGAACGCACCGGGCTTGCGCGTGGCGAGCCTCGACCACGCGATGTGGTGGCACCGTCCCGGACGCGTGGACGAGTGGCTGCTCTACGTGCAGGAGTCGCCGAACGCCCGCGGCGGTCGCGGGCTGTCGACGGGCCGCGTCTATACGCGTGACGGTGCGCTGCTGGCGAGCGTCGCGCAGGAGGTCATGGTGCGGGTCCCGCGCGAGTGACCGCGATCACGGATGCCGCCGCCCGGCGGCATCCGTCCCGCGCCATGTCGACGCACGGCGGCGTCGAGGCGCAGACCTCGTGCGTCGACCGGAGTCAGCCCTTCGCGGCTCGGCGACGGTACTCGATCGGGTCACCGACGTAGGGCCCCCACGCAGCCCGCTCGGCCGCACTCCAGCGGATGGGACGGCCGCTCGCGGTGTCGACGAGGACCACGACGGCCGTGGCGCGCGCGTAGAGCACCTGCTCGGCGTCGCCGATCGGGCTGAACACCTCGAAGCAGATGTCGGCGCTCGAGCCCCCCATCGCACCGATCCACATGCGCACGTCCAGCGGACGCTGGCTGTAGGGCACGGGACGGAGGTACTCGATCTCCTGACGAGCGATCAGCGTCGCGCGTTCTCCGCCGCTCTCGAGCACGCTCATGTCGAAGACGGCCGTCGGCAGGGCCTCGCCCTCGCCGTCCCCGCGCCAGAAAGCGCGCAGACGCGCCTCTTCGAGCAGCTTGAGCATCGAGGTGTTGTTGACGTGTCCGAGCGCGTCGAGGTCGCCCCAGCGCAGGGGGATCGGCACGTGAAGCCGCTCGGGCCCCGCGGTGGCGGGGCCCGAGTCGGGGAATGCTTCTGCGTCAGTCACGCGTGAGCTTGCGGTAGGTCGACCGCGACGGGTTGGCGGCATCCGCTCCGAGGCGCTCGATCTTGTTCGCCTCGTAGGCTTCGAAGTTGCCCTCGAACCAGTGCCACTGGTCGGGGTTCTCCTCGGTGCCCTCGTAGGCGAGGATGTGCGTCGCGATGCGGTCGAGGAACCACCGGTCGTGGGTGATGACGACGGCACAGCCGGGGAACTCGAGCAGGGCGTTCTCGAGCGAGCTCAGCGTCTCGACGTCGAGGTCGTTGGTCGGCTCGTCGAGGAGCAGCAGGTTCCCGCCCTCCTTCAGCGTGAGGGCGAGGTTGAGGCGGTTGCGCTCACCACCGGAGAGCACCCCGGCCTTCTTCTGCTGGTCGGGGCCCTTGAAACCGAACTTCGACACGTAGGCGCGCGAGGGGATCTCGGTCTTGCCCACGGTGATGATGTCGAGACCGTCGGAGACGACCTCCCACAGCGTCTTCTCGGGGTCGATGTTCGCGCGCGACTGGTCGACGTAGCTGATCTTGACGGTCTCGCCGATCTTCAGCGTTCCGCCGTCGAGGGGCTCGAGGCCGACGATCGTCTTGAACAACGTCGTCTTTCCCACACCGTTCGGACCGATCACGCCGACGATGCCGTTCGGCGGGAGGTTGAAGCTCAGGTTGCTGATGAGCGAGCGGTCTCCGAAGCTCTTCTCGAGCTTCTTCGCGTCGATGACGATGCTGCCCAGGCGCGGACCCGCGGGGATCTGGATCTCGTCGAAGTCCAACTTGCGCGTGCGCTCGGCCTCGGCGGCCATCTCCTCGTAGCGCGCCAGGCGGGCCTTCGACTTGACCTGACGACCCTTGGCGTTGGAGCGGACCCACTCGAGCTCGTCCTTCAGGCGCTTGGCCAGCTTCGCGTCCTTCTTGCCCTGGACGTCGAGGCGCTGCGCCTTCTTGTCGAGGTAGGTCGAGTAGTTGCCCTCGTAGGGGTACAGGTGACCGCGGTCGACCTCGGCGATCCACTCCGCGACGTTGTCGAGGAAGTACCGGTCGTGGGTGATGGCGATGACCGCACCCTTGTAGGCCTTGAGGTGCTGCTCGAGCCACAGCACGCTCTCGGCGTCGAGGTGGTTGGTGGGCTCGTCGAGGAGCAGCAGGTCGGGCTTCTGCAGCAGCAGTTTCGCCAGCGCGACGCGGCGACGCTCTCCACCGGAGAGCGGGACGACGCTCGCATCGGCGGGCGGGGTGCGCAGGGCGTCCATCGCCTGCTCGAGCTGCGAGTCGAGGTCCCAGCCGTCGGCGGCGTCGATCTCTTCCTGCAGCGTGCCCATCTCGGCCAGCAGCGCGTCGAAGTCGGCGTCGGGGTCGGCCATGAGGGCGGAGATCTCGTTGAAGCGGTCGAGCTTGGGCTTGATCGCCACGCCGTCCTGGATGTTCTCCAGCACGGTCTTGCTGTCGTCGAGCTCGGGCTCCTGCATCAGGATGCCGACGGTGAAGCCGGGGCTGAGGCGCGCCTCACCGTTGGAGGGCGTGTCGAGGCCGGCCATGATCTTGAGGATCGTGGACTTTCCCGCACCGTTCGGACCGACCATGCCGATCTTGGCGCCGGGGAGGAACGACATCGTGACGTCGTCGAGGATGAGTTTGTCGCCGACCGCCTTGCGGGCACGGACCATGGAGTAGATGTATTCGGCCATAACCGTTCCAGTCTAGGGGCGGCTCCCCTGCGCACCGACGTGACGAGCGCACAGCGGCCGCCGCGGGTCCGTCACCAATCGATCGCGCGCGTCTGCCCGATCAGGCATCCACCGGAGCCGAGTCCCGGGAGCACCGTCGTCACAGGGTCGCCGATCGACGGGCCCACCTGTCCGACGAGGCACTCGTCGCCCAGGCGCACCGCGAATTCGATGCTCTCCGCCGCATTGCCGATGGTGGACTCATCGGCGGTGACCTGCATCGCCGCTTTGTCGAAGCCCGCCGCCGTCAGGGCGTCGATGTACGCGCGCCCCGACGCCGGATTCGGCCCGGCCCATACCGAGGCCACGGTCTGCGAGAACAGCGGAAGGCGCTGCGCGCCCTCGCTCGCGGACGAGGCCGCCGGGGTCGACGACGCATCGCCCGCGGACGACGGAGTCGTCGCCTCCGCGCCGGGCGTCTCCCCTGCCGTCGACGTCGCCGCGTCGCCGGCATCCGGCCCCGGTGCGGCCGAATTCCCCGTGCAGCCCGCGAGCCCGAACACGGCCACGAGGGTCAGAGCGGCGAAGAGTCGTCCGGGGAAGCGAGGCACGATCACGAGTCTACGGACCCGTCCACGCACCACCGGAGGGTGACCCGCCCCGGATCAGAACGGGGTGGCGTCGGCGGGCGTCTCGACACGACCGGTTTCCCCCGCCGCCACGCCGACCTCAGCCCGAGCCCGTTCGGCCCCTTCACCCGAACCCCCGGCGTCCGTCTTGAGCGAGGCGCCCGGCAGGCTCCATCCGTCGCCGTCCGTTTCGGCGCGCGGTGCGGGTTCAGCGGGAGACGGGCTGGTGGCAGTCTGCGGCTTCGCGGCGCGGTGGAACACCGACACCCCCCAGCGCAGGTCGTGGCCGATCGCGTCTGCGACGACGTCGGCGCTGACCCCGCGCTTGCTCTCGGTCTCCCACTCGCGCAGACGCAGGCGGCCGCTCAGGATCACGCGCTCGCCTTTCCGGAAGGAGCGGAGGACGTTGGCGCCGAGGTCGCCGAAGACCGAGATGGCGTAGAAGTTCGTGTGTCCGTCCACCCACTCGCCCTTCTCCCGGTCGAACTTCCTCTCGCCCACTGCGAGTCGGAACGCCGCGACCGGCCCGCCCCCGCGGGTGGTGCGTTGCTCGAGGTCGCCGACGATGTTGCCGACCAGGGTGATGTGATCGCTCATGATGTGTCCTCTCGATGTGTTGTGACGCTCCGGCATCCGCGTGCCCGACGGATGCCGGAGCCATGTCAGCGTCGCGCGACTCGCCCGGGCGGCGGAGGCGATTCCGCCGGTTCCGTGGACGGATGGGGCAGCCGAGGCGGTGGGGAGGAGGAGTGGGATGGGCACGGCGACGGTGATGTCGGAGGTCGGTCGTACGGTGTCCGCATGAGCACCGCACTGTGGAACGACCTCGCTCCGGCACCGCGCCCGGCCGGGTGGGGTGCGGCGACGCATGTCGCCGCCGGTCTGTGGCGCATCGCCGACCCGCGCGGCGTCATGGTCGGCCACATCCGTGCCATCGCGTCCGATGGAGGATGGCGGTACGCGGCCGAACGCTTCCACGCCGCCTCGGGCAGCTTCCGACGCCTCGGCGAGTTCTGGTCGTCGAGCGATGCCGTCGAGTGTCTGCGCTACGCCCGATGAACGGCGCCTCGACGCGAGGCAGCAACACAGGCAGCATCGACACGGGGCGCGCCTCGACGCCGGGGTCTATGGACGCCGGAGGCATCGACGCGGGTGTGCACTGACCACGGGGTACATCGACGCCAGGGCGCATCGGCACGGCGACGCCTCGGCACAGCGACGCACCGGCACGGCGACGCCTCGACACGGCGACGCCTCGACATCCGGGTGCACCGACGCGGCGACATCCGACACGCGGGCGCATCGACGTGCGCAGACGCATCCGCACCCGGGTGAGCCCCGACCGAGCGCGACGGCGACCGGCTCAGACGACCGTGGCGAAGTCCTCCCGCGCGGGCACCGTTCGTCCACCGCGCACGTCGTCCCACGCCGCACGGAGTATCCCCACCGCGCGCTCGAGCGTGGCAGGCGGAGCGGTGAAGGGCACGCGCAGGCGCCGGTCGTGGCCGCCTTCCACGGCGAACCGCGAGCCGGCGGAGAGAGCGAGACCGCGTGAGCGCGCGTTCATGACGAGCGGAGTGCTGAGCGGCTCTCCGATGCCGACCCACATCGACACGCCGCCACTCACCCGCGGGACGTCCCACTCCGGGAACGCGTCGATCAACGCGCTGCGCAGGGCGTCGCGTCCCGCCCGCAGCAGCTCTCCCCGCTGCCGCGCGATCTCGTCGAGCCGCGGCACCAGTCGCGTCGCGATGGCCTGCTCGAGTTCCGGCGTTCCCAGGTCGTGCACGGGGCGCCCGCTGGCGAGGCGGCGGATGATGTCGGGAGCGGCGCGCACCCATCCCACCCGCAGGCCGCCCCAGACGGTCTTGCCCAACGAAGCGACGCGGATGATGCGATCGTCGTCCGGGAAGGGCGCGGCATCCCCCCGGCGGTCGATGTCGAGTTGCCCTGTCGTCTCGTCCAGTACGAGGAGCGTTCCGGCGCCGCGGGCCCCCGACAAGAACGCGTCGACCTCGCGGGGGTCCATCGTGCGGCCGGTCGGGTTGTGGAAGTCGGGCATGAGGTAAGCCAGTGACGGAAGGGCGCGCGCGAAACTCTGCTCGGCGCGTTCGATGTCCCACCCGGTCTCCGCGTCGACGGGCACGCCGATCAGCCGCGCACCCACCCGGCGGAAGGCGTCGGCCGCGTGCGGATAGGTCGGCGTCTCGAGCATGACCCGGTCGGCGCGGCCGATGAGTACGGACGCGATCAGATGGATCGCGCTCTGCGCCCCCGTCGTGACGAGGATCTGATCGGGGGCGGTCGACAGCCCGCGCGCCGTGTAGTGATCCGCGATGGCCGCCCGCAGCGACGGGTCGCCGACGACGTCGTATCCGATCCGGGCGACGAGCGCCGGCGCCTGGGCCGCCGCCTCGGCGATGACGGCGGGGAGCCCCGGCCACGCCGCCGGGCTGGCCTGCTGCAGGTCGATGCTGTCGGCGTCGGCCTCCAGGCGGCCGGGGTCGCTCCGCCGCAGCGGGAGCGTCACGCTGCCGCTGCCTCTCAGGCTCTCGATGTGCCCCGTCTCCCGCAGGCTGCGATAGGCCGCTGCGACGGTCGTCCGACTGAGCGACAGCGCGGCGGCGAGCTCGCGCTCGGCGGGGAGAGCGGTCGACGGCGCGAGGCGGTTGTCGAGGCACAGCAGACGCACCCCGTCGGCGAGCGCCTCGTACGCCGGGCCGCTCCCCCGCCAGCCGCCGAGGGCTGCGGCGAGGGCGCGCGCGGAGATCCGTGAGTCCATGCGGCCACACTATCCCGATTGGCCTCTAAGCAACGGTCCAATCCGATGATTGGATTGCCTCATGTTCTCCCGCGTCACCCGCCTCCTCGTCGGCCTCGTCCTCTACGGCGCCGGCTGCGCCCTCACCGTCGCCGCCGGGCTCGGCGTGGACCCGTGGACCGTCTTCGCGCAGGGCATCGCCCGCGTGACGGGCGTCGGCATCGGGTGGGTCACCAACATCATCGGCCTCGGCGTCCTGCTCCTGTGGATCCCCCTGCGTCAGAAGCCGGGCGTCGGCACGATCGCGAACATCCTCCTGGTCGGCACCAGCCTGCAACTCGCCCTCGGCATCCTGCCGCACCCCGACGTCTTCTGGCTCCAGGCTCTCATGCTCGTCGCCGGCGTGGTGCTCGTGGCGGTCGCATCCGGGCTCTACATCGGAGCGAACTTCGGTCCCGGCCCCCGCGACGGGCTCATGACCGGCCTGCACGGACGCTTCGGCTGGCCCATCTGGGCGTGCCGGCTCACCGTCGAAGGGTCGGTGCTCGTGCTCGGGTGGCTCCTGGGCGGCACCGTGGGAATCGGCACCGTCGTCTTCGCCCTGGGCATCGGACCCCTCGTGCACATCGCGATGCCGCTTCTCGCGACTCCCCGGTCGGCGCCGCGCCCGCGGTCGGCGGCACGGGTCTAACACGAGCGCCCCGCCCGCGACGGATACCGCGCGGGCGGGGCGCTTCGCGCTCAGTGCTCGCGGAACTCCGGGCGGTCGCTGCCGGGCTTGAGGTGCGCGTGCAACGCGCTCTTGGCGATGTCCATCGACGGGTAGACGCCCAGCCGCTCGTCCTTACCCGTCATGTGGACGCTGTAGCCCTCGGCATCCTTCTGGATGGTGCCGACGACCCCCACCGGGCCGTAGGCCACCCAGAGTCGTCGTGTCGCGGTGTCTGACATGAGTGCTCCTTTGCTCTCCTTCGCCCGGAGGTTACGCCCGCGCGGGGGCCGGCGCCAGGGGCTGGTGCCGCGCCGAGAGTGCGACCGATATCCTGGACCGACGACCCCCAGTAGCTCAGTGGATAGAGCAGCGGCCTTCTAATCCGCCGGTCACACGTTCGAATCGTGTCTGGGGGACCAGAACCGGTGTCGCACCCCCTCAGTAGGATGTGGGGATGGTAAACGCCTCCGAGAACGACCGGCTCGTCTGGATCGACTGCGAGATGACCGGCCTCGACCTCGGCGTCGACGAGCTCGTCGAGATCGCCGTCGTCGTCACCGATTTCGAGCTGAACGTGCTCGATCCGGGCTTCCAGATCGTCATCAAGCCCGACGACTCCGCCCTGGCCAACATGGGCGAGTTCGTCACCGAGATGCACCGGTCGTCGGGACTGCTCGACGAGATCCCGAACGGCGTCAGCCTCGCGGATGCCGAGTTCCAGACGCTCGAGTACATCCAGCGCTTCGCGCCGGTCGAAGGCAAGGCGCCGCTCGCGGGCAACACCATCGGCACCGACCGCATGTTCCTCGCGAAGTACATGCCGCGTGTCGACCGCTGGCTGCACTACCGCAACGTGGATGTGTCGAGCATCAAGGAGCTCTCGCGCCGGTGGTACCCGCGCGCCTACTTCCAGGCCCCCGCGAAGAACGGCGGCCACCGCGCCCTCGCCGACATCCGCGAGTCCGTCCGCGAGCTCGCCTACTACCGCGCCGCCGTGTTCGTGCCCCAGCCCGGCCCCACGAGCGACGAGGCGAAGGCCGTGTCAGCGTCGGCAGTGTCGTCGTTCGCCCTCGACGTGTGACATAATCTTTCAGTTGTCTTCTTCCGAGGACACATGGTGGCTATAGCTCAGTTGGTAGAGCACCGCGTTGTGGTCGCGGGGGCCGCGGGTTCAAGTCCCGTTAGCCACCCCACTCACAGAAGCCCGGCCGAGATCGCGCCGGGCTTCTGCATTTCCGGATGCCGCCTCCCCCACGCCCGTAGAATCGTTCGGTGGACGCCGCCCGCACGGATGCGGCATCCGCCCCTCGCTTCGACACCCGGGAGGCCACGTGAACGACGACGTCGACGCGCGCCCCGCGATGGTCATGTCGCCGGAGGCGTTCGAGCAGCTCGTCGTCGACGAACTCGACCGCCTCCCCGACGACATGGTCGAGGGTCTCGACAACGTCGTGTTCGTCGTCGAGGACCGTCCCGAGGACGGCTCGCTCGATCTCCTCGGGCTCTACGACGGATGGGCGCTCACCGAGCGCGACCGTTACGGCGTCGGCGAGCTGCCCGACCGCATCATCGTCTACCGCGAACCGCACCTCGCCGCCTGTACCGACGAGGACGACCTGCGCGACGAGATCCACACCACTCTCGTGCACGAGATCGCGCACTTCTACGGCATCGACGACGACCGCCTGCACGAACTCGGGTGGGCGTGATGGCCGGCCTCGCTTCGCCCGACCTGGATTCCGACGTCGAACGCGACCTCGACGCCCAGCCGCCGTCGTCGTGGCAGACGGTCGTCTGGAACGACCCCGTGAACCTCATGAGCTACGTGAGCCACGTCTTCCGCACCTACTTCGGCTTCGACGCCGCGACGGCCCACCGCCTCATGTTGGCTGTGCACCACGACGGTCACGCCGTCGTCGCACGCGGTCCGCGCGAGGTCATGGAAGCCCATACCCAGGCCATGCACGACTTCGGTCTCTGGGCCACCGTCAGGAAGGACCCCTCGTGAGCGAGCGGATCGTCGTCCTCGAGATCAGCGGTCTCGAAGCCCTCCACCTCGCCGGCATCGTCGGGCAGTTCCGCGATCTCCTCGCCGACTCCCGCACCGACGACGACCCGGCCGTGGCGCGACTGATGCCCGACGCCTACCCCGACGACGAAGCCGCCAGTCGCGAGTTCCGTCGGCTCACCGGAGGCGACCTGATCGAGCGGCGCTCCCAGGATGCCGCAACCGTCCTTCAGACGCTGGGCGCCGACGGCGGTGAGCCCACCCCCGCGGGCGACCCGGATGCGACGATCGCCGTCGCCCTGGGCGAAGGGGAAGCCCTCGCGTGGATGCGCACGCTGTCGGCGGTGCGCCTCGTGCTCGCCACGAGACTCGGCATCCAGGACGAAGACGATCACCAGCCCGACGATCCGAGGTTCGGGGTCTATGACTGGATCGGCTATCGCCTCGACGGCCTCATGGCCGCTCTCGAACGCCCCTGAGCCCGGGTCGGGTCGGCCTCGGCGGAGGTGTCAGGGGATGCGAACGCGCACGTCGGCACGCTCAGCCGGGCTGTGGGCGTCGAGGTGGGCGTCCTCTTGGAGCGCCCAGCGCCGCCAGTGCGGGCGATAGGTGTCGCCGTCGCGCTCGAGCGCGCGGTGCCGGCGCGAGTCGGTCGGCGCCTCCACCCAGACCGAGACGTCGGCCAGCCGCGCGACCTCGGGGGTGAGGATGCCCGCCCCCTCGACGACCAGCGGAAGCGAGGGGTCCACCGCGTACGCCTCGGCGCGCGTCCCGGCCTCCCAATCCCACCGTTCCCAGACGCCGAGCAGTCCACGGGCATGGGGCAGCAGGATCACCTCCCGGGCGTAGGCCACGCCCTCGGCGAGCCCGTCCCACCCCGGATAGACGTCGTCGAGCGCGACGAGCTGCACGCGCCCGCGACCGGGCCACGCCGACACCAGCCGCCGTGCGAGCGAGCTCTTGCCGGCGCCGCTGCGTCCGTCGATGACGACGGCCGGGTTCGGTGCGCCGACCGCCGTGATACGCGCCGAGACCGCGGCCACCGCCGCGGTGAGGGCCTCGTCGACCGGGTCCGTGTTACTTCTTGAGGGCGCGGATGACACGGCTGAGCGCGCGACCGGCGACCCACACGAACGGGATGCCGACGGCGAGCAGCGACACGAGGTTCGGGTCGAACCGCAGGTCGTCGCCGCGGCGGATGTAGGCGCCGAGCGGGAGGGTGTATCCGCCTCCCCCGCCTCCACCGTTGCCCTGCTCGTCCGAGCCGCCGCCGTACCCGGCCCAGGTGAGCGCGACGGGGACGATGCGCACGCCGTCCACGTCCTGCTGCTCCCCGTACGCGGAGGTGACGCCGAAGCTGGTGGCCTGCTTGCCGAGTTCCAATGCGATGTTGGGCATGCCCCCACCGTAGCGGCCCGCCTCGCCGGGCCGCAGGGCGTTGCGCGCCGTCACGGCTCGTGCGAGGGTCTCGCTCGTCGTCAGTGGTCGTACGACGGCCGCGGGTTCGTCGGCAGGGCGCCGCCCCCTCGCGACGGTCCCAGCAACGACCCGCGGGTCACGGCTCCACGGCCGAACCGCGCAGCCGCGCCGTCGAGGGCGCCCTCGACCCGTCGCCATTCGGCGTCGTCGTCCCAGAGCGTCGCGGCCATGGCCGCCGGCTTGAGCTTCTCGCCACGCACCCCCACCAGCCGGACGGCCTGGAGGCGGTCGATCGAGTCGAACAGGTCGATCGCCGCGTCGCCGATGCGTTGTCCGACCGAGGTGGGCTCGGGCAGCGTGCGCGAGCGGCTCAACGTGGTGAAGTCGGAGAAGCGGACTTTGATCGAGATCGTCGCGGCCTCGTACTGCTGCGTCCGCAGGCGCGCTCCGACCCGGTCGGCGAGGCGGCGCAGCTCCACGTGAAGCGTGCGCGTGTCGGAGATGTCGGTGTGGAACGTCTCCTCGTGGCCGACGCTCTTCTCGGACCGACCCGTGTGCACTTCGCGTGCGTCGATCCCGCGCGACAGGTGCCAGATGCGCTCCCCCATCGCCGCCCCCAGAACCTGATCGAGCGCGTGCCGCGGTGTGTCGAGGATGTCGGAGATGAGACGGATGCCGCGGGCCTCCAGAGCCTCGGCGGCCTTGGGCCCCACTCCCCACAGGGCGCGGACGGACCGCGGCCGCAGGAACGCCTCCGTGTCGGCGGCCGCCACGACGAGCAGGCCGTCGGGCTTGGAGATGGTGGAGGCCATCTTGGCAACGTGTTTGGTGGCCGCGACGCCGATGCTGCACGTGAGACCGGTCTCCGCGAGCACGCGGGCTCGCAGGTCGCGCGCGATCGTGCCCGGACTCCCCCACAGCCGACGCGCCCCGCGCACGTCGAGGAACGCCTCGTCGATCGAGAGCGGTTCGACCAGCGGAGTGACGTCGTGGAAGATCGCCATCACCTGCCGCGACATCTCTGTGTAGCGGTGGTACGGCGGGTTGACCACGATCGCGGTGGGGCACAGGCGCAGTGCGATCGCCACGGGCATGGCGGACTTCACGCCGTAGCGGCGTGCCTCGTACGAGGCGCTCGAGACGACGCCGCGCCCCTCGGAACCGCCGATGATGAGCGGCTTGCCCGCGAGCGACGGATCGTCGAGCACGGCCACCGACGCGAAGAAGGCATCCATGTCGACGTGCAGGATGCCGGTGCCCGTGTCGTCGGCGTCGGGTCGCGAGACGATGCGCCCCGTGCCGTCTCCGCGTCCCATGGCGTCCATTGTCCCCCGGACCTCCGACATCGAGGTCGGCGCGGGCGACGACCCCTCGAGTCAGCGATCCGCCTACGGCGATCTGCCCCGCTCCGTAGCGATTCCGCGGCTCAGCTGACCGAGGGCGGGTCGACGATCCCCGTCGGCACCCCGCGGAACGCCCCGCGAACGACGGATGCCACGGCCCCGCGCGCGTGGAGCGCCGGGGCCGTGGCATCCGGTGTCTTACTGCGCGGCGCGCTCCAGCACGAGCTCGCGCACGCGCGCGGCGTCGGCCTGGCCCTTCATGGCCTTCATGACCGCCCCGATGACGGCGCCGGCGGCCTGCACCTTGCCGTCGCGGATCTTCGCGAGCACGTCCGGCTGGGCGGCGAGGGCGTCGTCGATCGCGGCGATGAGCGCCCCGTCGTCGGAGACCACGGCGAGGCCTCGGGCGTCGACGACCTCCTGCGGGGTGCCCTCTCCGGCGATGACGCCCTCGAGCACCTGGCGCGCGAGCTTGTCGGTGAGCGTTCCCTCATCGACGAGCTTCTGCAGCGCGGCGACGTTCGCGGGCGACACGAGGTCGGCGGCGTCGCGCTCCTGTGCATTGGCGACGCGCGTGATCTCGCCCGTCCACCATTTGCGCGCCGAGGCGGGGGCGGCGCCCGCGGCGATCGTGTCGGCGACCGCGTCGAGCAGCCCGCCGTTCGCGACGTCCTGGAACTCGAGGTCGGTGAAGCCCCACTCGGCCTTGAGGCGACGACGGCGAGCGGCCGGGGGCTCCGGCAGCGCGGCGCGCAGTTCCTCGATCAGCGCGGGCGCGGGCACGACCGGCAGCAGGTCGGGCTCGGGGAAGTAGCGGTAGTCGTCGGCATCCGACTTGGGGCGACCGGGAGAGGTGCGACCGGTGTCCTCGTGCCAGTGGCGCGTCTCCTGCGTGATCGTCCCGCCCTTGGCGAGGATCGCGGCCTGACGCTGGATCTCGTACCGCACCGCGCGCTCGACCGAGCGCATGGAGTTGACGTTCTTCGTCTCGGTGCGTGTGCCCAGCTTCTCTTGCCCGCGGGGGCGCAGCGAGACGTTCGCGTCGCAGCGGAGGTTTCCGCGCTCCAGCCGCGCCTCCGAGATGCCGAGACCGCGCACGATGTCGCGGATCGTCGCGACGTAGGCCTTCGCAAGCGCCGGAGCGGAGTGCTCCGCGCCGAAGATCGGCTTCGTGACGATCTCGACGAGCGGCACACCCGCGCGGTTGTAGTCGACGAGCGAGTACTCGGCGCCCTGGATGCGACCGGTCGCGCCACCCATGTGGGTGAGCTTGCCGGCATCCTCTTCCATGTGGGCTCGCTCGATCGGCACGGTGACGATGGTGCCGTCCTCGAGCTCGACCTCGACCGAGCCCTCGAAGGCGATCGGCTCGTCGTACTGCGAGATCTGGTAGTTCTTGCCGAGGTCGGGGTAGAAGTAGTTCTTCCGCGCAAAACGGCTCGAGGGCGCGATCGAGCAGCCGAGGGCGAGGCCCAGGCTGATCGAGGAGCGGATCGCCTCGGCGTTGACCACGGGCAGCGCACCCGGCAGGCCCATGTCGACCGGGGCGACGAGCGTGTTGGGCTCGGCGCCGTGGTGGGCCTCGTTGGCGGGGTTGGGAGCGGCCGAGAACATCTTGGTCGCGGTGTTCAGCTCGACGTGCACCTCGAAACCGAGGACGGGCTCGAACAGCTCGAGCGCCTCGTCGAAGTCCATGAGTGCGTCTTTGGCCATCAGAGGGACGCTCCGTTCGTGAGAGAAGGGGCTTTGTCGAGCAGCGGTCCGCCCCACTGGTCGACCAGCAGCGCCTCGAGCGCGGCACCGACGCGGTACAGACGCGCGTCCTCGCGGGCGGGGGCGAGGAACTGGATGCCGACGGGCAGCCCGTCGTCGTCCGCCAGGCCGCTCGGGATCGAGATGCCCGGGACGCCGGCGAGGTTCGCCGGGATCGTGGTCACGTCGTTGAGGTACATCTGCAGCGGGTCGTCGAGCTTCTCCCCCAGGCGGAACGCCGTGGTGGGAGCCGACGGAGTCGCGATGACGTCGACGTGCGCGAACGCCGCGTCGAAGTCCTGCTGGATGAGCGTGCGCACCTTCTGGGCGCTGCCGTAGTACGCGTCGTAGTAACCCGCCGACAGCGCGTACGTACCGAGGATGATGCGGCGCTTGACCTCGGGACCGAACCCGGCATCGCGCGTCGCGGCCATGACGTTCTCGACCGTGGGGGTGCCCTGCGGCGTGACTCGCAGACCGAAGCGCACCGAGTCGAACTTGGCGAGGTTGCTCGACGCCTCCGCGGGGAGGATCAGGTAGTACGCCGCGACGCCGTATTCGAAGTGCGGGGCGCTGATCTCCACGATCTCGGCCCCCTGGGCCTGCATGGCCGCCAGCGACGCGCGGAACGAGTCCGACACGCCCTTCTGGAAGCCACGGTCGTCGAGCTCACGGATGACGCCGACCTTGAGGCCCTTGAGGACCTCTCCGGTCGCGCCCTCGCGGGCGGCTGCGGCGAACGACGGCCACGCGTCGGAGAGCGAGGTCGAGTCGTTCGGGTCGTGCCCGCCGATGACGTCGTGCAGCAGGCCCGCATCGAGGACGGTGCGCGTGACCGGACCGACCTGGTCGAGGCTGGATGCCAGGGCGATCGCGCCGTAGCGGCTGACCCCGCCGTACGTGGGCTTGACGCCCACCGTGCCGGTGACGTGCGCGGGCTGACGGATCGAGCCGCCGGTGTCGGAGCCGAGGGCCAGGGGCGCCTCGAACGCGGCGACGGCCGCCGCCGACCCGCCGCCGGAGCCTCCGGGGATGCGATCGAGGTCCCAGGGGTTGCGGGTGGGACCGTAGGCCGAGAACTCCGTCGAGGAGCCCATCGCGAATTCGTCCATGTTCGTCTTGCCGAGGGGCACGAGGCCGGCCGCACGGGAACGCGCGACGACCGTGGCGTCGTAGGGCGACATGTAGCCCTCGAGGATCTTCGATCCGCTCGTGGAGGGCATGTCGGTGGTGACGAGCACGTCCTTGACGGCGAGCGGGACACCCGCGAGCTCGTGGAGATGCTCGCCCGCGGCGCGACGGCGATCGATGTCGGCCGCGACCTCGAGCGCGTGATCGCTCACGTGCAGGAAGGCGTGGACGTCGCCGTCGACGGCGGCGATGCGGTCGAGGTGCGCCTGCGTGGCTTCGACGCTCGACACCTCGGACGAGGCGAGTTTGGCGGCCAGGTCGGCCGCGGTCAGGCGAGTGAGGTCGGTCACTGCTCTTCTCCCAGGATCGCGGTCACACGGAAACGGCCGTCGGCCTGGTCGGGGGCGTTCTGCAGCACCTGCTCGCGCGTCAGCTGCTGCTGGACGACGTCGGGGCGGAAGACGTTCTCGAGCGGGATCGGGTGGCTCGTGGCCGCCACGTCGGGCGTCGCCACCTCGGACACCTTCGCAATGTTGTCGACGATGGCATCCAGCTGGCCGGTGAGGCTCTGGACCTCCTCGTCATTCAACTGGATCCGGGCGAGCACACCGAGATGGCGCACGAGATCAGGAGTGATTTCAGACACCCCCCGAGTCTAGTTCGCAGACGGTCTCCTCCCCGTCGCGCGCCGCCTGGCTCCCACCGGAACGCCGCCCTAGGCTGGCCGGGTGACGAGCTTCGATCCGCCGCGACCCTGGACCTCGAGCTATGCCGCGGGGGTGCCCGAAGACCTGGAAGCGCAGACGGGGTCGCTCCTCGACATCGTCGACGCCTCCACGCGCGACTACCCCGACGCCCCGGCCCTGCAGTTCTTCGGACGCGAGACCACCTACGCCGAGATGTCGGAGCAGATCGCGCGCGCCGCGGCGGCCCTCGCCGCGCACGGTGTGCGTGCGGGGGACCCGGTGGCGCTCGTGCTGCCCAACTGCCCGCAGCACATCGTCGCGTTCTACGCCGTGCTGCGGCTCGGAGCGGTCGTGGTCGAGCACAATCCGCTCTACACCGCCCGGGAGCTGCGCAAGCAGTTCGAGGACCACGGGGCGAAGCACGCGATCGTGTGGAGCAAGGTCGTGGCGACCGTGCAGGAGTTCCCGGCCGATCTGCGCCTGGACACCCTCATCTCGGTGGACGTGACCCGGGCGATGCCATGGACGACGCGTCTCGCGCTGCGTCTGCCGGTCGCGAAGGCCCGCGAATCCCGCGCAGCTCTGCACGCCGCCACCAAGGGCGCAGTGGGATGGGACGACGTCGTGCGCCACGCACCTCTGCCCGCCTCGCATCCGCGCCCGGTCACGTCCGACCTCGCCATCATCCAGTACACGAGCGGCACCACGGGCACGCCCAAGGGCGCCATGCTCACCCACGCCAACCTGCTGGCCAATGCCGCGCAGGCGCGGGCCTGGGTCCCGCAGATCGTGCGGGGAGAGGGATGCGTCGTCTACGCGGTGCTGCCGATGTTCCACGCCTACGGCCTCACTCTCTGCCTCACCTTCGCGATGTCGATGGGCGCCCGGCTGGTGCTCTTCCCGAAGTTCGACGCCGACCTCGTGCTCGCCGTGACGAAGAAGCATCCGGCGACCTTTCTGCCGCTCGTTCCCCCCATCGCCGAGCGGTTGTTGGCCGCCGCCCGGGAGCGGGGCGTGTCGCTCGCCGGCACCGACGTGGCCATCTCCGGCGCCATGGCGCTGCCGCACGAGCTGGTCGTCCCCTTCGAGGAGGCCACGGGCG
The DNA here is from genome assembly GCF_040685115.1 of Microbacterium sp. NPDC089186. Lineage (NCBI taxonomy): Bacteria > Bacillati > Actinomycetota > Actinomycetes > Micrococcales > Microbacteriaceae > Microbacterium > Microbacterium sp. NPDC089186. Next base: position 421,678 of record NZ_JBFBHJ010000003.1, read on the forward strand.
GATACCTGGTCGAGGGGTACGGGCTGAGCGAGTGCTCCCCCGTGCTCATGGCCAACCCCGTCGCCGACAACCGTGTCGCGGGGACGGTCGGACTCCCGCTGCCGGGAACCGAGTGCCGGGTCGTCGACCCCGACGACCCGCGGACCGACGTCGAGCGCGGCGAGCTCCTCGTGCGCGGACCGCAGGTGTTCTCGGGCTACTACGGCAAGCCGGAGGAGACCGACGCGGTGTTCGTCGACGGCTGGTTCCGCACCGGCGACATCGTCACGATCGACGAGGGCGGCTTCGTCCGCATCGTCGACCGCATCAAGGAGCTCATCATCACCGGCGGGTTCAACGTCGCTCCCACCGAGGTCGAGAACGTGCTGCGTCAGCACCCCGGCGTCGCCGACGTCGCCGTCGTGGGCCTGCCGAGCGAGCACTCGGGCGAGGAGGTCGTCGCGGCCGTCGTGCCGACCGTCGCCGGCGAACTCGACGTCGAAGCGGTCCGGGCGTTCGCGCGCGGCATCCTGACGCCGTACAAGGTGCCCCGTCGCATCGTGATCGTCGACGACCTCCCGCGCTCGCTCATCGGCAAAGTCCTGCGCCGTCAGGTGCGGGAGACGCTGCTGGCGGACTGAGGGGGCGCCGCGGGGCTGCCCGGCGACCGGTCCTCGGCGCACGACCGTCCGAGGGGGATGCGACCCGCTCCGCGCAAGGGGGTAACCGGATCCGTGCCGATGAGCGCGGCTTCGCTACCGTGGGGCGACGGGCCGATCCCTGGCCCGGCCGTGACCTTTGGGGGGACTCACATGATCATCAAACGCGCCTCGTTCGCCGCCGTCGCCGCGACCGCTCTGCTCCTGGCGGGGTGTTCCGGGGGCGGATCCTCGGATGCGGACTCCGCCGCGCAGGAGAGCTCGGCGCCGAGCAGCGTCGCATCGGGCTCCGCCCCGACGCCGTCGCAGGCACCGGTCGCGCCGGCCGGAGACCAGTCGAAGCAGGACGCCTGCCAGATCATCATCACGTCGTTCAACGACGTCACCTCCGCCAGTGGCGACATCGACACGTCGGATCCCCAGGCTGCGGTCACCCGCTTCAAGGAGCTCGCGAGCAAGGTGAAGGGCGACTTCTCGCAGATCACGAACGCGGAGATCGCCCCCGCGGCGCAGAACGCCACTCAGACCCTCGACCAGTACGTCACGTTCCTCGAGGGGGTCATGGCCGACCCGAGCAAAGCGAGTGGGCTGGGTGAGCAGATCACCGCACTGCAGGAGAGCTTCACACAGGCCGGCACGGCCTGCGCCGGCTGACGGGCAGCAGCCGGAAGGGCGGGGCTGCGGTCCCGCGAGCCGGAAGGGCGGGGCTGCGGTCCCGCAAAGGGGAAGGGCGGGGCTTCGGCCCCGCCCTTCCCCCGTCATTCGGTCGGCGCCTCCGCGTCACCCTCCGACCTCGCGCCGTCGAGCGCGGCGGGCCCCTGCTCGACCAGGATCTTGAACTGCGCCGCGTCGAGGATGCGCAGCCCCAGTTCCTCGGCCTTGGCGAGCTTGGATCCGGCACCCGGGCCGGCGGCGACGAAGTCCGTCTTCTTCGACACGCTCGACGCGGCCTTGCCACCCGCCGAGATGATCGCTTCTTGAGCTCCTTCGCGCGTGTAGCCGTCGAGAGAACCGGTCGCGACCACGGTGACGCCCGCGAGCACGCCCCCCGCCGCGGCGGCGGCGCCCGGGCCTGGGTGGCCGGGGATCGAGAAGCGCACGCCGGCCACCTGCCAGCGCTCGACGATCTCGCGATGCCAGTCGACCTCGAACCAATCGATCACCGCGTCGGCGATGATGCCGCCGACCCCCTCGACGGCGGCGAGCTCTTCCCGCGTGGCCGCCCGGATGGCATCCAGCGATCCGAACCACTGCGCGAGAGCGCGCGCGGCGACCGGACCCACGTGACGGATGTTCAGGGAGACGAGCAGGCGCCACAGGTCTTTGGTCTTGGCCTTCTCCAGCTCGGCGACCAGCTTGGTCGCCTGCTCCGAGGGGCGCACCTCGCGGTAGTCCTTCCGGATGCCACGACGGCGGCGCTCCGCGGGGTCGAGGTCTTCGGATCCGGGCGGGTAGGTCGCGGGGCCGAGCTTCTGGAACGGTGCGCGTCGCACCAGCTCGCCCGTGTCGGCGTCGACTTTGCGCTCCCCCGTCTCGGAGTCGCGGACGACGACCTCGATGGGGACCAGCTCGTCGACGGTGAGATCGAACAGCCCGGCCTCGGTGTCGAGCGGCGGGCGCTCGGGAACCTCTGGTTGCGTGAGGGCGGCGGCCGTCACCTCGCCGAGCGCCTCGATGTCGAGGGCACCACGCGAGCCGATGTGCTCGACGCGACCTCGGACCTGCGCGGGGCACGAACGCGCGTTCGGGCACCGCAGGTCGATGTCGCCCTCTTTCGCCGGGCGCAGCGGCGTGCCGCACTCCGGGCAGTCGGCGGGCATGACGAAGGCCCGCTCGGTGCCGTCGCGCAGCTCGACGACGGGACCGAGCACCTCGGGGATGACGTCGCCCGCCTTGCGCAGCACGACGGTGTCGCCGATGAGCACGCCCTTGACCTTCACGACGTCCTGGTTGTGAAGCGTCGCCTGGCGCACGACGCTTCCGGCCACCTTGGCGGGCTCCATCACGGCGAACGGCGTGGCGCGCCCGGTGCGGCCGACCGACACGACGATGTCGAGCAGCTTCGTGTTGACCTGCTCGGGCGGGTACTTGTACGCGATCGCCCAGCGGGGCGCACGGCTCGTGGCGCCGAGCTCGTCGTGGAGGGCAAGTTCATCGACCTTGACGACGACACCGTCGATCTCGTGCTCGACGTCATGCCGATGCTCACCGTGATGGGCGACGAAGTCGAGGACGCCGTCGATCGAGGCCTCGACCTTGCTGTACGGCGAGGTCGGCAGGCCCCATCCCTTCAGCAGATCGTAGATCTCGCTCTGCGCCGCCACCGGCGGATCGGGCCAGGCGCCGATTCCGTGCACGTACAGGGCCAGCGAGGCGATACGGGCGAGCCCGGCCTCGAGCTCGAGACCGCTCTTCTTCTCGATCTGCTGCCGCAGCCCGCCGCTCGCCGCGTTGCGCGGATTCGCGAAGGCCGGGAAGCGGCGCGCCGCGGCGAGCTCCGCCTTCTCTTCGTCGAACGCCCGCCCTCCGCGTCGTCCCGCGGAGCGCTCACGCGCCTCGGCGATCGCGCGCTCGCGGTACTCGCCCTGCAGACGGTTGAGGTTCTCGAACGCGGCGACGGGGATGAACACCTCGCCGCGCACCTCGACGAGGGCCGGATGCCCCTCGCCCGACAGCTCGCGAGGGATGCCGGTCACGCGCAGGGCGTTCTCGGTCACGATCTCGCCGACGCGGCCGTCTCCGCGCGTCGCCGCCGAAGTCAGGACGCCGTTCTCGTAGCGGAGGTTGATCGCGAGCCCGTCGATCTTCAACTCGCTGAGCCACTGCACGGGCCGGCCCGCCGACGCCTGCGTCTTGACCGCCCAATCGCGCAGCTCGTCGGGTGAGAACACGTTGTCGAGACTCAGCATGCGCTCGGCGTGCTCGATCGTCACGAGGTCGGTCGCCTCGGCGGCTCCGACGGACTGCGTCGGACTGTCCTGCCCCTGCAGCTCGGGATAGCGGCGCTCCAGGGCCTCGAGCCGATGCATCCATCCGTCGTACGTCGCATCGTCGACGAGTTCGGCGTCGCGCCCGTAGTACGCGTCGCGCGCGTCGAGCACGCGCTGGGCCAGGTCGGTCCATTCGGCGCGCGCCGCGTCGAGGGGGATGTCGGGGAGCTCAGTCACGGCATCCAGCTTAGGGAGGGCCTCCGACATCGCCGCGGCCCTTGCCGCGCGCCGTTCTGCCCTGGGCGCGCACCACCGCGCGACGTCGAACGCGTCAGACCTCGACCGGAACCGCCGACACCGTCCGGTCGATGGTGAACTGACCGATCACGCGCGTCCCGTCGTACAGCACGGCGGTCTGCCCGGGTGCGACACCGTCGAACGGCGTCTCGGGTCGCACGGTCACGACCCCGTCCTCGAGCACGGCGGCGGCCGGCACCGGGTCGGCGTGAGCCCGGATCTGCACGTGACAGGCGAAGGTCGACGCCGACGGCGCGCGGCCCGCCCAGGTGAAGCGCTCCCCGGCGATCTCGCTGCAGGCCAGGGCTTCCTTCGGTCCCACCACGACGGTGTTGTTCACCGGGCGCACCTCGAGCACGAACCGGGGCTTCCCATCGGATGCCGGAACCCCCAGCTGCAGTCCGCGTCGCTGCCCCACGGTGAAGGCGTGCGCCCCCTCGTGGGTGCCCACGACGGCGCCCGTGCGGTCGAGGATGTCACCGCGCTCGGCGCCCACCTTGTCGGCGAGCCAGCCGCGCGTGTCGCCGTCGGGGATGAAGCAGATGTCGTGGCTGTCGGGCTTGTGCGCGACGGTGAGTCCCCGCGCCTGGGCCTCCGCACGCACGACCGCCTTCGAGGGGGTCGACCCGAGCGGGAAGTACGTGTGCGCGAGCTGCTCGGCCGTCAGCACGCCGAGCACGTAGGACTGGTCCTTCGCGGCATCCGAGGCCCGGTGCAGTTCGCGACCCTCCGGAGTGTCGACGAGGGTGGCGTAGTGGCCGGTGCAGACGGCGTCGAAGCCGAGCTCGATCGCGCGCTCGAGGAGGGCGGCGAACTTGATCTTCTCGTTGCACCGCATGCAGGGGTTGGGGGTGCGGCCCGCGCGGTACTCCGACACGAAGTCCTCGATGACGTCGTCACGGAAGCGCTCCGAGAAGTCCCACACGTAGAAGGGCATCCCGAGCTTGTCGGCCGCGCGGCGCGCGTCCATGGCGTCCTCGATCGTGCAGCAGCCGCGGCTCCCGGCGCGAAGAGTCCCGCCGGCCCGCGAGAGCGCCAAGTGCACACCGACCACGTCATGACCGGCCTCCACGGCGCGGGCCGCCGCCACCGCGGAGTCCACGCCTCCGCTCATCGCCGCCAGAACTCGCATCGTCCCAGTCTACGAACGGCCCGCTGAACGGGCGCCGGATGCGCCGGATGCCACGGCCCGCGCGTACGCGTCGGGGAGCCGGGCGAGAACGGACTCGACGTCATCGGCCGTGGAGGTGTGCCCAAGGGTGAAGCGCAGCACCGATCGCGCCGCACGGTCGTCGTGGCCCAGGGCGAGCACCACGTGCGAGGGCTCGGCCACCCCGGCCTGGCAGGCGGACCCTGTCGAGACCGCGACCCCCGCCATGTCGAGCAGGAACAGCAGCGTCTCGCCGGCGGCATCCGGGAACAGCACGTGCGCGTTGCCGGGAAGGCGGTCGTGGGGGTCGCCCAGCAGCCGCGCGGCGGGGATGGACCGCAGGATGCCGCTCACCAGACGGTCGCGCAGGGCCGCCAGACGCGCGCTCTCCCGCTCGCGCTCCGCCTCGGCCGCTCGTGCGGCGGCGGCGAAGCCGGCCGCACCCGCGACGTCCTGCGTCCCGGCGCGGAGCCCGCGCTGCTGACCGCCGCCGTGCAGGAGCGGTGTCATCGTGGCGTGCCGCGACACGACGGCGGCGCCCACGCCGACGGGTCCGCCGACCTTGTGCGCCGACACCGACATCGCGACCAGTCCCCCGCGCGCCGAGCCGGCCCCGCGCCACGCGGCGAAATCGACCGGGATCTGCCCGAGCGCCGACACCGCGTCGAGGTGCAGGGGAATTCCGGCACCGGATGCCGCTGCCGCCAGGCCCGCGGCATCCTGGATCGTCCCGACCTCGTTGTTGGCCACGAGCGCCGTCGCGAGAGCGGCCCCGGGCAGGGCGGCCGCGAAGGAGTCGCCGTCGATGCGCCCGACCGGATCGAGGGGCACGGAGCGGACCTCGGCCTCCTGCGACGCCGCGAGCCAGCCGACGACGTCGAGGGTCGCGTGGTGCTCGCCGTCGGGCAGCACCAGGGCACGGGCACCGGGCTCGCGCGCCCACCAGAGCCCCTTCAGAGCGAGATTCGCCGCTTCCGTGCCGCCCGAGGTCAGCACGACCTCGATGCTCTGGCATCCCAGGACCTCGGCGAGACCGTCACGGGCGTCTTCGAGCAGGCGCCGCGCATCCTGACCCGCCCCATGGATCGACGAGGGGTTGCCGAGCACCTCGTGCGCGGCGAGCCAGGCCTCCCGCGCCTCTGCGCGAAGAGGCGTCGTCGCTGCGTGATCGAGGTAGACCCGCATCCGCCACCCTCCCGGCTCCGCCGTCCGTCTTCACTACCCTAAGACGCATGGTCCGACCCGAGACTGTCCTCCCCGCCCGCTCCTCCACCCGACCGAGCCTGCTGACTCCCGCGCTCGACGACCTCGGGGTGCGCCTCGGTCCCGACGGCGGGACGCTGCGCGTGTGGTCGGGCGCCGCCGACGCGATGCAGTTGCTCGTCTTCGACGATGTCGACCTCGACTGGGCCACCGAGACGATCACGATGACTCCCGTGGGCGGGGGCGTGTTCGAGGCGTCGACACCGCTCCTGCGGCCCGGGGCACGGTACGCGATCCGCGTGGGCGGACCGCACGGACCGGGACACACCTTCAACCCGCAGTCGCTGCTGATCGAGCCGTACTCGCGTGGACTCGTGTCGGGCAGCTTCGGCGATTGGCGCTCGGTCGTGGTCGACGGCTCGTTCGACTGGGGCTCGTCGGCGAAGCCCCGTGTGCCCCTGGACCGCACGGTGATCTACGAGGGGCACGTGAAGGGCCTGACCAAGCGGCATCCCTTCATCCCCCCGGCACTGCACGGCACGTACGCGGGCCTCGCGCACCCCGCGATGATCGACCATCTGCTCTCGCTCGGGGTCACCAGCGTCGAACTGCTGCCCGTGCACGCCTTCGCCACCGAACCGCGCCTGCTGCAGCTCGGACTGTCGAACTACTGGGGCTACAACTCCCTCAACTTCTTCACCCCGCACGCGCCCTACGCCACGGCCGCCAGCCGCGCCGAGGGCCCCGACGCAGTGCTGCGCGAGTTCAAGGGGATGGTCAAGCTCCTGCACGAGGCGGGGCTCGAGGTGCTGCTCGACGTGGTCTACAACCACACCGCCGAAGAGGGCATCGGCGGTCCCCGCACGAGCCTGCGCGGGATCGACAACAGCGCCTACTACCGGCAGACGGCCGAGGGCGTCTACATCGACGAGACCGGATGCGGCAACGCGGTGAACACCTCGACGGATGCCGCTGCCCGGCTCGTCCTGGACTCGCTCCGCTACTGGTCGGAAGACGTGCAGATCGACGGCTTCCGCTTCGACCTGGCGGTGACGCTCGGGCGGGACGCGCATCACTCCTTCACCCCCGATCACCCGCTGCTCACGGCCATCCGCGAGGACGAGCGGCTCGCGGACACGAAACTCATCGCGGAGCCCTGGGACGTCGGCATGGGCGGATGGCAGACCGGCAACTTCGGCCCCGGGTGGCTGGAGTGGAACGACCGGTATCGCGACCGCGTGCGCAACTTCTGGTTGAGCGACATCGACTACGCGCGCCGCGCCGACACCGCCCCGGTCGGCGTGGGCGGGTTCGCCACCCGGCTCGCGGGTTCGTCGAACACGTTCAGCGAGGAGCGCGGCCCGCTCGCGAGCGTCAACTTCGTCACGGCCCACGACGGCTTCACGCTGCGCGATCTCGTGTCGTACGACGTCAAGCACAACCTGGGCAACGGCGAGCAGAACCGCGACGGTGCCGACACCAACCGCTCGTTCAACCACGGCGCCGAGGGCCGCACCGACGACGAGCGCGTCCTCGCCACGCGACGCAAGGCCATGCGCAACCTGATGGGCACCCTGCTGCTGTCCGCCGGGGTCCCCATGATCACGGCCGGAGACGAGATGGGGCGCACGCAGCGCGGCAACAACAACGCCTACTGCCACGACTCCGCCCTGACGTGGTTGTCGTGGGACCTCGCGCCCTGGCAGCGCGACCTGTTCGCCCACACCCAGCGCCTGCTGCAGGTGCGGCGGGAGAACCCCGCCCTGCGCCCCCGCCGCTTCGCCCGGCTCGGGGAGCGGATCCCCTCGGCATCCGTCATGGAGTGGTTCGACGAGCGCGGCGACACGATGTCGAGCGACCGGTGGAACGACCCCGCCCACCGCACGCTGCAGTACCTCGCGACTTCGACGCCCGAGGACGAGGACCCGAACCGCGTGCTTCTCGTGGTGCACGGCACCGAGGCGGACACCGAGATCGTGCTGCCGCGCATCGACGGAGAGCCCGACCTCGCCTACCTCGCCCTGTGGTCCAGTGCCGACGAGACGCCCACGTCCGCCCCAGCCCGGTTCGCCGCGGGAGACGTCGTGCCGGTGACGGGCGCGTCGATGATGCTGTTCCGCGTCGAGTAACCGCAGCGCCCTGTCAAGGCCGCGCGAAACGATGCGGCAACGTCGGTGGCCCGCGGTAGGTTCGGATCGTGGCCACCACGACGACTCCTTCGCCCGAGCTGCCCTGGCGCAGCGCCGCCTCGATTCCCGTGCGTCCGGTCAAGCCGACGCCGGCCTCGCGCAGCGTGGTCACGCCGCGCATCCCGATGGCCCTGCCGCATCCGAGCGTCCCGGGTGGGCGATTCCGCCCGTCCGCGTACCTGGGCGAAGCCGTTCCCTTCACGGTCACCGCATTCCGCGAGGGGCACGACCGCATCGGCGTCCAGGTGCGACTGTTCTCGCCCTCGGGTGACGAGTCGTTGCATCGACTCAGCCCCCTCAACGACGGCTTCGACCGCTGGTCGACCCTCGTGGCCCCGCTCGAGCAGGGCGTGTGGCGCTTCCGGTTCGAGTCGTTCGCCGACGACTTCGCGACATGGGAGCACGCGGCCGACCTGAAGATCGCCGCAGGTGTCGACACCGCGCTCATGCGCGAGATGGGCGCCCAGCTGTTCGACCGCGCCCGTGGCGAGAAGAAGCGCCCCGGCAGCGACAAGGACCGCCTGTACGACGCCGCCCGCGCGCTGCGCGACCCGGAGGTGCACGACGACACCGCCCTGCAGATCGTGCGCGACCCCGCGATCGCCGCGCTGTTCGAGGTCCGGCCGATGATGGGACTCGTCTCGGTCGGTAAAGACGCCGAGCTGCTCGTCGAGCGCGAGCGCGCCGGCGTGGGCGCCTGGTACGAGTTCTTCCCGCGCTCGGAGGGCGCCACGCGCCACGACGACGGGTCCGTGGTTAGCGGCACGTTCCGCACCGCCGTCGATCGCCTCCCCGGCGTGGCCGACATGGGCTTCGACGTGCTCTACCTCCCGCCGATCCACCCCATCGGCGTGACCAACCGCAAGGGTCCGAACAACACGCTCGTCACGCAGCCGGGCGACCCGGGCTCGCCGTGGGCCATCGGCGCCGCGGAGGGCGGGCACGACACGGTGCACCCCGACCTCGGCACGCTCGAGGACTTCCGCGCCTTCGTCGCCGCCGCGCGCGAGAACGGCGTCGAGGTGGCGCTCGACCTCGCGCTGCAGGCCTCGCCCGACCACCCGTGGGTCGCAGACCACCCCGAGTGGTTCACGACGCTCCCCGACGGCTCGATCGCGTTCGCCGAGAACCCGCCCAAGAAGTACCAGGACATCTACCCGGTCAATTTCGACAACGACCCCGAGGGCATCCGCGCCGAGGTGCTACGCATCGTGCGCCACTGGATCGCGCAGGGAGTCACCATCTTCCGCGTCGACAACCCCCACACCAAGCCGCTGCAGTTCTGGGAGTGGCTCATCGCCACGGTGAGCGCGGAAGAACCCGACGCCGTCTTCCTGGCGGAGGCGTTCACGCGTCCGGCACCCCTGCAGGGTCTGGCGATGGCCGGGTTCCAGCAGAGCTACACGTACTTCACCTGGCGCAACACGAAGGAGGAGCTCGAGGAGTTCCTCGGCGGCCTCGCCCACGAGACCGACGACTTCCTGCGGCCCAACCTCTTCGTCAACACCCCCGACATCCTCACGGAGTACCTGCAGTTCGGGGGGCGCCCGGCCTACAAGATCCGCGCCGCGATCGCCGCGACGGCCGCCCCCACCTACGGCGTCTACGCCGGGTACGAGCTCTACGAGAACATCGCGCGCCCGGGCTCCGAAGAGAACATCGACAACGAGAAGTACGAGTACAAGTTCCGCGACTGGGCGGGCGCCGAGGCAGCGGGCGACTCTCTCGCCCCCTACCTGCGCATGCTCAACGCCGCGCGCCGCGCCCATCCGGCCCTCCGTCAGCTGCGCAACCTGCAGGTGCACTGGAGCGACGACGACGCCATCCTCGTGTACTCCAAGCACCTGGATGCCGCCCTCAGCCCCACGGGCACCTCCGACACGGTGATCGTCGTCGCCAACGTCGACCCGCACTCGGCGCGCGAGACCACCGTCCACCTCGACACGACCGCGTTCGGCGTCGAACCCGGCGCGTCGTACGACGTCGAAGACCTCGTGACCGGCCAGGTCTGGACCTGGGCCGACCACAACTTCGTCCGCCTCGACGCCTTCAGCGAGCCCGTGCACATCTTGCACGTCAAGGAGAACCGATGACCTCCCTCTCCCCCGAGATCCTGGATGCCGTGGCCCACGGCTCCCACCACGACCCGCACAGCGTGCTGGGCGTGCACGAGACCGGCGACGGGTGGGTCATCCGCTCGCGGCGCCCCCTCGCCGCGACCGTCGTCGCCGAGCTCGCCGACGGTACCCCGGTTCCGCTCGAGCACGTGCGCGGGGGCATCTGGGAGGCCGCGGTCGACGCCTTCCCCGGTGCCTACCTGGTACGTGCGTCGTACGACGGGTCGGAGCATGCGGCCGATGACGGCTATCGCCACGCCCCCTCCATCGGCGAGCTCGACCTGCACCTCATCACCGAGGGACGTCACGAGGAGCTGTGGCGCGTGCTCGGAGCGCACGTCCGCGAACTCGACGGGTCCTCGGGCACCGCCTTCACCGTGTGGGCGCCCGACGCCCGTGCGTTGCGCGTGATCGGCGACTTCAACGGCTGGGACGGGTCGGGCAGCGCGATGCGCTCGATGGGCGGAAGCGGCGTCTGGGAGCTCTTCATCCCCGGGGTCGGGATCGGCGCCCGTTACAAGTTCGAGATCCTCACCCGTGGTGGCCAGTGGATCGAGAAGGCCGACCCGATGGCGCGCCTCGCCGAGGTCCCCCCGGCCACCGCGTCGGTCGTCACCGACTCCGCCTACGCCTGGGCCGACGACGGCTGGATCGACGAGCGCTCCCGCACCGCGCCGATCGACCGCCCGATGTCGATCTACGAGCTGCACCTCGGCTCGTGGAAGCAGGGCCTCTCGTACCGCGATGCGGCCGACGAGATCATCGCCTACGTCGGCGCTCAGGGCTTCACCCACGTCGAGTTCCTTCCGCTCGCCGAGCACCCCTTCGGAGGGTCGTGGGGCTATCAGGTGTCGGGCTACTACGCCCCCACGAGCCGCTTCGGCTCCCCCGACGACCTGCGTTACCTCATCGACCGTCTTCACCAGGCCGGCATCGGCGTCATCATGGACTGGGTGCCGGGGCACTTCCCGAAAGACGACTTCGCCCTCGCCCGCTTCGACGGCGAGGCCCTCTACGAGCACCCCGACCCCCGCCGCGGCGAGCACAAAGACTGGGGCACGCTCATCTTCGACTACGGCCGCAACGAGGTGCGCAACTTCCTCGTCGCGAACGCGCTGTACTGGTTCGAGGAGTTCCACGTCGACGGTCTGCGCGTGGATGCCGTGGCATCCATGCTCTATCTCGACTACTCCCGCAACGACGGCGAATGGGCACCGAACCAATTCGGCGGTCGCGAGAACCTCGAGGCGATCCGCTTCCTGCAGGAAGTCAACGCGACGTCCTACAAGCGCTACCCCGGCATCGCCCTCATCGCCGAGGAGTCGACGAGCTTCCCCGGCGTCACCGCCCCGACGTCGCACGCCGGACTCGGTTTCGGCTTCAAGTGGAACATGGGGTGGATGAACGACTCGCTGCAGTACATCGGTCGCGATCCGATGTACCGGTCGCACCACGAGGGCGAGCTGTCGTTCTCGTTCGTCTACTCCTTCAGCGAGAACTTCGTCCTGCCCATCAGCCACGACGAGGTCGTGCACGGCAAGGGGAGCCTCTTCGGCCGCATGCCGGGAGACCACTGGCAGAAGCTCGCCAACATGCGCGCCTTCCTGGCGTACATGTGGGGTCACCCGGGCAAGCAGTTGCTCTTCATGGGCCAGGAGTTCGGCCAGATGTCGGAGTGGTCCGAGTCCCGGTCGATCGACTGGTGGATGCTCGACCAGCCCTCCCACAAGCAACTGCACGAATTCGTCGCCGAGCTGAACCGCGTGTACAAGGACCAGGCGGCGCTGTGGTCACGCGACCACGACGGAGCGGCCTTCTCGCGTCTCGGTGCGCCCGCGTGGAACCCGAACGTGCTCGCTTTCGCCCGTCGTGACCACCACGGCAACACGATCGCGGTCGTGTGCAACTTCTCCGGCGTCCCGCTCACCGACTTCCCGCTCGACCTGCCCGAATCCGGGTCGTGGACCGAAGTGCTCAACAGCGACGCGGAGGTGTTCGGCGGTTCTGGCCAGGGCAACCTCGGCACGGTCACGACCGATAGCCGCGGGAGCGCGACCCTCACCCTCCCGCCGCTCGGGGTGCTCTGGCTGCACCACCGCGCCGGGTCCTGACCCGCGGAGTCCGACGCCCCGTCCCGATCACCGGGGCGGGGCGTTCGCGTGCCCGGGGTCCGTGACCGGCCTCCGGTGGGAGGGGACACCCGCGTGTTGATCGACGATCGCATCTCGCGCCGGCTAGGACGAACGACGGCCCGGACCCCCGAGAGGGACCGGGCCGCGTCGTCGGTCGTGTCAGAAGAGCAGGGATGCCAGTCGCGCGCGCGCCCGTACGACGCGGGCGTCGTCGTCGCCGATGATCCCGAACAGCTCGAGCAGGCGCTCGCGGACCGGGGCGCGCTCGTCGGCAGGGAGCGCCGCGAAGAGATCGAGCAGACGCCCGAATGCGTCATCGACGTGTCCGCCGACGACATCGAGGTCGGCGACGACGAACTGGGCGTCGACGCCCGTGGGATCGGCCGCCGCCGCGGCGCGCGCCGCCTGCAGGTCGGCGCCCTGCACGCGGTCGAGCAGGCGCACCTGACCGAGGCCCGCACGGGCGTCGGAGTCACGCGGATTCTCGGCGAGAGCCTTCTCGTACGCCGTGATCGCGCGGGCGTAGTCGCCCTCCTCGATCGCGGCGAACGCCTCGGCGTGCAGCGGCGGCAGCGGGGGCTCCTCTGCCGGAGCCGCATCGGCCGCCCCGGCGACGGGAACGGTGCCGGTGACGCCGTGCTGGGCGGCGAGCTGCAGCAGCTGAGCGAAGACGTCGCGCACCTGCTGCTCGGGCACCGCGCCGGTGAACAGCGGAACGGGCTGACCCGCGACGAGCGCGAGGACCATCGGAATGGACTGCGCGCGGAAGCCCTGCGCCAGCTGCGGATTGGCGTCGACGTCGACCTTCGCCAGTACGAGGCGGCCGGCCAGTTCGGTGACGACCTTCTCGAGCACCGGGCTGAGCTGCTTGCACGGCCCGCACCACTCGGCCCACAGGTCGATGACGACGGGAACCGTGCGCGAGAGCTCGAGCACCTCGCCGAAGGTCGCGTCGGTCACATCGAAGACCAGGGGCAGGGCACCGGCCGGGGCGGCGCCCTCGGCGGGAGGGGTCGCGGGGGCCGCGGGGGCGGCGGGACGGTTGCGCAGCGACGAGAGGTCGACGGCACCGCGCATGACGGAGCCGGGGGCGGGAGTGCTCACGGGGACACCTTCGCTTCGAGGAGGCTGGAACGGTAGCCGAGCAGGCGGATCTTGTCGTCGGAGCCCTGGCTGGGCACGTAGAAGAACACCTGGTCGGAGTAGGTCGTGGTGAAGCCTGTCGCGGACTGGTCGACACCGGTCAGGGCCTTGACCGCCGGATTGTTGTCGAGCTTGATGACCGCGTCGGCGTTCGTGGGCTTCGCCGTGTCGCTCTCGTAGACATTCACGGCGACGATCGCGCCGGTGTCGAGCGTCGCGAGGGCGATGGGGGCGGCGGGCCCCGCCGAGGCGGCGAAACTGATCTCAGCCGTTCCGGCGCCGGTCTGGTTGAGCTCGTCGGTGCGCTTCGTCTTGTTGTCCTGGATCGCGGAGAGCAACAGGTCGTTCGCGGTGTCGAAGAGCGCGGCCGAGGTGCTGTTCTCGCCGTTGTTGATGATGTCGGCGTAGGCGGCGGCGACCTTCTCGGGAGCGAGGGTGAGGAACGAGGAGTCCGGCGGCACCTGCGTCGCGCCCACGTACGGTGCGGCGAGCTCCGGCAGGTTGGTGGAGGCCTCGAGGTTCCCGACGTACGACGCCTTGTACTCGTCCCACGGCGTCTCTTGCGTCATCATCATGATCGTCGTGGTCGGGGTCGCGGCATCCGCCGACTCCACCACGGTCATGAGCGTGCGCGGCCAGGTACCCGTCGTCTGCGGCAGCACGATCTGAACCGGCTCCGCGGGAATGGCCGGGAGCGCCGGGCGGTCGGGCAGAGCCGCACGCAGCGTGTAGTTGGTGGCGCGCTCGGCGAGCGCCGGTCCGGACAGGCGTTGGGCGGCGGCGTTCTGATCGAGCGCCGCGTCGGCCGAGGAAACGGTGCTCGAGACGCGCGCGACGATCCGCTTCGCCTGCGCCTCGGTCACGGCGGGCGGGAATTGCCCCTCGGGAACGACGACCGTGGGCGTCGGGCTCGGAGTCTCGGATGCCGCCAACTGCGGCCAGGCATCCGCCGAGCAGCCGGCGAGCAGTGCGACGGAGACGCCGAGGGCCGGGACCGCGACGAGTGCGCGCCGGCCGCGCGAGCCTGTCCCGCGGCGCGCGGGGCTCTCGCTCACGACCCCCTTGGACGCGGACGCGTCGCGAGCTGCGGCATCCGACTCGGCGATGGAGATGGGCTCCGTGACCGGCAGGGGCAATCCCTTCCGGCGCGGGCGCCGCGAACGGCGCACGTGCCGGATGCCGAGCAGGTAGAGCACGATGCCCGCGAGCAGGGCGATACCGCCGCCGACGATGAGCGGACCCGCCCAGGGCGTCGAGTCGTCGATGGGCCACGTGACGCTGATGTTCGAGGGCGCGGGAGCCGTGCCGTCGGATGCCACGAGCACGCTCATGTCGTCCGGCAGCTGCAGGGTGGTGGACAGCGACCCGGTCTGCTCGTACTCGTCCAGCCACAGGTCGTTGTCGATCGGACTCCGCCCCGCGGCGGCGTCGGAGGTGGGTGTCACGGTCGGGGCCTGATCGGCGGTCTGCACCGTCCCCTCACCGTCCACGGTCACCGCGGTGTAGTCGACGTCGGCGAGCCACGCCTTGAGGTCGGCCGTGCGCCCGTAGGAGACGAACACCGCGCCGTCGCCCTCGACGCGCAGCGTCTGGGCGCCCGGGACGCTCGTAAGCACGGAGCCGTCGATCAGCGTGTACGCCGCCGACCCCTCCGTCTGCACCGACGTGGTGGTCTCAGATGGACCCTGGAAAACCGTGCGCTGAGCGATCCCGGCACCGATCATGGCGGCGGCGATGACGAACGCCACCACGGCCCAGACGAATCTCACGCTTCACACCATCCCCACCGGCAGCTCGGGCGCCACCGAAGAATCGACGTTTTAGACTATCGGAGGGCGGCTGAAAGTTCGCGGCGAGGCTCGCGCCTCGCCGATCCCGCCCCGCACGGTCACTATCCTGACGAGACGGGCGCGTGCCCGGCTGAGGCGGGAGTCGTTCGGCATGAAGATCCACAACCCCTTCCGGGTCGCACTCCTGGCGACTCTCGGAGTCGGCGTCGGCCTGCTGCTCATCGGGAGCGTGCAGAACCTCTCGACGAT
Source organism: Microbacterium sp. NPDC089186 (assembly GCF_040685115.1). Classification (NCBI taxonomy): domain Bacteria; kingdom Bacillati; phylum Actinomycetota; class Actinomycetes; order Micrococcales; family Microbacteriaceae; genus Microbacterium; species Microbacterium sp. NPDC089186. The sequence goes on from NZ_JBFBHJ010000003.1 coordinate 437,516, forward strand.
CCTGCTGTACGTCGGGACGGCCCTGTTCCTGTCGTTGGGCCTCGACCCCGTGGTGTCTTTCCTGGAGCGGCGCGGTCTGCCCCGCTGGGCGGCCGTCCTCGTGACGATCCTCGCGGTGCTCGGCGTCTTCGCCGGCATCATCTTCATGGTCGTGCCGATCATCGTCAGCCAGATCGCCCAGCTGATCTCCCAGGTCGAGCAGCTGCTGCAGCCGGGACGCTGGAACGAGATCGTCACGCAGGTGCAGCAGTGGGTGTCCGACTCCCTTCCCTGGCTCAAGATCGACGACGTCTGGGCCGGCATCCAGCACTGGTTCACGACCCTCGACGTCGGCTCGATCTCCACGGTCATCGGCAACAGCCTGCTCACGGGCGCCGGCGCCGTGGCAGCGGGCCTCGGCGGCGCGTTCATCGTGCTGATCCTGACCATCTACTTCACGGCATCCACTCCCTCGCTCAAGTCGGCGGTGTACCAGCTGGTCCCGGCGTCCAAGCGCGCGCGCTTCATCGAGCTCGCCGAGAAGATCACCGACTCCGTGGGTTACTACGTCATGGGGCAGGTGAGCCTGGGCGTCATCAACGGCGTGCTCAGCGCCATCTTCCTCACCATCATCAACGCGCCGTTCCCGGCCGTGCTCGCCGTGATCGCATTCTTCTTCTCGCTCATCCCCCTGGTGGGAACGCTGACGGGCTCGACGATCATCGTGCTCACCTGCCTCATTCCGGGTCTCGGAACGCCGGGGTGGGCGATCATCGCGGCGGCGATCTACTACCTCGTCTACATGCAGATCGAGGCGTACGTCATCTCCCCGCGCATCATGAACCGCGCGGTGTCGGTGCCGGGCTCGGTCGTCGTGATCTCGGCGCTGGCCGGCGGCGCACTGCTCAACCTGCTGGGCGCCCTCATCGCGATCCCCGTGGCCGCAAGCATCCTCATCATCTACCGCGAGGTCATCATCCCGCGGCAGAACGAGCGCTGAGCTGAGCTCAGCCGACGACGTCGCCATCCCACTCGGTGGGGAGCGGAAGGGCGTCGGGGGCGACCGCGGCGACGATCTCGGTGAGCACGCGGCGCGTCTGCGTCTCGCCGACCCACAGATGCTTCCCGCCTTCGACGGCGATGAGCGTGGCCTCCGGGATCGACGCGAAGCGCTCGCGGGCCTCGTCGGGTCGCAGGTAGTCGTCGAACTCGGGAACCAGCACGACCACCCGGCGCTCGTCTCCCGCCCACGCCGCGACCTCGTCGGCGGTCGCCCGATGCAGCGGGGGCGACAGCAGGATGACGCCCTCGATCTCGTGGTCGCGGCCGTACTTCAGCGCGAGCTCGGTGCCGAACGACCACCCCACCAGCCAGGGACGGGGCAGACCGCGCTCGCGCACGAGATCCATCGCCGCCGCCACGTCGAAGCACTCGTTCGCTCCCCCGTCGAAGGCGCCGTCGCTCGTGCCGCGGGGAGACGTCGTGCCCCGGGTGTTGAACCGCAGCACCGCGAGATCGGCGAGGGCCGGCAGGCGGCCGGCCGCCTTGCGCAGGATGTGCGAGTCCATGAACCCGCCCGCCGTGGGCAGCGGGTGCAACGTCACGAGGGTCGCCACCGGCTCGCGGTCGAGGGGCAGGGCGAGCTCGCCGACGAGGGTGAGCTCATCGACCGTGTGCAGGGCGACGTCTTCCCGGCGTGCGGGCAGAAGGACGGGTCCGCGAATCTCCATCAGGCGATCCTCCAACAGTGGGTGTGCCAGTGCCGACGTGCGGCGAGATCCGCCGCGTCGCCGAGCACGCCGTCGGCGCGCCAGACGACCAGGTGGGGGGTGCCGGAAGCGACCGTGCGTCCGCATCCGGGGCAAGTGTAGTCCTTGACCGCCTGCGGCCCCGAGAGCGGCTGCACGGTCCATTCCGATCCGCGCTTGACCTCGGTGCGCTTCCACCCCGCGATCAGACGATCGAGCGAGTCGTCGCCGCGACCCGGATCGGGGCGGCGCTTACGGGAGCGGGGCATGGATGCCGCTCACCACCAGTGGTTGCTCGTCCAGAACGCGTACGCGCCCGCCCAGCTGCCGTATCGGCCCGTGGCGTACCCGGTCGCCCAGCGCAGGTTGTCGACCGGGTCGTACCCGTTGCCGGGGACCTTGCTGCACGGCAGGGCCTGCACGAGACCGCACGCTCCCGAGGAGCGGTTGGTGGCGTTCGGATTCCACCCGCTCTCGCGGCTGACGATGTAGTCGACGTAGCCCATGTCGGCATCCGAGATGCCGGCGGCGGCCATCCATTCCGCGGGCGCTCCCCCGCCGGAGTAATACAGCGGCCCTCCGCCACCGCCACCGCCGTCGCCGCCGGCCGACGAACCCGAGTCGCTGCTGCGCGTCTGCGTGGGCGTGGGGGTGGGGGTCGGCTTCGGCTTGACGTACACGTTGTAGCTCGAGCGTTGCAGGTCGGGGGCCTGCTTCTCGCCCGAGGTCGACACCGCCTGCGTGTCACCGAGGCCCTCCGCGTAGAGGGTGACCGTGCGGGGCTCCTCGGCCTGCGCCGGCGAGAACGCGGCGCTCATGGGCCCGACGTAGGCGGCCGCGAACAGGACCGCCGCGCACGCGCCGAACACGCCGACCACGCCGCGACGACGGGACCAGCGTGGCGCCGAGCGGCGCGGAAGAGCGGGGGGTACCACGTCGACCGACCCGACGCCTCGACGGGCGACGCGGTCCGATGATCTACGCGAGAGTTCCGAGCCAGAAGTCACAGTGCCGCCGAGTCTACCGACGAGTCGGAACGGGTGTCATCCTGATGCCTCATCCGACGGCGAGCATGACCTCGACGACGGCGTCGAGCACCGCATCGACCTGGGTCTCGCGGTATCCACCGCGCTGCAGGCGGAAGGCGACGGCGCGTACCTGGTCGGGCGTCACGGGGTCGCCCGCCGCGAGGTAGCGCGCGACGCGGTCGGCGACGACGTCGACTTCGTCGACCCGGTACCCGTAATGCAGCAGCGACACGCGCTCGAAGCGCTGTCCGCGCGGCCGACCGAGACGGTCGAGCACGACCTGGGCGGTGTCGCGCGTCTCCGCGACCCAGGCCCGCGCCCCGAGCCGGGAGAGAGCGTGCTCGCGCTCTCGTGCGGCGAAGGCGTCTTCGACCCGACCCAGGGCCGCGTCGACGGATGCCACGGCGTAGCCGCCCTTAACCAGCGGGAACGACACCGCGCGAACCTCCGACGAGCGCAGGACGCCGGGGTCGTCGGCTTCGAACGCGTCGCGCGCGCGGGCGAGGAATGCGTCGACGGCGCGCTTCTCGTAGCCCTTGGTGCGTCCCGTCGTCTCGGGGAAAGGGGTCGCGGCGACCTTGTCGTGGATCGGGGTCTCGGTCATGACACTCCCAACGGGGCGAGCAGATAGAACATCACCAGAGCGGCCGTCGCCGACGGCAGGATCGAGTCGAGGCGGTCGAGCACCCCCCCGTGTCCGGGGAGCCACGAGCTCATGTCCTTGATACCGAGGTCGCGCTTGACCATCGACTCGCCGAGGTCGCCGACGGTCGCCGTGGCCAGCACGGTCGCGCCGAAGATGAGCCCGGCCCACCACGGGACCTGGAGCATGAACACGGCCAGAAGCGCCCCGGCGACCAGAGCCGCCACGCACGCGCCCGCGAAACCCTCCCAGGTCTTCTTCGGGCTGATGCGCGGAGCCATCGGATGCCGCCCGCCCCGACCGAATGTGAGGCCCGAGATGTACGCACCCGTGTCGGCCGCGACGGCGAGGATGAGGAACGCGAGAACCCACCACTCCCCGCGCGGCTGAGCGAGCAGGATCATGGCGACGCTGGTGAGGAACGGGACGTACAGCTGCACGAACCCCGCGACGAGCACATCGCCGATGACGTCGATGCGCAGCCGTCCGTCGGCGGCGAAGAGCTGCGCCACCAGCCGCCACACGACGACCACGACGACCGCGACGAGGGTGGCGATCCAGTGCACCCAGGCGCCGAGGAAGAACCCGCTGAGCAGCAGCACGAACCCCATGACCAGCTGCGGGACGACGTCGACGCGCCGCCCGGCGACCTGCAGGGCTCGGCTGAACTCGACGACCCCCAGCACCATCGCGGCCGCGGCGAAGAGGACGAAGGCCCACTTCACGAAGATCAGCGAGGCGATCACGATCGCACCGATCCCCACGCCGATGAGCGTCGCGACGATCAGGTCGCGCCCCGTGCGCTGCTTCAGACGCTCGTTCGCCTGGTCGAACTCGGCGCGCGCGTGCGCGATGTGCTGCTCGGCATCCGATCGCATGGCACGCAGCTGCGACTCGATCGCCGTGACCCCCTCGCCCGTCGTCGGACGGCGCGTCGGATCGGCACGACGGACGTCGAGCGGGTCGACCGGCTCGGCGTCACCGGTCTCAGGGGCGTCGGGCATGCGGGTCAGACCTCGAGAAGCTCGGCCTCTTTGCGCTTGAGCGCGTCGTCGATCAGGTCGACGTGCGTGCGCGTGACGGCGTCGAGCTCCTTCTCGGCCCGAACGAGCTCGTCCTCGCCGACGTCGCTCTTCAGGGCGTCGAGGTCGTCCTTCGCCTTGCGGCGCAGGTTGCGCACCTGCACCTTCGCGTCTTCTCCCTTGCCGCGCACGATCTTGACGTACTCCTTGCGGCGGTCCTGCGTGAGTTCCGGCATGGTGACGCGGACGATCGTGCCGTCGTTGGTGGGGTTGACGCCGAGGTTCGGCATGTCGCGGATGGCCTGCTCGATGGCCTTCAACGCGGACTTGTCGTAGGGGTTGATGACGAGGGTGCGCGCCTCGGGGTTGTTCAGCGACGCGAGCTGCGCGAGAGGGGTGGGCGACCCGTAGTAGTCGACCAGGACCTTCTGGAACATCTGGGGGTTCGCGCGTCCGGTGCGGACGGTCGCGAAGTCCTCCTTCGCGGCCTCGACGGCGCGATCCATTCGCGCTCCGGCATCGGCGAGGACATCGGCGATCACGGTGACTCCATTCGTTGGACTGAGGTGCCAGTCTAGTCGCGCGCGGGCCCGGCTCCCCGGGCCCGCGCGGCGCGTCACGCGGTGACGAGGGTTCCCATCTCGTCGCCCAGCAGCGCACGGGTGACGTTGCCGGCCGGCTCCATGCCGAACACGCGCATGTCGATGCCGTTGTCCATGCAGAGGCTGAACGCCGTCGAGTCCACGACCTTGAGGCCCTTCTGCAGCGCGTCGCTGTAGGTGAGGTGGTCGAGCTTGGTGGCACTGGGGTCCACGCGCGGGTCGGCCGTGTACACGCCGTCGACGCCGTTCTTGGCGACCAGCACCTCGGTCGCACCGATCTCGAGCGCGCGCTGGGCGGCGACGGTGTCGGTGGAGAAGTACGGCAGGCCGGCGCCGGCGCCGAAGATCACGACGCGGCCCTTCTCGAGGTGACGCACGGCCCGTCGCGGGATATAGGGCTCGGCCACCTGCGTCATCGAGATCGCCGACTGCACGCGCGTGGCGGCTCCCGCCTGCTCGAGGAAGTCCTGCAGGGCCAGGGAGTTCATCACGGTGCCGAGCATGCCCATGTAGTCGGCGCGGCCGCGATCCATGCCGCGCTGGCTGAGCTCGGCGCCGCGGAAGAAGTTGCCGCCGCCGACCACGATCGCGATCTCGACCCGGTCCACCGCCTCGGCGATCTCGCGTGCGATCTGGCTGACGACGTCGGGATTGACACCCAGTTGGCCTCCGCCGAACGCCTCCCCCGACAGCTTCAGCAGAACCCGGCGGCGCTTGGTGGCTTCATCGATCACGTGTGGTGTCCTCTCGTCTTGAACAAACTATCCCCCCGCCGACGCCGACCGATACGGGCCGCGGGCAGGGAAAAGGCCCGGGATGCCATGGCATCCCGGGCCTCATGACGGGCCCTGAGCCTGTCGAAGGGTTACGCGCCGACCTTGAAGCGGGCGAAGTCGGTCAGGGTGAGACCGGCGTCGGACGCGACCTTGGCGACGGACAGCTTGTTGTCCTTCGCGTAGTCCTGGTCGAGCAGGGCGACCTGCTTGAAGAACGCGTTCACGCGTCCCTCGACGATCTTCGGCAGGGCGGCCTCGGGCTTGCCCTCGTTGCGGGAGATCTCGGTGACGATCTCGCGCTCCTTCTCGACGTCGGCCTCGGGCACGGCGTCGCGGGTGAGGTACGAGGGGTTGGCGAACGAGATGTGCTGCGCGATGGAGCGAGCGGTCTCGGCGTCGTCACCGGTGTAGGCGAGGACCACGCCGACCTGCGGGGGCAGGTCCTTGCTGGTCTTGTGCAGGTAGACCTCGAACTTGTCGCCCGAGATGGTGCGCACGCGGCGCAGTTCGACCTTCTCGCCGATGATCGCGGCCTCGTCGGAGATGAGCTGCTCGACGGTCTTGCCCTCGGCGTCGGCGGCCAGAGCGGCCTCGACCGAGTCGGCACCGGCGGCGGCCGCCGCGTCGACGACCTTGTCGGCCAGAGCGATGAAGCGCTCGTTCTTGGCGACGAAGTCGGTCTCGCAGGCGAGCTCGAGCAGCGTGACCGAGCCGGCGTTCTCGCGAGCGACCACGAGGCCCTCGCTCGTCGAACGGTCGGCGCGCTTCGCGTTGCCCTTGGCGCCCTTGAGGCGCAGGATCTCGACGGCCTTCTCGACGTCGCCGTCGGCCTCTTCGAGCGCCTTCTTGGTGTCGACCATGCCGGTGCCGAGCTGCTCGCGCAGCGCCTTGATGTCGGCGATCGTGAAGTTTGCCATGGTGTGGCGGTCTCCTTGTCGTTTGCGTTCTAGATGTGGGCCCGGCGGGGCCGTGTCGCCGCCCTCACGAGAAGGGGGCTGTCACGACCCCGCCGGATCGTAGCCTGTGCGGGTGACGCGCCGTGCACGCGGGGGTGACGGCGGCGTCGTGCGGCTTACTTGCTGTCGGTGGCCTCGGCGTCCGCGACCTCGGTCGCGGTCTCGCCCGACTCGGCGGCGACGGCCTCGTCGTGAGCCTCGGCGCCGGCGGCGTCGTCAGCCGACTCGGTCGCGGCCTCGGTGGTCTCGGCGTTGGTCTCGAGCAGCTCGCGCTCCCACTCGGCGAGAGGCTCGGCGGCCTCTTCCTCACCGGCGGGCTGGTGACGCTGGATGAGGCCCTCGGCCGCGGCGTCGGCGATGATGCGCGTGAGCAGGCTCACCGAGCGGATCGCGTCGTCGTTACCGGGGATCGGGTACTGGAACTCGTCGGGGTCGGCGTTCGTGTCGAGGATGCCGATCACGGGGATGCCGAGCTTCTTGGCCTCGTCGACCGCGAGGTGCTCGCGCTTGGCGTCGACGACCCAGATGGCCGACGGGGTCTTCTGCAGGTTGCGGATACCGCCGAGCGACTTGTGCAGCTTGTCGAGCTCGCGCTTCTTGAGCAGGAGCTCCTTCTTGGTGAAGCCGCTCTCGGCCGGGTTCTCGTAGTCGAGCTCCTCGAGCTCCTTCATGCGGGCGAGGCGCTTCGACACCGTCTGGAAGTTGGTGAGGAGGCCACCGAGCCAGCGCTGGTTGACGTAGGGCTGGCCCACGCGGGTCGCCTGCTCGGCGAGGACTTCCTGCGCCTGCTTCTTGGTGCCGACGAAGAGGATGGTGCCGCCGTGCGCGACGGTCTCCTTGACGAACTCGTACGCCTTGTCGATGTAGCCGAGCGACTGCTGCAGGTCGATGATGTGGATGCCGGAGCGCTCGGTCAGGATGAAGCGCTTGACCTTCGGGTTCCACCGGCGGGTCTGGTGTCCGAAGTGAACGCCGCTGTCGAGCAGCTGGCGGATGGTGACGACGGCCATGGTCGTACTCCTGTTTCTGGGCGCTTTCGCGCCGTGGTTGCGGTTATTCGCGCCGGACGGACCGTCCGGCGAGCCTGGTGCCCGGCGCACACCCGCCACCCGCCGGAGCGGAGGACCATGGGGTGTGGAGGCCGCGCGGTGCGGCTTCTGGGAAGAAGACGCGATGCGCTGTGGGCACGCGGAGTCATCCCGACGTGCGGGATGCATCCCCCAGCATACAGGACGCCTCCTCCCCACCGCGTGCGCGCACGGGTCCGTCCCGATTCGCGCCGCGGCCGCCACGCGGAGGTGACGGGGAGGGGCAGACTCCCCGCCATGACTCCTCCTTCCGCGCGCCGACGCCTCGCTGCGATCGTCGTGATCCTGACCCTGTGCGCAGCGCTCGTCGGCATGAACGCCCCGGCTCGCGGGGACGGTGCGGCCCCCCTCGCCGAGCGCGGCTGGGTGTGGCCGGTCTCTCCGGTGAGGATCGTGCGCGGGTGGGAGGCCCCCGCGCACCCCTACGGTCCGGGCCATCGGGGCGTCGACCTCGCCGGCACGGAGGTGCGCGCTCCCGCCGACGGGGTCGTCGCCTTCGTCGGCGCGGTCGCGGGGCGCGGGGTGCTCACGATCGACCACGGCGGGGGCCTGGTGAGTTCGTTCGAGCCGGTCGTCTCGGACCTGGCGGTCGGTGAGCACGTGGCGCGGGGCCAGCCGCTCGCGATGGTCGCCGAGGGCGGGCACACCGCGCCCGCGACGGTACACCTGGGGGTCCGCCTCGACGGCGAGTACGTCAATCCGCTCCGTCTTCTCGGCGGCGTGCCACGCGCTGTGCTCCTGCCGTGCTGCTGAGCGGCGGAGGGTGACTCGCGGTGTCGTTCCGGGGCGCTCCTCCCCGTGTCGGCGTCACCCCGGGCCCCTGCCTCGGGTCCCCGTCCTGCCCCGCTTCGGGCCAAGATCGGCTCACCGGCGCCCGGTCGCAGGGCGCCGCTCGGACATCCTGGTGCTCCCCCGTGTCGGGCGAGGATCGGGTTCACCGGCTGCCGTTCGGGGCGCTGCAACAGGGCTCGTGTGCTCCCCCGTGTCGGGCGAAGGTCGGCCTCACCGCTCCCGTTCGTGGGGCGCCGCCTCGGGCCCCGTCGTGCTCCCCCGTGTCGGGCGAAGATCGGCCTCACCGGCGCCCGGTCGAGGACCGGCATCACCCGATCTGATTGCCGCGACCCTCGATCGTCGTCGTTCCGATGCCCCCACCGGCGCGCACCACGTTGTCCTGCCCGCGAACGGTCACCGCCGAGATGGCACCCGCCGCCTGCATCGACGTACGGTCGCCGCTGAGGTCGACGCTTCCGATCCCGCCCGAGGATTCGACCGAGCCGTCGTTCCCCTGCACCACGACCATGTCTATTCCGGCGGCGACGACACGCGCCCGGTCGCCGGAGATCCGGAGCGTGCCGATGGACGCCCCGGAGGCGTCGACGGTGAGGGCCGACCCCGACACGGTCACTTCCGAACACGTGCCCGTGACACGCACGGATCGCTCGGAGCCCGAGATGTTCTGGCTGCCGCCGTCGCCGCACGAGAGCGCGCCGGGGTCGGCGACGGGGCTCGAGGGCTGCGGAGTGACGGTGACCAGCGGCGCGGATGTCGCATCGGCGTCCGGGGCCGGCGAGCGCGTCACGACCGAGGGCGACGGAACGGATGCCGTCGGGACGGATGCCGTCGGCGAAGCGTCCGAGGCTCCGTAACCGGGCGGGAGTCGCGTCTCGACCGGTTGGGGTTGCATCGCACACGCGGTGAGCGCACCGCAGGCGAACAACGCACCTGCGACAGCGGCGACGACTCGACGGGACGGCACGGCTCCCACGCTACGGGGTGCGGGGTCGCGCACGCCAGCCGGGGGCCGCCGGGCTCAGGCTCGAGGGTGGGCGAGACGGTACGCCTCCCGGAGCCTCTCCGCCGAGACGTGCGTGTAGATCTGAGTGGTCCCCAGACTGGCGTGGCCCAGGATCTCCTGCACGGCCCTCAGATCGGCGCCGCCGTCGAGGAGGTGTGTGGCGGCGGAGTGCCGGAGCGCGTGCGGGCCCAGCACGTCGGTCCCCAGCCGCGGACCGACGGTGCGCGACACGAGCGCATGGACGGCGCGCGGTCCCAGGCGCGACCCCTTCGCTCCGAGGAACACAGCTCGCGCGTCGCGGTCCGTGCCGTGTGCAGCGCCGCCCGAGCTGGAGCGGGCCGCCCGACCGCCATCGCCACGGGCTGCGTCGGGGCGCCCCCGGTCGCTGCGGGGGAGATCGTCGGACGCCTGCGCTTCCCTCCGGGCGCGGAGGACCGGCCGAGCCCGGACGAGGTAGGCCTGGAGGGCGCGCTCGGCCGGCAGTCCGAACGGCACGACGCGCTCCTTGTCGCCTTTTCCGCGTAGCCGGAGGGTCCGCCGTTCGTGGTCGATGTCGTCGAGGTCGAGTCCGCATGCCTCGGAGACCCGCGCCCCGGAGCCGTAGAGCAGTTCGAGAAGGGCGTGATCGCGGAGAGCGACGGCATCGCCCTGCGTCGCCGACTCGGCCACCGCGGCGAGCACCTCCGAGAGCGCGTCCTGCGTGGCCACGGCGGGGAGCGTCCGCCCGCGCTTGGGGGAGACGAGCCGTTGGGACGGATCGACGGTGACGAGGCCGGCGTCGCCCGCCCAGGCGAACATCCCGCGCACCGTCGAGGTGCGTCGAGCCGCGGTGGCTTTGCTCTTGCCCGCTTGCGAGGCGCGCCACTGCCATTCGCGAAGGTCGTCGACCCCGATCTCGGCGATCGGCGGATCGTTCAGGACGCGCACCAGGTCGTCGAGATCCGACCGATAGGCGCGGACCGTCGCGGCCGAGAGGCGGCGCACCTCCGCCAGGTGGGACAGATAGCCCTCGACCACCGCGGATGTACGCACCCTCCCACTTTGACTCCCGCCGTCGCCGAGCCGCGGGTGACGCGCGGGAAGCGCGCGAGCCGGTGCCCCGGCCCTCGGCCCGTCGCCGACGATGCGCTCCGCCCAGGACCGCCGCGCTGCAGCCGGACGCGGCGTCGCCCCCTCTCATGGCCGAGTACTCCCCCGCGTCACCGAACGCCACGCGCCGTCGTCGCCGCGGACGGCACGACCCTCCAACTCCGCGAAGCCGAGCAGGACGGCGGCATCGTCACGGGCGAGTCCACTCCGTCGTGCCACATCGTCGACCGACCTCGCCGATCGAGGCGACAGCGCGTCGAACAGCCTCGTGGTGTCATCGGTCCTGCCGGCATCGGCGGCGCGCCCACTGTCGCCCGCGGGAGGGCCGTCCGCTCCCAGCATTTCGAGGACGTCCGCCGCCGACGTCACGCACACGCCGTCGAATTCGCGCAGCACCCGATGGCATCCGGCCGACGCCGCACTCGTGATCGGACCGGGCACCGCCCCGAGCCGCCTGCCGAGCATCGCGGCGTGGCCGGCGGTGTTCAGGGATCCGCTCCGCCAGCCGGCCTCGATGACGACGACCGCGTGGGCCATCGCCGCAATGAGGCGGTTCCTCCCGAGGAACCGCCACTTCGTCGGCGCCGCTCCGCACGGGGTCTCGCTCCACACGGCCCCCGTCGCCGCAATCCGCTCCAGAAGACCCTCATGTCCGCGGGGGTACGGGCGGTCGACCCCTCCGGCGAGGAAGGCCACCGTCGTGCCACCCATCGACAGCGCACCCCGGTGGCACGCGCCGTCGATGCCGTAGGCGGCGCCGGAGATCACCACCGCACCTGCCGCCGCGAGCTCGGCGGCGAGATCGGCCGCCACACCTTCGCCGTACGCGGTCGCGGCACGCGCGCCCACGAGAGCGACCGTGGGCGCATCCGACGGCGTCCCTCTCCCCCGTCGCCAGAGGGCGACCGGGGCGTGCGCCTCGAGATCTCCGAAGCGCGCTGGCCACGCCTCATCTCCGGGAACCACGAGGCGGGCGCCGCATCGCCGAGCCGCGTCGAGAGCGCCGTCGACCGCCGAACCCTGGAGTCTCGGCATCCATCGCGCTCGTGCCCGGTCGAGGGCGTCACCGCGGCCGTCCATCACCACACGGAGCGCTGCGGCGGCGCCGACGGCCGCGATCAGCACGCCCGCCTCGCTGTCTCCCGGCTCGACGAGCACGCTCCACACCGCGCGCGCATAGACCTCCGCCGGGTCGAGCGGTTCGTCGCCGAGGTCGACGCCCTCGCGAAGCCCGTCGAGCGCGCGGCGCGCCGACGCCTCGGACAGTTCGATGGGGATCATGAGGCGTTCGCTCCGCGCCGCAGGAAGAGCGCTCGACCGACGTCGGCTGCCTCCAAGCGGTCGTGGCCGGCGATGTCGGCGACCGTCCAGGCGACGCGCATGAGGCGGTCGTATCCGCGCAGCGTCAGGGCGCCTCGTCGCAGCGCGACGTCGAGCGGCGCGAGCACCTCGGAGCTCGGCGCAGCGGGTCCGCGCAGCCAGGTTCCGGGGACATCGGCGTTCCGCCGCCACGGCGTCTCGTCCCACCGTCGCGCGGCACGGGCGCGTGCCTCCGCCACCAGCGACCGGGCATGCGCCGTCGTCATCGTCGCGCCTGCGAAGTCGCGGCGCACCGACGAGACGCGTTGCAGGCGAAGGTCGATGTCGATGCGGTCCAGCAGCGGTCCCGACAGGCGCCGGGTGTAGCGGCGGATCGCTTGCGGGGCGCATTCGCACGTGGCTCCCGGGACGCCGTACTGCCCGCACGGACACGGATTGGTGGCCACCACCAGCTGGAACCGCGCCGGATAGGTCGCCGCCACGCCGGAGCGATGCACCTGGATCACCCCGCTCTCGAGCGGTTGCCGCAGGGCGTCCAAGACCGTGGCCGGGAATTCCCCGCCCTCGTCGAGGAACAGAACGCCCTCACTCGCCCGCGCGATCGCGCCCGGGCGGATCACTCCGGAGCCGCCCCCGATGAGCGCGGCCGCCGTCGCCCCGTGGTGGGGACTCTCGAACGGCGGTACGCGCGTCAGACGGGTCACGGTCTCGCCGGAGAGCGAGCGCACCGACGCGACGGACAGGGCCGCCTCGTCGTCGAGCGGCGGCAGGATGCCGGGCAGTCGGCGGGCCAGCATGGTCTTACCGGCCCCCGGTGGTCCGCTCATGAGGACGTGATGCCCGCCCGCGGCCGCCACCACGAGGGCCTCGACCGCCTCGCGCTGGCCCACCACGTCAGCCAGATCGAGCACGGCGTCGGCCGGTTCGGCAGATTCGGGCAGCTCGACGGCGGCCAGGTCGGGCGCCTCGCTGCTGCCCCCGTGCCAGCGCACCACGTCGGCGAGGCAGACGGCCGGGTACACCTCCATGCCGTCGACCAGTGCCGCCTCCGCCGCGTTCGCCTTCGGTACGGCGACCCGGGTCAGCCCCGCGGCGCGGGCCGCCACGACCGCGGGGAGGACCCCGGCCACGGGCCGCAGCCGACCGTCGAGTCCGAGCTCGCCGATGTGGACCGTGTCGGCGACGTGAGCGGCATCCATCCGCACGGAGGTCGCGAGGGCCGCGACGGCGATCGCGACGTCGAAGCCCGAGCCGCGCTTGGGCAGACTCGCCGGGGAGAGGTTGACGGTGATCCGCCGCTTGGGGAGGTCCAGGCCACGGTTGGCGCACGCATTGCGCACCCGCCGGCCCGCTTCGCCCAGGGCCTTGTCGGCCAGGCCGATGATCGCGAACTCGGGAGTCTGCGACGACACGTCCGCCTCGACCTCGACCAGGTCGCCGCGCAGTCCCGTCAACGCCACCGCCCACGTGCGCGCAACCGTCACAGGGCGTCCTCGAGGTGCTCGAGGCGCGCGTCGGCGGGATCGTCACCGATCAGGCCGATGACGTCGACCCGCAGACGACGCCCGCGCGCGTGCTGCGGATGCTCGGCGAGCCAGGCCATCGACAGCCGCCAGAGGCGCTCGGCCTTCCGTCGATCGACTGCCTCGAACGGGTGACCGTAGTCCTCACTGCGTCGGGTCTTGACCTCGACGACGACGAGCGTGCCGCTGCGCTCGGCCACGACGTCGATCTCCCCCTGTGGACATCGCCAATTGCGCGCCAGGATGCGGTAGCCGTCGCCGATCAGATAGGCGACCGCGCGGTCTTCTCCGGCTCTGCCGAGGTCGTCTTTCGCTGCCATGCCCGAGAGCGTGGCAGCAGGCTCATCCTCCCCGTGGAGCCCGGAGCCCTGTCGGTGGATGGATCGAGGGAGGGCCGGAGTGGGGAGGAGGCGTCAGTTGTCGAGCGACAGTTCGTCGGGCAGCTGGAAGTCGTGGCGCGAGAGCTCCTCGACGTTGACGTCCTTGAACGTCAGCACGCGCACGGACTTCACGAAGCGGTCGGCGCGGTAGATGTCCCACACCCACACGTCGGTCATCGAGATCTCGAAGTAGAAGTCGTGCTCGGTGTCGCGGCGGACGACGTTGACGTCGTTCGCGAGGTAGAACCGGCGCTCGGTCTCGATCACGTAGGTGAACTGGCGCACGACATCGCGGTACTCGCGGTACAGGGCCAGTTCGAGTTCGCGGTCGTAATCCTCGAAGACGTCGTCATCCATGGTTTTCCCATCCTAGGCGCGCGCGACGACCGCAGCCGCACGGGAGCACCCGCCCGGGCGCGTCCACCCGGGTGTCAGAACAGCGTCGGCGCCGCCGCGATGGCCCACGAATGGCGATGGTGCGTGCTCATCCCGTGCAGGGAGATGGCCTCGCGGTGATCGAGGCTCGCGTAGCCCTTGTTCCGCGCCCACCCGTACACGGGCAGGTCGTCGTGCAGCCCGGTCATGAGGGCGTCGCGCGCGACCTTCGCGATGACGGACGCCGCGGCCGCACTCGCGCAGTCACGGTCGGCCTTGATGACCGGGCGCACCGTCAGACCCGACTCCCCCGCCGGCGTGATGTAGTCGTGATTGCCGTCGAGGATGACGACGGCCTCCTCCGGGACGACGCCGTGAGCGCGCAGGTCGGCGATCGCGCGGACCGCGGCGAGCCCGAGCGCGCGGATGATGCCGATCTCATCGACCTCGACCGAGCTCGCCCACCCGACCGCGCTGTGCTGCACGAACGCCGCCGCGCGGGAGGCGACCTCCGGCCGGCGCGCCTCGGGAACGAGCTTCGAGTCGCGCAGACCCGCCGGCACGCGCTTACGCGAGCGGGCCGGATCGACCACGGCAGCGCCGACGGCGACCGGGCCTGCGAGGGCCCCTCGGCCGACCTCGTCGCACGCGATGACGATCGCGTGCTGCTTGAGCAGTCGGCGTTCCAGGGTGAGGGTCGGCTCGATCACTGCTGCCCCGGCGCGGGGACCCCCGCGAACACCTCGTGATGGAAATCGATCAGCCCGAACCGGTCGAAGGGCCAGGTGATGACGAACGCGCGGCCGACGACGTTGTCGATCGGAACGAAGCCCTGCCCCGGCTGCGCCTGGTTGAAGCGCGAGTCGCGCGAGCTGTTGCGGTTGTCGCCGAGGACCCAGAGGGAACCGTCGGGCACGGTGACGTCGTAGGGAACGGGTTCGGGAGCCGTGGCTCCCGGCGCCAGGCGCACGTAGCTCTCGTCGAGCGGCACGCCGTTGACGGTTGTCTGCCCCAGGGCGTTGCAGCAGACGACGTGGTCGCCCGGCGTGCCGATGACGCGCTTGATGAGGTGGTCGTCGCTGTCGGGGGCCGACAGGCCGAAGAGGGACAGCACCCAGTCCACGCCCTCCACGAATGCGGACCGCTCCGGGGCCGGGGCCGTGTCGAGCCATCCACCCGGATCGCGGAACACCACGACGTCCCCCCGGGAGTACTCGCCGAAGCGCGGGGTGAGCTCGTCGACGAGGATCCGATCCTTGATCATCAAGGTGTTCTCCATCGACGCCGACGGGATGTAGAACGATCGCACCACGAACGTCTTGACCAGGAACGACACCAGCAGCGCGATGACCACGATCACGACGAGGTCGCGCAGGAACGACCCCCAGCCTCGACGGCGGACGGTGGAACGGGATGCCGGGGACACGGCATCCGGGGTCGAGGCGGTCTGGTCGCTCATGTTTCCTTCACCGGGTTCCCGCACACCGGAGAACCGCAGCAACAAGGGTCGCACACCCGCGTGCCGCACCGTGACCGCGTCGCCGCGAAAACGCCGAACGCCCCGTGGGGAAACCCACGGGGCGTTCGAGAGAGTCGACTCAGCGGTCGCGCTTCTCCTTGATCTTGGCCTTCTTGCCACGCAGGCTGCGCAGGTAGTAGAGCTTCGCGCGACGCACGTCACCACGGGTGACGACCTCGATGTGGTCGATCACGGGGCTGTGGACCGGGAAGGTGCGCTCGACGCCGACCTGGAAGCTGACCTTGCGGACGCAGAAGGTCTCGCGCACGCCGTCGCCCGAGCGACCGATGACGACGCCCTGGAACACCTGAATACGCGAGCGGTTGCCTTCGGTGATGTTGACGTGCACCTTGACGGTGTCGCCGGGGGCGAAGGCGGGGATGTCGGAGCGGAGCGAAGCCGCGTCGACGGAGTCGAGGATCTGCATGATCGTCACTTCCTGCGACCGCCACAGGTCGATCGCACGATGAAAAGGGAAAAGGTGAGGCGTGCCCGAGCCGCGGATGCGGCGGACTCCCCTGAGGCAGAGCCGGTCAGGGCACAAAGGATCATTCTGCCATGTTCCGGCGTCGCGACCAAAACGTGCGTGCGCCAGCGGCGCCGCGGCGATCACTCAGCGCGTCGCGACTCCGACACGACGATGACGTCACCGTCGACCCTCTGCTGCGGACGCTCCTGCGGCGCCGGGATGTACGCGGTGCCATCGGTCGCGTGCAGCACGGTCCCGGCGCCGCGGGCCTCGTTCCACACCTGAGCGAGCGATGACCAGAACAGCACGAGCGCTCCCACGACCGACAGCACGAGGAGCGGGAAGAACACCCGCGAGTCGAACAGTCCGAGCGCGACGATGACGAGGTGCCAGAGCCCGATGCCGACCGCGTCGCGCCAGGACACCGCGCGGGATTCGCGGACGCTCCCCCGTGCGCGGACCAGCAGCGACAGCAGCAGCTGCGAGACGAAGACGGCGGGCATGGCGACGAACAGCCAGAGCAGCGCCCACCCGCTCCCGCCCGAGAAGACGATCCAGCCGACGAACAGCCACAGCGGCAGCACGACGGCGGCCGGGAACATCCAGCGGAAGAACAGACGGCGCAGCACCATGAGCCGATGCTAGGGCGCGACCATGTGCGGCACCTTTGAGAAGTCCATGGCCGCGCCCGAGCCCACGGCATCCGCATCGATCGGGGAGAATGGAAGCTCGACGAAAGGGAACCACCATGATCGAACTGCGTACGCCGGCCGAGATCGACGCGATGCGCCCCGCGGGTCGCTTCGTCGCGGAGGTGCTGGCCACGCTGCGCGACGAGACCAAGGTGGGCACCAACCTCCTGCACCTCGATCGTCGCGCGCACGACATGATCCGTTCGGCCGGGGCGGAGTCCTGCTACATCGACTACCACCCGTCGTTCGGCGCGAGCCCGTTCGGCAAGGTGCTGTGCACCTCGATCAACGACGCCGTCCTGCACGGGCTCCCCCACGACTACGTCCTGCGCGACGGAGACCTCGTCTCGCTCGACTTCGCCGCCTCCGTCGACGGGTGGGTCGCCGACTCCGCCGTATCGTTCGTGGTCGGCACGCCCCGCGACGAGGACCTCGCCCTCATCGACACCACGCAGCGCGCCCTCGCCGCGGCGATCGACGCCGCGACGGTAGGTCACAAGATCGGCGACATCTCCGCCGCCGTCGCCGCAGTGGCGCACGCCGAGGGCCTGAGCATCAACACCGACTTCGGCGGCCACGGCGTGGGGCGCACGATGCACGGCGACCCGCACGTCGCGAACGACGGCAAGGCGGGTCGCGGGTATCCCCTCCGTGACGGCCTGGTCGTCGCCCTCGAGCCGTGGTTCCTCCAGACGACCGACGAGCTCGTGACCGACCCCGACGGCTGGACGCTGCGCAGCGCCGACGGCTCCCGCGGCGCGCACTCCGAGCACACCGTCGCGATCACCGCCGCCGGCCCGATCGTGCTCACCGACCGGTCGTTCCTCGGCGTCGACTGAGTTCGTGTTCCGGATGCCGCGGCCCCGGGGTCGCGGCATCCGTCGCGTTCGGGCCGCGCAGCACCGCACGGCAATCGCGGCGTGCGCGCCCCGCCGGGCGCGGAACGCGCCGACGTCGGGCGCGGCGAACACGAGGTGGCGGCTGGACGCCGCCGGAGCCGGAACGCGGACGCTCAGTCGGCGAGCAGATCGGGGCGACGCGTCCGCGTGCGCTCGAGCTGCTGCTCACGGCGCCAGCGCGCGACGGCGCCGTGGTTGCCGCTCAGCAGCACCGGGGGTACCTCGCGCTCGCGCCACGTCGCGGGTTTCGTGAAGGACGGGTACTCGAGCAGGCCGTCCTCGTGCGACTCCTCGACGAGGCTCTCGGGGTTGCCGACCACGCCGGGCACCAGCCGGCCGATGGCCTCGAGCATCGCCATGACGGCGACCTCGCCGCCATTGAGGACGTAGTCGCCGAGCGAGAGAAGCCGCACGTCGCCGAGCTCGGACGCGTAGTCGAAGACGCGCTCGTCGATGCCCTCGTACCGGCCGCATCCGAAGACCAGGTGCGGGGCCGTGGACAGCTCGCGGGCTATCGACTGGGTGAAACGCTCGCCCGCCGGAGAGGGGAAGACGATCACGGGGCGCGGATCGGCCTCGCCGACGATGGCGTCGAGGGCCTCGCCCCACGGCTCCGGCTTCATCACCATTCCGGCGCCGCCGCCGTACGGGGTGTCGTCGACCGTGCGGTGTCGATCGTGCGTGAACGCACGGAGATCGTGCACCTGCACGTCGAGGAGACCACTCTGCCGGGCCTTGCCGAGGAGGGAGACCTCGAGCGCGTCGAAGATCGTCGGGAAGATCGACACGACGTCGATGCGCACGTCAGTCCTCGGAGTGGGTGGGAGCGTCGTCGGCGGGTGCGTCGGCGGCGGAAGCCTGCTCGGACGTCGGCTCCTGCTCGTCGTCCGGCTCCGGGGGAAGCTCCTCGAACAGCCCCGCCGGGGGCGTGACCACGACGCGGCCGCCCGCGATGTCGACCTCGGGCACGATCGCGCTCACGAAGGGGACGAGCACCTCGCGGTCGTCGCCGGACTGCTTGACGATCAGCAGGTCCTGCGCGGGGAAGTGGTCGACGCGCGCGACGCGGCCGATGACCGCCCCGTCACGGACCACGTCGAGGCCGACGAGCTGGTGGTCGTACCACGCGTCGTCCTCGGCGGGCGCCTCGGAGGTGTCCTGATCGATCCAGAGGATCGCCTTGACGAGCTCCTCCGCCGCGGTGCGGTCGTCGACGCCCTCGAAGAAGGCCACCGGGTGCGAGTTCATCCAGCGGAACTCGCGGACCGTCAGCTCGCGGCCGTGCCACGGCGAGGACTCCGGAACCTGGAGGGTGAACGTGCTCCCCGGCGCGAAGCGTCCATCGGGGTCGTCGGTGTAGAGCTCGAGCTTGAACGCGCCCTTGAGGCCGTGGGCCTTCACGAGGCGTCCGACGCGGAGCTGAGTCTTGGCGGGCTGGGCGCCCGCGGTCTCGTCGTTCGTCATCAGTCGTCGGCGACGTCGACGCGCACGCGGCGGCCGTCGGCGAGAGCCGACACCACCGTGCGAAGTGCTTTGGCGGTGCGTCCGCCGCGCCCGATCACGCGGCCCCGGTCATCGGGGTGCACGCGAACCTCCAGCACGTCGCCGCGAGGCGAGGTGCTGGAACGGATGGTGACGGCATCCGGGTGATCGACGATCCCCTTGACGACGTGTTCGAGCGCGGCAGACAGCACGGGGATTACTCGGCCGAGGTCTCGGCGGCGTCCTCAGCGGGCGCCTCGGCGGGAGCGTCGGCCTTCTTCTCGGCCTTGGGCTTGACGACCGACTTCTTCGAGGCGTCGGCCTCGAACGCGGCCTTGGGCTCGCGGACCTTGACGGTCGAAACGGCGTCCTTGTCGCCCTTGAACTTGCCCCAGTCGCCCGTGAGCTTGAGGATGGCGGCGACCTGCTCGGTGGGCTGGGCGCCGACCGACAGCCAGTACTGCGCGCGGTCCGAGTCGACCTCGATGAACGAGGGCTCCTCGGTCGGGTGGTACTTGCCGATCTCCTCGATGACGCGACCGTCGCGCTTGGTGCGCGAGTCGGCGACGACGATGCGGTAGTAGGGCGCGCGGATCTTTCCGAGGCGCTTGAGACGGATCTTGACAGCCACGATGACTCCAAATGATGAAAACGAACGAACCGAACGCCTGGAGAGTGGGGTGCACACCCGGCGGAAGCTCAAAAGGGTGGACCGACACTGGATAGAGGGTCGAGTGGCGGGTCCAGCCCTCTATTCTGCCAGACGCGCGGACCTCGCGGTGACAGGCGACACGCCGCGACACGGAGGGTAGCGGAGGATCGGCGCGTCGGGGCCCCGTGTCAGACTGACCGCATGAGGCTCCCGTTCGCTGCATCGACGCGTTCGTCCGTGGGTCTGGAGTGGGAGCTCATGCTCGCCGACCGCGAGACCGGTGACCTGGTCCCGCGCGCCCCTGAGGTCCTCGAGGAACTCGAGGAGAAGTCGGCGCTCGAGCGCTTCACGGTCACCGGAGAGCTGCTCACCAACACCGTCGAGGTGACCAGCGGCGTCGGCCACACCGTCGCCGAGGCCGTCGACGACATCGGCGACGCGATCTGCGCGCTGCGCGAGGAGACCGAGCCGCGCGGCGTCGAGCTGCTCTGCGCCGGCAGCCACCCGTTCGCGCAGTGGTACGACCAGCAGGTGACCGACAAGACGCGCTATCACACGCTCATCGAGCGGACCCAGTGGTGGGGCCGCAACATGATGATCTGGGGCATCCACGTGCACATCGGCGTCGACGACGTCGACAAGGTCATCCCCATCGTCAACGCCCTCACCGTGTTCCTCCCCCACCTGCAGGCGCTGTCGGCCTCGAGCCCGTTCTGGGCCGGCGAACGCACGGGGTACGCCTCGAATCGCGCCCTCGTCTTCCAGCAGCTCCCGACCGCGGGACTCCCCTGGCAGCTGCAGACCTGGGACGACTTCGAGGGCTACCTCGACGACATGGTGCGCACCGGCGTCATGGCGGATGCCAGCGAGGTGCGGTGGGACATCCGTCCGGCGCCGAAGTGGGGAACGGTGGAGATCCGCGCATGCGACGGGATGTCGACGCTGCCGGAGCTCGCCGCCGTCGCGGCCCTCGCGCAGACACTGGTCGAGTACTTCTCGCGCCTGCTCGACGAGGGGCGCGAGTTGCCCGGCATCCCGCCCTGGTACGCGCGCGAGAACAAGTGGCGTGCCGCTCGCTACGGGCTCGACGCCCGGGTGATCGTCGACCGCGAGGGCACGCAGCGCCCGGTGGTGGAGCACCTGCGCGAGACCATGGAGGAGCTCGCCGAGGTGGCGCTGGAGCTGAAGTGCGCGCGCGAGTTCGCGAGCCTCGAGACCATCCTCGCCACCGGGGGCAGCTCCGCTCGACAGGTCGCGGTGGCCGACGCGGCCGACGGCGACCTGCGCGAGGTCGTGCAGCATCTCATCCGCGAGTTCCGGGGTGGCCCCACGCTGCGCGAGCACCTCGCCGCGCTGCGCGTCTAGAGGGCGGTCTCCGCGCGGGTTCATAGGCGCGCGCTCGTAGGATCGCGTCATGCATTCTGCGCGCCGCGTTCGGGCGACCTCGCTGGTGGCCCTCTGCGCGGGAGCGGTGGCCCTGCTCGCCGGGTGCGCGGCCGAACCGGTCGGTGCAGCCCCCACGCCGTCCTTGGCGGCCCCGCAGCTGCCGGCGCCGAAGGCCACCGCCTCCGTCACGCCGAGTCCCGCGATCACCCCCGCGCCGGTGCGCACCGTCGCCCTGGGCGACTCGCTCATGTCGGGTTTCGGTCTCGATCCCGCCGAGGCGTGGCCGGTCATGCTGGCCGCGCGCGGCGAGGTGGCCATGACGAACCTCGCATGTGCCGGGATGGGCTTCGTCGTGCAGGGCGACTGCGGAACCACCTACGCGGGCTTCGTCCCCGCGGTCGCCGCTCTGCAGCCTCAGCTGCTCATCGTCGAATCCTCGAGCAACGACTTCTGGGAGGATGCCGACGAGATCCGGGCCGACACCCAGGACACTGTGGCCGAACTGCACGACGCCGCCCCCGATGCGCGCATCGTCGGGCTCAGCACCATCTGGAACGACGAGGACGACGTCCCCGACGACACGGCCGTCACCTCCGACGCGTTGCGCGAAGCCGTCGACGCGGTGGGCGGGACCTATCTCGACATCGGCCAGCCGCTGCGAGGTCACCCCGAGTGGATGCAGGAGGACGACGTCCACCCCACCCCCCGCGGGCAGCGGGCGATCGAGCAGACCGTCATGTCGGCGTTGCAGGACGCCGGCATCCTGCCCTAGGGCCTCGGATCGCGCCGGTCAGCCCCGACCGAGCATCTTCTGCAGCTCGGCGAGGTCGGCCTCGCTCGGTGCGTTCTGACCGCCGAGACCGAACCCCGAACCCGTGGGGGCTGTGGTCGCCGCGATCCCGGCGTTCTCGGCCGCCCGCTTGGCGGGGTTGCCCGAGCGCGACCCCTTGGCCTTCGGCTGCTTGCCGCGCTTCGACGAGGCGCCGGGCTTTCCGCCCACCGGCCCCATGCCGGGGATGTTGGGCACGCCGCCGCGCGCGACGGTCTTCATCATCTTCGCGGCCTGGTCGAATCGCTGGACGAGCTGGTTGACGTCGGTGACGGTCATGCCCGAACCGCGCGCGATGCGCAGACGGCGCGAACCGTTGAGGATCTTGGGGTTGCGACGCTCGGCCAGCGTCATCGAGCGGATGATGGCCTCGGTGCGGTCGATCTCGCGCTCGTCGAAGTCCTCGAGCTGCTGCTTCATGTTCCCCATGCCCGGGAGCATCCCGAGCATCTTCTTCATGGAGCCCATCTTCTTCATCTGCTGCATCTGCTCGAGGAAGTCCTCGAGCGTGAAGGTCTCCGTCGCGAGCTTCTCGGCGACCTTCATCGCCTCGGCCTCGTCGAAGGCCGACTGCGCCTGCTCGATCAGGGTGAGGATGTCACCGAGGTCGAGGATGCGGGACGCCATGCGGTCGGGGTGGAAGGGCTCGACGTCGTCGAGACCCTCACCGGTCGACGCGAAGATGATCGGGCGTCCGGTGACCGAGGCGACCGAGAGGGCAGCGCCACCGCGGGCGTCACCGTCGAGCTTCGACAGCACCACGCCGGTGAAGTCGACGCCGTCCTGGAAGGCCTTGGCCGTGTTCACGGCATCCTGACCGATCATCGCGTCGATGACGAAGAGCACCTCGTCGGGCTGGGTGGCCGTGCGGATGTCGGCGGCCTGCTTCATCAGCTCGGCGTCGACGCCCAGACGTCCGGCGGTGTCGATGATGACGATGTCGTGCTGCTGACGCGTCGCGTAGGCGACGCCGTCGCGGGCGACCTTGACCGGGTCGCCGACGCCGTTACCCGGCTCGGGGGCGTAGATGGTGGCACCGGCGCGCTCGGCGACGACCTGCAGCTGGTTGACGGCGTTGGGACGCTGGAGGTCGCACGCCACGAGGAGGGGCGTGTGGCCGTCCTTCTCGAGCATCTTGGCGAGCTTGCCGGCGAAGGTCGTCTTTCCGGAGCCCTGGAGGCCGGCGAGCATGATGACGGTCGGCGGGTTCTTGGCGAACTGCAGACGGCGCTGCTGTCCGCCCAGGATGCCGATGAGCTCGTCGTTGACGATCTGCACGACCTGCTGCGCGGGGTTCAGCGCCCGGTTGACCTCGTCGCCGAGGGCGCGCTCGCGCACCGCGGCGGTGAACTCCTTGACCACGGGCAGCGCGACGTCGGCGTCGAGGAGGGCGCGGCGGATCTCGCGCACCGTCCCGTCGACATCGGCGGGCGTGAGCTGGCCCTTCTTCCGGAGGTTGCGGAAGGTCTCTGTGAGCCGGTCGGAGAGGGTGCCGAAAGTCGCCATGATGAGTCGAGTTTACGCGGCGACGGCCCGGACCGCCGCCGGGGACGGCCCGACACCGGATGCCGGCCCCTCACGCCGCGGCCAGGGCCTCTGACATCGCGTCGGTCAACGAGCGGCCGGCCGTGTGATCGGCCCATGCCCAGACGGCGGCGAGGACGGCCGCCGACAGAGCGCCCGCGCGCACCTGCGCGGCCAGGGGTGCGGCGCCCTCGCGGACCAGCCGCGCGGCGGCCTCGCGCTGCAGGCGGAACTGGCGGATCGCACGATCGCGATCCAGCTCGGCGGCGATCCCCATGGCATCCGCGTTGACGATGGCGAGTGCGAGGGCGTCCGGGGCGAGCCCGTCGCCGATCGCGGCGAGGACCTCGAGAGGGGCGCCCCCGTCGCGCAGGTCGGCGACCGCCGCGTCGACCCGTTCGTCGAAGCCCGACCACAGCACGTCGCTCTTGGCGGAGAAATAGTTGAAGAAGCTCGAGCGGCTCACGCCGGCACGGCGGGTGATGTCCGAGACGGAGGTCGCGTCGTACCCCTGCTCGAGGAACAGCTCGCACGCGGCCTCCGACAGCACTTCGCGCGAGGAGGCGCGCGGTCTGCCGCTGCGGGGCTCGGGGGTCACCGCTCCAGACTATGTCGCGACCCGGGATGTATTGTTGGACTCAATCCAACATCGGAGGGGTCGATGATCGACATCCACGACGCCGGCCTCGCGCCGCACTACGTCCCGTATCTCGACGGCTGGGCACACCAGCGTCGCATCCACGCGGACGTCGTGGCCGGCACCCGCGCCGACACCCTGCTCCTGCTCGAGCACGAGGCCGTCTACACGGCGGGGAAGCGCACCGAGGCGCACGAGCGCCCCGACGACGGCACCCCCGTGGTCGACGTCGACCGCGGAGGCAAGATCACCTGGCACGGGCCGGGGCAGCTCGTGGGATACCCGATCGTTCGCCTGCCCGAGCCGATCGATGTCGTCGCGCACGTCCGGCGCCTCGAGGCGCTGCTGATCGGCGCCCTCGGTGCGAACGGCGTCGACGGGTTCCGCGTGGAGGGACGCAGCGGCGTCTGGGTCCGACGCCCCCTCGGCGTCGACAAGATCGCGGCGATCGGTGTCCGCGTCGAAAAAGGAGTGACGATGCACGGCTTCGCCGTCAATTGCGACAACACCCTCGCGGGGTTCCGGCACATCGTGCCGTGCGGGATCTCGGATGCCGGGGTCACCACCGTCAGCGAGGTGCTCGGGGCCGACGTCTCCCCCGCCGATCTCGTGCCCGCCATCGAACGCGTCTTCCGCGCCGAGTACGCGGCGGTCGCCGCATGAGCGCCTGCGGGACCGGCGGCGCCGGGGCTCCGGCATCCACCGCCCCGAACGGGCGGAAGCTGCTGAGGCTCGAGGTGCGCAACGCCGAGACACCGATCGAGCGCAAGCCCGAGTGGATCAAGACGAAGGCCAAGATGGGCCCCGAGTACACCGCGCTGCAGAACCTCGTGAAGACCGAAGAGCTGCACACCGTGTGCCAGGAGGCCGGGTGCCCCAACATCTTCGAGTGCTGGGAGGATCGCGAAGCCACCTTCCTCATCGGCGGCTCGCAGTGCACGCGCCGCTGCGACTTCTGCCAGATCGACACCGGCAAACCCGCCGACTACGACCGCGACGAGCCGCGCCGCGTGGCCGAGAGCGTCACGCGCATGCAGCTGCGCTACGCCACCGTGACCGGCGTCGCGCGCGACGACCTCCCCGACGAGGGCGCCTGGCTGCACGCCGAGACGGTGCGTCGCATCCACGCCGAGAACCCCGGCACGGGAGTGGAGATCCTCGCGACCGACTTCTCGGGCAACCCCGCGCACCTCGACGAGGTGTTCTCTTCGCGCCCCGAGGTGTTCGCGCACAACGTCGAGACGGTGCCGCGCATCTTCAAGCGCATCCGTCCCGCCTTCCGGTACGACCGCTCCCTCGGGGTGCTGAGCGCCGCGCGCGATGCGGGGCTCATCACGAAGTCGAACCTCATCCTCGGCATGGGCGAGGAGCCCGAGGAGGTCGTGCGGGCGCTCGAAGACCTGCACGCAGCGGGTACGGACATCATCACGATCACGCAGTACCTGCGCCCCACCCCGCGCCACCTCCCCGTCCAGCGCTGGGTGAAGCCCGCGGAGTTCGTGGAGTTCAAGGAGGAGGCGGAACGCATCGGCTTCCTCGGCGTACTGGCGGGCCCGCTGGTGCGCTCGTCGTACCGCGCGGGGCGCCTGTGGGCGCAGTCGATGGTGTCGAAGGGGCGCGAGATCCCCCCGCACCTCGCTCACCTCGCGAAGGACATCGCCTCCGCCGACGCCGGCTTCGCGCAGGCGGTGTGAGCCGACGGATGCCGGGAGCGTCCGCCCCGCAGCGGATGCCGCGGCATCCGCGAGCCGAGGCGTGACGCGTCAGACCGGCCAGACGTACGGCAGGTCGTCGGCGACGTCGCCGAACCGCGGGACGTAGAACTCCGGGTCCTTGCGGACGAGGTTGGAGCGGTGCGCGAGGTGGAACGCCTCGTCGCCGATCCAGGGCGGGAGGTCGAGATCGCTCTGCGCGGTGCCGTCGACCTCGGGTGCGAACGCCAGGATCTTCTCGCGCACCGTGTCGGCGTGGCCCTGGGCGATCCACTCGTCGGACATCACGAGACCGTAGGCGACCAAGGCCGGCAGGTGGCCGTCCCACATCTTCGCGGCCGGGTGGTGGCGCCAGCCGTGACCGGGCACGGTGAGCGCTCGGAGCAGCTGGAACGTCTCCACGCGCTGCTTGCCGAGGCGCTTCGGGTCGAGGGCGGCGGCGGAGTCGCGGAACGACGGGTACGGCAGGAAGGTCTGCACGATCAGTCGGCGCTGGTAACCGACTGCACCCGCCCGTCGGAGGCGAGGTTGACAAGCAGCACGTCGTCGGTGGCATCGGGATCGAGCGCGTACTCGAGCACCGCGAACGGGTCGGCGCCGCCGTGCTCGTCGGCGAGGATCGTCATGCTCATCAACTGCAGGGCCTTGATGACGTCGATATGGGTGTCGCCGGACGCATCGACGAGCAGGTCGTCGAGCTCGTCGCCCAGGGTCGCCTGCTGCTGGAGGATGTACTCGGTCACCTCGCTGGTGCGCGAGTCGAGCTCGTTGACCATGGCATTGCGGGCGGCGAGATCGACGGCCTCGAGCGACGAGATGAGCGAGGCGGCGACGTCGAGGGCCTCGGTCGACACGTCGTCCTGGTCGGGCGCGGTGAGGTCGACCGTCACGCTCTGGTCGCCGAACTCGACGTTCTCGCTCCAGAAGATCGACCCGTCGGGGCCCGACTCGAGGAGTCCGAAGAAGTCGTGCTCGATCGCCATGAGTCCCATGTAAGCATCACGCGCGGGCTTCGGGAAGGAGACCCGCCCGGAGCCGACGGTGCGGTATGGGCGCTCAGTCGACGAGCGACGCGGCGAACACGTGCGGGGTGAAACCGGTGAGATCGCCGATGCCCTCGCCCTGGCCGAGCAGCTTGACGGGAATGCCGGTGCGCTCCTGCACCGCGAGGACGAACCCGCCTCTCGCGGAACCGTCGAGCTTGGTGAGCACGAGCCCGGTGACGCCCGCGCTGTCGAGGAACGCCTGCGCCTGCATGAGCCCGTTCTGGCCCGTCGTGGCATCGAGCACCAGCAGCACCTCGCTGATGGGGGCCTGCTTCTCGACGACGCGCTTGATCTTGCCGAGCTCGTCCATGAGTCCGCCCTTGGTGTGCAGGCGCCCGGCCGTGTCGATGAGCACGATCTCGGTGGCGGTCTCCTTGGCGTGGGCGACGGTCTGGAAGGCGACGGACGCCGGATCCTGACCCTCGTGTTGCGGGCGCACGATCGTGGCTCCCCCGCGCTCGGCCCACGTCGCGAGCTGGTCGACGGCGGCGGCGCGGAACGTGTCGGCGGCTCCGACCACCACGGTACGGCCGTAGCGCTGAAGGAACTTGGCGAACTTGCCGATCGTCGTCGTCTTGCCGACGCCGTTCACGCCGACCACGAGCACGACGGCGGGACGCTCGGTGAGGCGCAGCGTGGTATCGAACTTCGCGAAGTGCTCCTCGAGCGTCTCGCGCAGCATGCGCTGCAGATCTCGGGGATCGGTGGTGCGATAGCGGTCGACCTTCTCGCGCAGTTCGTCGATGAGGCGCTCGGTGACGTCGGGACCGAAGTCCGCGGTCAGCAGCGCCGTCTCGAGGTCGTCCCAGGTCGTCTCGTCGATGGTGGGTTTGACGAACAACCCGCGCAGCGCGCGGCCCAGCGACCAGGAGTTCTCAGCCATTGCTTCAGCTTACGGGGGCGGCCTCGTCGCGGGCGGCGGCGGGGGCAGCCGGTCGCGACGCCGCGCGGTCGCCCACGCGCTGCCCCACCACAGCCGACACCCCGTCCTGCCGCATCGAGACGCCGTACAGCGCGTCGGCGATCTCCATCGTGCGCTTCTGATGGGTGATGACGATGAGCTGGCTGCTGGCGCGCAGCTTCTCGAACACCCCGAGGAGCCGGCCGAGGTTCGCGTCGTCGAGGGCCGCCTCGACCTCGTCGAGGATGTAGAAGGGGCTCGGGCGCGCCGTGAAGATCGAGGTCAGGAACGCCACCGCCGCGAGAGAACGCTCCCCGCCGGAGAGAAGGGACAGCCGCTCGATCTTCTTGCCGACGGGCCGCACAGCCACCTCGATGCCCGTGGTCAGCGGGGAGTCGGGATCGGTGAGCGAGATGCTGCCGGAACCGCCGGGGAAGAGGATCGGGAAGATGTCGGTGAACGCCGCCCGGGTGTCCTCGAACGCGGCGACGAAGATCGTCTGCATCCGCTCGTCGAGCTCGGCGATGATCGTCTGCAGATCGGCGCGCGTCTGCTGCAGGTCGGCGAGCTGCTCGGTGAGGAAGGCGTGCCGCTGCTCCAGCGCCGCGAACTCCTCGAGCGCGAGCGGATTCACCCGGCCGAGCTGCCCGAGCTTGCGCTCCGCATCCTGGAGGCGGCGTTTCTGAGCCGCGCGGTCGAAGGCCGTCGGCTGCCCATCGCCATCTGCGGGGACACCCTGGTCGGGACCGTATTCCGAAACGAGAATGTTCTCCTCGAGCGCCAGTTCCGATCGCACGCGTTCGAGCAGGCTCGTGACGTGGAGCTTCTTCTCGTGCATCTGGAGCTCGAGACCGTGCACGTTCTCGGTCAGGCGCGCGAGGCGGTCGCGCACGGCCGCCTCCTCCGCACGGGCGCGGGTCAGCTCGTCGGTGACCGCGGCGCGCGCGGTCTCGGCCGCCGCGAGCTCCACGCGGGCCTGGCTGACCGAGCGGTCGACCGAGTCCAGGAGGGCCGGGAGCGCCCCGGCGACCTCGGCCGCCACCTCGCGCTGGGCGCGGCGGATCACGGCACGGCGGGCGGCTTCGTCGGCGGCGGCGCGTTCGCGTTCGCGCTGCTGCTCGAGCTGCACGATGCGCAGCTCACCGGCACGCACCCGCTCCCTGAGCGTTTCGATGTCGAGGCGCGCGCGCATCTCGCGCTCGCGCGCCGTCTCGACCTCGGCGGCCAGGGGCTCCCTCGCCGTTGCGTCCAGCAGCGGCCGGGGTGCGTCCAGCGCACGGGCGAGGGCGTCGTCGGCCCGTCGCGCCGCCGACTCGGCCTCGGCCACGGCCGTCTCCGCTTGAGCGACACCGGCCGCGAGCCGGTCGCACTCCGCCATCGCCGCCTCGTGACGAACGGTGACGCGGTTCACCTTTTCGGCGTGGGCCGCCAGGGCGGCATCATGCGCGCGCAGTGTCGACAGCGTCTCCTTGGTGCGCTGCCGCGCGTCCGCCAGCGCCCGCTGCTCGTCGGTGAGGGCTTCGCGGAGCGAGTCGGCGACCACCACGATCTCGTCGAGCCGTTCGGCCGCGGCGTCGCGCTCGGCCGCGAGCTCGAGACGCGAGCGCCCCGAATCCGATCCGGCCCGGAGCGTGTGCGCGGTCATCACCTCACCCGTACGCGTGACGACGGTCACGTCGTGCGGGATCCGCTCGCGCAGCGCGTGCGCGGCGGCGAGGTCGTCGACGATCACGGTCCGGCTCAGGATGCCGCGCACCCCGTCGGACGCCGTGATCACGTCCGTCGCCGGGGTCGCGCCGAGGTCGGGAGGCGACACCGCGTCCGCATCCCCGGCGATGGCGATCTCGACCAGGCCGAGGTCGGACGCCGACGCCTCGCGCGCAGCGGCGAAGGCGGATGCCGCGTCGTCGACCAGCAGGCCCTCCGCGAGCGAGCCGAGCGCCGCCGCGATGGCGGCCTCGAAGCCCGCGGTGACCTTGACGTCGTCGCTCACGAGCCCGCGCACGCCGGGCCCGCCCGCCGCGAGGAGGTCGGCAGCGGCGTTGCGCACGTCGAGGGCCCGGCCGAGGGCCGTCGTCTGGGCGGCCAGGGCGTCACGCTCGCGCTCGGCGGCGTGCAGGCGCTCACGGAGTCCGGCCACGGTCGTCTCGACCTCGTTCGCGTCGCGCTGCGCGCGCTCGTACGCGGCCGCGTGCTCCGCCGTCGACGCCTCGGGGACGACATCGGGATCCAACTCGGCCCGGGCCTCCTCCGCTTCCGCTCGACGCGCGAGCGCGGCGTCCAAAGCCCTCTGCTGCCGCTCCAGACCGCCGCGCACGGCGGTGAGAGCCGAGTTCGCGGCATCCGCCGTTCCCCGTAGAGCCTGGATCCTGAGGTCGTGCTCCGACACGAGGGCGCTCTGGGCGGCGATGTCGACGTCGAGGGCATCGAGGTCGGCCCGCGCACGGACGACAGCGCGTGCCGCATCGGCCGCGGCATCCTGGGCGTCGCCCAGACCGGATGCGATGTCGTCGATCTCGGAGCGGACGTCATCGATCGTGCGCTGCGACACCGTCGGTGTGAACCCGGACCCGTCGCTGTCGTCATCGCTCAGCAGGGTGAGGCGCTGCCCGGCGAGGGTGTAGAGGCCGCGCAGACGCTCCTGCACCTGCTGAAGGGCGAAGGCGACGCTGCGGGCCCGATCGACGGCCTCGGAACGCTGATCGTTCTCGAGGCGCTCCACGCGCCGACGCAGTCCGTCGGCCTGCTCCTGGAGCCCGAGGCGCTCGGTGTGGCGCTCGCTCTCGGCGCGGGCCGCGTCGGCCAGCTCCGTGCGCAGGCGCACGAGGTCGTCGGCGTACAGGCGCGCCTTGGCGTCGCGCACGACCGCCGCGATCGTCGCCGCCTCTCGTGCGATCTCGGCCTGCTTGCCGAGGGGCTTGAGCTGACGACGCAGCTCGCCCGCCAGGTCGCTCAGGCGCGTGAGGTTCGTCTCCATCGCCTCGAGCTTTCGGACGGTCTTCTCTTTGCGGCGACGGTGCTTGAGGATGCCGGCGGCTTCTTCGATGAAGCCTCGTCGGTCTTCGGCGGTGGCCTGGAGGACGGTGTCGAGGCGCCCCTGGCCGATGATGACGTGCATCTCGCGTCCGAGGCCGGAGTCGCTCAACAGCTCCTGCACGTCGAGCAATCGGCAGGTCTGTCCGTTGATGGCGTACTCGCTCGCCCCGTTGCGGAACAGCGTGCGACTGATCGTCACCTCGCTGTAGTCGATGGGCAGGGCGCCGTCGCCGTTGTCGATCGTCAGCTGCACCTCGGCACGGCCCAGCGGGCCGCGCGTCGATGTGCCGGCGAAGATGACGTCCTCCATCTTGCCGCCGCGCAGCGTCTTCGCCCCCTGTTCCCCCATCACCCACGCGAGTGCGTCGACGACGTTGGACTTGCCGGAGCCGTTCGGGCCGACGATGCAGGTGACGCCCGGCTCGAGGGCGAAGGTGGTCGACTGGGCGAAGGACTTGAAGCCTTTGAGCGTGACGCTCTTCAGATGCACGTCACCCTCCCTCGATCGTCCCGGCGCTCCACGCTATCCGAACACCCCCGGAATTCCGCGGCGGCGGGCCGATCTCGACGCGCAGACGCGCCCGGGGAGCGGCCGTTTCTGAGGATGAGCTTGACATTCGCTGAAAGCGTTCGCTAGCGTCGGGGGTCGCAACCGACGTCGAAAGGAGGTTCCTTCCATGATTCGCATCACCACCGGCTTCACCGCCCCCGGCTTCATCGCCGTCCCCGTGCTCTCCGCATCCGTGTCCGAAGGGGCTTCCACCGTCGGCATGCCCTCCCGACTCGGATAACCCCGTCGCGTCGAGACGTTCCCCGTCTCCGCGTCCGCGAGCCTCTCGTGCTCGCCGGACCTTCCCGGTCCCTCCACGCGCTCGTCGCGTCATCCGCTCGCTTTCATCCTCACGGAGTATCCGCATGAACGCCCTGTTCACGCGCGCGCCGCAGCACGCCTCGGCCGCGCCCACCCCGACACCCACCCCGTCGACGGTCACGTTCGACACCACCGCCTACCGCCCGCTCGGCCTGCTCGACCGGCTGTCGCTGCGCCTCGGCCTCTGGCTGCTGACGCGGCACGCCGATCGAGCCCGGGCGCTCGACCACCAGGCGGTCAGCGCGTACCGCGCCCGCACGGTCCAGGCCGAGCGCGAGAAGCGCGAACGCGCCTGGCGAAGCGCTGCGGCCTTCAGCCGCCCGCCCTTCTGAGCGGTGGGGCCGACGGATGACGTCGGCCCCACCGGCATCCCCCTTCGATCCGAAAGCTGTGACATGACCACCCTTCCGGCCGGCCTCGAGCTGCGCCCCCTCCACATCCCGACCTCCCTCGACGGTCCCGATGCCGCGGACTTCCTCGACATGGTGCGTTTGCGCAACCTCGTCTATGCCGAGGTCTCCGGCCACGACGACTCCTCGATGCCCGCCGACGAACTGCTCCCCCTCTATCAGCCACGACCCGAGATGAAACGGTTCTCCTGGATCGCGGTCTTCCACGGCGAAGTCGTGGGCCGGGTGGGTCTCGACTTCCCGCAGGAAGACGGCGCCCGCACCGGGTTCTGGCTGATCGAACTGCGGCGCTCCGCCTGGAGCCACGGCATCGGCCGCGCCGCCTTCGCCGAGATCGAGCGCATCGCCCGCGACGAAGGCCGCACCATTCTGCAGGCGTGGGCGGAGCACCCCGCCGCAAACGGCCCCCGTCTCGCGGCACCCACGGGTTTCGGGGCGATACCCGAAGACCACGCGGCGCGCTTCCTGTTGGCATCCGGGTGCACCCTCGAGCAGATCGTGCGGGTGAGTCAACTCGATCTGGCCGGCGCGCGCCCGCACCTCGGAACCCTGCTGGCCGAGGCGGAGGAGGCGGCCTCGGGCTACCGCGTCGTGCAGTGGACGCTGCCCACCCCCGACGAGTTCGTCGACGGTTTCGCGTGGATGAAGTCGCGCATGGTCACCGACGCGCCCTCGGCCGATCTCGAGTTCGACGAGGAGGTGTGGGATGCCGACCGCCTCCGCCGCTACGAAGCCGGATACCTCGACGCGGGGCGGCACATGCTCGTCACCGCCGCCCAGCACATCGACAGCGGCGAGCTCGCGGCGTTCAACGAGCTCGTGATCGGGAAGGACCGCACCACGGTGACGAGCCAGGAGGACACCCTGGTCGTCGCCGCCCACCGCGGCCACCGCCTCGGCCTGCTCGTCAAGTGCGCCGGGCTTCTCGCGTGGCACGACGTCGCGCCGCTGTCCCCGCGCGTCATGACGTACAACGCGGAGGAGAACCGCCCGATGCTCTCGATCAACGAACGCATCGGCTTCGCCCCCATCTCGTACGAGGGCGTGTGGAAGAAGATCCTTGCCTGATCGTGTGAGTCGCCAGAAATCGTCGCCGGGGAGCAGCCCGGAGCGACGATTCCTGGCGACTCGCGCGAGTCGTGGTCAGCGCAGGCGCTGGCAGTGCGGGCAGAAGTGGCTCGAGCGGTTCATGAACGACACGCGCACGATCGGCCGACCGCATCGCGGGCACGGCTGGCCGGTGCGCCCGTAGGCGTTGAGCGAGTGGGCGAAGTACCCCGCCTGCCCGTTGACGTTGACGTATTGCGCGTCGAAGCTCGTTCCCCCCTCGGCGAGAGCCTTCTCGAGAACCGCCTGCACCTCGCCGAGCAGGCGGTTGACCGCCCGCGTCGACAGAGCGGATGCCGGAGTCTCGGGGTGGATGCGCGCGGCCCACAGCGACTCGTCGGCGTAGATGTTGCCGATGCCGCTGGCCACCGTCTGATCGAGCAGCACGCGCTTGACGCCGGACGACGTGCGCCCCAGCCGTGTGCGGAAGCGCGCGGCGTCGAAGGCCGGGTCGAGGGGATCGCGCCCGATGTGCGCGACCTGCGTGGGGACCCGAGCGAGTCCGGAACCGCGTCCCCCTGCGGCGCCGTCGGGCGTGTCGACGAGCTCGTCGATCGCGAGCGAGCCGAACGTGCGCTGGTCGGCGAAGACGACCGACAGCGGACCGTGCACGGGGTGCTCGAGCTCGATCCGGATACGCTCGTGCCGCTCCTCGGGAGCCCCGGGAACGCGCAGGAGCATCTGACCGCTCATGCCGAGATGCGTGACGATCGTCTCGTCGTCGGACACCGGCATCCACAGGAACTTGCCGCGTCGCACGGCCGCGTCGATGCGTCGGCCGGTGAGCTCGCCTTCGAAGTGGGCCGCTCCCCCGGTGTGGCGGGTCAGGGCGCGGTCGTCGCGCACGTCGACCGATGTGATGAGCGCCCCGCGGACGGCGGGCTCGAGGCCCGCCCGTACGACCTCGACCTCGGGAAGCTCAGGCACGCGCGTCGAGTTCGCGCCAGGCGGTCAGCGCGGCGGCCATCTCCGCCTGCTTCTTGCTGGAGCCCTGGCCCGTGGTCACGACGTCGCCCACCGTGACGGTCGCGGTGAAACGACGGTCGTGGTCGGGTCCGGCGGCTTCGACGCCGTAGACGGGGGCGGTCAGACCGAGACGGGCCGCGATCTCCTGCAGGCTCGTCTTCGGATCCATCGCGGCGCCGTAACGCTCGGGATCGGCGAGAAGCGGCTCGACCAGGCGCAGCACCATCGCGGTCGCCGCCTCGGGTCCGGCCGAGAGGAAGGCCGCGCCGATGATCGCCTCCATGGTGTCGGCGAGGATCGAGTCCTTGTCGTGCCCGCCGGTGAGGATCTCGCCACGGCCGAGACGCACGTGATCGCCGAGTGCGATGCCACGGGCGACCTCGGCCAGCGCCACGGTCGAGACGACGCTCGCACGACGCTTCGCCAGGCTGCCCTCGTCGAGGTCGGGATGCCCGGTGAACAGACGCACCGTGACGGCTTGGCCCAGCACCGAGTCGCCGAGGAACTCCAGGCGTTCGTTGTGGGCGATGCCACCGTTCTCGTAGGCGAACGAGCGGTGCGTCAGAGCAAGAGAAAGAAGCTCGGGGTCGATGTCGACCCCGAGCTTCTCGGTGAGCGCATCGCGCTCGACGTTGTTACGCGTCACGAAGTGCCGATCAGACGTCGGCGACCTTGCGGCCCTTGTACTCGAGGAAGAGCTCGGTGCCCTGCGAGTCGGTGACGACCTTCGCCTGGTGAGGGCGGCTGTAGACGACCTTGCCGTTCTCGATGGTCTTGACCAGGGCGGGGGCTTCAGCCTTCCACTGGGCGCGACGCGAACGGGTGTTGGAGCGGGAGACCTTCCGCTTCGGGGGGTTACCTGCCATGTCTAGCTCTTCTCTGTCTTGGGGGCGGCGCGGAGCGCATCGCCGTGGTCTGGGGTGTACTGCTGGAGCGCAGCCCATCGAGAATCGACGGGCGACTGCTCCGGTTCGCCGGGGCTTTCCGTCAGCCTCTCGCCCGTGTTCGGGTCGAGCCCGGGGCAATCCGGCTGACACACCGGCTGGAACGGAAGCGACAGGACAATGGCATCCCGGACCAGATTTTCAAGATCCACGTGGTCGTCTTGAACGTCGAAGTCACTCGCTTCTCCCCCAGGATACGTGAAAAGTTCCTGGAACTCGACTTCGACAGGCTCGGTGATGTCGATGAGGCAGCGTCCGCACACGCCCGTGGCGGTGGTGTCGACGGTTCCCGACACGAGGATGCCCTCGTGCACGGACTCT
This sequence comes from Microbacterium sp. NPDC089186, assembly GCF_040685115.1. Taxonomy (NCBI): domain Bacteria; kingdom Bacillati; phylum Actinomycetota; class Actinomycetes; order Micrococcales; family Microbacteriaceae; genus Microbacterium; species Microbacterium sp. NPDC089186. Next base: position 473,243 of record NZ_JBFBHJ010000003.1, read on the forward strand.
AGACGCACGTCGAGTTCGAGCACCTCGGCCTCGGGGACCGAGACGAGACCCTCGCCCCATTTCTCGGGGGCGGGGATGTCGAGCGAGTGCTCGCGCATCTCTCCGGGCTTGCGCTCGATGTCGCGCACGGGGAGCTGGAAAGGTCCGGGACGGTGGGTTCTCACGGTCGACAATGCTACCCGCGCGCCCCTGGGCGCGGGCCGGGCGCCGCGCGGCGAGCCCGCCTCCTGCGATGTCGCCCGCCGCGCGCGCGTGTCACGGATGCGGCGCCGCGACGTCAGAGGTCGCGCGCGCCCGTGTCGAGGAACCGCGCCACGGCCGCCGGCACGTACGGCGACACGTCGCCCCCGAGTCCCGCGACCTGCCGCACGAGGGAGCTCGACACGAGCGCGTGCGAGGGGTCGGGCAGCAGGAAGACGGTCTCGACGTGCGCGAGGTCGCGATTGACGATCGCCATGGGGGTCTCGTACGCCACGTCGACCTGCGAACGGATGCCTTTGACGAGCACCTTGGCGCCCACGTCGGTCGCGTAGTCGACCAGCAGGCCCATGCTCCAGGCCGCCACGATCACGTCGCCCTCGATGCCCGCCTCGCGGATGGATTGCTCGAGCAGACTCTGCCGCTGCGCGATGGGCAGCATGGCCTCTTTGCCGGGGTTGTGCACCACCAGCACGTGGAGCTGGTCGAACAGACCGGCCGCGCGTCGGATGACGTCGAGATGGCCGAGCGTGGGCGGGTCGAACGAGCCGGGGACGACGGCGATCCGGGGGTCCATTCGGCCAGCCTAGCGAGGAGCTTCCCCCGCGGGGCCGACCACTCAGGACTTCGCCAGCGCGGCGCGCTCCTCGACGCCGACGCGCCGCTCCAGGGCGGCGGCGAGGCCCGGATGCCGGGTGAGCGCCGGGTCGTCGGCGAGGACGCGCTCGCCCTCGGCGCGGGCCTCGGTGATGAGCGCGGCATCCGTGACCACGCGCAGCAGCCGCAACGAAGACCGCACCCCCGACTGCGCGCCGCCGAGCACGTCTCCCTCGCCGCGCAGCTCGAGGTCGACCTCGGCGAGGGCGAATCCGTCGAGGGTCGCGGCGACGGCCTCGACCCGCGACCGGGCGGAGGTGCCCGGAGCAGCCTCCGTCACGAGCAGGCAGAGACCCGGCAGACCGCCGCGGCCGACGCGCCCGCGCAGCTGATGCAGCTGCGAGACGCCGAAGCGATCGGCTTCGAGGATCACCATCGTTGATGCGTTGGGCACGTCGACGCCGACCTCGATCACCGTGGTGGCGACCAGCACGTCGATGTCGCCGCGCGAGAAGGCCTGCATGACGGCATCCTTCTCGTCGGAGGCCATCTTGCCGTGCAGGATCTGCACGCGGATGTCGGCGAACGACGGCAGCTGTGCGAGGAGCGCGTCGACCTGCACGACGCCCCATCGGGTGCGACTTCCCTCGCCCGCGGCGGTGGCGACCGGGGCGTCGGCGGGCTCGTCGCTCTTGCCGTCGGCGGAGACCTGCTCCGCGTCGATCGCGGGGCACACCACGAAGGCCTGCCGGCCGAGCGCCACCTCTTCGGCCACGCGGTCCCAGACCCGGGCGAACCAGCCCGGCTTCTCGGCGAGCGGAGCGACGAACGATTGGATGCCGGCACGCCCGGCCGGCATGGTGCGGATGGTCGAGACGTCGAGGTCGCCGAAGACCGTCATCGCCACGGTGCGCGGAATGGGCGTCGCCGTGAGGACGAGGGTGTGCGGAGAGTCGCCCTTGGAGCGCAGCGCCTCGCGCTGGTCGACGCCGAAGCGGTGCTGTTCGTCGACCACGACGAACCCGAGGTCGGCGAAGGTGGTGGTCGCGCTCAGCAGCGCGTGGGTGCCGACGACGATGCGCGCCTGACCGGAGGCCACCCGCAGCGCCGCCTTCCGACGCTCGGCCGCCGGCATCTGCCCGGTGAGGAGGGTGGGCATGAGCTCGGGGGCCAGCTCCGGTCCCAGCATGCGGGCGATCGAGCGCAGGTGCTGGCCCGCGAGCACCTCGGTGGGCGCGATGAGCGCGGACTGGCCGCCGGACTCGGCGACCTGGAGCATGGCGCGCAGGGCGACCAGGGTCTTGCCCGACCCGACCTCGCCCTGCACGAGCCGGTTCATCGGCCAGTCGCCGACGAGGTCGGCCGCCAGCTGCGCGCCGACGCTCTGCTGGTCGGGAGTGAGGTCGAACGGGAGGATGGCGTCGAAGCGTTCGAGAAGCCCTCCTGCGGCGGCGGGACGTCGGGCGGCGGAGAGCGCACGCACGAACTGCCGCTGCTGCAGCAGCGCGGTCTGCAGCACGAAGGCCTCCTGCATGCGCAGCGTCTCGACCGCGGGCGGGATGTCGTCGTCGCTCTCGGGGCGATGGATGCGCTCGAGCGCGGCGCGGGCGTCGAGGAGGCCGCGGCGCGCGCGCAGATCGTCGGGCAGGGGGTCGTCGATCTCGCCCAGCCCGTCGAGCACGAGCGCGATCGTCTTCTGCACGAGCGTGCTCGGGACGGAGCTCGTGGCCGGATAGATCGGAATGGGTCGCTTCGCGGTGACCTCCGCTTCGGCGCGCGCTTCGGCGATGTCGTCGAACAGCTCGTAGTCGGGGTTCGTCAGCTGCGTCTGCCGCCGGTACTCGCCCACCTTCCCCGAGAAGATCCCCCGTCGACCGGGGGTGAGGTCTTTCAGTCGCCAGGGCTGGTTGAAGAACGTCAGCGACATACGCCCGTCGCCGTCGCTGATCACGACCTCCAGCAGCGACCCGCGGCGGTTCTGCATTCGCCGCTCGTTCGCGCTGACCACCTCGGCGACGATGGTCACCGGCTCGCCCAGCGGCAACGTCGCGATGGGCGTGAGCTCGCCCCGCCGCGCGTACCGACGCGGGTAGTGCTCGAGGAGCTCGCCGACCGTCTTGACGCCGAACGCCTTGTCGAACGCCGTCGCCGTCTTGCCGCCGACGGCGCCGTCGAGGCGGGACGCGAGCGAGAGTCCGGGCATGCTCCGAGTCTAGGCAGCCCCTCGGACACGACCCGCCCGCACCCCGAGTCCGCCCGGAGCGGGCCCCTGGTCGCGGGGCCGATCCGCGGCATCCGGAAACCGTAGGCTGGAGCGGTGACGCGCATCATCTCGGGCCGCGCCGGCGGCACCGTCCTCGACGTCCCCCCGAAGGGCACGCGCCCCACCAGCGACCGGGTGCGCGAGTCCCTCTTCGGCGCTCTCGAGTCCGCGGGCGTCCTCGACGACGCCCGCGTCGCCGACCTATACGCCGGGTCCGGCGCTCTCGGCCTCGAGAGCCTCAGTCGCGGCGCCGCGTCCGCCGACCTCGTCGAGCTCTCCGCCCCGGCGGCGGCCCTCATCCGCAAGAACGCCGACCGTCTGCGCACGGCGGGCGTCACCGCGCCCGCGCGCGTGCACCGCGCGAACGTCACGACCTACCTCGCGGCCTCCGCGCAGGTCTGGGACCTGGTGTTCATCGACCCGCCCTACGACGTCTCGGAGACCGAGATCACGAGCGTGCTCGTCGCGCTCGCGCCGCGGCTCAGCCCGGAGGCGACCGTGATCGTCGAGCGTGCGAAGCGCTCCCCCGCGCCCGATTGGGTCGCCGCCGGCCTCGAGGCCGACCGCGACCGGGCGTACGGCGACACGACGATGTGGTGGGGACGCCCCGCGACCTGACGAGCGCCTCGTCGCACGGTCGACGGGAGGGCCGGAGAACGCGCGGCCCACGCCGTTCGAGCGACAGGAGCGCGCACGGTGGTCACGCCCCGCCGACGGGGACCGCGGCCTCAGCCGCGCCCCGCGTCCCAATCGCGGTACGGGTCCCACCCGCCCGGGCCCTCCCAGGCGTGCCCGTCGACCCGCACCGCGTCGTCGCCCCGGGCGACCACCGTGCCGATGCGACGGCCGTGGGGCTCGGCATCCGGGGGGAACACGACGAGGAACCCGTGGTCCTCTCCCCCGTCCAGGGCGCGCGCCGGCTCATCGCCGAGCGTGGCACTGTCGATCTCGATCGTGACGTCGGAGGCGTCGGCCAGGCGCGTGGCGTCGAGGACGAGACCGTCGGAGACGTCCATCATGGCCGTCGCCCCGGATGCCGCGGCCGCCAGCGCCGCGGCCAGAGGCGGGCGCGGGGCGAGTTGGCGCGACACGGCCCGTGCGTCGAGGGGGTCGAGCGCCGCGCGGGCCTGCGGCGTCAGGGCGACGGGGGCGCCGTCGGCGTCGGTGAAACGCCGGAACAGCACCTCGAGCCCCCTCGCCGCCTCGCCGAGCTCGCCGATCACGTAGACGCCGTCGCCCACGCGGGCACCTGAACGGCGAACGGGGTCGCGCCCCTCGAGGCTGCCGAGCGCCGTCACAGCGATGGTGAGGGTGTCCGAGACGGTGAGGTCCCCACCCTCGACCGCGCAGCCGGGGGCCAGCTCGTCGCACGCCGCCGCGAGACCGTCGGCGAGGCCCTGCACGAACGACACGGGTGTCGCGTCGGGCATCGCCAGCGCGACCAGAAGAGCCACGGGGCGGGCGCCCATGGCCGCCACGTCGGCGAGGTTGACCGCTGCGGCCTTGAAACCGAGCTCGAACGGCGACGACCAGGCCAGGCGGAAGTCGGGCCCGTGCACGAGCGTGTCGGTCGTGGCGACCACGCGCCCGTCGGGCACCGAGAGCACGGCGGCGTCGTCGCCCGGGCCCACGGGCGCGGTCGAGGGCGGGAGGCGATCGAGGATGCCGCGGAGGACCTGCCCCTCGGACAGCTCGCCCACAGTTGTCTCGGGGGTGGTCTCGGCGTCGGTCACCCTCCCACGCTATTAGCCTGGAGGGGTGCCCCGCTCTCCCCGTACCCTCGCGCTGCTGACCGCCCTCGCCCTGCTCCCGGGGCTCGCGGCGTGCAGCGCGACGGTGGCGATGGAACCGGCGAAGGACGCGAACGACCCGGCGTGCGCCGACATCGTCTCGCGCCTGCCGCAGACCATCTCGGGCCAGGAACGTCGATGGACCGACGCCCAGGCCACCGGAGCGTGGGGCGACCCCGCCGCGATCCTGATGACCTGCGGGCTCGAGACGCCCGGCCCCTCGACGCTGCCGTGCCGTTCCTTCGACGGCGTCGACTGGCTCGTCGATGAGTCTCAGGCCGCCGACAACCGCTACACGCTCACGACGTTCGGTCGCACCCCCGCCCTGCAGGTCTACCTCGACTACGAGGCGGCGAGCAGCGGCGACGTCGCCCAGGCGCTCGGACCGCTGATCCGCACCTATCTGCAGCCCACCGGCTCGGTGTGCACCTCGGCGTCCGACGCCACGGCGACCCCCAGCGCCGCGCCGTAGCCCGCCCCCTCCCGACAGCGGACCCGGCCCGGGGGCCACGGCGCACCCATGAGCACCGCGGCGGTGGAACACGGCGACACGCCGCTCACCGGCATCCAGTCGCGGCGTGCCGGACCGTCGGCCCGCCGTTGTGCACGGAAGGGGACGATGCGGAGATCGGCAGAGCGCGGAATCCGGCGACGGCCCGCGGAGGGATGACGCGAGCACGACCGCGGGTCGGTTCGCAGACACGCCTCGTCCGGGCGCTCACCCCCGCCGTGTCGTCTCGACGACCCGCGGTCGTGCGCGGCCGCGGCACCCCGCGACGGGTCAGGCCTTCTCGAGCGCGGCGTCGAGCAGGTCGCTGATGAGGTCCGGGTACGACAGGCCCGAGGCGATCCAGCACGTGGGGAACATCGAGATCGGGGTGAACCCGGGCATCGTGTTGACCTCGTTCACGTAGAACTCGGTGCCGGTGTAGAAGAAGTCCACGCGGGCCAGCCCCTGACCGCCGATCGCCTCGAAGGCCTGGGCGGCGATGCGCTGCATCTCGGCGAGCTCGCCGTCGCGAAGGTCCGCGGGGCAGACCAGGTCGACGCCGGGGGCGTCGAGGTACTTGGCCTCGAAGTCGTAGAACTCGCGGCCCGTGACGACGATCTCCCCCGCCACCGAGACCCGCACCGGCCCGCCGTCGCGCCCGGGCAGCACGCCGCACTCGACCTCGCGTCCGACGATCGCCTTCTCGACCAGCACCAGGCCGTCTTCGGCGAAGGCGGTGTCGAGGGCGGTGTCCAGGTCTTCCCAGCGCGAGACCTTCGTCACACCGACGCTGGAACCCGCCTCGTTGGGCTTGACGAACACGGGCAGGTCGAGCGCCCGCATCCGCCGCTCCCACAGCCCGCGGTCGCGGGCGAGGTCTGCGCGCGTGACGGCGACCCACGGCACGACGGGCACGCTGGCCGCGCGGAGCACCTGCTTGGTGACGTGCTTGTTCATGCCGATCGCCGACATCAGCACGCCGCCGCCGGCGTACGGGATGCCGAGGAGCTCGAGCAGGCCCTGTACCGTGCCGTCTTCGCCGAACCGTCCGTGCAGGATCGGGAGCACCACGTCGACCTCGCCCAGCGAGCGGGTGCCGTCGGCATCCGTCACCGTCCACTCGCGCGACAGCGTCGAATCGGGCAGGCGTACCCGCGTGCCGTTGTCGCGGACCTCGGGCAGCGCGTCGGGGATCAGCGCGAACTTGTCGGGGTCGTCGTCCTCGAGCACGAGGGCGCCGTCGCGGGTGATGCCGACCGGGATCACCCGGAAGCGCTCACGGTCGATCGCCCGCAGCACCCCGCCCGCCGTGGCGGAACTGATCGAATGCTCGCTGGAGCGCCCGCCGAAGAGCACCACCACCACCGGATTGCTCATTCTGCGTCCTCTCGCCCTGCGGCTGGTCGTCGTCTGTGGTCAGGTGCGGGGCGATGTCGCGGGGATCCATCGTCCCGTCGAGCACCATCTTCACCTGCTGCACGATCGGCATGTCGACGCCGACCTGCTTCGCGAGTTGCAGCACGGGCGCGACGGATGCCAACCCCTCTGCGGTCTGCTGCATCTGCGTGACCACTTCTTTGTAGCCGTAGCCCTGGCCGAGCAGCCGCCCCGCGGTGTTGTTGCGGCTGAGCGGCGACTGGCACGTCGCGATCAGGTCGCCGAGGCCCGCGAGGCCCTGCAGGGTCTCGGGCTGCGCGCCCTGGGCGACCGCGAAGTCGGTCATCTCGACGAGCCCGCGGGTGATGATCGAGGCCTTCGTGTTCTCGCCGTAGCCCACGCCGTCGACGATGCCGATCGCGACCGCGATGAGGTTCTTCAGCACGCCGCCGAACTCGGTGCCGATGACGTCGGTGTTCACGAACGAGCGGAAGTACCGGTTGCGGGCGCGCCGGGCGACGGCCTCGGCCGTCTCGGGGCTCAACGAGCTGATGACCGCGGCCGTCGGCTGCTCGCGCGCGATCTCGAGAGCGAGATTCGGACCGGATGCCACCGCGATGCGCGCCGGGTCGCACTCGAGCACCTGCTCGATGACCTGGCTCATGCGCAGGCCGGTCGACTTCTCGACACCCTTCATGAGCGACACGAGCGGGACGTCGGTGCGCTCCACGAGCGGGCGGATCGCGGCGAGGTTCTCGCGCAGAGACTGGCTCGGCACCGACAGGTAGATCTGCTCGGCTCCGGTCAACGCCTCCGCCAGGTCGGTCGTCGCCGTCATGGAGCGGGGCAGGTTGATGCCCGAGAGGTAGCGGCTGTTGCGCTTGGACTCGGTGATCTCGGCCGCGAGCTCCGGGCGCCGCGCCCACATGACGACCGAGGCTCCGCCGTCGGCGAGGATCTTGCCGAACGTCGTGCCCCAGCTGCCGGCACCGACGACGGCGACCTTCGGACCCGCGGCCGGCTGCAGGTTCTTACGAGTCAAGGCGGCCCGTTTCGTTCTGCCCGTGCTGAGACGGGTTCCACCGCTCGGTGGGCGCGGGAATGCCGCGGATGCCGGAGAGCATCTCCGTGATGCGGTTCATCAACGCGTCCGTCGCCCGGGTCAGCGTCGCCGGTTGGGTGGGCGCGGCGGCGTAGTCCGACATGTCCATCGCCGGTCCGAACTCCACGATCACCCGCGAACGGCGCGGGAACCGCAGCTTGCCGTAGCGCGGAAGGATCTGCTGCACACCCCACTGTGCCATCGGGATGAGGGGCAGGTCGCCCGCGAGAGCAAGCCGCACCGCTCCCGTCTTGCCGCGCATCGGCCACAGCTCGGGGTCGCGCGTGAGCGTGCCCTCGGCATAGACGATGACGCCCCGCCCGTCGCGGGCGATCTGCTCGGCGGCCTTCATGGACTGGTTGGCGCTCGTCGAGGTGCGGGGAACGGGCACCATCCCCGTCGCCTTGAGCGCCGCACCGAGGACGGGGGCGCGGAACAGGCTCTCCTTCGCCAGGAAGCGGGGGGCTCGACCGACCCGCCACACCGCGACGGCGACCACGAGGGGATCGAATTCCGAGTTGTGATTGGGGGCGAGTACGAACGCCCCCTCCCGCGGGAGGTTCTCGGCACCACGGATCTCGATGCGGGCGAAGAGCCCGGTGAGGGGCACCACGATCGCCGCGAGCGGCCAGAAGGCGCTCGGGCGGCTCTTCTCGGGGTTCGAGGCCACCGGCGTCAGCCCACGACGTCGAAGTCGGCGTGCAGAGCCGTGAGCTTCTCGAGGAACTTCTCGTACCCACGGCGGATGATGCCGATGTTGCGCACCGTCGACTCGCCCTCGGCCGCCAGCGCGGCGATGACGTAGCTGTACCCGCCGCGCAGGTCGGGGACCTCGACGTCGGCGGCGTGCAGCGGCGTGGGGCCGTTGATCACGGCCGCCTGCTCGAGGTCGCGACGCGGGACGCGACGGTCGGGGCTGTCGATGCCCTTGGGGTGCACGACGATGTCGGCGCCCATCTTGTTCAGCGCGGCGGTGAACCCGAGACGGTTCTCGTAGACGGTCTCGTGCACGGTCGAGGTGCCCGCCGCCTGCGTGAGGGCGACGATGAGCGGCTGCTGCCAGTCGGTCATGAAGCCGGGGTGCACGTCGGTCTCGACCATCACGGGCTTGAGCTCGTCGCCGCGACGGAACAGGATGCCGTCTTCGCGCACGTCGAACCATCCCCCGGCCTTGCGGAAGACGTTGAGGAACGTGAGCATGTCCTGCTGACGCGCGCCCTTGGCGAAGATCTCGCCGTCGGTCGCGAGGGCCGCGCAGGCCCAGGATGCGGCCTCGTTGCGGTCGAAGATCGCGCGGTGGTCGTAGCCGACGAGCTTGTCGACGCCCTCGATGAAGATGACGCGGTTGGGCTCGTACGAGATGATCGCGCCCATCTTCTGCAGCACCGCGATGAGATCCATGATCTCGGGCTCGATCGCGGCGTTGCGCAGTTCCGTGACGCCCTTCGCGCGCACGGCGGTGAGGAGCACCTGCTCCGTGGCGCCGACGCTCGGGTACGGCAGCGTGATGTTCGCGCCGTGCAGGCCGTTGGGCGCCGTGATGCGGATGCCCTCGTAGCTCTTGTCGACGACCGCGCCGAAGGCGCGGAGCGCGTCCATGTGGAAGTTGATCGGACGGTCGCCGATGCGGCATCCACCGAGATCGGGGATGAGCGCCTCACCGAGCAGGTGCAGCAGCGGGCCGCAGAAGAGGATCGGGATGCGAGATGCCCCCGCGTGCGCGTCGATCTCCTCGAAGTGCGCGGCGACGGCGCCCGAGGGGTCGAGGTGGAGTGTGCCCTCCTCGTCGCCCTCGGTGACCGTGACGCCGTGCACCTCGAGGAGCGAGCGGACGACCTTGACGTCGCTGATCATCGGCACGTCGCGCAGGGTGCTCGCGGTCTCGCCCAGGAGGGCCGCCACCATCGCCTTGGTCACGAGGTTCTTCGCGCCCTTGACCTCGACCGTCCCCCGCAGCGGGCGCCCGCCGCGGATGGCCAGGGTCTCCGCGGATTCCCAGTCCGGCTGTCCGGGGGTGCGGTCTCCGGAATCGGTGACGAGTGTGCTCATAGGGGGGTGGACCTCACTTCGTGGACGAGGGGCGGCGAATCGATCCGATCGGGTCGATCGGATTCAGCGGACCGGGAGGGTCCGCGGCCGCCATGCCTCGCGGCGCGCCTCGAACTGCGTGATCTTGTCTTCATCGCGCAGCGTGAGCCCGATGTCGTCGAGCCCTTCGAGAAGCCGCCACCTAGTGTAATCGTCGATGTCGAAGGAGACCGTGAGGTCGCCGATCATCGCCGTCTTGGCCTGCAGGTCGACGGTCATCTCGATGCCCGGCTGCGCCTCGATGGCGGCCCAGATGCGCTCCAGATCGTCTTCGGTGATCACGCCCGTGACCAGGCCCTGCTTGCCGGAGTTGCCGCGGAAGATGTCGGCGAACTTCGGGCTCAGCACGACCTGGAAACCGTAGTCGCGCAGCGCCCACACGGCGTGTTCGCGGCTGGAACCCGTTCCGAAGTCGGGGCCCGCCACCAGGATGGATGCCGAGCGGTAGGCGTCCTGGTTCAGGATGAAGTCGGGATCCTGCCGCCAGTTGGCGAACAGCGCGTCGTCGAAGCCGGTCTTGGTGACCCGCTTGAGGAACACCGCGGGGATGATCTGGTCGGTGTCGACGGCCGAGCGCTTCAGCGGGGCGGCGACACCGGTGTGCGTCGTGAACTTCTCCATGTCAGGCCTCCGCCCCGGCCGAAACGGTCTCCGCGGGGAGCGGGTCGAGATCGGCGGGGCTCGACAGCGTCCCCCGCACGGCGGTGGCCGCGGCCACGAGCGGCGACACGAGGTGCGTGCGCCCGCCCTTGCCCTGGCGTCCCTCGAAGTTGCGGTTCGAGGTGGATGCGCAGCGCTCCCCCGGCGCCAGCTGGTCGGGGTTCATGCCCAGGCACATCGAGCACCCGGCGAAGCGCCACTCCGCGCCGAACGCGATGAAGACCTTGTCGAGGCCCTCGGCCTCGGCCTCCAGACGAACCCGCGCCGACCCCGGCACGACCATCACGCGGACGTTCTCGGCCTTCGACCGGCCCTCGATGACGGAGGCGAAGGCCCGCAGGTCTTCGATGCGGCTGTTGGTGCACGAGCCCATGAAGACGGCATCCACCGGGATGTCCTTCATCGGCGTGCCCGCGGCGAGGTCCATGTATTCCAGGGCCCGTTCGGCGGCGGCGCGCTCGTTGGGATCGGCGAGGTCGGAGGGGGTCGGGACCACGTCCGACAGCGACACGCCCTGACCGGGGTTGGTGCCCCACGTGACGAAGGGCTCGAGCTCGTTCGCGTCGAGGAACACCTCCGCGTCGTAGACGGCGCCCTCATCGCTGGGGAGGGTGCGCCAGTAGGCGACTGCGTCGTCCCAGTCCTGCCCCTGCGGGGCGTGCGGCTTGTCCTTGACGTAGGCGAAGGTCGTCTCGTCGGGGGCGATCATGCCGGCGCGGGCGCCCGCCTCGATCGACATGTTGCACATCGTCATGCGCCCCTCCATCGAGAGGGAGCGGATCGCGCTGCCGCGGAACTCGAGCACGTAGCCCTGGCCGCCGTTCGCGCCGATCTTGGCGATGATCGCGAGGATGATGTCTTTCGCGGTGACACCGGGCTTCAGCTCGCCCTCGACGGTGATCGCCATCGTCTTGAAGGGCTTCAGCGGCAGGGTCTGCGTGGCGAGCACGTGCTCGACCTCGCTCGTGCCGATGCCGAACGCCATCGCGCCGAAGGCGCCGTGGGTCGAGGTGTGCGAGTCGCCGCAGACCACGGTGATTCCGGGCATGGTCAGGCCGAGCTGCGGGCCGACGACGTGGACGATCCCCTGCTCCTTGTCGCCCAGCGAGTGGATGCGCACGCCGAACTCCTCCGCGTTGCGACGGAGGGTGTCGATCTGGGTGCGACTGGTGAGGTCGGCGATCGGCTTGTCGATGTCGAGGGTCGGGGTGTTGTGGTCCTCGGTGGCGATCGTCAGGTCGAGACGGCGCACCGGACGCCCCTCGGCGCGCAGACCGTCGAACGCCTGCGGGCTCGTGACCTCGTGCACGAGGTGCAGGTCGATGTAGATGAGATCGGGCTGGCCGTTCTCACCCTTGACCACGAGGTGGTCGTCCCAGACCTTCTCGGCCAGGGTGCGGGGGCGCTCCGAAACGTGGATGCCGTCGATCGATGTGCTGCTCATGGTGGCGTTTCTCCTCGGAAGGGGTGTGAGGCCCGCGACGAACTCCGCGACGAGAGAGGCCTAGGACAAGGTCTCGTCGCGGCCGCTAAGGAGGAGGCGAGCGATCCGCATCCGGTCACGATACCACCGGCCGCGACACCCCCTTCCGCGTAACACGGCGCCGCACATTTCGTCGATCCGCGCCGAGGCGTGCGAATCTGACCCGATCCCGAAGGAAGGAGCGCGCCCCATGACCGCAGGTGCCGACACCGGATTCTCGACCCGCCAGGTGCACGCGGGCTCGGCCACCGCGCCCGCCACGCCGCGGGCCACACCGATCTACCTGACCGCGGGGTTCACCTTCAGCGACCTCGACGAATCGGCCGAGCACTTCGGGACCGGCGCCGGCTTCGGGTACAGCCGCACCGGCAACCCGACCGTGCAGGCCGTCGAGGAGCGCCTGGCCTCGCTCGAGGGCGGGGATCAGGCCGTCCTCGTCTCAAGCGGCCAGGCCGCGGTGACCGTGGCCCTGCTCGCCCTTGCCGGCGCGGGCGACCATGTCGTCGTCTCGGAGCACATCTACGAGGGCACGCGCGGACTCCTGCTCGACAACCTCGCGCGGCTGGGGGTCGAGACGACCTTCGTCGACGTCTCCGATCCGGATGCCGTCCGCGAAGCCGTCACACCCCGGACGAAGGCCCTCTTCGCCGAGACCCTCTCCAACGCCCGCAACGACGTGCTCGATGTCGCCGCCGTCGCCGCGGTCGGTGCCGAGCGCGGCATCCCCCTCGTCGTCGACAGCACCTTCACCACGCCGTACCTCCTGCGCCCGATCGAGCACGGCGCGGCCGTCGTGGTGCACTCCGCGAGCAAGTTCCTGGCCGGTCAGGGGGCGGTGCTCGGCGGTGTCATCGTCGACGACGGACGCTTCGACGCCGCGGCATCCGGGCACCTCTTCCCCCACCTGGTGCAGACCGACCGGCTGGGCGGCGCGAGCTACGCCGAGAAGCACGGGCCCCGCGCGCGCGGGCAGTACATCCGCGAGAGCGTGGCGCCGCGCTTCGGACCCTCCCCGTCGCCCCTCAACGCCTTCCTCATCGGCCAGGGCATCGAGACGCTGAGCCTGCGCGTCGAGCGCCAGTCCGCGAACGCGCTGGTGGTGGCGCGGTGGCTCGAGGGGCGCCCCGAAGTGGAGCGCGTCGATTACGTCGGGCTCGAATCGCACCCCCACCACGCTCTCGGCGAGCGGTATCTCCGAGCCGGGCACGGCTCGGTCTTCACCGTGACCCTGCGCGGCGGGCTCGAAGCCGCGCGTCACCTCGTGCAGTCGGTACGCCTGATCACGCACATGACGCACCTCGGTGACGTGCGATCGCTCATCCTGCATCCGCAGAGCACCTCCCACTCCGCACGCACGGTCGCCGAGCGCGAGCGGGCCGGCGTGTTCCCGGGCACGGTGCGATTGTCGATCGGCATCGAAGACGTGGACGACATCATCGCCGACCTCGAGCAGGCGCTCGTCGGTGTGCCCTCCCTTGAGCGGAAGACGGTCGTCCTGTGAGCCGCCTGCAGCATTTCGGCTGGTTCCTGGCGCGCGGCTTCGGCCCGCACGGCTGGGGGCACCCGTACCTGCGGTGGAACCACCGATGGACCGAGCCCGGGCTCTACCAGGATTCCGCGCGCACCCTCGAGCAGGCGGGCTTCGACCTGCTGATCATCGAGGACGCGCCCTCGCTCGGCAGCGCCGACACGATCGACCTGCGCGTGCGCCACGCCTTCGGCGGCCCCAAGCACGACCCGCTGCTGCTCGCACCGTACCTCTTCGCGGCGACGCAGCACCTCGGCGTCGTCCCGACCGTCAATCCCGCGGCCTCCCTGCCCTACACCGCCGCCCGACAGTTCGCGACGCTCCAGCACCTCAGCGGGCACCGCCTGGGCCTGAACGTCGTCACCGACACCGGCAGCGCACGCCACTTCTCCACGGCTCCCCAGCTCGGGCACGATGCGGCGTACGACCGTGCCGAGGAGTGGCTCGACGGCATCCGGCAGCTCTGGCGCAGCTGGGGCGAGGGCGCCCTCGTCGTCGATGAGGAATCCGGCGTCTACGCCGACGGCACGAAAATGGATGCCACGCATCACCGCGGCGAGTACTTCGGGTTCGACGGGCCGCTGAACGCCATCCCCTTCACCGACGGCGAGCCCGCCATCGTCTCCCCCGGCGGCTCGGGCCGCGGTCTTTCGTTCGCCGGGCACAACTCGGACGTTCAGCTCGCGCTGGCGCCGCTCGACGAAGCGAGCATCCGCGCGTATCGCGGGCGCATCCACACCGCTGCCGAGGCGGCCGGGCGCTCCGCCGCCGACATCAAGATCCTCTTCGCGATCCAACCCGTGCTCGTGTCGTCGCCGGAGGAAGCCGACCGGCTGGTGGCGGCATCCGCGGATCCCTCCGACGACGCCCTGATCGCTATCGCGCGCAAGCAGTCGAGCGACCTGGAGACCGACCTGACGGGTCTGGATCTCGACCGCCCTCTCGAGCGCTCGATCTTCGGCGAGCACGTGTCGGAGGGCAGCATCCGGCGCCTCGTCGGGAAGCACGACGCCGACACCCCGCTGCGCACACTCCTCGCTGCGCACGCACGCCTCGGCCGCTTGAACGACGGCTCCGGCTTCGTGGGCACGGCCGACGAGTTCGCCGACCGCATCGAGGAGCTCGGCGAGTGGGGCAACGACGGCGTGCTGCTGTGGGGCGACCTGCACCCGGTCACGGTGCACCGGGTGCTGGACGACCTGGTGCCGATCCTCCGGCGCCGCGGCATCCTCCGCGAGGAGTACGTCGACGGCGGTCTGCAGGCGAACCTGCGCGCGTTCTAGATCCCGGACGTCGGGAGGCCGGGGCCCAGACGGTGGCCGAGCTCCCGCGAGGTGGCTGAGCCTGTCGAAGCCACCGTCCCCCGCGCACGTCCGGACCCTTCGACGGGCCCAGGGTCCTCCCGGTCTCGCGCGCTCCTGCTGCGCCGCCGGATCAGTCGCGCTCGGGCTGCTCCACCGTCGAGGGGGTGCCCTTCTCGTCGGCGACGACCGCCGCAGCATCCTGACGTCCATCGGCATCCGGGTCCCGACGCGCCGCGATCAGGCTCGCGACCGTGGCCACCGCCATCGACAGGATGATCACCGCGAGCGAGACCCACGTCGAGATCTCGGGCGCCCACTCGATCGCCTCGCCGCCGTTGAGGAACGGCAGCTCGTTGACGTGCATCGCGTGCAGGATGAGCTTCACGCCGATGAAGGCGAGGATGAACGCGATGCCGTAGTGCAGGTACTTCAGGCGGTCGAGCAGGTCGCCGAGCAGGAAGTACAGCTGGCGCAGACCCATGAGGGCGAAGAGGTTCGCGGTGAACACGATGAACGGGCTCTGCGTGATGCCGAAGATCGCGGGGATGGAGTCGATCGCGAAGAGCAGGTCGGTCACACCGATCGCCACGAACACGATGATCATCGGCGTGAACAGCTTCTTGCCGTTCACGCGGGTGATGACCTTCTTGCCGTCGTAGGAGTCGCTCATGGGCAGCACGCGACGCAGCGTCCGCACGATGAGGTTCTCTTTCTGCGCATCGTCGTCGTCGTCGCCCGGGAACGCCTGCCGGATCGCGGTGTAGATCAGGAACAGGCCGAAGAGGTAGAAGATCGGGCTGAAGTTCTCGATGATCGTCGCGCCGACCAGGATGAACGCCCCGCGCAGGACGAGCGCGATGATGATGCCCACCATCAGCACTTCCTGCTGGTAGCGACGCGGTACCGAGAACTGGCCCATGATCAGCACGAAGACGAAGAGGTTGTCGATCGACAGGCTGTATTCGGTGAGCCAGCCGGCGACGAACTGGCCCGCGACCTCTCCCCCGGCGACGATCCACAGGACGCCCGCGAAGATCAGCGCGAGAGTGACGTAGAAGACGACCCACAGCGTCGACTCCTTGGGCGCCGGGATGTGCGGACGCTTGAGGATGATCAGCAGGTCGGCGATCAGGATGACGACCAGCACCACCAGCGTGATCGTCTGGAAGAGCGGGTCGAGCTGCAGCTCCATCGCGTGGCCTTTCTCCGGGGGAAACGCTCGAGTCTATCGAGCGCCCTTCGTCGGCCCGCGGGTTATGCAAGTACTTCTCATTGCGTGCGTAGTTGTGCGAGACGATCCGCCGCGCGCGGACACCTCTCAATGAGAGAGTGCTCGAAGAGCCTCGCCCGACCGGGAAGGGATGCCGATGACCGACGCCGTGATCGACGACAGGGCGCTCGTCGCGCGCGCCGCCGCCGGGTCGGACGCGGCCTTCCGGGAGCTGTATCGCGCCTACGTGCGGCCCGTGTACTGGGTCGCGTTCGGGCTGGTCGGCCAGGCCGCGGACGCGGAGGACGTCACCCAGGAGACCTTCGTCGTCGCGTGGCGGAAGATCCCGACGCTGCGCCTGGAGGGCGATTCGCTCCTCCCGTGGCTCGCGACGATCTGCCGCCTGCAGGCGCAGAATCGCCTGCGGGCGCGTCGGCGGCACGGCAGTCACGCCGAACTCGACGCGGACATCCCCTCCATCGTCGACGTCGAAGCGCAGGTCGTGCAGGTGCAGACCGTCGCCGCCATCCTGGCCGCCGTCGACCGGTTGAGCGAGCTCGACCGCGAGATCTTCCGGCTGTGCGCGGCGGAGGGCTACGGGTACGAGGCCGCCGCCGCCTCGCTGGGCGTGTCGCACGGCACGGTGCGCAACCGCCTCTCCCGCATCCGCTCACGGATGCGCGCCACCGCGATGGAGACGGAGACACCATGAGCAGCCCCACCCTCCCCACCCTTCCCGCCGATCGTGTGGATGCCATCGAGACGGCCGTCTTCGGGCGGATCGCCGATGAGCGCGACCGTCGTCGCCGTCGTCGCCGCGGCGTGTGGACGGGCGTCGGCGCTGCCGCGGCCGTCGTCGTGGTGGCCGCCGTCGTGGGCCCCTCGCTCGGCACGACCTCGGGCGTCAGCGGTTCGTCGACCGCCGTGGGAGCGGCCGATAGGGCGCCGGAGAGCGGGACGACCGATCAGTCCGCCCAGGGCTTCGCCGGCGCGGGGGCGGGTTCCGCCCCGGTCGCCCCCGACCAGAGCGGCGCGGGAGTCCGGTCCGAAGCCTCCGCGTCGACGGCCACCGCCGGGCGGGAGATCGTCGCCACGGGGTCCAGCACCGTGGCCGTCGACGACATCGGTACCGCCATCGAGGCGATCGGCGACACCGCCACCGCCGCCGGCGGCTACGTCGAATCGTCGCAACTCGGTGACGGCGGTGTCGCGATGCCCCTCGAGGGTGCCACGACCAGCGCGACGCTCTCGTCCGGGTGGATCACCGTCCGAGTGCCCGCGGACTCGCTCACCGGCGTGATGGACAGCCTCGGCGACGTGGGCGAGGTCACCGCGACCAGTGTGACCCGGTCCGACGTCACCGACCAGGCGATCGATCTGCGCGCGCGGGTGGCCGCCGGCGAGGCCTCGGTCGCCCGGCTGACCGAACTGATGGCCCAGGCCGGCTCGGTGTCCGACCTCATCGCCGCCGAGTCCGCCCTCGCGGAGCGGCAGGCTCAGCTCGACAGCGATCGGCAGGTCCTGCAGTCGCTGTCCTCCCAGGTGGAGATGTCGTCGCTGAGCGTGCAGCTGACCGCCCGCACGGCATCCGTCGCCGCCGACCCGGCCGGCTTCGGCGACGGCCTCTCCGCCGGGTGGAACGGGCTCGTCGCGACGCTGAACGGGGCGGTCATCGGTCTCGGGTTCCTGCTGCCGTGGATCGCCGTGGCCGCGATCGCCGCGGCCGTGGTGTGGGGCGTTCGCCGGATCATCCGCCGCCGCCGCGCCGCACGCGAGAGCTGAAGGGATGCCGCGGAGCCTCCGGGCGGTGGGGCCCAACCCGCGCATGCGGCTCCTCGTCCTACTGAGGTCGCCGACAACGAAAAAGAGCTCCGACCATCCGGTCGAAGCTCTTCTTCGTGTTGGTGACCCCAGCGGGATTCGAACCCGCGTTACCGCCGTGAGAGGGCGGCGTACTAGGCCGCTATACGATGGGGCCGCGTCGCAACGTGTTCAAGTATGCACCACGAATGACGCGCACGCAAAATCGGGGCCGAGCCGCCGATATCCCGGGCGTGTCCGGCCACGGTACCGCGATCCGGCGGTCAACGGAAGAGGCGTTAGACGCTGTTCACCTCACGCGCCAGCGCTTGCCGCCCCCTGGCATCCGGGAGTTGGATCGGAGTATGCGCCTCACCAAACACGAACACGCCGCTCTCGTCGTCGTCGAATCCGGGCACACGCTCGTCATCGATCCCGGCAGCTTCACCTCGCCCCTCGAAGACCTGGTGGGTCTCGTCGGCGTGGTCATCACGCACGAGCACCCCGACCACTGGACCCCGGAGCACCTGACGCGACTGCAGAAGGCCCACCCCGACGTGCCGATCTACGGCCCCGAGGGCGTTCGCGACGCCGCTGCCGGGTTCGAGGTGATGGTCGTGAAACCCGGCGACCGGCTCGATCTCGGGTCGTTCCACCTCGAGTTCTTCGGCGGACGTCACGAGGTGATCCACGAGTCGATCCCCGTGGTCGACAACGTCGGCGTCCTCGTCAACGACACGCTCTACTACCCCGGCGATTCCTACGCGGTGCCGAAGCACAAGAAGGTCTCGCTCCTCGCCGCGCCGGTCGGGGCCCCTTGGCTCAAGATCGGCGACGCGATCGATTACGTCCTCGCGGTCAAGCCCGAGCGGGTGTTCGCCACCCACGACATGACCCTGTCGGTCGCCGGCAAGCAGATGGGCGACGCCCGCCTGACGTGGGCGGTCGAGCAGAACGGCGGCTCCTTCGTCGATCTGAAGCCCGGCGACTCGGTCGAGGTCTGACGCCCCGAGACGGCGCGACTCCGGCAGACCAACGCCGTTTACGTCCTGAGCGACCAATTCGCGCCTGTTCAGAGTAGGTGTGTACGGCCCCCGCCGGGCACACAGAAACACCGGATGCCACGAGCCCTGGGGCCCGTGGCATCCGGTGTTCTGAGAAACCAGTGCTTACTGCGCGTCGAGGTCGGTCTCGAGGAGCGCGACGAGCTCGTCGAGCGCCTGCTCGGCACCCTCGCCCTCGGCCTTGAGCGTCACGACCGTGCCGTGGCCGGCGCCGAGACCCATGAGCGACAGGATGCTGCCCGCGTTGAGGTCGGGACCGCCCTGGGCGGCGATCGTGACCGGGACCTTCTTCTCCTGCACGGCCTGCACGAAGAGCTTGGCGGGTCGGGCGTGGAGGCCCGAGGCGCTGGCGATGGTGGCCTGACGTTCTGCCATGGTGAATCCTTCCGATTCGACGGGGTGTTACGCGGCGACCGTGGCTGCGGGAGCAGTCTCGGCGACGGCGGCGTCCTTGGTGCTGCGGCCGATGCCCTTGAGGGCGACGACGATCAGCGCCGTCACGACGGTACCCGCCACGATCGCGAGGGCGAAACCCCAGAAGGGGTTGATCGCGAAGAAGACGAAGATGCCGCCGTGCGGGGCGAACGACTGCGTGCCGAACAGCATGCTCAGACCACCGGTGATGGCACCGCCCACCATCGACGCGGGGATGACGCGCAGCGGGTCGGCCGCAGCGAACGGGATCGCCCCCTCGGAGATGAACGAGGCGCCGAGCAGCCACGCGGCCGCGCCGTTCTCGCGCTCGACCGGCGTGAACTTCTTGCGGGCGAGAAGCGTCGAGGCCAGGGCCATCGCGAGCGGCGGGACCATACCGGCGGCCATGACCGCGGCCATGATCAGGTACGGAGCCGTGTTGGTCTGCGTGGCGGCGGCGAGGCCCGTGGTGGCGAAGACGTAGGCGACCTTGTTGACCGGTCCACCGAGGTCGAAGCACATCATGAGGCCCAGGATCACGCCGAGCAGGATCGCACCGGCGCCGGAGGCGGCGAGCGAGTTGAGACCGTCGGTGAGGGCGGCCATGAGGGCGGCGATCGGACGACCGAGGAAGAGGATCATCAAACCCGAGGCGAAGATCGATCCGAGGAACGGCACGATGACGACGGGCATGAGGCCCCGCAACCAACGCGGCGCGTCGAAGCGGCCGAGCCACCAGGCGATGAAGCCGGCGAGCAGACCACCGATGATGCCGCCGATGAAGCCCGCGTTCATGAGCACGGCGACGGCACCGGCCACGAAGCCGGGCGCGATACCGGGGCGATCGGCGATCGCGTAGGCGATGAAGCCCGCGAGCACGGCGACGATGAAGCCCATCGACGTCGCACCGATCATGAAGGCCACCGAGCCGAGGTATTGGCCGATCGGGCCGAGCGGCGAGGTGATGCCGTCGGTCGGGAGGTCCCACAGCGAGTTCTGGATGATGACGTTCGCGGCGTTCTGCGTCACCTGGTAGCCGCCGAGCAGGAAGCCCAGGGCGATCAGCAGACCGCCACCGGCGACGAACGGGATCATGTAGCTCACACCGGTGAGCAGCCATCGCTGGATGCGACGGCCGACCGACTGCTGGGCCGCCGGAGCGTCGGAGGCGGATACCGTGGCGGCGCCCTGCACGCGTGCGGCGTTCGGGTTGTCGGACGCGGCGAGGGCCTCGGCGATGAGCTGCTTCGGCTGTTCGATACCGCGCTTGACGCCGGCGCGGACGACCGGCTTGCCCGCGAAGCGCTGCGGCTCGCGGACGTCGACGTCGACCGCGAAGATCACGGCGTCGGCGTCGTCGATCACGCTCTGCGGGAGCGCCTTGTAGCCGCTCGAGCCCTGCGGCTCGACGACGAGCTCCACGCCGTCGGTCTCGGCACCGGCCGCGGTGAGCGCGTCGGCGGCCATGAAGGTGTGGGCGATGCCGGTGGCGCACGCGGTGACCGCGACGATCTTCTTCGTCTTGGTGGCCGTGGCGGTGCGCGCCTCGGCGCGGGTCGCGGCGGGGGCCTCGGCGGCCGGGGCGGACGCCGGGGCGGGGTTCACGGCATCCGTGATGATGCGCACGGCGTCGGACGGCGTCGTCGCTGCACGAAGACCCGACATGAAGCCGTCGTTCATGAGGCTGCGGGCGAGCTGCGACAGCACCGCGAGGTGGGCCTCGTCGGCGCCCGCCGGCGCGGCGATGAGGAACACGATGTCGGCGGGACCGTCCGGGGCGCCGAAGTCGACGCCCGGCGTGAGGCGGGCGAAGGCGAGGGTCGGTTCGGTGACCGACGCGCTCCGCGCGTGCGGGATGCCGATGCCGCCGGGCAGGCCGGTCTCGTCCTTCTGCTCGCGGGCCCACGCGTCGTCGAAGAGCTCTTGAGCGCTCGTCGCGCGGCCCTGCGCGACGACGCGCTCGGCCAGGGCGCGGATCACCGACTGCTTGTCGGTGCCCAGGGGCACGTCGAGAGTGACGAGCTCCGGAGTGATGATGTCGGACATTGTCGTGACCTCCGTGGTCAGGATGTGGCGATGGGGGTGGCGAAATCGGATACGGCGATCGGGCCCGCGGGCAGATCGGCCGGTGTCGGGGCCTGCGTCCCCGGCAGGGTCGCGGCAGCGGCGCCGTAGGCGATGCTGCGTGCGAGACGGTCGGGGGCCGAGGCCCCGTCGAGATCGGCCAGCAGATAGCCGGCGAGCGAGCTGTCGCCCGCGCCGACCGTGCTGGCGACCTGGATCTTGGGGGCGCGTCCGCGCCAGGCTCCCTCGGCCGTGAACAGCAGGGCGCCATCGGCGCCGAGGGTCACGAGAGCGGATGCCACACGGCCGGGCACGAGGGCCGTGGCTCGACGCACCGCCTCGGCGAGCACGTCGACGTCGTCTGCGGCATCCTCGCCCACCAGCTCCGCGAGCTCCTCGTGGTTGGGCTTGATGAGGTCGGGGCGCGCGCTCTCGACCACGGCCGCGAGGGCCTCGCCCGAGGCATCGACGGCGATGAGCGGGGCGGCGACACCCCACCGCGTGCGGACCGCGGACACGAGATCGGCGTAGAACGACGCGGGGACCCCGGGAGGCAGCGACCCGGCGAGCACGAGCCAGGTTGCCCCTTCGGCCGCCGCGACGACACCCGCCGTGAGGGCTTCGGCCTCGGCGGCGCTCAGCTCGGCGCCGGGAAGGTTGAGCTTGGTCGTCTCGCCGGCGGGGTCGGTGATGGTGAGGTTCGCGCGGGCACGACCGGCCACCTCGACGATGTCGAGGCCGATGCCGGTGTCCTCGAGCAGGACGCGATAGGGGTCGTGGGCGCCGACCGGCACGACCGCGCGGGCCGGGGCGCCGGCAGCCGTGACGACGCGCGCGACGTTGACGCCCTTGCCCCCGGCATCCTCCCGCGACGACACGGCGCGCTGGACCTCGCCCGGGACGAGGGCGTCGGACAGCACGACGGCGCGGTCGGCCGAGGGGTTGGCGGTCAGGGTGACGATCATGCGACGCGCACCTCGACGTCGGCGTCGGCGAGGGCGTCGGCCAGATCGGCGGGCGGGGTCGCATCGGTGACCAGGACGTCGATCTCGTCGAGCTGGGCGAAACGCACGAGCAGTTCCTCTCCGAACTTGGCCGCATCCGCGACGAGCACGACGCGGCGGGCCGACTGGATGATGGCGGCCTTCACCGCGGCCTCGTCGGGGTCGGGCGTGCTGAGGCCGAAGCCCGCACTGAGGCCGTTCGTGCCGACGAAGGCGATGTCGGGCCGCAGCTGACCGATCGTGCGGACCGTGTGCGCGCCGACCGCGGCGGCGGTGACCCCGCGGACGCGGCCCCCGATGGTGGTCAGTGACAGGCGGTCATCGCCGGAGAGCACATGCGCCGCTTCGAGCGAGTGCGTCACGACCTCGACGGCGCCGACACCCGCGACGAGAGCCTCGGGCAGCAGAGCGGCCACCGCAGCGGGCGTCGTCCCCGCATCGAGGAAGACCGAGCCGCGGAAGTCCGGACCCAGCAGCGAGACCGCGGTCGCGGCGATCGCGCGCTTCGCATCGCCGTGACGTTCGCGGCGCTCGGTGAGCGGGGACTCCGCCGTGCTGGCCCGACCGGCGTCGACCGCTCCGCCGTGGACGCGACGGAGGGAGCCGAGGCTCTCCAGACGGTCGAGGTCGCGACGCACGGTCTCCGTCGTCACGTCGAAGCGGCGGGCGAGATCGACTACGCTGACGCGTCCGACTTCGCGCAGTTCGCGCTCGATGAGCTGCTGGCGCTCCATTGCGTACACGGGATCTCCTTCGAAGATTCCCACACAGTACAACATGAACCCACACAGGGCAACAGAATGATCGGATCCAGCGAAGATGCGCGGCGCACCGACACGGCGGAACGCGTCCTCACGGGAAAGGCGCGGCACAGCGGCGCGCGGGCGCGCGGTCCTCCGCCGCTCTCCCCGCGCGACGAACGGGCGGGCCTCGAAGACCCCCGCTCGACACGAGATGACGAGCGGTCGGCGCTTAAGGCGCCACCACGGAGATCGTGAAGTCGACCTGCTTCCCGTCAGGGCCGGTGACGGTCGCAGCCGTCGTCCCGAGCGCGCGGGCGATGAACCCGGGGCGGAACACCGCGCCCTCCGAGGGTCCGCCGGCGGAGAATTCCCCGATCGTCACGTCGGCGGTGGTACCGGCCCACTCCGCCTCGGTGCCGTCGGGGACGGCGACGACGAGCGCGCTCCCGATGGCGACGCGGACATCGGTCCCCGCGAGGTCGTCAGGCGACGCGATGGCGCGCTCCGGCACCTGCGTGCCCGGCGACGCCGACGGAGAGGGCGCGCGGGCGCTTTCGGCCGGAATGACAGGGGAGGATGCCGTGGGCGCGCAGCCCGCGATGACGAGCGGCAGCCCGACCGCCACCGCGGCGACGACGCGCGGCCTCCCCCGTTCGGCGCGCGACGGCGGAGTCGCGGCGCGACGCATGATCACGCGCTCAGCCCCTCGCGCCCTCGGCGGGCGGGACCGGGATCTCGATCGAAGCGATGGGCGCGTCGACGAGCCCCAGCAGACCGGCCGGGGAGGCTTCGGGGTGGTCATCGTCGGGGAGCATCTCGGCGCGCGTCCGCTGCCGCACCGGCTCACCGGGCAGCCCGGCCCACTCGCTCGGTTCCTCGGGTCGCTGTACGAAGAGTCCCATCGCACCAGTGTGCGCCCGCCGCTTCGGCGTGGGCTGGGAGAAACGGAAAAGTCCCGACGATCTCTCGATCATCGGGACTTTTCTCGAAGCTGGGGTACCTGGACTCGAACCAAGAACAACGGAACCAGAAACCGCCGTGTTGCCAATTACACCATACCCCAAGGCGCTGAGCCGGAACTCGTGCCGAGGATCAAGCTTACGTGAGAGCCGCTCCCCTGCCAAATCCCGCCCCGCCCGCGCGCGTCGCGCGGACGAGGACGCTCAGCCCAGGTGCTGCACCAGAGCGTTCAGGCGCCGCAGCGTCTCGTCCTTCCCGAGCAGCTCCATCGACTCGAACAGCGGCGGCGACACCCGCCGGCCCGTCAGGGCGACGCGCGGCGGACCGTAGGCCACGCGCGGCTTGAGTCCCAGTTCGTCGACGAGCGCCGTCGACAGCGCCGCCTGCACACCGGCGGCGGTGAAGTCGTCGACGCCCTCGAGGGCGCGGGAGCATGCCGTGAGCACCTCCGCCGCGTTCGCGGGAAGCCCCTTCAGCGCGTCCTCGGCGTACGACACGTCGGAGACGAAGAGGAAGCCGAGCATGCCCGGGACCTCGCCGAGCAGCTGCACGCGTTCCTGCACGAGGGGCGCTGCGACGGCGATGATGGCGCGGTGCTCCTCCGACGGCTCCTCCGCGATATACCCCGCGCCCGCGAGGTAAGGGACGATCCGCGCGGCGAAGTCGTCGGCATCCAGCATGCGGATGTGGTCGCCGTTGATCGCCTCGGCCTTCTTCTGATCGAAGCGTGCCGGGTTCGGGTTCACGTCGGCGATGTCGAAGGCGGCGATCATCTCGTCGAGCGAGAAGACGTCGCGATCGCTCGCGAGCGACCACCCCAGCAGCGAGAGGTAGTTGAGCAGGCCCTCGTGGATGAAGCCCTTCTCGCGCTGCAGGAACAGATCGGCCTGCGGGTCGCGCTTCGACAGCTTCTTGTTGCCCGTCTCGCCCAGCACGAGGGGCATGTGGCCGAAGCGCGGGATGAACGTCGTGACCCCGGCATCCACCAGGGCCGAGTACAGAGCGAGCTGGCGCGCCGTCGACGGCATGAGGTCTTCACCGCGGATGACGTGGGTGATGCCCATGAGCGCGTCGTCGACCGGGTTCACGAACGGGTACAGCGGCACTCCGCCGGCGCGCACGAGCACGAAGTCGGGGAACGACCCCGCCGGGAACGTCACCTCGCCGCGGATGAGGTCGACGTAGCTGAGGTCGTGATCGGGGACGCGCAGACGCCACGCGGGCTGACGCCCCTCGGCGCGGAAGGCCGCACGCTGCTCATCGGTGAGGTCGCGGTCGAAGTTGTCGTAGCCGAGCTGCTTCGCGCGGCCGTTAGCCTCGTTACGGGCGTCGATCTCCTCCGCCGTCGAGTAGCTCTCGTACACCGCGCCGGCCGCGACGAGCTTGTCGAGCACCTCGCGATAGATCTCATGGCGCTGCGACTGCCGGTACGGCGCGTGCGGGCCGCCGACCTCGACGCCCTCGTCCCAGTCGATGTTCATCCACCGCAGCGCGTCGAGGAGCTGCTGGTAGCTCTCCTCGCTGTCGCGCGCGGCGTCGGTGTCTTCGATACGGAAGACGAGCTTGCCGCCGTTGTGCCGGGCGTAGGCCCAGTTGAACAGGACGGTGCGGATGAGACCGACGTGGGGCAGGCCCGTCGGGGACGGGCAGAAGCGGACGCGAACGTCGGCGCCGGTGGCGGTCGTGGTGCGGGGATCGGGCGTGGCAGACATCCCCTCGATCCTACCGGCGGGCGTTACCGGACCGATGGTCGGCCAGCACCTCCGCCACGACCTCGAGGGCCGCACCGACCGCGGGCACGCTCTCGGCGCCGCGGGCGGTGACGACGTGCAGCGTCCGGGCTTCGGCGGCGGGGAGGCGCGGCACCGCGATCCCGGCGGGGAGGGGAAGGGATGCCACCGCCATGCGCGGCAGGATCGCCATGCCGACGCCGAGCGCGACGAGGTTCTCGACGGCGATGTAGTTGTCGGTCTCGAACGCGATGTCGGGGGTGAAGCCCGCCCGCCCGCAGGCCTCGAGCAGGTGCCCGCGGCACTGGGGGCAGCCCGCGATCCATCGCTCCCCCGCGAGCTGCGAGAGGTCGATCGGGTCGTCGGTGGCGGCCGGGTGCTCGGCGGGGACGACCACGACGGTGTCGTCGTCGCCGAGACGGCGCACCGAGAGCCCGGCGGCGGCCTGGGCGAGCTGCTCCCGGCGGTCGCCGGGGTAGCTGTAGATGAGCGCGATGTCGGCGCGATCCTCGCGCACCGCCGAGATGGCCTCGGGCGGCTCCGCCTCGACGAAGCTGATCGAGACGCCGGGGCGGCGGGCCGTGACCGCGGCGATGACGCGGGGCACGACGGTCGACGACGCGGAGGGGAACGCCGCGATCCGCACGCGTCCGGCGCGCAGCCCCCTCAGCTCCGCGAGGTCGCCCGCGGCGGCATCGAGGGCCGTCGTCACCGTGGCTGCGTGCCGGGCGAGCACCCAGCCGGCCTCGGTGAGGCGCACCCCACGCCCGACGCGCTCGACGATGGGCATGCCCGCGCGCTGCTCGAGGCGCCGCAACTGTTGACTGACCGCGGGCTGGCTGTAGCGGAGGGCACGCGCCGCGGCGGTGATCGATCCGGTGTCGGCGATCGCTTTGACGACCCGCAGGCCGTGGGCGTCGAGGCCCTCGTCGATGTCGCTCATCCGAACACATAAGCAGGATGGATGCTTCTCATGCAACACCTGCCCTAGTGCAATAGGCGCTGACGGACGAACCTGGTTCCATGAGCAGCCTCGCCTCGCACTTCGCCGGCGGCCGCGACTACCTCGCCGCCTGCACCCTCGGCCTACCGTCGCGCGAGACGGTGCGCGCCGTCCGCGCGGATCTCGACGCCGCGGCATCCGGTCGCCCCGACGTCGTCGCGGCCTCGCAGGCAGTGGAGGACGCCCGCGCGTCGTACGCCCGCCTCGTGAGCGCGCCGCGGGGCGACGTCGCGATCGGATCGCAGACGTCGGTGCAGGTCGCGCTCGTCGCCGCCTCGGTTCCCGACGGCGCCGAGGTGCTCTGCGCCGAAGGCGACTTCTCCTCGCTCGTCGCGCCGTTCGCCCACGCGGGTCGAGGCATCCGGTTGCGCACCGCTCCCCTCTCGGAGCTCGCGGCCGCTGTGTCCGCCGACACCTGGCTCGTGGCCTTCTCGCTCGTGCAGTCGGCCACCGGCGACGTGGCGGATGCCGTGGGCATCGCCGCCGCCGCCGCACGCGCGGGTGCGCGGACGCTCTGCGACCTCACGCAGGCCGCCGGGTGGCTGCCCGTCGACGCGACGATGTTCGACGCGACCGTGTGCCACGCCTACAAGTGGCTGTGCTGCCCCCGCGGCGTCTCGTTCCTCACCATCTCACCCGCGTTCGCCCACGAGATCCGATCGGTGCAGGCCGGCTGGTACTCCGGCGACGACCCGTGGTCGTCGTGTTATGGAACGGGCGGCGCGCTGGCCCCCGACGCGCGCCGCTTCGACGTCTCGCCGGCGTGGCAGGCCTTCGTCGGCGCCGCTCCCGCCCTGGCTCTGTTCGCCGATGCCGACATCACCGCGACGTACGCGCACACCACGGGCCTCGCCGCGCGCTTCCGCGACGGCCTGGGCCTGGCTCACCCCGAGCGCCCCTCGGCCATCGTCACCTGGCCGGATGCCACCGGCGAAGCCCTCGCGCAGCTCACCGCCCACGGCATCACAGCGTCGGGCCGCGCGGGTCGCGCCCGGGTGGCCTTCCACGTCTTCAACGACGAGCGCGACGTCGACCGCGCCCTGCATGCGCTCGGCGTGCGCGGGATCGAGAACCTCTCGGCCTTCGACGGCCTGGTCTACGCGATCTGACCCACTCCCCCGTGCGAGGTGCCGAGAATCGTCGCTCGGTGGGGCTCGAAAGCGATAATTCTCGGCGACTCACCCGCGGGTGCGGAGCGCCACGACGGCGGTGATGCAGACCACGGTCACCGGAACGAGCGCCCAGAGGGCGAGACCGCCGTACCCGACGAGGCCGAGAATCACGCCCGCGAGTACGGAGCCCGCAGCCGCGCACGCCGTCATCAGCGTGTCGCTGCGTCCCTGACGACGCGGCCGCAGCGCCACCGGCGTCGCCTCGGTGAGCAGGGCGGAGCCGGCCACCGTCGCCGCGCTCCATCCGAGGCCGAGCAGCACCAGCGCCACCAGGACGCCGGCCTGGGAGCCACCGAAAGCCGACGCGGTGGCGAGCGAAGCCGCGAGCAGCACCTGCCCGAGCACGATGACGGGGATCCGCCCCCGGCGGTCGGCCAGGATGCCGAACACCGGCGACAGCCCGTACATCCCGAACACGTGGAGGGCGATCGTCACGCCGACGGCCAGGGTGACGGCCTCCGGGGCGACGATGTGAGACAGATGGACGGGCGTCATCGCCATGACCGACGCCATCGTCACGTGCGAGGCGGCGACCGCGAGCATCGCGAAGCGCGCGAGCGCGGGACTGTCGGCCTGCGGCACGGCAGGGGCGGATGCCGTGCTCTCACGATCGAGGCGTTGGGCGAGCAGCAGCGGATCCGGGCGCAGGACGAGCACGTAGAGCGCGAAGGCGCACGCCTGGGCCGCGAACGAGAAGAGGTACGCCCCGGTGAGGCGCGGCATCCCGATGCTCGCCCCGAGGAGTTCGCCGGGAGCGAGCAGGAGCGGACCGACCACTCCACCCACCGTGGTCGCCCAGACGACCGTGGCGAGGTCGCGGCCCCGCCGGGCGGTGGGTGCGAGATCGGTCGCGGCGAAACGCGACTGCAGGGTCGCGGCGTTGCCGGCTCCGATCAACGCGATCCCCACGAGCAGCAGGGGGAAGGCGCGCGACGCCGCCGCGGCGATGACCACCGCGATGCCCGTCAGCGCGGCGATGTTGCCGGTGGTCAGCGCGAGGCGCCTCCCCCGGCGCGCAGCGAGACGCGCGAGAGGGATCGCCGTCAACGCGGCCCCCAGCGTCACCGAGGCGGTCGCGAAGCCCGACAGCGCCCCCTGGCCCGACAGGTCGGCGGCGAGGAGGGCGCCGAGCGAGAGCGTCGCCCCGAAGGCCACGCCGGTGAGCACCTGCCCCGCCGCGAGCACGCGCACCGTACGGCGCTGCGTGGCGACGAGGTCGACACCCGCCGGCGCGGCGGTGTCAGGCATCGCGGGCGGTGTTGCGCAGCACCCCGATGCCGCCGATCTCGACCTCGACGACGTCGCCCGCACCGAAGGAGCCGATCCCGGCGGGCGTTCCGGTCAGGATCAGGTCGCCCGGAAGCAGCGTGAACACCGCGGAGGCGTAGGCGACGAGGGTCGGGATGTCGTGGATCATGTCGGAGACCGGGCCGTCCTGACGGACCTCGCCGTTCACGCGGGTCACGATCGTGGCCGATGAGACGTCGAGGTCGGTCTCGATGACCGGGCCGACGGGGCAGAAGGTGTCGAACCCCTTCGCGCGCGACCACTGGCCGTCGCTGCGCTGCAGATCGCGCGCGGTGACGTCGTTGGCGACGGTGTAGCCGAAGATGTACTCCCCCGCCCGCTCGACCGGGACGTTCTTGGCGATACGGCCGATGACGACGGCGAGTTCGCCCTCGTAGTCGGTCTGCGAGCTGAGGGCCGTCGGGCGCACGATGACGTCGTTCGGGCCGATGACGGAGGTGTTCGGCTTGAGGAACATCAGGGGCTCGGCGGGCGCCTCACCCCCCATCTCGGCAGCGTGGTCGTGGTAGTTCTTACCGATGCACACGACCTTCGAGCGCGGGATGACGGGGGCCAGCAGCGTCACGTCGGAGAGGGGGATGCGCTCACCCGTGGTGTCGAACCCGGCGAACATGGGGTCACCCTCGAGCACGACGACGTGGTCGTCGTCGACGATGCCGTAGCGGAGGGCGTCCTGGTGGCTGAATCGAGCGATCTTCACCGGGCCAGCCTATCCGCGGGGTCCGATACGGGCGGGGCCCGGTCCCTTCGACAGGCTCAGGGACCTCGCTCCCGTTGCGGCTGCGACGTCGGGGGCTGAGCTTGTCGAAGCTCTCGGTGCACGGACGAAGGGGCCCCCGGCATCCGGGAACCCCTCCATCCGACGACGCGGATCAGGCGTCGAGGCGGTACAACCAGCCGTGCTTGTCTTCCGCGCGGCCGTACTGGATGTTCGTCAGCTCTTCGCGCAGTTCGAGCGCGAGCGTCCCCGAAGGCTGCTCGTCGATGAAATCGCGCCCCTTGAGGATGCCGATCGGGGTGACCACGGCAGCGGTGCCGCACGCGAACACCTCGACGATGTCTCCGGATGCCACGCCCTCGCGCCACTCGGTCAGCGAGACGTTGCGCCCCTCGACGTGGTGGCCGCGGTCGCGCGCGAGCTGCAGAAGCGAGTCGCGCGTGATGCCCTCGAGGATCGAGTCGGACTGCGGAGTGACGATCGTGCCGTCCTTATAGACGAAGACGACGTTCATGCCGCCGAGCTCCTCGACGTTGCGATCCTGGTCGAGGAAGACGACCTGGTCGCACTCGTTCTCGTACGCCTCGGACTGGGGAAGAAGGCTCGCGGCGTAGTTTCCGCCGGTCTTTGCCGCCCCCGTGCCGCCCTTGCCCGCGCGCGAGTAGTCCTCGCTCAGCCAGATCGAGACCGGCTGGACGCCGCCCTTGAAGTAGGCGCCGGCCGGGCTGGCGATCAGGTAGTACGCGACCTTATGAGCGGGACGGACGCCGAGGAACGCCTCCTTCGCGAACATGAACGGCCGCAGGTAGAGGCTCTGGTCCTCGCCGGAGGGCACCCACGCGCCGTCGACGGCGATGAGTTCGCGCAGCGACTGGAGGAAGTACGGAACGGGCAGCTCGGGCAGCGCGAGGCGTCGGGCCGAGCGCTGCAGCCGTCGCCCGTTCTGATCGGGCCGGAAGGTGTGGACCGACCCGTCGGCGTGGCGGTAGGCCTTGATGCCTTCGAAGATCTCCTGGCCGTAGTGCAGCACGGCCGCAGCCGGGTCGAGCGAGATCGGGCCGTACGGAGACACTCGGGGGCGGTGCCAGCCGCCGCGGACCGACCAGCAGATGTCGACCATGTGGTCGGTGAAGCTCTGCCCGAAGCCGGGGCTGGCGAGGATCGCGTCGCGGTCGGCGGTGCTCTTGGCCGCGAGGTTGCGCGTGACGGAGAACTCGAGCGGGTCGAGTCCGGTGTCGGGGTCGGTGTCGATCGTGGTCATCTTGATCCAAAACTCTTCGTATGCCGAGGGGCGAGGCGGGCCGGTCGGTCCAGGTTACGCCTGGACGCGCGCGGCGATCGCGTCGCCGATCTGAGCGGTGGTGCGCGAGCCCTCGCGGCCGGCGATGTCGTCCTCCACCGCGCGGGTGACGCGGGCGGATTCGTCGGTGAGCCCGAGATGATCGAGCAGCAGCGCGACGGAGAGGATCGCGGCCGTGGGGTCGGCCTTCTGGCTTCCCGCGATGTCGGGCGCCGATCCGTGCACGGGCTCGAACATCGAGGGGAACGCGCCGTCGGGGTTGATGTTGCCCGATGCGGCGAGGCCGATGCCACCGGTGACGGCGCCGGCCAGGTCGGTCAGGATGTCGCCGAAGAGGTTGTCGGTGACGATCACGTCGAAGCGGCCCGGGTTCGTGACCAGGAAGATCGTCGCCGCGTCGACGTGCAGGTAGTCTACGTCGACCCCCGGGAACTCGGATGCCACGGCATCCACGATGCGCTTCCACATGCCGCCCGCGTGGACGAGCACGTTGGTCTTGTGCACGAGCGTGAGCGTGCGGCGACGGCGCTCGGCCAGGGCGAAGGCGTACCGAACGACGCGCTCGACGCCGTAGGCCGTGTTGACCGAGGTCTCGTTGGCGACCTCGTGCGGGGTTCCGCGGCGGATGGCACCGCCGTTGCCGACGTACGGCCCCTCGGTCCCCTCGCGCACGACGACGAAGTCGATGTCGCCCGGGTCTGCCAGGGGGCCCGCGGCGCCGGGGTAGAGCTTCGACGGTCGCAGGTTGACGTAGTGGTCGAGCTCGAAGCGGAGCTTCAGCAGCAGGCCGCGTTCGATGTTCGCGTCCTTCAGGCGCGGGTCGCCGGGGACCCCGCCGACGGCGCCGAGCAGAATCGCGTCGTGGCCCGCGATCGCGGCAAGGTCGTCGTCGGTGAGCGTGTCGCCGGTCTCGAGGTAGCGCCCGGCGCCGAGCGAGAAGGGCGTCTTGTCGAAGACGACATCCGACTCGGCGGTGACGGCGTCGAGCACCTTGACGGCCTCGGCGACGACTTCGGGACCGATGCCGTCACCGGGGATGACGGCCAGCTTCACGACACGCGACATCGCTCTCCTCAGAGCTCGGGGCACGTCACTTCGTCGACGCGCCGCGGGTTCCTCCCAGGGTAGTGGCAGCGATCACCGCGGCCACGACGATCAGCCCCGCGCCGATCAAGGCCGTGATGACCACGCCGGAGTCGAAGGCGTGCGCGGCGGCGAGCCGCAGGGCGTCCGCCAGCGCCGGGTCGTCGAGGGTCTGCGACACCGCCACGGCCCCGGCGAGGGTTTCGCGGGCCGCCTGGGCCGCGGCATCCGGGAGCCCCGCCGGGAGCACCAGCTGCGCCCGATAGAAGGCCGCGAGGATGCCACCGAGCACGGCGGTGCCCAGCACCGCGCCGACCTCGTAGGCCGTCTCGGAGACGGCGCTCGCGGCACCGGCCTTGGCCGAGGGAGCGCTCGACAGGATCAACTCGTTCGACACGGTCTCGGCGGCACCGATACCGATGCCCAGCAGGCCGAACGCCACGATGAGCTGGACGAGGTCGGCGGTCGAGAGCGCGACGAGGACATACGCGACGACAGAGAACGTGAGCGCGACGGGCACGACCACGCGCGGGGCGAACCGCTTCGCGACCGGCACCACGGCGAGTCCGGAGACGATCATGAGTACGAGCCCGGGCAGGAGCGCGAAGCCCGCGACCATCGGCGACAGCCCCACGACCAGCTGCAGGTGCTGCGCGACGAAGTAGAGGAATCCGACGAGTCCGACCACGCTGAGCAGGTTCACGAGGATGGCGCCGGAGAAGGTGCCTCGACGGAACAGCGACATGTCGAGCATCGGCGTGGGCAGCGAGCGCTGACGGCGCACGAACAGCCATCCGAAGACGATGCCGACGACGAAGAGCGCCGGGGCGAGCGAAAGCGGGCCGTCGACGGCGAGCTTCTTGATGCCGTAGACGATCGGGACCATCGTCGCGAGCGAGAGCAGCACGCTGACGGGGTCGAAGCGGCCGGGGTGCGGGTCGCGACTCTCGGGCACGAAGAACGGGGCGAGGATCAGGAGGGGGATGAGCACGGGCACCGCCATGAGGAACACCGATCCCCACGAGAAGTGCTCGAGGAGGAAGCCTCCGACGATCGGCCCGAGGGCGGCGCCCGCCGAGAAACCCGACGCCCAGATGGCGATGGCGAAGCGCCGCTGATCGCGGTCGCGGAAGATGCTGCGCAGGAGCGACAGCGTCGACGGCATCAGCATGGCGCCGAAGACGCCCATGAGGGCGCGGCCGGCGATGAGCAGGGCCGCCGTGGGCGCGAAGGCCGACAGTGCGGAGACGGCCGCGAAGCCGGTCGCGCCGATCAACAGCAGACGCCGACGGCCGAACCGGTCGCCCAAGGTGCCCATCGTGACGAGCAGGCCCGCGAGCACGAGCGGGTAGACATCGATGATCCACAGCTGCTCGATGCTGGACGGCTGCAGCGACAGTGCGATCTCGGGCAGCGCGAAACTCAGCACCGTGTTGTCGACCGAGACCAGCAGCACGGGCAGCATGAGCACCGCCAGCGCGAACCACCCGCGCCACCCGGCGCGGGTCACGGTGATCTCCGAGGTGGGCATCGACGAGGTGAGCATTCTTCCGATCCGTTTCTTAACCGTCCAGCCGGTATAGTATCAGGTCCGAGGTCCCACCCGCCAGTACGATCGAGGAGTCATGAGTCGCCCCCCTCTCGCCCGCGAAGCCGTCCTCGACGCCTTCACACGGATCCTCGTCGACGAGGGCGAGCGCGCCGCGACGATGGATGCCACGGCGCGCGGCGCCGGCGTGTCGAAGGGCGGCCTGCTCTACCACTTCAACTCGAAGAGCGCTCTCGAAGCGGCACTGGTCGACCGCCTCGAGCGCCTGGCGCAGGAAGACGTCGACGAGATCGAGAAGTCCGCCGAAGGCGTCGTCGCGGCGCATCTTCGTTCGTCGCAGAACACCGGGTCCCCGCTCGATGTGACCATCCTCGCCGTCTCACGGCTCGCCCAGAACGGCAACGATGCGGCATCCGCCTCGCTTCGCCGGGTGCGCGAACTGTGGGAGGAGAGCCTCCGCGCGCACACGCGCGACGAGACGGCGCTGCAGATGGTGCTGCTGGTCAGCGACGGGCTCTACTTCAACGCGGTCCTCGACCTCAACGCCGTCCCCGGCCCGACCCTCGAGGGACCGGAGCTCGACAAGCTCATCGACGCCGTGGTGGCTGCCACCACCTGAGGCAGCCAGTCCGCAACGCGACGCGGCACCGCCCTTCGAATGAGAAAAGGGGGCCGCCGCAGCGACCCCCTCCCCCGTGATGCGTCCGGGACTCAGCCCTCGATGATCTCGATCTGCCGGAACAGATCGGCGCCGACGGACTCGCGCATCGCACCGAGGATCTCGTCGGGAACCGGCGAGTCCACCGTGAGCACCGACAGCGCGCGGCCCGTGGCATCCTGGGCCGCCACCTGGAGACCCGCGATGTTGATGCCGGCCTCACCGAGCTTCTGGCCGTAGATCGCGACGATGCCGGGGCGGTCGGCGTAGCGCATGACGATGTGGTGCTGCTCGATCGGCACCTCGATGTCGTAGCCGTTGATCGCGACGACCTTGGGCACCATGCGAGTGCCGGCGAGCGTACCGGCCACCGTGAGGGTCGAGCCGTCCGCGAGGGTGCCGCGGAGGATCGTGATGTTGCGGTACAGCGGGCTCTCGGCCTCGACGACCAAGCGCGCCTCGACGCCGCGCTGCTCGGCGAAGAGCGGGGCGTTCACGTAGGACACCGTTTCACTGACGATCCGACTGAAGTAGCCCTTCAGCGCCGCGAGGCGGTAGACGCTCACGTCGTACTGCGCGAGCTCTCCGCGCACCTCGATGTCCAGGCTCGTGAGCGCGCTGTCGGCGAGACCGCTGAAGAACTGACCGAGCATCTCGACCAGGGCGATACCGGGACGCACGAACGGGTCGATCGCTCCCCCGGCGACGTTCACGGCATCCGGGACGAGGTCGCCCTCGAGGGCGAGCTTGACCGAACGGGCGACGGAGACGCCGGCCTTCTCCTGCGCCTCCTCCGTGCTGGCCCCGAGATGCGGGGTGACCACGACGTTCGGAAGGTCGAGGAGCTTGCGGGCGGGGCCGCCCTCGGCGGGGGGCTCGGTCGAGAAGACGTCGAGGCCGGCCCCCGCGATCTCGCCCGAGGTGAGGGCGTCGAACAGCGCCTCTTCGTCGATGAGGCCGCCGCGCGCGACGTTGATGACGTACGCGGAGTTCTTCATGCGGCGCAGCTGCTCGGCGCCGATCATGCCGGTCGTCTCGGGCGTCTTCGGCATGTGGATCGTGACGAAGTCGCTCTGCTCGAGGAGTTCGTCGAGCGAGACCAGCTGCACGCCGAGCTGCTGCGCACGCGCGGCCGTGACGTAGGGGTCGTACGCGATGACGCGCATGTCGAATCCCTGAAGGCGCGCGGCGATGAGGGCGCCGATGCGTCCGAGGCCGATGATGCCGATCGTCTTCTCGAAGAGCTCGGTGCCGGTGAAGGAGCTGCGCTTCCACAGGCCCTGCGCGAGAGAGGCATGCGCGGCGGGGATGCGGCGCGCGAGGCTCAGCACATGGCCTACGGTCAGCTCGGCGGCCGAGATGATGTTGGAGGTCGGGGCGTTCACGACCATGACACCTGCGGCGGTGGCCGACTTGATGTCGACGTTGTCGAGGCCGACCCCGGCGCGGGCGACGACCTTGAGCGAGGGAGCCGCGGCAAGCGCCTCGGCATCGATCTGGGTGGCCGAGCGCACGAGCACCGCGTGCGCGTCGGCGAGGGCCGAGAGCAGCGCGGGGCGGTCGGTCCCGTCGACGTTGCGCACGTCGAAGTCGGGGCCGAGCGCGTCGATCGTGGCGGGAGAGAGTTCTTCGGCGATGAGCACGACGGGCTTCGTCACGGATGCGTCCTTCGAAACGGTGCTGGGGACCGGCGCGCACCGCCGCGCACCGCCGGCGCGAACCGGGCGCACGACCCGTGCGGGCCGTGTGTCAGCCTAGCGCGGCCCCGCGACGGCGCCCGACCGTATGACGCCGGACGCCTCGGCCCATCGACGACGGCGACGCACGGGCTCGCGCGGCCCCTCGGTCACGCCGCAAGGCGGCATCTCCCGGCGGCTCGGCTTCGGCCCACGGTTCGGGATGCCGGCGCGACGACGTCATGCCGCGGGCGCACGAACGGATGCCGGCACGACGACGTCACGCCGCGGGGCGCCCGATCGGACGCCGGCACGACACCGCTTCGCCGCGGGGCGCACGGCCGGAGACCGGAGTCGCCCGCCTCAGCCCCCGTAGAGCCCGTACGACGTCGCTCCGTAGCCGACGATCGCGAGCCAGAACGCCGCCGAGAGGGTGAGACCCGCGAGCATCGCCAGG
Organism: Microbacterium sp. NPDC089186; assembly: GCF_040685115.1. NCBI lineage: Bacteria > Bacillati > Actinomycetota > Actinomycetes > Micrococcales > Microbacteriaceae > Microbacterium > Microbacterium sp. NPDC089186. The sequence goes on from NZ_JBFBHJ010000003.1 coordinate 510,036, forward strand.
GCGAACTCCCCCGCCGCGCGGCGCGCACCGATCGCGAAGGCGACGGCGAACGCGAGCAGGGGGAAGACGATCGGGAGGATGTAGACCACCCACCCGAGGGTGTTGAGACCCAGCGGACCGGTCGCCTGCGTGATGAGCAGCGCGACCGCGCTCCAGACGACGTAGGCGTAGAACAGCCCGAAGAGGCCGGCGATGGCCACGACGACCCATGTGGGCAGGACGCGCGTGCGCGTGGCGGTGCTCATGCGAGTGCTCCCACCGACAGGAACGGCCAGGGGACGAGCAGCACGATCCCCACGATCAGCAGCAGGAATCGCTGCCATGTCCGCCATGCACGGGTGAGCACCAGGACCGCCACGAACCACACGAGCGGGGCCAGCACGGCTCCCGCGGTGAGGGCGATCACCGTGACGTCGGGGATCGGCAGCCCCAGGCTGCGCAGTCGCAGACCGGCGAGGAGCCAGCCGAGGGCGAAGAGCAGGAACGTCGCGGCGACCATGCCGATGCCCACGAGACCGACGTTGCCCAGCGGCGCCGAGGAGTCGGCATCCGCGTCGTGGTCGTCGACGGCCGGCCCGGCGTCGGCGGGGTCGTCGTGCACCGCGGATGCCGCCACCTGCGGAGTCCGCGACGCCGACCTCGCGGCGGGCTGCAGCGGCTCCGGCTCGGCCGCCGGCTGCAGCGGCTCGGGCTCGCTCGACACGGGCTGCACGGGATCCGACGGTCGCACCTCGGTCGCGCGCTTCTCGCCGACGTCGAGGGTCGGGTCGTCGTCACCGCCCCACGAGAGGGCGTCGTCATCGCGCGGAGTGCTCACGGTTCCACGGTAGCGGGCTCCCCCGCGGCCGGGTCGCGCCCCGCCGATCACGCCGGGTGCGCGGCATCCGGAACCGAAGACGTCCCGCCGAACGGCGAACGCCCCGCGGCCGGAGCCACGGGGCGTTCGAGACGATCGGGAGATCAGCGCGCAGCCGAGCCCTCGACGTAGTCGCTGTCCTGCTGCTTCCACGCGAAGAGGCCGCGGAGCTCCTTGCCGGTGGCCTCGATGGGGTGACCCTGCTCCTTCTCGCGGAGCTCGAGGAACTCGGGGGCGCCCTTGTCCTGGTCGGCGATGAAGCGCTCGGCGAACGCGCCCGACTGGATGTCGGCGAGGACGGCCTTCATGCTCTCCTTGACGTCGGGCGAGATGACGCGCGGGCCCGAGACGTAGTCGCCGTACTCGGCGGTGTCGGAGATCGACCAGCGCTGCTTGGCGATGCCGCCCTCCCACATGAGGTCGACGATGAGCTTGAGCTCGTGCAGCACCTCGAAGTACGCGATCTGCGGCTGGTAGCCCGCCTCGGTGAGGGTCTCGAAACCGGCCTGCACGAGGTGGCTCATGCCACCGCAGAGCACGGCCTGCTCGCCGAAGAGGTCGGTCTCGGTCTCTTCGGTGAAGGTCGTCTTGATGACGCCGGCGCGGGTGCCGCCGATGGCCTTCGCGTACGAGAGGGCGGTGTCCCAGGCCGAGCCCGAGGCGTCGCGCTCGACGGCGATGATGTCGGGGATGCCGCGGCCGGCGACGTACTCGCGACGCACGGTGTGGCCGGGGGCCTTGGGGGCGACGAGGATGACGTCCACGCCCTCGGGGGCGTCGATGTAGCCGAAGCGGATGTTGAAGCCGTGCGCGAAGGCGAGCGTCTTGCCCTCGGTGAGCTTGTCCTTGATCGAGTCGGCGAAGATGGAGCGCTGGTGCTGGTCGGGCGCGAGGATCATGATGAGGTCGGCCCACTCGGCCGCGTCGGCGACGTTCTTGACCTCGAAGCCGTCCTCCTGCGCCTTGGCGGCCGACTTGGAGCCGTCCTTGAGGGCGATGACGACCTCGACGCCCGAGTCGCGCAGGTTCTGCGCGTGGGCGTGACCCTGCGAGCCGTAGCCGACGATCGCGACCTTCTTGCCCTGGATGATCGAGAGGTCGGCGTCGTCGTCGTAGAAGATCTCTGCCATGAGGATGTTTCTCCTTGAGTCAGGTCCCTGAGCTTGTCGAAGGGACCGGGGGTTGTGGGACGTATGAAGTTCGGATGTCGGACCCCTCGACAGGGTCGAGGACCGACGGGATTCGGAGAGTCGGACCCTTCGACAGGCTCAGGACCGCCCGGCTCGGGGACCGACGGGGTCAGCCGCGGAGGACGCGCTCGGTGATGCTCTTGCCGCCACGACCGACGGCGAGAAGGCCCGACTGTGCGAGCTCCTTCACACCGAAGGGCTCGATGGCCTTGAGGAACGCACCGACCTTGCCCGAGTCGCCCGTGATCTCGATCACGATGGCATCGGGTGCGTAGTCGACGACCGAGGCGCGGAAGAGGTTCACGACCTCGAGCACGTTCGAGCGGCTGGCGTTGTCGGCGCGCACCTTGACGAGGACGTGCTCGCGCTGGACGGATGCCGCGGGGTCGAGCTCCACGATCTTGATGACGTTGATCAGCTTGTTGAGCTGCTTCGTCACCTGCTCGAGCGGCAGGCCCTCGACGTCGACCACGACCGTGATGCGCGAGAGACCCGGCACCTCGGTCACGCCGACGGCGAGCGATTCGATGTTGAAGCCGCGGCGGGCGAAGAGCCCGGCGACGCGGGTCAGCAGACCCGGCTTGTCCTCGACGAGGAGGCTCAGAACGTGACGAGACATCTCAGTCCTCCTGCTCGTTGAAGGCGGGCGAGTGATCGCGCGCGTACTGGACGTAGCTGTTGCTGACGCCCTGCGGGACCATCGGCCACACCATGGCATCCGCACTCACGACGAAGTCGATCACGACGGGGCGGTCGTTCGTGTCCAGCGCGAGCTGGATCGCGGCGTCGATCTCGTCTTCCTTCTCAACGCGGATCGCGAGGCACCCGTACGCCTCGGCGAGCTTCACGAAGTCGGGGATGCGACGCGTGCCGTGGCCCGTGTTGAGGTCGGTGTTGGAGTGGCGGCCGTCGAAGAACAGCGTCTGCCACTGGCGCACCATGCCGAGGGAGGAGTTGTTGATGATCGCGACCTTGATCGGGATGTCGTTGATGACGCAGGTCGCGAGCTCCTGGTTGGTCATCTGGAAGCAGCCGTCACCGTCGATCGCCCACACGGCGCGATCGGGCTGGGCCACCTTGGCGCCCATGGCCGCGGGGACCGCGTAGCCCATGGTGCCGGCGCCGCCGGAGTTGAGCCACGCGTTCGGACGCTCGTACTTGATGAACTGCGCCGCCCACATCTGGTGCTGGCCGACGCCCGAGGCGTAGACGCCCTCGGGTCCGGTCATCTCGCCGATGCGCTGGATGACATGCTGCGGCGACAGGAGGCCGTCGGTGGTGGGCGTGTAGCCCAGCGGGAACTCCTCGCGGAGGCCGTTCAGGTAGGTCCACCACTCGCTGTAGTCGTGCGGGTGCTCGGCGTCGGCGGCGCGGAACGCGGCGTCCAGGTCGACGAGGACCTCTTTCAGGTCACCCACGATCGGCACGTCGGCCGTGCGGATCTTGGAGATCTCGGCGGGGTCGATGTCGACGTGCACCACCTGGGCGTTCGGCGCGAACAGCGACGCCTTGCCCGTGACGCGGTCGTCGAAGCGGGCGCCGAGCGAGACGATGAGGTCGCTCTCCTGCAGGGCGAGGACGGCGGGGACGGTGCCGTGCATGCCGGGCATGCCCAGATGCTGCTCGTGGGAGTCGGGGAACGCGCCGCGCGCCATGAGCGTGGTGACGACGGGGGCGCCCGTCGCCTCGGCGAGCACCTTCAGCTCCGCCGCCGCGTTGGCGCGGATCGCACCGCCGCCCACGTACAGCACGGGCTTGTGCGCGGTGGCGAGCAGGTGGGCCGCGGCCTGGATCTGCTTGCCGTGCGCCTTGGTGACCGGGCGGTAGCCGGGCAGGTCGATCTTGGGCGGCCAGACGAACGGCGCCTCGGCCTGCTGGGCGTCCTTCGTGATGTCGACGAGCACCGGACCGGGACGACCGGTCGAGGCGATCTCGAAGGCCGCCGCGATCGCGCCGGGGATCTCATCGGCGGTCTTCACCAGGAACGAGTGCTTGGTGATCGGCATCGTGATGCCCACGATGTCGGCCTCCTGGAAGGCATCCGTACCCATGAGGGTGGAGAACACCTGCCCGGTGATGCACACGAGCGGCACCGAGTCCATGTAGGCGTCGGCGATCGCGGTGACGAGGTTGGTCGCGCCGGGGCCCGACGTCGCGATCGCGACGCCGACCTTGCCCGAGGCCGCGGCGTAGCCCTCGGCCGCGTGACCGGCGCCCTGCTCGTGACGGACGAGGATGTGGCGGACGTGCTCGTCGTCCATGAGCGGGTCGTAGACGGGCATGATCGCTCCGCCCGGCAGGCCGAACACATCGGTGACGCCGAGCAGGTCGAGCGAGCGGACGACCGCCTGTGCACCCGTCATCACGGGCGCCGGGGCGGTGCGGGCGGGGGGCCGGGGCACGGCCGCCGTAGGGGAATCGATGGACATGGGAGTACCTCGAGAACCGTAAGAAGGTGAGAAGGGGACGGCCGTCAGCCCGTGACCGCGCCCTCCGCGGCGGAGTGCACGAGCTTGGAGTACTTGGCCAGAACGCCACGGGTATAGCGCGGGGGAAGCGGTTCCCAGCCATCACGGCGGGAACTCAGCTCGGCGTCATCGACGATCAAGTCGAGAGTGCGAGCGGCGATATCGACCCGTATCAGATCACCATCGCGCACGAAGGCGATGGGACCTGCGTCCACCGCTTCGGGAGCTATGTGGCCGATGCACAGTCCGGTTGTGCCGCCTGAGAATCGACCGTCCGTCAAGAGTAGTACATCTTTTCCGAGCCCCGCGCCCTTGATGGCCGCCGTGATGGCGAGCATCTCACGCATGCCCGGGCCGCCCTTGGGGCCCTCGTAGCGGATGACGACCACGTCGCCGGCGGCGATCTCGCCGGCCTCGAGGGCGTCCATCGCGCCGCGCTCACGCTCGAACACGCGGGCGGGACCCTCGAACACGTTGCCGTCGAAGCCGGCCGACTTCACCACCGCGCCTTCGGGGGCCATCGAGCCGTGCAGGATCGTGATGCCGCCGGTGGCGTGGATCGGGTCGTCGAACGAGTGGATGACCTTGCCATCGACCGGGTCGGGGTTCAGGTCGGCGAGGTTCTCGGCGAGCGTCTTGCCCGTGACGGTGAGCGCGTCGCCGTGCAGCAGACCCTCGTCGAGCATCGCCTTCATGATCACGGGGATGCCGCCGTGGCGGTCGACGTCGTTCATGACGTACTGGCCGAACGGCTTCATGTCGGCCACGTGCGGGGTGCGGTCGCCGATGCGGTTGAAGTCGTGGAGGTTCAGCTCGACCTCGGCCTCGTTCGCGATCGCGAGCAGGTGCAGCACGACGTTGGTCGAACCGCCGAGCGCCATGGCGAGGGCGATGGCGTTCTCGAACGCCTCCTTGGTGAGGATGTCGCGCGTGGTGATCCCCTGACGGAGGAGGTTGACGACGGCCTCGCCCGAGCGGTGGGCGAAATAGTCGCGGCGACGGTCGGCGGAGGGCGGGGCGGCCGAACCGGGGAGGCTCAGTCCGAGCGCCTCGGCGACGGAGGCCATGGTGTTGGCGGTGTACATCCCACCGCACGCACCCTCGCCCGGGGCGATCGCGCACTCGATGCGCTTGAGGTCGGCCTCGCTCATCTTGCCCGCGAGACACGCGCCCACGGCCTCGAACGAGTCGATGATCGTGACGTCCTTCTCGGTGCCGTCGCTGAGCTTCACCCAGCCCGGGGCGATGGAGCCGGCGTAGAGGAAGACGCTCGACAGGTCGAGACGGGCGGATGCCATGAGCATGCCCGGGATCGACTTGTCGCAGCCTGCAAGGAGCACGGAGCCGTCGAGGCGCTCGGCCATCATGACGGTCTCGACGCTGTCGGCGATGACCTCTCGCGAGACGAGCGAGAAGTGCATGCCCTCGTGGCCCATGGAGATGCCATCGGAGACGGAGATGGTGCCGAACTGCAGGGGGTAACCGCCGCCGGCGTGGACGCCTTCTTTGGCGCCCTGCGCGAGCCGGTCGAGGCTGAGGTTGCAGGGGGTGATCTCGTTCCAGCTCGACGCGATGCCGATCTGGGGCTTGTCCCAGTCCTCGTCGCCCATGCCGACCGCGCGGAGCATTCCGCGCGACGTGGTGGCTTCGATGCCGTCGGTGACGACGCGACTGCGGGGCTTGATGTCGAACTCGCCGGTGTTCGGATTCTGCGGTGCGGGCATTCTCGAAGTCTATTGCGAGCGGCACGCGCGCGACGCCGCCCGGGCGGTGAACGGTGGATTCATCGTCGAGGGCCGCTGCCCCCGGCGCTCACCCCGCGTGCGCGCTCCGCAATCGGGCGATCCGCTCGAGGACCGCCACGAAGGCCGCGATGTCGTCGACCCGCAGCGTCGCCGCCGTCTCTCCCCCGCCGACGCGCACGCCGAGGTCGCCCGCCCCCAGCGATCGCAGGGCGTCCTCGTCGGTGACGTCGTCGCCGGCGAAGAGCACCGCCGTGGCGCTCACGCGCTCGCGCAGGTGCGCGACGGCCGAGTCCTTGCCCTCGTGCCGGAACGAGAACTCGAGAATGTCGTGTCCGGTGCGCCGTCGCCACGACGGCGCTTGGGCGGCCAGGACGGCGTCGGTCGCCTCCCGCGCGGCGCGGGCGGCATCGGCATCCGCCGTCCGGGTGTGCAGTCCGAGCCCGAACTGCTTGGGCTCGACCCGTGCTCCGGGGAACGCGGCGACGGCGTCGCGGACCTCGGCGGTGAGGCGGTCGCGCAGCGCGCGGTCGTCGGCGTCGTCGTCCGCTTCGACGGCACCGGAGCCCGGCTCCCAGGCCTCGGCCCCGTGCGAGCCCATCAGCCACCACGGAGAGGAGTCGTCGTGCTCCGCGATGACGCGGAGATCGGCGAGCGTGCGGCCGGAGACGAGGGCCACGGTCGTCGCCGGGAGGCCCGCGAGCTCCTCGAGCACCGCGCGGGCGTCCGGCGTCATGCGCGCCGACATCGGCTCGTCGACCAGCGGTGAGAGCGTGCCGTCGAAATCGAGGGCGATCAGCAGCGTCGCGGTCGTCGCGACGGCCTCGACGGAGGCGTCGGCGGCGGTCATCCGGCATCCATCCCTTCATCGATGCGGATCGGGTCGAGCTGCGACCCCGTCATCCGGCATCCGTCTCGTCGATGGGCTCGAGCTCGGGAGCGGAGCCGTCGTCGTCGCGGGTGACCTCGGCGGCGGCCGCAGCGCTGGAGGCCTTCTCGTGGAACACCGAGAGCGCCTCGAGGAAGTCCTGCGACCAGTCCTCGACGTCGTGGTCGCGCACGCGTTTGCGCAACGCCCGCATGCGGCGGCCCTGTTCGGCGGCGGGCATCTCGAGCGCGCGCACGATGGCATCCTTCATGCCGTCGATGTCGTGCGGGTTGATGAGCAGGGCGCTGCCCATCTCGTCGGCGGCGCCGGCGAACTCGCTGAGCAGGAGCACGCCGCGGTTGTCGACGCGGCTGGCCACGTACTCCTTCGCGACGAGGTTCATGCCGTCGCGCAGCGCCGTGACGAGCATGATGTCGGCGGCGAGGAACAGCGCCACCATCTCCTCCCGCGGGTACGACTGGTGGAGGTAGCGGATCGCCGTGTGCGTCGTGGTGTCGTGGTCGCCGTTGATGCGGCCGACGGTCATCTCGATCTCGTCGCGCAGCTGCACGTAGGCGTCGACGCGCTCGCGACTGGGGCTCGCGACCTGCACGAGGGTGGCGTCCTCGACCGTCGCGCGACCGTCTTCGAGCAGTTCGCCCCACGCCTTGAGACGGTGGCGGATGCCCTTGGTGTAGTCGAGGCGGTCGACGCCGAGGAGGATCTTGCGCGGATTGCCGAGACCCTCGCGGATCTCCTTGGCGCGCTGCTGGATCTCCGGCTTCTGCGCCAGCTCGATGTAGGAGTCGGCATCGATCGAGATGGGGAACGCCTTGGCGAGCGCGACGCGCGTCGTCTCGCCCTCGGGGACCAGGATGCCGCTGGCCTTGGTCTCGTACCGCAGCTGTCGGCGCACGGCGCGGGCGAAGTTGCCCGCGTCGGCCACGCGCTGGAAACCGATGACGTCGGCGCCGAGGAGTCCCTCGAGCACCTGCTTGCGCCAGGGGAGCTGAGCGTAGAGGCCGTAGGCGGGGAACGGGATGTGGTGGAAGTAGCCGATGGTGAGGTCGGGGCGCAGCTCGCGCAGCATCTTCGGCACGAGCTGCAGCTGGTAGTCCTGCACCCACACGATGCCGCCGTCGGCGACGACCTCGGCCGCGGCCTCGGCGAAGCGCCGGTTGACCTTGACGTAGGCGTCCCACCAGGCCCGCTTGTAGGTCGGCGCCGCGATGACGTCGTGGTAGAGCGGCCAGATGGTGTCGTTCGAGAAGCCCTCGTAGTAGAGCTCGACGTCGGAGGCCGACAGGGTCACGGGGACGAGGTGCGTGCCCTCGAAGTCGAACGGCTCCACGGTGGCGTCGGCCTGACCGGCCCACCCCACCCAGGCACCCTCGGCGCGGCGCATGACGGGTTCGAGAGCGGTGACGAGCCCGCCCGGCGATCGGCGCCAGCCCTCTCCGTCGGGGGTGCGGTCGACGGGCAAGCGGTTGGCGACGACGACGAAATCGGCCTGGGTCACAGGTCCTCCTCGGGGATCGTCCTCAGGCTAACAGCGGGCTCGGTCCGCGCACGGGGGTGGACGCGATGCGATAAGCGGTGCTCAGGGCGCCCCCGGGTCGAGCGCTGTCAAGGCGCGGCATCCGATCGCCCTCCTCGATAGGTTGGGCGCATGCGGCAGTACATCTTCGGAACCGGTCTCCTCAGCGCCATCACCGGTGGCGTCACGCTCCTGCGCGGCCTCAAGAACGACGAGCCGTTCACCTGGCGCACGGCGCTGGCGTGGCTCAGCTGGGGCATCACCCTGGCGCTGGCGATCGGCGCCGTGGTCGACACCCGCCGCGCGCGCCGCGGCCGCGTCATCGCGGGCGACTCCCCCGTCTCGAAGAAGCAGGACAAGCTGTTCAAGAAGCGCCTGGGTCGCTGACCCCCTGACACCGACGGATGCCGCGGCCGGAGGGTCGTGGCATCCGTCTTTCCGTCTGCGGGTCAGCGGGTGAGGATCAGCGCGTCGCCCTGGCCGCCGCCGCCGCAGAGGGCGACCGCCGCCGTGCCGCCCCCGCGGCGCACGAGCTCGTGGATGGCGTGAACGACGAGGCGGTTGCCCGAGGCGCCGATCGGGTGACCGATCGCGATGCCCCCGCCGTGCGGGTTGACGACGTCGTCGGAAAGCCCGAGTTCGGCCTGCGACCGCGCCACGACCGCGCCGAACGCCTCGTTGATCTCGACGAGGTCGAGATCGGAGGCCGAGAGTCCCTGCTTCTGCAGCGCCTTCTCGATCGCCCGCGCGGGCTGGGCGTGGAGGGAGTTGTCGGGGCCGGCGACCTGCCCCGCGGCGCCGACGACCGCGAGCACGTCCCAGCCGTGTTCGGCGGCGACAGCGCGCGTGGTGACGACGACCGCCGAGGCGCCGTCGGAGATCTGCGAGGCGTTGCCGGCGGTGATCGATCCCCCCTCGGCGAACGCCGGGCGCAGCTTCGCGAGCGTCTCGACCGTGGTGTCGGGGCGGATCCCCTCGTCAGCCGTGACGACGACCGGGTCTCCCTTGCGCTGCGGGATCGAGACGGGCACGATCTCGGCCTCGAACATCCCGTCGGCTTGGGCTGCGCCGGCTCGCTGGTGCGACCGCGCCGAGACGGCGTCCTGCGCCTCGCGCGTGACCTCGTAGCGGGCGTTCGCGCGCTCGGTGGACGCGCCCATGCTCTCGCTGTCGTACGCGTCGGTCAGCCCGTCGTGAGCCATGTGGTCGAGGACCTCGACGGAGCCGTAGGAGTACCCCTCGCGCGAGTTCATGAGCAGGTGCGGGGCGCGGGTCATCGATTCCATGCCGGCGGCGACCACGACGCTCGCGTCTCCGAGGCGGAGCATGCGCGCGGCGTCGATGACCGCGGTGAGCCCCGAGAGGCACACCTTGTTGATCGTGGCGCTGTGCACATTCCAGCCGATGCCCGCTGCGATCGCGGCCTGTCGCGCCGCGTTCTGCCCCGCCCCGGCCTGCAGCACCTGCCCGACGAGCACCGCGTCGACGGCGTCGGCGGGGATGCCGCCGCGCTCGAGCGCCCCGCGGATCGCCGCGGCGCCGAGCTGGACAGCCGTGAGCGGCGCGAGCTGCCCCTTCAGACGACCCTGCGGGGTGCGCGCGGCGGCGACGATGACGACGTCGTTGTCGGTGGTCATGCGTTCTGCTCCTCTGTGAGCTTCTCTGTGCGCTTCTCGGTGAGTCCCACGGTCAGCGGGGGCTGGGTGGAATCCCGCACCTCGTCGACGCTCACCCCGGGGGCGAGCTCGACGAGCACGAGTCCATCCTCCGTCACGTCGATGACGGCGAGGTCGGTGATGATCCGGTCGACCACGCCGCGACCGGTCAGCGGAAGCGAGCAGGAGTCGACGATCTTGGGCGAGCCGTCCTTCGCGACGTGCTCCATCAGCACGATCACGCGGGCGGCGCCGTGCACGAGGTCCATCGCGCCGCCGGGACCCTTGACCATCTTCCCGGGGATCATCCAGTTCGCCAGGTCTCCGGATGCCGAGACCTGCATCGCCCCGAGGATCGCGGCGTCGATCTTGCCGCCTCGGATCATGCCGAAGCTCAGGGCCGAGTCGAAGAACGCGGCTCCCGGCAACGTCGTGACCGTCTCCTTGCCGGCGTTGATGAGGTCGGGGTCCACCGCGTCCTCGGTCGGGTAGGGACCCACGCCGAGGATGCCGTTCTCGGACTGCAGCACGACCGTCACCCCGTCGGGCACGTGGTTGGGGACGAGCGTGGGAAGCCCGATGCCGAGGTTGACGTACGCGCCGTCGGCGAGCTCCCGGGCGGCGCGGGCCGCCATCTCGATGCGGGACAGGGGCATCTCAGTTCTCCTCGGTGACGGTCGAGATCGGCGCGAAGCGGGGCCCCTGACCGCGAGGTCTCCGAGCCTGTCCAGGTCCCTGAGCCTCTCCAGGTCCCTGAGCCTGTCGAAGGGACCGGGGGCAGCATTTCGGCATGATCACCGGTTCCCCTCCCGGACGGTGCGCTTCTCGATGCGCTTGGGGATGTCGGGCCCGACCTCGACGATCCGATGCACGTAGACGCCGGGCAGATGCACGGCATCCGGATCGAGCTCGCCGGGTTCGACGAGGTGCTCGACCTGCACGATGCAGGTACGGCCGGCGATGGCGGCGAGGGGGTTGAAGGCCCGCGCGGCCTTGCGGAAGACGAGGTTGCCGTGGCGGTCGCCCTGGTAGGCGTGCACGAGCGAGAAATCGGTGGTGATCGCCTCTTCGAGCACGAACTCGCGCTGCTCGCCGTTCACGTCGAAGGTGCGCACCTCCTTGACCGGGGAGGCCACAGCGATACCGCCGGCCGCGTCGTAGCGGCGGGGCAGGCCGCCCTCGGCGACCTGGGTACCCACTCCGGTCTGCGTGTAGAAGGCCGCGATGCCCGAGCCGCCGGCCCGCAGCTTCTCGGCGAGCGTGCCCTGCGGAGTGAGCTCGAGTTCGAGCTCGCCCGAGAGGAACTGCCGCTCGAACTCCTTGTTCTCGCCGACGTACGACGAGGTCATCTTGCGGATGCGACCGGCGCCCAGCAAGATGCCGAGCCCCCAGTCGTCGACGCCGCAGTTGTTCGACACGACCGACAGGTCGCGGGTTCCCTGGGCGAGCAGAGCCTCGATCAGGGCGATGGGATTGCCCGAGAGGCCGAAGCCGCCGACAGCGAGAGATGCTCCGTCGGGGATGTCGGCGACGGCCTCGGCAGCTGAGGCGACGGTCTTGTCGATCACGCGAACTCCTTCGTAGCGGCGTCCCTCCACCCTGCGGCGCGGGCCGGCGCCGCGGCCAGCCCGTTCTTGCCATGTGGATGCCGCCAGGCGTAGCGTCCACATCGTGGACACCAGATCGCCCGAATCACCCGGGGAAGTCACTCCGAGGGGGCCGCGACCACATCGTGCCGCGGCGCGAGAGACCCCGGCCACCGTCCCCGGAGCCCAGGCCATCGCCCGCGCAGCGCACCTCCTGCGTCTGGTCACAGCCGCCGGCGAGGCGGGTGCCGCGGTGGCCGACCTCGCGCGCGACGCCGATCTGACACGTCCGACGACTCACCGACTGCTGAGTGCCCTGCGAGCCGAAGGTCTCGTCGACCGCGACGACGCGACCGGGCACTGGCTCCCGGGACCCGAGCTGTACCTGATGGGCAGCGTCGCGGCATCCCGCTTCGACATCACGGCGACCGCGCGCGACATCGTGCGCTCGCTGGCGGTCCGCACCGAGGAGAGCGCGTTCCTCTCGGTGCGGCGCGGCGACGAGACCGTCTGCCTCGTCCGCGAGGACGGGAGCTTCCCCATCCGCTCGTTCGTGCTGTCGGAGGGGGTGCGCTTCCCCCTGGGCGTCGCGTCGGCAGGGCTCGCGATCCTCGCGTTCCTGCCGCCCCAGGACGTGGACGCCTACCTCGAACGGCATCCGGAGCTCGTCGAACGCTGGGGAGCCTCCCACTCCCCCGCGCGGCTACGCGCGCGCGTCGCCGACACACAGGCGCGGGGCTACGCGGTCAACCCCGGCTTGATCGTCGAGGGCAGCTGGGGTGTGGGCGCCGCGGTCTTCACGCGGGCCGGCGACCCGCAATGGGCGCTGAGCCTGACGGGAGTCGAGTTCCGGTTCGGCGGCGAGCGACTCGCCGAACTCGGGCGGATCCTGCTGGCGCACGCGCACCAGTTGTCGACGCGGATCGCCGCGCGATAACAGGGCGCGCGCCGCCGGCGCTCGGCGCCCTGTCACGACGTGTGGCGCCGGCCGCGCGCGCGGAGCCCGCAATAGATACCTACGGTATATAACTGGGGTATACTTTCACCTATGACCCGGGACGACGACCTCCAGCGCCTGCTGCTCGCCGTGCATGCGCTCACGCGTGTGGCCGCCCTCGACACGAACTCCGACGCTCCCGCGGCGCAGTGGCGCACGCTGACGCTGCTGCGCGACCACGGCCCGCAGCGCCTCGGCGACCTTGCGACGCTCAGCCGCGTCACGCAGCCCGGTATGACCCGGCTGATCCGGCAGATGGATGCCGCTGGACTCGTGTCGCGTCGCAGTCACCCCGACGACTCCCGCGTGAGCGTGGTGGCGGCCACCGAGGACGGCCTCGACGCCCTCGAGCGCTGGTACGAGCTCTTCCGCGCTGCCCTCGCGCCGCACGTGGCCGACTTGTCCCCCGCGGAGTGGGAGGCCGTCAGCACGGCGGCCTCGGCTCTCTCGCGCCAGGTCGGGATGGCGCCCGTCGGGTCGAACGAACACACCGAGAAACCGAGCGACCAGGTACGCGCCTCGCGCGGTGCCGCACGTCGCTCCGAAGAAGAAAGAGAGGTGGTCCGGTGAGCGCCGGTACCGCAGCCGACCCGGTCGATAAGGCCCCGAGCGTCTGGAAACAGCCCGCACAAGTCTGGGCAGTCGCCTTCGCGTCGGTCGTGGCGTTCATGGGTATCGGGCTCGTCGATCCGATTCTTCCCGCGATCGCCGAGTCGTTGAAGGCGAGCCCGGTGCAGACCGAGCTGCTCTTCACGAGCTACCTCGTGGTGACCGGTCTCGCGATGCTCGTCACCAGCTGGATCTCCAGCCGCATCGGCGCCAAGGCCACCCTGCTGGTGGGTCTCGGGCTGATCGTGGTGTTCGCACTGTTCTGCGCCCTGAGCGGCAGCGTCGACGCCGTCATCGGCTTCCGCGCCGGGTGGGGTCTGGGCAACGCGCTCTTCATCTCCACCGCTCTCGCGACGATCGTCGGGGCCGCATCGGGCGGCACGTCGTCGGCGATCATCCTGTACGAGGCGGCACTCGGCCTCGGCATCGCCGTCGGTCCGCTGCTGGGCGGCGTCCTCGGCGAGGTCAGCTGGCGCGGACCGTTCTTCGGCGTCGTCGCCCTGATGGCGATCGCGTTCATCGCGGTGGCGGTCCTTCTTCGCGGACCGAAGCCCGCGCGTACGCCCCTTCCCTTCAGCGCCCCGTTCCGCGCGCTGGGCCGCCCGGCGCTCGCGATCCTCGCGGCGACCGCCCTGTTCTACAACATCGGCTTCTTCACCCTGCTGGCGTTCTCGCCGTTCCCCCTCGGATTCGGTGCCATGGGTATCGGCCTCACCTTCTTCGGCTGGGGCGTGGGCCTCGCGATCACGAGTGTCTGGGTCGCTCCGCTGCTGCTGCGCAGGCTGCGCCTGACAAGCGTGCTGCTGATCGCGCTGCCCCTGCTGGCAATCGACCTGGTGGTCGCGGCCTTCACTGTGGCGTCGTCGACCGCCCTCGTCGTGTGCATCATCGTGGGTGGCCTCGTGCTGGGCGTGGTCAACACCGCGCTGACCGAGGCCGTGATGGAGGCCACCGACCTGCCGCGCTCGGTCGCCTCGTCGGCGTACTCCGCCGTCCGCTTCCTCGGCGGGGCCGTCGCTCCGCCGCTCGCGGCGTGGCTCTGGCACGCCTACGGCGCCGATGTGCCGTACTTCATGGCCGCCGCCTCGGTGTTCATCGCCGCTGCGTGCATCCTGTTCGGCCGTCGCCTGCTGGCCCACGTCGACGGCTCGCACCCCGACGCCGCCGATGAAGGCGCCGCCGTGCTGGTCGGAGACGCTGCGTAACACCGTCACTCCCCCGCAAGGACCTCCTGCACCACAGCCCGCGCGCCGGGTGCCGACATGACGATCGAATAGTGATCGACGGCCGGCACCCGGCGCGTCGCCGCAAGCCGGGGGAATCGGCTGCGGATGCCGTCGAGGTCGGGGTACAGCGGCGGAACCTCGCCGAGCAATCCCCGCTCAGCCGCGATCAGCCGCGTCGGGCGGCGCAGGCGTTCGAGCGCTCCCGCGATGGCCTCGCCGGCGTTCTGGTCGATGGAGTCGGCTTCGACCGTGGCGAACGTCGTCGCCGGCCGAAGCGCGGGTGATTCACCGACCAGGTCGTAGGCGTAGTAGGCGTCGAGCAGCGGGTCTTCGCGCCCTGTGAACGCGGGGTGCGCCCGCCAGAAATCACGGTACGCGCCCTCGCTCGGGAAGCGCATGTCGAGCCGCGCCGCGGTCGGTCCGAGCACGTGGCGCACCGCCTCGCGCGGTTCCATCCCACGCGGCAGTGTCAGGGGCAGCCCGCCGTCGACGAGGACGATCCGCTCGACCCGGTCGGGGTGCCGTTCGCCGAACACCAACGAGATGAACGCGCCCATCGAGTGCCCGACCACGATCGCCCGCTCGACCTCGAGGCCGTCGAGCACCTCTGCCAGGTCATCGGCGTGCTGCGCCAGGCCGATTCGCCGCGCCGATGCCGTGCTGCGCCCGCGCCCGCGCAGATCGGGGGCGATCAGCCGCGCCGAACTCTGTGCCGCGACCCACGCCCACGCCACGTGCGACGCGGTGACCCCGTGCACGAGCAGCCACGGGGTGCCCTCGGCATCCGGATGCCACTCACCGACGCGCAGGTCTCCCTCCGCGACCGCGAGGTCATGGGTGACGTACGTGGCTGGCGAGGCGCTCTCGTTCGGCATGGCGACATCGTGGCACGGCGGCCCGACACCGCGACCCGCGGCACCGGCAATGCATGCGATGCCCGCAGCTGCCGACCGCGGACGGGCCGGTGACGACCTCGCGACCGGCGAGCAGTTTGCATAGGGTCGACATATGGGGGCACAACGTGGCCCCAGCGCCGCCGTCCCGCTCGCGGTACTGCCGCTGGCCGGGACCGCGGCCATCGTCGCCGTGTCGATATCCGGCTCGCGATTAATCGCAGCTCTCCCCCCGGCGTAGCCGCTGCATCCGGATCAGCGAGCGAACCCCACCCCCATATCCGCCACGCGCTCCTGGAGCGTGTCCCACAGCTGGTCGAATCGCGCGTTCCACGGCGTCGCGAACAGGCCCTCCTCCCACCGACGGCGCACCACGTCGAGGCCGACCCACTCCGACTCGAGCACTTCTTCCGGATCCGGCACGGGCACGGGCTGGCCGTCGACGCGCGCGACCCACAGGTCGAAGAGCGCCCGCTCCTCGATCACCCGCCCGACCAGCACGAGGTCGTCGCGGGCGACCCTCATCCCGGTCTCTTCGGCGAGCTCGCGCACCGCACCGGTGCGGCTCGTCTCGCCGCGCAGCGCGCTCCCGGCCGGGAACTCCCACGCGAGGGGGTAGTCCTTGCCCTCGGCGCGGCGGCTCATCAGCACGCGGCCGGTCGACGACACGAGGCAGACGGATGCCACGATATGGAATGACCCGGCCGGCACCGGGCCGTCACCGCGTCGGTGGAGGGTGCCCGTGGGCGTGCCCTGAATGTCGGTCACGTCCCACATCTCGTCGTCGGCCATGTGTCCTCCCGCCTTCGCGCCGCTGCTCAGCGGCCAGGATCCCATCATGCCGAGAGCATTCCCTCGCGCAACGGGATTGCGACCGAACCTGACCTGACCTCCCCCGCAGACGCCGAAATCCCCTCCGCAACCGCGAGGCTGCGAAGGGGATTCCGGTGGTGGTGCACCCCCTGGGACTTGAACCCAGAACCCACTGATTAAGAGTCAGTTGCTCTGCCGATTGAGCTAGAGGTGCGTTCCGTTCGGCGGGAGATTCGCTCTCCGCGCCGAGGAATGACAATACCAGGGGTGACGCGACCACACCAAATCGAGCCAGGAGCGCCGGTTATCCTGGAGCCGTGTCCCGCATCGAAGAGCCCGCCGCGACCCTCGCGGACCTGACCGACGATCTCGCACTCGCCCTCCGCCTGGCCGACGCCGCCGACGCGGTCGCGATGCAGCGTTTCGACGCCGCCGACCTGCGCATCGACACCAAGCCCGACCGCACGCACGTCACCGAGGCCGACCTCGCCACCGAGCGCGCCATCCGGGAGATCCTGGATGCCGAGCGCCCCGCCGACGCGATCCTGGGCGAGGAGTACGGCAGCTCCGGCGACACCTCGCGGCGCTGGGTGATCGATCCGATCGACGGCACCCACAACTACATGCGCGGCATCCCCGTGTGGGCCACGCTCATCGCCCTCACCGTCGACGGCGTCCCGACCGTCGGCGTCGTCAGCCAGCCCGCGATCGGGCGCCGCTGGTGGGCGGCGACCGGCCAGGGCGCGTGGACGACCACCGCCACCGGGGAGACCCGCCGCATCCACGTCTCCGGTATCGACGACGTCGCGGCCTCGAGCATCAGCTTCCAGAGCATCGAGCAGTG
Organism: Microbacterium sp. NPDC089186; assembly: GCF_040685115.1. NCBI lineage: Bacteria > Bacillati > Actinomycetota > Actinomycetes > Micrococcales > Microbacteriaceae > Microbacterium > Microbacterium sp. NPDC089186. The sequence continues at coordinate 527,320 of NZ_JBFBHJ010000003.1, forward strand.
GGATGACGTCGACCTCGTGCCGACGCTCGAGCGCCTCGCCCGTGCCGTGTGGCGCGACCGCGCCTACGGCGACGCCTTGCCGTACATGTGGCTCGCTGAGGGGAGGCTCGAGCTCGTCGCCGAGTTCGGCGTGAAGGAGTACGACATCGCCGCGATCGCCCCCATCGTGCGCGAAGCCGGCGGACGCTTCACCGCGTTCGACGGAGCCGACCGACTCGACGCCGAATCGTCGCTCGCGACGAACGGCGTGCTGCACGACGCTTTCCTCACCCTGCTGCACGAAGGCGAGGGTTCACGATGATGCGCGCGACCACCGTCTCGCGGCGGCGCTCCGCCCGTGCTCGTGTGTCCGCTCTCGTCGCAGGCGGCGCCTTCGCGGCCCTCGTCCTCGCGGGGTGCGCGGCCCCCGCACCCGAGCCCGCGCCGGCCGCAGAGGCACCCTCCTCGGCCGCGCCCGCCGCCGGTGTCGAGACGCCTGCGCCGGCCGCATCGCCATCCGGTTCGGCGACCCCGCCCGCAGACCCCACGTGCGAGAACATCATCCCCCAAGCCACCGCCGACGACTTCAAGAGCCTCGGCTGGACGTCGCAGGAGGACCAGTTCCGCATGGGCGCCACGGCTCTCGACGACGGCATCCAGTGCAAGTGGGGCGACACGAAGATCGCCTCCGACCGTGTGCAGATCTTCGGCTGGGCACCCATCGACGACGCCACCGCGAAGACGGCGCAGAAAGACCTCGTCGCAGCGGGATGGAAGGTCGAGAAAGATGCCGACGGCGTCTACGTGACCGAGAACCCCGACTGGCTGAACGGACGCGGTGCCGACGGCTACGGCCTGACCTACTTCTTCGGCGACGGCTTCGTGAAGCTCGCCGACACCCGACAGAGCCTGATCCTCGTCCAGAGCCCCCGGTAGCCGACGGCGCCGACGGTCGCCGGCTCGGCGTCGCCCGTCACCGGTACGGGTTGCGCGCCTCCACGTCGCGAGCCGCCGAGAACCCCTCGTCCCACGCGTCGCCCCGCGCCTCGACATCGCGCCACACGGCATCGGCCTGCAGCACCCGCTGCGCGAACGCGACCCAGTCGGTCCACCCGGCCGTGATCCGTCCCGCGTCATTCCCGTCGGCGTCGATCCCGGATGCGGCGCCGCGTCCGCCGCGCTCCTGCTCGGCGGTCCACGTGGACGCGTCGGGCGTCGGGGCGAGGTGGAACGGACCGACGTCGATGCGGAGGGCGCGGGGATCTGGCATCCTTCGACGCTAGGCGGCACGGAGTCATCCGGGCAACGTCCCTCCGCGGTCGGAGTCCGGAGGCACGAGGATCCCCGCTCCTCACGTAGGCTCGACCCTCGTGGCTATCGGCGCGACCATTCACACGTTCACCGTGCAGCTCTCCGATGTCGACCGCGGCGTCTACGACGAGCTGCAGCTGCGCGTCGCGCGGCATCCGTCCGAGACCGCGCCCTACATGCTCACCCGCGTGCTCGCCTACTGCCTCGAGTTCGAAGAGGGCATCGCCTTCAGCGAGGGAGTCGCCGCGACCGACGAACCCGCCGTCCTGGTGCGCGACCTCACCGGCGCGCTCGTCGCCTGGGTGGAGGTGGGAGCCCCGGATGCCGCCCGCCTGCACACCGGGAGCATGAAGGCCGAACGCGTCGCGGTCTATACCCACCGCGACCCCGAGAAGGTCGCCGCCGCGTGGGCGGGCAAGCGCATCCACCGCGGTGACGAGGTGCTGCTGCACAGTTTCGACCCCGGGTTCGTCGAGCGTCTCGCGGAGTCGATCGAGCGACGGAACACGGCCACCCTGACGCGCACCGAGGGACGCATCTACCTCGAGCTGAACGGCGCCTCGGGCGAGAGCGACATCCACACGCGCAGCGCGAGCTGAGCGGCGCCGGCAGGCGGGCCGAGCACACGGCCGGGTACGTCGCGCCCACCGGTGACGCTCACGCCGCACAGAGGCCCGCGCGGCGCTCATCGGCGTACGCGAAAGCCCCCGCCCCACCGAAACGGGCGGGAGCGAGGGCTTTCTGACGACTCATCGTGACAACGGCTCGTGGAGCTGGGGGGAATCGAACCCCCGTCCAACGCTGGGTCTCCGCGTTTTCTCCGGGCGCAGTCTGTGCAGACGTTCTGCTCGGCTCCGACCTTTGTCACAGACACCTAAGTCGACGAGCCCAGCCTGGGAAAAGTCCCGCGTGACGTCCAGACGCCGTCACGCAGCAAGACCCCTAAATGACGCCAGGATCCGTGGCGGGGTCACACACGGTCTGACGGACTATCGGGCTCGCTTACGCAGCGAGGGCGAAGTCAGTGCGCTTAGCATTGGCACTTATTGTTTTGCAGGGAGCGTTTACGAGATAACCCCACATCCTCGGCCCGCTTCTCGCGGGTTCGCAGGCGCTGTCGAAACCGATCAGCCCCGGGAACTCCGTGAAGGAGCGGCCGTTGTCACGCTGTTGAGTTGCCATGCCGGGAGCAGAAAGCACCCGAGCATCACAGTCTACAACGCATCGGGGGCTCGTGAATTCCCGGTGTCGACGACTCTCGCATCGGACCGCCCCGCGCCCGTCGCCCCGTCGCGTCGGCCCGCGAATTCCCCGCGTCGACGACTCGCGCATCGGACCGTCGCACGCCCGTCGCCCCGTCGACGCCGTCGCGTAGGCTCACCGCATGAGCGACGTCGTCATCACCGTCCGAGGCGAGAGCAACGCCCGCGTCCGTGCCGAAGAAGCGGCGGTCCGTGTCACGGTCTCGGTCGACGGGCCGTCTCGCGGCCCCGTCGTGGAGCAGGCGCAGGAGCGCGCATCGTCGGTGCAGGACGGCCTCGTCGCCCACCTGCGTTCGGGCGAGGTCTCGGAATGGTCGAGCGCCCGTGTCTCGGTCTGGTCGGACCGGCCGTGGAACGCCGAGGGGGCGCAACTCCCCCTCGTCCACCACGCGAGCGTCGAGCTCTCGGCCACGTTCATCGACGCCGGCGCCTTGTCGTGGTGGCTCGGCGACGTCACCGAGTCCGACGACGTGCAGGTCACCGCCGTCGACTGGCGCCTCTCCCCCGACACGCGCGCACGCACCGAGCGCGAGGTCGCCGCCGAGGCCGTGCACGTGGCCGTGGAGCGCGCGACCGCCTACGCCGACGCCCTGGGGCTGGCATCCGTCTCCGCCGTCGAGGTGGCGGATGCCGGGCTGCTCGCGACCCGCCCCGATTCCCCCGCGCCGATGGGCGCCCGCATGATGGCGGCTGCGTCGGCCGGAGGATCGTCGTTCAGCCTGCAGCCGCCGGAGATCGTCGTGACCTCGGTCGTCGAGGGGCGCTTCCGCGCCGAGTGACGGGTCTTACTCGCCCAGGCGGTTCTTCGTGCGCATCGCACGCTCGGCCTCGCGCTTGTCCTCGCGCTCGCGGATGGTCTGACGCTTCTCGAACTCGCGCTTGCCCTTCGCGACCGCGATCTCGACCTTCGCGCGCCCGTCGAGGAAGTACAGGCGCAGCGGGACGAGGGTGTAGCCGCCCGCGGCGACCGCGTGCGAGAGCTTGACGATCTCCTCCTTGTGCAGCAGCAGCTTGCGCGTGCGCTTGGCGGAGTGGTTCGTCCAGTGTCCCTGCGAGTACTCGGGGATGTGCACGGCATCGAGGAACGCCTGACCGCCGTCGATGTACGCGTAGCCGTCGGTGAGGTTCGCCCGCCCCTGGCGCAGCGACTTCACCTCGGTGCCGGTCAGGACGAGACCGGCCTCGTAGGTCTTCTCGATGGCGTAGTCGTGACGCGCCTTCTTGTTCGACGCGATGAGCTTCTCACCCTGCTCACGAGGCATGGTGCCACCTCCTCATGATCATGGGCACACAGAGCCCCTCAGCCTACAGGACGCCGGAGCCCGCCGTCGCGAACGGTCAGGCGCGCAACCAGCGACGGATCGCGAAGCTCGCGCTGAGGGCGGCGAGGATCACGCCGATCACGACGATGACCGGGATGACGAACGCGACGTCGCCGATACCCACCCACGACGTGATGAAGCCGATGCGGTCGCGCAGGTACTGGTTGACACCCACGCCCACGATCGCCCACACCGCCACGCTCGCCAGCGCCGAGCCGATCAGCGCCGCCAGCACGCCCTCGACGATGAACGGCGTCTGGATGAAGCGGTTCGAGGCACCGACGAGACGCATGATCCCGAGCTCGCGGCGTCGCGCGAAGGCCGAGAGGCGGATCGTGGTGGCGATCAGCAGCACCGCCGCGATCAGCATGAGCCCGGCGATGCCGACCGCGACGTAGGTCGCGACCGTGAGCGCCTGGAACAGGGGCTCGAGGTACTGCATCTGGTTCGTGACCTCTTCGACGCCCGCCTGGCCGCTGAAGGCCTCGATGATGACGTCGGACTGGTTCTGGTCGACGAGGTTGATGCTGAAGGTCGCATTGAACTGATCCGCGGTGACGACGCCGATGATGTCGTCGGGCAGCAGGCCCTTGGCGTTCTCGAACACCTGCTCGCTGGTGGCGTAGGTGTAGTCGCGGATGAGCGGGGCGAGGGCGTCGCCGTCGAGCTTCGCCGTCACCGCGTCGATCTGCTCCTGCGTGGCGGCCTGACCGGTGGTGCAGGTGTCGACGTCCGACACGGTCGCGCACATCGACACCGCCACCTGGGCGCGGTCGGCCCAGTACGACTGCATCTTGCCGATCTGCATCTGCATGAGCATCGCCGCGCCGACGAAGGTGAGCGACACGAAGGTCACGAGGATGACCGAGATCACCATCGAGGCGTTGCGTCGCAGGCCCGTGAAGGCCTCCGAGAGGATGAGCCCGAACCTCATGACGTGGGTCCCACTTCGTCGTTGCGATCCGTCTTCGCGCCCAGACCGAGGCGGTCGGCGACGCCGAGGGCCTCGACGTCGGGGGTCGTGACGGGGATGGAGCGCGTGTTGGTGCCCGGCTCGCGCGTCTGCTCGGCGGCCGGCGTGGTCACCGCGGGGGCGGGGGTCGTGGTAGCCGGGTCGGATGCGGCCGCGGGGCGGGTGACGGCCGCCGACGGCAGCGGCTCCACGGGGCCGGTCACGCTCGTCACCTCGCGCTGGACCTCGAGCACCGCGGTGAGGGCGGCCACCGCGGCGGCGCCCTTCTCGACCTCGGGCGCGAGTCGCGGGAGGCTGGAGGTGTCGCCGTAGCCGCCGTGGCGTTCGTCGCGCACCATCTCGCCGCCGCGCAGTTCGATCACGCGGCGCTGCATCTGGTCGACGAAACCAGCCTCGTGCGTGGCCATCACGACGGTCGTCCCGCCGGCGTTGATGCGCGCGAGAAGGCGCATGATGTCGATCGAGGTGCCGGGGTCGAGGTTTCCGGTCGGCTCGTCGGCGAGGAGCACCTGCGGGCGGTTGACCAACGCTCGCGCGATCGCGACGCGCTGCTGCTCGCCACCCGACAGCTCATGCGGCAGGCGCTTCTCCTTGCCGTCGAGGCCGACGAGCGCGAGCACCTCCGGCACGGCCTGCTGGATGAACCCACGCGAGGCGCCCGTGACCTGCAGCGTGAAAGCGACGTTCTGGTGCACGGTCTTGTTCGGCAGCAGGCGGAAGTCCTGGAACACCGACCCGATGTGGCGGCGGAAGTAGGGGACCTTGCGGTTCGACAGGGTGCGCAGGTCGCGGCCGAGCACGACGACGCGCCCCTCGGTGGGGGTCTCCGCCCTCAGGATGAGCTGCAGGCACGACGACTTGCCCGAACCCGAGGCTCCGACGAGGAAGACGAACTCCCCGCGCTGCACCTCGAAGTCGACGGCGTTGAGGGCGGGCTTCGCGGTGCCGCGATACCTCTTGGTGACGTTCTCGAACCGGATCATGGCTCGACGAGCCTAAGCGCGGGCGCGAAACAGCCCGTCAGGACGCGCCGTGTCGCCAAACCGAGAGAGTCCTATGGATGCCGGGGGTACCGGCATCCATAGGACTCTCGTCGAAAGGGGATGATCAGTCGTCGTCGTCCTTGCGCTTGCGCCAGCGGATGCCGGCGGCGATCAGACCGTCGAGATCGCCGTCGAAGACGACGGCGGGGTTGCCGACCTCGTAGCCGGTGCGCAGGTCTTTCACGAGCTGCTGGCCGTAGAGGAAGTAGGAGCGCATCTGGTCGCCCCAGCTCGCGGTGATCGTGCCGGCGAGCTCCTTCTTCTTGGCGGCCTCTTCTTCTCGCTTGAGCAGAAGCAGGCGCGTCTGCAGCACGCGCATGGCGGCGGCGCGGTTCTGGATCTGCGACTTCTCGTTCTGCATCGACACCACGAGGCCGGTCGGGAGGTGCGTGATGCGCACGGCGGAGTCGGTGGTGTTGACCGACTGCCCGCCGGGGCCGGAGGAACGGAAGACGTCGACGCGGATGTCACCCTCGGGGACCTCGACCTCGACGGCCTCTTCCATCACGGGGATGACCTCGACCGCGGCGAAGCTCGTCTGACGCTTGTCGGCGCCGCCGAACGGGCTGATGCGCGCGAGGCGGTGGGTGCCGGCCTCGACCGACAGCGTGCCGTAGGCGTAGGGGACGTCGACCTCGAAGGTGGCCGACTTGATGCCGGCGCCCTCGGCGTAGGAGGTGTCCATGACCTTGACGGGGTACTTGTGGCGCTCGGCCCAGCGCAGGTACATGCGCAGGAGCATCTCGGCGAAGTCGGTCGCGTCGTCGCCGCCCGCTCCCGAACGGATCGTGACGACCGCGGAGCGCGGGTCGTACTCCCCGTCGAGGAGCGTCTGCACCTCGAGCTGGCCGATCACGTCTTTCAGTGCCGCGAGCTCGCGACGGGCCTCGTCGGCGGAGTCCTCGTCGTCCATCTCGATCGCGAGCTCGACGAGCACCTCGAGGTCGTCGAGACGCTGCTCGATCTCCGAGACCCGCTTGAGTTCGGCCTGACGGTGGCTCAGACGGCTGGTGACCTTCTGGGCGTTCTCGACGTCGTCCCACAGGTCGGGGGCACCGGCCTCTTCGCTGAGGCGATCGATGTCGGCTTTGAGTGCGTCGACGTCGACCACGGCCTGGATATCGGCGAAGGTCGAGCGCAGCGCCTGGATGTCGGCGGTCAAATCGAGTTCGAGCATGAGACATCAAGCCTATCGTGGAGACGGTGACAGCCGACTCTCCCCGGAACGTGCTGGTGCGCTTCGCACCGATGATCTACGGCCCCACCCTGCTCTTCGCGCTCGGCGAGGGCGCGGTGATCCCCCTCATCCCCGTGATCGCCAACCGCCTCGGCGCCGACGTCGCCGTGGCCGCCCTCGTCGCCGCCGCCCTCGTCGTGGGCCAGCTGTGCGGCAACATCCCGGCGGGATGGGCCGTCGCCCGCTTCGGCGAGCGCCTCACGATGGGCGTGGCCGGGATCATCGTGCTCGCGGGCCTGACCGGGATCGTGTTCGCGCAGTCGCTGGCGTTCTCCGCCGCGGCCGTCTTCCTCATCGGGTTCTGCGCCGCGTCGTTCGCGCTCGCGCGCCACTCGTTCATGACGACCCGCGTGCCGCTGCACTTCCGGGCGCGGGCCCTGTCGCTGCTCGGCGGGACGTTCCGCCTCGGGATGTTCGTCGGCCCGTTCATCTCGGCGGCACTGCTGGGGATCTTCGGCGACGAGACGGCATCCGTGGTCTTCTTCGCGGTGTGCCAGGTCACCACCGTCCTCCTCGTGTTCTTCGGCCCCGATCCCGAGAAGGCGGTGCCGGTGGGCGCGGGGGCGCGCCGCGTCGACGGCGACTCGCGCGACGCGGAGGACACCGGAGAACCCGTGACGGGAGCGATCCCGACAGTCGAGCGCGCCGGGGTGTTCCGCACGATGTGGCGGTTCCGCGGCGTGCTCGCGCGGCTGGGGCTCGCCGCGGCCTCGCTGTCGGCGGTGCGGTCGGCGCGGCAGGTCGTGCTGCCCCTGTGGGGCGTGTCGCTCGGACTGGATGCCGGGACGATCGCGGTGGTCGTCGGGGTGTCGGGCGCGATCGACTTCGCCCTGTTCTACGCCAGCGGCCAGGTCATGGACCGCTTCGGACGCCTGTGGGCGGCACTGCCCGCGATGATCCTGATGGGAGCGGGGTTCTTCGCCCTGTCGTTCACGCACGACCTGGACTCGGCGGCCATGTGGTACGCCATGTTCGCCGCGGTGCTCGGGGTCGGCAACGGTCTGTCCAGCGGCATCCTGCTCACCCTCGGGGCCGACATCGCACCGCCGAACGAGCCCGCGGCGTTCCTCGGCTCGTGGCGGACGCTCACGGATGCCGGCGGTGCCGTCGCCCCGCTGATCGTGTCGGCGCTCACCGCGGTGGCGACGCTGTCGATCGGCGTGGGGGCCATGGGCGTCATCGCGGTCCTCGGCGCAGCGGGGTTCATCCGCTGGGTGCCGCGATACGTGCCCCGCGTGCGCTGACGGCGGGGCCCGGAACCCCGGCGGCGGTGGATGCCGCGGATGGACGGATTTGCCGGGTACGCCGTGCCGGGACGACGATGGAGCGCCTCGATCCCTCGACCGAGGCGAGGAGGCACGGTGCAGAACGTCGGACGGGGAGCCCTCGCGCTGTCGGCCGCACTGGCGGCGGTCGCCGGCTTCGTCGACGCCGTCGGGTACCTCGACACCGGCGGACTGTTCGTGTCGTTCATGAGCGGCAACTCCACGCAGGGCGCGGTCGACGTGCCGAGCTCGCTCGCCCTGGCCCTCGTGCCGCTGGGCCTCATCGCGGCGTTCGTCGTGGGTGTCGCGGTCGGCGGCGCGGTGCGCCCGCGGTCGCGGCGCGCGCAGGCCTCGCTCATCGCGGGATCGGCCCTCGTGGTGGGGCTCGCCGCGGTGCTCGCGACCGCCGGTCCGTCCACACTGTGGCGCGCGGGCCTGCTCGCCGCGGCGATGGGAGCCCTCAACACGCTGTTCCTCGCCGAGGATCGGGCGCGCGTCGCCATAACCTACTCCACCGGCACGCTCGTGAGCCTTGGCCTGGGTCTCGCCGCCCTCGTGACCGGTCGTTCTCGCACCGCGTGGCGCCGCCCCCTGCTGCTGTGGGCGGCGCTCGTCGCGGGTGCCGTCCTGGGCGCCCTCGCGCACGACCTCGGCAGTTCCGCGGCGCTCGCGACGGCCGCTGCGACGATGCTCGTGGCAGCGGCGATCGTCGGGCGGAATCCGCGGCGCGGCTGATCGCGCCGCCGGTCGCTCGGGGTCCTCGGCCGTGTGACCCCCAGGTTTCAACCCTGTGAAGAATGCGGCCACCATTGCGTTTTTTACGAATCCCCTATGAGAATCGTCTCGCGATCGCCTTCTCTGGGCGTCGCGTCATTCCCCCTGGATGATGCGGGCATCGATGCCCGCGGAGAGGCGCATTCATCGTGCTCCGAAACACCCTGCATTCCCCTCCCTCTCGCGCTCGACGGGCGTCGGCTTTGCTGGCGACCGGCGCCCTGGTGGGCGGCGGCCTGCTGATCGCCCCGGCCGCGTTCGCCGCCCCGGCCACCCCGCCCGATGACCTCGGGGTCACGGGCGCCGACGTCATGACGCACTTGACCGAGTTGTCGGACATCAGCGAGTCATTCGCCGCCGACGGCTACCGCGTCTGGAACGGACCCGGGTACGAGGCCGCCGCCCGCTACGCCGAGCAGGTCCTCGAGGGAACCGGCGCCTTCACCGTCTCGCGTCAGACGTTCGAGGTCCCCACCCCGGAGTTCGGCGAGGCCTCGCTCACGGTGGACGGCACCACCTACACCGGGTCGCACTTCGACCTCAGCGAGGGCATCGAGGGCGACTACACCGCGCAGCTGTCCCTGCCCTCCGACGCCGACGGCGCGCACCTCGGCTGCGAGCCCGGTGACTTCGCCGCCGTCCCGGCGGGCGCGATCGTGCTCATCCAGCGCGGCATCTGCACCTTCGAGGCGAAGATCGACAACGCCACCGCGGCCGGGGCGGGAGCGGTGTTCGTCTACAACAACGAGCGTCCCGCCGAGGAGGGCGTTTCCCCGGACGACCAGCTGACCAACGTAGCCTCGGGACCGCGCAACGAAGACGACTCCCCCGCCGCCACGCTGCCCCAGGCCAGCGGTGACGCCATCGCGGCGCTCGTCGCCGCGGCCCCTGCCGACGTTCCAGTCGAAGGGACGGCGGTCATCGAGAAGCAGTTCCTCGTGACCGAGTCCTTCAACGTCATCGCCGACAGCATCGCGGGCGACCCCGACGACACCGTCGTGATCGGCGCGCACCTCGACGGTGTGGCCGAGGGCCCCGGCGTCAACGACAACGCCTCGGGTTCGGCGGCCATCCTCGCCCTGGCCGAGAGGATCGCGGCATCCGAGACGCCCAACGACAAGCGGATCCGCCTCGCGCTCTGGAGCGCCGAGGAGGTCGGCCTGGTCGGCTCGACCGCGTACGTCGACGATCTGATCGCCAACGACCCCGCCGAGCTCGAGCGCATCTCGTCCTACCTCAACTACGACATGATCGGGTCGGAGAACTTCACCGTCGGCGTCTACGACGCGAACGAGTCGACGTACGAGGCGCCCGTCGAGATCCCCGCGGGTTCGGCGGAGATCGAGCAGATCTACACCGATTACTTCGACGCGATCGATCAGCCGTGGATCGACACCGAGTACTCGGGCCGCAGCGACTACCAGGCCTTCATCGACAACGGCATCCCCGCGGGCGGTCTGTTCTCGGGTGCCGACGACATCAAGACCGAGGAGCAGGCGCGCCTGTTCGGCGGAACGGCCGGGGTGTTCATGGACCGCAACTACCACACGATCGACGACACCCTGGCGAACGTCAATCGCGACGCGATCGACATCTTCGCGCCCGCGATCGGCCACGCCGCGTTCGCCCTCGCGTGGGACGCCACGGTGGAGCCCTCCCCCGAGCCCACGCCGGGTGAGCCGTCGCCCGAGCCGACCACCGAGCCCACCGTCGCCCCGACGGCTGAGCCCACCGCGGCGCCGACCACGGCACCGAGCCCCGCGCCCAGCGCCACCGGGGGCCCGGCCGGAAGCGGCCCGCGCGGCGGCGACCTGGCGAACACCGGTAGCGACGTCGACGGCTCGCCGCTGCCCGCGGTCGGCGCCGGCATGCTGGCCCTGGGGCTGATCGTCGCAGCCGGCACCGTAATCGCCCGCCGTCGCACTCAGCAGTAAGCAGGCGAACGCGAACCGCCGGGGCCCGTTCGGGTCCCGGCGGTTCGTCGATGAGGGGGGCTCACTCCGCGTCGGTCACCCGGATGAGGACCTTGCCCGTGGCGCCTCCCGCGACGGCGTCATGAGCGGCGGCGGTGTCGGACAGGTCGAACCACGTCAGCGGCAGGCCGTGCGCCTCGCCCACCGGGAGGGCACCGTCGGCCACCGCGGCCGCGACGTCCTCGGCCGCTGCGGCCAGCGCGCGCTCCCCCACGGTGTACAGCAGCAGTCCCTGCCAGCGCACGTTCTTCGCGAAGCTGGGGCGGACGGGGGCGGCGAAGGTGTCACCGCCGTTGTCGGCGTAGTAGCCGATCGTGCCGTGGTTGGCGACGACCTCGACGTCGAGGGCGGCGTTGTCGGCGATGGCGACCTCGACGATGTGCTCGACCCCGTCGGGGGCGATCTCACGGATGCCGTCGGCCAGCGACGCGCTCGGGTACTGCAGCACGTGGTGCGCGCCGGCCGCGCGGGCGAGCTTCGCCTTCTCGTCGTTGCTGACGGTGGCGATGACCTTCGCGCCGGCCCAGGCGGCGAGCTGGATCGCCGCGTGCCCCACGGCGCCGGCACCGCCCTGGACGAGCACGGTACGGCCGGTGAGAGCACCGGGCGCGAGGCGCGAGGGGCCGTCCTCGTGCACGGTGAGCGCGCGATGGGCGGTCATCGCGGGCACGCCGAGGCTCGCGCCGAGTTCGAACGACGCTCCGTCGGCCAGGGGCACCGCCCGCTCGGCCGGGAGGACCGCGTACTCGGCGGCGGTGCCGGTCGGACGCTGGTGGGCGGCCAGGTAGACCCAGACCCGCTGGCCCGCCGAGAGGGTCGAGACGCCGGGGCCGACGGCATCCACGATGCCCGCTCCGTCCTGGTTCGGGGTGATCTCGTCGAACGGGAGGGGGCGGCCGGCGCTCTCACGCGCCTTCCAGTCGGTGGGGTTCACCCCCGACACCGTGATGCGCACGCGCACCTCGCCGGGGCCCGGCTCGGGCAGTGGTCGCTCGACGAGCGACAGGACGGAGGAGTCACCGGGCTGGGTATACGTGATCGCCTTCATACGGAGTCAAACCGCCTCGGCGCAGGGGCATTCCCGTGGGCGTGTCGGCGGGCCCCCGCCCCCGCGGCGGCCGCGGGTGAGATCGCGGGGGTTTGACGGCTCGTTCACATCGAGCGCGCGCGTGCGCGCGCTTAGACTGATCCCACTCGCGGGAGTGGTGAAATCGGCAGACACGCAGGATTTAGGTTCCTGTGCCTTCGGGCGTGGGGGTTCAAGTCCCCCCTTCCGCACGTTCACCGTTTCGCCAGCACCGCCTCTCCGACCCGAACGGGACCGATGTGATCCACACCACCGCCTCACTGCTCCCGTGGCTCGACCCCGCGACGATCATCGACTCGGCCGGCCCGTGGGCCCTGGCCATCGTCTGCCTCATCATCTTCGCCGAGACGGGCCTGCTCATCGGCTTCCTCCTTCCCGGCGACACGCTGCTGGTGATGGCCGGCATCCTGTCGAACCCGGTCACGCACCCCCCGCACGGCGTCTTCGGCGTCAACGTGTGGGTCACCGGGCTGCTCATCGGTCTCGCCGCGTTCCTCGGCGGTGAGGTGGGCTACGTCATCGGCCACAAGGCCGGTCCGGCGATCTTCGAGCGCAAGGACTCCGGCCTGTTCAGCCGCAAGAACGTCGAGCGCACCAACGCGTTCTTCGTGCGCTTCGGTGGTCTGACCGTCATCCTGGCGCGCTTCGTGCCGATCGTGCGCACCTTCGCCCCCATCGCCGCGGGCGTCGGCCACATGAACAAGTGGAAGTACACCCTCTACAACTTCATCGGAGCCGTGCTGTGGGGCTTCGGCCTGACGGTGTTCGGGTACGTGCTGAGCCTCATCCCCGGCGTGGGCGAGTTCGTCGCCGAGTACATCGACGTCATCCTCCTCGCGGTCGTCGTCGGCACGGTGGGCTTCGTCGTCGTCCACTACTTCCGCGAGCGCGCCGCCGCCAAGCGCGAGGGCGCGGTCACCCCCGCCGAGGCAGAGTCACTCTCCCTCGACCCGAAGACCCTCGAAGACGGAGACCAGCCGACGCGCTGATGCCGTGGGCGCCGCCGGCGCTCTGCTGCCGCCGACGCCTCGGGCACCCGACCCCGTCACGACGCCTTCGACGTCTTCTTCTTCGCCGGAGCCTTCTTCGCGGGCGCATCCTTCTCGCCCCGCGCGGCGCGCGACCGCTCGACGCTCGCCCGCAGCGCCTCCATGAGGTCGATCACCTCGCCGCCGTCGTCGTCCTCGGCCTTGCCGAAGGTGGCATCCGTGTCGAGGGCGTCGCCCTGCTCGAGCTTGGCGTCGATGAGGGTGCGCAGCTCCTCCTGGTACTCGTCGGTGAACTCCTCGGGGTCGAAGTCCTTCGAGAAGCTGTCGACCAGGGATGCCGACATCTCGAGCTCCTTCGCCGAGATGCGCACGCTCTCCTCCAGCGCCGGGAACGCGGCCTCGCGCACCTCGTCGGCCCACAGGAGCGTCTGCAGCACCAGCACATCGCCACGGACGCGCAGGGCGGCGAGCCGCGTCTTCTGCCGCAGGGAGAACCGGACGATCGCCGTGCGGTCGGTCTGCTCGAGCGTCTTGCGCAGCAGCACGTACGCCTTCGGCGACGAGGAGTCGGGCTCGAGGTAGTAGGCCTTGTCGAGGGTGAGCAGGTCGACCTGCTCGCTGGGCACGAACTCGACGACCTCGATCTCGCGGCTGCGCTCGCTCGGCAGCGACGCCAGATCGTCCTTGGTGAGGACGACCGTCTGCTCGCCGTCGTCGTACGCCTTGTCGATGTCGCTGTAGGGCACGACCTCGCCGTCGATCTCGCAGATGCGCTGGTACCGGATGCGTCCGCCGTCGGCGTTGTGCACCTGGTGCAGCGAGACGTCGTGGTCTTCGGTGGCCGAGTACACCTTGACGGGCACGTTGACGAGGCCGAACGTCAGGGCGCCCTTCCAGATCGATCGCATGACCCCAGTGAACACCCGGAGGGGGACGGATGCCGAGCCCCTTGCGCCGGGGGGAGAGCCCCGGTCCCTTCGTCACGCTCAGGGACCTTCCCGCGGAGGTGGCTGAGCCCGTCGACGCCATCGGGAGGGCCGACGGGGCGCAACCCCCTCGGCATCCGGACCCTCCCCCGCCCTACGCTGGGGCGATGACGGAGCAGACGGTGCGGATCGACGGCCGCCGCCTGCGCCTCTCGAACCTCGACAAAGTGCTCTACCCCGAGACCGGGACCACCAAGGGCGAGGTCATCGACTACTACTCGCGCATCGCCCCGCTGCTGCTGCCCCACGTGGCCGATCGGCCTCTCACCCGCAAGCGCTGGCCCGACGGCGTCGGCACGGCGTCCGCACCGGGCGAGCCGTTCTTCGCCAAGGCCCTCGAGCCCGGGGCGCCGGCGTGGGTGCGGCGCTTCCCGATCGACCACTCCTCGGGCGCCAAGGACTACCCGCTGGTCGACGACCTCCCCACCCTCGTCTACCTGGCGCAGGTGGCGAGCCTCGAGCTGCACGTGCCGCAATGGCGCTTCTCGAGCGAGGGAGAGCGTCAGAACCCCGACCGGCTGGTGCTCGATCTCGACCCGGGTCCGGGCACAGGGCTCGCGGAGTGCGCCGAGGTCGCACGGTGGGCGCGCGCCATCCTGACCGACATGGGACTGGATCCCCTGCCGGTCACGAGCGGGAGCAAGGGCATCCACCTGTACGCGCGCCTCGACGGGCGGCAGTCGAGCGACGCGGCGAGTGCGGTGGCGAAGGAACTCGCGCGCGCGATCGAGGCGGATCACCCGGAGCTCGTGGTCAGCCAGATGTCCAAGGCCGCGCGGCCCGGGAAGGTGTTCATCGACTGGAGCCAGAACAACGGCTCGAAGACGACGATCGCTCCGTACTCGTTGCGCGGGCGCACGCAGCCGTTCGTCGCAGCTCCCCGCACGTGGGCCGAGCTCGACGATCCCGAGCTGCGGCATCTGCTGTTCACCGAGGTGCTCGACAGGCCCGAGGACCCCCTGGCCCCGGTCGACGAGGTCCATGGACCCCTCCGCGCGTACATCGCGAAACGATCCGCCGATCGGACGCCCGAGCCGGTGCCCGAGCATCCTCACGGCGCTCCCCGTGGCGAAGGCGCGCCCCGCTTCGTCATCCAGGAGCACCACGCCTCGCGGCTGCACTGGGACCTCCGGCTCGAACGCGACGGCGTGCTCGTCAGCTGGGCGGTGCCGAAAGGCGTCCCGCCGACCACGGCGAAGAACAGCCTCGCCGTGATGACGGAGGACCATCCGATGCAATACCTCGACTTCGCGGGCGAGATCCCGCGCGGGGAGTACGGCGCCGGAACCATGACGGTGTGGGACACCGGCACCTACGCCCTCGAGAAGTGGCGCGACGACGAGGTGATCGCCACCCTCACCGGTCGAGAGGGTGGTCCGCTCGGGCGCGTGCGTCTCGCGCTGATCCGCACCGAGGGGCGGGGCGAGAAGTCGCAGTGGCTGCTGCACCGCATGAAGACGGATGCCGACGGCCACCCGCAGAACGAGGGAGCCCCGGTCGTGGCGCGCGACCGGGCGGCGCCCATGCCCTCCCCCGTCGCCGCGGACGCCGTGATCGGCCGATCGGCGAGCGACACTCCCGTCGCCGCGGACCTTCGACCCATGCTCGCCACCTCCGCCACGCCGGGAATCGCGCGCGCGGCGGCGGCGCGCTGGGGTGGCACCCCGTGGGTGGAGATGAAGTGGGACGGCATCCGGGGTCTGGGGGTCTGGGACGGCGACCGCTTGCGACTGCGCTCGCGCAACGGCAACGACCTCACCGCCGCCTACCCGGAGCTGAGCGCCGTCGATCTGCACCTCGGCCCCCAGCCCGCCGTGTTCGACGGCGAGATCGTGGCCCTCGACGACATGGGACGACCGAGCTTCCCGCTCCTGCAGAAGCGCATGAACCTGGCGCAGCCCCGCGAGATCGAGCGGGAAGCGGCCCGGACGCCCGTGCACCTCTACCTCTTCGACGTGCTGTCGGTGGGAGCGCGCGATGTGGCATCCCTCCCCCTCGCTCAGCGTCGTGAGGTGCTCGAGGACCTCGCCGCCGCGGCCGGTGCGCCGATCGTCGTGCCGCCCGTTTTCGACGACGTGGATGCCGCCGTGTCCACCAGCGAGCGGTTCGGCCTCGAAGGGGTCGTGGTCAAGGACCCGGGCTCGACCTACCGCCGAGGGGCGCGGTCGGAGCAGTGGCTCAAGGTCAAGCATTCGCGGACGCAGGAGGTGGTGATCGGGGGGATCCGTCCGGGCAAGGGGAACCGCGCGGGCACGATCGGCTCGTTGTTGGTGGGTGTCCCGTCGACGGACGGGCTGCGGTACGCGGGACGCGTGGGGTCGGGGTTCAGCGAGCAGACGCTCGCCCGCCTCCGCGGTCTTCTCGAGCCGCTCCGGTCGGAGACCGACCCGTTCGTCGGGGTTCCGGCGGCAGACGCCCGCGACGCGCTGTGGGTGCGGCCGGAGCTCGTGGGAGAGGTGGAGTTCGCGGAATTCACGCCCGGCGGCATCCTGCGCCAGGCGCGGTGGCGCGGCCTGCGGCCGGACAAGAGCCCCGACGAGGTCGTGCGGGAGGTCTAGCCCCCGGCCCGCGGCGCGAGGTGGCTGAGCGCGTCGACGCCGCCGGGTCCGGCGACCTAGGCGTGGCGCGAATCGTGCTCGACGTGACCGGCGGGTTCGAGCTGGAACGTCGAGTGCTCCACATCGAAATGATCTGCCAGACACGTCTGCAGCGACGCGAGGATGGCCGCGGCGCGACCGTCCGCGAGAGCCGCGTCCTCGACGATGACGTGCGCGCTGAACACGGGCGCGCCGCGGGTGAGCTGCCACACGTGTACGTCGTGCACGTCGACCACTCCGTCCGCTCCGCGCAGGTGCTCGCGGATCTCGGCGACGTGCATCCCGACCGGCGCCGACTCGGTCAGCACCACGACGACCTCGCGCAGTAGCCCGATGGCCCGCGGCACGATGAGCACCGCGATGAGCAGGGAGGCGATGGCATCCGCCTGCACGAAACCCGTCGTGACGATCACGATCGCGGCCATGATCACCGCGATCGACCCCACCAGGTCGCCCAGCACCTCGAGGTAGGCGCCGCGGACGTTGATGCTGCGCTTCTGCGCGCGGCTGAGCAGCCACATCGACACCGCATTCGCGACCATGCCGACAACGGCGACGACGAGCATGAGCCCGCCCTGCACCTCGGCCTCGGCGGGAGCGAGCAGCCGCTGCACCGCCTCGACCCCCACCCAGGCGCACAGGACGATCAGGATGACGCCGTTGACCAGTGCTCCGAGCACCTCGGCGCGCTGGTACCCGAACGTGCGGCGGTCGTCGGCGGGGCGCGCGGCGATCGCGGTCGCCACGAGCGCGACGACGAGCGCCGCCGCGTCGGTGAACATGTGCGCCGCGTCGGCCAGCAGCGCCAGGGAGCCCGACAGGATCGCCCCGACGATCTGCACGAGCATCACCGTCGCGGTGAGCGCGAGTGCGGTGGCGAGCAGGCGCCGGTTGCCGGCATCGCGGATGCCACCGGACGGGGCGTGGTCGTGCATCGGTCCAGGCTAGGCGCGGTGCGGCGACATCCGCGTGATTCCGGGGAAGTCGGGAATGAGAACCCCTCTCGTCATCGCCGCCTGACGCGCTCAGCCGCCGTCGACGGCCTCGCCACCCCGGATGCGCGCGCGCAGGCCGTTCTCGAAGGCGTCCTGGGCCGACAACCGTTCGAGCACCTCCTCGAGGGCCGCGGCGGGGAGCACGACGATCCCGTCACGGTCGGCGACGATCGCGTCACCGGCGCGGCAGACGACATTGCCGACGGCGACCGGCGCTCCCACCACCCCCGGGCCGGCCTTCGAGGGGCCGGCCGGATTGACCGCTCGCGCGAAGACGGGCAGGCCGAGTCTCTCGAGCTCATCGACGTCGCGGGTCGCCCCGTCGATCACGACGCCGCGTACACCGCGGACGACACAGACCTCGCCGAGGATGTCGCCGAAGACCGCGCGGTTCGTCTCAGCGTGCGCGTCGACGACGAGCACGTCGCCGGGGGCCGCTTCGTCGAGACCACGATGGATGGCGAGGTTGTCACCGTCGCGGGTGAGGACGGGCAGGACGGTACCCGCGAACCGAGGGAGACCATTCTGCGGGCGGATCACGGAAGTCATCATGCCCATGCGCGCGGTGACGTCGCCGATGAGGGCGACGGGATACGCGGCGACAGCGTCGACGAGGCCGATCGGGGCGCGACGCCACCCCGGGGAGACGGAGATGGAGGAAGCGTCGGCGGCGATGAACATCAGACCACCGCCGTTGCGGCGAGATCGCGGACGGCCCGGTCGGGACGACGTCCGGCGAGCGCCTGTTCCACGCTCTGCGCCGCGAGTCGGCCGACCGCGACGAGCGCCTCCTCCGTTTGACCGGCCACATGCGGGGTGACCAGGAGGTTCCCGAGCGTCAGGTCGGTGCGAGTGTGGGTCAGGGGGTCGTTCATGTCGATGCTCTCGGCCTCGATCACGTCGAGCCCCGCGCCGGCGAGCGCCCCCGACCGCAGTCGGGCGACGAGGGCCGCCTCGTCGATGACGCCGCCGCGCGAGGTGTTGATCACGACGGCTCGCGCGGGTAGCAATCCGAGGCGACGGTCGTCGAGCAGATGCCGCGTCTCGGCGGTCAGCGGAACGTGAAGGCTGACCACGTCGGCCGAAGGAAGGGCGTCGTCGAGGCCGGCGAGGCCCACGCCGAGCTCGTGAGCCGCCTCGGGTGCGAGATAGGGGTCGGCGACGACGACCCGCATTCCGAATCCACGCGCGATCGGGGCGACGAGGGCTGCGATCCCCCCTCCGCCGACGAGCAGCAGGGTGCGCCCGTTCAACTCTCCTCCGGTGAGCGAGGGACGCTCTTCGCTCCAGCGCCCGCGCTGAACGCTCGACGAGGCTTCTCGAACGCGTCGTATGAGCGTCAGCATCAGCGCGAAGACGTGCTCAGCAACCGCGCGCGCGTTCGCACCGGGCGTGGTGGTGACCCAGATGCCCGCCGCAGCGGCGGCGTCGAGGTCGACGTTGTCGGTTCCGACGCCGTGCCGGGCGATGATCTTCAGGCGAGGGGCCGACGCGATCATGCGCGCGTCGATGGTCTCCGCGCGGACGATCGTGGCCTCGACCGTGGTCGCCACCTCACCCCACCCCCGGGCGTCGTCTCCGAACCCGACGGTGACGTGGTGGGATCGTCGCAGGTCCGCCAAGACGTCCTCGTCGATGGGGTTCGTGACATGGATGTGACTCATCGCTGCACCTTTGCTAATCGAGACACTGCTCTCGTTTTAAACACCATACGTCGCAACGGCGTCGTCCTCAATCATCGTCTCGCACGTGATGCGGCTCCTGCAGTCACGCGATGGGCGTCTTGACAGCATGCCGAAACCCCCTCATGCTGAACTCGTAAAGTGCGACACAAGGCGCATTTAGTCAACGGAGACAGGATTCACTCATGACCGCTGTGACCGAGAAACGCCGAACGGGCGCCAAGAAGGCCACCGGTGCCGCAATCTTCGGCACGTTCATCGAGTACTACGACTTCAGCGTCTACGGCTACGTCGCCGCGACCCTCTCCCTGGTGTTCTTCCCGAGCGACGACCCGACCGTCGCTTTGCTCAATACCTTCCTGGTCTTCGGCTCGGCATTCCTCGTGCGCCCCCTCGGAGCGTGGTACTTCGGTCGGCTCGGTGACCGGCGTGGACGCCGGGTCAGTCTCGTGGCGAGCATCACCCTGATGGGAGCCGCGGCCACACTGACCGGCCTGCTGCCCGGCTACGCGCAGATCGGCATCCTCGCCCCCGCCCTCCTGGTCCTGCTGCGCATGCTGCAGGGATTCTCCGCCGGTGGAGAGATCGGCGGCGCGGCTTCCTACATCCGCGAGTGGGCACCGCCGCACCGTCGACCGCTCTACATCTCTTTCATCCCCAGCGTCGCCAACCTCGGCAAGGGCCTGGCTGCAGGCGCCGCGGCACTGATCGCCGCGCTGATCCCGGCCGACATCATGGTGGATTGGGGCTGGCGTCTGCCCTTCCTCGCGGCGCTGCCGCTCGGCATCCTGTGCCTGTACATGCGCCTGAAGGTCGAGGACAGCCCCGAGTTCACCGCCCTCGCTCAGGAGGACGCCACCACGAAGAAGCCGTTCCTCGACCTCGTCCGCGAGTACCGCCCGCAGTTGTTCAAGGTGATGGGCATCTCGACCGTCCAGAACCTCGGGACCTACGTCGGGACCGTGTTCGTCGCCGTCTACTTCTCCGAGGTGCTCGGCTTCAGCAAGAGCCAAGCCTCGACGATCGTGCTGGTCGCGGTGCTGCTGGCGGCCTGTCTCATCCCGTTCGCCGGTGTGTTCGGCAATCGCGTGGGCGCCAAGCGCACCCTCGTCGTGGCCTACATCGCGTACGTCGTGATCACCCTGCCTTCGTTCGCCTTGATGAACACCGGGTCTTTCGGGCTCGCCGTCCTCGGTCTGGCTCTGGGAATGATTCCGTACGCTCTGTGCCAGGCCGGCACCTATGGCTCGGTCTCCGAGTTCTACCCCACCCGCATCCGTCATACCGGTGTCGCCGTCGGCCATAGCGTCGGTGCCGTGATCGGCGGCGGTGCGGGTCCCTACCTCGCCACGTGGCTGATCGACGCCACGGGCAACACCTACATGCCGGCGTTCATCCTCATCGTGGCGGGCCTCCTGGGCCTCGTCCTCGTGACCGCCGGGGTGCGCCCCAGCCGCGACAGCACGAGCCACCTCTACCGGTGACGCACGCGGGGGTCGGCGGTTCCCAGAGCCGCCGACTCCCGCGCTACCCTTTCTGCATGACCCCCCTGCCCGCCGTCGACGCCGCCGCGGACCCCGCCGCCGGCTCGGTACGGCGGCGGGGTCCGCGGCAGGATGTGGCGCGGAACAAGGCCGCTCTCCTGGCTGCGACCGGTGATCTGCTGCTGGCCGATCCGGAGGCCGCGTCGATGCCGGCGATCGCCGCGCGGGCCGGCCTGTCGGTCGCCACGGCGTACCGCTATTTCCCGACCATCGACGAGCTTCATCGCGAGTACTTGCTCGACGTCCTCGAACAGCTCATCGGCTACGCCCGAGATCTGGACCTCGATGGCGCCGACCTCTTCGAGGCGGTTCTCGGCAAGTGGTTCGAACTCGTCGTGGCCCACGGACCGGCCATGGTGCTCATCCGCTCGCGCGAGGGGTTCCTCACCCGCAAGGCCCGGGGCGAACGCCACGCGCTCATCATCGACGCGGCCTGGGGACCCGCCGTGCGCGAGCTCATGAGACTCGACGGCGTCGACGAGTCGCTCTACGACCGCGCCCTCGCAACCTGCAACGCGCTGTTCAACTCGCGCGAGCTGCTCGACGTGCACACGGTCACGCGCCGCGCGCCCTCACGTATCGTGCGCGACCTGACCACGATGTATCGCGGAACGCTTCGCGGACTGGCCGCGACGCTGGCCGACTGACCCCGACCACCGGGCGCCACGACGGTGTCCCTCGTCGAGCACCTCCGGGGCCCGACTACAGCGTCGCGAGCAGCGGCACCAGCTCGACGAACGCCCGGGCGCGGTGCGAGGCGGCGTTCTTCTCCTCGGCGGTCCACTCCCCCACCGCGCGCTCTGCGCCCTCGGGCTGACCGTCGGGGATGAAGATCGGGTCGTACCCGAAACCGCCCGGGCCGGCGGGCGCGGTCGCCAGGCGACCGGGCCAGCGGCCCTCGACAACGTTCTCCGTCCCGTCAGGACGCACGAGCGCGATCACCGACACGAACTGCGCCGCGCGATGCGGGTCGGCGACGTCGGACAGCTGATCGAGCAGCAGCTCGAGATTGGCTGTGGCGTCTTTCCGGTGGCCGGCCCAGTACGCGGAGAACACGCCGGGAGACCCGCCGAGCACGTCGACCGCGACGCCGGAGTCATCCGCCAACGCCGGCAGTCCCGTGTGGGCCGCCGCCGCCCGCGCCTTGATCAGCGCGTTCGCCGCGAAGGTGACGCCGTCCTCGACCGGCTCGGGCCCGTCGTATCCGACGACCTCGAGGTCGGGGCGGACGGCGGCGACGATCGCCTGGAACTCCTCGACCTTGTGCGGGTTGTGCGTGGCGAGGACGACGCGCGCCATCTCAGGCCTCGAGAGTCGCGGACTGGATGCCGCGCAGATCGGCGCAGCCGTTCACCGCGAGGTCGAGCAGCCGGTCCAGCTCCGCCTTGTCGAAGGGCGCCCCCTCGGCGGTGCCCTGCACCTCGACGAACAGACCGCGCCCGGTGACGACGACGTTCATGTCGGTCTCGGCCCGCACATCCTCGACGTAAGCGAGGTCGAGCATCGGCTCACCGTCGATGATGCCCACCGACACCGCGGCGACGGAGTCGCGCAGCACCTCGGAGCGCTGGGCGATGAACTTCTTCTCGCGGCCCCAGGCGATGGCATCCGCCAGGGCGACGTACGCACCCGTGATGGCCGCCGTCCGCGTGCCGCCATCGGCCTGCAGCACGTCGCAGTCGATCACGATGGTGTTCTCGCCCAGCGCCTTCGTGTCGACGACGGCGCGCAGGGCACGGCCGATCAGGCGCGAGATCTCGTGCGTGCGACCGCCGACCTTGCCCTTGATGCTCTCGCGGTCGTTGCGACTGTTCGTCGCGCGCGGCAGCATCGCGTACTCGGCGGTGACCCAGCCCTTGCCCTTGCCGGTCAGCCAACGCGGAACGCCGTTGGTGAACGACGCGGTGCACAGCACCTTCGTGCCGCCGACGGTGATGAGCGCGGAGCCCTCGGCGTGCGCCGACCATCCGCGTTCGATGGTCACGGGACGGAGCTGGTCGTTCTCGCGACCGTCTTTGCGGGTCATGGGTCCTCCTCAGGACGAAGATGGATGCCACGCCTCAGCGCGGCAGGTCGATGGCACCGGTCTGCACGAGCTGCACCTCGCGCACCTCCCGGCCCATGAGGCGGTGCGCCAGGCGCAGGAAATCGTCGGCCGACGAGCCGGTGGCCTCGTAGCGGTGGTGGGGAACGGCATCCGGGCTCGCGAGCAGGTCACGCGAGACGAGCTGACGGAACACGTCCTTCGCGGTCTCGCTGTCGCTCGAGACAAGGCTCACGTCGGGACCCATCACGTAGCTGATGGCGCCCTCGAGGAACGGGTAGTGCGTGCAGCCCAGCACGAGGGTGTCGACGCCCGCGTGCCGGAGCGGCGCCAGATACTGCTCCGCCGTGGCGAGCACCTCGGGCGAGTCGGTGACACCCGCCTCGACGAACTCCACGAACCGCGGGCAGGCTTCCGCGAACACCGTGAGGCGCTCGTTGACCTCGAGCATGTCCTGGTACGCGCGGGAGCCGATCGTGCCGGTCGTGCCGATGACGCCGATGCGGCCGTTGCGCGTGGTCGACATCGCGGTGCGCACCGCGGGGCCGATGACCTCGACCACGGGGACGTCGTAGCGCTCGCGCGCATCGCGCAGCATGGCGGCGGATGCCGTGTTGCACGCGATCACGAGCATCTTCACGCCCTGCTCGACCAGGGTGTCGAGCACCTCGAGCGAGTACTTGCGGACGTCGGCGATGGGCTTGGGGCCGTAGGGCGAGCGCGCGGTGTCGCCGATGTAGAGGATCGACTCGCGCGGCAGCTGCGCCGACACGGCCCGGGCGACGGTGAGACCGCCGACTCCCGAGTCGAAGATCCCGATCGGCGCGTCATCCATAGGGGTCCAGCCTACCCGGCGGGCAAGGACGAGCTCGGTGGGCCGGGGCGAACCGTCGCGCCCGTGTCAACCGCCGACGGGACGGGCGGGCTGCGCGCGGCTGCCGCAATAGGCTGGCGCGATGAGCCGCAGCACCGCCCTGCACACCGACCGCTACGAACTCACGATGCTCGACGCGGCCCTCCGCGACGGCACGGCGCAGCGCCGATGCGTCTTCGAGGTGTTCGGGCGGCGCCTGTCGGGCGGACGCCGCTTCGGCGTGGTCGCCGGCACGGGCCGCCTGCTCCATGCCATCCAGGACTTCCGCTTCGGCGACGACGAGCTGCGCTATCTGCATGATGAGAAGGTCGTGGATGCCGCGACCCTCGACTTCCTCGCGGACTACCGCTTCACGGGATCCGTGACCGGCTATCGCGAGGGCGAGGTGTACTTCCCCGGTTCTCCCCTTCTCACCATCGAGGGCACGTTCGCCGAGGCCGTGATCCTGGAGACGCTGGCGCTCAGCATCCTGAACTACGACTCGGCGGTCGCGACCGCCGCCGCGCGCATGAGCGTCGCCGCCGGCGACCGCCCCCTCGCCGAGATGGGCTCGCGTCGCGCGAGCGAGGAGGCGGCGGTCGCCGCGGCCCGCGCCGCCTACATCGCCGGGTTCTCGGCGACCAGCAACCTCGAGGCCGGCCGACGGTGGGGCGTGCCGACGATGGGCACCGCCGCGCACGCGTGGACGCTCCTGCACGACAGCGAGGAGGACGCGTTCCGCTCGCAGGTCGACGCGCTCGGCAGCGCCACGACCCTGCTCGTCGACACCTACGACATCACCGAGGGCGTGCGCACCGCCGTGCGCGTCGCCGGCACGGGGCTCGGGGGCGTGCGCATCGACTCCGGCGACCTGCCGATCGTCGCCGGCGAAGTGCGGGAGCTGCTCGACGAGCTCGGCGCCACCGGAACCCGCATCACCGTGACGAGCGATCTCGACGAGTACGCCCTCGCCGCGCTTGCGGCGTCGCCCGTGGACGCGTACGGCGTGGGCACGTCGGTCGCAACCGGGTCGGGCGTTCCCACGGCGGGGCTGGTCTTCAAGCTCGTGGCGCGCGAGGCGGCCGACGGCTCGTGGGTCGGCGTGGCGAAGGCCTCGGCGCAGAAGGCGTCGCACGGCGGCCGCAAGGCGGCGTTCCGCACGCTCGACGCGGGCACCGCCACCTCGGAGCTTGTCGTCGTCAGCGACGGCTTCGAGGAGCTGTCGACGGCGGCCGAGCACCCCGATGCCCGCCCCCTGCAGACGACCCTCATGCACCACGGCGAAGCGGATGCCGCGGCCCTCGGTGCCGCGGGCGTGCAGGCCGCACGGGCCCACCACGCGCGCGTGCGGGAGGAGCTCCCCGTGCGGGCGCTCGCGCTGAGCAAGGCCGACCCCGCGCTGCCCACGGAATATCGCGAGGCGCAGTGACGCACGGGGCGCTCACCGTCTGACGCGGGGCTTCGGCCATGGCGCGATCCCGGCGCCGCGCGCGCGGAGGACCGGGCGCTCACGGGCCGGATGCACGTGCGGGACGGCCGTGGCACCGCACGGTGCTCACGAACCGGATGCACGTACGGCACGGCCGTGGCCCCGCACGGTGCTCACGTGGTCGGGGTGGTGTGCCGGTCGGAAGCGCGGAGGACCCTCCCCGCCCTCACGCGGGGTCGCGGGTCCCGGCGGCGTGAACGGCTGAGGGTTCTCCCCCGGCCGACCGCTGCGCGGCGATGTGCGGCGAACACGATCCGAGAGGCGACCTCGCCCCGCCGCGAGCCGGGCCCCGCGCGGCCTCGATTGCCCCACAAGGCCGCCCCCACGCCCCCTTCGCGGCCAACTACGGCAAACACAACCGCAGAAACGACCTCGCCCCGCCGCGAGCCGGGCCCCGCACGGCTTCGATTGCCCCACAAGGCCGCCCCCACGCCCCCCCTTGCGGCCAACTACGGCAAACACAACCGCAGAAACGACCTCGCCCCGCCGCGAGCCGAGGCCCCCGCGCGGCCTCGATTGCCCCACAAGGCCGCCCCCACGCCCCCCTTGCGGCCAACTACGGCAAACACAACCGCAGAAACGACCTCGCCCCGCCGCGACCGAGCCCCGGCCGCGTCAGGTGCGGGGGATCGTCGCCGGCGCGGCCACGCGGAGACGAGCCCGAGCAGTTTCGCAGGGAGGGGAGCGCGCGAGACGCCGGAGACGCACGTGAGGGGTCAAGAAGTGCCGCCGGGCGGACGCACGGGCGACATCTCTTGACCCCTCACGGGGGGAGAGTCCTCAGTTGACGAGCGACTCGTAGATCTCTTTGCACTGGGGGCAGACGGGGAACTTCTCGGGGTCGCGCCCGGGTGTCCACTTCTTGCCGCAGAGGGCGCGCACGGGCTTGCCGGTGATCGCCGACTCGAGGATCTTGTCCTTCTTCACGTAATGCGAGAAGCGCTCATGATCGCCGGGCTCGATGTTCTCTTCGCGGATGAGCTCTTCGAGCTCGCGATCGAGGGTCGCGAGACCCCCGCTGTCCGGACTGTCGAGAGGCGTGCTCATGGAGAGCCAGTGTAGCCGCGACCCCGGCCCCGGGCTCGGTCGGGTTCGCGCTCAGGTCGCTTCGGCGAACTCCATGAGTCGTGTCGCCCGCTGCTCGAAGAGCACCGCGCCGACCGTGATGCCGACGATCAGGACGACGCCTCCGGCTCCGATACCGACCCACATCGCGAACATCGCATCGATGGTGTCTCCCCCGACGGCTCGCCAGGTCAGCAGGATCGACGGCAGGGCCGCGAGGATGGCTCCCACCATCACGAGGCCCTGCGCGATGACACCGCCCGAGCCGGTGCGCTGCGGCTGCTGGAACGGGCTGTCGCCCGGGCGCGACACCGCGTAGGGGGCGAGCACCGACGACACGCTGGACAGCCCCAGACCGGCGAGGAAGAGAGCAGCGCAGACGCCGATCATGGCGGGCAGGATCGCCCACCGCCCGTGGGCGACGACGGCTAGCGGAAGAGTGACGGCGAGCACCGGGATGCCGATGAGCAGCACCGGCACGAGACGGCCGATGCGGTCGGGGGCGCCACGCATGCCGCTGGCGATGTGCATCCACAGGGCGGTCGAGTCGTACGCGAGATCGTTGTGCGGGAGCCAGCCGAAGAACAGCGCCATGATCGGTACGGGCAGCAGCACCGCGAGCTCGAAGGGCACACCCGCCACGAGCAGGGGCACCGTCGACACGACGGCCGCGATCGGCACGACGACCACGTTGACGATGTACCGACGGTCGCGCAGCCAGTACGACAGGCTGCGGGCGGCGACAGCTCCCCCGGGCGTGCCCGGGAGGATCGCGAACCACCCCAGCCCCCCGCGCTCGCGCGCCGCCGCCGGACGGCGCGTGGTCGTCAGGAGCAGAGTCACGAGAGCGAACCACGCCAGCCCGAGCACGGCGATGGTCACGAGGGCCACGACGAGACTGCCGATGGCGGCGCCCGCGGTCGGTGCCAGCGCGATGCCCCATGCGGCACCGATCGGCGTCCACACCAGGATCTCGGCCGCCGAGGCCAACTGCGAGGGGACGGCGCCGCGCCACTCGAGCGAGCCGAGGAACACCCCGACGGGCACGACGACCACCAGCACGGCGACGAGGTACACGCCCATCAACTCGCGGGACTGCCGCGGTCGCTGCACGAGCGCGCCGAGGGCCATGCTGACGCGGGCGAGCAGCACGCACGTGGTGAGCCCGAGGATGACGGATGCCACGGTCGCCACCGCCGGAGCACCGTGGGCGCTCCAGGCGACGGCGAGGCTGATGCCGAGCACGAGGACGACGAGGACCGGGACGCTGAGGAAACCGGCGAGCAGGAGGGCACCCGCCAGCGGACGCGGCTCGGGTCCGACGACGGCGAAGCGGCGCGGGTCGAGCGGATCGACCGAGGCGGTCACCGGGGGCCCCACTGCGAAGCCGAGGGTGACGGCGGAACCCGCGAGAACCGTCACGACGGCCGTGGTCAGACGGTCGGCGTCGGCGAGGCCGGCGGCGCTGACCGCGGCGACTCCCGTCGCGGCGATCAGCAGTACCACGCCGATCGCGCGGCGCACCACCTCGCGCGGGTCGCCCCGCAGGGCGCCCACCATCATCGCCAGTCTCAGGCGGAGAACGTGTGCAACCACTCGAGGCCCTCCACGTCGCCCAGGCCGCCGGCCAGCTCGAGGTAGCGCTCTTCCAGGCTCGCCTCGCCGCGCACCTCGTCGACGGTGCCCTCGGCGAGCACCTGACCCGACACGATCACGGCCACCCGTGAGCAGACGCGTTCGACGAGCTCCATGCCGTGGCTGGAGAGGATCACCGTTCCGCCGTGATCGACGTACGACCCGAGGATGTCGAGGATGACGCCGCTCGACACGGGATCGACGGCCTCGAAGGGCTCGTCGAGCACGAGCAGGCGCGGCGAATGGATCATCGCTCCGGCCAGCATGACCTTCTTGGTCATACCGGCCGAGTAGTCCGACACGGGACGGGTCAGCGCGTCGACGAGGTCGAACGCACGGGCCAGATCGGTCGTGCGACTCTCGACGAGGGGGGCGGGCAGCCCGCGGAGGGCGCCGTAGTACGACAGCAGCTGGCGTCCCGTGAGGCGGTCGAAGGTGCGCAGACGATCGGGCAGGACCCCGATGAGCTTCTTCGCCTCGCGCGAGCGCTTCGTCGCGTCGACGCCGTTGATCGAGACCGCGCCGGAGTCGGCGCGCAGGAGTCCGGCGATGATCGACAGCGTGGTGGTCTTCCCCGCGCCGTTGGGGCCGACCAGGCCGTAGAACGAGCCGGCGGGCACCGTCAGGTCGATGGCGTCGACCGCGCGGAGCTCCCCGAACGACTTCGACACGTTGCGCAGGCTCAGCACGGGAACGGCATCGGGGTCGACCTCGGCGGCGGGGCGGTCGGCGATCACGGCGGTGTCGGCGGCGAGCGCGAGGTCGGGGTCGTCCGTCGCGGGGACGTCGGCGGCGGAGACGTCGGTCGCGGAGACTCCGGCGGCGGAGACGTCCGTCGCGGAGACGTCCGTCGCGGAGACGTCGGTCCCCGAAACGTCGGACGCGGGGTCGTGGGTCGCCGCGTCGTCGGCGCCCTGGTCGTCGGTCACGGGTTCGTCGGTTCCGGGCCGGGTGTCTCCGGACTCGTCGACGCCGGGCTCGTCCGCATCGAGGATCCACTCCTCGGCACTCGGGGCGTGCACGGGGGCGTCCGGCGTCTCGTCGACGGTCAGCTCCTCGACACGGACCTCGGGAGGCGTGGGATCCTCGCCCTCGGCGGCCTCTCCCGCGGGAACCTGCGGGGTGTCGAGGAGGCGGGCGGGCGCGTCGGTCGAGGCGGTGTCGTCCGCCTCTTCCGCGGGCGTGTCCGCACTGATGAGCTCACCGGCGGCGGCTGTGCCGTCGCCGGATGACGTCGGGGCAGCGGGGTCGGCGGGCAGTCCTGCCCTACCCGGCTCCGCGCCGCCGAGCTCGGCGTCGACGGCTTCGTCACCGGCGGGCTCACCGTCGACGGCCTCGGTCGCGGCGGGCCCAGCGCTGATGGGTTCCGCATCGACCGGCTGCTCGACGACGGGCTCCTCCACGGCGACGTCGGCCGGAGTGGGGTCGACGGGCGCGGCGGCATCCGCGACGACATCCGCATCCATGGGCGCGGCCTCATCGGTATCGGCGGCGGGTGCGTCCGCCGACGCCGCGTCGTCGGAGTTCGGTGCGATATCGACGCCCGCAGGTGCCGACGAGTCGTCGTCTGCTGAACCCTCCGCGGGTGTCGATGCTCCGGCATCCGCGTCCGCCGACGGGTCCGCGTCGGCGGACGCGGCGAGGGGGGCTGCCGGGTCGGCGATCACGTCACCGGAGACGGTGCTCGCGGCGGGAGCGGGCAGCGGCGGACGCGGGGGCACCACGATGTCATCGGGGAACGCGACCGGCGTCACGGTCTCGCTGGCGGCGGCCGGGGCGGCGACGCCCTCTTCCGGCGTTTGCACAGCGGCATCCGCCGCCGTGTTCGGCTGCTCGGCCGGATCAGCGGGCGCGTGCGTCGGCGCCACGGAGGCCGGTCCTCGAGGCGTGGCGGGCTTCTTGGCGGCCGGACGCTTCGCCGCGGGCTTCGCGGCGGAGGACTTCGCCGCAGAGGTCTTCGCGGTAGTGGTCTTCGCTGCGGTGGTCTTGGCCGCGGTGGTCTTCGCCGCGGTGGTCTTGGACGCGGCGGACTTCTTCGCGGCGGGCGTGCGCGGCGACGAACCGGTCGTCGCGGAACCGCTCGCGCGCGGCGCGCGCGGCTTCGGCGCGGGGGACGCGGACTCGTCGGCACTCTCGACGGCGTCGCCCGCCGTCGCGGACGCGGCGGAGCCCGGCGCCCGCCGGGGCGTCCGCGGCGTCGTGGTCCGAGGCGTGGTCGTGCGCGGGGTGGAGGTGCGCGGAGCCCGCGGCGTGCGCGGCTTCGCCGGCGTCGACGCAGAAGGTTCGACGCTCTCCGAACCACCCTCGACGGAGGACGAGGAGGGTTCAGGCGATTCCGGCAGCGAGGCTGTCATCGCACCAAACTATCAACCTCCTCCGACACCGCCCGCAGGCTGGTCGCGCGGCGCAGCGATCCACCGGCATCACGAAACCACAACGACCGGCGCGAATCATGCCACCTTCCAGGCCCCCCTCGCTACTGTTGATCGAACACGAAGGCGTGACATTCCGGTGAACCGGACATGACGACTCATCCCCCCAGGAGCCAGCCTTGACAGTCCAGATCGTGATCCTCGCAGCGGGCATGGGCTCGCGCCTCGGCCGCAGCCTGCCGAAACCGCTGACGCCCCTCGCCGACGGCCGCAGCATCATGCAGCAGCAGCACGACAACATCCACGCGGCCTTCGGCGCCGACGCGCGCATCACCACGGTGGTCGGATACCGCGCAGAGACCATCGTCGATGCCTTCCCCCGGGTCGACTACGTCTACAACGACCGCTACGACCAGACCAACACGTCGAAGAGCCTGCTCCGCGCCCTCGCCAAAACGGGCCGCGGCGGCGTTCTCTGGATGAACGGCGACGTCGTGTTCGACCCCCTCGTCCTCCGTCGCGCCGCGCGCCTGGTCGCCGACGACCGCTCGTTCGTCACGGTCGACACCGCCAAGGTGAGCGACGAAGAGGTCAAATACACGGTGGATGCCGAGGGCTTCATCCACCAGCTGTCGAAGGTCGTCGTCGGCGGCATCGGCGAGGCCGTGGGCATCAACTACATCTCGTCGCGCGACAAGAAGACGCTGCAGCGCCATCTGCAGCGGGTCGACGACCAGGACTACTTCGAGCGCGGCCTCGAACTGGCCATCGCCGAGGACGGCGTGCGCGTGGAGCCCCTCGACATCTCCGACCTGTATGCGGTCGAGGTCGACTTCGCCGAGGATCTCGAGCGCGCGAACCTCTTCGTCTGAACCCGCCGCGGGCCGAGCGCACCGCAGGTCGGCCCCGATCTCCTCGGCGCACGCGAGAGCTCTCGCCCACCGCTCAGCCCAGCGGGAGAGGATGAGCGCATGGCCGAGAAGGTGCACCGCATCCACTCCCTCCCGTCGGACGCCCCCTGGCAGGGGGGACTGCCTCCCGCGGGGTCGGAGGAGCACCCGCAGGCCATCCGCCTGCTCGACCGCGTGCTGTCGGTGCAGCGACCCGTCGTGCTCGCGCACCTGCGGAGCATCCGCCTGCGGCATCCGGATGCCGCGGTGGGCGAGATCCTGAGGATCCTCGAGCGTCGCTACCTGGCCGCGGTCACGACGGGCGGCGCAGCGGTGGGGGCGACCGCTGTCGTCCCGGGTATCGGAACCGGGGTGACCCTCGCCCTCAGCGGCGTCGAGACCCTCGGATTCCTCGAGGCGACGGCGCTCTACGCGCAGTCGGTCGCCGAGGTGCACGGCGTCGCCGTCGACGACCCCGACCGCGCCCGCGCCCTCGTGCTCGCCCTCCTGCTCGGCAAGGAGGGCGTCGACCTCGTCGCGCAGCTCGCCCGGCAGGGTGACGGTCGCGGAACGACCCGCTCCGGCTCGTGGGGCGAGACGATCACGAAGACCCTGCCGCGCGCGGCCGTCGGACCGCTCGTCGACCGGCTCAAGACGATGTTCGTCCGCCAGTTCGCCACTCGGGGCGGCGCGTCCTGGGTCGGCAAGGCCCTCCCCTTCGGCGTGGGCGCCGTCGTCGGCGGAGCCGGCAACCACGTCCTCGGACGCCGGGTGCTCGTCACCGCCCGCCGCGCGTTCGGCGCCCCGCCGCTCGTCCTGCCGACCGACCTCGAACCGCGCCCGGGAACCGAGCGCCCCGAGAGGACCGCGGTCGGAGGCGTGCGCCGCGTGGGAGATGCGCTCTCTGCCGCGGTCGCCGGCGCCGGACGCAGGACCGGATCCGCCGCTCGCGGGGCGCTCCCGCGGCGCCGGAGAGCCGCAACAGCCGAGACCCACGCCGACACCGGTGGCGATACGGCGCTCGACTGACGGCATCGCCGCCCGACCGCCACCGGATTCCCCTCTCATCTCATCGACACCCGCACCGGCGCAAGGCCCGCGTGTCGCGGCGGCGGGCGCGTTAGCCTCGCCGCATGGGCGACCTCCTCGATCTCCTCGCGGTCTGGATGCCGCGTCAGCGCTGGTACGGCACGAAGGGCCGCGATCCTCGGCTCACCGTCGTCGCCGACTGGACGCTCGACGCCGACACGCGACTCCTCCTCGTCCGCGACGAGGCGGTGCAGCCCGCGATCGTCTACCAAGTACCGGTCGCGCGGCGCCCCGAGGGATCGGTGCCTCCCGGCAGCCTGATCGGCTCCGCCTCCGATGACGACGTGTGGGCCGATGCCACCACCGACCCCGGCTTCACCGATCAGCTGTACTCCTGGGTGACCGTCGGCGGGGAGGTCGGAACACCCGAGAACGGATTCCTCGGCATCGCCCTCGCCTCCCCCGGCCCCCGGGTCCCGGCCCCGCGCGCGACGGCGAAGGTCCTCAGCGGGGAGCAGTCGAACACGTCGCTCATCTTCCGTCCCGCCACGGCGGACGGCGCGGAAGCGGACGCGCAGGATGCCGGCATCCCGGTCATCTGCAAGCTCTTCCGCCAGGTGAACCCCGGCATCAACCCCGACGTGGAGCTGCAGTCGGCGCTGGCCGCGGGCGGTGCGGCCTTCGTCCCCGCCGCGATCGGCGAGGTCCGCGGATCGTGGGTGACCCCCGAGGGCGTGCCCGTCAGCGGATCGCTGGCGTTCGCGCAGGAGTTCTTCGCCGGCGTCGAGGACGCGTGGCGGGTGGCGCTGGACGCCGCGGCCGCCGATGAGGACTTCGCCGCTCGGGCGCACGCGCTCGGCGCGAGCGTCGCCGGGATGCACGTGGCCCTCGCCGCGCAGTTCCCGACGCGGGAGCCCGACGACGCCGACCGAGCGGCCGTGGCCGGCGCATGGGAGCGACGGCTGTCGATCGCCCTCGCCGAGGTCCCCGCGCTCGCCCCCTACGCCGACCGCATCCGGGAGGTCTACGCCGTGGCGGCCGCCGCCCCCTGGCCCGCGCTGCAGCGCGTGCACGGCGACCTGCACCTCGGGCAGGTGCTCGACACGGCCGCGAACGGATGGGTGCTGCTCGACTTCGAGGGCGAGCCGTTGCGGCCCATCGCCGAGCGCCTGCAGCCCGACGTCGCCGTCCGCGACGTCGCGGGCATGCTGCGCTCGTTCGACTACGTCTCGGGTGCGGTCGCCGACGACGACGGTGCCGCGGTGCGCGCGTGGGTCATCGCCGCCCAGCAGGCGTTCCTCGCGGGATACGCCGAGACGGCGGGCCCCGACCGGGCGGTCGACGACGCCCTGCTCGCGGCGTTCGAACTCGACAAGGCCGTGTACGAGGCGATCTACGAGACGCGCAACCGCCCCGACTGGGTCGGCATCCCGCTCGCCGCGATCGGACGCCTGGCTCCCCTCACCTGACGGTGGCGCGAGGGGGCTGAGCCCGTCGACGCAGCGGGTCCCGGACCAATCGACAGGCTCAGGGACCTCCGGTGCGCCGCGGGTCCCGGACCCTTCGCCGGGCTCAGCGATGTCCGCCGCGTGCGCTCAGCCGGCCGAGTCGGCGTGCCACTGCTCCCACCGCTGCATCAGCTCGCCGATCGCGGCCTCGAAGCGGGCGGTGGCGGCGCCGGGGCCGGTGTCGCCGAAGTAGTGGCGCACCCAGTGCTCGAGCCGCCCGACCGCGTCGGGATCCCCCAGCACCCGGTCGGCCTCGGCCACGATCGACCCGGATGCCGACGCATCCAGCCATTCGCAGTCCGAAAGGTAACCGCTGTCATCGACGAGGGCCTCGGGGTCGAGGGGTCGCGTGATCATCAGGGGCCTGCCGACCGCGAGCCGGTCGTACACCATCGCCGAGATGTCGACGATCGCCATGTCGGCCGCGGCGAGCTGCCAGCCGAGCTCGGCGCCCGTGTCATGGACGTGGTGCGCGTCGGGGTCGGCGGCGTTCGCCGCGGCGAGCGCGGACACGATCCGCGCGTTGGCCGCGCCGTAGGCGGCATCCACCACTCCCGACCGCGGGTGGGGGCGGTAGACGACGCGGTGGCGCCCCGTGGCGAGCAGGGCCCTCACGAGGGTCTCCCCGTGCGTGACGACGGACCCGTAGTGCGCGGAGGGACGGTCGCCCTCCCAGGTGGGCGCGTACAGCACGACCGTGCGGTCGTCGGGCTCGTACGGCACGTCGCCGGAGTAGTGGTCGGCCTGCGGGCGGCCGATCGAGAACGTGCGGCGGTCGAGGTCGTAGTCCCACAGCACGCGCGAGAGGCGGGCGCGAGCCGCATCTCCCGCGACGAAGGCGTAGTCGTAGGCCTTGTACTGGTTCGTCGACATGTACATCTTGTCGCTCTCACCGTGGTTGATGAAGACGTGCCATCGATGCCCGTACCGGAACATCTGGAAGTTTCGGGTGTTCTGGTTGACGTAGAGCACGACGCGGATGTCCTGCTCCGCGAGCACCTCCTCCACCGCGCCGACGGTGGGGGCGTAGGCGATGGGGAGCGCGTCATCCTTCAGCAGGGCGTCCGCGCCGCGGATCGCTCGGCTGATGACCACGACCGGCCAGGTCTTCGCCAGTTCCTGCAGGGGCGCGTACCACTGGCGCATCTGGTACATGTTCACCGCGCCGTCGGCGAAGTAGACCGCGATGGTGAAGCGCCCGGCGGGCAGCGGACCACGCGCGTCGAGGGCGCGGCGCAGGTCGCGGCGGGCGTTGCGGGTGGCGAGGGCTTTGCGCAGCAGCCCCACGGCCAGCTGGGCGTCGCGGGCGAGAGGCATCGTTCCAGGGTACCGGCCAGGCTCGCATGACAGGATCGACGGATGCCCCTCCCGACCCCCGGCGGAAGAGACGCGCCCGCTCCCCCCGACGATGCCGGCGTGAGCTTCGTCATGCCCGTGCTGAACGAGCAGAGGTATCTGCGCCGGGCCGTGGCATCCACTCTCTCCCAGGACGTCCCGGGACCGGTGGAGCTGGTGCTCGCGCTCGGGCCCTCCACCGACGGCACCGACGCGATCGCGAAGGAGCTGGCGGATGCCGACGGGCGCATCGTCCTCGTCGACAATCCCGCGGCCGACATCCCGGTGGGACTGAACCTCGCCATCCGCACGAGCCGGTACCCGACGATCGTGCGGGTCGATGCGCACTCGGAGTTGTCACCGGGATACACCCGCCGTGCCCTCGACACCCTGCGCCGCGTGCGAGCCGCGAATGTCGGCGGGGTGATGCGCGCCGACGGCCGGTCGCCGTTCCAGCGAGCGGTCGCCCGCGCCTACAACTCCCGCGTCGGACTCGGTGGCGGGGCTTACCACAGCGGCGGCGCCGAAGGGCCGGCCGAGTCGGCGTACCTCGGGGTCATGCGCCGCAGCGTGCTCGAGGAGGTCGGGCTGTTCGACGAGAGCATCCGTCGCGGGGAGGACTGGGAGCTGAACCTCCGCATCCGTCGCGCGGGCTATCGCGTGTGGTTCGATCCGGCCCTGTCGGTCGTCTACTGGCCGCGTGAGAGCTGGACCCGCCTGATCCGGCAGTTCCGTGCGACCGGCGCCTGGCGCGGCGAGCTCGTGCGGCGCTACCCGCGGCGCACGCCGCTGCGCTTCTTCGCTCCCCCGGCGCTGCTGGTCGCGACGCTGGTCTCACTGGTGGCGGGGGTCGCCCAGATCGCCCGACGTCGCCCCGGACGACTCACGGTGCTGCATCTGCCCGTGGCGGCGTACGCGGCGCTCGTCGCCACCGGCGCGCTCGGCCGTGCCGGAGGCCGCGGTTGGCGCGACAAGGCGTGGACAGCCGCCGTACTCCCGTCGATGCACGTCTCGTGGGGAGCGGGCTTCCTGTGGGCGCTCGTCCGCGGCGCCCGCGACACGGTCGACACCTCGCGTCTCGACGGTCGCAACACCCCCCTGCCCTGACGCCCGATCGTCACGGACGCGAGGACGCGGCGCCCTCGACCCACGTCGACCGGACGCGCCGCCCCTCGGAGGAGGTCAGGCCGCAGCGGACGCGTCGGCCTCGGCGTCGACGCGCTCCACTTCCTCGGTCGCCGCGGCCGTGGTCTTCGTCAGGAAATCGGCCAGGTCGCGTTCGATCTGCGCGTCGAGACTGCCGATGATGCGTCGGCAGGCGTCGTCGAAGCGCGCGAGCTGCGACCACGGCTCCTTCTCGAGATCGACCGCGAGGTGGATGTGGTTCACGCGACGGTCGCTGTCATCCGCCTCGCGCCGGAGGATGCCCCGCCGCACGAGGCGTTCGACCATCGTGGTGATTCCGGCCGAGGTGACGCCGAGGGTGGCGGCGAGTTCCGACGGACGCATCCCCGGGCGAGCCCCGACGATCGCGAGGGCCTTCGCGTCGAGCTCGTTCACGCCGAGCTGCTTGCGGGCCTTGGCGGCCGCCGCTTCGCGCTCGCGGGAGTAGGCGGTGAGCGCCTCCATCAGGGGCGAGGAGTCGTCGATTCGCGGTGTCACCGGCTCCTCCTCCTCGACTCGATGCATCCCGTCACTATAGCCAACAGGAGAAGGTTTCTCGAATGACTGTCATCTTTGGTGAATGTTCGTCCACATGATGTTTAACGCGCTTAATTAGATGCTAGGCTACTGATCACCGGGGTTGACCACCCCACCCCACGAAGAAGGGAACGTACCGATGACCACCACCGCCCTCACCACCGCACCGCTGCGGCACCGTTCCACCTTCGTCCCGAGCGCGAGCGCCGTGTCGACCGCGCGGCTGACGACGATCGTCGTCTGGGCCAGCATCGCGACCTCGGGCCTCAGCGCCGCCGTCGTGCTGTCCCTCTTCCTCTGACGCACCCGCTCCCGGAAAGCACTCCCATGGGCACCCTCTTCTACAGCGCCGACA
This sequence comes from Microbacterium sp. NPDC089186, assembly GCF_040685115.1. Classification (NCBI taxonomy): domain Bacteria; kingdom Bacillati; phylum Actinomycetota; class Actinomycetes; order Micrococcales; family Microbacteriaceae; genus Microbacterium; species Microbacterium sp. NPDC089186. Next base: position 564,615 of record NZ_JBFBHJ010000003.1, read on the forward strand.
CGCAGCCGATCCAGATCGACGACCGCCTGCTGCAATATCTGCAGGTCGTCCTGACGACCAAGCTGCGTCGCGGCGAATCCTTCACGATCACGTGGACCGACACCGCCGGCGGGCACGCTCGCACGACGTTGTGGATCCAGCCGTCGATCTCGATGCGCTTCCAGTTCGCATCCGCTGCCTCCGCTCCCCTGTCGGGCGGCTACCTCCGCCAGCTCGCCGACCACGCGTCGATGTCGTCGGGTCTCCTGCTCGACGCCGAGACCTGGCAGCAGCAGGAGGACGCGCACCGGGTGCAGCTGCTGGCGGCAGCCTGACCGCGCGCGGAGCGCACGTCAGCCGCGGTCGACGAATCCCTGATCGAGGATCCGCGCCACGACGCGCTCGGCGGCGCGACCGTCATCGCGCGGCACGAAGAGGGTTTTCCACCGGGCGTACCGCTCGGCGAAGATCGACGGATCCACGTCGATCAACGCCCTCTCCAGCTCGTGCTGCGTGCGCACCACCGGTCCCGGAGCCAGATCGAGCAGGTCGAAGAAGAAGCCGCGCATCTCGCCCCGGTAGCGCTCGAGGTCGGGGACGAGGAAGTACAGGGGCTTGCCCGTGACGGCGAAATCGAACATCACCGACGAGTAATCCGTGACGAGGGCGTCCGCGGCGGCGAGCAGGCGCGACGTATCGGGGTAGCCGGTGACGTCGATGACCCGGGGGCCGTGGAGGTCGGCACCCGGCTGCAGCGTGCGGGTGTGCCCGCGCACGAGCACGACGGCGTCGGCCGCCCGCGCGAGAGCGGACGGATCGACGAAGTCGACGATCCGCTCTCGATCGTCGCGCCAGGTCGGGGCGTACAGCAGCACGCGCTCCTCGGGATGGATGCCGAGGCGTCGACGCGTCTCGCGCCCGTCGTCGTGCTGCAGGGCATCGTCGCGCGGGTAGCCCTCGACCCAGACCGGCCGGCCCAGGAACGCGTAGGCCTTGCTCAGCACCCGCGCGGCATACGGGCTCTGCGCCAGCAGGACGTTCCAACGCCGACTCTCCCGCACCACGGCGAGCGCGCGACGCGGATCGAAGCCCGGGCGATACAGGGCGAGTCGCTTGAGCGGGGTCCCGTGCCACGTCTGCAGCACACGCTGTCCGCGACGACGCACGAACCGCCGACGGAGCCAGTCGTTCACCACGAGCAGACGCGCGACTCCACGGGCCCGCCACCAGTCGGGACTGCCCTCGACGACCGCGATCGCCCCGTCGGGGACCTCGACCGACAGATCGACGACGCTCCAGTACCGCGTCACCCCCGGGGCGACGCGCGCGAGCTCGCGGTCGATCGCGAGCGGGTTGCACCCGGCGGTGCGGCCGTAGAAGCTCTCGAAGAACACGGCGTTCTCGAGCGGCTCCCGCCGCCCCGTGGCGTAGCGCCGTTCGATCGCGGCGCGCCCCTCCCCCGACCGGTACACCGGGTCTACGGGGGCCGAGATGGTCACCACCCCGGCGTCGAGCGCGGCACGCAGGCCCACGAGGCCGGTCTCGGCGATCGACGATGCCGACGGATCGGCATCCGTCGCCTCCCCCGGCTCGACGCGCAGACGGTAGCGTCCGGAGGGCAGAGGCAGATCGGCACCGCCCCATCGCGAGACGTGCAGCGGGACGACGGCACGCCAGGTGCGTCCGCGGCCGTGCAGGCGGCCGTACGAGCGCGCCCGCGCCCCCTCGAGCACGACGGATGCCGGGCGGGCGCCCTCTCCGCTGAGCTCGAGCGCGGGCATCCCGGCGTCGTCGAACAGGCGAGCGTCGGTCATGGGCGGTCGTCCTTCCGGGAGGGAGCGGAGCGCAGCCGTGCACGGGCGGCCCGGTAGACGCGCTCGGCGTTGCGGCCGTCGCGGTGGGCGTGCACGCGCGCGCTGCGCTCGCGTGAGGCGGCGAGCGCCGCCGTCGGGTCGGCGAGCACGGCGTCGAGCTGCGTGAGGGCCTCACCCCACGAGCGGGCCGGATCCGTTCCGGCCACGTCGGCGTAGCGGCCGTAGAGACCGCGCCGCGCGGTGTACGCCTCGAGGTCAGGGGCGAAGAACACCACCGGCAGCGGGACGAGCGAGGCGTCGAAGGCGAGCGAGGAGTAGTCGGTGATGAGGGCGTCGAGTCCGGGCAGCAGCGGCGTGACGTCGGCGACGCGGTCGCTGCCGAGGTCGGCGATGCGGTCCGTGTCCCGCGGAGGGCGGTAATCGCCCGCGCCGAGGGGGTGAGAGCGGACCAGGAGCAGAGCGTCGGCGGCATCGAGCGTCGCGCCGATGCGCTCCCACTCCCCCGCGTCGGGCACCGCCGGGTCGGGCTCTCCATCGCGCCACGTGGGCGCGTAGAGCACCACGCGGCGCTCGCCCAGCGGCATCCCGAGCAGGTGCGCGAGCCCCTCGCGCGCCACCCGGCGTCGCGACTCGGCATCGCCGGCCGACAGCACGTCGACACGCGGCTCACCGGTGACCGGCACCCGCTCGTCGGTGAGCGAGAAGGCGCTCTCGAGACGCCCGCGCACCAGGTGCGAGGCCGCCGGCAGGAGCGCGATGCGCCGGGTGGCACGCCGGTACAGCGTCCGCAGCACCGGCGAGAGCACCCCGGGAAGCACGGGGCTGCGGGTGGTCTCCGCCGAGTCGAGGCCGATGCGCTTGAGCGGGATCCCGTGCCACAGCTGCACGATCACGGCCCCTGTGGTGGCGTAGCGCTGCACGTCGCCGAAGCCGTGCGTCACGACGATCACGCGGGCCCGCGCGGTGCGCCAGAATCCCGCCGCGCTGTCGCGCCGCACCCACCGGATGCCGAGGCGCTCCGCCTCGCGGGCCTGATCGGCGTCGGCGACGAGCCAGGTCGTGTGCTCCCCGTGGGCGGCGGCGACGGCGTGGAGGGCGAGCGCTCCGTCGGCGAGTCCGACCGCGCACCCGAACACCCACTCGCCGCGGGAGCGCGGCACGACGGCGGTGACGAGACGACCGGCGACGTACAGGGGGATGCGGCGGAGTTTCCGGGCGTTCCCCGCACCGAACGAGAAAGACGCCACCCCGCGAGCCTATCGCGGGGTGGCGTCTCGTCTTCCGGGCTCAGCCCTGGGTCATCGTCCCCAGGGTGACCTCGGCGGTCTTCTCCTGACCGTTGCGGAGATAGGTGACCTCCGCCTTCGCGCCGGACGCGAGAGCGCGCACCTGGGCGGTGAGGTCGATCGAGTTCGTCACCGGGATGCCGTTGAACTTCGTGATGATGTCGCCCTTCGTCAGGCCCGCGGCCTGCGCCGCACCGCCCGAGACGGCCTCGGCCACGTACGCGCCGGTCGTCGTCGCACCCTGGATGCCACTGGCATCCTGCACCGACGCGCCCAGCAGACCGTGGGTCGCCGAACCGGTGTCGATGATCTCCTCCGAGATGCGCTTGGCGATGTCGGAGGGGATCGAGAAGCCCACGCCGATGTTGCCCGACTGGCTGCCCGACGCCGACGATCCGCCGGCGCTCGCGATGGCGACGTTGATGCCGATCAGCTTGCCCTCGTCGTCGACCAGCGCACCGCCGGAGTTGCCGGGGTTGATGGCCGCGTCGGTCTGGATCACGGCGATCTTGATCGTCGAGGTGGCCGACTGCGACTGCTGCCCCTGGCCGAAGTCGAAGCGGAACGGGCTCTCCTGTCCCGGCTCGCTCTGCTGCGAGTCGGATCCGTCGGAGGGGGCGGCCGACGACGCGACCTGGATCGACCGGTTCAGCGCGCTGACGATGCCGGTGGTCACCGTGTTCGACAGTCCCAGCGGAGCACCGATCGCGGTGGTCGAGTCGCCCACGTTGAGCTTCGAGGAGTCGCCCCACTCGACGGGGGTGAGACCCGAGGCGTCGGTCAGCTTGATGACCGCGAGGTCGTAGGTGGGGTCGGTGCCGACCACGGTGGCCGCGTAGACGCGTCCGTCGGAGGTGGTCACCGAGAGCTTCGCGTCGCCGGTCTGACCGTCGAGCGTGACGACGTGCGTGTTGGTGAGCACGTAGCCGTCGGCGCTCAGGATGACGCCCGAGCCCGTCCCGCCGGCCGAGGTACCGGTCGCGCTGATGGTGACGACGCTCGGCACGACCTTGGAGGCCACGGCGGCGGTGTCGTTGACGTTGTTGGGATCGTTCACCGTGATCGCGGTGGGCCCCGACACGGTGGAGGCGTCGGAGCCGCCCCAGAGGTTGACGCCGGCGTACGCGCCACCCAGCCCCGCACCACCGCCGACGAGGGCGGCGGCGACGAGGAGGGCCGCGATGCGCGGAGCCGAGCTCTTCTTGCGGGGGGCGGCGGGGGCCGGGTCGTGCAGCGACAGCGTGGGGTGGGCGTCGGTGGCGGCGGGGCCGAAGGCCTGGCCGGTGGGGGCCGTGGCGCCCGAGGGGGCGGAGGCGTATCCGCCGTGCGCGGGCTGCGCTCCGGGCTGGGCGGGGAGGCCGGGCTGGGCGCTGCCCGCGGCGGGCGGAGGCCACGCGGCCGCAGCGGCGGCGGGCGAGCGCGTCGGCAGCGGGGGCACGTCGGCGCGCGGCGCGGCGGCCGGGACGTCGGCGGCGGGCGCTGCCGGGGTCTGCGCGGCGTCGGCGCCGGCGGGGGTCGGGGTGTGGTGCTGCGACGACGTGGGCGCCTCAGCGTTGTGGCTGTTGTCGTTACCCTCGGGACGGTTGTCCGTGGTGTCGCTCATGGGATGCTCCTTCTTCCAGGCGCTTCTACGATGACCGCGGATCCTGTGGGCCACCTATGACGAGCGTGAGTCGCCTCTATGGGTCTCGCAGCAAGCCACCGCGAGAGGTCGGGGGCGCCGAACGCCCCTCTCGAGGTGTAGCACGTCGCCCCGTGACGGCATTCCCGCTTGCGCTGCGCGCCGTGCGGCATCCTGGGAGGATGCAGCACATTCCCGGCGCCTGGCAGCGCACCGCCCGCGGCGCGGGACTCCTCGCCGCCGACGGCTCCTCGGTCCCCACGATCTTCGCCGAGATGAGCGCGCTCGCCGCCTCCACCGGAGCCCTCAACCTGGGCCAGGGCTTCCCCGACGAAGACGGCCCCGAGGCCGTGCTCGACGCGGCCCGGAAGGCCATCGCCGACGGAGTGAACCAGTACGCTCCCGGACGCGGCTACCCCGACCTGCTCGCCGCGGTCGCCGAGCATCAGCGGCGTTTCTACGGCATCGAGCTCGACCCCGCCCGCGAGGTCCTCGTGACGGTGGGAGCCACCGAGGCGCTCGCCGCCACACTGCTGGCGCTCGTCGACGGGCCCGACGACGAGGTCGTGGTGTTCGAGCCCTACTACGACTCCTACGCCGCCTGCGTCGCCCTCGCGGGTGCGAAGCTCGTCACGGTGCCCCTGCAGTGGCCCGACTTCCAGCCCGACCTCGCGCAGCTGACATCCGCGGTCACCGACCGCACGCGCGTGATCCTCGTCAACGATCCGCACAACCCCACCGGCACCGTGTTCACGCGCGAGGTGCTCGACGAGATCGTGCGCCTCGCGCACCGTCACGACGCGATCATCGTCACCGACGAGGTCTACGAGCACCTCGTCTTCGACGGCCCCCATGTGCCCCTCACGACCCTGCCGGGGGCCGCCGAGCGCACCGTGTCGATCTCGTCGGCGGGCAAGACCTTCTCGCTCACGGGATGGAAGACCGGGTGGGTGACCGGGCCCGCCGACCTGGTGTCGGCGGTGCTGGCGGTCAAGCAGTTCCTCACCTACGTCGGCGGGTCGCCGTTCCAGCCCGCGATCGCGGTGGGTCTGCGCCTGCCCGACGCCTTCTTCGCCTCCGTCGCTTCCGAGATGGCCGCCAAGGCCGCCCTGCTGGGCACCGGCCTGCGCGCGGCGGGGTTCGAGGTGTCCGCCCCGGGCGGCTCCTACTTCACGGTGGTGGATGCCGCCCCGCTCGGCGCCACCGACGCCGACACGTTCTGCCGCGAGCTGCCCGCCCGCGCGGGTGTCGTCGGCATCCCGCTCACGGCCTTCGTCTCGCCCGAGCACCGCGATCGCTACGCCACGCTCGTGCGGTTCGCGGCGTGCAAACGGGTGGAGGTGCTCGCCGACGCGGCGGAACGGCTCGCCGGGATGCGGCGCGACTGACCTCCCTCAGACGCGCGCGATGGGGCGACCCGCCCCCTCCTCCTCGCTCGACGTCGCCCGCAGCAGCGCGATGCGCCCGTCGACGACGTCGTAGACGCCGAGGCTCGACGAGTGCACGCGCTCGCCGTCGAAGCCACGCATCGACCACGCGGTCCTCACGACCAGCGATGCCCCCTCGAGATGACTCTCGGTGGCCTCCACCGAGACCTCGCGCGAGATGATCTCGGCCAACCAGGCGCGGATCTCGTCGCTCCCCACCGCGAGGGTCCGGCCGCCGCAGGCCCGGCCGTCGGCGTAGCGCACCCGGATGATGCGCGCTGCGTCGGCGAATACCCGAGCGGCGGTCTCGAGGTCGCCGTCCGTGATCGCCGCCAGCAGGCGTCGCACCGGCTCGATCGGGGTCGGAGGGGTGTGCAGGTCTGCGGTCATGGGGGAGAGGGTAGACAGCCGGCGCACACCGTTTCGCCGAGACCGGCGGGCGCACACCGGGTGATCCGCGCTGACCAGGCGCGCGGAAACGGGCCCCCGTGCGGTCAGCGCGGCGTGACGCGGAACCGGCGCAGCGCCAGCGCGGGATTCACGCGGCGCACGCGGGCGATGGCATCCGGGTCGATGTGGGCGACCGCGACGTCGGTGGACGTGCCGATCTGCGCCATCGCGACTCCCTGCGGGTCGACGATCATCGAGTGCCCCACGCCCAGCGGCGGAGAGTGGTCGGCCGCGGCGACGAAGAAGGTGTTCTCGATCGCCCGCGCCTGCACGAGGGTGCGCCAGTGATGCTCCTTGAGCGGCCCCCGCACCCACTCGGCGGGGATCAGGGCCACGTCGACCGCGGCATCGGCCAGCGTGCGGGCCACCTCCGGGAAGCGCAGGTCGTAACAGGTCATGAGCCCGAACCGCAGCCCCGCGGTCTCGAACGTCTGGGGCGGCGCGATCTCGCCCGGCTCCACCCAGTCGGACTCCCGTTGCCCGAAGGCGTCGTAGAGGTGCAGCTTGCGGTACACCGCTCGGATGCCGTCGCGCGCCACCGCGACGACCGTGTTGCGCACGCGCCGGCCGTCGTCGGCGCGCTCGAGCAGCCCCGCGACGACCACGACGTCGAGCTCGTCCGCGAGCGCGGTGAGGGCCCGGACGAAAGGCCCGTCGAGATCTTCCGCGTTCTCGGCGAGCGACGCGTCGAACGGGTCGACGAAGTAGCTGGAGTATTCGGGGAACACCACCACCCGGGCCCCGCGCGCGGCGGCCGTGCGGGTGGCATCCGCGATGTGGGCGAGGTTGGCCTCACGCGACGCCGCGGGCGCGAACTGCGCCACCGCGACGCCGACGGTCTCGTGGCTCATCGTGCGGTTCCCCTCCCCCGGCGTCGGACGGACACCGGCGCCACGACCCACAGTACGAGGATCACCAGCCCGAGGACGACCCCGGCCGTCACGGCCGCACCCAGGCTCACGACGACGTCGAAGACGAACACCACCACGCCCACCAGCAGAAGGGACACCAGGGCCAGGGCGCCGCGGAGCGCGTTGTGCCCGAACCGCACGAGCGACGGTTTGACCTGCAGATGGAACACCGCCCGGTGCAGGGCCACCGGCGCCAGCGCGACCACGGCGCTCAGGGCTGCGAGACAGATGAGCACGAGGTAGAACGTGCGCTGCGACGACGACAGATCGGCGAACGACGACTGGAAGGCGAGCGCCAAGAGGAAGCCGGTCAGGATCTGCGTACCCGTCTGCAGCACGCGCAGCTCCTGCAGGATCTCGCTCCAGTTGCGGTCGGCGCGCTGCGCGGGGCTCTCCGGGCGTCCGTCGGCGAAATTGTCGAAAGTGTTGCTCACCAGCCCATCTTGGCGCGACACTCCCGGGAGGTGCGTCCGGATTTGCCATGTCGTTCATCTCGGCGTAATGTTTTCTCTTGTGCCGCGGGGTGGAGCAGCTCGGTAGCTCGCTGGGCTCATAACCCAGAGGTCGCAGGTTCAAATCCTGTCCCCGCAACAAGAAGAAGGCCCCGGATCGCGAGATCCGGGGCCTTCTGCCTTTTCCCCCGCGGTCGTTTCCCGGGGCACCGCGTACGTCCCCCGATCTCTCGCCGGGCGCCTGGCCGCCTCGACCTGTGCGGGGGTCGGCGTGTTGTGCATCGGGTTCACCCGGGGAATACTGGGGGAATTGATTGACTTCGCTCAACGATGTGTGAAGACCCGACAGGTCACCGTGGCCTTCGTCGCGGACCCCTCGAAAGAAGGCACTCGTGAGACGTACGTTCACGCACGGCGTGTTGTCGCTGGCGCTGGCGACCTGCTTCGCGGTGGGCGGTTCGGCCGGCGCCGGAGCCGCCTCGGCATCCGTCGACACGTCCGCGTCCGCCGCGGCGACCGTCACGACGCCGCGATCGACCGTCGACGGGTCGGGCATCGCGCCCTCGCCGACAGCGCACGCCCTGCGGTCCACGGGTCTCGACGCGTCCACCCTGCTGGGCTTCTGGGTGGGCGGAGGCGCGTTGGCGCTCGCGACGGCCGCCGTCCTGGTCACCGTCAAGGTCCGGCAGGCGCGCAAGGAGACGGCCGCGGCGAACTCGTCAAGCGGGATCGGCGCGCCTCCGCCGCGCGGTTGACTCGCTGTCATGCACACCACCACCACCGCGCCGCTCGACACCGACGGCCGCGACGCCTCGACTCCGCCGTCACTGCCCTTCGTCCACATGTGGACCGATGTCGACGGCACCAGCCGGCTCGATGGGTCGATGCTCCGCGGCTTCGGGCTGCAGAGCGTGGGCGGCGGCGCCGATCCGCAATGGATGCGGCCGTTCCCCGGCGAGGTGTCCGCCGTGCTCTTCGCGGCGCTGCCGGTGGGATGGGTGGGGCAGTGGCATCCCTCCCCGCATCCGCAGTGGGTGATCCCCCTGCGCGGGCGCTGGTTCCTCGAGACGCAGGACGGCTCGCGCGTCGAGATGGGCCCCGGAGACATCCACTTCGGGCAGGACACCTCCACGGCCGAGATCGACGGGACGACGGGGCATCTCTCCGGCACCGTCGGCGACGAACCGTGCCTGCAGGTGCTGATCCAGTTCGCCGCGTCGCCCGCCGCCCCCACGCCCCACCCCTTCGGCTGAGCCGGCGTCAACCCGCCTGGACCCCACCGGGTCACGGGGTTGACTGATCTCATGCCCCAGATCCCCATCGACGGACGTGTCCTGCAACCGCCCCGCGAGCCTCGCGTCGTCGACGTCGCTCCCCCGCGGGTGTGGGACGACCGTCTCGCCGCCGTGCTGCCGGCATCCTCCCGCCTGCTCTCGCTCTACGACGACGCGACCTGGGCCGAGGGGCCGGCGTGGTGGCCGGCCGAGAACGCGCTCGTCTTCAGCGACGTGATCGGGCGGCGTACGCTCGCTCGGTACGAGGACGGGCGCATCGTCACGGTGCGCGACCGCAGCGACTTCGCCAACGGCAACGCGTTCGACGCGCACGGACGCCTCGTGCAGGCCGAGCACGGCCGCCGCGGGATCAGTCGCACCGACGCCGAGGGCACCCGTCTGCTCGTCGACGCCTACGAGGGAGCTCCCCTGAACTCCCCGAACGACCTGGTCGTGGCCTCGGACGGGGCGATCTGGTTCACCGACCCCACCTACGGCATCTCCGACCCGCGCGAGGGCTACCCCGCCGAGCCCGCTCTCTCGCACCGGAGCGTCTACCGATGGCACGAGAAGACGGGCCTCGAGCGCATGATCGACCTCGACGAGCCGAACGGCCTCGCCTTCAGCCGCGACGAGCGCACGCTCTACATCGCCGAGTCCGACGCCACCGCCCTCCCCCGCGTCGTCGCCTGCGCGTGGGACGGGGAGAGCCTCGGCCCCCCGCGCACCTTCGCGACGGTGGACGCCGGCCTCCCGGACGGATTCGTCGTCGACAGCCGCGACTGGCTCTGGATCTCGAGCGAAGCGGGTGTCGTCATCGTCGACGAGGAGGGTCGGCGGCTCGGGATGATCCCCACGCCCCATGTCGTGAGCAACTGCACCTTCGACGCGGATGAGAAGCGTCTGTTCATCACGGGCGACAGCGACCTGTGGCTCGTGGAGCTGGCGTGACCGACGTCGAGATGGCGCGCATCCCCGCGGGTCGCGTGCTGCGCGGCGATCAGCGGGGCGCGGAGCGGCGCGAGATCGAGGTCGCCTCGTTCGAGATCGGCGTCTATCCCCTGACCGAGGAGCAGCTCGCCGAGCTCCTCGGCATCCCGTCACGGCATCCGCGTCGCCCGGCGACGCAACTCAGCTGGCTGCGGGCCATCCGCCTGTGCAACGCCCTCAGCGAATGGGAGGGGCTCGACCCCCTCTACTCCTTCGACGGCGAGGTGGTGACCGCGGATGCCGACGCCGACGGCTTCCGCCTGCCGACCGAGGACGAGTGGGAGTACGCGTGCCGCGCCGGCTCGACGGGCCCGGCTTACGGCCCCGTGCGGGAGGTCGCATGGACCGCCGGCGACGGTCTGAGCGGCCCCGTCGACGTCGGAGCCCGGATGCCGAACCTCCACGGTCTGTTCGACACCCTCGGCAACGTGTGGGAGTGGTGCAGCGACCTGTACGACCCCGAGGGGGAGAGCGATGCGCGGGTGTTCCGCGGCGGTGGATGGTCGGACGCCCCCGCGCTCGTGCGCGCCTCGGCCCGGCGCGGCGGGCGGCCGCGCGACGCGTTCGACGACGTCGGCGTGCGGGTGGCGCGCGGCCCGCTGCCCTCGCGCAGCTGAGGCGCGGGGGGCACGGACCCCTTCGACAGGCTCAGGGTCCCTCGCGCACGGGTGGGTGAGGGCACGACGGGGGTGGCTGAGCCTGTCGAAGCCACCGACCCCGCGACAGCCGACGGCAACGCGCGTCAGTCGTCGGTCGAGATCGCCTCGGTCAGCTGGTCCATGAACGAGGCGACGGTCTCGAGCTGCGCGTCGTCGAACCCCGCCGCCATCTCGCGCATCGCGCCGAGATGGGCTCCGAAGTGCTGGAAGAACTCGCGCCGCGACTTGTCCGTGAGCACCACCACCCGTGCTCGCCCGTCCGAGGGGTGCGGGAGCCGCTCGAGATGTCCCGAGGCCACCAGACGGTCGATGAGTTTCGTCGTCGACGCCGTCGAGATGCGCAGATGGGCCGCGACGTCGTGGGGACTCACCATCTCTCCGCGCGTCTCGCGGATGGTCAGCATGCGCAGCGTCGCCAGGTCGCTGGCGTTCATCGCCATGTCGCCTTTCATCCCGCTGTGCATGCGATCGAGCGCGTCGCTGAGCGTCTGCACCGCGCGGAGGGTCTGGACCACCGCGGGCCTCGTACCAGAGGTGGAAACGGTGTTGTCCACGGTGGACACCCCCTTTCGCGCTAGGTATAGTCGGGCTCACATCGCTAGCTAAACTAGCAAACGGGAGGCACGATGAGCGAGACCGAATATGTCGTCCTCCTGGACGACTTCGGCAACGAGATCGGCACGGCACCCAAAGCGAGCGTGCACGGCACCGATACGCAACTGCACCTCGCCTTCTCCTGCCATGTCGTGAACAGCCGAGGCGAGGTGCTGGTCACCCGCCGGGCGCTGCACAAGAAGACGTGGCCGGGTGTGTGGACGAACTCGTTCTGCGGCCACCCCGGTCCGGCCGAACCCGTGCTCTCGGCCGTGCATCGGCGTGCGGAATTCGAAGTGGGCCTCACGGTCCGCGACCTCGAGCTCGCCCTCCCCCTCTTCCGGTACCGTGCCGTCGATGCGAGCGGCATCGTCGAGCACGAGATCTGCCCCGTCTACGTCGCCCGCACCGACGACGACCCCCAGCCCAACCCCGACGAGGTCGCCGAGTACCGGTGGGTCGACCCGCTCGACCTCGCGGCATCCCTCGAGGCGACGCCGTGGGCATTCAGCCCGTGGTTGGTCCTTCAGGCGCAGCAGCTTCACCTGTTCGAGTCTCCACCCGTGGTCCGGCGCGCGTCATGATCGCGCTCGACTCCACCCCCCTCGCCCGGCAGGGCATCGACGCCGCGATCGACGTCGCCCTCGAGCGCCTCGATCGGCGGGTGGCCCCGCTCGGCGACGGCGCGCGCGCCCTGGCATCCTCGATCCGTCGTGCCGCCTCCGGCGGGAAGCGCTTCCGCCCGCTGCTCGTCGTCGCGGCCTTCGAGACCCTGCACGGCCCCACGATCGGCCGACCGGCGCTTTACGAGGTGGCCGCAGCCTTCGAGCTGTTGCACACGGCCTTCGTCGTGCACGACGACGTGATCGACCACGACGTCGAACGCCGCGGCGTGCCCAACATCGGCGGCGAGTTCCGCCGACGCGGGCTCGAGAAGGGCGCGGATGCCGGTGGCGCGGCGCTCCTCGGAGACGCGGCCGCGATCCTCGCCGGAGACCTGCTGCTGCACGAGGCCGGGCGCATGATCGCGGTCGCCGAGATCCCGGCATCCCTCCGCGGACAGCTGCTGCAGCTCGTCGACGACGCGGTGCTCGTCTCGGCCGCGGGAGAGCTCGCCGACGTCGAGAACGCCGTCTCGTCGGGCGACGTCGACCCCGAGACCGTCCTGCGCACCACGCACGACAAGACAGCCGTGTACTCGTTCTCGGCGCCCCTGCAGGCCGGGGCCGTGATGGCCGGGGCGGAGCGCTCCACCCAGTGGGCGCTCGAGCGCTTCGGCGAGCGGCTCGGACTCGCCTACCAACTGGTCGACGACCTCATCGGCGCCTTCGGCACGGCCGAGGCATCGGGGAAGGACGAGGGCTGCGACCTGCGCGAGGCGAAGAAGACGCACCTCATCACGCTCGCGCGCGAGAGCGCCGATTGGCCCGAGGTCAGCGCGGCGCTCGCGCAGGCGCACACCGGCCCGGTCGCCGTGCGTGCCGCCCAGAGCGCTCTCGCGAAATCCGGCGCCCGTTCGCGGCTCGAGGTGCTCGTGTGCGAGACGCTGGACGAAGCGGTCGCGATCGTGGAGGCGTCGACGCTGCCGACCGAGTGCCGTCTGATGCTGATCGAGTTGGTCGAGGCCGTGCAGGAGCGCATTCCGTGAGCAACGCCCCCACGGGTCTCGAGCTGTATTCGCAGACGGCCGACGACGTCGCCGCCGCCGTCATCTCCCGCTACTCCACCTCGTTCGGCATCGCCGCGCGGTTGCTCGGCCCCCGCCCGCGACCGCACGTGCGCAACATCTACGCCCTCGTTCGCGTCGCCGACGAGATCGTCGACGGACCCGCGCACGATGCCGGGCTCTCACCCGACCGCGAGCGCGCGGTCCTCGACGGGCTCGAAGCCGAGGTGGCGGAGGCCATCGTCACCGGCTTCAGCGCCAATCTCGTCGTGCACGCCTTCGCCCGCACGGCCCGCGAGTGCGGGATCGGCGACGACCTCATCGCCCCGTTCTTCGCGTCGATGCGCACCGATCTCGACACCGCCGCCCACGACGACCTCTCGCACGACGCCTACGTCTACGGCTCGGCGGAGGTCGTCGGGCTCATGTGCCTGCAGGTGTTCCTGAACGCCGGGATGTCGGCGCCCGCGCGCCCCGCCGCCGACCTCATCGATGGAGCCCGGCGACTCGGGGCGGCGTTCCAGGACGTCAACTTCCTCCGCGACCTCGCCGACGACGCCGACCGTCTCGGCCGCGACTACCTCGACGGCGCGGCCGACGACGAGCGCCGGGTCGCCGTGCTCGACCGCATCGACGCCGACCTCGCCGCCGCGGCATCCGTCATCCCGCACCTTCCGCCGGACTGCCGCGCGGCCGTGACCTGCGCGCACGACCTCTTCGCGGAGTTGTCGCGCCGCCTCCGCCTCTCCCCCGCCGGCGCACCCCGCGTCCGCGTCCCCGACGGTGTCAAAGCCACCCTCGCCGCCCGCGCCCTCCTCGGGCGTCCTCCGAAAGGTTCACGCTCATGAGCGCCCAGCGCATCGTCGTCGTCGGTGGGGGCATCGCCGGACTCGGCACCGCAGCCCTCCTGGCCGACCGCGGCCACGACGTCCAGTTGTTCGAGGCGCGCGATGCGCTCGGCGGCCGCGCCGGGTCGTGGGAGAGCGACGGCTTCCGCTTCGACACCGGTCCGAGCTGGTACCTCATGCCCGAGGTGTTCGACCACTTCTTCCGGCTTCTCGGAACGAGCGCCGACGAGCAGCTCGATCTCGTGCGCCTCGACCCCGCCTACCGCGTCTACGGCCCTCCCGGAAAGGGCGAGCCGATCGACATCGTCTCGGGCCGCGAGGCCGTGCGCGCGCTGTTCGAGGAGCACGAGCCCGGCTCGGGCGACAACCTCGAGGCGTACCTCGACTCCGCGAAGGACGCCTACGAGCTGTCGACGTCGAAGTTCCTCTACGACCCGTACTCGTCGACCAAGGGGCTGCGCGACCCGGCGCTCGTGAAGCGGCTGCCCACCCTCATCCCGCTGCTCACCCGCACGTTGTGGAAGCGCATCACCGACTCGTTCACGAACACGCGCCTGCAGCAGATCCTCGCGTACCCCGCGGTGTTCCTCGGCGGATCGCCGTTCGAGGTGCCGAGCCTGTACCACCTCATGAGCCACCTCGACCTGGGCGACGGCGTGCTGTACCCCAAGGGCGGCATGACCGAGATCATCCGGGCGATCGAGAAGCTCGCCCGCGAGCGCGGCGTGCGCATCGAGACATCCTCTCCGGTGGATGCCATCATCACCGAGTCGGGGATCGCTCGCGGCGTGCGCCTGGCCGACGGGCGGGTCATCTCGGCGGATGCCGTGGTCTCGGGCGCCGACCTGCATCACACCGAGAACGACCTCCTCGAGGAGAAGGACCGCCAGTACCCCGAGAAGTGGTGGAAGGACAAGGTGCCCAGCCCCGGCGCACTCCTGCTGCTGCTCGGGGTGAAGGGCGAGCTGCCGCAGCTCACGCACCACACCCTGCTCTTCACCGACGACTGGCACACGAACTTCGACGCCATCTTCGGCGCGGACAAGAAGATCCCCGACCCGGCGTCGATCTACATCTGCCGCCCCAGCGCATCGGACGACTCGGTCGCACCCGAGGGTCACGAGAACCTGTTCGTCCTCGTGCCCGTGCCCGCCGACCCCGTCAGCGGACGCGGCGGCGTCGACCGGGCCGGAGACGAGCGGATCGAGCAGGCCGCCGACCGCGTGATCGCCCAGATCGCCGAGTGGACCGGCGTCCCCGACCTCGCCGAGCGGATCGTGGTGCGCAAGACCATCGCCCCCGAGGACTTCGCGCACGACCTCAAGGCGTGGCACGGCAACTCGCTCGGGCTCGCGCACACGCTGAACCAGAGCGCGATCTTCCGCCCGAAGAACCGCTCG
The DNA here is from genome assembly GCF_040685115.1 of Microbacterium sp. NPDC089186. Taxonomy (NCBI): domain Bacteria; kingdom Bacillati; phylum Actinomycetota; class Actinomycetes; order Micrococcales; family Microbacteriaceae; genus Microbacterium; species Microbacterium sp. NPDC089186. Next base: position 579,986 of record NZ_JBFBHJ010000003.1, read on the forward strand.
CGCAAGGTCTCGAACCTCTATTACGCGGGGACCTCGGTGCTGCCCGGCATCGGTCTGCCCATGTGCCTGATCTCGGCCGAGCTGGTGGTCAAGCGCATGACGGGCGACAAGACCCCCGGCCCCCTGGCGGAACCCGCGCGCGCGGTGGTCTGAGGTGCCGGGGATCTACCTGGGTGCGATCCTCTTCTCGCTGGTCGGCATGATGCTCATCGACGGGAAGTACTCGCTCGCCCTCCGGGTCGCGCCCGTGCGCACGGTCGCTGCGGTGCTGATCGGGACGGCGTTCTTCCTCGCGTGGGATCTGGTCGGGATCGTCACGGGCGTCTTCGTGAAGGGCGAGAGTCCGCTCTTCGTCGGCGTGATGCTCGCTCCGCACCTGCCCCTGGAGGAGCTGTTCTTCCTCCTCTTCCTCAGCTACCTCACCGTCGTCCTGTTCGCCGTCTTCGAGCGACGCGCGCGGGCGCGGGCCCGCGTGCGGGAGTCGTCGTGACCTACCCGCTCATCGTCGTGCCGTTCGTGGTGCTCACGGCCATCGTGACCGTCTCGACGGTGCGGATGCCGGGATTCCGCCGCCGCATGGCATCCTCCGCCGTCACCGCCCTCGTGCTGATCGGCCTCACCCTCGTCTTCGACAACCTCATGATCGCCGTCGACCTGTTCTCGTATCCTCAGGAGCACCTGAGCGGGCTGCGGCTCGGCCTCGCGCCGATCGAGGACTTCGCGTACCCCCTGTGCGCGGCGTTCCTGCTCCCGGCGCTGTACACCCTGCTCACGCCCCGCCCTCTGCAGAAGGACTCCGCATGACCACGCCCGCCCTCACCCCCGGTCGCGTGGCGCGCGAGCTCTTCGTGTCGTCGCGGCCGGTCAGCTGGATCAACACGGCCTTCCCCTTCGCCGCCGCCTACCTGCTGACCACGCGGCAGATCGATGCACCGCTGGTCGTCGGCATCCTGTTCTTCCTCGTGCCGTACAACCTCGCGATGTACGGGGTCAACGACGTGTTCGACTACGAATCCGACCTGCGCAATCCCCGCAAGGGCGGCACGCACGGTGCCGTGCTGGCCAAGCGCATGCACCCCATCACCCTGTGGGCCTCGGCCCTGTCGTGCCTGCCGTTCGTGGTGTACCTCGTGATCATCGGGTCGCCGCTGTCGTGGCTCGTGCTCGCGCTGAGCCTCTTCTTCGTCGTGTTCTATTCGGCGCCCCCGCTGCGGCTCAAGGAACGCCCGTTCCTGGACTCGATGACCAGCAGCATCCACTTCTTCTCCCCCGCCGTCTACGGGCTCGTGCTCGCCGGTGCGGTCTGGACGTGGCAGCTCGTGTTCGTCTTCATCGCCTTCGCCCTGTGGGGCATCGCGTCGCACGCCTTCGGCGCGGTGCAGGACGTCGAGGCCGACCGCGCGGCCGACATCTCGTCGATCGCCACCGCCCGCGGAGCGCGCTGGACCGTGCGCTTCGCCCTGACGGCCTACGCGCTGGCGGGGGTGGCGATGCTCTTCACGGCATGGCCGGGGCCGCTGGCCGCCGTCCTGGTCATCCCGTACCTGGTGGTGTGCTGGCCGTACCGGAACGTGACGGATGCCGAGAGCGACCGCGCCACCGCCGGGTGGAACCGCTTCCTGTGGCTCAACCAGTTCGCCGGCTTCGGTACGACGATGCTGCTCATCTGGTGGTGGTTCCTGAGCGTCTGACGCGCTCCGCGCGCGGGGCGCCCGGCACCCCGTCGAGTCTCCGGGACACGCCGCTGTCCGCCGGTGGATGCGGCGTGTTTCGGACACTCGCGTGCCCTCCGAGCGCCACGCCGACGCTGCTCCCGCGCTGACGAGACGAGGCGCGAGCCGCCCCGCGCCCGCGCGCCGGCGCTCTCCCGCGCCAGCGTGTTGAGGCCGCGGCACCCCCGCGCCCCCGCGGAAACGTCGAGTGTCCAGGACACGCCGCTCGGCGCGCGAGGATGCGGCGTGTCCTGGACACTCGACGGGTTGGGCAGCGCCCGGGAGCGTGTGCGAGCGACCGGAGACACCGGCAACGACGACGCCGGCGCCCCGCGCGAAGCGGGACGCCGGCGTCGTCGTGAGGAGCGAGGTCAGCCCGCGGGCGTGGCCTCGGGGGTCGGCGTCGCGGTCGGCGACAGCGTCGCCGTTCCGCCCTGACCCTGGCTCTCGAGGTCGAGCAAGCGCTGCACGGCCGCGGTCAGGCGGGCGTCCTGCGTGGCGAACTCGGCGAGGTCGCCGCTGGTCAGCGCCGCCTGGCGCGCGCTCAGCGCGTCGCGCGCCTCCTGCAGCGCCGCCGCATAGTCGCCGGCCGGAACCGTGGGATTCGTGGTCGTCCCGTCGCCCGCGTTCTGATCCGTCGGTGTGACCGTCGAGTCACCGGTGCTGGCACCGGAGTCGCCGCCGAACAGCGTGTCGAGGGCTTCGCTCAGCGTGTTCTCGAACGCGATCTTGTTGCCGAAGGCGACCAGCACGCGCCGCAGCTGCGGGAGCTTGGTGTCACCCGACGACTGCACGAACACCGGCTGCACGTACAGCAGACCGCCGCCGACAGGGAGGGTGAGCAGGTTGCCCGGGAGCACCTGCGACTGACCCTGCTGCAGGATGTTGATCTGCGACGACACGTTCGTGTCGGAGTCGAAGGTGTTCTGCACCTGACCCGGACCGGGCACCGTCGTCGTCGAGTCGATCACGAGCATGCGCAATCGTCCGTAGTCCTCGCGCTTGGTCCCCTTGACGTCACCGGCGTTGGCGTCGACGGCGAGATAGCCGGTCAGCACGTTTCTCGCCTGACCACCCTGGGATGCCGGGATGAAGCTCGTGAACATCGAGAACGTCGGCTCGTCCTGGCTCGGCATCTTCATCGTCAGGTAGTACGGCGGCTGGAACGTCGCCGGGTCCTGCGGGTCGTTCGGCGTGGTCCACCGGTTGTCCTGGCGGTAGAACGAGGTCGCATCGTCGACGTGGTAGACGCCGAGCATCGAGCGCTGCACCTTCATGAGGTCGGTCGGGTAGCGCACGTGGCTCATGAGGTCGGCCGACATGTCGCTCCAGGGCTTGAGCGACGAGGGGTAGATGTTCTGCCATGCCTGCAGCAGCGGGTCCTGGTCGTCCCACGCGTAGAGCTGCACCGAACCGTCGTAGGCGTCGACCGTGGCCTTCACCGAGTTGCGGATGTAGTTAATGTCATCCAGCGCGTAGGTGGGAGCCGGGTTGTTCGAGTCCGCGATGGCGCGCGAGAGCGAGACACCCGTGGAGTACGGGTAGTTCGAGCTCGTGGTGTAGCCGTCGATGACCCACTTGATGCGACCGTCGACGACCGTGGGGTACGGGTCGCTGTCGAGCGTCAGGTACGGCGCGACCTTCTGCACGCGCTCCTTGGGGTCGCGGTCGTAGAGGATCTGCGAGTCGGCGTTGACGCTGTCGGAGAAGAGGATCTGCTCCGACTGGAACTTCAGCGCGTAGATGAGGCGGTTGAAGACGTTGCCCACGCTCGGCCCGCCGTTGCCGGTGAACGTCGTGCGGGTCTCGGTGCCGCCATCGGCGCCCAGGGGGTAGTCGAGCTCGATCGGGTCGGTGCCCTCGGGCGCCCCGACGATCGAGTACTGCGGCGAGCTCTCGCCGAAGTACACGCGCGGCTCGTAGTTCAGGTCGGTCAGGAAGCCCGTCCCCGGGATCGCCTGCTCCAAGAACACCGGGTCGCCGTCGGCGGTGCGCTCGTTACCGGCGGCCGCGACCATGCCGTAGCCGTGCGTGTAGACGAGGGTGGTGTTCTGCCACGACGCGGCGTCGCCCAGCTGCCCGATGTTCAGCTCGCGCAGCGACACCACGGTGTCCTGCGTCTTGCCGTCGATCGTGTAGCGGTCGACGTCGAGGGGGTTCGTGAACTGGTAGTAGGCCCGGTACTGCTCGAGCTGGCGGACGGTGGGGCCGATGATCGCCGGGTCCATGATGCGCAGCTGCGCCGTGGACTCGGCGTCGTTGCGCAGCTGACCGGCCTCGGCCTCGGTGGTGGCCTGGAAGTTCTCCTTCTCGACGTTGTCGATGCCGTAGGCGGCCTTCGTCCCGTCGAGGTTGCGCTGGTAGTACTGGCTCTCGAGCGTGAGCTCGTTGGGACGCACCTGGAACGTGGTCACGGCCCACGGGATCGCCGCCCCCACCACGATCGCCGAGACGACCAGGAGGGCGGTTCCGATGAGCGGGTAGCGCCAGCGTCCGATGAACGCCGTCACGAAGAACGCCAGGGCGACGATGACCGCCGCGATCGCGAGGATCGTCTGACCGGGGATGACGGCGTTGGCACCCACGTATCCCGGACCGGTGATGCGCTCCGACGGCTCCACGAGCTGGCGGAACCGGTCGAGCCACAGGCTCGCGCCCTGCAGGAGCAGGTAGAGGCCCGCGAGCAGGGCGAGCTGAATGCGTGCCGCCTTGGAGATGCGCAGCTCGCGCTGGCCGATGCGGACCGAACCATAGAGGTACGACACGACGCCGGTCAGCAGCAGGCACACCAGCACGACCGCCGACGCGAATCCGAGGGCGGCGGCGTAGAACGGCATCCCGAACAGGTAGAAGCCGGTGTCGAGGCCGAACTGGGGGTCGGTGGTCGAGGTGGCGACGCCGTTGGCCCAGAGCCACGTGGTCTCCCACTGCGCCGAGGCGGCGAAGCCGGCGAAGAAGCCGAAGAAGATCGGGATGCCCCACATCGCCAGGCGACGCAGCGGCTCGACGACCTCCTGGTAGCGGTCGAGCTGCGAGCTCAGCCGCGCGTAGACGGGACGAAGGCGGTACGCCAGCTGGATGACGCCCCAGACCGGGATCGCCATGGCGAGGAAGCCGACGACGAACATCACCGTCCGCGCGATCCATTGGGTGGTCAGCACGCCCGTGAACCCGAGCTGCGAGAACCACAGCCAGTCCGAGTAGAGGTTCGCGAAGACGAAGAACGCCACGACCAGCGCGGCGATCACCGCCAGGGTGATCGAGATGATCCGTCGAGAGCGATTCGGGGGCGTGGCCTGGTTCGGCGCTGAGGTCGTGGTCACCCCTTCATCCTAGGCGCGGCGTTCCGGGGGTTCGCCGTGAATGCTACGTTCCCGAACCACACGTGGGCAGCGCGTCGAGATCGCCGCCCTCGCGAATCGTCCGCAGCACCGTCATCGACTGTTCCAGGGTCGAGGTCGAGAACACCCGGATGCCGTCGGGCACGTGGCCGACGACCTCGTTGCAGTTCGATTCCGGGGCGAGGAACACCGTCGCTCCGGCATCCCGCGCTCCGTACAGCTTCTGGCGGATGCCGCCGATCGGGCCCACGTTGCCGTCGGCGTCGATCGTGCCGGTGCCGGCGATGTGCTGGCCGCCGGTGAGGTCTCCGTCGCTCATCTTGTCGATGATGCCGAGGGCGAACATCATGCCGGCGCTCGGTCCGCCGACGTCATTGAGCTGGATCTTCACGTCGACGGGCAGGTCGAAGGACTCCTGCAGGCCGATGCCGAGCAGCCACTGCGGCTGACCGTCCACCTCCGTCTGCTTCGGCGTCACGGTGACCGTGCCCGGGGTGTCGTCGCGGGTGTACGCCACCGTGACCGGCGCTCCGGCCGCGGCCTGCACCGCGGCGCGGACCGCGTCGACGTTGGCCGCGGCCACCGCATCCACCGAGGTGACGACATCGCCCACCTGCAGCGCTCCCGCGGCGGCTCCGGCGTCGTCGACCGTTCCGACGGCGATCTCGCCGGGCACGTCGTACCCGAGCTCGCGGAGCGCCGCGGCGCTGGCCTCCAGCTGCGAATCGCTCATCAGGGCGGCGTTCTCGGTGTTGCGCTGCTCGGTGGTCTGCCCGGCGGGGAAGATGCGGTCGATCGGCACGACGGCGCGCGAGCGGTCGAACCACGCCTGGGCGAGCTCGAGCCACGAGGGCGTGCGCTCGCGGTTGCCGCTGACCTGGACCGTGAGCAGGTCGAGCTGGCCGGTGGTCGTGCTGTCCTTTTCCTCCGGTACCGAGATGAGCGGGACCTCCTGGCCGTCGGCGGTGGTCGTGGTGCCGAGGGTGTTGAAGACGGGGCCGGGCTGCTGGATGACGTAGGCCGAGGGCAGCAACGACATCACCAGCAGGATGACGAACGCCACCGCGAGCGACCACACGCCGACGACGGAGCCGCGTCGCCAGCGCTGTCGGGGCGCGGGCGCGGGAGAGGCGTTTTCGTCGAACAGCGTCACAGTGGGGAGTCCTTCGTCGGGGTCGTTCGCGCGCGGCGTAAGCGGCGAGGGGCCGGGCCGACTGTTGCGGGGAAACGTGCGACTAGCGTAGATCTCGTTCCCCCAGACCTGGCTGAAAGGCGGCTGAAGTGGCAGACGACGACAAGAGCCCTGAAGAAGAGTTCCAGGAGCTCATGCGTCGCCTCATGTCGGGCGACACCAGCGGCATCGATCCCGAACAGCTCTCGCGCCTGTCGGGCATGCAGATCGACCCCGCGATGCTGCAGCAGGTGATGAATCAGCTCCAGGGCGCGTTCAACGGCACGCAGGAGGGCGTCGACTGGAGCCTCGCGGAGCGCCAGGCCCTGCACATCGCGAACCAGGACGGTCTCGGGGTGACCACCGGCCAGCGCACCGACCTGGATCAGGCCTTCACCCTCGCGGGTCTCTGGCTGGGCGAGGCGACGGCGATCAGCGACCTCCCGCGCCCCCCGCGCGCCGTCACGCGCGGCGCCTGGGTGAGCGCCACCCTGCCGGTGTGGCAGGAGCTCGCGGAGCCCGTGGCCACGAGCATCGCCGACGCGCTCACCGCCGCCCTCGGGCAGCAGGCTCCCGACGACATGCAGGACATGATCGCGGGCGCCGGACGACTCATGCGCACCGTCGGCGGATCGCTGTTCGCCACGCAGCTGGGTCACGTCGTCGGACGCCTGTCGACCGAGGTCGTGGGCGGCGGAGACGTCGGCATCCCGCTCATGCCCGACGGCGACGCGGCGATCCTGCCGCAGAACTTCGCGGACTTCGGCCGCGACCTCGAGATCCCCGACGATCAGCTCGCCCTCTACCTCGCCACGCGGGAACTCGCCCATGCACGCCTTTTCCGGCACGCGCGGTGGCTGCGGCTGCACGTCATCTCGCAGGTGCGCGACTTCGCGCACGGCATCCGCGTCGACACCGACGCGCTCGAGGAGCTCGCCACGCGCTTCGACCCGTCGCAGCCCGACGAGCTCCGCGGCGCGCTCGAGAGCGGAGCGCTGCTGCCCGAACGCTCCGAGGAGCAGACGGCGGCGCTCACGCGGCTCGAGAACCTGCTCGCGACCATCGAGGGATGGGTCGACGTCGTGACGGAGGACGCCACCTCGCGCCTTCCCTCGGCCGCCCGCATCGCCGAGGCCGTGCGGCGCCGCCGCGCGGTGGGTGGTCCCGCCGAGCAGGCCCTCGGCTCGCTCGTGGGCCTGGAGCTGCGCCCCCGGCGCATGCGCGAAGCCGCCGCCATGTGGCGCGCCGTGACCGCGGCCGTCGGCGTCGAGGGCCGTGACGCGCTGTGGGACTACCCCGACCTCATGCCCTCGTCCGACGACATCGACGACCCGGCCGCCCTCATCGCCCGTGTCACCGCCGCCTCCCGCGGCGAGGCCGCCCCCGCCGACGCGATGGACGACGCGCTCGCCCAGCTGCTGGCCGAGGAGGCCGGCGGCGGCCGATCGGATGCCGACTCCACGACGACCTCGGCCGATGCGGACGGCGCGGCGCCCGACGCCGACCCCGACGACGACGCCGCACCGGGAGACCAACGACCGGTGTGACGGCGATGGTCGTGGCGAGGGGCTGAGGCTCCTCGCCACGGTCGTCCGTGCGCGTGCGGACGGGTGCGGTCGCGCGGGGCACGCGAGCACGTGGCGGTGGGCGCGGCGCGGGCTGGATCGGCGCGGGCTGGATCGGCGCGGGGGCGGGTTGGTCGGCGCGGGGCGGGTTCGTCGCGGCGTACGCGGGTCGGCCGGCGCGGTGACGCCTCCTCCCCACCCCGTCCTCACCGACGGGTACGTGTGGACAACGGCATCCCGGGGCGAGGGTCGCGCGATGATCGGGCCATGATCCGCCTCTCCCCCTCCGCCGTCCCCCTCTGGCGCGATGACGGCCGCGTGCAGTTCGGCGCTCCGGCTCTTGCCGTCACCCCCTCCGCCGCAGAGTGGGTCGACGTCGTCGTGAGCGCTCTCGTCGAGGGCACGACGCACGCGGCCGTCCGCAGCCTGGCGCGCCTGCACGGCGCGCCGGAGAACGAGGCCGACGAGCTGCTCGCGGCCGTCGGCCCCGCGCTGCGCACGCGCCGACGGCATCCCCCGATCGCGCTTCAGACCGCCGACGACCTGCCACCACGCGCTGTCCGCGCGGTCCTGGCCGCCCTCCCCGCGCGCAGCCGGGTGCTCCCGTGGGCCGGGCCGCTGGCGGAAACGGCCCCACCGGGCACCGTGGTCGTGATGCTCGGCGCCTACCGCGTCGACCCGCGTCGGGCCGCGACGTACATGCGCGACGACGTCACGCACCTCCCGCTCACGCTCGACGGAGGGCGGGCGCGGATCGGTCCGGTGATACGGCCGGGCCGCACGGCCTGCCTGGCCTGCCTCGACGCCGATCGACGTCGCGACGATCCGCAGTGGCCCGTCGTGGCCCCGCAGTTGATCGGACGCCCCCGACCCGACGTCGACGTCGCCCTTGCCGCCGAGGCCGGGCGCGCCGCGCGGTTTCTGCTCAGCGCCCCGACCGGGGTGACGACGAGGTCGCTGCGCCTCGACGTCGATTCGTTCCCGCGGGTCTGGGAGCTTCATCGGCCGAGCGCAGACTGCCACTGCCGATCTCCCGCAGGAAGCGCGACGGCGACCGCTCCATCCGCCCGTAGCCGCGAGCCCAGCTCACCGACAACGTCCGCGCGGCGCGCGTGACCCCGACGTAGGCGAGACGACGTTCCTCGTCGACCGCCTCGAACGTCTTCGCATATGAGATGGGCAGCAGCCCCTCACTGACACCGATGAGGTAGACGTGGCTCCATTCGAGACCCTTCGCGGCGTGCAGGGTCGCCAGCGTCACCGTGCGGGTCGTCGGCTCGTGCTGGTCGCGCGCGCGTGCCTGCAGATCATCGGTGAAGCCGCGCAGGTCGGTGCCCTCCGGTGCCTCCTCGGCCAGGCGCAGCAGCGCCGCGCGCGCCTCCCACGCCTCGCGCAGGGCGCCGCCCGCCTCCGGCGGGTCGTCGGTGAGGCCGATGCTGCGCAGCACGTCGCGCACCGTCGGGAGGAATCCCGTCTGCATCGGAGCGACCGAGGCGGCCCGCAACGCCATGAGCGCCTGGCGCACCTCGGGCAGGTCGAAGAACTTGCGTCCTCCGAGCACGGATGCCGCGATCCCCACCGCGGCGAGAGCCGAGAGCACCGCGGCGGACTGCGCGTGCGATCGATACAGCACGGCGATGTCGTGCGGATCGACGCCGCGGGCCAGAGCCTCGGCGATCGAGCGCGCGACGGCCGCGGCCTCGGCCTCGTCGTCGTCGTAGGCGCGCACGGTCGGCACCGGAGCCTCGTCGGCGCGGGCCGCGACCAGCTCGAGGGCGCCCGCCCGGCCGCGCATGAGGTCGTTGGCGACGGCGAGCACGGGCGCGGCGGAACGGTAGTTGCGCTCGAGGCGCACCACCCGTGCGTCGTCGTGCGTGCGTTCGAACTCCAGCAGGTATCGCGCGTCGGCTCCGGTGAAGGAATACACCGTCTGGCTCGCGTCGCCGACGACGCAGAGGTCGCGCCGGTCGCCGAGCCACAGTTCCAGGAGGCGGTTCTGCAGGGGCGAGACGTCCTGGTACTCGTCGACGGTGAAGTGACGGTACTGCTCGCGCACCGCCGCCGCGACCCTCGGCTCCGCCTCGATCATGCCCGCGCAGGTCAGCAGGACGTCTTCGAAGTCCATCTGTCGACGCTCGTCCTTGAGTTTCTCGTACGCACGCTGCAGCGCGACCACCTGGTCGACGCCGAGACGACCGACACCCTCAGGTCGATCCGTCGCATACTGCTCGATCGAGCGCAGGGTGACCTTCCGCCACTCGATCGCCGCCGCCACGTCGCGCAACGTCGCGGTATCGGGGGCCAGCCCCACCCCGTCGGCGGCATGCGCGAGCATCCGCACCTTGTTGTCGATGATCGACGGGGCCTGGTCGCCCGCGAGCGTGGGCCAGAAGAAGTTGACCTGGGCCAGGGCCGCGGCGTGGAACGTGCGCGCCGACACCCCCGACACCCCGAGTGCACGGAGTCGGCCCCGCATCTCCCCCGCCGCCTTCGCGGTGAAGGTCACCGCCATCACCCGCTGCGGCGAATACGCCCCCGTGTCGACCCCGTGCGCGATGCGCCGCGTGATGACGCGGGTCTTGCCCGTTCCGGCACCCGCGAGCACGCAGACCGGACCCCGCAGGGCGCGCGCCGCCTCGAGCTGGTGCTCGTCGAGGCCGTCGAGAGGCCCCGTCACGCGACGCCCCGGAACCAGTCGTCGATCAGCTTTCGGGCGATGGAGGCCGGCCCCGGCAGCTGCACCGATCCCTCGCCCCTCAGGGCGGCGCCGATCTCCTCACGGTCGAACCAGCGCACCTCGACGATCTCCTCGCCATCGGCACGTGCTTCGTCATCGGCCACCACGCGCGCACGGAAGCCCAGCATCAGCGAACGCGGGTACGGCCACGCCTGCGAGCCGCGGTACGAGATGTCGTCGAGCCGCACGCCCGACTCCTCGCCGACCTCGCGGCGCACCGCGTCTTCGAGCGACTCCCCCGCTTCGGCGAACCCGGCGAAGCAGGAGTACCGGTCTCCACCCCAGGCGGCGTTCGCGCCGAGCAGGATGCGGTCATCCGACTCGGCCGACTGCACCAGCACGATCACCGCGGGGTCGGTGCGGGGGAAGTGCTCGCGTCCGCACGAGGGGCAGTGCCGTGACCATCCGGCGTGCCGGAGGTCGGTACGCGCCCCGCACGCGGGGCAGAAGGGCGCGTCGCGCAGCCAGCCCGCCAGAGCGACGGCGGTGGTGAGGACCTCCGCCTCCGACTCGGGCAGATCGCCTCCGGCGGTACGCAGCGCGGCCCATTCGGCATCCCGGACGAGATCGTCGGGGGCGTCGTCGGGCAGCACCGCGAGCAGGAGCGCGACGCCGTCGACGGCGTGCCCCAGGAACGCCCATTCGCGCACCTCGACGCCGGCGGATGCCAGGTGCCCGCGCTCCAGGAGCGCGAGGCGACCGGCACGCACCGGTGCCGCGTCTCGCCGCACCGCCAGGATCCGGGTCGCCGCGTCGGCTCGAGCGCGCTCGAGGAGGCCCTCGTCGTCGCGCTCCGCTCCAGAGCGGTCGACGTGCAGCGGAAGCGGGGACTCGGCCGGGGCGGACGCGGGATGCGGCATCGGACACCTCTCTGACGGGCGGACGCGGACGGGCGGATCGACGGCCCGACCTCACCGCAGAAGGGCGTGGCGCAGGCAGACGGGAGAAAGCCCGACCTACCCTGGGGGCATGGCACGCTCGCCCCTCATTTTAGCCGCGTCGGCGACGGCGGCCCTCCCGCGCACCGCCATCACCAACGTCAGCGCGCTGACCGAGAACAGCGGCGGACGCTTCGATTCCGCCCTCGCTCGAACCGATGACGGGCGCGAGGTCGTGGTGCGCATGCCCGCGACCGAGGAGGCCTCGGCCGACCTCGCCGCGGAGACCCGGGCGCTGCACGCGCTCACCGCGGGCGTGCGGGCACTGCTTCCTTTCGCGGTGCCCGAGGTGCTCGGCGAGGCCGGCTCCGGCGTCCAGCGTGTCCTCGTCGTCGATCACATCGACGGATACCGCATCGACCCCGCGCACCTGCCGAAGGGCCCGGGCTACGCCCCCGCGATCGGCGGAGCGCTGGCCGCGGTGCACGCCCTCCCCGTGTCGATCGTGCGCACCGACGGACTGCCCGTGCGCTCCCCCGAGCAGGTGCGCGACGATGTCCGACGCCTCCTCGACCGTGCCGATGCGACGGGCCGGGTCGGCGACGATCTCATGATGCGCTGGCGGCGCGCTCTCGAGGTCGACGACCTCTGGCGTTTCGAGTCCGCCGTGATCCTCGGCGGAGCGACGAGCTCCTCCATCGTGCTCGCGGACGATGAGCACGATGTGCCGCACGTGGTGGGCATCCTGGATTGGGCGGGACTCAGCGTCGGCGATCCCGCCGTCGACCTGCGCTGGCTGGCCTCCTCGCCGCTGGCAGCCGACGACGTGCACGCGGGGTACGCCGCCGCCGGCGAACGCTCGCCCGATCCGCTGCTGCGCGAGCGTGCCCGCCTGTACGCGGAGCTCGAGTTCGCCCGATGGCTCGTGCACGGTCACGACGCAGGCGAGAGCGAGGTCGTCGCCGACGCGGTCGCCCTTCTCGACGCCCTGGCGGACGGCGTGCGCGGCGACCACATCGTCCCGGACTCGCGCAGCGACATCGACGACGCCCTGGCCCTCGTCGAGGCCGTTCCGCCCGTCGTCGCGCCCGCCGTCGTCGACACGTCGATGCAGACCGACGCCTACGATCCCGAGGCTCTCTCGCTGTACCTCTCCGCCGAGCGCGATCGGGTGGCAGCAGCCGAAGCGCTCGCCGAGGCCCTCGACACCCCCGGACCGGATGCCGACACCGGCGCGATCCACATCGATCAACTGCCGGCGCGCGACGATATCGACCCCGAGGCCACTGCACCGATCGACCTCGACGGGTGGGACGATGCCGCGCGCGAATCCACGCCGATCCCGCGCGCAGAGTCCAGCGCGCCGTCGGCGATGTCGGACCTCCCCGGTGCCTCGGAGACCCCCGTCACCGACGAAGAGACTCCCCTCCGCCAGCCCCGCCCCTCCGACGACCCGGCCGTCACTGCGGTCGACGATGAGGAGGACGCTGCGCGTGCGAGTCGCGCGGCGCTCCGCCGCTGGGGCGTGTCGGACGACACCGTCTGAGTCCGCCTCGCGCGCACCCGACCAGAGATCCTGCGGGCGCATCGGGTGACACCGCCCGAGCCGGCGTCTCGCGCGCCCGACCCGAACGGCTCGGGGCCGGCTGGCTCGGCTGCGTTCCCGCCCCGGCCTCGTCGCGATCCCACGTCGCCCGTGGCCGACAGCCACGCGGGCAGGACGCCTCGCCCCACTTCACCCGCGCAGGGCGTGCACCTCGGCCCGGCAGAGGCCCCGTCAGCCGCGCAGCACCAACTCGTCACCGACGTAGAACAGGGCGACGTCGATGCGGTCGAGATCGATGCCGTGCTTGGCGTGGTACGCCTCCCGGTACAGCTCCAACTGCACCATGCGCGCACGGCGTTCGGCCTCGCTCGCGGGCGGGCGGCCCGTCTTCCAGTCGACGATCTCGTATCGGTCGCCGCGTCGGTACACGGCATCCAGCTTGCAGATGACGACGTGATCGCGCCCGTCGAGTCGCCGCGTGACGAAGTCGATCTCGGTCTCGACCTCGAGGGGGCGCAGCGGCGCCCACTCCGATCGCTCGAAACATTCGCGCAAGCGCTGCAGCTCGGCGGCGTCGGCGGTCGATGCGCCTCCCTCGTCGTCATCCCAGAGCGCGTCGTCGTCGAGGCCGATGCTCGATCCGACGAGTCCCGAGCGCTGCTCGACCCACGCGTGGAACAGGGTGCCGAGGCGTGTCTGCCGGTACGGACGCTCCGGCATGGGGCGGCGCAGGTCGTCGACGGCGCCCCCGTAGTCGGCGACGAAGTCCTTGAACTTGGATGCCGGGATGCGCGTCGGGGCGGGCGCGTGGGCAGGGCGTAGCCGAGCGGCCCGCTCGGCTAGGAGCAGCTCGAGGTCGGGATCGGCGTCAGCCGCCGGCTGCGCCCTCGCGGCCTGCGCCTGCGTCGCCGCGGCGGCGACCGCGGTGCGGCGGGAGCCCAGCGGATCGAGCGGCCAGTGCAGGAGCCGCCGCTCGCCGTCGTAGGGGTCGTCGCCCGGTTCGTCGATCACCGGATCGAGACCGAGCGCTTCGACGGCCTCGTCGAGGAAGACGCTCGGACGACGGGGGCGCTTCGTCCCGGACCAGCTCGACCCCGACAGCAGCAGATGGTCGCGGGCGCGGGTGAACGCGACGTAGGCGAGGCGGCGGTCCTCGTCGAGCTGACGCGCCCGATTGTCGGCGACGAAGGCGTCGATCGCCGCTTTCAGGTCCTGCTGCGTCTCGGCGCCGCGCCACGCGAACACCGGCAGCCACGCCGAGTCGCCGCGGAACTCCGAGGGAAGGATGCCGAAGCCGAGCCACCCCTTGGTATCGCGGGCGAGAGAGGGCAGCTCGTCGGTCACCAGACGCACCACGGCCACGGCATCCCACTCGAGCCCCTTCGACCCGTGAATCGTCAACAACTGCACGACGTCGTCCTCGGGCGGCTCGGTCCGCGGAGCGAACTCATCGGCCTGCTCGGCGTGGTCGAGCCAGGCCAGCAGACTCGAGACCGACCCGGACTCGTCGGCGGCGAGGAAGCCGCGGATCTCGTCCACGAAGGCCCGCAGCTGCGCCGACGCGATGCGCGCGGGACCGCGTGCCTCGTTCGCCGCGAGCTCGATGTCGAGCCGCAGTTCCGTCTCGATCAGGCGGATGAGCTCGGGCACGGGAGCGCCCACGCTGCGACGCAGCCCCGCGAACACCGCCCCCGCCTCGCGGAGCCGCGCGCGTCCGTCCGGTGTGATGTCGGCCAGCCACCCGTGCGTGTCGCTCTGCCGGGTGACGAAGTCGAGTGCGTCGACGAGCGAGGCGCGGTCGGCACCCGGGGTGGATCGGAGCCGATCGACGACCTCGGGCGCCAGCGGCTGCAGCGCCACGTCGTGCGTGGCGAGACGCCGTGCCAACTGGGCCAGCGCACGCAGGTCGGCGAGACCCACCGCCCACCGCGGTCCGGAGAGGAGGCGGATCAGCGCCGACCCCGCCTCGGGGTCGCTGATCACCCGGAGCACGGACACGACGTCGACCACCTCGGGCGTGGTGAGGAGCCCGCCGAGTCCGAGGATGCGGTGCGGGATGCCGCGTCGGCCGAGCGCGTCGCCGAAGCGCACCATGTGCTTCTTGCTGCGGAACAGCACCGCGCCGGTCGTGGAGCGCCCGTGGGCGGCACGCGCGGCGCGCACGCCGACGAACCAGGCCGCGACGCGATCGGCCTCGGCATCGAGGTCGTTTTCGAAGACCGTCTCGACGAGTCCCTCCGGCGCGCCGGGGCGGGAGCGCAGCTCCTCGACCGCCACCGCCGCGCGGGGCGCCAGGGGGGCGAGTACCGCGTTGGCCGCGGTGAGCACCTGCGCGCTGTTGCGCCAGCTCGTGAGCAGAGCGAAGCGCTGACACTCGGTGCCGGGTGCGAAGGCGTCGGGGAATCCGCCGAGGTTGCCCGCGCTCGCCCCGCGCCAGGCGTAGATGGCCTGGTGGGGATCGCCCACCGCCATCACGCCCGTGCCGCCGAACAGCGTCGCCAACAGGTCGGTCTGCACGACAGACGTGTCCTGGTACTCGTCGAGCAGCACGACGCGATAGCGGGCGCGCAGCTCGGCCACCACGGCCGGGTGCTCCCGTGCGATCCGCAGGGCGCCGGCCACCTGGTCGGCGAAGTCCATCACCCCGAGTCGGGCCTTCTCGCGGTCGTAGGCGGCCGCGAGGGTCGCCAGCAGCGACAGCGCCGAGACCTTCGTGGCGGCATCCCCGACCTCCTTGTAGACGCTCACCCGCGCGGAGGTCGAGGGCCGCTCCACGATCCGTCCGAACTGCTCGGGGAACGCGGCGAGCTCGTCGAGATCGACGAGGTTGTCCACCCCGTCGCGCGCAATGCGCAACGCGGCGTCGATCAGCGTGCGGGGCGACTCCTGGCGCTCCTCGAGGCGTGGATCGTCGGAGGCGAACACCACGCGTCGCATGAGCAGCCACGCCGCCGACTCCGACAGCACCGCGGCTTCGGCATCCCGACCGATCCGCAGGCCGTGCTCACGCACGATCGCGTCCGCGAAGCTGTTGTACGTCGACACCGTCGGCCGGTGCAGCAGCTGATCGCCGTCGTGCGAATCCGGTACCTCGGCACCGGTCTCCGCCACCAGGGCATCGAGCGCCTCCCGGCGCGCCGCGTCGCCCCGCGCGCCCTCAAGGGCGGCGAGCTCGGCGAAGACCGCGAGGCGGCCGTCCGCGTGCAGGCGCGGAAGGAAGGGAAGGAGCCCCCGCACCTCGAACTCCGACAGGCGCTGCAGTCGGCGTTGGATGCGCTCGGCCAGCTCCCCCGCGGCCTTGCGCGTGAAAGTCAGCCCAAGCACCTCGTCGCGGCGCACGAGGGCGTTCGCGACGAGCCACACGACGCGACCGGCCATGGTCTCGGTCTTGCCGCTGCCGGCCCCCGCGACGACGAGGGCGGGCGCGAGCGGCGCCTCGATGACGGCGGTCTGCTCGACGGTGGGCGGGAACTGGCCGAGGGCTGCGGCGATCGTCGCCGCTGACAGCGATTCGCTCACGAGGCGCTCACCGCTGAGACCGTGTGGATGCGACAGAGACCGTAGGAGAACTCGTCCCGGCAGTGCACCTCGTAGGGGGCGGCGAACGACGTGCCGCGCATGATGTCGACCGCTCCCTGCACCCGCGAGACGAAGGCCGCCCGCTGCTCGTCGTCGAACGGCTTCTGCGTCGGCTCGGCGTAATCCTTCGTCGCGGCGGTCGGACGCAGCACGAGCAGCTTCGCCCCGCCGGAGGCCAGGCCGGCGACCTGTTCGATCGCACCCGACGAGAACGCCAGCTGGTAGGCCGCGAGCTGAGGGTTGTCGGCGACCTTGGCGTCGGTCTGGGGCTCGCTCTTCCCGGTCTTCAGATCGACGATGACGACCTCGCCGGCCGGCGTGAGCTCCACCCGATCGATGTCGCCGCTGAGAACGGCGCCGTGCTCACCGGCACCGGGAACGGGGATGGGGACCTCGAAATGCCGTTCCGCGCCGATGAGGCGGCCGCCGGCGTCGTCGAAGCGCCGCAGGTAGGCGGCGAGCCGTCTCACGAGGTCGCGGGCGCGGGTGCGCTCCGCCCGCTCGCGCCACGCCGCGTCGAACACGAGCTCGCCCCACCGCTCGTCGACCACGGCCCAGAGGTCGTCTTCGGACGAGGATGCCGCGGTCTCGAGCGCCGCGTGGATGATGGTCCCGATGCCGGCCGTCGTGCCACCGCGGTCGCCGCCGAGGTCTGCGATCACCCAGTCGAGCTGGCATTCCTCCAGCGCGTGCAAGCGGGACGGCGAGACGCGGACGTCTTCGCGTTCGAGCTCGCGCAGCGGCGCCGTGGAGCTCGGCGGCGCGACGCCGTACCAGTCCTCGACGGCGGCACCGGCGACCCCGGCGCCCGCGAGGATCGCGAGCTGGCCGGCGGCGTGCGCCCTCTCGCCCGCGGGAACGCGCGGGGCCGTCAGGGAACGGCGATGCCGGGCGACGAGCCCGCGCAGCGACAGCGGATGCTCGGGGATGGCCGCGGCCGGCTCGGGAGTGGGGAGCATCTCGAACAGCACGCTGGGCCCGGTGTCGTCGTCGTCGACGGCCGTCACGATCACGAGGGCGTCCGCACGGCTGACGGCGCGCACGAACAATCGCAGCTCGTCGTGCATCGCGGCGCGGCGACGGTCGAGCATGCCCGCGGCGGGAAGGTCGGGATTCTGCACGGCGTCGGCCAGACGCCAGGTCTCGAGCAGTCCCCCACGCAACCGCGTGTTCGGCCACACGCCGTCCTGCACCCCCGCGATGACGACGGTGTCGAATGCCGTTCCGGCCGCGGCTGCGGGGGTGAGCACCCGCACGGTGTCGACGACGGCCGGTTGCTCGATGCGGTCTTCGGCGACGTCGGAGTCGAGCACCGACCGCAGGAACACCGACGCTTCTCCGTCGGGTTCACGCTCCGTGTAGCGCTTCGCCGCCTGGAACAGCGCCACGACCGCATCGAGATCGCGATCGGCCTGCTCGGCGACCGCACCGTGTCCTCTCGCCGCTTCGCGCCAGGTGCGCGAAAGGGCGCTGCGCTCCCACGCCGTCCACAGCAGCTCGTGCGCGGTCGCCTGCTGCAGGGCCTGCCCGCGCAGAGCGCTCAACGTCTCGCCGAGACGGATCGCGCGACGGGCCTCGCGCGAGTCGATCACGGCGAGCTCGAGGGGGAAGCGCACCCCCGACACGAGCAGGTCGGTCGCGGGGCGCGTGCCCCCGGCCGTGACCTCGTCATGGCGCAGAGCCGTGCGCAGACGCCGCAGCTCGATGGCATCGAGCCCGCCGAAGGTGCCCAGCAATGCATCGACGACCTCGTCGGCCACCCACTCGTCGGGATCCGTCATGCCCAGTTCGACCAGGCGCACGAGGTCGCGCACCGGGCGCTGCGCCCCCAGCGCCAGCCCGGGTCCACTCGCGCGGGCCGGAACCTCGCGCGCGGCCAGCTCGGCCTCCAGCGTCGCCACCTGCCGGGAGTCGTGGGCGATGACGGCGCACGAACTCCACGGGATCCCCTCGAGAACGTGCCGCTCGCGCAGCAGACGCGCGATCGCGTCAGCCTCTTCCGCGGGCGAGCGCAGCAGGTAGGTGCGCACCGATCCCTGCGCGGATGCCCCCTCGGGCGCGCGACGATGGGCGACGACGCCGGCGGCCCCGATCCGGGATGCCACCTGCCGCACCAGGTCGATCTGCTCGGGCGTGCCGCGATGCGGCGTGCCGAGTGCGGCGGTCGAGCCGAGCTCACGGGCGAGCCGCGCGAAGTTCTCGGGCGTCGCGCCGCGGAACGCCCCCGACCCGACGTCCGGATCGCCGAAGGCGACGACTCCGATGCCCGAGGTGCGGCATGCGCGCAGCAGATCGATCCCGCCGGCGGTGAGCTCCTGCGCGTCGTCGACGAGGATGCACCGCAACGTCGAGAAGCGCCCGAGCAGCTCGCGCTCGGAGCGCGCGGCGTCGAGGACGGCGACGGCCTCGCGCGCGAGATCGGCCGCGTCGCGGTGAGCGCCGCGCATGGCCGACCGCACCGCGCGGTACTCGTCGGCGAACGACGCCAACGATGCCCACACCGGAAGATCGTGGCGCTCGGCGAGCAGCGCGAGGTCGTTCGAGGTGACGCCGAGCTCCGTGCACTCGGCGAGGAAGGCGCGGAGATCGCCGCGGAACCCGCGGGTGGCGCGGATCGTCGGCCCCAGCCACTCGGGCCAGCGCGACACGCCCTCGAGCTCGTCGAGAGCATCACCCTCGAGCAGATCGCGGATGATCTGGTCCTCGTCGCCGCCGGTGAGCAGCTGCGGCGGCTCCGCGCCCCGCCGCACCTCGGCCCCCCGCACCAGCTGGAAGGCGAACGACGCCACCGAGCGCGCCAGCGCGCCCGAGGTGGCGCGGTCGACCGCGAGGGCGAGGGGGTCGCGCAAGGCCGTGGCCGCCGGCCGGGTGGGGGTGAGCACGAGCAGGTCGTCGGGGTCGACACCGGATGCCACGAGCTCGCGCACGCGCGAGAGCAGGGTGGTCGTCTTGCCCGACCCCGGCGCGCCGACCACCACGCCGCTCGCGTCGGCGGGCCAGGCGACGACGGCACGCTGATCGCGATCGAGACCCGCGCCCTCACGCACGGCGCCGAGGGCGGCGGCATCCGTCATCTGCATGTGCTCCACGGTAATCGCGACCTCCGACATCGGCCGGGCGCGACGGGCGGCTGCGGTCTCCCACGTCGGCCGGGACGGGCCGCGGCGGCCGGCGGGCGCGCTGCCGCGGCCGGGCCGGGACGGGCCGCGGCGGCCAGGCCGAGGCGGGCCGAGGCGACCGCCCGGGGCGGGCCGAGGCGGGCCGAGTCGACCGCCAGGGGCGGGCCGAGGCGGCCGGAGCAGGGCGGGCCGCGGCGGCCGGAGCGGGGCGGACCTCACCGGCCGCTAGGAGCCGAGCCCACCGCGTCACCCGGCCCCGGACGGTGCCGGGAGGCGCCGCGTTCGCCGTCCGCGAAGCGCCCCGCGTGACGGGCTGTGGTGTCGGAACCCTGCCCTAGAGTCGAATCACGCGCCGGGCCGACCGCGGCCCGCGGGGAAAGGACGCATCGTGGAGATCCGCATCGGCATCATCAACACCGGCCGTGAGCTGAACTTCGAGACGAACGAGAGCTCCGACGTCGTCAAGTCGACCATCGCCTCGGCCCTCGACAGCTCTGCCAGCCACGTCACCTTCACCGATGTGAAGGGCAACTCCTACCTCGTCCCGACCGCCAACCTCGCTTTCGTCGAACTCGGCACCGAAGAGTCGCGTCGCGTCGGGTTCGTCGCCTGACCTTCCCGCCGTGCAGATCCTGCTCGGTCTCCTGATCGGCGCGGTGATCGGCCTGGCCGCGCACGTCGCGCTCCCCGGCCGGCACCTGCGCGGTGCGGCGTTGGCACCGTTCGCCGGGGCGTCGTCGGCCGGCGTCGTCTGGACCGTCCTCACGTGGGCGGGCCTCGGCGATTCGCCGCTGACCTGGGTGCTCGCCGTGATCGCGCCGGTCGTCACGACCGTGCTGCTGGTGACCCTCGTCACGCGTTCGCGTCTCGCGCGCGACGACGCCGACCGTTCGCGATTGCCCGTCTGAACCCTCGGCGAAGGCGCTCGCGCCCCGCCCTTTCGAAGCCCGCACCGCGCCCGCCGGAACCCCCACCGCCGAGCGATCGGTCGTTCCGGATGCCGCGCACCCACCCGCCCCCAGACGCCGGACATCGCGGCGCACGCGCTCGAAACCGGTGCGACACGCGCTCAGAGGGTCGCGGGTGCCGCGCGCCCAGGCCACACGGCTGGGCCGCGCGCCCTCAGGCGGCCAATCCCATGGCATCCATCCGCCGGGCGTGCGCGCCCATCAGCTCGCTGAAGACGGGTTCGACCTTGGCCTCCTCGGCGCGGTCGAGGTGTCCGTGGCGCAGCGCCGTCCGAGCGACGAGGAGCGTGTCGCCCACGAGACGTCGTCCCCACAGCGCCAGCAGCCACCGCCACTCCTCGTCGCTCTCGATCGTGGCGCCGAGGATGTCGACGATCGCCTGACGGTCGTCATCGGCCTGCAGGATGCGGGCGACGCGGCGTCCCGTGTCGCCGTAGCTCGACGACAGCGCGAGGTAGAAGTCGTCGAGCAGCCCCGCCGTGATGTGCACGGTGAGCATCGTCTCCTGCGGCCGGACGCCGTGGGTGTTGCGGCGGAAGGCGTCGAGCGACTCGCGGAAGGGCAGCATGAGCTGCGTCGGATCGGCACCGCGCTCACGGATGACCGCGACGAGCTCCTGGTGCTTGATGAGCGCCGCGCCGGCCGCGCGCGACAGGGACTCCTTCTCCGCCAGCTCGGGCGTGAGGGCGATCAACTCGCTCAGGGTCTCGAAGAACCCCAGCTGCAGATAGGCCGCCTGACCGAGGAAGGTCTCGACGTCGGGCGCCAGCTCCGCGAAGTCGACGCGCATCGCCTCGCCGAGGTCTCCCCGCGACCGCAACTGCAGCGTGCGACCCACCGGGCGCTGACGACGACGTAACCACGCGAACACGTACGACAGCCTAGGCGTCGGGGCCCGCCGAGACACGCCGGGTAGAGTGGACACGTCCCGGCGATGGATCGGGACCCCGCGCCTGTGGACGAGTGAGGCGTGGATACGACTCCCCCAGGCGGTCTCTCGCCGCCGGAACAGGCACGCACATGACGACATTCGCCGAGCTCGGCATCGATCAGGACATCGTCGATGCCCTGGCAGCGAAGGGCATCGTCGATGCCTTCCCCATCCAGGAGCAGACGATCCCCCTGGGCCTCCCCGGACAGGACATCATCGGCCAGGCCAAGACCGGTACCGGCAAGACCTTCGGCTTCGGCATCCCCGTCGTCCAGCGCCTCGGTCTCGACCCCGAGCCCGGCGTGAAGGCGCTCATCGTCGTCCCCACCCGCGAGCTCGCGGTGCAGGTCTACGAAGACATGGACATGCTCACGAGCAACCGCTCGACCAGCGTCGTCGCGATCTACGGCGGCAAGGCGTACGAGGGGCAGATCGACCAGCTGAAGGCCGGCGCGCAGATCGTCGTCGGCACCCCCGGCCGCCTCATCGACCTCGCGAACCAGCGTCTGCTCGACCTCTCGAACGCGACCGAGGTCGTTCTCGACGAGGCCGACAAGATGCTCGACCTCGGCTTCCTCGCCGACATCGAGAAGATCTTCTCCAAGGTCCCCGCCGTCCGTCACACGCAGCTGTTCTCGGCGACCATGCCCGGGCCGATCGTCGCCCTCGCGCGCCGCTTCATGTCGAACCCCATCCACATGCGCGCCAACGACCCCGACGAGGGACTCACCCAGGCGAACATCAAGCACCTCGTCTACCGCGCGCACTCGCTCGACAAAGACGAGGTCATCGCCCGAATCCTGCAGTCGGAGGGTCGCGAGAAGGCCGTCATCTTCACCCGCACCAAGCGCGCCGCGCAGAAGCTCGTCGACGAGCTGGGCGACCGCGGCTTCAACGCCGCCGCCGTCCACGGCGACATGAGCCAGGAGGCGCGCGAGCGCTCGATGGCCGCGTTCAAGGCCGGCAAGAAGGACGTGCTGATCGCGACCGACGTCGCCGCCCGCGGCATCGACGTCAACGACGTCACCCACGTGATCAACCACACGATCCCCGACGACGAGAAAACCTACCTCCACCGCGCGGGCCGCACCGGCCGCGCCGGCAACACCGGTATCGCCGTGACCTTCGTCGACTGGGACGACGTGCACAAGTGGGCGCTCATCAACCGTGCTCTGGAGTTCGGCCAGCCCGAGCCCACCGAGACCTACTCGTCGAGCCCGCACCTCTACACCGACCTGAACATCCCCGAGGGAACGAAGGGCCGTCTCGTCACCGCGCCGAAGGCCGTCACGCCCAAGCAGGTCGAGAAGAAGATCGAGGGCCAGGATGCCGAGGGCGACCGCGCCCCGCGCCGTCGCCGTCGTCGTGGCGGATCGTCGACCGGCGAGGCGGGCGGCGAGGACGCCCCGCGCGCCGAGGGCGGCGCCGGGACGCACGACGGAGCGGGCAAGGAGCACCACGACGGCAACGCGGCTCCGCGCCGCCGTCGCCGCCGTCGCAGCGGCGGGGGCAGCTCGGGCGCCCCGACGGCCCCCGTGGCCTGACGCACACTCGCCGAACGGCGCTGCTCCCCTCGGGGGGCGGCGCCGTTCGTCGTCGGGGTCCGCCGGAGCCGCGGGTTACGGGAAGACCGGCGCCGATCCGCGACCGCGCGCGAACAGGCGCGCCACCATGTCGTCGGCCGTCGTGTTCTCGCCGGGCACGTTCGGTTTGCCGAGTCCGTGGTAGTCGCTCGACCCGGTCACGATGAGGTCGCGCTCGGCGGCGAGGTCCGCCAACAGGGCGGTCGGCTCGGGCAGGTTCTCGCGGTGCGCGAGTTCGAAGCCCGCGAGTCCCGCGTCCAGCATCGCCCACAGCACGCCGTCGGGCAGCAACGCCCGCCCCGCCGGGTGGGCGATGATCGGCACGCCCCCGGAACCCACGACGAGTTCGACCGCCGTGACGGGGTCGGGGGCGTAGAGGGCGACATAGTAGTCTCCGGCCGGATGCAGGATGCCGGCGAACGCCTCCGTGCGGTCGGCCACGATCCCGCGCGCGACGAGCGCGTCGGCGATGTGAGGGCGCCCGACGGTCGCGCCGTCGGTCGTCTGGGCGACGATGTCGTCCCAGGCGATGTCGTAGTCGTGCGAGATGCGCTCCGCCATGATCTGCGCGCGATCCACGCGGGACGAACGGATGCGATCGGTCATCGCTCGCAACGCCCCGTCGTCGGGGTCGACGAGGTAGGCCAGCAGGTGCACGCTGCGCCACCGGTGCCGCGCCGACAGCTCCATTCCCGGGACGAACGTCATCCCGAGCGAGGTGGCCGCCTCGGCGGCTTCGGCCCAGCCCGAGGTCGTGTCGTGATCGGTGAGGGCGGCGGTCCGCAGGCCGTGGCGGTGCGCGGCGGCCATGACCTCGGCGGGCGGCTCCGTGCCGTCGGAGTGCGAGGAGTGCAGGTGCAGATCGGTCGGTCCGAGGAATCGACGATCGCGTGGCATCCGTCGAGCGTATCGCTCCGGCTCGCGCCCGGGCGCAGCGTCCATGCCCGGGCCGTGCTGCCGGTCCGCGCCGCCCACCGATGCGGCGACGGCACCCCGCCCGCACGCCGTCCCCCTCGACCGTCACGACGCTCGGGCAGCACCCTGCCGGCATCCGTCGATCTCCCAGACGGCTCCCCTAGGGTCGATCGGGTGCGTCGACTGCTCGGATTCCTCGTCGCGCTCGTCGTCGCGGCGGGCGCTGCGGTGCTGACGTGGCCGTCGGCCTTCGGACTCGAGCGGACGTTCCCGCTGGCGCAGATCATCTCCTTCCGCGCCGCTCTGGCGGCCGTGCTGGTCGCCGCGACGCTGCTGATGCTGTTGTTCGCGCTCATCCGGCCGATCCGCGCGCTCGCGCTGGTGCTGGCGCTGATCCTGGGGATCGCGGGCGGGGTCAACGTCGCCCTGCTCTCCGGGCGGGGGCTCGGCACCGAAGGGTTTCCTGCGAAGACCGACACGAGCCTGCGCGTGATGACCTGGAACACCGCGGGATCGGCCACCTCGGCGGAGACGATCGCCCAGTTCGCCGTCGGGATGCAGGCAGACGTCGTCACCCTCCCGGAGACGACCATCGACACCGGGGCCGAGGTCGCCGAGCTCATGCGCGGCATGGGGCAGCCGATGTGGGCGCACCACGCGGAGTACGGCGAGTACGGCATCACCGGGTGGGATGCCACCTCCACCACCGTGCTGATCCGGCCCGAGCTGGGCGACTATTCCGTCATCCAGTCCTCGCTCGACGGGTCGAGCAACACCTCGACCGTTCCGAGCGCTGTGGCGATGCCCGTGTCGGGAGACGGTCCGATCATCGTCGCCGCGCACGCCGTCGCTCCGCGCGAGGAGTACATGCCCCAGTGGCGCAGCGACTTGCAGTGGCTCGCCGACCAGTGCGCGAGCGACAACGTCATCCTTGCGGGCGACTTCAACGCCACCCTCGACCACATGACGGGGATGGGTGTCGACGGCGGCACGCTCGGCCGATGCCACGATGCGGCGTCCGAGAGCGGAAACGGCGGAGTGGGCACGTGGCCCACCGATGCCCCCGCCCTCCTCGGCGCACCGATCGACCACGTCATGGCCACGCCCGACTGGACCGTCTCGGCGTCGGTCGTCATGCGCTCCCTCGACGGGTCGGGCAGCGATCATCGGCCGATCGTGGTGCAGCTGGAACGCACCGGAGGCTGAGTACGGCTGCTCCCCCGCCCGCGCCGGTGCGGCCGCATCCGTGCAGGAGAGGGCGACGGGTGCGAGACTGGAACGATGGACGCCCCCTCCACCAGCGACACGACCGCCCCCGCCGAGCCCACGACCGCCGAGCCGCAGACCGATGAGGTCGCCATCGAGGCCCCCAGTAATCGCAAGGCCCCGTTCCCCCGCGGATTCCTCGACACGATCTCCACCGGCTGGGCGGAGCACCCGGCGTCGACGCCCGAGCCCCGTGAGCAGGCGGCCTGGGCCGCACGTCGTCGTGCGCGCGTGTCGCGCGCCTTCCCCGGCCAGCGCGTCGTGGTCCCCGCCGGCGGGCTGAAGCAGCGCAGCAACGACTGCGATTACCCGTTCCGCGCGCACTCCGCGTTCTCGCACCTCACCGGGTGGGGCAGCGACGCCGAGCCCGACGCCGTGCTCGTCTTCGAGCCGCGTGACGAGGGCCACGAGGCGGTGCTGTACTTCCGCGAGCGCGCCGACCGCACCACCGCCGAGTTCTACTCGGATGCCACGATCGGCGAGTTCTGGATCGGCCCGCGCCCCGCCCTCGACGGCGTCGCCGCCGACCTCGGCCTCGCGACCGCCCACCTCGACGACTTCGCCCCCGGCGACGACGACCGCACCGTCGGCACCGACGACGAGCTCACCCGCTTCGTCTCGGAGCTCCGCCTGGTGAAAGACGAGTACGAGCTCGCGCAGATGGCGCTGGCCGTCGAGGTCACCGGACGCGGGTTCGACGACATCGTCGCCGAGCTGCCGCGCATCATCGAGCACCCGCGCGGCGAGCGCGTGGTCGAGGGCGTCTTCCACCAGCGTGCGCGTTCCGACGGAAACAGCGTGGGCTACGACACCATCGCCGCGTCGGGCCCCCACGCCTGCTACCTGCACTGGACGCGCAACGACGGCATCGTGAAGCCGGGGGATCTCATCCTCATCGACGCGGGCGTCGAGGTCGACAGCCTCTACACGGCCGACATCACGCGTACGCTCCCGGTCTCGGGCACGTTCACCGACATCCAGCGCCGCATCTACGAGACGGTGCGCGAGGCCGCTGACGCCTCGTTCGCGGCTGCGCGGGTCGGCGTGCCGTTCCGTCGACTTCACGAGGCCGCCATGGAGGTCATCGCGGCGCGCGTCGCCGAGTGGGGACTGCTGCCGGTGACCGCCGAAGAGGCGCTCGACGCCGATTCCGGCGGCCAGCACCGCCGCTACATGGTGCACGGCACGAGCCACCACCTCGGCATCGACGTGCACGACTGCGCGCAGGCGCGTCGCGACATGTACTACGACGGCCTGCTGGAGCCCGGAATGGTGTTCACGATCGAACCCGGCCTGTACTTCCAGATCGACGACCTCACGGTCCCCGAGGAGTACCGCGGCATCGGCGCGCGCATCGAGGACGACATCGTCATGACCGAGGACGGCCCGGTGAACCTGTCGGCGGGCATCCCCCGCACCGCCGACGAGATCGAGGAGTGGATCGCCCGGCAGTCGCGATGACCTTCACGCCCCCGGCGCCGTTCACGACGCGGCCGACCCTCCGGGGCACGTTCGGCATGTCGGCGTCCACGCACTGGACGGCGACCGCGACGGCGCAGGCCGTGCTCGAGCGCGGTGGCAACGCGTTCGACGCGGCCGTCGCCGGGGCGTTCGTGCTGCACGTCGTCGAGCCGCACCTGAACGGACCGGGTGGCGACCTCGTCGCGCTCGTCCGACCCGCCGGCGCGTCGGTCCCCGTCGTGCTGATGGGGCAGGGGCCGGCGCCGGCCGGAGCCACGCTCGCGCACTTGCGCAGCCGTGGCCTCGATCTCGTGCCCGGCGCCGGCGGTCTCGCCGCCGCGGTGCCCGGCGCGGTCGACGCGTGGCTCCTCCTGCTGCGCGACCACGGTACGTGGGACCTCGGCGACGTCCTCGCCTTCGCCATCGGCTACGCCCGCGACGGTCACCCGCTCGTGGCGGGAGCCGCCACGACCATCGCGCGGGTCGCCGACTTGTTCCGCGACCACTGGCCCACGTCCGCCGAGAGGTGGATGCCGACCGGCCGCCCGCCCGCGCCCGACACCCTCGTGACCAACCCGGCGTGGGCCGACGTGCTCGATGCGCTCGTGATCGCCGGCGCCGCCCTGCCCGACCGCGCGGAGCGCATCGACGCAGCGCGTGAGCACTGGATGACGAAGGTGCTCCCGGAGGCGGCGTCGTTCATCGCGCGGCCGCACCGACATGCCGACGGCGCCGATCACCCGGGCGTCCTGGCGGCTGAGGACATCGCATCCTGGCGTGCCGGGTGGGAACCCGCGGTGACCGCGCGCTTCCGCGGATGGGACGTCTTCAAGGCCGGCACCTGGACGCAGGGACCGGCGCTGCTGCACACACTGCGGCTCCTCGACGACGTCGATGACGCCGAGCTCGACCCCGCCACCGTCGAGGGGGCGCACCTCGTGATCGAGGCGCAGAAGCTGGCCTTCGCCGACCGCGACGCGTGGTTCGGAGACGCCGGAGGCGCGGTCGAGGTCGAGGCCCTGCTCGCCGATGACTACGTCGCCACCCGCCGCGCACTGATCGGCGACGAGGCCTCCACGCAGTGGCGGCCGGGTTCCCCCGACGGCCGCGACCCGGTCCGTCCGCCGCTGCGCACCGCGCACGGGGTGAACGACGGCTCCACCGGCGAGCCCACCGTCGACCGGTCGGGCCAGACCCGCGGTGACACGTGCCACATCGATGTGATCGACCGCTGGGGCAACGTCGTCTCGGCCACGCCGTCGGGCGGATGGCTGCAGTCCTCCCCCTCCGTCCCGTCTCTGGGCTTCTGCCTGGGCACGCGGTTGCAGGCGACGTGGCTCGTGCCGGGGCACCCGGCATCCCTCGCCCCCGGTCGCCGTCCGCGCACGACGCTCACCCCGACGCTGATGTCGCGCGCGGACGAGGTCGTCGCGCTGGGATCCCCTGGCGGCGACCAGCAGGACCAGTGGCAGCTCACCGTGCTGCTGCGCATGCTGGTCGGGGGATACAGCCCTCAGCAAGCCATCGACGCCCCGAATCTGCACACGACGGCGCTCGTCGACTCGTTCTGGCCGCGCACGTGGGCTCCGGCGGGTGTCGCGGTCGAGGATCGCCTCGGTGCCGCGGTGATCGCGGGCCTCGAGCAGCGTGGACACCGGGTGCACCGCTCGGGCGACTGGTCGCTCGGGCGCGTCACCGCTGTCGGACGCGCCGCCGACGGCACGCTGTGGGCCGCGGCGAACCCGCGCGGCGCCCAAGGCTACGCGGCGGGTCGCTGACCGGAGCGGGCCGTGCGGCTCGCCGACGCACCGTCACAGCGACCGCACGAACTCCGCCACCACCGGCGCCAGCCCCGCGCCGATCTCGTCGGCCGGCCGGCGGGCACCCTTCACCTCGAAGGAATGACCGCCCCCGGGGATCCAGTGCACCCGCGCGTCCTGACACGACCCCACGACCTCGTCGAACTGCTCGCGCGGGTCGATGAACGGGTCGTTCTCGCCCTCGACGAACAGCTGCGGCAACCCGATCGCCGGCAGGTGCGCGCCGCGGGGCTTGTCGGCCCGCCCCGGCGCGTGCAGGGGGTAGCCGAGGTACGCGAGTCCGGCGGGAGAGATGACACCCTCGGCGGCGGCGACGGATGCCATGCGCCCGCCGTACGACTTGCCGACGGCCGCGTACGGTTCCGGAGCCGTCTCCGCGAGCCAGGCCCCCACGCCCGCCCACGTCGCCACGGCGTGCGCGGCGGGTCCCGGCATCCGTCGTCCGGCCTCCACGTAGGGGAAGACGAACCGCAGCACGGACACCCCGTCCGCGACGAGGGCGTCGGCGAGCCCGGCGAGGAAGGGGTGCTCCATGCCCGCGCCCGCGCCGTGCGCGAGCGCGACGGTGCTGTCGGATCCGGATGCCGGTGACCACAGCCCCGAGACCTCCGTCGCGCCGGCCGGGAGCTCGACGGCGATGCGGACCGCCTCGGTGGGAGGGGCTGCGTCGGCGCTCACCGCTCGGTCGGTCGCGAGCCGCGGTCGGTGCCGCTGGCGGTGGAGGCGTCAGCGTCGTCCGGGCGTGCGGCGGGCGTCGGCTCGTCGGCCGTCCTCTCCTCACCGTGCGTTCCTCGGTCGGCCGCCGCGTCACCCTGCGGCGTCGGCGCCTGCGGCGCGATGCGTTCGCCGTATCGCGGCGGTTCGTCGTCCGAGGGCGCCGCCGTCGGTGCGGGCGGCCGCGGCGGCGCGGCGGGAGCGCTCGAGCCGGGGGTCACGCGTTCGCCGTACCGCGGCGGGTCGGACGGCGACGCCGAGGGACGCGAGACGACCGTGCGCGGCGCGCCGGACGGACCCACGATCCCCCGAGCCTTGTGAACGCTCGTCGCCGCCACGCACACGTCGTAGTGATCGGCGGCGACCTGCATCACCGACGCGAAGTCGCGACGACGGCGCACGATCGAGTACGTGCCGAGGCTGAGGAGCATGCCGAGCGCCATGCCGACGAGCAGCACGCCGACGAACAGCGAGATCTGCAGGGTGGGCTGCCCGAGCACGAAGATGAAGGCGAACAGCAGTCCGAGCATGAGACCGTTCAGCGCGCCCGAGCGCGCGGCCGTGGCGTAGCCGAGACGACCGGTCACGCGTTCGATCGAGCGCAGCCCCGACCCCACGATCGCGATGTCGCGGGCGGGGACCTCTCCCGCGATGAGCGACGAGACGGCCTTCTGGGCCTGCTCGTACGTCGGGAACGAGGCGACCTTCTCGCCGACCTCGTCTCGACCGGCACCCGGGCGCTGCGCGAACATACTCATTTCACCATCCTGTCACGCGCGCCTGGGGCGTTCCGAGGTGTTGCGCATGAGGCGCGGACTACGCTGGACCGGTGAGCACGCAAAGGGTTTTCGTCGCCCGCTTGGCGGGCTGCACGGTGTTCGACCCGGCGGGCGACCGTCTGGGCAAGGTGCGCGACGTCGTGGTGATCTACCGCGCGTCGGCCGCACCGCGCGTCGTGGGCCTCGTCGTCGAGATCCCCGGGCGCCGACATGTGTTCGTGTCCATCGGACGCGTCACCTCGATACAGGCCGGTCAGGTCATCACGACCGGCCTCATCAACGTGCGTCGCTTCCAACAGCGCGGCGGCGAGGTGCGCGTCATGGCCGAGATGCTCGGCCGGCGCGTCAGCCTCGTCGACGGCTCGGGCGGCGCCGTGATCGAAGACGTCGCGATCGAGCGCAACCGCCTCGGCGAGTGGGACGTGGGGCAGCTGTTCCTGCGCCGCCCGCGCACGAGCGCGTCGCCCTTCGCGAAGGGGGCGACCACCTTCGCCGCGTGGGGCGAGGTGCGCGAGAACCAGACCCCCGGCGAGGCGCAGTCCGCCGAGCAGCTGGTCGCCACCTACTCCGAGCTCAAGCCCGCCGACCTCGCCAACACGCTCCTCGACCTGCCGGAGGAGCGCCTCATCGAAGTCGCCGAGGAGCTCAGCGACGACCGCCTCGCCGACGCCCTCGAAGAGATGCCCGAAGACGAGCAGGTGCACATCCTCGAGCAGCTCGGCGACGAGCGTGCCGCCGACATCCTGGATGCCATGGAGCCCGACGATGCGGCCGACCTCCTCGGTCAGCTCCCCGAGTCGCGCTCGGAGCAACTGCTCGACCTCATGGAACCGGAGGAGGCGGACGACGTCCGCGCCCTGCTGCAGTACGGCCCCGACACTGCCGGTGGTCTCATGACCCCCGAGCCCATCGTGCTGTCAGCGGATGCCACCGTGGCCGAGGCCCTGGCCCTCATCCGCCGTCACGAGCTGCACCCCGCCCTCGCGGCATCCGTCTTCATCACCCTCCCGCCCTACGAGACGCCCACGGGGCGTCTGCTGGGCACGGTGCACTTCCAGCGGATGCTGCGCTACCCGCCGCACGAGCGCCTCGGCGCGATCATCGACGACACGCTCGAGCCGGTCCCCTCCGACGCGACGGCGGCCGAGGTCGCACGCCTGCTCGCGAGCTACAACCTCGTCTCGCTCCCCGTCGTCGACCAGGCGCATCGCCTGGTGGGCTGCGTCAGCGTCGACGACGTGCTCGACTACCTGCTGCCCGACGACTGGCGCACGCACGACAGCGACGATCCGAAACCCCCGACCTCGGTCAGGCCCCTGCAGACGCAGAGCATCCCCACCCAGATCCCGCAGACCCCGAGGAGGCGCTGATGGCACGCAACAACAAGACGCCCGCCCTCGATGCGCCCCGCGGGCGCACCGGCGTGCTCGCCCCCCGCACCCCGCAGCCCTCCCGGGACCGCTTCGGTCGGTTCACCGAGTGGGTCGCGCGGGCCATGGGCACGCCCACGTTCCTTCTCTCGCTGACGATGTTCTGCGTGCTGTGGATGGGGTGGAACTCCATCGCCCCCGACGACTGGCGTTTCGACTCGGCCGCGATCGGGTTCACCGCGCTGACGCTGGTGCTGTCGCTGCAGGCGTCGTACGCCGCGCCGCTCATCCTGCTGGCCCAGAACCGTCAGGACGACCGCGACCGCGTGCAGATCGAGCAGGACCGCCAGCGCGCCGAGCGCAACCTCGCCGACACCGAGTACCTCGCACGCGAGATCGTCGCGCTGCGCATGGCGGTGAGGGACCTGACCGACGAGGTCATCACCAAGGACACGCTGCGCACCGAGCTGAAGGCCCTCCTGGAGCGCCTCGACGAGCAGCCCGACACGGGAGCGCGCCCGGCCTCGCCACGGGCGACCCCGTGACGGCCGAGCTGACCGCCCGGGTCCGCGACGCGGTGGCGGGCGTCACCGACCCGGAGCTGCGACGCCCCCTCGGCGAGCTCGACATGCTCCGCGACATCGCGGTGCGCGACGGTGTCGCCGAGGTCGGTATCGCCCTGACGATCGTGGGGTGCCCCGCCGCCGATCGCATCGAACGCGACGTCCGGGATGCCGCGGCCTCGGTCGCCGGGGTCGACGCGGTCGACGTGCGCGTCGGCGTCATGTCGCCCGACGAGCGCAAAGAGCTGACCGAGAAGCTGCGCGGTGGCCGCGCGAAGCGCGAGATGCCCTTCGGACCCGACTCCCTCACGCGCGTCATCGCCGTGACCAGCGGCAAGGGCGGCGTCGGGAAGTCGACGATCACCGCGAACCTCGCCGTCGCGCTCGCGGCGCGCGGCCTGCGGGTGGGTCTCATCGACGCCGACGTGCACGGGTTTTCGATCCCGGGTCTTCTCGGCCTCGTCGACACCGACGGCCTGCCGCCGGCACCGACCCGCCTCGACGACCTCATCCTGCCTCCCGTGGCGTACGGGGTGAAGGTCATCTCGATCGGCATGTTCCTCCGCCGCCCCGGAGAGGATGCCGCGGGCGCGGTCGCGTGGCGCGGTCCGATGCTGCACCGGACGGTGCAGCAGTTCCTCACCGACGTCTTCTTCGGCGACCTCGACGTGCTGCTGCTCGACATGCCGCCGGGGACGGGCGACGTGGCGATCTCGGTGGGGCAGCTGCTCCCCCACGCCGATGTGCTCGTGGTGACGACACCGCAGGCCGCCGCCGCCGAGGTGGCCGTTCGATCGGGGCTCGTGGCACGGCAGACCGGGCAGCGCCCGATCGGTGTGATCGAGAACATGGCCGCCATGACCCTCCCCGACGGAACCGTTCTGGATCTGTTCGGCGCGGGTGGCGGCGACGAGGTCGCCCGCGCGCTCTCGGACGAGGAGTCGTCGGTGCCGTTGCTGGCATCCGTCCCCCTCAGCCCGGCCCTGCGTTCGGGCGGCGACGACGGTCGACCCGTGGTGCTCTCGCAGCCCGACGACCCCGCCGCGCAGGCGATCGACGCCGCCGCCGCCGCGCTCGCCATCCGCCCCCGCGGTCTGGCGGGCAGGCCCCTGCGCCTGAACGTCTGACGGCTCTGCTCGGCGCGGTCGGGTGTCCGAATCTGTCGAAGCCACCGCCTCCACGCGCCCACGCCAGGTGGCTGAGCCCGTCGAAGCCACCGCCCCACAGCGGCACCGGTCCCTTCGACACGCTCCGGAACCTCCCTCACGAGCCCCGGCTCAGGTCGCTTCGTCGTCGAAGGGCGGGCGCTCGCCGGGCGCGAACGGCGGCACCGTCGGCTTCGGCTTCGCCGCGAGCGCGGCGGCGCCTGCCGCCCGCATGGTCGCCGTGGGAGTGTCGTCGAGCAACGCCTCGCGGATGATGCGCCGCGGGTCGTACTGACGCGGGTCGAGCTTCTTCCAGTCGACGTCGTCGAACTCGGGGCCCATCTCGTCGCGCATGCGCGTCCGGGCCCCCTGCAGCGTCTCTTTGGCGCGCTTGGTGAACTTGGCGAGCGTCTCCGCGTAGCGCGGGAGCCGCTCGGGGCCCACGAGGACGGCGGCGATCACGCCGATCAGCAGCAGCTTCTCGATCGTGAGGCCGAAGAACATGGCACCAGATTACCGGCCGCGCCTGGGGGGTGCGCACCCTTCGTCCGTCTAGCCTGAGTCGAGGAGGTCCACGTGAGCGGTCAACAGGCGAACGAACGGTTCGTGCAGGAGTCGACGGTCGAGCCCGAGCACATCGCTCGCGCCCGGGCGCACGCGCTCGAACTGGGCGCTGCGCCCGTGAGCCCCGCCGTCGGCGCACAGGCGGCCGTGATCTCGGCGGCGTCGCGCGCCCTGAACATCGTCGAGGTCGGAACCGGCGGCGGTGTCTCCGGACTCTGGCTGCTGCACGGCTCCCCGCGCGCGACGATCACGACCATCGACAGCGAGCCCGAGCACCTCGGCGCCGCCCGTCAGGCCTTCCTCGACGCGCGCGTGCCCGCAGCTCGCGCCCGCTTCATCACGGGCCGCGCCTCCGACGTCCTCCCGCGCATGAACGAGGCGTCGTACGACATCGTCTTCATCGACGCCGACCCCGAGGGCGTCATCGAATACGTGGAGTACGGTCTCCGCCTGGTGCGCGCCGGCGGAACGGTGCTCATCCCGCGCGTGCTCGCGGGTGGCGCGGTGGCCGATCCCGTTCGCCGTGACGCCGTGACCACGGCCTACCGCTCCCTGATCCAGGAGGTCCAGGCCTCCCCCGCCGTCATCGGCGCCCTCTCCACGACCGGCGAGGGCCTGCTGCAGCTCACGACGCGCCCGACCGACGCCTGAGGCCCCGCCGACACGACGTCGCCCCGCCGACACGACGAAGGCCGGCCCCCGTGGGGACCGGCCTTCGTGCGGAGATGTTCGTCAGGCGGCGCCGACGACACCGCCGAGCACGTCGTAGAGTTCCTTCGCCTCGGCGTCGTTCACCGAGACGACGAGACGCCCGCCGCCCTCGAGCGGCACGCGCACGATGATCAACCGGCCCTCCTTCACGGCCTCCATCGGTCCGTCGCCGGTACGCGGCTTCATGGCTGCCATCGCGGCCCCCTTTTCCTCGTTGGTCTGTGAAGTAGTTTACTGTGTCGGCGCGCGCGCTCGACGTATCGCCGTCCCCGCCCGTCATCTGCGCCGGCGCGGAACCGCGTTCAGGGGATCTGCCAGAAGGCGTTCCCCAGCGCGTACATGTTGTAGATCCACCACCACTGACCGAGCAGGGCCACGGCGAGCACGCCGAGGCGCCAGGCGCGAGAGCGCGGGATCGCGAGTGCCCCCCACAGCGGCGACACCGGGACCAGGAGGCGGAAGATGCTCGACTGCGGGAAGAACACCAGCAGCAGGTAGATCAGATAGCTCGCCGACCAGAGGCGCACCTCGATCCCGAGCGCACGCACCTGCGGCAGCACCACGAGCGCGACGGTGATGCCGCCGACGAGCAGCACGAGGGCGATCACGCCCGCGAGCGGCCCGAGCCCCCACTGGGTGAACCAGAACCGGGCCCCCTGCACCCACCCCTCCACGGGGACGAAGGTGCCGCCGGCATCCGCGATCCAGTTGCGGCGCCAGGCCAGCTCGGTCGCGAGGTAGGCGCTCGGTTGCCCGGTCACCACCGCCGCGATCGCCTGCCAGGCGAACCCCACCACGCTCGACAGCACGCCCAGCGCGACGACGTGCACGATCTCCGACACCGGAAGCGACTCGGCGCGGCGACGCAGGAAGCGATGGATGCCGTAGAGCCCGAGGAAGAGCGCGAAGGCCAGCGCACCGGGGCGCGTGAAGCCCATGACGGGCACGAGCACGTAGAGCCACCCCCACCGTCGCCGCTGGACGCACCACAGCGCCAGGAAGAGGAGGAAGAGGAAGAGCGCCTCCGCGTAGCCGACCTGGAACAGAGCGGCGAGCGGGCCGCTCGCGAAGAACACGACGGCCCACATCGCCGCGGATCCGCCGATCCGTTCGCGCAGGAGCGCATACAGCATGACGCTCGCGCCGTACCCCGCCGCCAGCGAGATCGCGACGGCTCCCGCGCCCCACGAACCGAGGAGCGACCCCAGGCCGGCGGAGAGGAAGGCGTACAGCGGCATGAACGCCCAGGCGTTCTCCGCCACGTCGCCCGTCGTGGTGATCGGCAGATGCTCGGGATACCCCGACACCGCCGCGAACCAGTACCACTGCGCATCCCACCCGAGGGCCAGGTCACCGAGCGACGGGGAGACGCCGTACCGCGAGCCCGGACCCGACAGGGCCGATGCGAGGAGGAAGAAGCCGGTGGTCACCAGCCGCGCCGCGACGTAGATCAGCGCGATACGTGCGGCGACGGGCAGACGCTCCCATGCGCGCACGGGAGCGGAGATCGTGGCCGCGGCGGTCACGACCCGCTCAGCCAGGCGCGCAGACCCCGCTCGACGGCATCGATCTGCGCGACCGGCACGCGCTCCTCGTCATGGTGCGCGAGGTGCGGGTCGCCGGGGCCGTAGTTGACGGCCGGGATGCCGAGGGCCGAGAACCGCGCCACGTCGGTCCAGCCGTACTTGGGCTTCGGCGTGGCGCCCACGGCTTCCACGAACTCCTTCGCGAGTTCCGCGTCGAGACCCGGTCGCGCCCCCTCGGCGATGTCGACGATCTCGACCTCGAAGCCGGTGAAGACATCGTGGACGACGCGCGACGCGGAGGCCGCGTCGCGGCTGGGAGCGAAGCGGTAGTTGACCTCGACCTCGCAGGCGTCGGGGATGACGTTGCCCGCGACGCCTCCCGTGATGCGGACCGCATTCAGCCCCTCGCGGTAGACGAGACCCTCGACCTCGATCTCACGGGCGCGGTACTCGGCGAGCCGGGCGAGGATAGGCGCCGCCTTGTGAATGGCGTTCTCGCCGATCCACGACCGGGCGCTGTGGGCCCGCACGCCGTCGGTACGGACGAGCGCGCGCAGCGTGCCGTTGCATCCGCCCTCGACCTCGCCGTTGCTCGGCTCGCCGAGGATCGCGAAGTCGCCCGCGAAGAGGTCGGGACGGTTGCGGGACAGGCGGCCGAGGCCGTTGAGCGAGGAGTCGACCTCTTCGTGGTCGTACCACATCCAGGTGATGTCGACCCCGGGCTCGGTGAGTTCGGCCGCCAGCTTCAGCTGCACCGCGACCCCGGCCTTCATGTCGACCGTGCCGCGTCCCCAGAGGTAGGCCTCGCCCTCGATCTCGCGCTCTTCGACGGGCAGGTTGCGGTTGATGGGAACGGTGTCGATGTGCCCGGCGATGACCACCCGGCGCTCACGACCCAGGGTGGTGCGAGCGACGATCGTGTCGCCGTCGCGGACGACGTCGAGGTGGTCGTGGGCGGAGACCGCGGCCTCGATCGCATCGGCCAGTGTGGTCTCGTCGCCCGACTCGCTGTGGATGTCGCAGATGGCCCGCGTGAGGGCGACGGAGGAGGAGGTCAGATCGAGCGCGGCCATGCCCCGATCATTTCACACGCGGTCCCGCCGGTAGCCTGGGCCTGTGAGCAACGAACGACGCATCAGCGCTGCCGGCCTCTCGACACGGACCACCGACGGGACGGTGCTCGACGCCTGGTTCCCGAACCCCGTCCTCGGCGACTCCGACGACCTGGATGCCGCCGTCGCGGCGTTGGAGCCCTCGGCCGGGGCGGACGAGCGACGCGATGTCGTCGTCGAGGCGATCGCCCTCACCATCGACGTCGATGCGGCCCCCGCCTCGACGGCTGACGCGTACCTCCGTCTGCACGCGCTGTCGCACCTGCTCGTGCGCCCCAACGAAATCAACCTCGACGGCATCTTCGGGCACCTCCCCAACGTCGCGTGGACCACCGCCGGCCCGATGCATCCCGAGACCGCGGCGCGCGCCCTCCCGCAGCTCAAGCGGCACGGCATCCAGCTCCAGGCGCTCGACAAGTTCCCGCGCCTCACCGACTACGTCCTGCCCGCGGGCGTCCGCATCGCCGACGCCTCGCGCGTGCGGCTCGGTGCGCACCTCTCCCCCGGCACGACCGTCATGCACGAGGGCTTCGTCAACTTCAACGCCGGCACGCTCGGCTCGTCGATGATCGAAGGCCGCGTCTCGCAGGGCGTCGTGATCGGCGACGGCACCGACATCGGCGGCGGCGCCTCGATCATGGGCACCCTGTCGGGCGGAGGAACGCACCGCGTCTCGATCGGGGCGCGCACGCTCCTCGGCGCGAACGCGGGCATCGGCATCTCGCTCGGCGACGACTGCGTCGTCGAGGCCGGCCTCTACGTCACGGCCGGAACGAAGGTGCGCGTCGGCGACGAGACGGTCAAGGCCGGCGAGCTGTCGGGCCGCGACGGCATCCTGTTCCGCCGCAACTCCCTCACCGGCGCCGTCGAGGCGTCGGCCCGCGCCGGTGTCGGTGTCACCCTGAACGAGGCGCTGCACGCCTGACCCGGGCCGGGCAGCCGGAGCCGCACCGCTCGCGCAGCCCGGCCCCGCCCCATTCCAAAGGGGGCGGGGCCGGCCGCGGTGATACCGATCAGCGCAGGTGCTGCTCGTCGAGTTCGAGCGGGTCGGCGGCATCCGTGCCGTTCTCCTCGATGGAGCGTGGCGGCCAGGTGCGGAACACGAGCACGGCACCCACGCCCGCGATCAGAACCGTCACCAGGGGGCGAGCGATGTCAGGACGCCCGCGTCCACCTCGGTCAGGGCGATTCCCACCGCGGCCGCCACGATCCACACGATCGCGACGGGGGTGATGGTCGACAGTCGGTCCCGGCGTACCTCGGGCAGCGATCGCGACCCGCGCCTTGCCCTCCACATGAACGCTGTTCATCGGCAGAAACACCCCGTTCCCGCGTTTCTGCACACGGATGCCGTTTATGCCCGCTGTCGCGGCCACTGAACCGCCGGAAGCCCAGCCCGCCCAGCAGAACGCCCCGCCCCTCGAGAGAGGGACGGGGCGTTCCGCATGCCGGTCAGACGCCGGGGTAGTTCCGCTCCGCGGCACCCGTGTACAGCTGCTGCGGGCGGCCGATCTTCGTCTGCGGGTCGGTGATGGCCTCACGCCACTGCGCGAGCCAGCCCGGCAGGCGCCCGATGGCGAACAGCACGGTGAACATGCGGGTCGGGAAGCCCATCGCCTTGTAGATCACGCCGGTGTAGAAATCGACGTTCGGGTACAGGCGACGCTCCTTGAAGTAGTCGTCCTGCAGCGCGATCTGCTCGAGCTCCTTCGCGAGGTCGAGGAGCGGGTCGCTGACGCCCAGGGCCTCGAGGACCTCGTCGGCGGCCTCCTTGACGAGCTTGGCGCGCGGGTCGTAGTTCTTGTAGACCCGGTGGCCGAAGCCCATGAGCTTGACGCCCTCTTCCTTGTTCTTCACCCGCTCGACGAAGCGCTCGACGCTCTCGCCGGAATCGCGGATACGGCCGAGCATCTGCAGCACGGCCTCGTTCGCGCCGCCGTGCAGCGGGCCGGAGAGGGCCTGGATGCCGGCGGAGATCGACGCGAACTGGTTCGCCCCGGTCGAGCCGACAAGACGCACCGTCGAGGTCGAGGCGTTCTGCTCGTGGTCGGCGTGCAGCATGAGAAGAAGGTCGAGCGCCTTCGTCATGACGGGGTTGACCTGGTAGATCTCGCTCAGCACACCGAAGTTGAGCTTGAGGAAGTTGTCGACGAAGCCGAGCGAGTTGTCGGGGTACAGGAACGCCTGGCCGATGCTCTTCTTGTGCGCGTAGGCCGCGATCACCGGGAGCTTGGCGAGCATGCGCACGGTGTTGAGCTCGACGTGCTCGGGGTTGTGCGGGTCGGACTCGGCCTCGTAGTAGGTCGAGAGCGCGGCGGTCGCGGCCGACAGCACCGACATGGGATGCGCGGTCGGCGGCAGCGCCGAGAAGAAGCGCTTGAGGTCTTCGTGCAGGAGCGTGTGACGGCGGATGCGCTCGTCGAACGACGCCAGCTCGGATGCCGAGGGCAGCTCGCCGTAAATCAGCAGCCAGGCGACCTCGAGGTAGGTGCTGTTCTTCGCCAGCTGCTCGATCGGGTACCCGCGGTAGCGCAGGATCCCCTGGTCGCCGTCGATGAAGGTGATGTCCGACTTCGTCGACGCGGTGTTGACGAAGCCGTAGTCGAGGGTGGTGTGCCCCGTCTGCTTCGTCAGCGACGCGATGTCGATGCTCGGGACGCCGTCGGTGCCTCGCAGGACCGGGAATTCGGCGGTGGAGCCCCCTACCGTCAGAGTGGCCTTGTCCTGCTGCGTGCCCGCGTCGCTCACCGCGCCTCCTTGCGATTTCTGGTCGCCCATGTGGTCGATCGCGGGAGCGGCGGCACCCGCGGTCTTCTCAACCGGTGGATGCCACGGGTATGGCCTCCGGGTCGGCACGCGCACGGAAGGTACCCGGACACAGTGCTTTTACAGCCTAGTAGGCACGCCGACGTACAGATGACACCGCTAAAGGATCCCCCCATCGAATGGAGGGATCCTCCTGATCAGCGCACCGGATGCCGTCCATCACGACGCTGCAGCCCGGGCGGGTCGGCCGGCAGCGCTCGTGGACGAGTCACCGCCCCGGCAGCTCGCCGGCTCCCGGCTCGCTCAGCCTGCCAGGCGCTCCGCCGCCGCGGCGATCCGCTCGTCCGTCGCCGTCAACGAGAACCGCACGTGGTTCGGGAAGTGCGTGCCGTAGAAATGCCCCGGCCCCGCGAGGATGCCGAGGTCGGCCAGACGCCCGACGCTCTCCCACGCGTCGCGACCCTCGGTCGCCCAGAGGTACAACCCGCCCTCGCTGTGGTCGATCGTGAACCCGGCCGCCTCGACGGCGGGCTTGAGCACTGCCCGACGTCGGGCGTAGCGCTCGCGCTGCTCCTCGACGTGGGCGTCGTCGCCCAGGGCGACGGTCATCGCGCGCTGCACGGGCGCCGGGGGCATGAGGCCCAGGTGCTTGCGGCCGGTCAGCAGGCGCGTGACGAGCGCGGGGTCGCCGGCGAGGAACGCCGCGCGGTACCCCGCGAGGTTCGACTGCTTGCTGAGCGAGTACACCGACAGCACCCCGGTGAGGTCATCGCCCACGACGGCAGGGTCGAGCAGGCTGGGCACGCGCTGCGCGTCCCACGGCGCCTCCCAGCCCAGCTCGGCGTAGCACTCGTCGGAGGCGAGGACGGCTCCGAGTTCGCGCGCCCGATGCACGGCATCCCGGAGCTCGGCGACGGAGAGCACGCGCCCGTCGGGGTTTCCCGGTGAGTTGATCCAGACGAGCCGCGTGTTCTCCGGCCATTCCTGCGGATCGTCGGATGCCACGGCCTCGGCGCCGACGAGACGGGCGCCGACCTCGTACGTGGGGTAGGCGGCGCGCGGGTGCACGACCGCATCGCCCGGACCGAGGTCGAGCAGCAGCGGCAGCAGGGCCACGAGCTCCTTCGACCCCACGGTCGGGAGCACGTGCGTTGCATTCAGTGCGGGAACCCCGCGCCGGCGGTGATACCACTCCGCGATGGCCTCGCGCAGCGCGGGCGTCCCCGCGGTCTGCGGGTAGGCGTGCGCGTCGGTCGCATCGGCGAGGGCATCGGCGATGACGGTGGGCGTCGGATCGACGGGTGAACCGATCGACAGGTCAACGATCCCGTCAGGATGCCGTCGCGCACGCTCCGCGTAGGGGGCGACCGCGTCCCAGGGGTAGTCGGCGAGGTCGGCGACGCCCACGGCTCAGTGACTCTGCGGGGGCAGCGACGACACGACCGGGTGATCCTTGGCGATCACGCCGACCTTGGCCGCGCCACCGGGAGATCCGATGTCGTCGAAGAACTCGACGTTGGCCTTGTAGTAGTCGGACCACTCCTCGGGCAAGTCGTCCTCGTAGTAGATCGCCTCGACGGGGCAGACCGGCTCGCACGCACCGCAGTCGACGCATTCGTCGGGGTGGATGTAGAGCGACCGCTCGCCTTCGTAGATGCAGTCGACCGGACACTCGTCGATGCAGGCGCGGTCTTTCACATCGACACACGGGAGGGCGATCACGTAAGTCACGCGCCCAGTCTAATCGCGCTGCGGCGCACGGCCCTTCCGCCGAGCCGCGGACCTATGATCCGCTGGTACGAGCCGGGGCCGGGAGCCGGGAGAAGTCGGGCCACAACGCCACGAGCACCATGAGCGCGGGACCCACGACCGTCCACACGAGTGGGATCCACTCGGTCCCCGCGGTCGGGGCGGCCACGATCGCCGATCCGCCGGGGCCGACCTGCGAGAACACGTAGGTCGCGAGTGTGATGCCGAGCCCACCGGCCAGGGCGTTCACGCGGTCTCCCGTGAGGGTGCGCAGCGCGATGAGCAGGGCGGCGCTGCCGACCGTCGCCAGCAGCAGGCCCACGGGGACCGGACCGAGGAGGAACGCCTGCGTCACCGTGCCGGCCGCGCCGTAGAAGGCACCGATCGCCGCCGCGACGATCCAGCCGACGACGCGGAGAATGCCGTACTTCACGAGTCCGATCCTACGGTCGCCGCCGATGGCGCGGCTGTGAGCACGGTCGCCCCCTGCCGCCACGGAGTACGAAGACGGAGAGCCCGCGTCGACCTGCTCGGCAGAACGACCCGCGCCGAACGCCCTGCCGTCGTCGATGCGAACGACGTGCTGCGGGTGAAACCGCCGGGTCCGCCTCGGCTCTCGTGGGTGAACCCGCATCGGAGGAGGACGCGTCGATGTCGCGAAAACGTCGCCAATACATGCTCACCCCGCCCCTTCCGGCCTCCCGACCCCGTCCGGGAACCCTCGGGCGAGCGGCACGCTGTTGCCATCGCTGTCGCCATGACCTAAGGACCCTGATGAGTTCTCTCTCGCCCACGCCACCTTCTCCCTCACCCGACGCGCCCACGCAGGCCGCGCGGAGCGTCTCGCGCCGCACGCTCATCGCGGGAAGCGCCTGGGCCGTTCCCGCCATCGTCACGGCGACTGCGGTCCCCGCGGCCGCGGCGGCGTCGGATGGCGCGCCGATCGACAGTCTCAACATGAACGTCGGCCGCCTCGAAGCCGGCGGGTCTGCGCCGGTTGAGGTGCTCGTGCGGGACGCGAACTACTCCCCGAAGGTCGGGGTCCTCGTAACGTTCTCGTCGTCGGCGAACGTGACCATCTCCCCGACATCGACCCTCACCGACAGCGATGGATTCGCACGGGCGACCGTGACATCGACGTCGGTGTGGGAGCGGCCCGGCTCCGGCACCTCGGAAACCGCGCAGGTGACGGACAAGGGCAACACCCGCACCATCGGGGTCGGTGCGGTGATCGGCGGAGCGAACGCCTACGGCGTGGGAGACAACGCGAAGAGTCACCTCGGCACCGGGTCGACCGATGCGTACGGGGCGACTGCCGCTCAGCTTGCGCGGAAGTTCTACTCCACCCTCGAATCCGTCGTCTCGGGAGCCGACTTCACGCTCGCCTGGAGTGCCGAGGGCAACGTCATCTCGGTCATCGGCGCCAACGACCGGGGGCAGCTCGGTCTCGGCGACACGCGGGACCGGTCGGAGTGGGAACAGGTCGGCGGCAACTGGGACGACGACCCGTCGCAGCGACCGTGGTGGGGAAAGTCGGACGATACGGCCACAGTGCAGATCGCCGCGGGGCGTCAATCCGCGTACGTGCTGCTGGCGAACGGAGACGTGTACGCCTGGGGGGCGAACGAAGCCGGCCAGCTCAACGTCGCCAACACGACCGACAAGCTCGAGCCGGCGCTCGTCGCGAGGAACGCGGCGGCGATCGCGGCGGGAGACGATTTCCTGATCACGCTCGATCGCGGAGGGAAGATCACGACGGCCGGCAGCAACGACCACGGCCAGCGCGGCGACATCAGCCTCCGCGACCACTCGGGCATCGTGCAGGTCGCGGCAGGGGACAAGACCGGGTACGCCCTCACCGACGACGGCAAGGTGCTCGTGTGGGGAAGCAACGACAAGGGCCAGCGAGGCCTGGATTTCGGAGAAACACCAGATGAAGAGATCAACTGGTCGACGGGGTCGAGCTTCGCGGCCATCAGCGGCGTGATTCGCATCGCCGCCGGACATCAGAGCGTCTACGCCCTGCGGTCCGACGGCACCGTCTGGGCCTGGGGTCGCAACAACGTGGGGCAGCTGGGCGACGGGACGACGACCAACCGGAGCACGCCCGTGCAGGTCACCGGCCTGCAGAACGTGGTCGAGATCGCCGCGAACGGGGAGAGCGCGCGTGCCCTGTTGTCGAATGGCGAGATCCGCTCCTGGGGTGGCAACGGCGCGGGCGTTCTCGGAGACGGGTCGACGGCCAACCGTACGACCCCCGTCACGACGACGGGCACGCAGAACGTCGCACGACTCGGGGCCTCGTCGAGCACCGGCACCGCGGCGTACCTGCTCACCGAGGACCGCCGCGTGCAGTTCGACTTCACGGACCCGCAGTACCTGACGGCTGGTGAGGAGACGTGGCTGAACGCGAAGGTGGCGTCCCCCACGGGTGCTCCGGTCTCCGCGAGGGGTATCGCCTTCACCACGCGGGGAGCGACCGTGAACGGCGTGAACACGTCCAACG
Organism: Microbacterium sp. NPDC089186; assembly: GCF_040685115.1. Lineage (NCBI taxonomy): Bacteria > Bacillati > Actinomycetota > Actinomycetes > Micrococcales > Microbacteriaceae > Microbacterium > Microbacterium sp. NPDC089186. The sequence continues at coordinate 624,083 of NZ_JBFBHJ010000003.1, forward strand.
AGTCTGCCTCCGCGCGTGTGGAGGTCGAAGACGTCTGGACCACCCCCGGAACGGTGGTGCGTGCGGAGGCGAAGTCAGGCTTCGCCCGCGCGAGCCGACTCCTGAACGTTCGGGGCAGCAACGCCTACGCCGTGGGCGTCAACTTCCACGGGCAATTCGGCAATGGGCAGGAGGGGAACTGGCCATCGACGCCCGCCCAGCTCCCCCGAGTCTTCCCGATGCCCATCGTTCAGGTCGCCGCCGGCGAAGACTTCACCCTCGTCCTTCTCAGCGACGGCACCGTGTGGTCGGCCGGCGCCAACGACGCCGGGCAGCTCGCGGACGGCACGGGGCAGCGGAAGGCGAGGACCACGTGGGCCCGGGTGTCGGGCGTGGAAGGCATCGAGCAGATCGCAGCCGGAAAGGATTGGGCTCTGGCCCTCACTTCTGGCGCATACGGCGCACGCGTCTGGGCCTGGGGCCGGAACGCCTACGGCCAGATCGGGTCGGATCAGGTGTCGGACACATCCGTCTTCGACACTCCGACGCAGATCGATGGGCTGTACGACGTCGACCAGATCGCCGCCGGACGCTTCACCGCCTACGCGCGGATCGGCGGAACAGCCTACGCATGGGGCCGTAACGACCTCCGGCAGATGGGGGCGGGGTGGGGCGATGACTACCGGTCGACACCGCGGCAGGTGCAGAATCTGACGAACATCGTCCAGCTGACGGCCGCAGGCTCGTCTGCCCACGTGATCCTCGACAACGGGGAGGTATGGGGCTGGGGTGACAACTCCCAGGGGCAGCTCGGAGTCGACAATTCCGTCACTCCCGCCGGCTTCTTCGGCGAACCGCTGAAGGTCAACGGCCTGACGGACAAAGCGGCGCAGATCGCTTGCGCATTCGACACGGTCTTCATCCGGACGACCGGCGGCGAGGTGCGGTCGCTGGGGTCTAACGCCCACGGTCGACTCGGAACCGGCGTTTCGGACACAACCTTGACGATGTCCTCTGCACCCCAGAAGGTCACCGGTCTCACCGACATCGTCGACATCTCCGCCAGCGTCGCAAGCGGATACGCGCTGACGCCGGCCGGAACGGTGATGTCGTGGGGCGCTAACGGCGATGGCCAGCTCGGCGACGGAACTCACACCGACTCAGCGACCCCGGTCGCCATGACCTCGATCGCGGGTGTCATCGCGCAGATTTCGCCGGCGAGCCCGGCGTCGTTCGCGGTCTTCCCGCGCCACGCCTCGTGAAATCAGTCACGAGGCGCGTGGTGTCGGCGCGTCTGGTGCCGTCGACGGTTCCGAACGGCAGTAGTTTCCGCCGCCGTCGGCACCGGACGCGAGCCGGCGGCAACAGGCACGCGCGCCCCGCACGACTCGTCCGTTAGCGCTTCCCTGTCAGGCGCCAGCGCCGCTCCACGGTCACCGGGTCTGCAGAAGAGACAGACGAGGGGCGGATGCTGCGGCATCCGCCCCTCGCTCGTGGCACCTGCCGCGGCTTCGTCCGGCTCGGCGTTGTCGCCTCACGGCACCCCACACATCATCGGGGCCCGGAGAACCCCCGTTGATCCACCCGCGGGTCGTCACGACGCCCAGCCCGTTGCGCGCAGCAACGCCGCTGTCACCGCAGCGCCCACGACCACGACGAGGAACGGGGCACGCGCCCAGAGCAGCAACGCCGCGACGTCGGCAGTCGGCCAACGGGCCGCTCGCCGGTGCAGCGAGGCGAACACGGGCTCACGCGGGCCGCGAAAAAGCCACCCGGGTGGCGAACAGACCACGACGGCGGGGAGGGCGGAGGGTGACTTTGCGTCGCGTGAGGATGAAGACCCCGGTGAGGCATTCCCGGGACACTCCGCCGGAGCGGCGCAGGAGCACCGACGAATCAGGGCGAGAAGCGCATCGTTTCGCGCCGCCACCCCCGGCTGACACCCCCACGCATGCATACATTTCGCCAGGACCGCGGTGCCGGCAACCGCCTCGGAAGCATCCGATCAGCCTCCATCCTCGATGGCACCGGCCACATGTCGGAATCCGCTTCCTCTCTTCACGCAGACCCCTCGACGAAGGACACGCCACGATGCCCATCGCCCCCTCGACTTCTTCCGCCGCCTCGACTGTCGAGCCCGTGCGGCCGTCACGTCGCGCGGTCATCGCTGGCAGCGCCTGGGCTGTTTCTCTGATCGTCACCGCGACAGCGGTGCCCGCCTTCGCCGCCGCCTCCGGCATTCCTGTCGTCACCGCGTCGACGCCGACCGGCAGCGGCCCGGCCGCCGGAGACGTGATCATCACCGTGACCGTCACCGATACCTCTGGCACTCCTCTGTCGGGCCGCGCCGTGTCGTTCACCGGGCCGTCCGGGGTGTCCTTCTCCCCTGCGAATCCCACGACGGACGAATCCGGGGTCGCGACCTCGACGATGACCACCAGCAACACCTGGGCGAAGCCCGGCAGCAGCGTCACCGTCACCGCGCTCGTCAACGGGGCCAGCGGCACGGTCACCGTCACGCAGCTCGGCGCGAACGCGTACGTCGTCGGCAGCAATGCCTCCGGCAAGGCCGGCGTCCCGTCCGGGGTCGACACCGGCACCCCCGTGCAACCGGCACTGGCGTTCTCCTCCCCCATCCGTTCGGTCGCCTCAGGAACACAGTTCTCCCTCGCTCTGCTGGAAGACGGAACAGTGTGGGCGGTGGGCGACAACACCTACGGCCAGCTCGCCGACGGCACGACGACCTCACGCTCGACGTGGGACAGGATCACGGGCCTGTCGGGCGTCGTCGCTCTTGCCGCCGGAGATGTCGCCGGTGTCGCCCTCCTGTCCGACGGAACGATCCGCACGTGGGGCGACAACAGCGTCGGTCAGCTCGGCGACGGCAGCGACGTCGCGTTCAGCACCACGTTAGTCACCGTTCTCGGCATCGACAGCGCGGTGTCCGTCGCCGTCGGAAACAACAACGCCTACGCGGCTCTCGCAGACGGCACGGTTCGCGCGTGGGGCGACAACGACTACGGTCAACTCGGCGACGGGACGACAACGCACAGCAGTACTCCTGTGGTGGTGACCGGGATATCCTCCGCCGTCCAGGTGGCCTCGGGCGCGGTCAGCGCCTATGCGCTGCTGACCAACGGAGAGATCCGCGCGTGGGGCAGCAATGACCGCGGCCGCCTGGGCGACGGCACCACCACGAACAGCAGCATCCCCGTTTCCGTCTCCGGCATCACTTCCGCGGTGCAGATCAGCGGTGGGTTCGTATGCGCTTACGCTCGCCTCGGTGACGGAACCGTCATGTCGTGGGGTGGCAACGACAGCGGTCAGCTCGGCGTGGGAACGTCGAGCTGGAGCGACGCCACCAGCGTTCCCGTGAGCGTTCCAGGGGTTTCGACGGCCGTCCAGATCTCCGCGGCCGCGCAGGGTGCCTACGCCCTGTGCAGCGACGGAACCATCTACGCATGGGGCTCCAACGCGGTGACGACGCCGACCACATCGCCCGTCGTGGTCACCGGCACGCAGAACGTCACACGACTCATGTTCGACGCCGGCATGTCATCGCAGAACACGCTGTTCCTGATCACCGGCGACCGCACCGTCTGACGCGGCGTTCGCGGCCCCGTGACCCATCGGGCCGCCTGAGCACACGGTCCCGGCTCAGGCGGCCCACCCCCACCAGCGCAAGAGCGCCGCAGTCAGAGCTGCGGCGGCGACCACCACGAGGAACGGCGCGCGCGCCCACAGCAGCACCGCAGCGACTCCCACCGCAGGGAGGCGCGCATCGATCGCGAGGGAAGAACCCGCTGCGATCGTCTGCACCGCCACCAAGGCCGCGAGCAGGGCAACCGTCAGCAGGTCCGTGATGCGCGCCGGCCGCGGCGACTCGAGCCAACGCGCGGGAAGCAGGTAACCGACGCCTTTCAGCGCCAGGCACAGGATGGATGCCAGCAGCACAGCGGTCCACAGAGTCATGGCATCCCCCTTTCCTCGGCAGGCCCTGCGCCGGCGGGCCTCGAGCGTCGCGGATCGAACAGGCCCACGGCCACGGCCACCCCGGCCGCGGCGATGACCGGAATGCCGGGCATGAGCACGGGTGTGAGGAGCGCCGCCACGACGCCCGCACCGGCGGCGACCGCGAGCGGCTGTCGCCCGCGTAAGCGCGGCCACAGCAGGGCGAGGAAAGCTGCTGCCGCCGCCGCATCCAGACCGTACGCGCGCGGGTCGCCGAGGACGTCGCCGAGAAGAGCACCGAGCAGCGTCGATAGGTTCCAGCCGATCCAGATCGCCACCCCGGTGACCCAGAACCCGGCTCGACGCGCGCGCGGCTCGGTCTGGGCCAGGCCGACGGCGACGGACTCGTCGATCGTGAAGTGCGTCGCGCCGGCCTTGCGCCAGAAGCCTCCCGCCACCACCGGGGCCATCCGCATCGCGTAGGCCGCGTTTCGCGCACCCAGCAGCACCGCCGAGGCGATGGCCGCGGGAGCCGCGGCGACTCCTCCGGCGGCGATCACCCCGACGAAGGCGAACTGCGACCCACCCGTGAACATCAGCAGGCTCAGCACGCAGGTCTGCCAGACATCGAGACCGGATGCCACCGACAAAGCGCCGAACGAGATGCCGTACGCGCTGGTGGCGAGAGCCACGGCGAGACCTTGGCGGGCCGCGACACCCTCGGGTGTTCGGGAGAGCGAACGCATAGTCATCATCGTGAACGACATTCGCGTCGTTCGTCAAGTCGAACGTTCGCCGAGCATAATGAACGTATGACCGAGCTTGGCGACCGCATCGCGACGACGCTCCGGCGCGAGCGCGAGAGACGCGACCTCAGCGTCTCGGAACTCGGCCGGCGCGCCGGCGTCGCGAAGGCCACGATCTCCCAGCTCGAGAACGGCGGCGGCAACCCCAGCGTCGAGACGCTCTGGGCGCTGGCGAGCGCGCTCGACGTCCCCTTCGCCGTCTTCGTCGACGAGGGCATCCGCTCCCCCACCCTCATCCGCGCCGGAGAAGCAGCCACGGCGGTGCCGTCCTCGGCATCCGACTATTTGGCCGTTCTGCTGTCGGCGAGCCCTCCGCACGCCCGCCGTGACATCTACCTCCTGAGTGCCGAGCCGGGCTCGCCGCGCGTGTCCGACCCGCACCCCCGCGGCACCGTCGAGCATCTGGTGATGGTGAGCGGTCGCGGGCGGGTCGGTCCCGCCGACGCCCCCTTCGAGCTCTCCCCCGGTGATTACCTCTCGTACGCCGGTGATGCCGCGCATGTCTTCGAGGCCCTCACCCCCGGTATGAGCGCGGTGTGCGTGGTCGAGTCGCACTGACTCGCTGGCCGGTGACTCCCGCTCGACCCTGCCGGACGGGCTTCACCGACGGCATTCGGATGGACGGGCTCGCTCGATGACAAGGGTCGGTGCGCGGCGTAGTGTGCGGGTCATGTCCCGCGTCTTCGACATGACCATCTCGTCGGTCTATCCGCTGTACGTCGCGAAAGTCGAGCGCAAGGGGCGCACGAAGGACGAACTGGATGCCGTCATCCGCTGGCTGACCGGGTTCGACGACGCCGCCCTCGCGCGGCACATCGAGGGGAAGACGACCTTCCGCGCCTTCTTCGACGAGGCGACGCTCAACCCGCACGCGAATCAGGTCACGGGAGTGATCTGCGGCATCCGGGTCGAAGAGATCGAGGATCCGCTGATGCACCGCATCCGCGTGCTCGACAAGCTCGTCGACGAACTCGCGAAGGGACGGCCGCTCGCGAAGGTCCTTCGGGGCGGAGAGGGCGTCTCGTCACCCGCGGGGTGAGCCCCTATCCGGGGAGAGAGCCCGCCACCAGCCGTCCGCGCGCCACGACGGCGACGACCGACTCGGCGCGGAGCGCCCCCGCGTCTTCCCAGGGACGCCCGCGGACCACCACGAGGTCGGCGGCGAAGCCGTCGGCGATGCGGCCGAGGTCGTGGCCACGGCCGATCGCGGCGGCCGCGCGCGACGTCGCCGACTGCAGCGCGCGAGCGGCATCCCAGTCGAAGACCCGCGCCATCGCGCGCAGCTCCTCCCATTGGTCGTCGAAGCCCACGTGGAAACCGTTCGCGTCGGTGCCGAGGACGAACTCCACCCCGGCCGCCGCGGCGGCGCGGAAGACGGGGTCGCGCCCCGAGACGAGCTCCTGCGCGATCTCGCGCTGACCGGGGGCCACCGGCACCGATCCATCGGCGATGCGGTCGTTGATGAGCAGGGTCGGTGCGACCGTCGTGCCGCCGGCGACCATCTGCGCCGCCAGGGCGGCGGTGAGCTTCGTCGCGTGCTCGACCGAGTCCACGCCGTGGGCGAGGGCGCGGCGGATGCCGTCCTCGGTATGGGCGTGCGCGGCGACGCGCATCCCCAGCGCGTGCGCCTCGTCGACGATCGCCGCGATCTCGGCATCCGTGTAGTTGCGCCACGACGCCTTGTCGCCGACGGAGAGCACCCCACCGCTGACGGGGACCTTGATGCCGTCGGCGCCCGAGCGCGCCCAGCGGCGCACGAGAGCCCGACAGGCGTCGGGGCCGTCGGCCACCGGCTTGCGGTCGACCACCGCGGGCGGGGTGAAGAGGTCGCCGTGGCCTCCGGTCATGTTGACCAGGCCGTGCGCGAGCACGCGAGGACCCTCGATCACGCCCGCCTCGAGGGCGCGGGAGAGCGAGAACTGGATGTCGTCCGCCGCCAAGTCGCGCACCGTCGTCACGCCCACGGCGAGCGCGCGCCGGGCGTGGGCGAGGCCGTGGAGCACCTGCTCCTCGGGGCGCGTCGTCAGCGGCCACGACAGGAAGTCGGCCGGGGTGTCGGAGGCGTTGCCGATGAGGTGGACGTGCGTGTCGATCAGACCGGGGATCACCGTCAGGTCCGCGTCGCCGGCGGACGCGGTGATGTCGACGGACGAGATCCGGCCCGCGCTCCAGCCCACCGCTCCGACGCCGCGATGCGCGTTCCCGTCCCAGATGTGGACACCGGACAGTTCATTGACGCTCACGCGATCACCTCGAGGAGTTCTGACGGGGGAAGAATCTGCCGAGGGCACGCGGCGGACGCATCCGCGTCCCGGCCACCACGAGCACCGCGAGGGTGACGAGGTACGGGGCGGCCGTCGCGAGCGCGCTCGGGAGGGGCAGGACGAGGGCGGCGACCAGCAGGACCGCCCCGAGGATGAGGGACGGAACGGCCGCGCGGACCCCGAGGCGGCGGCGCAGACGCACCGCGCCGAGAACGACGAACACGGCGCCCAGGACGAACAGCATGCCGCGGAAGGTCTCCGGACGGCCGAGACCGACGGCGTCGCTGAAGCCGAACAGGGCCGATCCTGCGAAGACACCTCCCGGCATCCAGTTTCCGAAGATGAGGGTCGCGAGGCCGATGAAGCCGCGACCGGCGACCTGGTTCTCGACATAGCCCTGTGAGATGAGCACGAGGTAGCCGCCGGCGAAGCCGGCCATGCCGCTGCCCACGAGCACGGCCAGGTAGCGCGTGCGATGCACGTGTCCGCCCAGCGCCTGCAGCGCGGCCGGCTCCTCCCCCGACGCGCGCATGCGCAGACCGAAGCGCGTGCGCCACAGCACGAACGCGGTCAGCGGGATGAGGGCGAGGCCGATGATCGCGGCCAGGGACACATCCCGGGTGAGACCGCCGACGATGCCCGCGAGGGGCGAGAGGACCGGGATGCCGGTGGCCTCGAGGTCGCGCAGAGGATCGGGGGTGCCGAAGCCGCCGGAGAGGAACGGCAGACTCACGCGCGGGACGTTGCCCTCGATGCGCGGCGAGCGCGCGACGCTGCCGCCGTCGAGTCCGCTGAAGACGATGTCGGAGAGGAAGCGGGCGAGGGCCGCGGCGAGCACGTTGATCGCGACACCGACGACGAGCTGGTTCAGGCCGAGCTCCAGGCACAGCACCGCCATCAGCAGCCCGAAGACGAGCCCGCCGACGACACCGCCGATCAGGGCGACCCACGGGCCGCCGAACCAGCCGAAGAGGCCGGCTCCCCACGTTCCGCCGATCATCATGCCCTCGAGGCCGACGTTGATGACGCCCGCGCGCTCGGAGTACAACGCGCCGACGGCCACGACGGCGATGGGGACGGTCAGGCGCAGGGCGGAGCCCCACGTCGACGAGGACGACAGGCCGGGTGCATCGCACACCCATTGCGCGATGAGGAGGAGTGCGAAGCCGAGGAGCACCCAGGACAGGACGCTGCGCGCGCGTCGGCGCGCCGAGGAGGGGGCGCGGGATGCCGCGGGGGCGGTGGTCACTACGGTCATCTCGTCGACGCCTCCTTCGCACGCCCGACGCGGGTGCGCCGGATCGCCGCCATGAGCGCCAGACGACGCTCGCCGTTCTCCACGACCCAGTAGCCGAGGGCCGAGCTCAGCAGCACGACCGCGAGGAAGAGCGTGCCGACCTCGGTGGGGAGCTTGACGATGCCGAGCACCTGGGCGCTGCGCTCCACGAACGCCAGGACCAGGGCACCCAGCGCCGTGCCGATCGGGTGCGAGCGGCCGAGCAGGGCGGCGGCGAGCCCCGTGAACATCAGGTCGGTCGGAAGGGTGCCATCCAGCCGGTGCGCGGTTCCGAGCACGTGCGGCAGGCCCACGAGTCCCGCGATGGCGCCCGAGGCGAGAAGCGAGGTGACGATGCGGCGCCGGACCGAGATGCCGGCGGACTCCGCGGCATCCGGAGACAGATTCGCCACCGTCACGGTGTAGCCCCACACGGTGCGCTCGTGCAGGAGGAAGAACCCGATGCCGAGCAGCACGGCGAGCGGGAGGAAACCCGAGATCTGCACGCGTCCGCCGAGGTCGATGAGCGCGGGCATCGAGCCGTTCCCGCCGATCGGCGCCGAGCCGGTGTTCTGGCCCCCGCCGGAGCGGAACACGTCGGCCAGCAGCACGGCGACGACCGTGGTGGCGATCGCGTTCATGAGGATCGAGGTAATGACCTCGTTCACCCCGCGGTACACCTTCAGCAGGGCGGGCACGAGAGCCCACGCGGCCCCGGCCGCGGCACTCGCGAGCAGCGTCAGCGGGAGGGTGATCCACAGCGGGAACGGCAGCGAGGCGGCGACGACGGCGCCCACGAGCGCCGCGACGCGGTACTGCCCGTCGACACCGATGTTGAACAGCCCCATGCGCAGCGAGAAGGCCGCCGCGATCCCGGCGAAGTACAGCGGGATGGCGTTGTTGACGGTGGATGCCAGGGACTCCGGCGTCGTGCCGTAGGTCCACATCACCTCGAAGGCGGATGCCGCGGAGTATCCGGACACGGTGAGGAACAGGGCCGTGACGACCAGCGCGAGCACGATCGCGATGACCGGGCCGGCGACGGTGCGGAGGATGCGGGCGATCATGCGGCCTCCTCCCCGCCGCGCGCGCCGGTCATGTACTCGCCGACGGTGCCCGCGTCGACGCCGCGGGCGTCGAGCTCGGCCACGATGCGTCCGCGGTGCAGCACCAGGATGCGGTCGGACAGCGCGAGGATCTCGTCGAGGTCGGCCGAGACGAGGAGGGTCGCGAGGCCGCGGTCGCGGGCGGCGGTGAGCTCGCTCCAGATCGCGGCCTGCGCGCCGATGTCGACGCCACGCGTGGGATGGGCGGCCAGGAGCAGGCGCGGGGAGCGCAGGAGCTCGCGGCCCACGATGAACTTCTGCTGGTTTCCACCCGACAGGGTCGCCGCTCTCGTGGCGGGCCCCCCGCCGCGCACATCGAAGGCCGCGATGATCTCGGCCGCCGCCGTCGCGGCGGCGGCACGGGAGAACCAGGGCCCGCGCCGCACGGGGGCGAGCTGCTGGTAGCCGAGCACGGCGTTGTCGCGGAGGGGCAGTGGCAGCACGATCCCGTCGCGGTGGCGGTCCTCCGAGATGTAGCCCATGCCGCGGGCCCGCCGCTGAACGGTCGTCGCCGCGCTGACGTCGTCGTCGTCGAGGAGCACCGTGCCCGTGGCATCCGCTCGTCCGATGAGGGCGGCGAGCAGTTCGGACTGCCCGTTGCCCTCGACCCCGGCCACGCCGACGATCTCGCCCGCGTGCACGCGGAAGGCGACGTCGGAGAGCAGCGGGACGGCTTCGATTCCCGCGACCGTCAGCCCGCGCGTCTCGAGGACCACCCGGTCCGAGACGGGCGACTCGCGCGGGGTCACGACGGGCATCTCGGATGCCACCATCAGCCGCGCCAGCTGGGGTGCAGTCGTCTCGGCGGGCACGGCGGTGCCGACCACCCGACCCGCGCGGATCACCGTGATGTCGTCGGCGAAGGAGAGCACCTCGTCGAGCTTGTGGGAGATGAAGATGACCGCCGCGCCGGCGCGCGTGAAGTCGCGCATCGCGGCGAAGAGGGCCTCGGCCTCGGCGGGGACGAGCACCGCGGTCGGCTCGTCGAGGATGATGATGCGCGCGTCGCGGTACAAGACCTTGAGAATCTCGACGCGCTGCCGCGTACCGACGCCGAGATCCTCGGTCTGGGCGTCGACGGGGACCGGGAAGCCGGTGCGCTCCGCGAGCTCGCCCACCTCACGGCGTGCGCGCGCTGCGTCGATCAGCACCGGCGGACCGGGTTCGTCGGCGAGGACGACGTTCTCCCACACCCGCAGGGCGGGAGCGAGCAGGAAGTGCTGGTGCACGATGCCGATGCCGGCCGCCTGCGCGTCGCGCGGCGAGCGGAAGGTCACGGGAGCGCCGTCGATCTCGATCGTCCCCTCGTCGGGGCTCTCCTCGCCGGAGAGGATCTTCATGAGCGTCGACTTGCCCGCGCCGTTCTCACCCACCACCGCGTGCACGCTTCCCGCGCGGACCGTGAGGTCGATCCGGTCGTTCGCGGTGAACGTCCCGAAGCGCTTCACGATGCCGCTCAGGCGCACCAGCACCTCCTGCTCGTCGGTCATCACAGGGCCGTCGGAACCGTGATCTTGCCGTCGACGATGTCCTTCTCGATCGCGGCGAGCCGGTCGGCGTACGCGTCGAGGAAGCCACCCGAGGTCGAGTATCCGACACCGTCGTTCGACAGGTCGTAGCGCACCTCGCCGGGCTGGAGCGAGCCGTCCAGGAACTCCGAGATCGAGGTCTTCACCGCGACGTCGACGTTCTTGATCGCCGAGGTCAGGATGAACGGCTTGATGGTGTCGGAGACCGTCTGGTAGACGTCGGCGTCGACACCGATGGCCCAGTTCTTCTTGGCATCCGTCGAGCTGGCGGCCGCTTCTTCGTAGACGCCCTGACCGGATCCACCGGCGGCCGCGTAGACGACGTCGGCGCCGCCGGCGTACATGGACGCCGCGGCCTCCTTGCCCTTCGTCGGGTCGGAGAAGCCGGTGAAGTCGCCGAGGGGCGCGAGGTAGGTCTTGTCGACGACGATCGACGGGTCGACCGACTTCGCTCCGGCCTCGAAGCCGGTGAAGAAGTTCTGGATGCTGGGCTGGTCCACTCCGCCGACGAAGCCGACGTGCTTCGAGGTCGAGGCCAGGGCCGCCGCGACCCCGACGAGGTAGGACGACTGCTCGGCCGCGAAGGAGATCGTGGTGACGTCGTCGATGACCGTGCCGGTGTCGGCGTCGACCTGCACGAAGGCGGTGTCGGGGTGGGCGGTCTCGGACATGGGCTGCTGCCACTGGAAGCCGATGCCGATCGCGAGAGACGCGTTCTGCGACAGGGCGAGGTCGACGCGGTCCTGGTAGTCGTCGGTGTTGGGGCTGGAAAGCTCCAGCGGCGCGAACGAGTCCTCCTGCTGGGCCTCGGTGAACCCCTTGTAGGCGCTGTCCATGAAGGAGAAGTCACCGGTGGTGCCGTACAGCAGCGCGATCGTCGGTCCGTCGGACGCGGCCGAGGCCGACCCGGTGTCGGCGGTCTTGCCGCCGCAGCCGGTGAGCGCCAGAGCGGCGACGGTGAGGACGCCGCCCATCGTGAGCAGGGATCGGGTCAGGGGGCGTGACATGGGGACTCCTTCGGTTCGGGTGGGGCGCAGGTCATGTAATCGATTGCACACTGGTCGGACGAATGAGGGGGATGCGACCGAGAGTCACCTTACTCATACCCGTCATTGCTGCCGATTTCAGTCGTGTTGCGGTTCGATTTCGTCACACGTGGGTTGGTAATCGATTGCGTACGCTGAGCGAGTGACCGATTCCGCGCCCTCCGACGAGCTCGCCACCCTCGCCGATGTGGCCTCCGAGGCAGGGGTCTCGACGGCGACCGTGTCGCGCGCGCTCTCGGGATCCCGACCCGTCTCCCCCGACACCCTCAAGCGCGTCCGCGCCGCCGCCGCGCGTCTCGGGTATCGCCACAACGCCGTCGCCAGCGCGCTCCGCTCGAACCGCACCCAGAGCGTGGGGATCGTCCTCCCCCGCTACGCCACGGTCTTCCTGTCCGCCCTCATCGAATCGGTGACCGAGAGTCTCGACGCCCAGGGCATCGGGGCCCTGCTCCGGTACGTCGCGCCCGACGGCGCCGACCACGACGAGCGCGTCGCCGACCTGCTCGACCGCCGGGTCGACGGGCTCATCGTCTGTCCTCCCACCATCGAAGCCTCGGGCCACGCCCAGCGCCTCTCGCACGGTCTGCCCATCGTGCAGGTGGGGCGCTTCCTCGATCCCGACACCCCCAGCGCGGTGAGCCTCGACGAGACGAGCTCGGCCGGTCTCCTCGCGCACCACCTCGCCCGCACCGGCACCCGCAAGATCGTCACGGTCGGCCTCGATCCCGACGCGCCCGCTGACGCGACGCGCATCCGCTCGGTCGGGGAAGCGTGCGCCGCGCGGGGCATCGCGCCCGGCGCCGTGGTGTACCGCGGCAGCGATCTGCTCGCCGGAGTGACCGCGGCGGAGGAGTTGTGGGATGCCGTCACCCCGGGCGAGACGCTCGTGTGCGCCAACGACGACGTGGCCACCGGTGTACTCACCGTCCTGCGGGCGCGCGGAGTCCGCGTCCCGGACGACGTGCAGATCGCCAGCCTGCTGCAGCTGTATCCCGACGCCCAGGGCACGCCCCTCACCTCGCTCCGGCACCCCTGGCGTCAGATGGGCGCGGAGGCCGTCGAGATGCTCGAGCACGCGCAGCGCTCGCGCGTCGCCGCGCGGCGACGCACCGCCCTGAGCGCCGACCTCGTCGTGGGCGCGAGCACCCGGACCCCTCAGGAGGAGTCATGACCGCACCCGTGGACCTCGTCATCCGTCACGCCCGCGTCGCCGCCGAGACGCACCGCCCCGCTCCGGGGTACCCCGACCTGCCGCGCGCGGACACCGCCTCGAGGGGCGGTGTCCGCGATCTGCCCGGTCACAGCATCGGTGTGAGCGCGGGACGCATCGCCTGGATCCTCCCCGACGACGAGGTCGACCTCGCGGCACTGACCGACGCGGAGATCATCGACGCAAGCGGCCTCGTCGCCCTCCCCGGTCTGGTGAACAGTCACACCCACACGCCGATGGTCATGTTCCGCGGCGCGGCCTCCGACGTCCCCACCGCCGAGTGGTTCAACGACCACGTGTGGCCCATGGAGGTCAACCTCACCGACCGCGACATCCGCCTCGGCGCGCGCATCGCGATCGGCGAGCTGCTCCTCGGCGGCGTCACCACCTTCGCCGACCATTACTTCGGCATGTCGACCATCGCCGAAGAGGTCGAGGGCTCCGGCATCCGGGCTCTGCTGGCCGACACCTTCTTCTCGTCCGAGGGCGCGGCCGGTCGCGAGCGCAGCGCGGCGTTCGCGCGCGACGCCGCGGGCTCGGCGAACGGACGCATCACCACGGCCCTCGGCCCGCACGCGCCCTACACCGTCGACGACGACGACCTGCGGGCGACGGCCCGGGATGCCGAGCGCCTGGGCGTGCGCATCCACATCCATGCCGCCGAGAACCTCACGCAGACCGCGTCCAGCCGCTCGCGCGACGGCCGCACCCCGATCGGCATCCTGCATGAGACCGGCGTGCTCGAAGCCGGCGCGCTCATCGCCCACGGCGCGGGCATCGTCGCCGAGGACGCGGAGCTGCTCACCCCCTACGCCGACCGCGTGGGTGTCGCGTCGTGCACGAAGACGTATCTGCTCCACGCGCAGGAGGGCACCACTCCCCTGCGTCTCCTTCACGACGCCGGCATCAGCGTCGGCATCGGCACCGACGGAGCCGCAGGCAGCATGACCCTCGACGTGTGGGAGAACATGCGCCTTCTCGGCATGATCGAGAAGTACGCGTCGGGGGATGCCACCTGGGCGACCTCTGCGCACCTGCTCGACCTCGCGACACGTCAGAACGCCGAGGTGCTCGGCCTCGCCGGCGAGATCGGCGCGCTACGGCCGGGGCTCCGCGCCGACATCGTGCTCGTGGACTTCCGCACCCCGCACCTGCAACCCGTGCACGACCTCGCGCACTCGCTCGCCCTCAGCGCGCACCAGGGAGACGTGACGACCGTGATCGTCGACGGCCGGGTCGTCGTCCGGGACCGTCGGCTGCTGACGATCGATCTCGAGGAGGCTGTCGCGGAGCTCTCGGAGCGTCTTCCGGCGCTGACCGACCGCTCGCACGGACGGCGCGTCCAGGACTACGCGCCCTGAGCCCGGCCTCAGCCCGCGACGAAGCGCTCGACCTGCGCGACGGCGGCGTCGATCACCGCGGCGAAGAGGCGCTCGCCCTTCTCCGCGGTGGCCGGACGAGGGTCTCCGAAGACCGCGCTCGCGCCGATCTCGTGCAGACGCACGGGCCGTAGTCCGAAGTCGACCGGGAACGCGGGATACTCCGGCTCCGCGCGCTCCATCCGCACGAGCTCGGGAGCGGATGCCAGCACCATCGAGGTCTCGATCTCTTCGGCGTGGTTCATCCCCGGCGCGGCGGGGGCGCTCTCGCGCACCGCGTCGGCGGCGTCGGCGAGACCGGGGTGGTCGAGCACGAGGACCCGCAGGCCCTCGGCGGCGAGGTCGCGCGCGGCAGCCGCGAGCGGGAGGCGGTTGCCGAAGTCGCCGTTGACGATGACCACGCGATCGAGGCCGGACGCCGCCGCGCCGCGGACGATGTCGAGAGCGAGGGCCCGCACGGTCTCGGGCGACAGCGATATGGTGCCCGGGTACCCCGACGTCGCCCACGTCTCGCCATAGGCGATCGCCGGCAGAAGGGCCCCGTCGCAGCGCTCCGCGACCGCCCGCGCGATGCGCTCGGCGACGATCGTGTCGGTGCTCAGGGGCAGATGCGGGCCGTGGGCCTCGAGGGCGCCCACGGCCAGCACGGCCAGGCGCCCGCCCGCCGCGACGTGTTCACGCACATCGGCGGACGAGGCACCGGCCAGTTCGAGCATCAGGCGTTGGCATCCTGGCGCTTGGCGCGCGAGGCGGCGCGGCCGCGCTCGGTCGCGTCGAGCACGACCTTGCGGATGCGCACCTTCTCGGGCGTGACCTCGACGCATTCGTCGTCGCGGGCGAACTCGAGCGACTCCTCCAGCGTGAGCACGCGCGGGGGCGTCATCGACTCGAAGGAGTCCGAGGTCGACGAACGCATGTTCGTGAGCTTCTTCTCCTTGGTGATGTTGACGTCCATGTCGTCGGCGCGCGAGTTCTCGCCGATGACCATGCCCTCGTAGACCTCTTCGGTCGGCTGCACGAAGAAGCTCATGCGCTCCTGCAGGGCGATCATGGCGAACGGGGTGACGACGCCCATGCGGTCGGCGACGATCGAGCCGTTCTGGCGGGTCGTGATCGATCCCGCCCAGTCGTCGTAGCCGTGCGAGATGGCGTTGGCGATACCGGTACCGCGCGTGATCGTGAGGAACTCGCTGCGGAAGCCGATGAGACCACGCGAGGGCACGACGAACTCCATGCGCACCCAGCCGGTGCCGTGGTTGGTCATGTTGTCCATGCGGCCCTTGCGCGCGGCCATGAGCTGCGTGATCGCGCCGAGGTGCTCCTCGGGGGCATCGATGGTGAGGTGCTCGTACGGCTCCTTGAGCTTGCCGTCCTCGCCGCGCTTGGTGACCACCTGGGGCTTGCCGACGGTGAGCTCGAAGCCCTCGCGGCGCATGTTCTCGACGAGGATCGCGAGAGCCAGCTCACCGCGGCCCTGGACCTCCCAGGCGTCCGGGCGTCCGATGTCGACGACCTTGAGCGAGACGTTGCCAATGAGCTCGCGGTCGAGGCGGTCCTTCACCATGCGGGCGGTGAGCTTGTGCCCCTTGACCTTGCCCATGAGGGGCGAGGTGTTGGTCCCGATGGTCATCGAGATGGCCGGGTCGTCGACCGTGATGGCCTTGAGCGGGCGCACGTCCTCGGGGTCGGCGATGGTCTCGCCGATCGTGATGTCGGGGAAACCGGCGATCGCGACGATGTCGCCGGGGCCGGCGTCTTCGGCGGGGAAACGCTCGAGGGCGCGGGTCTTGAGCAGCTCGGTGATGCGGGCGTTGCTGGTGGTGCCGTCGGCGCGCACCCAGGCGACGGTCTGGCCCTTCTTGAGCGTGCCGTTGAAGACGCGCAGCAGCGCGAGGCGGCCGAGGAAGGGGCTCGAGTCGAGGTTGGTGACCCAGGCCTGCAGCGGCGCCTCGTCGTCGAACGACGGAGCGGGCACGTGCTCGAGGATCGCGCCGAACAGGGGCTCGAGGTCGTCGTTGTCGGGCAGCGCGCCGTTGTCCGGACGCGTGAGGGATGCCGCGCCGGCACGGCCGGAGGCGTAGACCACCGGCACGTCGAGCAGCGCGTCGACGTCGAGGTCGGGCACGTCGTCGACCAGGTCGGAGGCGAGGCCCAGCAGCAGGTCGTGCGCCTCCTCTTCGACCTCGGCGATGCGCGCGTCGGGGCGGTCGGTCTTGTTGACCAGGAGGATGACGGGGAGCTTGGCCTCGAGGGCCTTGCGCAGCACGAAGCGGGTCTGCGGCAGCGGACCCTCGGACGCGTCGACGAGCAGCACGACACCGTCGACCATCGACAGACCGCGCTCGACCTCGCCGCCGAAGTCGGCGTGGCCGGGGGTGTCGATCACGTTGATCGTGACGGGGACCTCGGTGTGGACACCGTTGTACTCGATCGCCGTGTTTTTGGCGAGGATCGTGATGCCCTTCTCGCGCTCGAGGTCGTTGGAGTCCATCGCGCGCTCTTCGACGTGCGCGTGGTCGCCGAACGAGCCGGTCTGGCGGAGCATGGCGTCGACGAGGGTCGTCTTGCCGTGGTCGACGTGCGCGACGATCGCGACGTTACGGAGGTCAGGACGAAGGGCGTGCGCCATGGAGGGTCTCCAGGAAAGTGAGGGGTGGCGCCCGGAATCGGGCCCTCACAGTCTACCGGGCGCCCGCAACACTCCCGGCAGCGCACGTTCAGGAAGCGCGCACGCACGCGAAAGGGGCGGGATCCCGTGGGATCCCGCCCCCGCATCGCCGAGTCGGACTCAGCTGTTCTGGAAGCCGACGATCGTCCAGTCGACGGTCTCGAACTGGGTGGCGCCCCAGTTCACGAGGCCCTGCTTGACGGCCCAGACGTTGGGCAGCGGCGCGATCGGGATGATCGGCACCGACTCCCACAGGACCTTGTCGATCTCCTGCGCGGTCTCGAGGCGCGCGGCCGGGTCGAGCTCGTTGTTCGC
This sequence comes from Microbacterium sp. NPDC089186, assembly GCF_040685115.1. Taxonomy (NCBI): domain Bacteria; kingdom Bacillati; phylum Actinomycetota; class Actinomycetes; order Micrococcales; family Microbacteriaceae; genus Microbacterium; species Microbacterium sp. NPDC089186. The sequence continues at coordinate 641,612 of NZ_JBFBHJ010000003.1, forward strand.
CTGCTCCCACAGGGGGCCGAGACGGTCATCGGCGATGCCGGTGAAGTTCTGCTCCGAGTCCACCGGAGTGAACAGCGAGCGCGTAGACGAGATCGGGTAGGCCGTGCCGACCCACGAGAAGGTCACCATCTCGAAGTCGCCCGGGATGATGTAGTCGCTGAAGTAGCCGCCCACGGGCACCGAGTTCAGCTCCACGGGGATGCCGAATTCGCTCAGGTCGGCCTGGATCTGCTCGGCGCGCTGGATGTTCGTCGCGGTGTCGGCCGGAACCGTGACCGAGAACGTCAGCGGCGTGCCGTCCTTGACCCAGGAGTCGCCGTCCTTGGTGTAGCCGGCGTCTTCGAGGTACTTCGCACCCGCGTCGGTGTCGTAGGGCAGCGCCTCGTCGGTGTAGCCCTCCTGACCGGGCATGAAGATGTAGCTGCCCTGGGTGATGGCAGGGACACCCACGGGCGCGTTCGCCGTGTTGGCGATCTGCTCGCGGTTGACGATGGATGCCACGGCCTTGCGGACGTTGACGTCGGCGAGCGGGCCATCGGAGGCGCGCATGGTGATGTGCGTCCAGGTCAGGCCGTTCGAGGCCTCGATCTGGGCACCCTGCACGTTCTGCGCGGTCTGGTAGAGGTCGGCGTTGGCCGAGATCTCGACGGCGTCGATCTCACCGTTGCTGAACGAGGAGCCCTGCTGGTCCTGGCTCACCGCACGGTAGACGATCGTCTCGAGCTTGGGGGTCTCGCCCCACCAGTTCGGGTTGCGCTCGAGCGTCGCGATCCCGGCGGTCGCGTCGATCGAGCTCACCTTGAAGGGGCCCGACGACGGCACGGCCTGCGAGGTGTAGCCAGTGTTGAAGGTCGTCGGGTCGGCGGTGACGCTGGCCTTGAGCACGGGGCTCAGCAGCGACTGCCAGTCGGCGAACACCGACGAGAAGGTGATCTTGAGGTCGAACTCGTCCGTGCCCTGCTCGACCGAGGAGACCTGGTCCCATCCGGTGGTCGAGGTGACGATGTACTCGGGGTTCGAGCCGTTGTTGGCCTTCCACATGCCCTGGTAATCGGCGACGGTGATGGGCGTGCCGTCCTCCCAGACGGCATCCGGGTTCAGCTTGACCTCGACGACCTGGGGGTCTTCGCTGACGAGCTCGGCGGAGGAGGCGTAGTTCTCGTCGACGACGGGCTCGCCCGATTCGTCGATCTTGATCGGACCGCCGCTCATCGTCGTGTAGATGTCGTTGGTGTCGCGCTCGTTGCCGTCGATCTGGTAGATGTTCCAGTTCACCGGCAGAGACGACACGGCGAGCGTCAGCGAGCCGCCGTCCTGCACGTCGGCCGCGTCGGCGCGCACCCACGCGGTCGAGGGCAGTGAGTTCTGGTCGTCGGGGTTCGCCGACGGGGCCGCGGTGTTGCCCGGCGCACAGCCGGCGACGGCCAGGGCGGCGGCGCTCAGCAGCGCGAGTGCGCCGAGAGCCTTCGCTTTGCGGATCATGTGATCAGTCCTCTCGTTGGTGATCGGGGAGGGTCTGCGACGACATGGTGCCGTCGGCCGCAGACGTTCGGGGGGACGCGGCCGATGCCGTCTCGAGGACGAGGTCGGAGCGCTCGGCGTAGTGGCACGCCACCTCGGAGTGCGCCGAGGGGCGCAGACCGGGGTCGTCGGAGTCGCACCGACGCCGGTCGGCGTCGGGCAGCAGGCGATACAACGGGCACCGCGTGCGGAAGCGGCATCCCGAGATCTCCTGCGTGGGGCTCGGCAGATCGCCGTCCAGCAGGATGCGGGTGCGTGAGCGCTCGATCCGCGGATCCGGGATGGGCGCCGCCGAGATGAGGGCCTTGGTGTACGGATGCCGCGGGTCGTCGAACACCGCGTCGACCGGGCCCTGCTCGACGATGCGCCCGAGGTACATGACCGCGACGTCGTCGGCGATCTGACGCACGACCGCGAGGTCGTGGGCGACGAACAGGAAGGACAGGCCGAGGCGCTCCTTGAGGTCTTCGAGCAGGTTGATCACGCCCGCCTGGATCGACACGTCGAGCGCCGAGACGGGCTCGTCGAGCACGACGACGGCGGGGTCGGTCGCGAGCGCACGGGCGATGCCGATGCGCTGACGCTGGCCGCCCGAGAACTCGTGCGGGTAGCGGTCCGACATCGCCGGGTCCAGGCCCACCAGCTCCAGCAGCTCCGTCATCTTGCGATCGCGTTCCGCGCGCGCAACGCCCTGCACCAGCAGGGGCTCGGTGATGACCTCGCCCACCGGCAGGCGCGGGTCGATCGCACCCATCGGGTCTTGGAAGACGATCTGTATGCCTTTGCGCAGCTGCGCCTTGTCTTTGCGGCTCACGGTCGCGACGTCGGTGCCGTTGATGCGGATGCTGCCGCTCTGCGGGGCGACCATCTCCATGATCTCGAGGATGGTCGTGGTCTTCCCGCACCCGGACTCCCCCACCAGCCCCATCGTGCGACCGGGCTGGATCGAGAACGAGACGCCGTCGACCGCGCGCACCGTGCCGACGCGCCGCGGGAAGACGGCGCCCTTCATCAGCGGGAAGTGCTTGGTGAGGTCGGTGACCTCGACCGCCGGCGTGACATCGGGCCGCAGCGGCGGGATCTCGCCCAGCGGCTCGGGGCGGGGGAAGATGTCGGGCCGCGCAAGGGCGCCGGAGGCGATCTCGCCGGCGCGGATGCACGCCGAGACGTGGTCGGGGTCGGCGCCGTGCACGACGAGCTCGGGCTCGACCTCGCGGCACGCATCGATCGCGATCGGGCAGCGCGCGGCGAACGGACAGCCCTTCGGCAGGCTCGCCAGGGACGGCGGTCGCCCCTCGAGCGGAACGAGCCGGTGCGACCCCGCGGTCTGCATGTTGGGGACGGAGCGCAGCAGGCCCACCGTGTACGGCATGTGCGGGTCGTGGAAGATCTCGTCGACCGAACCGCGCTCGACGAGCGTGCCCGCGTACATCACCGCGACGCGATCGGCGTGACCGGCGACGACGCCGAGGTCGTGCGTGATGAGGACGACCGCCGCCCCGGTCACCTCGCGCGCCTTCTGCAGCACGTCGAGGATCTGCGCCTGGATCGTCACGTCGAGCGCCGTGGTCGGCTCGTCGGCGATGATCACGCGCGGGTCGTTCGCGATCGCCATGGCGATCATCGCGCGCTGGCGCATGCCGCCCGAGAACTCGTGCGGGTACGCGCGGGCCCGGCGCTCGGCATCCGGGATGCCGACGAGCTTGAGCAGCTCCACCGACCGGGCGTGCGCGGCCTGGGCCGACAGCGCGCGGTCGTGCAGCCGCAGGCCCTCGGAGATCTGGTCGCCCACGGTGTACACCGGGGTCAGTGCGGACAGCGGGTCCTGGAAGACCATGGCCAACTCGGCGCCGCGGATCTTCGACAGCTGGGCGTCGTTCATCGACAGCAGCGAACGCCCGTCGTAGAGGATGTCGCCCTCGACGCGCGCGTTCGACGGCAGCAATCCCATCACCGCGAGCGAGGAGACGCTCTTCCCGGAGCCGGACTCGCCGACGATCCCGAGGAACTCCCCCTCGTGCACGTCGTACGAGATCCCGCGCACGGCGCGGACGTCGCCGCCCTCGCGCTGCGGGAAGGTGACGCTGAGGTCGCGGACCGACAGCAGAGGGGTGCGTCCGGTGGAGGACAGCAGGGTGGCGGAACGGGTGTCAGTCACGGTTCGCTCCCGAGGTGGGGTCGATGGCGTCGCGCAGGGCGTCGCCGATGAGGCTGATGGCCAGGAGCAGCACGATCAGCACGCCGGCGGGGTACACGAACAGCCAGGGGCGGGTCACGGCCGCCGACGTGCCGGCGGCGAGCAGCGTGCCGAGCGAGACGTCGGGCGCCTGGACGCCGAAGCCGAAGTAGCTGAGCGAGGTCTCGGCCATGATGGCCGCGACGATGCCGAGGGTCGCGTCGATGATGAGCAACGACGCGATGTTGGGGATGATGTGGCGACCGAGGATCTTGCGCGTCGGCATGCCCATGTAGCGAGCCGCGCGCACGAAGTCGCGGTTGCGCAGCGAACGCGTCTGGTTGCGCACCACCTGGGCGAGGATCATCCAGCTGAACACCGCGAGGAAGAATGTCAGCGCCAGCCAGGACAGGCCGCGCGTCAGCGGGCTGAGCAGCACGAGGATGAAGAACGAGGGGATGACGAGCAGCAGGTGGATGAGCCACCCGATGACCGCGTCGATCTTCCCGCCGAGGTATCCGGCGACCGAGCCCACGGCGGCGGCGATCAGCGTCGCGCCGATGCCGGCGAGGGCGCCGATGATGAGCGACTTCTGCAAGCCGACGAGGGTCTGGGCGTAGATGTCCTGACCGATGCCGTTCGTGCCGAACCAGTGCAGCTGGGTGGGTCCCAGGCCGACGTTGAGGAAGTCGCGCTCCGTGGCGTCGTAGGGGTAGACCAGGGGGCCGATGAAGGCCCACAGCACGATGAACACGAGGATGCTCGCGCCGACCCAGAAGCGGGGCATCTTGCGCAGCCGGGCCCGCACGAGCGCTCCGCGGGAGAGCGCCTTGCGTTCGCGGGTCACGGGGCTGGTGGCGACGAGCGTGCCGTCCACGGCCTCTTCCTGCATCGTCATGTCAGCTCCTCACTCTCGGGTCGAGTGCGGCGTAGAGCACTTCGGACAGGGTCGACGACAGCAGCACGAGCACCGCGACGAAGAGGGTCGAACCGGCCACCGCGTTGATGTCCTGCTGGGTCACGGCGTTGAGCTGGAACTGCCCCATGCCGCGCCACGAGAACACGATCTCGAGCATGGTCGAGCCCGCAATCAGGGTGCCGAAGCTGTAGGCGAAGAACGTCGACATCGGGATCAGCGCGATGCGCACGCCGTGGCGGAAGAGCGCCTGCGTGCGCGGCAGTCCCTTCGCGCGCGCGGTGCGGATGTAGTCGGCGCCGAGGACGTCGAGCATCATGCTGCGCTGATAGCGCGAATAGGACGCGGCACTGATGAGCACGAGCGCGATCGTGGGCAGCAGCAGATGAACGGCGCGATCGGCGACGACCGGCCAGAAGCCCTCGATGCCGGCGGTGTACTCGCCCGTGAAGCGGATGACCTGCGTTCCGAGGGCGTTGTTGAACCCGGTCGCGGCGATCATGAGCAGCACGCCGATCACGAAGGTGGGCGTCGCGAACACGAGGTACGAGGCGTACGTCGTCACCTGGTCGCTCGCGCGGTACTGCCGCACGGCTCCCCACACGCCCACGAGCACGCCGACGACGGCGCCGATGAGCGAACCGATGAGCAGCAGACGCAGGCTCGTGCCGGCGCGGGCGGAGATCTCGGCCATGACGTCCTGGCCGCCGATGGTGGAGCCGAGGGAGAACTTCGTGAACAGGTTCACGAGCCAGTTCCACAGTCGCACGAGGATCGGCACGTCGGGGTTGGCCCCGAGCGCGTTCAGACTCGCGATGATCGAGTCCTCCGGCGGCCGCGGGTTCATGCCGTAGAAGCGATCCTGGGGTCGCAGCAGCGCGGACCCGAGCACGTACGCGAGGCAGGTCGCCAGCAGGCTCAGAACCGCGTAGTTCAGGAACCGGCGCAGGACGTACAACGTCATGAGGCGCGCAGGCCTGTCCGGAACATGTCGATGATCTGCATGGTGGTCCTCTCGCCTTCGAGATCCCCGCCGATTCTTTCGCCTGGCTAAGGATCTTCAGAGACCCTACGTCGGCACCTCGCGGAATGTGTGCCGGGGGAACACACTTTTCACGACCGTAACAAAGCCCTTACATGGCGCTTTGTCACGAGCGGTTGATGCTGGCGCAGCACTGCGCTCAGCGGACACCGCCGGAAATGAACAAAGCGATAATAACCCAGAGGATCAGAACCACCAGGGAAATCAGCGAAGGAATGTCCCAGAAACGACGAACGACGCCGCCGGCGGTCGCATTCATGCGGGCGGACTCCCACGCGTCCTGGATGATCTGAAGATCACGGATGGCGGGGGGCTCGCGCCGCCCCCGCTCGTCGTCACGGCGAAGCGCGGGGCGCCCCGGTCGTCCGGCCACCGGGCCCCCGAAGGCCTTCACCACCCGCGGTTCGTCGGTGCGCACCTCGAGCTGCCACCGCATGTCGATGTCGCTCACGCGCGCCCACGCGATCTCGGTGACGCGCAGAGGATTGTGGATGCGGATGCCGCGGGCGTCGATGCGCACGTGCGGGGCGAACAGCAGGGCGTACACGCCCCACAGCGCCAGCAGCACCCAGGGCGCGAGGAGCAGCATCTCGCCGACGCCGGCGCGGAGCGCGGCATCCCCGAGGAGGACGACCGCGAGCACCGCGCCGAGCACGAGCCCGAAGAGGGAGGACGGGGCGCGGAACACCCGTGGGTGCTCCGCGCCCCGGAAGCGCTCGTCGCGCGTCACGCGCCGCCCAGCTGGAGGGAGGCGCCGGGGATGGCGTCGAGGAGACGCCGCGTGTACTCCTGCGACGGCTGCGCGAAGATCTCGTCCACGGTGCCCTGCTCGACGAGCTTGCCCCGCTCCATGACGCACACCAGGTCGGCGGCGACACGGACGACGGCGAGGTCGTGCGTGATGAACAGGTACGTGAGACCGAGCTCGGACTGCAGCTCCGCGAGCAACTGGAGGATCTGCGCCTGCACGAGCACGTCGAGCGCCGAGACGGCCTCGTCGAGCACGAGGATGTCGGGCTTGAGCGCGAGCGCGCGCGCGATGGCGACACGCTGACGCTGACCACCGGACAGCTCGTTCGGGTAACGCGACGCCAGCTCCTGCGGCAGGGCGACCTGCTCGAGCAGCTCCTCCACCCGCTCGCGACGCGAGGTGGTGTCACCCACCTTGTGGATGTTGAGCGGCTCGGCGATGAGGTTGCCGATGCTGCGCAGCGGGTCGAGCGAGCCGTAGGGGTCCTGGAACACGGGCTGCATGCGGCGACGCAGGGCGAAGGTGTCCTTCGCGCTGAGCCTGCCGGTGTTCACGCCGTCGACCTCGATCGACCCCGAGGTGGGCTCCTCGAGCTTGAGCACCATCTTGGCGATGGTCGACTTGCCCGAGCCCGACTCCCCCACGAGCGCCAGCGTCTTGCCGCGCGGGATCTCGAACGAGACCCCGTCGACCGCGCGGAACTGCTCGCTGCGGAACCCGCCCTGGCGGATCTTGTACTCCTTGACCAGGTCGGTCACCTTCACGGTCGCCGGAGCGTCGAGGTCGGCCTCGCGGAGGATGCCACGGTCCTCCGCCTTCGCCTGGATGCGCTGCGACGCGATGCTCGGCGCCGCGGCGACCAGCCGCTGGGTGTACGGGTGCTGCGGGTTCTCGAGGATCTCGCGGCTCGGACCCGACTCGACGATCTCGCCCTGGTTCATCACGACGATGGTGTCGGCGCGCTCGGCGGCCAGACCCAGGTCGTGCGTGATGAGCAGCACCGACGTGCCGCGCTCCCGCGTGAGGGATGCCATGTGGTCGAGGATCACGCGCTGCACCGTGACGTCGAGGGCCGAGGTCGGCTCGTCGGCGATCAGGAGCTTCGGATCGGCGGCGAGGCCGATGCCGATGAGCGCACGCTGGCGCATACCGCCCGAGAACTGGTGCGGGTACTGGTGCAACCGGCGTTCGGCATCGGCGAGACCGGCCTGCTTGAGCACCTCGATGGCGCGCTTCTCGACCTCTTTCCGGCCGGTGGCGATCCCGTTCGCGCGGATCGCCTCCTTGACCTGGAAGCCGATGCTCCACACCGGGTTGAGGTTGGACATCGGGTCCTGGGGGACGTATCCGATGTCCTTGCCGCGGACGGACTCGAACTGCGACGAGGTCAGGCCCGTCAGCTCGCGTCCGTCGAGCGTGATGCTGCCGCCGGTGACGTGACCGGTGCCGGGGAGCAGCCCGATCACCGCGGAGGCGGTGGTGGACTTGCCCGAACCCGACTCGCCCACGATGGCCACCGTCTGGCCGGGGTAGACGTCGAGGCTCACGCCGTGCAGGACCTGGCGGGAACCGCCCTGACCTTCGAAGGCGACCTTGAGGTCGCGCACGGACAGCAGCGGCGTCATGGTGGCGTCGCTCATCGGCGGGCCCTCGCTCTCGGGTCGATGGCGTCTCGGATGAGCTCGCCCAGCATGATGAACGCCAGCACCGTCACGGTCAGCGCCAGCGACGGCCAGATCAGCGCGGCCGGCGCGACGCGCAGCGACTGCTGGGCCTGGCTGATGTCGTTACCCCACGACATGGTGTCGCCGCCGAGGCCGACACCGAGGAACGACAGGGTCGCCTCGGCCACGATCGCCGCCGCGAGGCTGATGGTCGTGACGACCAGCAGAGGGGCGATGGCGTTGGGGATGACGTGGGTGAGCAGCGTCTTGAAGCGCGACTGCCCGAGGGCCTGGGATGCGGCGACGTAGTCCGCCTGACGCACACGCAGCACCTCGGCGCGCACGACGCGTGCCGTGGAGGCCCACGCGAACCCGCCGATCGCGAACGCCAGGGTGAAGACGTTGCGGTACTGCGAGAACACGCTCATGACGACGATCGCCGCGAGGATGTAGGGGATCGAGAAGAAGATGTCGCCGACGCGCGAGATCACCGCGTCGAGCCATCCACCGTAGAAGCCCGACAGCGCGCCCATGATGAGGCCGATGATCGTGCCGATCGCCGTGGCGAGCAGACCCACCGACAGCGAGGTGCGCGCACCCCACACGATGCGGGAGAACGTGTCGCAGCCCTGGAAGGTGAAGCCGAGGATGTGACCCGCGGTCGGGCCGCCGTTGCTGTTGGACAGCTGGCAGTCGTTGTTCGGCGGCACCTGGGTGAACAGCGTCGGGAACGCCGCCATCAGGATCACGACGGCCATGACGGCCAGGGCGATCCAGAAGGTGGGCCGACGGCGCAGGTCGCGCCACGCGTCGAGCCAGAGGTTGCTCTTGCGGGCGGCGACGCGCACGGCGTCGACCGAGATGGTCTCGGTCTTGATGGGGGCGACGAAGTGCGGCGCCGGGAAACGATTACTTGACATAGCGGATCCTCGGGTCAAGGAGACCGTACAGAAGGTCGACGACGAGGTTGACCAGCACGTAGATGATGACGAAGACGGTCACGAAGGACACGACCGTGGGGCCCTCGCCGCGGATGGTCGCCTGGTAGAGCGTGTTGCCGACGCCGGGGATGTTGAAGATTCCCTCGGTCACGGTCGCGCCCACCAGCAGCACACCGAAGTTGGTCGCGGAGTTGGTGATCACCGGGATGAGCGAGTTGCGCAGCACGTGCACGGGGATCACACGACGACGCGAGAGACCCTTGCTGTAGGCGGTGCGCACCCAGTCCTGGTTGAGCGTGTCGATGACCGACCCGCGCATCAGGCGCATGCTCGTCGCGAAGAGGCTCAGGCCCAGGACGATCGCCGGGAGGATGAGATCCCCCCACCCGTTCTGGGCACCGACCGTCGGGCGGAACCACCCGAGTTGGACGGCGAGGAAGTACTGCGCGAGGAAGCAGGCCACGAAGATCGGCAGGGCGACGAACAGGAGCGCCACGATGAGGGCGACGTTGTCGAACAGCTTGCCCTTGCGGATGGCCGAGATGGTGCCGACGACGATGGCGAGCACGAACTCGATCGCGAGGGCCATCACGGCCAGTCGAGCCGTCACCGGCAGGGTGCGGGCGAGGACCTCGTTCACGGACTGGCCGGAGAAGGTCGTCCCGAGGTCGCCCTGGAAGATGCCGCCGAGGTACAGGAAGTACTGGACGATGAAGGGCTGGTCGAGGTGGTACTGCGCGCGCAGGGCTTCGACGACCTGCGGGGCGGGGGTCTTGTCGCCGAAGAGCCCGAGGATCGGGTCTCCCGGCATGGCGAAGACCATGAAGTAGATCAGCAGCGTGGCCCCGAAGAACACGGGGAGCACCTGCAGCAGACGTCTGAGGATGTAGCCGAGCATCCGCTCTCTTTTCGAACGTGGGAAACGCCTCATCGGACGTCACGTGGGGGGCCGGGCTCAGAAGAGCCCGTGCTGTTTTATCACACGTCGTGATGAGGCCTGGCTGGCAGACCGCGAGGCGGTGACGAATCCGTCACCGCCTCGCGGCCAGAGATCGGAAGGGTTACTTCGTGATCTCGTAGTACAGCGGAACCGAGTTCCACCCGAACTTGACGTTGTTCACGCCGTCGGCGAATCCGCCGGTGACGTTGGAGTACCAGAGCGGGATGGCGGGCAGGTCCTGGAGCAGGATCTCCTGCGCCTTCTGGAAGTCGGCGTTCTGCGCGTCGACCTCGGTCTCGGCGATACCGGTCGAGAGCAGGCTGTCAAACTCGGGGTTCGAGTAGTCACCGTCGTTCGACGAGGCGTCGGTCGCGTAGAGCGGTCCGAGGAAGTTGTACAGACCGGGGTAGTCGGCCTGCCAACCGGTGCGGAAGGCGGTCTGGATGCTGCGGTCGGTGATGGCCGAACGGGCTTCCTTGAACGTCGGGTAGGGAGCGCCCGACGCGTCGATGCCGAGGGTGTTCTTGATCGAGTTGGTCACCGCGTCGACCCAGGTCTGGTGACCACCGTCGGCGTTGTACGCGATCTGGAAGGTACCGGTCCAGGGCGAGATGGCGTCGGCCTGGGCCCACAGCTCCTTCGCCTTGGCCTCGTCGTACTGCAGCACGTCGGCGCCGGTGAGCGAGTCCGACCAACCGTCGATGACCGGCGAGGTGAAGTCGCTGGCCGGGGTACGGGTGCCCTGGAAGATCGTCTTCGTGATCTCGTCGCGGTTGATGGCCATCGACAGCGCCTGACGACGCAGCTTGCCCTCTTCGCCGCCGAAGTGCGCGAGGCGCTCCGGGATGGTGAACGACTGGAACACCGCGGCCGGCTGGTTGACCGCGCGGTCGCCCAGGTCGGACTCGAAGGTCGCCTGCGATGCCGGCGGGATCGCGTCGATCACGTCGACGTTGCCGCCGAGGAGGTCGGCGTAAGCGGCATCCTGGGATGCGTAGAAGACGACCGTCAGGCCGCCGTTGGCGACCGTGCGACCACCCTGGTAGTCGTCGTTCTTGACGAGGTCGATCTGCACGTTGTGCTGCCATGCGCCGTCGCTGGCGAGCTTGTACGGACCGTTGCCGATCGGGTTCTCACCGAAGGCGGCCATGTCGTCGAACGCGCTGTCGGGCAGCGGGAAGAACGCCGAGTAGCCCAGGCGCAGCGCGAAGTCGGCGGCGGGCTTGGACAGGGCGATCGTGAAGGTGTAGTCGTCGACCTTCTGCAGACCGGTCAGCTCCGAGTCGGCGTCGTAGCTGAAGCCGACGATGTCCTCGAAGAAGTAGCTGTTCAGCTGGTTGTTCGACAGCTGAGCGCCCCAGTTCCAGGCCTTGATGAAGTTGTCGGCCTTGACCTCGGTGCCGTCCGTGAACTTCTGGCCCTTCTTCAGGGTCACCGTGAGGTTCTGCGCGTCGTTGGTGACGATGGACTCGGCCATGTCGTTCACCGGGGCGCCGTCGGCGTCGTAGTAGACCAGACCCGCGAAGATCGAGTCGAGGATCTTGCCGCCGCCGACCTCGTTGGTGTTGGTCGGGATCAGCGGGTTCTGCGGCTCCGAACCGTTGGTCCGGATGATGGCCGAGGCGTCGCCGCCCGAGGCCGAGCCGCTGCCGCCGTTGTCTCCGCCCGAGCAGCCGGCGAGCATGAGCCCGACAGCTCCCAGCAGGGCGAGACTGGAGAGGGCAATCTTGTTGCGCTTCACAGTTCCTCCAGGGAAGGGATGATCATCGCCCGGGCAGAGTTTTCACGCAGCACAAGATGCGGGGAAATCCGTTCGGGCAGGATGAGAACACACTAGGCACGTTTACCCAGGTGCCCCAAACTTCTTGGATAAACGTTACAGAGGATTTACTCGGGAGGCCCTTGATGTGGCAATCTGACAAGTCGTCGCGCCCCACGGGTCCCGCGGACTGGTCATATCCTCCGACTCTGGCGGCGTCCGAACGGTACGCGCGCTCGCGTCTGGTCTGGGAGATCGCGCTGGTGCTGCTGATCAGCGTGGGCCAGTCGGCGATCTATTCGGTGGTGTCGTTCGTGAGAGCGGCGACCCGTGCGCCGATCTCCCAGCAGCAGACGCAGCTGAATCCGTCGCGCAGCGCCGAGCCCCTGTGGGACGCGATCTACCAGTTCCTCGACATCTTCTTCTCGCTCGCTCTCGTCGCCCTGGCGCTGTATCTGCTGTGGGAGCCGGCCAACAATGCTCTGCGCCGCATCGGCCTAGATTTCCGCCGCCCGGGCTCCGACATCGCCCGGGGGCTGCTCCTGGTCGCGCTGATCGGCGCTCCGGGCATCGGGGTCTACGCGATCGGCCGGGCCATCGGGCAGAGCATCACGGTCGTCCCCGCGCCGCTGGACTCGTCGTGGTGGGTCATCGCCTTGCTCGTGCTGGCGGCGCTGCGGGCCGGATTGACCGAGGAGGTCATCTTCCTCGGATACCTCTTCGACCGCCTCCGCCGGCTCGGGTGGTCATGGACGGGCATCATCGTCTCCACCGCGCTGCTGCGCGGCAGCTACCACCTCTATCAGGGCTGGCCGTCGGCGCTGGGCAACGTGGTGATGGGCCTCGTGTTCGGGTGGTGCTACAAGCGCTGGGGGCGGGTCATGCCGCTCGTCGTCGCCCACACGGTCATCGACATCGTCGCCTTCGTCGGCTACCCCCTGGCCGCGGCGTGGTGGCCGGGAATCTTCGCCCCGCCCGCGTCGACCCCGACGCCCACCGCGACGCCGTCGCCGACGGCCTGAGGCTCGCGGCGACAGGTCCCGCAGCGTGCCGTGACGGCATCCGGGATCCGACCTCAGCGCTGCGGCGGGGACCAGGTCCAGAACGCGGGGGGCACCCCGTCGGGCTCGGAGGTGTAGGCCACTCCCCCGACGCCCTCGGCGGTGACGACCGCGCCCGTGCGCTCGAGCAGGGGCACCCCGGCGTAGGCGGCGAAGAGCGAGCGGTCGATCTCCTTGGCCTCGGACAGCACGTCGACCGGATCGGTGTGGACGGTCAGCTCGTCGAACAGCGCGTTCGTCTGCGCCCCCTCGATCCCCTCGGCGATGCGGTCGCGCGCCGAGCGGTAGAGGCTCTCGTCCTCTCCCACCCAGGCCAACGTGGCATCCGCCTCTTCGGGAGTGGTCGCCAAGCGCACGGCGATCCCGGCACGGGCTCCCATCGACACCAGTCGAGGGAAGACCTGCGCCGAGACGTCGTCGGTGGTGTCGTAGGCCACGCGCAGCACGGCCGCACGATCGCCCAGGGCACTGCGCGCGCCGTCGACGTCGCTCCCCGTGCCGGGGGCACCGTTGCCGGAGACGAGGTCAGCGTAGAGCGAGCCCGCCGCGGGCGACGACAGGAACGACTGCAGGGGCTGCGCGTCGGGGCGCACCGCGCCGAGGACGTCCTGCACGAGGGAGCCGCGGTCGATCGCGAGCGTCATGGCCTGACGGAGGTCGGATGCCGTCCCCTCGGCGAACCGCAGGTGCAGCGTCTGGGTGGTCGGACCGACCTGCACCTGGTATCCGGCCTCGGTCAGGGTCTTGTTCTCCGCCACGTCGATGTCGCCGACGTTGGCCACGTCGACCTGACCCGCCTCGACCGCGGACAGCTGGGCCGCACGGTCGGCGAAGAAGCGGACGGTCAGCTGCTCGAGCCCCGGGAAGTGGGCGCCCTGATACGAATCGCGGCGCGCGAGCTGAACCGTGTCGGCGGTGATCTCGGTCACCGTCCACGGTCCGGCCGAGACGACGCTGGCGGGGTCGGGGGTGGAGCCGGGCGCGATGTCGAACCCGGTGTTCCAGGTCTGAGCCGCGGCGAGCAGCACCGGGTTCGGTGTACGCGGCTGTTCCGGGTCGCCCGCGGGAGTGGTGAGGATCGCGGTGAGCAGATCCTTGACGCTGACGCCTGCTCGCTGTGCGATGACGTGGACGGGCCGGTCGAGCAGCCACTGACGGTTCCAGTCGGCGAACGGCTGCTCGTAGGTGAGGGTGAGGGTGTCGTCGGCGCGGTCGATGCTCGGGCGGGCGGTCCGTGCATTCGGGTCGGCGGGCATGGCCGTGTTGAAGTACCGCGTGCCCGAGACGATCTGGCCGGTCGCGTCGTAGGTCGCGTCGTCGAAGTAATGCGAGGTGACGGCCCAGCCGAACAGCAGGTCGTCGAGGGTCACCGGGGTGCCGTCCGACCACACACGGTCGGAGAAGAGCTCGTAGCTCACCTTGAGCGGGTCGCCCTGCACGCGGGTGATGCGGCCCAGACCGTCGTTGGGCACCACCTGGAGGTCGCCGTCGAGCGAGCCGAGCCGCTCGTCGAGGAGCGCGGACATGGCGCGGTTGGCGGGGGTGTTGCCCGTGGCGCTGGCGGCGTTGAGGCTGGTCAGCGACCCCACGACGCCGAGGGTCAGGCTCGTGGGCGCTTCTTCGACCGGAGCCGGGGCGGGCTCGGGGGCCGCGCACCCGGCCAGGACGACACCGGCGGCCATCAGAAGGGCCAGCAGCCGTCCCGCCCCGCGTCGTCGTCGAGTCGGTCGAGGAACGTCGTTCAGCCCACGGTGCAGCACAGGGGCACTTTACTAAACGCCTCCTGTGGGATCCCCGGGCCGCGCGCGCCCGTCGACGCCGGGCCGCGCCCCGGACGGGCGCGCGAACGGCGCGGCACGGTGCGGCCGAGGGGCCGGGCACGCTAGACGCGGCGACGGCCCCGGATGCCGGGAACCGCCGCCGCGTCGGATCGTCAGGCGAACGCCTCCGGAGGGGGGCACGAGCACACCAGGTTGCGGTCGCCGTAGGCCTGGTCGATGCGGCGCACCGGGGGCCAGTACTTGCCGCGGATGAGCGAGCGCACGGGGTATACGGCGGTCTCGCGCGAGTACGGGTGCTCCCACTCCCCCACCACGACCGTCTCGGCGGTGTGCGGGGCGTTCACGAGAGGGTTGTCGTCGGCGGGCCACTCCCCCGCGGCGACCGCGAGGGCCTCCTGCTTGATCGCGATCATGGCATCCACGAAGCGGTCGAGCTCGGCGAGGTCTTCGCTCTCGGTCGGCTCCACCATCAGGGTGCCGGCGACCGGGAACGACATCGTCGGGGCGTGGAAGCCGTAGTCGATGAGGCGCTTCGCCACATCGTCGACGGTGACGCCGGTCTGCTCCTTGAGGGGACGCAGGTCGAGGATGCACTCGTGTGCGACGAGGCCCCCCTCACCGGCGTACAGCACCGGGTAGTGCTCGCGCAGACGCGTGGCGATGTAGTTGGCCGAGAGCACCGCGGCGGCCGTGGCTTGGCGCAGACCCTCGGCGCCCATCATGCGTACGTAGGCCCACGAGATCGGCAGGATGCCGGCGGAGCCGTGCGGAGCGGCAGACACCGGGCCCCCGTCGAACGTGCCGCCGGCGTGCTCGGCGCGCTGCGAGAACGGGTGCGAGGGCAGGAACGGCGCGAGGTGCGCCTTCGCCGCGACCGGACCCACGCCCGGACCTCCGCCGCCGTGCGGGATCGCGAACGTCTTGTGGAGGTTCAGGTGCGACACGTCGCCGCCGAGGTCGCCGAAGCGGGCGAAGCCGAGCAGGGCGTTGAGGTTCGCGCCGTCGACGTAGACCTGTCCGCCGGCGTCGTGCACGGCCTGCGTGATCTCGAGCACGTCGTGCTCGTACACCCCGTGAGTGGAGGGGTACGTGATCATCAGGGCCGACAGCTCCGCCGCGTGCTGCGCGATCTTCGCGCGCAGATCGCCGAGGTCGACGTTGCCGGCCTCGTCGCACGCGACGACGACGACCTTCATTCCCGCCAGGATCGCCGAGGCGGCGTTCGTGCCGTGCGCCGACGACGGGATGAGGCATACCGTGCGCGCGGTGTCGCCGTTCGCGAGGTGGTAGCCGCGGATCGCGAGCAGGCCCGCGAGCTCGCCCTGCGAGCCGGCGTTGGGCTGCAGCGACACCGCGTCGTAGCCGGTGACCTCGGCGAGCCAGCGCTCGAGCTGCTCGATCATCTCGAGGTACCCGTGCACGTCGGCTTCGGGCGCGAACGGATGCACGCGCGAGAACTCGGGCCACGACACCGCTGCCATCTCGGTCGCCGCGTTGAGCTTCATCGTGCACGAGCCCAGCGGGATCATGCCGCGGTCGAGCGCGTAGTCGCGGTCGGCGAGCGTCTTGAGGTAGCGCATCATCGCGGTCTCGCTGCGGTGACTGTGGAACACCGGGTGCGTGAGGTACTCGTCGTCGCGGTGGAGGGCCTCCTCGACCCCGCGCAGCGCCTCCCCCTCGGACAGTTCCTCGCTCGCGAGACCGAAGGCGTCGAGGATCGCCGAGAGATCGGCATCCGTCGTCGTCTCGTCCACCGACACGCCCACGGTCGCATCGTCCACCCACAGCAGCTGATAGCCGCGCTCGCGGGCGCGATCGACGACGTCCTGCGCGCGCCCCGGCACGTGCACGCGTACGGTGTCGAAGAACGCGTCGCTCGCCAGGGTGAGGTCGTACGAGCGCAGAGCGGATGCCAGGGCATCGGCCTTGCGCGCGACCCGCGTCGCGATCGCGCGGAGCCCGTCGGGCCCGTGGTACACCGCGTACATCGCGGCCATGACCGCGAGCAGCACCTGGGCGGTGCAGATGTTCGACGTGGCCTTCTCGCGGCGGATGTGCTGCTCGCGCGTCTGCAGGGACAGGCGGTAGGCGGGGGCGCCGACGGCATCCTGCGACACGCCGACGAGGCGGCCCGGAAGCTGTCGTTCGAGGCCCGCACGCACGGCCATATAGCCGGCGTGCGGTCCGCCGAAGCCGAGGGGCACGCCGAAGCGCTGGGTCGTGCCGACCGCCACGTCGGCGCCGAGGGATCCGGGCGAGCGCAGCAGCGTCAGGGCGAGCAGGTCGGCGGCGGCCACGACCAGGCCGCCGTTCGCGTGCACGGTCTCGGCCACGGCGGAGAAGTCCCAGATGCGCCCGGTCGCGCCGGGGTACTGCACGAACGCGCCGAACGCTGCGGGGATCTCGCCCTCGAACGACGTCTCGACGATCTCGATGCCGACGGCCGCCGCTCGGTGGTGCAGCAGCGCCTTCGTCTGCGGCAGGGAGTCGACGTCGACGAGGAAGACGTCGGTCTTCGCCTTCGAGGCGCGACGAGCGACGAGCATGCCCTCGACGACCGCGGTGGACTCATCCAGCATCGACGCGTTCGCCGTGGCGAGCCCGGTCAGGTCGGTGACCATGGTCTGGAAGTTGATCAACGCTTCGAGGCGCCCCTGCGAGATCTCGGGCTGGTACGGCGTGTAGGCCGTGTACCAGGACGGGTTCTCGAGGACGTTCCGCGCGATCACCGACGGCGTGAAGGTGTCGTAGTAGCCGAGACCGATCATCGGGCGGGCGGAACGGTTGGCGGATGCCAGCTCCCGCAGTTCCGCCAGTGCCTCCGCCTCGGTGGCCGCGGTCGGGATCGAGCTCGTCGCGCGGGGCTGCACGTGGATGGATGCCGGCACGGCGGTCTCGACGAGCGCCTCGACGCTGTCGTACCCGACGACCTCGAGCATGTGCGCCTGGGCGTCGGGGCCGATGCCGATGTGGCGGTCGGTGAAGGCGGCCGGGGTCCCCGCATCCGTGCGAGGAGGAAGGACGGAGGTCATGCGGTGAGGTCCTCGTATGCGGCGCGGTCGAGCAGGTCGGCGGGCAGGTCGCCCTCGACGCGGATCTTGATGAGCCAGCCGCCGGCGAACGGCTCGGCGTTGACCAGCGAGGGGTCGTCGACGACGGCGTCGTTGACCTCGACGACCGTGCCGGTGATCGGCGCGTAGAGCTCGCCGACGGACTTCGTCGACTCGATCTCGCCGCAGACATCACCGGCCGAAACGGCCGAGTCCGCGCCGGGCAGCTCGACGAAGACGACGTCACCGAGCTTGTCGGCGGCGAAGTCGGTGACGCCGACGGTGGCGATGTCGCCCTCGAGGGCGATCCACTCGTGCTCGGAGGTGTAGCTGAGGGCGGTGAGGTCGGTCATGCGTTTCTCCGATAGAAGGGAAGGGCGGTGACGGTCGCGGGGATGCGGGTTCCGCGGACGTCGATGGACAGTTCGGTTCCGATGGCGGATGCCGCGGGTGCGACGAACGCCATGGCCACGGGGTGGCCGAGGGTGGGGCTGAGGGCACCGCTGGTGATCTCGCCGACGGTGTCGTCGCCGTGCAGCACCGAGTAGCCGGCGCGACCCGCGCGGCGGCCCTCCGAGACGAGACCGACGAGGACCGGGGCATCGGCGGGTCCGGACGACAGGCCGTCCTTTCCGACGAACGCCTCCTTGTCGACGGCGACGACACGACCGAGGCCCGCCTGCGCGGGGACGATGTCGCGTGAGAGCTCGTGGCCGTACAGCGGCATGCCGGCTTCGAGTCGAAGCGTGTCGCGCGCGGCGAGACCGCACGGAACGAGACCCCGATCGGCGCCCGCGGCGAGCACGGCATCCCACAGGGCGGCGGCTTGGGCCGTGGGGATCATCAGCTCGTAGCCGTCCTCGCCGGTGTAACCGGTGCGGGCGACGAACAGCGGGGCCCCGTCGAAGGTGCCCTCGGTCCAGGCGTAGTAGCCGAGCTCATCGAGTGCGGTGCCGGTGATCTCGACCCCCGGGGTGGAGCTCAGGATGCCACGGGCCTCGGGGCCCTGGAGGGCGATGAGGGCGTAGTGGTCGGTGACATCTTCGACGGTGAGGCTCCCGCGAGCGTCGGTCGTTGAGCCTGTCGAAGCGTCCGACGCGGGGGTTCCGGTCCCTTCGACGGGCTCAGGGACCTCGGCTGCGCCGTCAGGGACCGCGGTCGACGCGGGGACCCACGTGCGCTGAGCCAGGTCGAACGCCGCGGCCACGGCATCCCGGTTGCCGGCGTTCGAGATGACGAGGAAGCTCTGCTCCCCCGTGCGGTAGACGATGACGTCGTCGACGATGCCCCCGCTCTCCGCGAGGACCAGCGAGTACTTCGCCTTGCCGATCTTCATGGTCGACAGGCGTCCGGCGAGCATGTGGTCGAGGAAGGCGGCCGCGGTCTCGCCGGTTACGCGGAACTCAGCCATGTGCGAGATGTCGAACAGACCTGCGGCCGCGCGGACGGCGTGGTGCTCGGCGAGGTCGGAGGTGTAGCGCACAGGCATGTTCCAGCCGCCGAAGTCGGTGAACGAGGCGCCGAGGGCCTCGTGCCGATCGTGCAGCGGCGACGTGCGCGTTGGAGCGGGGGTTTCGGTCATGAGTTCTGCCGTTCGCGATGACGGACAGACGCCGGTCGGCGCCTGAAGAACTCCCCCTCTGTCATGGGCCTGAGAGTTTCACTGCCGCGTCCTGAACGCACAGCTTTCACCGTCGGCGGATCCGGCGCGGTGCACCCGGATCACTTTCCAGAGTGGCCCGATCGACGCGGTACGCGTACCTGAGAGATTGGCGGGGAGGCTTGCTCCTTCGGTGCCCGGCTGCGTTCGCCGGAGCTCTCCCGCATCGATCATGGGGCCGGTGTGGACTTGTGGGGTCAGCCTAGCGGAGCTTCGGTCGGCCTCGTGAGATGTTCAGCCGTTGTCCTGTTTGCGGAGTTCGTCGGCGTCGCCGGGGACGCAGAGGGAGGTGCCGGTGATGTAGTAGTTGCCGGGTGCGGTGGAGAAGGACAAACCCTCAACGGGACCTCCCGTGGCATAAACAACGTACGACGGGCTTTCAACGACGCGGACGTCCATTCCGAGAGCAGTCCAATGCTCCGCCATTTTTCGGGCGTCAGCTGCGTGATCTCGTTCGGGTTGAGGGTCAGCGTTGTACCAATAGTTGTAGTTCACACGTTCGCCGGGCTGGTCACCACAGTTCCCCACATCCGCCGGGCCCACCTCCGCCCATTCCACCTGGCCAAGAATGGCCGCGCTCTCCTCAATCGTCGACGTGAGCTTCTCGCGAGCCGATACGGGACTTTCGTCGGCGGGCGCTGCACAGGAAGCCAACAACAACGTCAGCCCCAGTACCGCAGCCGCGCTGGTCATCCAGCGAGGCACCCGGTCAGCGTCAACCGCCATGCGTCATTCCTTCGATGAGCCCTTGCTGGAGCGGCGTCGGTCCCGGCGGTACATAGTCCGTCACCTGTTGGCTGAGCCCAACGGTCGCGGCCGCTACATTGCGCAAGGACTCGGTGCGGGGGTCTAGATAGCCCGTGCCCTGGGGAGTACTGACCTCATGATGAGTCACGGGCAGTAATTCACCCTCCCCAGCGACACTGAATGCGTGAGCACCAAAGCCCGGCGCAATCGGATCGACGGGGTGGGCTGCGGACATTCTCCCCACCCATGCCCACGGATCACCGCCAGCAGGATCGATGGCCAAGACGTCCTGGGCCTGCCCGGAATAAACCTCCGTCGCATGCAGAAGGGTCGACTCATGTATTTGTGGCGGCAACCCAGCCGATCCCAGAGAAACGAAGGCCGCCACATGAACGTCATCCTGCGCGAGCGCGAAGGACGCCGTCGTCGTCCCGTATGAATGGGCCACCACGTTGACGTCGATACCGGCCCGCGAACATTGGAGGGCTCGGATGTCACCAGCCAGTGCGTCTCCACCTCGCCTGGCGAGATCGGAGCCTAGGACATCGAACTCACCTGCGCCTGTCGGGAGAGGTGGCGTGCGGTATCCAACCCATGCGACCGTTGCGTGAGATCGCCCCGGATCGAGCTGGTCTTGCATCGTCAGCAGGTTCTGGGTCGCGCGTGCCCAGTCACTGATGTGTTCGGTTGTCGTACCCATTCCCGGCACCGCGAGCGTTATGACGTCGGCAGCGTCGAGGTCGCCGATCGAAATCGAAGCGAGCGGGGGCGCGTCGCCGGTGAGGGAGATGAGCTGCCTCAGCGAGCCGGTGGCGGTTTCCGCGAGCGCCATCGCGATGTTCTCCAGCCCCGCCACCCGCGCCCGTGCGGTGTCCCGTCGTTTGGTCACGGCCTCCGATCCAGCGGCCGCATTGATCCGCGAGGAAAGCGAAGGCGCGTCCGCCTCCGCCAACGCCGCACGCGCCTCCTCGAGCTGCGCGCGCAGCCATATCCGATTCGCCTCGTCACGGGCGGCGTAAGCCACACCGCCGAGGTTGCCGATCACCGCGGGGGCGGCGTGGATGAGCGCGTGCTTCTGCGCGTCGTCGAGCGCGGCCCACCACGGCGCGACCGCGGACGGCTCCGCCTGGCTGAGGACCTGTGCAAGCGCGGGCCGCGCGTGCAGCACCGCGGCCAGGCTCGGGCCGTCGGCGCCGGCGATCGCGTCCAGCGCCTGAGAGGCGGACACGCATCCGGTGAGCACGGCGAGCCACTCGTCTGCGTCGAGCCCGGGGGTTGCGATGGCGCGGCGGAGTGCGGCGGCGGTGTGCTCCGCCGCCCTGTCGAGCGCGGACCGCGCGTCGTCGAGGATCGACCGGGCTTCGCTCCGCGGTTCCAGACCGCGCAACGGCTGCCGATCCGGCGCGGGAAAGCTCGTCGTCACGGGCGGAGCGTCATCCAGGGCGTCAGCGCGGTTCCACAGATCGACGGCGTCTCCGGCGCGGGCACGGGCGGACTCCAGCGCCGCAACGAACTCCTCCAGCGCCGCCTGAGCGACGCGAAAGGCTGAGGCCATGGCATCCCACCGCGAGGCTGCGGCCGAGACGCCTCGCTCGTAGGCGTCCGCCGCTTCGCCCGCCCATTCCGGCACCGAGCGCACCCGCCGCAGCCTGGCGGCGGACTCTTCCGCGTCGACCGCACGAGCCGTCCACAGGGCGACCGTTCGATGGAGAGCGGCCGCATTCCCGGGGATGAGCCGTACCGGATCCGTGGACTGACCGAGTTCCGCCGTCACGGGAGGCTCCATCCGGCGGCCGATGCGAGCGAGCGGATCCCCTCGACGGCTGCGGTCTCCGTGCCTTCGAAGAGATCGGCGACGTCGCGCAGCCCTGCCGCCGTGGCGTCGATCTCGCGCTCCCGTTCGGATCGACAATCGTTCAGGCAGGCGACGAATTCGGCCAGCGCGAGCGAGAGATCGGGCTGACCCGGGACGCTCAACAGCGGGAGGGGACTCAGGCCCGCCGAGACCTCTTTGACCTTCGTCGCGGCTCGTCGCACCTCGTCGACCGAGAGGGAGATGAGCGGCATGGGAGCGATCGTAGGGAGAGCGCCGGCCCCACCGGATCACCCTGTGCACAACTTCACCCTTGCGGGTGCGCGGCCTCGCGAACGCCGTCGGTCCCGCTGTCCGAACGCTCTTCGGCGCCCGCGCTGCCTCGCGCGGACACCGGCATCCCGCGGTCAGCCCCGGGTGCAGCTTCCGGATGCCACGGGCGTCGACAGCGCATCGATCTGCGCCATGACCGGGAGGAGCTCGGCAGGGGTCATGGCGTAGCCGACGTTGTCGTCGGTGTCGGAACGCGCGAAGACGATGCCGGCGACCTCTCCCGAGGTGGTCAGAAGCGGTCCGCCGGAGTTGCCGGGGCGGACGATCCCGGCGATCGCGTAGATGTCGCGGGGAGAGGACGCTCCGTCGTAGATGTCGGGGACGGGCACCGTCCCCTCCGAGAGGATCTGCGCGCTGCCCGACGTGAACGGGCCGCCGCCGGGGTAGCCCTGCACGACGGCGGATTCCCCCACCGCGAGCGTCGACACGATGGGGAGGGCCGCGGCGTCCAACTGATCCACCGAGATCACGGCGATGTCGTCGGTCGGGTCGAAGTAGGTGACGCGACCCTCGCGGGCGGGCTGACCGGGAAGCTCGACCAGCGGGGCGTCGACTCCGGCGACGACGTGGGCGTTGGTGACGACGCGGTCGTCGGCCACGACGAAGCCCGACCCGCTCGAGGTGATGCCGCACGCGTAGGCGGTGCCGGAGATGCGGGCGACCGACTGGGCAGCCTGGGCCAGGGCAGGGTCGTCGAGCGCGATCTCGGGCGCGCTGGGCACGGGGCCGATCTGGATGAGCGAACCGAAGCTCGGTATGCCGCCGGCGAACACCTGTCCGCGCAGGTCGGCGAGCGCGCCGCGCACGGGAGGCGGCGTGAGGTCGTCGATCGTGCGCACCACCGTGGAAGAGCCCAGAGCGGCCGAGACCACGGGCAGACCCACGGGCGTGAGGGATCCCGCGACGAAGGAGATCGTCAGAGCGGCGGCGGCGACGTTCACGACGCCACCCAGCAGACGCTCGGGCACGCGAAGCTTGATGCGATCGGCGCCGCGGCGGAAGAATCCGCCGACCGCGCTGCCGAGACCCGAACCGATCATCAGCAGCAGGATGCCGGCGAGGATCATCGCGGGGCCGCGCCAGGCCGGGGCGGTGACCCATTGTCCGACGAAGGGCGTGACCCAGTACGCGGCGACGGCACCCGCCGCGAGCCCGGCGAAGAAGCCGATCGTGGCGAGGAATCCGCGCGACAGGCCCACGATGAGAGCGACCGCCAGAAGGGCGATCAGAACGATGTCGATGATCGGCATCCGACCTCCTGAGTCCTCCCCGAGGCTAGGCGGCGCGTCTGAGAGAACCCTTTCGACGCGCGGGGCCGGGCAGGCGCCGATCCTGCGACCGGGCGCTGAAGTCGCCGGTGGCCCCGGGGCTTCGGAGATGGCCCCGGGGCCACCCCGCGACACGGGCTTCGACAGGAGGTGCCCGGAATCATCGCGCGATTCGCCCTTCGGGTCGGAATGACACTAAGATCGATCCCGGAGATATGGTCACCATGACACGAACCCCTCGCCCCGAGCCCCGCGACGCCGACGTGCGCGTCGCGGTGTCGACCGTCATCTTCAGCGTGCGCCGCGACGCCGACGACGAACCCGTGCTCTCGCTCCCCCTCGTGCGCCGCACGCGCGATCCGTTCGATGGGCGCTGGGCACTGCCCGGCGGATGGCTCGACGCGACCGAGGGCCTCGACGCCGCGGCATCCCGCACGCTCGCAGAGACGACCGGCCTCACCCCCAGCTACCTCGAGCAGCTCTACGCGTTCGGCGCCGTGGACCGCTCCCCCACGCGCGTCGTGTCGATCGTGTACTGGGCACTGCTGCGCTCCGACGAGGTCGACGCGCAGGTCGCGGCCCACGCGCGGGAGGGCGACGCTCCCGAGAACGTCGAATGGTTCGACGCGACCGATCTGCCGACGCTCGCGTTCGACCACAACGACATCGTCGAATACACGCTGTGGCGCCTGCGCAACAAGGTCGGCTACAGCCGCATCGCTCACGGGCTGCTGCCCGACGAGTTCACGCTCGCCGACCTTCGCGAGGTCACGGAG
Source organism: Microbacterium sp. NPDC089186 (assembly GCF_040685115.1). Classification (NCBI taxonomy): domain Bacteria; kingdom Bacillati; phylum Actinomycetota; class Actinomycetes; order Micrococcales; family Microbacteriaceae; genus Microbacterium; species Microbacterium sp. NPDC089186. Next base: position 665,811 of record NZ_JBFBHJ010000003.1, read on the forward strand.
TCGATCCTCGGCAAACGCCTCGATCCCGCGAACTTCCGCCGACAGGTCGACACGAGCGACACGCTCATCCCGACCGAGCGCTTCCGCACCGGAAGCCATCGCCCTGCCCGCCTCTACCGCTACAACCGCGACGTGGAGCTGGCCGATCGCGGCCCGCTCCCGTCCCGTCACTGATCGGAAACGCCCATGTCCGCCACACCCCTCACTCTGCAGCCCCGCCCGGCCGTCGACCCCAGCGTCGATCACGCGATCCAGGCGATCGTCGCGGGAACGTCGACCGATGCGACCTGCACGACGGATCTCGCCGTGGGTCCGTGGGACTTCGACACCCGCCCCGGCTATGGTCCGGGCTCGTCGATGGGCGACGTCATCCCCACCGGCGCCCCGCGGCAGGGCGAGCTGCCGCAGGACTACCGCGACGCCTCCGACGACGAGCTCGACGCCCGCATCCGCGCGGCGAAGCAGATCCTCGGCGAGCGCGTCGTCGTGCTCGGGCACTTCTATCAGCGCGAGGAGGTCGTGCGTCACGCCGACTACGTGGGCGACTCGTTCCAGCTCGCCAATGCCGCGAAGGAGCGCCCCGAGGCCGAGGCGATCGTGTTCTGCGGCGTGCACTTCATGGCAGAGACGGCCGATCTGCTCTCACGCCCCGATCAGGCCGTGATCCTGCCGAACCTCGCCGCGGGATGCTCGATGGCCGACATGGCCGACATCGACCAGGTCGAGGAGTGCTGGGAGCAGCTGGAGGAGGTCCTCGGCGACCTCGAGACCCCGGATGCCGAGGGACTCGTCCCCGTCGTCCCGGTGACCTACATGAACTCCAGCGCCGCCATCAAGGGCTTCGTCGGGCGCCACGGCGGGATCGTCTGCACCTCGTCGAACGCGCGCACGGTGCTGGAGTGGGCGTTCGCGCGCGGACGGCGCGTGCTGTTCTTCCCCGACCAGCACCTCGGCCGCAACACGGCCAAGGCCATGGGCGTGCCGCTCGAGCAGATGCCGATGTGGAACCCGCGCAAGGCCCTCGGCGGCTCGACCGCGGAACAGCTCGCAGACAGCCGCGTCATCCTGTGGCACGGCTTCTGCTCGGTGCACCGCCGCTTCACCGTCGACCAGATCGACAAGGCGCGCGCCGAGCACCCCGGCGTCCGCGTGATCGTGCACCCCGAATGCCCGATGGACGTGGTGGATGCCGCCGACGAGGCGGGGTCGACCGACATCATCCGCAAGGCGATCGCTGCGGCGACCGAGCCCACGACCTTCGCGATCGGCACCGAGATCAACCTCGTCCAGCGCCTGGCCGCGCAGTACCCGCAGCACGAGATCTTCTGCCTCGACCCGGTGGTGTGCCCCTGCTCGACGATGTACCGGATCCACCCGGGCTACCTCGCGTGGGTGCTCGAGTCCCTCGTCGCGGGCGAGGTCGTCAATCGCATCACCGTCCCGGCCGATGTGGCCGAGCCCGCGACCGTAGCCCTGGAGCGCATGCTCGCGGCCAAGCCGAACGGCGCGGTGAAATGACCACCGTCGTCGTGGTGGGCAGCGGCATCGCCGGTCTCACGGCGGCGCTGCACGCTCACGAGGCGGGATGCCGCGTCACCGTCGTGACCAAGGGCGCCCTGCCCGACACCAACACGCGGTGGGCACAGGGCGGGATCGCCGCCGTCACCGACCCGGCGGACACCGTCGCCTCGCACGCGGCCGACACGATCACCGCGGGTGCGGGATTGAACGACTCGGATGCCGTGGAGGTGCTCGTCGGCGAGGGACCGGCGCGCATCGCCGAGCTCGTGGACCGCGGGGTCGGCTTCGACCGCACCGCGGACGGCGATTTCTCGCGCGGTCTCGAGGCGGCGCACGCCGTCGCCCGCGTGCTGCACGCCGGTGGGGACGCGACCGGCGCCGCCATCCAGGCCGCCCTGGGCGAGGCGGTGCGCGCGGAGGGGATCCCTGTGCGGGAGCACGCTCTGCTCCGCGACCTGATCGTCGAGCGCGGCCGTGTCACGGGCATCGAGCTGGCCGACGGCGACCGGCTCACCGCCGACGCCGTCGTCCTCGCCACGGGTGGAGCGGGTCAGCTGTACACCCACACCACCAATCCCCTCGGTGCCACCGGCGACGGCATCGCCGCGGCCATCCGCGCCGGGGCCGCCGTGGCCGACCTCGAGTTCGTGCAGTTCCACCCGACGGCGCTCGCCGTCGGGACGCCCTTCCTGGTGTCGGAGGCCGTCCGCGGCGAGGGCGCCGTTCTCATCGATGACGCGGGACGCCGCTTCGCGTTCGACGCACACCCCGACGGTGAGCTCGCCCCCCGTGACGTCGTCGCCCGCGCCAACGCCCGCGCCATGGCCGCGCAGGACGGTCACCCCGTCCGCCTCGACGCCACCGCCCTGGGCGCCGAGCGCTTGGCTCGGCGCTTCCCCACGATCGACGCCGCCGTGCGCGAGCGCGGCCTCGACTGGGCGCACGAGCCCATCCCGGTCACCCCCGCGGCGCACTACCTCATGGGCGGCGTCGTGACCGACCTCGACGGGCGCACCACGGTGCCCGGACTGTACGCGGTGGGCGAGACGGCGCGGACCGGCGTGCACGGGGCGAACCGGTTGGCATCCAATTCGCTGCTCGAAGGGGCCGTGTTCGGCGCGCGCGCCGGGGATGCCGTCGCCCGTGACCGCGACTGGCCGATCCCCCCGGTCGCCCCCGCGCGACCGGCGCCCGTGGCGGTCGACACCGCTGCCGAGGCATTCTCCCGCGCGGCTCTGCAACGGCTCATGTGGGACGACGCGGGACTCGTGCGCGACGCCTCCGGGCTCGACCGCGCCGCGGCGACACTCGCCGCTTGGCGAGCGGCGGGACTCCTCCCGTCGGTGGAGGACGACAACCTCCTCCTCGTCGCCACCCACGTCGTGGATGCCGCGCGGGCGCGTACCGCCTCCGTCGGCGCCCACCACCGCTCGGACGCCGCCGAACCGGCATCCCTTTCCGCCCCTCCGGAGGTCCTCGCATGCTGACCCGCGCCACCATCGACCGTGTCGTCTCCGCCGCCCTCGACGAGGACGCCCCCTGGGGCGACCTCACGAGCGAGACCCTCATCCCGGAAGACGCGACGGCGCGCGCCGAGCTGGTCGCCCGCGTCGACGGCGTCTTCAGCGGAGCCGCCGTCTTCGCCGCGGCGTTCACCCTCACCGATCCGTCGACCACGGTCGAGCATCGCGTCGCCGACGGGGCGCGCTTCTCCCCCGGCGACACGCTCGCGGTGGTGACCGGTCCCGCTCGCGCGGTGCTCACGGCGGAGCGCATCGGATTGAACTTCGTGCAGCGCATGTCGGGCATCGCGACCCTCACCAGCCGCTACGTCGCCGAGGTCGCCCACACCGGCGCCCGCATCGTCGACACCCGCAAGACCACCCCGGGCCTGCGCGCCATCGAACGACAGGCGGTGCGCGACGGCGGCGGCCACAATCACCGCTTCTCGCTCTCGGATGCCGTGATGGCGAAGGACAACCATCTCGCCGTGCTCACCGCGAACGGCCTGTCGGTCACCCAGGCTCTCGAGAGTGCGATCGCGCGGCTGCCGCACACCACGCATGTCGAGGTCGAGGTCGACCGTCTCGAGCAGATCGACGCCGTGCTCGCCGCGGGCGTCGGAACGATCATGCTCGACAACTTCTCGCTCGACGATCTGCGCACCGGCGTCGCCCGTATCGCGGGAGCAGCGCAGGTCGAGGCCTCGGGAGGGGTCACCCTCGACACGGTGCGCGCCATCGCCGAGACCGGCGTCGACGTCATCTCCGTCGGCGCGCTCACGCACTCGGCGTCTTCGCTCGACCTCGGACTCGACATCCGCATCGAGACGGCGTGAGCCTCTACCTCGACAACGCCGCGACGACGCCCGTGCGCCCCGAGGTGCTCGAGGCGATGGCCCCGTACCTCACACGGTACTTCGGCAACCCGTCGAGCCATCACGAGGTCGGGGAGGCAGCGGCATCCGCCCTCGACGACGCCCGATCGCGGGTGGCCGCCGTCCTCGGGATGCGGACGGGAGACGTGACCTTCACCTCCGGCGGCACGGAGTCCAACAACGCCGCCATCAAGGGCCTCGTCCTGGGATCGGGGAAGGGGCACCTCGTCACGACGGCGATCGAGCACGAGTCGGTGCTCGCCTCCGCCGATTACCTCTCCCGCCTGCACGGGGTCGCGGTCACGCACGCCCTGATCGACGCCACGGGAACGCTCACCCCCGACGCGCTCGCCGCGAGCCTGCGCGCGGACACCGCGCTCGTGAGCGTCGGCTACGCCAACAACGAGATCGGCACGGTCCAGGACGCCACCGCCCTCGCCGCCGTCGCCCACGAGCGCGGAGTGCCCCTTCATCTGGATGCCGTGCAGGCGGCCGGGTGGCTGCCCCTGGCCGGCCTCGGGGCGGATGCCGTGACCGTGGCCGGCCACAAGGTCGGCGCCCCCAAGGGCACCGGCATCCTGGCCGTGCGCGGGCGACTTCCGTTCGAACCGCTGCTGCACGGCGGCGGCCAGGAGCGCGGACGCCGGTCGGGGACGCCGGATGTCGCGGGAGCCGTCGCCATCGCCACCGCCCTCACCCTCGCCGAGGCGGAGCGCGCGGAGGAGGCCGCCCGCGTCGCGGGGCTGCGCGACGCGTTCGCCTCCCGCGTCCTCGCGCTCGTGCCCGACGCGCGCGTCACCGGCCACCCGACCCGTCGCCTCCCGGGCACCGCGAGCTTCGTCTTCCCCGGCACGAACGGCGAGACCGTCCTGCTCGAGCTGGAACGCCGCGGCGTCGTCTCCTCGAGCGGCTCGGCGTGCGCGGCCGGCAGCGACGAGGCGTCGCACGTACTGCTCGCGATCGGCCTGGATCACGATACGGCCCGCACCGCCGTGCGCTTCACGCTGCCGCACGGCCTCACGGCATCCCTCGATCCCGTCGCGGATGCGGTCGCCGCGGCCGTGACGGCCGTAGGATCGCGCGGGTGAGCTCCACCCCGGTCACCGTCATCGTCCCCGGTTTCGACGTCGCCGAGTACGCGACCGAAGCCCTCGATTCGCTCCGCGCGCAGACGCACCCGCACTGGACGGCGGTGCTCGTCGACGACGCCTCGACCGACGACACGGCCCGCATCTTCGCCGACGCCGAGGCCGACGACCCCCGCTTCCGTCTCGTCCGCCACACGGAGCAGCGCGGCCTCGGCGCCGCCCGCAACACCGGACTCGCGCGGGTCGACACGCCCTACACCGCCTTCCTCGACGCCGACGACATCCTCCGTCCCGACGCGCTCGCCCGCCTCGCCGACGCCCTCGATCGCACCGGGAGCGACTTCGTCGTGGGAGCGTACGTGCGCCTGCGCCCGGATGCCGAGGGCCCGGGATACACCGCCGGCGACGTGCAGCCGTGGGTCGCGGCGGCCACCGACCCGGCCCGCTCGGGGACGACGCTGACGCAGCACCCCGCGGCATCCGGGAACATCGTCGCGTGGTCCAAGCTCAGCCGCACCACCTTCTGGCACGAGCAGGGTCTCCGCTTCCCCGAGGGGCGCTACTACGAGGACCAGGTGCTCGCCCAGCGCATGTACACCTCGGCGGCGGCGTTCGACGTGATCCCCGACGTGATCGTCGAGTGGCGCCAGCGCCGCGACGGCGGGTCGATCACCCAGCGCCTGGGCGAGGTCGACGTGCTGCGCGACTACCTCGAAGCCCTCGGCGAGGGCATCGCCGTGCTGCGCGCCGCCGGGGCCGACGCGGCCGTCGAAGAGCGCGGGCGGCTGATCCGCACGCTGGATCTCCCGCCGCTGCGGCGCATCGCCGAGACGCATCCGGACGCGTCGTACCGCATCGCGCTCGAGGCCTTCATGGAGTCGCTGCCGGGCTGAGGCCGGGGGCGGCGGCCTGTGCCGGGCCGCGTCACGTGTGCGCAGACACAACGGCGGGCGGAGTCCCCGACACGCCGACACCGGATTCTTTCATCCGGCGCGCTTCGAACACCTCGCGCCGTCGTGCACGGAATGCGGCGGGTCCGAACCGCGTCGAGCTACGCCGGCGCCTCGTCCGCCCGGCGCGCGGGAAGGGCGGCGCGGGCCAGACCCGCCTCGTCGAGCTGCTCCTCGGCGAGCACGAACGAGGCCGCGAGCTGCTCGGCGGCGAGGCTGGCGTACAGTCCCCCGCGCGCCAGCAATTCGCCGTGCGTGCCGGATTCGACGATGCGACCGGCATCCACCACGTGAATCTGATCGGCACCGATCACCGTCGACAGGCGGTGGGCGATCGACAGCGTGGTTCGACCGTGCGAGGCGGTCTCGAGGGCTTCCTGCACGATGCGCTCCGACACGGTGTCGAGGGCGCTCGTCGCCTCGTCGAGCAGCAGCACGGGCGGGTCTTTCAGCAGCACCCTCGCGATCGCGATGCGCTGCTTCTCGCCGCCCGAGAGGCGGTATCCGCGTTCACCGACGACCGTGTCGTACCCGGCCTCGAAACCGGCGATCACGTGGTGGATGTTGGCCGCCCGACACGCGGCCTCGATCTCGTCGTCGGTGGCGTCGGGACGGGCGTAGCGCAGGTTCTCGCGGACGGTCGCATGGAAGAGGTAGGTCTCTTGCGAGACGATGCCGATCTCGTCGATGATCGAGGCGCGCTCGAGCGAACGCACATCGGCTCCCGAGAACAGGACCGCGCCGCCGCTGGCTTCGTACATCCGCGGCGTCAGGTACAGGATGGTCGTCTTCCCCGCGCCGGACGGCCCGACGAAGGCGACGTGCTGGCCGGGCTCGACCGTGAACGACACGCCGTCGAGGGTCGGTCGCGCCTGCGCAGGGGCGTCCGGGTACCGGAACTCCACGTCGCGGAACTCGATGCGCCCGAGCGGTCCGGGCGCGGCCGAGACGGGAAGCGCATCGGGCACGTCGACGATGGCCGGGCGCAGGTCGAGGTACTCGAAGATCCGGGCGAACAGCGCCGACGAGGTCTGCACGTCGAGCGCGACGCGCATGAGGCCCATCAGGGGCATGAGCAGCCGCGCCTGCACCGTGGTGAAGGCGACGATGGTGCCGGCGGTGATCGCCCCCGCGCCGCCGCCGATGAGGTATCCCGAGACGAGGTAGATGACCGCGGGCACGCTCGACATGATCACCTGCACGACGGCGAAGAAGCCCTGACCGCTCATCGCGCGGCGCACCTGCAGGCCCACCTGGTTGTCGTTCTCGGCGTCGAAGCGCGCGGACTCGGTGCGCTGGCGGTTGAACGACTTCGACAACAGGATGCCCGAGACGCTCAACGTCTCCTGCGTGATCGCGGACAGCTCCGACAGCGACTCCTGCGTCTCACCCGCGATGCGGGCCCGCACCTGGCCCACCCGTCGTTGGACGAACAGCAGGAACGGCATGAGCGCCACCGCGATGAGGGTGAGCCGCCAGTCGATGAGGATCATGGCCACGAGCGACGCGATGACGGTGACGGCGTTGCCGAGGATGCTGGTGACGGTGTTGGTCAGCACACCCGACACGCCGCCCACGTCGTTCTGAAGACGCGATTGGATGACGCCCGTCTTCGTGCGGGTGAAGAACCCGAGCTCCATGTTCTGCAGGTGGTCGAAAAGACGGGTCCGCAGGTCGCCGGTGACCCGATTCCCCACGGTGGCCGTCAGCCAGGTCTGACCGACGTTGAGAGCCGCGGAGACGAGGAAGAGCCCGATCATGAGGCTCACGAGGACGGCGAGAAGGCGCAGATCGGGGTTCGAGCCGTCGACGGGGAACAGCGCGTCGTCGAAGATTCGCTGCACGAGCAGCGGCGGGATGACCGCGACCGCCGCGCCGACGACGACCAGCAGCGCAGTGAAGGCGATGCGGGCGCGGTAGGGGCGGAAGAGCTCGACGACCCGACGGCCCAGATTCGCCACCCGCGGCGCCTGGGCGTTGCGCTTGCGCTGCACGTCGGCATCCACGCCGCGGAACATGCTCCCGCCCATTCCGCCCATGCTCATGCGGGCCAGCCTACGTCCGCCCACCGACATCGAGCCCCGGACGGCGATGTCGCAGCCCCTCGGTAGGGTCGCTACCGGATCATCTTCGATCCGATCGTCTCGATATCGGAATACCTCGGGCCGCCGGCCCGTTGTGTCCGACGCAGTCGCCCTTCGTGGCGCCACGAAGCCCCCCGCGCGTAAAGGACCTCGTCATGGCCGCCACCGGCACCATCCCCGTCTCCCGACCGACGACCGCGTCGACCCCGTCGATGCCGGCGCACCGCCCCGGCCCGGTGATCGCGCTGCTCGTGGTCGCCGCCTTCGTCGTCATCCTGAACGAGACCACGATGTCGGTCGCGCTCCCGGCGATCATGGCCGATTTCGGCGTGAGCGCGGCCACCGGCCAGTGGCTCACCTCCGCGTTCCTGCTGACGATGGCCGTCGTCATCCCCCTGACCGGCTTCCTCCTCGAGCGCTTCCCGATCCGCGTGGTGTTCTTCAGCGCGATGGGCGTCTTCGCCGTCGGCACGCTCGTCGCCGCGGTCGCGCCGGCGTTCGGCGTCCTGCTCGCGGGACGCATCATCCAGGCGATGGGCACGGGCGTCATGATGCCCCTGCTGTTCACGACAGTGCTCAACCTGGTCCCCGCGAACAGGCGCGGTCGGGTGATGGGCGTCGTCACCATCGTCATCGCCGTCGCACCCGCGGTCGGGCCCACGGTCTCGGGCCTCATCCTCTCGGCCCTCACCTGGCACGCGATCTTCTGGCTCATCCTTCCCATCGCGCTCGTCGCCATCGCTCTCGGTGCGCGCTGGGTCCGCAACGTCACCGAGACCCGCCCCGATGCTCGTTTCGACGTCCTCTCGGTCGTCCTTTCGGCGATCGGCTTCGGCGGTCTGGTCTACGGCCTGAGTGCCATCGGCGAATCGGCCTCGGGCCACGCGTCCGTCCCGGTGTGGATCCCGCTCGCGGTGGGCGCCGTGTTCGTCGCGGTCTTCGTCCTGCGCCAGCTCCGCCTGCAGCGCTCGGACTCCGCTCTGCTCGACCTGCGCGTCTTCCTGAGCCCCTCGTTCCGGCTCGCCGTCCCCCTGGTCGCGATCGTGATGGCGGCTCTCTTCGGGTCGCTCATCCTGCTGCCGATCTTCCTGCAGCAGGCGCTCGGCCTCAGCAGCCTCACCGTCGGTCTCATGCTGCTTCCGGGCGGCGTGCTCATGGGGGTCATGGCACCGATCGTCGGTCGCCTGTTCGACCGCTTCGGCCCGACTCCCCTCGTCATCCCCGGGATGCTGATCGCCGCCGCCGTGTTGTGGACGATGGCGCTCACCTTCGGCCAGGGCACCGCGATCTGGTGGATCGTCACGGTCTACCTCGCCCTGAACCTCGGGCTGGGCCTCGTGTTCACGCCTCTGATGACCTCCGCGCTCGGTTCGCTCCCCCGCCGCCTGTACTCGCACGGCAGTGCCGTCGTCGGCACCGCTCAGCAGGTCGCCGGTGCCGCGGGCACGGCCGGCTTCGTGGCGATCATGACCGTGTTCTCGAGCATCGCCCTCGCCGGTGGCACCGACCAGGCCGGCGCCGTCGCGTCCGGCGTGCACGCGTCCTTCCTCGTCGGCGCGGTGATCGCCACGGCCGCGGTCGTCCTCGCGTGCTTCGTGCGCAAGCCGGCGGAGGCGGAAGAAGCCGACGCGGCCGTCGTCGCGCACTGACCGGCATTCGAGGCGGGCGCGCACCGTGACGGTGAGCGCCCGTCTCGCGGTCTGCGCTGAAGACCGGCGCCGCCGGCGTTGCAGCGAGACCCCGGCTCACCACCAGAAGGGGCGACCGACATCGCCGCGCGGGACGCGGACGCGTCGCGTCAGAAAGACGTCAGCGAGCGCTCAGAGAGAGCAGGAGCCGCCGCCGCAGCACTGCGAGGCGGAAGGAGCGTCGTCGTCGGATTCGACAGCGGGGGCGTTCAGCAGCGTGAGAAGCGGCGTGGACGCGGTGGTCGTGTCAGACGTGGAGTCACCGGACATGCGCTCCATGCTACGCCTGCGCGTGCGGGCAGGGGCCGGTGCCGCGCCCGTCCCCCGTCCCGCCGGGAGCGACCGGACTTGTGAACGTGCGGGCACACCCCGGCACCGGCCGTCTATCGACACGGTCGGCCCGCTTCGCGGCTAACCCCTGCACGGGGCATCCGCAACCCCCGCCCTCGCGCCGTGTCTCGTTCCTAACGTGGAGAACCCCACCGACAACGAAGAGAGGCGTATCCATGACCGATCTCAGCGGCAAGCGCATCGCATTCCTGGCCACCGACGGTTTCGAAGACAGCGAGCTGACGAGCCCGTGGGAGGCCGTGACCTCCGCTGGTGCCGAAGCGGTGCTCGTCTCGCCGAACGAGGGCAGCATCAGCGGCGAGAAGGGGCATGAGCAAAAGGTCGACCTCGCCGTTTCGGGCGCCTCCGCCGGCGACTTCGACGCGCTCGTCCTTCCGGGCGGCGTGCAGAACGCCGACGACATCCGCATCGTGACGGATGCCGTGTCCTTCGCCCGCGACTTCTTCGACCAGCACAAGCCCGTCGCCGTCATCTGCCACGGCGGGTGGATCCTGACCGAGGCCGATGTGCTGAAGGGGCGCACGCTCACCAGCTACCCCACGCTGCAGACCGACCTCCGCAACGCCGGCGCCACCTGGGTCGACGAAGAGGTCCACGTCGACCAGGGCCTCGTCTCCAGCCGCAACCCCGACGACCTTCCGGCCTTCAACGCCAAGCTCGTCGAAGAGGTCGCTGAGGGCACGCACTCCGGTCAAACCGCCTGAGCGCGATCGTCGGAAGGGCCCCGGACCACGGTCCGGGGCCCTTCCGCGTGCCGCCGGGCCCACGCATCGTCCCTGTTCGGCGCAGCGTCAGACCGGATACTCGAGAGCCGGCTGACCCTGCGCCGATCACCGGCCCCGCGCAGATCATCGACCTGGGCGGAACACCGACCCTGCGCCGATCACCGACCTGCTGCCGGTCACCGACCCGATGCAAGTCACTGAGCTGCTGCCGGTCGCCGCGATCGCCCGCGGGCACGGCTCCGATCTCGGCACCCACCGACCTGATGGGCCCCTCCGCGAACCGACCCCGACGCCCCCGGTCTCCCGCCCCGCGGTCCGTCCCTCAGCCGCCCTGGCACGACGGGCACCACTGGCCGCCGCCCTTCGTCCCGGGAATGTCCTCGATCACGCCGCCGCACCCCGGACACGGCTCACCCGTGCGACCGTGCACCTTCATCGCCGCCACCTTCGCGGCCTTCTGCTCGGCGATCGGCACTCCGCGACGCGACGCCACGGCGTTGGCGAGCGTGTCGCGCAACGCCGCGAACAGCCGCGTCACCTCGTCGTCCGTCAGCGACGAGGCGTGGGCGACCGGCGACAGTCGCGCGGCGAAGAGTATCTCATCCGAGTACGCGTTGCCGATCCCGGCCAGCGTCTCCTGCTCCTGCAGGAGGGCCTTCACCTGCTTTCGTCGCCCGCCCAGCGCCGCCCGGAGCATCTCGAGCGAGTAGTCCGGGTCGATGGCATCCGGTCCGAGCTTCGCCACCGAGGGCACCTCGCGCGGCTCGTCGACGAGGTGCAGCTGGACGGACAACCACTCCCCCGCATCCGTGATGCCCAGCTCGCCGTCGTCGAACACGACCCGCGCGATGACGGCGGCGGCAGGGGATGCCGCGGCCTCGGCGAGCTGTGGTGCGGCGTCGGCGTCGGTCCACGTCGCCCACCCCGCCCGGCCGAACCCGAGCGAGAGATGCGCACCGTCCAGGTCGAGGTCGATGTGCTTGCCGAATCGCGTCACGGCGGTCACCCGGTGACCCACGAGCTGGTCGAGGGGGCGGCCGCGGGTCTTCCACGCCCTCCCCTCGACGAGCTCGGTGCCGACGACCTCGCGACCGATCAGGCGCTCGCGCAGGAACAGCGCGAGCGCCTCGACCTCGGGGGCTTCGGGCATCGGCGGGTGCCGCTCAGACCCCGAGGTCCGACGCCGCGGGCGGCGCCGCGGGGGCGCTGGATGCCGGCGCGTCGGCCGCGGGGCGACGCGCCGACTCGGCGAACGCGTCGGCCACGGCGCGGCCCTGGATGATCTGCGTCAGGTCGATCCCCGTCGCCGCCTTCACGGCCTCGAACGAGGAGCGCAGGCCCGTCGCCGACTCGGTCGCGAGGTGGCCGCTCGCGCCCTCGCCGCCGAGGACGGTGACGTTGCCGACGCGGTCGTAGCCCTTGGCGAACTCGGCCATCATCGGCACCAGCGCCTCGAGAGCGCGCTGGGCGAGCAGTGCTTCCTGGTTCTGCGACAGGGCCTCGGCCTCGGCGCGGATCGCCTCGGCGCGCGCCTCACCGGCCAGGCGCACGGCCTGCGCGTCGGCTTCGGCGCGCACGCGCACGGCGGAGGCCTCCTGCTCGGCGATCTGAGCGCGAGCCTCTGCGGCCTTGATCTGCGCGTACGCCTCGGCGTCGGCATCCTTCTGGCGCTGGTACAGGTCGGCGTCGGCCACGCGGGAGACCTCGGACTCGAGGCGCGCCTGCGTGTTCTGCGCCTCCTGCTGCAGAACCGCCTGGCGACGCTCGGCGCGGGTGAGGGCCTCGGCCTGCTCGGCCTCGGCGTTGGCCCGACCGACCTCGGCCTTGGCCGCGGCGCTGTTCTTGTCGAGCTTCGTCTGCTCGATCAGGTTCGCCTCATCGGTGGCGATCTGGCGTGCGCGGATCTCGCGAACCGCGTTGATGCGGGCGACCTCGGCCTCGCGCTTCACGCGCTCGACCTCGGTCGCACCGAGGGCGGCGATGTAGCCGTTGCCGTCGGTGACGCCCTGGATCTGGAAGGAGTCGAGGATGAGGCCCTGCGACGACAGGTCGCCCTTGATGCCCTCGGCGATCTGGTCCGACAGCCGCTGCCGGTCGCGCATGAGCTCCTCGACGGTCAGCGTCGCGACGACGCCGCGCAGCGCACCCTCGAGCTGCTCGGTCGTGAACTGCTCGATCGCCTTGTCCTGCGAGGCGAAGCGCTCGGCCGCGCGGCGCACCGACTCGGGGTCGGAGCCGATCTTGACCAGCGCCACACCGCTGACGTTCACGGTCACGCCGTTGGACGACTGCGCGGTCGGCTCCATCTTGATCTGACGAGCGCGCAGCGAGATCATCTCGCCGCGCTGCGTGAGCGGGTTGACGATCGCACCGCCACCGGTGATGACGGTGATGCGGGAGGATCCGCCGTCCGCGCCCTTCTGACGCTTACCGACGATCACCAGGGCCTCGTCGGCCTTGGCGACCCGGTACCAGCCGCGGATCAGCCCCGCGATGATGAGGAAGACGACGATGACGACGACGAGTGCGATGACCACGACGATGCCGATCGCCCCCAGAGCAGCAAATTCCATGGTTCTCCTTCGACAGGCGCCGCACGAGAGCGGCGGCGCGGGGGAATTGCTTCCAACCTATCCGGCGCCCCGCGGGCACTGTCCAGCCCCGGAGCGCACGATCGGCGTCCCCAGGGGCCTGGGGAGGAGCGTACCGTTGAGGGTGAGGCGGCCCGAACCGCCGAAGAAGGGTCCCCCATGAAGATCGTTTCGTCGCAGGATTGGCGGGATGCCATCCGCTTCGACGCCCCCGTCCTCGTCGCCGACGTCGTACCGGGCGAAGCCACCCGGTGCGTCGCGTGCGGCACCGACGGTCCGCTGTACGAGCGCACCGAGCTGTGGGCGGTGAAGCACCGCCACCCCAAGCACCACGGCGGATTCGTCCGCTTCTACTGCGAGGCGCACAAGCCCGTCGCCCCGCCCCCGCCGCCCGCCCCGACCATCGAGATGCGCCGTGCGCGCGCGGCCGCGCCGAAGGCCGAACGCCGCAGCACGAGCCCCAAGCCCACCCCGATCACCGACCGGCCCACGCGGGCGATGTGCCCGGACTGCTTCGTCGAGGTCTCGGCCGGCGGCGACTGCGGCATGTGCGGCACCCAGGTGGTCTGAGCTCGCGGACCGACCGCTCGCAACGACGAATCGCCCCGGACGGATCCGGGGCGATTCGCGTCTGCGGCCGGCTCAGCGCGCCGAGATCGTCCAGCCGGCCTCGTGCGACGCGCCCGGATCGAGCGAGACCACGCCGGTGGCGAAGTCGTAGGCGTCGTCGTTGAACGCATCGGGCGCGCAGGTCATCGGCTCCACCGCCAGCCCCGCGCGGTGTCCGGGCGTCCCGGGCCCGGCCGGCAGGTCGGCGGTGTGGATCTGCACCCACGGGCAGTCCTCGGCCCAGGTCATCGCCACTCCGGTGCCGGCGGGATCGGTGAGGGTGACCGTGGCGCGGCCGTCGGCATCCCGGATCAGCCCGGTGTAGGCATGGTCGATCTCGACGGCGCCGAGCACGCGCTCCTCGCGGTAGTCGAAGCGGTCGGCGTCGACCTCGACGGATGCCAGGGCCACCGGCGCGAGACGATCGGGCGTGACCTCGAGCACGGTGTCGGCCGGGAGCGAGAGCGACCATTCGTCGAGCGCGGCCGGACCGGCGACGAGGTAGGGGTGCGGGCCGGTGCCCCACGGCGCCGGGGTGTCGGACAGGTTGGTCGCTCGCACGGTCTGCGTCAGGCCGTCGGCTCCGAGACGGAACGTGGTGGACACGACGAGCCACCAGGGGTATCCGGCCTGAGCGGTCACGGTCGCGGTCAGGGTGACGGCGTCGTCGGAGGCGTCGAGCACGTTCCAGTCCACCCACGACAGCAGACCGTGCAGGGCGTGGCCGCGGTTCGGCTCGGTGAGCGGCAGCTGGTGCTCCTCGCCGTCGAAGCGATGGATGCCGTCCACCACCCGATTGGGCCAGGGCGCGAGCGTCGTGCCGCGATAGGCGGGTCGCAGTTCGTCGGCGTCGAAGGGGACCACGAGGTCACGGCCGTCGAAGGTGAGCGAGCGGAGGGACGCGCCGACACTGGCGATCGCGGCTTCGTAGCCGTGGGCGCGCAGGACGACGGGGGTGCCCGAGACGAGCGTGGGCGTCTCGGTGGGAACGGCAGCGGTCATTCCGCCATTATCGCGAACGCGGGCGCCTGCCTCCGGCATCCGTGCCGGAAACGACGAATGCCCCGACCGCGAGGGTCGGGGCATTCGGGGAGGGCGACTTACTTGAAGGCGTCCTTGACGTTCTCGCCGGCCTGCTTGGCGTGGGCCTTGGTCTGGTCCGCCTGGCCCTCGGCTTCGAGGCGCTCGTTGTCGGTGGCCTTGCCCGTGGCTTCCTTCGCCTTGCCCGCGATGTTCTCAGCGGCGTTCTTGATCTTGTCGTCGAGTCCCATGTCGGCACCTCCCGTTAGGTTTCCGGGTATCTCCCGATGTGCATCCACGCTAGATCTGCGCGCCCGACGCGGCGGGGGGCTTGAAATTCATGTGCGTGTGAGGCAAGCCGACGGGATAGGTTCGAGGCATGCGCCGGGGGGAAGCATCATTCGCGACGGGCGGTCGCACCTCATGACCGCGCCCGACACGCTCGCCGATTTCTCCAGTCTCCTCGACGAGGCACCGCGCGAGCCGGCACCTCCCGGGCGGGCCGGCCGGGTCGCGCTCATCGTCTTCCTCGTCGTTCTCCTCGCCACCCTCGGCGGTGGCGGCGGCTACGTCTGGTGGGCGTCGTCGGCGGCCCTGCCCGCCCCGACCGTCGCCTCGCAGACGCCGACCGTGAACGCGGCGGGCCCGGCATCCCTGGTCCTGCCCTCCTCCGGCTCGGTGCGGATGAGCATCGACGGCGGCGAACAGTATCTCGGACCCGATGCGGCCGGGGTGTTCGCGTCGTCGGGGGGCGACGACGCCCGTCCCATCGCCAGCATCGCCAAGCTCATCACGGCTCTGGTCGTGCTCGATGCGCACCCGCTGGGCGACGCCGCCGATCCCGGACCCACCATCGCCTTCACCGAGGCCGACACCGACCTGTACGACCGTTTCTACGTGCAGGGCGTCACGATCGCGAACATGCCCGATGGCACCCGCATGCCGTTGCACGACGCCCTGGCCACGATGCTCCTGCCCTCGGCGAGCAACTACGCGGTCGCGATCGCCCGCTGGGGCTTCGGATCGGAGGGCGCGTACGTCGACGCCGCTCGGTCCTGGCTGACCCGCAACGGCCTGAACGACACCCGCATCGTGGATGCCACGGGCATCGACGCGCGCAACACCTCCACGCCCGGCGATCTGGTCGCCATCGCCCGCTTGGCCGGGGCGAACCCCACGATCGCCGCGATCACGGCGATGCGTTCGATCAGCGTGGCCGGTGCGGGCACCGTGACCAACACGAACGACCTGCTGGGCACGCTCGGGATCGACGGACTCAAGACCGGCAATCTCGGCGACGGCACGTTCAACCTGCTGTTCACGGCGTCCCTCGATGTCGGCATCGGCAGCCCGCTCGAGATCACGGGCGTGCGCCTGGGCGGCGAGACCCACGACAGCACCGACGACGATGTGGCGCGACTGCTGCAGAGCGTCAGCGACGGGTTCCACGATCTGCAGGTCGGCAGCCTCGGCGAGACGATCGGTACGATCACCACGCCCTGGGGGTCGCAGGCGGAGCTTGTGCTCGCGAAGAATGCGGAGGTGCGCACCTGGTCGGACACCCCCGTGACCGTGACCCTCGACACCGAGACGCCGCGCACCTACGCCGACGGCGAGACGGTCGGGACCGTCACGTGGACGGCGGGTCCGCAATCGACCTCGGCCGACGTGAAGATCTCCGGCGCCATCGAGGAGCCCACGCTGCTGTGGCGTCTGACCCACCCGGGCGAACTGGGCTGACGCCCGGGCGGGCGCCCCCTCCCGCCATGACGTTTCAGACCGCGGGCAGGTCCGCGTGCGCGATCACGGCCTCGCCGGTGTCGCGCAATTCCATGCGCACGGCATCCCCCCGGAGAACGGCCGCGTTCAGACGGCAGACGATCGGCACCTCGGAGCCCAGCACCTCGCCCGCCGAGAACTCCGCGCCGTCGACCCCGACGAAGACCAGCTCGTAGGTGGCCCCCACGTCGAGCCCCGTCGCTTCGAGGTAGGCCTCCGTGCCCCACGTGTGCGCGACGACCTCGGCCGAGACGTCCACTCCGTCGCGGTCGTCGCTCACCGCGACGCGCTCGAGGGCGCCGAGGGTGCCGGGCGGGCCCGACGGCACCGAGGAGTCGAACAGCCCCACGCCGTTGACCCCGAGCACGACGCCCCCCACCAGGCACGCGGCCGCGACCACCGGCGTCACCCATCGGCGCTGTCGCTCCCGCGGTGCCGCGTGGGGCACCGGAGCCGGGGCCCCCAGCGAGGACTCGATCCGAGCGAACAGCTCGCCGCCGTCGCGCGGCGCGACCCACCCGACGTCGCCCTGACGGAGCCGTCCGGTGAGGTCCTCGAGGTGGGCGTACTCCTCGGCGCGGGCCGGGTCGGAGCGACGCAGCTCGTCGAACTCCGCCTCCTCCGCCGCGCTCAGCTCACCCGCCAGCGCGGCGGCGGCCAGTTCGGCCCAGCGGTCATCGGGAGTGCGCATCGGTCTCCTCCATCTCCTCGAGGTGCGTGCGGAGGGCGCGGAGCCCGTGGAACGTTCGTGTGCGCCACGTCGCGACAGGGACGCCCGTGGCATCTGCGAGCTCCTGATACGAACGACCGTGCAGGTGAATCGCCACGACCGCGGTGCGATGCGCCTCGCTGAGGATCGACAGCGCCTCGAGCATGCGCAAGCGGTCGAGCGGGTCGATCGCCTCGGCCGCCCGGCTCTCGAGCTCGCCTTGGTCGCCGATCACCGGCAGCCGCGCCCGAGCACGCAGGGCGTCGACGATCACGTTGCGCGCGATCGAGAACAGCCACGTGCGCTCGGATGCGGCCCGCGCGTCGAATCGGTCGCGCGCCCGCCACGCTCGGAGGAACGTCTCCTGCACGCAGTCCTCGGCCAACGGCCGGTCGCGCAGGGCGTTCACCGCGAATCCCAGCAGGGCGTGGCCGTTGTCGTCGAACGCACGGCGTAGGTCGAACGCGGGGCGTGTGCTCGGTCGCCGAGAGGCGCGCATCCGCAACTCCCCCTCGCGTCTTGTGGACTCGGACTCCGTCACCCGTGTCGTCCTCTCCGAGGGTAACCGTCGCCTGCCGACGGCCTCGTGGGGTGTACGACCGGGGCGGTGCCGGCGTTCACGGCGCGGAAGAAAATCCCGGATGCCGTGAACGCGCGGCCCCCGGCGGTCGTACTCCCCCGCAACCGGACACTCCGCGTCCCGATCGAAAGGCACGACGATGACGAAGAAGACGTACGCCCGCCCACTGACGATCGGCGCCCTGGCCGGCGTCGCCCTCCTGGCCGTCGGGCTCCCCGCGCACGCCGAGACCGAGGTGGCCGAACCCGCCGAGTTCACGAGCGCGTTCACGGTCATGGCCACCCCCGATCAGGTGATCAACAACGACGGCGTCGCCGCGCCCGGCGAGGAGGGCGCCACCGGCACGTACACGTTCCGCATCAATTCCGACCTCGACATCATCTGCTACGACATCCGCCTCGAGGGCGTCACCGGCGACTACCAGAGCCCCGCCAAGACCGCCACGCACATCCACGAAGCGGCCGTCGGCAAGCCCGGGCCGCCCCGCATCGCCTTCCCCAACCCCGCCCCCGTGGGCGACGGACCCCGCACCTCCTCAGGCTGCCTGCAGGGCCCCTTCACCACGGGCGTGGTCGCCGACGGCGTCGACACCGGCGAGGGCTTCACCCTGAAGCAGATCGAGGCCGACCCCGCCGGCTTCACCGGCGACTCGCACACCGTCGACTTCGCGGCCGGCGTCGTCCGCGGGCAGCTGTCGGCGATCCCCGTCGGCGGCGTCGACACCGGTGCCGGTGGCTCCGCCACGGCGGATGCCGGCGGGTGGGGTCTCGCCGCGGCAGCGGGCGGCCTGGGAGTCGTGGCCGCGGGTGCACTCGCGCTACGCCGCCGTCACGCGTCGTCGGCGAAGTGACCGACGCACGGCGCGGTGCGCGGCGGCCGTCCTTCTCGGGATGGAAGCGGCGCACCGCGTGCGTGCTCGTCGTCGGCGCGCTCACGACCGTCACCGGTTGCAGTTCCCCGCTTGTGGCCGATGAGCCGACGCCCCTCGTGACGACCGCGTCTCCCCCGGCGTCATCATCGCCCCCGACCTCGACGGCGTCCCCGGCCTCGGCTTCCCCTCCCGTGCGCGTGTCGATCCCGGCGATCAACCTGGACGAGTCACTGATCGACCTCGGCATCGCCGACGACGGCGCCATGGAGGTTCCCGCCGACTACGACGAGGTCGGCTGGTTCACCGGCGGAGGGCGCCCCGGGGGCACGGGCCCGACGGTGATCGCCGCGCACGTCGACTCGCCCACCGGTCCCGCGGTCTTCCAGGATCTCGAGGACCTCGTCGTCGGAGACGTCGTGGAGGTGCAGGATGCCGACGGCCGGACGCACGCGTACCGCGTCACCGAAGCGGCCGACTACCCCAAGTCGTCGTTCCCCACCGCGCGCGTCTTCGGGGCGACGGCGCGAGATGAGCTCCGACTCATCACGTGCGGGGGCGTCTTCGATCGCGATTCGGGGCACTACGTCGACAACCGCGTGGTCTACGCGGAGCGGGTCTGACGACCGTCACGTTCCGAGGTGATCGCGCGCCCACAGCGCCGCGCTCGTCCGGTCGGCCACGCCGATCTGGCGGAACACACTGCCCAGGTGCGCCTTCACCGTGCGCTCCGAGATGCCGAGCGCGTTCGCGACCTGCTTGTTGGCGAGCCCGTCGGCCACCAGGCGCAGCACCTCCTCCTCGCGGGCGCTCAGACCGCTGTCCACGGTGATCTCCTCGGGGAGCAGCGCGCCCGCGACGCGCGGATCCAGCGGGGCATGCCCGGCGTGCACGGCCCGCACCGCCGCACGGAGGTCGTGGGGCTCGGCATCCTTCAGCTGATACCCGGTCGCCCCCGCGGCGACGGCGCGACGCACCTGGTCACGGTCGCCGAAGGAGGTCAGGACGAGCACCCGGATGCCGGCGGCACGGGAGCGGATCTCGCGCGTCGCGGTGACCCCGTCCATCACGGGCATCGAGAGGTCCATGACCGCGACGTCGACGTCGACGTCCTCGATCGCCCGGAGGGCGTCGACGCCGTTCGCCGCCGTGGCGACGACGGCGATGTCGCCCTCGGCCGCGAGGACGGATGCCAGTCCCTCCCGCACCATCGAGTGATCGTCGACGACGAGGACGCGGATCATGGGATCTCCCGGGGGGTGTCGGTGAAACGCAGGCGCCAGCGCGTGCCGCGGCCAGGGGACGTCGACAGGGCGAGCTCGGCGCCCGCGTCCGTGGCGAGATCGCGGAGCACGCGCAGACCGAGGTGCCCCTCGGCCGGGGCGTCGAGCACCGCGGTGGCGTCGAAGCCGGGGCCGTCGTCGGCGACGACCAGGTCGATGCGTCCACGGTCGGCCGCGACCGCGATGGTCACCGTGCAGGGCGCGGCGTGGGTCACGGCGTTTCGCAGGGCCTCCTGGACGATCCGATAGATCAGGCGCTCGTGCGCCTCCGACAGTGCATCGATGGGCGCGCGCAGGTCGAGGACGACCGGCACGCCACGCGTCCGGGCGGTCGCGGCGAGGTCGTGCAGCGCCGAGGACAGGCCCGACGCCGTGAGGCTCTCGGGGTAGATGTCGACGAGGAGCGATCGCAGAACCCGCACGTTACCGCGCACGGCGCCCGCGACCTCGCGCATGCCGGCGGCTCCCTCTTCCTCTCCGCGCGCGTCGGCGGCGACGGCGGCGGCCTCGGCCCCGTAACTGGTCGCGACGAGCTCCTGCACCGGGCCGTCGTGCAGTGATCCGGCGATCCGCCGACGCTCCGCGTCCGATGCGTCCACGGCACGCTGCAGCAGTTCCGCCCGGCGTGCCTCCGCGCCTCGGAGCTGGCGCAGCAACGTCCAGACGATCGGGGCCGTCAGCACGACGAACAGCAGCAGACTGCTCGTCGTCACCCCCGCGAAGCCGCGCCACAGCTCGGCGGAACGCGCGGCGACCGGCTCGTACGGGTAGTAGACCTCGAACAGCACCTGCTGCCCACTGGGTGTCCACATGGGCCGGTACACCTCGAGCAGCCGGGAACCGGTCTCGAACTCGTTCTCGTCCTCCGACAGATCCGAGACCGCCGCGCGGGTCGACGGGGCGGCCAGGGCCGCGCGCTGTGCGTCGTCGAGGGCGAAGGTGCGTCCGATCAGCTGCGGCTCGTCGGCGTACAGCACGCGCCCCTCGGTATCCCAGATCTTCACCCGGATGACGTCGTCTCCGAGGATCTGCGACCTCACCGTCTCGTCGAACGCGGCGAGCGCGGCGTCCTCCCCCGCCGCGAGTCCGTCGGTCAGGACCGGACGCACCACGGCGTCGGCGAGCACGTTCGTGACCTGCGCGGCATCATTGACGGCTTCGCGTTCCGCGAGCCACTGCGCGCCGAACCCGGCGAGGGCGGCGACCGCGACGAGCACGGCGGCCAGGCCCGCGGCGAGGCGCACGAGCACTGCACGGGTCGACAAGCGGCGAGGTGCCGCCGACGCCGCTCGGGCCTCGACCAGCACCTGCCAGGGAGAGGCGGACGGGTCCGATGTCACTCAGTCGTCTCCCCCACGGCCACCACCGTCACCACGTCGCGTCCTCCATGGCGGCCGCTGTCATCGGAGCCGGAACCGCCGGAACCCGACCCGCCCGAGGCCGCGTCATCGCCGCCGTTCCGCGAGTCATCGGAGGCGCCGGCATCCGATGAGGTCCGGTCGTCGCCCTGTTCGACGCGAGCGTCGCGGGGGACCTCTCCCCCGCCGTCATCGGCCCCGGAGGGAGCGACGGAATCGTCCGTGACGGCCGACCCGCCGTGGTCGTCGATGTTCCCGGACACGGAGGAATCGTCTGAGGTCGAGCCGCGTCGGTCGTCCGCGGCGGCGTCGCCATCCGCGTCACGATCGTCGCCCGGCTCGCTCCGTCGGTCCCGGTCCCGATCACCGCCGTGGTCGTCCACGCTCGGGCCGGGGCTCGGAGTGAGGACGCCCACCTGGACCGACGTCGGCACGGGAACGGGAACCGATTCGGCGAACGAGGCATTGCCCCACAACCCCACCGCCGCGGGGGCGGCGGCGAGCACCAGCGCACCCGCGCCGATGAGGATCCGCTTCTTCATGTCATCCATCCTTCCGCCCTCTGCATTGTCACCCGCGACGAGGACTGTCATGACCCACTGTCCGCGAAACAGCGCACCGGGGCCATCGGACGATGGTCGTAGTACCAAGGTCGCATTGCCCGGCCCGGGGTCGCGGACCGACGGTGGACACAGCTCGCCCACCGACGAAACGAGAGAGCATGAGCATCAGCACCCCGTCCCGCCGCCGCCTGGCCCGCGGCACCGCGATCCTCGCGGCCGCCCTGGTCGCGGCATCCGGACTCCTCCTCCCCACCGCGGCCCAGGCCAAGACGACCTCAGCGGGCGGTGACTACGCGGTCACCGTCAACGGCACCACCTACAACCCCGCACCCGGCAAGGACGCGAAGCTGAAGGACATCGCCGTCTCGGGCCGCATCACCGTGAGCGGGACGAACAACCGCTTCACGATCGACCCCGTGACCCTGGGCGTGTACGACTACACCCTGACCGGCGCCCCCGACACGCAGCGCATGGTCACGAGCCCCACCGTGGTGTTCGCGTCGAAGGTGCCGACGCTCACCGCCGCGCAGCGCGCAGGCACCCGCCTGTCGAGCCTCGAGGTGCGTGACGACGCGATCGTCGCGATCTTCACCACGGCGGCCGGCAAGCTCAAGATCCAGGCCAAGGACGGCGCGCAGGGCGGCATCTTCCAGATGGAGCCCGAGTTCGCCGCCCCCGTCGAACTCGTGCACACGCTCGGCCCCGGGCTGTTCTACTTCGTGAACCAGTACACGGGCAAGATCAACTTCGGAAACGGAGTGGATGCCGTCGCCTCCGGCGCGAACGCCCACCAGATGCTGCTCGGCAAGGACAGCCCCCAGGTCGCGACGAAGACGTATCAGGATGCCACCGTCACGAAGTGGACCGTGACCTCGGGCGGCCGCATGGGCGGCGTGCTCGGCGAGGATGCCGTGGAACTGTCGGCCGGCGCCACGAACTGCACGAGCCAGTGCCAGGCGCAGAACCGCATCAACGGTTCGCTCCCCGTTCCGCCCGACCCGACGAACCCGACGCCGATCGGCGGCTGAGTTCCCTGGGAACACAGAGACCCGAAGAACACAGCGCCCCCGGTCGGATGGCCGGGGGCGCTGTCGTGTTCCTCGCGACGGGCTCGCCGTGACCCCGCTCTCGACGGCGTGGACGGTCGGCGCTCGCCTGCCACCGTTCGCGGTCAGAAGCCGGCGACGCCCTGCGGCCCCACCGTCGTGGGCGCGAACCCGGCGAATCCGTCGATGCGCTGCTGGGCCACGGTGGTCCCGAGCTCCGCGCGCAGATGCGGGTGCGTCCAGTAGAAGTGAGCCGCGGCATAGACCGCGCGCGGCGCCGCGTCGAGCGCGAACGTGGCGATCTGCCACGACCGCAGCTCGCCCGAGGCGAGGTCGACGTCACGCTCGATCCGCAGGACCGGGATCTTCACCGGGCGCGCCTGCTGCACCCCCGAGTCGTTCGTCGTCGTCGCGACCACTGCCTTCACCTCGGACCACGGGATGTTCGTGCCCACGCCTTGGAACCGCACCGCGATACCGCTGCGCCCGACCGCCACGCACTGACGGTTGCCCCACGATGAGCGGCTCCGCGAGGCGAAGAGCAGGCTGATGAACGAGATGAGGAAGAACAGCCCGATGAGCCCGAAGACACCCGCGATCACGTACGGGATCGGGCCCTCCATCGCCGGGGTGGTGCCGGCCTGCATCAACACGGCGACCACCACCCACCCGAGGAACAGGGTGATGACACCGGTCACGACGGTCAGGAACAGCGGAGGTTTCTTCAGCGGGGCGACGTGCAGCCAGTCGTCGGGCGCCCGCTCGAACGTCCGGTTGAACATCTCCGCGGGCAGCAGAGACAACCGCTTCTTGGATGCCGCCGGCCACACCCACCCGGGCGGAACAGAGGCGATGCGGGCGTCGGGGGTGTCCATGGAGCCCAGTGTAGGAAAGAGCATCTGACGACGGACGGTACGGGTGGCCAGGTCTCTGCCGCGTCGCGACGCATCGTCGCTAGGCGGACGGCGGACCGCCGAGCACATCGACGATCGTCCGCGGGTCGATGTCGAGATGCTCGGCGGAGACCGTCCGGCGCCGCCGTGTGCGTCCGTCGTGCCGCGTGAAGACGATGGCGGCCGTCGGCAGCAGTCCGGACGCCGGTCTGATCTCGGCGGTCGTCCCCTCCCGCGGCCACTCCTCGGCCGGCACTCGTCCAGCCACGCCGGACGGACGTTCGAGGGCCGGGAAATGCACGCTGGTGGGGGTGATCGCGACGGTCATCTCAGGTATGCGTGGTCGTCGCCGGAGCTGGCGCACACCGAAGACGCCGATGGCGAGGGGAACGAGGAGCAGCGCGCCGAAGACGACTACCAGGGTGGCGCTGGCCTGCCCGGCGACGGCCGCGGCGACGAGTGGGAGCAGCGTGACGAGTCCCCACACCGCGGCGAGGGCGATCGCCGCGATACCCTGCCCGCGCACGGCCTTCCGCAGGGCGCTCTCCACGGCTGCCCGCTTGACTTCGTCGTAGCGCGCGACGATGTCCCGGGAAGTCATCGGCCGTCGCCCCTCACCCGAGCGTCAGTTGTTGAACCGGAACTCCACCACGTCGCCGTCAGCGAAGGACACGTGGCACTCGTGAATTCGTCGGTACGTGCCAACACGGCACTCACGGCGAAGTCTCGCGGTGCTTCGCAATAGAGTCGGATGATGGGATCCTCTCCATCGCTCTTCTGGAGCTATGCTCACGCTGACAATCAAGCCGAGCGAGGGCGTGTGTTGGCTCTTGCGAACCATATCCGTGATGAGTACGCCCTGATAACGGGGGACGATCTTGACGTCTTCGTCGACAGGAAAGCGATCAGCTGGGGCGACCGCTGGCGCGAAGTTATCGACGAGGCCCTCCTCGGCAGCACGGCGTTCGTGAGCGTAGTGACACCGCGCTACGTGAGGAGCGAGGAATGCCGTCGCGAATTCGTGGAGTTCCGAAGTCATGCCGAGAGTCTAGGAGTTGGCTCCCTTGTTCTCCCGGTGCTGTACGCGGACGTTCCCGCGCTTGCTGAAGACTCCACTGACGAGCTAATGGCTATCGTGGCGAAGACTCAATACGTTAATTGGCAAAGTTTGAGACTCGCTCATGTTGACTCAGAAGTGTATCGCCAGGCAGTACACGATCTCGCGCTGCGCATCCGCGACATTATGTCCGAAGCGCAGACGGCGAGCGCCAATCAGATCGCTAGGCGCTCCAATGATCAGTCGGCTGACACTGACGACGCGCTGGCCGCGATCGCCTCAATCGAATCTCAACTGCCCGCGTGGCTTCGAGCAGTTGAAGATGACACCGTGCAACTCGCCCTATATAAGGCGATGAGCAAGAACTACGAGGAACGCAGACAGAAAACGCCGAAGCAGGCGCAGCTCGCTCTGCTGCATCGGCGTGCGAAAGATGCACTACCCATCATCGAACGAGGCAGGGATCTCGCTCGCACTTGGTCAGCGTCCACGATTGAGCTGCACCCCTCGGTGCTAATCGCCCTACGGCATGCTCGGGAACATCCGTCCATTCTCGATTCTCTGACGCCTTTCAGGCAAGCTGTGCAATTAGCAGTCGAACAAGTTGAAGAATCACTTAAGCCTCGCGAGGGAAAGATCTGGGCCAGTGACTATTGGGAACATCACAACAGACTTGGAGGAGTTTTCAGACAAATTTGGGAAGTAGAACTCGAGAGTAATCGCTATCGACATGAAGGTAATCAGCTAGTCCTTCATTGGCACCAAGAACTTGCGAACTTGCCCTAGTCCAGCTCGCAGTCTGCGACCCAACAGCGCCCCGACTCTTACTACAGAGTCGAGCCGCTAAGTTGGCAGGACAGATTGGCTAGATAACAACGCTGCACGCCGCTCAGGAGGACGCGCGTGCCGGCGGGATGCGTAGCGTGCGATGCGCGATCACGTCAGTTGTTGAACCGGAACTCCACCACGTCGCCGTCCTGCATGACGTAGTCCTTGCCCTCGAGGCGCGCTTTGCCCTTCGCGCGGGCCTCGGCGACCGAGCCGAGCTCGACGAGGTCGGCGAACGAGATGACCTCGGCCTTGATGAAGCCCTTCTCGAAGTCGGTGTGGATGACACCGGCCGCCTGCGGGGCCTTCGCGCCCTGCGGGATCGTCCACGCGCGGGCCTCCTTGGGGCCGGCGGTGAGGTAGGTCTGCAGGCCGAGCGTGTCGAAGCCGATACGGGCGAGCTGATCGAGGCCCGACTCGTCCTGACCGGTGGAAGCCAGAAGTTCGGCGGCATCCTCGGGGTCGAGGTCGATCAGCTCGGACTCGATCTTGGCATCCAGGAAGACGGCCTTCGCGGGCGCCACCAGCGCCGACAGCTCGTCCTTGCGAGCCTGGTCGGTGAGCACCGCCTCGTCGACGTTGAAGACGAAGATGAAGGGCTTGGCGGTCAGCAGACCCAGCTCGCGGATGGGCGAGAGGTCGAGACCGGATCCCGAGAGCAGCACGCCGCGCTGCAGGGCGTCCTGCGCGGCCTTGGCCGCGTCGAGGACGGAGGAATCGAGCTTCTTGCCCTTGACCTCCTTCTCGTAGCGCGTGATGGCCTTCTCGAGGGTCTGGAGGTCGGCGAGCTGCAGCTCGGCGTTGATCGTCTCCATGTCGCTGGCGGGGTTGACCGCACCGTCGACGTGGACCACGTCGTCGTCGGCGAACCCGCGGACGACCTGGGCGATGGCATCCGCTTCACGGATGTTCGCGAGGAACTGGTTGCCGAGGCCCTCGCCCTCGCTCGCGCCGCGCACGATGCCGGCGATGTCGACGAACGACACCGCGGCCGGCACGAGCCGCTCGCTGCCGAAGACGTCGGCCAGCTGCTGCAGGCGTGCATCGGGAAGGTTCACGACCCCGACGTTGGGCTCGATCGTGGCGAACGGGTAGTTCGCGGCGAGCACCGAGTTCTTGGTCAGGGCGTTGAAGAGGGTCGACTTTCCGACGTTGGGAAGGCCGACGATTCCGATGGTAAGAGCCACGGGAGTCCAGGTTACCCGGCCCGGGCGGCGCCCACCCGCCTCACGGCCGCCGCGCGCGGAATGCGTGGGTGACGTACGGCAGCGCGACCGTGGCCCCGTCGGCCAATCCGGGGACGGATGCCACGACCTCGTCGACCGCGGCATCGATCCGCGCGCGGGTCTCGGGGTCGGCCGTGATGACGTCGCTGCGCGAGGAGACGAGCTCGCGCAGCAGGGGAAGGGTGATAGGCCGCTCCCAGCGCCACTGCTCGTGCTCGAGCGGCGCGAAGGGCTCCGCGACCCGTGGGCCGGTGGTCGCGAGGAGCACCTCGGCGTTCGACCCGCCCATCGCCGCGGTGAGACGGCGCACCCAGTCGACGGCGTCGTCGCGGATGTTCCAGATCAGACCGAGGGACCCGCCGCTGCGCAGCACCCGCCCCACCTCGCGCGATGCCGCCTCGACGTCGACCCAGTGCCACGCCTGGCCCATCACGACCGCATCGAGACCGGCGTCGGGCAGCGGCAGACGCTCCGCCGTGCCGGCGAAGGTCGGCACGCCGTGGACGGAGGAGCGCAGGGCGGCGAGCATGTCGGCATCCGGGTCGATCGCCACCACGTCGGCACCGAGCTCGACGACCGCCCGCGTGAGCTTTCCCGTGCCCGCCCCCACGTCGGCCACGCGCAGGGCGCGCCCCTCTTCGCGCACCGGAGCCAGCAGCCAGGCCACGGCTTCGGCCGGGTATCCCGGGCGGCCCGACTCGTACGCGGACGCCGCCTGCCCGAACGACGTCGACTTCTCACTCCCCGTCATGGCCTCGACCCTACGCCGCCCCTCCGACACGCACTCCATGCTCCCGCGCGCCGGCCCGCCCGGGAGCCACGGCCCCCACCGCGGCCCCGGATGCCACGGGCGGGCACGTCCGCCACGATCCCTGTGCGGCGCCCTCGACGCGCGGTCGCGCCGCGAGGACGTATCCGCACGCCGGTGCGCCGCCGACCCCGGCGCGCCTCCCTCCCGACGCGGTCCCGGCGGCGCAGGGTGGATGCGTGGCTCTGGATTTCACCGCGATAGACTTCGAGACGGCGAATTCCAGCGGCGCGTCCGCGTGCGCCGTGGGCCTCGCCCGCGTCCGCGGAGGACGCGTGGTGGCGACCGCGGCGTGGCTCATCAAGCCGCCGCCCGGACACGACCACTTCGCGCCGATCAACATCGGCATCCACGGCATACAGCCCGCCCACGTCGTGGACGCGCCGTCGTGGAGCGCCCAGCTCGCACGACTCACGGCCTTCGCCGGCTCCGACGTGCTCGTGGCGCACAACGCCGGGTTCGACATGTCGGTGCTCCGACGGGCGTGCGCGGCGACGGGCGACGAATGCCCGCCGTACCGCTATCTCTGCAGCGTGCAGATGTCGCGCAAGACCTACACGCTCGACTCCTACCGGCTGCCGCTCGTCGCCGCCGCAGCGGGATGCTCGCCGTTCGCGCACCACGACGCGCTCGCCGACGCGGTCGCGTGCGCGGAGATCACGATCGACTGCGCCCGCCGCGCCGGGGTCGACGACGTGCAGGGTCTCGCGGCGCATCTCGGCGTGCGCATCTCGCAGATCGCCGTCGAACCGGCCGAGCGCGCCGTCGCCTGACCCCTTCCGGACGACGCCCTTCGGTCATCCGCACGCTCGCTCGCGGCCCGGGACCGCCCGCCCACTCCGCACCCGTCGCCCGAGCCCGCCCGGCCCGTCTTTCCGGCGATGTCGGAGGTGTGGGGCATGCTGACCCCATGGATGCCATCACCCTCGTCCTCGTGATCCTCGCCCTGGCGCTCGGCGTCGCCGGCGGCTGGTTCATCGCCGGTGCCCGCACGTCCGCGCGCAGCGCCGCCGAGCAGCGCGGTCTCGAGACTCGCGCGATCGCGGCCGAGACCGCGCGCGCCGGGTTGCAGCAGCAGCTCGAGCATCAGGCGGCGATGTACCGCGAGCTCGTGGGCCAGTCCCGGGCCGATCAGGCCGCACGCGAAGAACGAGAGCGTCGCGAGCAGACCGTGCTGCGCGCCCTCGACCCCGTCCGCGAGACCCTCGACGCGATGCAGCGCAAGGTCGACGGGCTGGAGCGCGACCGGGTCGAGCAGTACTCCGCGCTCGGCGAGCAACTGCGACTCTCCCGCGAGGCAGACGAAGCGCTGCGCGCCACCACCGAATCGCTCGCCTCGGCGATGCGATCGGGCACGACGCGCGGAGTGTGGGGCGAGACGCAGCTGCGACGCGTCGTCGAGGCCGCCGGGCTCACCCGCTATGTCGATTTCGACCTCCAGGCGGCGATCTCGAGCGACGCCGGCGCGGGCCGCCCCGACATGGTGGTGCGTCTTCCCGGCGGCAAAGCCCTCGCGGTGGATGCCAAGGTCCCTCTCGAGGCCTACCTGCAGGCCAGCGCCATCGCGGTGACCGCACACGGAGACGAGGGCGCGCGCCGCGCCGCC
The DNA here is from genome assembly GCF_040685115.1 of Microbacterium sp. NPDC089186. Taxonomy (NCBI): domain Bacteria; kingdom Bacillati; phylum Actinomycetota; class Actinomycetes; order Micrococcales; family Microbacteriaceae; genus Microbacterium; species Microbacterium sp. NPDC089186. The sequence continues at coordinate 695,419 of NZ_JBFBHJ010000003.1, forward strand.
CTCCTCAGCAAGCACGCCCGAGCGGTGCGGGCGCACGTCGACGCCCTCGCGAAGAAGGCGTATTGGGCGGGCCTGACCACGAGCCCCGAGTTCGTGGTGTGCTTCCTGCCCAGTGAGTCGCTCCTGGCCTCCGCCCTCGACGAAGACCCGACGCTCCTCGAGTACGCCTTCGCGCGACGCGTCGCCCTGGCCTCCCCCGTCAACCTCTGGGCGGTGCTGAAGACGGTGGCCTTCACCTGGACGCAGCAGGACGTCTCCGACGAGGCCCGCACGCTCTTCCACCTCGGTACCGAGCTGTACGAACGCGTCGGGGTCCTCGCCGGTCACGCCAACGACCTGCGTCGCGCGATCGAGAAGACGGTCGACAGCTACAACCGGTTCGCGGGGTCGCTCGAATCGCGTGTGCTCGTCACCGCGCGCAAATTCCCCGGCATCGACGAGACGAAGCTCGCATCCGTCGCTGCTCCCCCCGCGCTCGACGCCGCACCGCGCCGCTGGACCGCGCCGGAGATGCTCGACCTCGGCACGACCACGGGCGATGACGATCCCGCCGGTGACGCGTCACCCTCCCGCGTGCCGCCCGTCGACGCGTCGCCCGCCGACACCGGCGCGTCGTCCGCGTACGCCGATCTCGGTGGCGTCCGCGCGCGAGCCGGGTTGCTCGACGAACCCGGAAATCGCTCCGAGCCCTGAGCACCGAGCACCCCGCTGCCGCCCCTACACGCGAAACCGGGCCGACCCCAAGGGATCGACCCGGTGCGAGAACGCGAGACTCAGGCCCCGCCGGGAACCCAACTCAGCAGGCTGACCACGGCGGCGGAGACGGCGACGAACGCCCCGACCATCCACCACGCGCTGACTTCATGGCCCTCATCGCGACGGACGCGGAGAAGGACGTCGGGACGTCGAGCCGGGTCGACGGCGCTGGCGATGACCGCCTGCGCACCTGTCTGAGGTGCGGTCTGATTCGTCGGAGCTGTTGCCATGGACGATCCCCCTTCGGGTCTCGGAAGAACACAGCGTCGCCGTTGACACTCCTTGAGATTCTGCCAGACGAGGTGCGCGCGACCGGTCACGCTTGCGCAACGACACGCCCGGCTGTAGCTGCACGTCGAAGCGATCGGGTGCACCCGCCGCGGACAGCGCCTCGCGTCTCCCGGGCCGTCCGGCGCGTCCGACGCGGGCAGCGACCCGCGTCCCGGGCCGTCGGGCGCGTCCGCCGCCGACGGCGCCCGGCCTCAGAGCCACTTCGACGTCAGGTGCTCCGACGAGATCCGACGGAGGGTGCCCGAAGCTCCACGGAGAACGACGCTCTCGGTGTAGATGAAGTCTCCGTCGCGCCGCACGCCCTGCACGAGCTGACCGTCGGTCACACCCGTGGCGACGAAGATCGTGTTCTTGCCCTTCACCAGGTCGTCGGCCTCGTAGACCGTGCCGTCGATCTTCAGGCCGGCATCCTGGCCCTTCTGCTTCTCGTCGTCGGTGCGGGGCGCGAGCACGCCCTGGATGTGACCGCCCAGGGCCTTGATCGCGCACGCGGTGACGATGCCCTCGGGGCTGCCGCCGATGCCGACGCACATGTCGGTGCGGGCGTTGTGCCGGGCGGCGTTGATCCCCCCGGCCACGTCACCGTCGCTCATGAGGCGGGTTCCGGCGCCGGCCTCGCGGATGTCCGCGATGAGCTGCTCGTGACGGGGTCGATTGAGCACCGACACCACGATCTCGTCGACGGGCTTGCCGAGCGCCTTGGCCAGCAGACGGATGTTCTCGCCGATGGGCAGGCGGATGTCGACCACGCCGACACCGGCGGGGCCCGTGACGAGCTTGTCCATGTAGAAGACGCTCGACGCATCGAGCATCGTCCCCTGGTCGGACACCGCGATCACCGAGAGCGCGTTCTGCCGCCCGGCAGCGGTCAGCGACGTGCCGTCGATGGGGTCGACCGCGACGTCGCACCGGGGTCCGCGGCCGCTCCCGACGCGCTCCCCGTTGTAGAGCATCGGGGCGTTGTCCTTCTCGCCCTCTCCGATGACGATCGTGCCGTCGAAGTTCACGGTGCTGAAGAACGCGCGCATCGCGTCGACCGCCGCACCGTCGGCCGCCTCCTTGTCGCCCCGCCCGATGAAGGGAACGGCCCGGATGGATGCCGCCTCCGTCGCCCTCACCAACTCCAGAGCCAGGTTGCGGTCGGGGTGCAGAGGACTCATGTCGGCAGTCAGGCTCACCATGGGCCCACTGTATCCAGCAGAGTCGACACATTCGGCGGTTTTCCACCGCCCAGACCCGAAGGAATCAACGTTCTTAACGAATCGACAGAACTGCCCGGTTCCTGTCGCACCGACACCGTCACGATCCGGCGCCTTCGCTAGGCTGACGGTGTCCCGACAACACCAAGGAGCACCTCCATGCCCGTCGCTTCCCCTGAGCAGTACGCCGACATGCTGGACCGCGCGAAGGCCGGCGGCTTCGCGTACCCCGCGATCAACGTCTCGAGCTCGCAGACCATCAACTCGGTGCTCCAGGGCCTGACCGAGGCCGGCTCCGACGGCATCCTCCAGGTCACCACCGGTGGTGCCGACTACTTCGCCGGTCACACCGTCAAGGCCCGCGCCACCGGTGCCCTCGCCTTCGCGAAGTACGTGACCGAGGTCGCGAAGAACTACCCCATCACCGTCGCGCTCCACACCGACCACTGCCCCAAGGACGCCCTCCCCGGCTTCGTCCTCCCCCTGCTCGAGGCCTCAGAAGAAGAGGTCAAGGCCGGACGCAACCCGATCTTCCAGTCGCACATGTGGGACGGCTCGGCCGTTCCCCTCGACGAGAACATCGACATCGCCGCGGAGCTCCTCCCCCGCCTGAAGAACATCAACGCCATCCTCGAGATCGAGGTCGGCGTGGTCGGCGGCGAAGAAGACGGCGTGCAGCACGAGGGCTCGAACGAGGCTCTCTACACGACGGTCGCCGACGTGACCAAGGCCGTCGAGCGCCTCGGCCTCGGCGAGAACGGCCGCTACATCTCGGCCCTCACCTTCGGCAACGTCCACGGCGTGTACAAGCCCGGTGGCGTCAAGCTCCGCCCCGAGCTGCTGGGCGAGATCCAGGAGGGCATCGCTGCGAAGTTCGGCACCGGCCCCAAGCCCCTCGACCTGGTCTTCCACGGCGGCAGCGGATCGACCGACGAGGAGATCGCCCTCGCGGTCGCCAACGGCGTCATCAAGATGAACATCGACACCGACACCCAGTACGCCTTCACGCGCTCAATCGCGGGCTACATGTTCTCCAACTACGAGGGCGTGCTGAAGCTCGACGGCGAAGTCGGCAACAAGAAGCAGTACGACCCCCGCGCGTGGGGCAAGGTCGCCGAGTCGGCCATGGCCGTCCGCGTGGTCGAGGCCACGAAGCAGCTCGGCTCGTACGGCCAGTCCAAGAGCTGACCCCTCGTCACCCCGCGAACGCCCCGGCTCCGGTCGGGGCGTTCGTCGTTTCCGGATGCCGCGCCCCCGGCGCTCCACCCTGCCCCTCCCGCCACCCACGGCGAGACGGCATCCCACCGACATCTCGGCGCCGGCCTGCACCCGAGACGTCAGCACCGCGCAGCCTCGCGCGCCGCAGCGGGACTGAGCCCGCAGGAGCGTCCCGGAGCGCGGGCCCCACGACGGCGGGCGCGCTCGGACGGACGACTCAGCTGCGGTACACCTCGAGCACCGTCGGCGCCCCCTCGGGCGACGACACGACCTCGATCGCATCCCCCGCCCGCACCTCGCCCGCCCGGCGCACCCGCAGGTACGCTCCCAGCCGGCCCTCGTCCGAGAAGCGCTTGACCCACCCGCGCGCCGCCGCACCGCCGACCCAGCGTGCGAAGGTCGCGCAGGGCGTGCGGGGCATCGTCACCTCCACCTCGACGGTGTCGCCGATGCGCCACACCTCCCCGATGCGGGCCCCGTTGACATCGAGGCCCTCCACGCGCAGGTTCTCGCCGAACCATCCCGCGTACAGGTCGCGCCCGAGTGCGTCCTCCCAGAACGCTGCATCCTCCGCCGCATAGGCGTAGACCGCCTTGTCACGACCGCCGTGGTGCTTGCGACTCGCCTGCACGTCGGCGCGCACCCCGAGCGTGCCGACGCGAACGAGGCCATCGAGTGCGCGCTTGTCGATCGCGGTAACGCCGACGGAGCCGGCATCCGGATGCAATTCGTGAACGGCGCAGACGGCGACGAGACGGGGCATGGATCGATGCTAGAACGTCGACGCCGCACGTCCGCACCCGCCTCACGGCGCGGTGAACTCGCGCCGCATGACGACGGTGTCGCCGTCGAGGGTACGGATCTCGACCGACCCGATGTCGGCGGCCGCCAGATCGGTGCCGGCGCTCAACTCGGTCGTCGATCCCGGACCGGCGCGCCAGGTCGACAACACACTCGTCGCTCCGGTGTCGTCGGTGATGGCGAGCGCGTACGGCCAGCCCCCGGGAGGAGCGTCGAGCACCTGGCCGGTGTACTGGCACACGAGGTCGATGCGCGTTCCCCACGGGGCCGAGGTCAGCTTGACCGACGCCTCCAGGGGCGCGCCCGCCACGCCGTCCAACGCGTACACCGTTCCCGACGACGACACGGCGCTGTTCACCGCGACGACGCCGGGCACGGCGATCGCGACGAGCGCGATCGATGCCGCGAGCACCCACCCGGTCGCGCGGCGTCGACGCCGGCGTCTCGCCGTGTCCAGCACGCGGGTGCGCAGGGTCGGGTCCGGGGCGGCCAGGGGCACGTGGCCCGTGCTGGGGCTGATCGCGCGGGCGCGCTCGGCCGACAGGCGGGACAGCAGTCCCGCGGTCGGCGCGAGCTCGGCGACCGCGGCGCGGCAGTCCGCGCACACGGCGAGGTGGGCCTCGAACTCCGCGCGGTCCGGAGCCGACAGCGCTCCAAGCACATAGGCGCCGTCCCAGCTCGACAGACGCTCGTGGTCGACGTTCACCGGGTCACTCCTCTCTCCTGCAGGGCGAGCCGCAGCGCCCGCACCGCGTAGTGCAGTCGAGACTTGACGGTTCCGGAGGGGATGCCGAGCTCCTCCGCCGTCTGAGCGACGCTGCGCCCGCCGTAATAGGCGCTGACGATGACCGCCCGGTGGTCGGGCGTGAGCGTCGCGAGCGCCTCCTCGACGAGGAGCGCGTCGAACATGGCATCCGTGTCGTCGTCCCGCGCCGTCTCGGGCAGCTCGTCGACGGGCTGCTCGTGCCGCCTCCGGGCGCTGCGCGCCTCGTCGATCACGAGGTTGCGGGCGACCGTGTACATCCACGACCGCAGCGATGCCGGGTCGTCGCTCATCACCCGCGGCGTCCGCCACGCCCGCAGCAGCGTCTCCTGCACGATGTCGTCGGCTCCGGCGTGGTCGCCGGTCAAGCTCACGACGTAGCGCCAGACGGGGGTGGCGTGCGCGTCGTACAGCGCCGTCAGCTGCGCGTGTTCGTCTCTCGCCACGGCATCCCCTCTCCCTCGCTCACAGGGGACACGGGATACCGGGCCTCGCGGTTCAGTTCGGAACGCTGTCGAGGATCGCCGACATGAAGGTCGCGTCGCCGACGAGGGCCATCGTCACGCAGATGCCGGCGATGAGCGCCGTCGCGACGAACCCGACGAGGGGGATCCAGAACGCGACCCGGCCGCGTCGCAGACGCCGCCAGGTGAACACGGCCGTCAGCAGCCAGCCGACGCCGTACACGAGGGCGGCGGCGGCACCCCAGACGTACCCGGCCGACAGGTTCGTGAACGTCGCCGTCACACCCAGCATCTGGGCGCCGCGCTCGGCGTACTCGGGGAAGTTCAGCAGCTGCACGATGGTCGTGACCACCGAGAACAGGCCGTAGAAGAGCAGCCCGAAGGTGACGATGCGATCCACGCGCGCCCCGCGCGTGGCGGGCGCGACGAAGCCCGCAGGCGCGTCCGCGACGGGGGCGGCCTGCGGCTGCGGCTGCGGCGCGACACCGGCGTCGAGCGCCTCCGTCACCTCGGGCCGCTGGATGCGGGCGCGCTGCTCCTCGGCCGTGGCGTATTCGCCGTACTGCGGGCGGGGACGCTCGACACCGCCACCCTCGTCCGACGAGCGGGAGTCGTCGCTCACGCGCGACCCCGGCCGCCGAGGGCCCGGCTGTCGCGCTTGCCGGCGGCATCCTGGCGCAGCTCCTTGGGGAGCGAGAAGATCAGGTCCTCCTCGGCGGTGCGCACCTCTTCGACGTCACGGTATCCGGCACCGGCGAGCTCCTCGAGCACCTCGGTCACGAGCACCTCGGGCACCGAGGCGCCACTGGTGACGCCGACGGTCTGAACGCCCTCGAGCCACTCCTGCTTGACCTCGTCGACGTAGTCGACGCGGTAGGCGGCCTTGGCGCCGTGCTCGAGGGCGACCTCGACGAGACGCACGCTGTTGGAGGAGTTCGCCGACCCCACCACGATCACGAGATCCGCGCCGACGGCGACCTTCTTGATCGCGACCTGGCGGTTCTGGGTGGCGTAGCAGATGTCGTCGGAGGGCGGGTCCTGCAGTTCGGGGAAGCGCTCGCGCAGGCGCCGGACGGTCTCCATCGTCTCGTCGACCGAGAGCGTGGTCTGCGACAGCCACACGACCTTCGACGGGTCGCGCACCTCGATGGTGTCGGCGTGGTCGGGCGAGTTGACGACGGTGACGTGCTCGGGAGCCTCGCCGGCCGTGCCCTCGACCTCCTCGTGTCCCTCGTGACCGATCAGGAGGATCTCGAAGTCGTCGCGCGCGAACCGCACGGCCTCGCGGTGCACCTTCGTGACGAGGGGGCAGGTCGCATCGATCGCCTGCAGGCCCCGATCGGATGCCGCCGAGACCACCGCCGGCGAGACGCCGTGCGCGCTGAAGACGACATGCGCCCCGGAGGGGACCTCGTCGACCTCCTCGACGAAGATCGCCCCCTTCTTCTCGAGCTCGGTGACGACGTGGATGTTGTGCACGATCTGCTTGCGCACGTACACCGGCGCCCCGTAGCGCTCGAGCGCCTTCTCGACGGCGATCACGGCGCGGTCGACGCCCGCGCAATACCCGCGGGGCGCGGCCAGCAGCACCTTCTTCTGTCCGTTGACGGGGATATCCTGGAGCCGCCCGCGTCGACCCGGGATACGGGGAACGGGCAGGTGGACGGCAGGTGAGCTCACCCCTCGATTCTACCGGGGCGCCCCTGGACACCGGCCGAACCTCCCCCCACCGCTACCCGCACGGATACGATGACCCCTTCCCCGCCCCGCCCCTCCCGCCGACGTCGGCATGCATTCGAGCGGACCTCATGACCTCCTTCCAGCCCGAGACCATCCCCGGCCAGGCCCCACCGGCCGACAGCGTGCACCCCCGCGATTCGCGGACCGACGCGCCCACCTCCGTCTCGCGCCTGAACGACACCATCCGCGGCTTCATCGAGCGGTGGGGCTCCGTGTGGGTCGAGGGCGAGATCACCTCGTTCAACCGCCGCGGCGGCAACGTCTTCGGGCGGTTGAAAGACCTGGGCACCGAGTCGACGGTGTCGTTCCGGATCTGGTCGAGCACGCTCGCACGCCTGCCGAAAGACCTGCAGGTCGGCGATCACGTCGTGGCGTGCGTCAAGGCCGATTACTTCCCCCGCACCGGCGACTTCTCGTTCGCGATCTCGGCGATGCGCCACGTGGGCCTGGGCGAGCAGCTCGAGCGTCTCGAGAGGCTGCGGGTGCAGCTGCGATCCGAGGGGCTTTTCGACCCCGCGCGCAAGAAGCGCCTGCCCTTCCTCCCCCAGTGCATCGGACTCATCACCGGCGAGAATTCGGACGCCGAGAAAGACGTGCATCGCAACGCCGAACTGCGCTGGCCGCGCGTGCACTTCCGCACGAAGCATGCGGCGGTGCAGGGCGACCGGTGCGTGCCCGAGACCATCGCCGCCCTGAAGGCGCTGGATGCCGATCCCGAGGTCGACGTGATCGTCATCGCGCGCGGCGGCGGCGATCCCCAGACCCTGCTCGGCTTCAGCGACGAGCGTCTGCTGCGCGCGGTGGCCGCGGCATCCACGCCGATCGTCAGCGCCATCGGCCACGAGAACGACCGCCCGCTGCTCGACGAGGTCGCCGACGTGCGCGCCTCGACGCCGACCGACGCGGCCAAGCGCGTGGTCCCCGACGTGAGCGAGCAGCGCGCGCTGGTGGCCCAGCTGCGCGCGCGGCTGACCGGGCGCCTGACGCAGCGCGTTGTCCACGACATCGCCCAACTGGAGCAGATCCGCTCGCGTCCTGCTCTGCGCACCCCGCACGCCATGCTCACCTCCCGCGCTCAGGAGCTGTGGATGCTGTCGAACCGCGGCCGCGACATCGTCGATCGCCGCCTCGAGAGCGAACGGCGGCGCACGCGCGAGCTGAGCGCGGGGCTGCGCGCCCTCTCGCCCGTGGCCACCCTCGCCCGGGGGTACGCCATCGCACAGCTGCCCGACGGGGCGGTGCTGCGCGACGCGGCCGATGCCCCCGCGGGGACCGCGCTGCGACTGACGCTCGAACAGGGCACGGTCGCGACGACCTCGGAGGGCGTCGTCCCGGATGCCGTTCCCCACGGCCCCTCCCCCGCCGCCGCTCCGTTCGACGACGAGGCACCCGACGCCGGCTCCGCCGGCGGGGCCGCCTAGAATGGATGCCATGACCGCGACGACCCCCGGCCCCGCTGCCGACGTCGCCTCCCTGTCGTTCGAGCAGGCCCGCGACGAGCTGGTGCGCGTGGTCGCCGAGCTCGAGCAGGGAGCCCCCACGCTCGAGGAGTCCCTGGCTCTCTGGGAGCGCGGCGAGAAGCTCTATGCGCGCTGCGAAGAGTGGCTGCTGGGGGCCAAGCGCCGCCTCGACGCCGCACGCGGCGAAGGGGACGACGACTGATGGCCCGCGTCGTCGCCCATCTCGGCCGCCCCGAGACCCCGCAGGAGACCGCCGACCGCAAGGCGGAGTCCTCGCGTCGGTACCGCTCGAGCAAGACCTTCCGCAACCTCATCGCCGCCCTGCTGGTGACGGTCGCCGTCGTGTTCGTGGTGGTCGCGGGCGTCCCGCGCGGTGAGCCGACGCCGCCCCCCGCCCCTGACGTGCCCGCCCTCGCGGCCGGCATCGAGGCGGACCTCGGGCGCCCCGTGCTCTCCCCGTCGCTCGGCGACGGGTGGCGGGTCAACCAGGCCACGACCGAAGGCGTCGGCGGCACCGAAGCGTGGACGATGGTCTACGTCCGCTCCGGCGAATCCGGGTTCCTCCGCGTCGCACAGGGGTTCGACGCCGACGAGAACTGGGTCGGGCAGGTGCTCGACGGCACACGCAGTACCGAGACGGTCGACATCGACGGCATCACCTGGAACGTCTACCGCCCCGCCAACCCTTCCGGGACGGGCAACATCGACTACGCCCTGGCCACCCCGGCCGGCCCCGACTACGTCCTCGTGTACGGCGATGCCGCACCCGAGACCGCGGCCCTGGCGGCCGCATCCGTGACGTCGCAGATCGAGCAGTTGAGAGAGGTCCCGTGAGCGAGCGCATGACCCCCCGTCAGGTGTGGCAGCAGATGGTGGAGGGCAACCGACGCTTCGTCGCCGGCGAACCCGCCCACCCCCGTCAGGACGTCGAGCGTCGCGCCGAGCTCGCCAGCTCGCAGCACCCGACCGCAGCGCTGTTCGGGTGCTCCGACTCTCGTCTCGCCGCCGAGATCATCTTCGACGAGGGGCTCGGCGACCTCTTCGTCGTGCGCAACGCCGGGCAGGTCATCTCGGACTCCGTCATCGGCAGCCTCGAATACGCCGTGGGTGTGCTCGAGGTCCCGCTCATCGTGGTGCTCGCACACGACGCCTGCGGCGCCGTCGGCGCGGCCATCGACAGCACGGGCGTCGACGCCCCGACCCTCCCCGCCTACATCTGGCGGCAGATCGCCCCGATCGTGCCGGCCGTGCGCCGTGTCCAGCGCGAGAACGCCGTCGACGGGCACCTGCCCGACCACGTCGACCCCGAGCTGGTGGGCCGTGAGCACCTGCGCCACACCGTGGCCGACCTGCTGCGCGCCTCGGAGCTGATCAGCGAAGCCGTGGCCGAGGGACGCACAGCCGTCGTGGGCGCGAACTACCGTCTCGACGAGGGGGAAGCCTTCCCCGTCGTCATCGTGGGCGACGTCGACGACGCGCGCATCTGAGAACCGCGCACCCGAGACGCGCCCGACCCCCGCGCACCTGAGAAACCGAACGACTGACCTGGAGGAACGACGACGTGACCGACACCGAGTACCGCATCGAACACGACACCATGGGTGAGGTGCAGGTACCCAAGGACGCCCTGTACGCCGCGCAGACCCAGCGCGCGGTCGAGAACTTCCCGATCTCGGGGAAGGGTCTGGAGTCGACCCAGATCGCCGCTCTGGCGCGCATCAAGAAGGCCGCGGCGCTCGCCAACAAAGACCTCGGCACGCTCGACGGCGCCATCGCCGACGCGATCGCGCAGGCCGCCGACGAGGTCATCACGGGCCGCCACGAGGCGCATTTCCCCGTCGACACGTACCAGACCGGTAGCGGCACGTCGTCGAACATGAACATGAACGAGGTGCTGGCGACGCTGGCCACCGGCATCCTGGGGTCGACCGTCCACCCCAACGATCACGTCAACGCCTCGCAGTCGTCGAACGACGTCTTCCCGACCTCGGTCCACATCGCCGTGACCCAGGCGCTCATCACCGACCTCATCCCGGCACTCGAGCACCTCTCGGTCGCCCTCGAGGCCAAGGCCGACGCCTGGAAGGGCATCGTGAAGTCGGGCCGCACCCACCTGATGGATGCCACTCCCGTCACCCTCGGTCAGGAGTTCGGCGGCTACGCGCGGCAGATGCGTCTGGGCATCGAGCGCGTGCAGGCGGTCCTCCCCCGCGTGGGCGAGGTGCCCCTCGGCGGCACCGCCGTCGGCACCGGGATCAACACCCCCCTCGGCTTCCCGCAGAAGGTCATCGAGCTGCTCGCGGAAGAGACCGAGCTGCCCATCACCGAGGCGAAGGACCACTTCGAGGCGCAGGCCAACCGCGACGGACTCGTCGAGGCCTCCGGCGCCCTCCGCACGATCGCGGTGTCGCTGACGAAGATCAACAACGACATCCGCTGGATGGGTTCGGGCCCGAACACCGGTCTCGGCGAGCTCCACATCCCCGACCTGCAGCCCGGCTCCTCGATCATGCCCGGCAAGGTGAACCCCGTCGTGCCCGAGGCCACCCTCATGGTGTGCGCCCGCGTCATCGGAAACGACGCCACCGTCGCCTGGGCCGGCGCGTCCGGTTCGTTCGAGCTCAACGTGGCCATCCCCGTCATGGGCACCGCGCTGCTGGAATCGATCCGCCTCCTCTCGAACGCGATGCGCGTACTCGCCGACAAGACCATCGACGGCCTCGAAGCCAACGTCGGCCGCGCCGAGGCGTTCGCCGGGATGTCGCCGTCGATCGTGACGCCGCTGAACAAGGTCATCGGGTACGAAGCGGCCGCGAAGATCGCCAAGCACTCCGTGGCGAAGGGCATCACCGTCCGCGAGGCCGTCATCGACCTCGGCTACGTGGAGCGCGGCGAGATCACCGAAGAGGTGCTCGACGCGAAGCTCGACCTGCTGTCGATGACCCACCCGGGCTGAATCGACACGCACCACCTCCGACGCCGAGGCGCGCCATAATCGAAGGATGAGCCCCGCGACGAGACCTGTCTCGACGCGGGTGCGACTCCTCGGGGCGCTCCTCGGCGTCGTGCTTCTCGGCATGATCGTCGCGGGCGGGGTCACCTTCCTCGTCCAGCGCGACCGGGTGCTCGCCAATGCGCAGCGTCAGCTCGACGGCTTCGTCGCCACGGTCGCCACCAGCGACGAGACCGCGGCCGACCTCGTCGACGCGGTGATCCCCGGCCGCACCGACGGCACTCTCGCCGTCGACGACGCGCGCGTGCTCGCCGCGACTCCGTCACCCCCCGGTCTCGCCGTCGGGGATGACCAGGGGCTCGTCGATGCGCTCGATCGCGCGATCACCGACGGGCGCCTCACCGGCCGCCTCGACAGCACCCGAGGACCGGTCATGTACGCCGCTGCGGCGGCATCCGGCGGCTATGTCGTGCAGGTCATCTCGATCGACCAGCGCATGGAGCTGGTGGCGTTGTCCTCCGTCACCTATGCATCCACGGCCCTCGCCGTGCTCGTCGTGGTGGGCGCGGTCGGGTGGTTCGTCACCGGACGGCTCTTCTCCCCCCTGAGGCGTTTGCGCGACACAGCGGACTCGATCACGATCGACGACCTCGGCACGCGCTTGCGCGCGCACGGTAACGACGAGATCTCCGATCTGACCACGTCGGTCAACTCCATGCTCGACCGCCTCGCGATGTCCGTCGAGGCGCAGCGTCAGTTGCTCGACGACGTGCGCCACGAGCTGAAGACGCCGATCACCATCGTCCGCGGCCACCTCGAGATGATGGACCCGGCCGATCCGCACGACGTCGAGGAGACGCGTCAGCTCGGAATCGCCGAGCTCGACCGCCTCACGCGTCTGGTCGACGACATCGACACGCTCGCCGACGTCGAGGCCAATGCGTTGTCGTCCGAGGTGATCGACGTCGCCGCCCTGACCGACCGCGTCGCGGAGCTCGCCGGCGCTCTCCCGGGTCACCCTTGGAGCGTGGCGCAGCGCGCACGCGTGCGTATCGCGGGCGACGCCGACCGCCTGGTCCAGGCGTGGCTGCAGCTCGCCGACAACGCCGCGAAGTACACCCCCGAGGCGACACCGATCGAGATCGGCAGCACCGCTGACGACACCGCCGCGCACCTGTGGATCCGCGACCACGGTCCCGGCATCCCCCCGGCCGCGAGGCATCGGGTGTTCCGGCGGTTCGACCGCCTGTCGACGCGGCGCGGCGTCGACGGCTCGGGGCTCGGGCTCTCGATCGTGGATGCCATCGCCAAGGCGCACGGCGGTCACTGCTCCATCGGCGACACGCCGGGAGGCGGCGCCACCTTCACGCTGCATATCCCGCTCACGGGAGCGCAGTCCCCCGCCGCGCTGCCGACGCCCGTGCGCGCCGGCGACGTCGTCATGCACAGAGAGAGGCCACCGGATGACCCGCATCCTCATCGCCGAGGACGAAGACCGCATCTCCGCGTTCGTGGCGAAAGGCCTCGAGTCGGCCGGTTACCAGACGCTCATCGTCGATGACGGCGCCGACGCGCTCGACACGGCCCTCTCCGGCGAGGTCGACCTCGTGCTCCTCGACGTCGGGCTGCCCTCTCTCGACGGCTTCGAGGTGCTGCGGAGCCTGCGCGGTCAAGGCTCCACCCTGCCGGTCATCATGCTCACGGCTCGGACGAGTACGCGCGACACCGTCGACGGTCTGGACGCGGGAGCGAACGACTACGTCGCGAAGCCGTTCAAGTTCGACGAGCTCCTGGCTCGCGTGCGGTCTCGGCTGCGCGAGCCCGTCACCCTCGGCACGATCACGGTGGCGCACGGCGACGTGTCGCTCGACGTCCTCGCCCGCCGCGCGACGGTGGGCAGCCGCGAGGTCGATCTCAGCGCCCGCGAGTTCGCCCTGGCGGAGGAGTTCATCCGTCACGCAGGACAAGTGCTCTCGCGCGAGCAGCTGCTGAGCCGGGTCTGGGGCCTGGATTTCGACCCGACGTCGAACGTCGTCGACGTGTACGTCCGCTACCTGCGAGCCAAAGTGGGGCCCGCCCACATCGTCACCGTGCGCGGAGCCGGCTACCGCTGGGAGTGAGCCCGAACCCCCGAAAACCCCCGGCGGGGGGATCGACCGGGGGTTTTCGAGAGAGATCGCGTCGGTGGTCTTCCGACTCACCCGAAGAGCGGTGACCTGCGCGAGCGCGGACCTCGTGTTTTCTTAGGGGGAACCGCCGGGGCGGTGGCGAGGTCTCCCTCGCCGATGTGACCACTCTGTCTGGCGTTCGTGAGAAGCCGGAGAGCCGAAGATGAGAACCCTCTCATCTGCAGCGCTTCGCGGCGCGCTCCGGCACCCCGGCTCGCGCACGAAGGAGGGCCGGGATGCCGCGGCATCCCGGCCCTCCTTCGCGATTCACGACAGTTCGCCGGCCTCCAGCAGTTCCGTCACCAGTGCGGCGATGGCCGAGCGCTCCGAGCGCGTGAGCGTGACGTGCCCGAACAGCCCGTGACCCTTGAGCGTCTCGATCACCGAGGCGACGCCGTCGTGACGCCCCACGCGCAGGTTGTCGCGCTGCCCGACGTCGTGGGTGAGCACCACGCGGGAGTTCTGTCCGATGCGGCTGAGCACCGTGAGCAGCACGTTGCGCTCGAGCGACTGCGCCTCGTCGACGATCACGAACGCGTCGTGCAGCGAACGACCGCGGATGTGCGTCAGCGGCAGCACCTCGAGGAGCCCCCGCGCCAGCACCTCCTCGAGGACGTTGCCCGAGACCACCGAACCCAGCGTGTCGAACACCGCCTGACCCCACGGGCCCATCTTCTCGGCCTGGTCGCCCGGGAGGTAGCCCAGCTCCTGCCCGCCGACCGCGAAGAGCGGGCGGAACACGATGATCTTCTTCTGCTGCTGGCGCTCGAGCACGGCTTCGAGCGCCGCGCACAGGGCGAGCGCCGACTTCCCGGTGCCGGCCCGGCCGCCGAGAGAGACGATGCCGACCTCGGGATCGAGCAGCAGGTCGAGGGCGATCCGCTGCTCTGCCGAGCGCCCGTGCAGCCCGAAGGCGTCGCGGTCGCCGCGCACGAGGCGGTACTGCCCCTTGCCCGTCACGCGGCCCAGGGCCGATCCCCGCTCCGAGTGGATGATGAGCCCGGTGTTCACCGGCAGCCCCACCACCGCGTCGCTGACGGCGACCTCGCTCTCGTACAGGTCGGTGATCTCGTCGCCCGAGACGTCGATCGAGGCGATCCCGGTCCAGCCCGAGTCCATCGCCTGCTCGGCGAGGTACTCCTCCGTCGCGAGACCCAGGGATGCCGCCTTCACGCGCATCGGCAGGTCTTTCGACACCACGGTGACCTCGACGCCGTCCTTGGCGATGTTCATGGCCACCGCGAGGATGCGGCTGTCGTTGCCGCCGGTGCGCATTCCGGACGGCAGGACGGACGGGTCGGTGTTGTTCAGCTCGACGCGGAGCGTGCCCTCGTCGCCGACCGGCACCGGGAAATCGAGGCGGCCGTGCTCGATGCGCAGTTCGTCGAGGTGGCGCAGGGCCTGGCGGGCGAAGTAGCCGATCTCGGGGTCGTGACGTTTGCCCTCGAGCTCCATGATCACCACGACGGGGATCACCACGGAGTTCTCCGCGAAGCGGAAGAACGCCCGCGGGTCGCTCAGCAGGACGGAGGTGTCCAGGACGTACGTGCGCAGGGCCTGATCGGCTCCGGCTTCGGACTCGGTGCTCTCGACGACGTGACGCTGGTCGTACGGTGCTCGTGCAGTCACAACCCACTCCCGACCCGGGTGATGCACCCGGTTGTCACGAGTCGACCTGTGGGTCACGAGTCGCGATCCGAAGGTCGACTCGACCGGACTCCGTGTCCGATGTGATCACCGTACGACCCCGCGACACCCACGAGGGTCGTTAACACGCCGCGAATATGACGAGTTCGTGAACAGCGTGTTCGCGGCGTTCGCCGGTCGAAGATAGTTCACCGGATGCCGAGAACCCGGCGTCGTGCGTCGGCCCGGGCTACTGTCCGAAGCGGCGGTCGCGCGCCGCGAAGTCGCGGATCGCCCGAAGGAAGTCGACCTCGCGCAGGTCGGGGCCGAGCGCCTCGACGAAGTAGAACTCCGAGTGGGCGGACTGCCAGAGCAGGAAGTCGCTCAGGCGCTGCTCCCCCGAGGTGCGGATCACGAGATCGGGGTCGGCCTGACCACCGGTGTACAGGTGCTCGCCGATCTGCTCCGGAGTGAGGCTGTCGGCGAGCTCTTCGAGCGACCCGCCCGACTCGTCGTGCTTGACGATGATCGAGCGGACGGCATCCACGATCTCGCTGCGCCCTCCGTAGCCGACCGCGAGATTCACGTGCAGACCCTGGTGACCGCGGGTGCGCTCGGTGGCCTCGTGCAGCACTTCGGCCAGTTCCGGCGGCAGGCCCTCCGCCCGCCCGACGTGCTGGACGCGCCAGTCGGGCTCGCGCGAGAGCTCGCCGGCGAGCTCGGCGATGATCTCGAGCAGGTCCTGCAGCTCTTTGCTGTCGCGCTTGACGAGGTTGTCGTTCGACAGCAGGTAGAGCGAGACCACCTCGATGCCGAGATCGTCGCACCAGCGCAGGAACTCGTGCATCTTGGCCGCTCCGGCGCGATGTCCGTGCGCGGCGCTGTCGTAGCCGAGTTGTCGGGCCCAGCGCCGGTTGCCGTCGATCATCATGGCGACGTGGTGCGGCACGGTGGCCGGCATGCGACGACGCAGGCGCGAGATGTAGAGACGGTAGAGCGGTCCCCGCCCCTCGTTCTTCCACACGCGCGCCACCCGCCTACGCTACCGCGTCGGGCGCTTCCGACCGCATCGGATCGGGTGGTGCTTCCTGGGGGAAAGGTGAGCGCTGCCCCCATGTTCCTCCCGGGGCATGGGAGCGGACGTACTGTCGAGGAGTGATCCCCCGAACCCCGGCCGACGGCCCCGAGATGCCCCAGCTCCCCCTGCTCGAGGCGGGAGCCGTGGGGGCGCAGGCCGAGCTGAAGCCGACCTGGCGCGGCTGGATCCACGCCGGCACGTTCCCCGTCGCGATCGCCGCCGGGATCGTGCTCATCGCCCTCGCGCAGGGCGCTCCCGGCAAGTGGGCCGCAGCGGTGTTCATGGCGACCTCGATGCTGCTGTTCGGCAACTCCGCGCTGTACCACCGCTTCCACTGGAAGCCCCGGACCCTGGCGGTGCTCAAGCGCATCGACCACGCGAACATCCTGCTGCTCATCGCCGGCACCTACACCCCGCTCGCGGTGCTGGCCCTGCCCACACCGAAGACCGTGCTGCTGCTGTCGATCGTGTGGGGCGGCGCGCTGCTCGGCATCCTGTTCCGGGTGTTCTGGATCAACGCCCCCCGCTGGCTCTACGTCGCCCTCTACCTCGCCCTGGGCTGGGCGGCGGTGATGTACCTCGGCGACCTGCTGGCGGCGAACGTCGCCATGATGGTGCTCGTCGTCGTGGGCGGCCTGCTCTACACCGCGGGCGCCATCATCTACGCCCTGAAGAAGCCCAACCCCTGGCCCGGGCACTTCGGGTTCCACGAGATCTTCCACGTCTGCACGGTCCTGGCGTTCCTCTGCCATTGGACCGCGTGCCTGCTGATCGCCCTCGCTCCGGCGTATCACGGGGGCTGACCGCGCGAGTCGCCGGATCACGTCGCTTCCGAGCGACTGTTCCTGTCGACTGATTCGGAGGCTTCGGATGCCGCGGGCTCGCGGCCGCGGGTCAGCGGCGCGGAGCGGCCGGGTCGATGTCCTCGTCGTCGACGTCGCTGGCCCGCTCCGCTGCGAGCGCCTGCTCCTCGGCGTCCAGTTCCGCGTTGACCTCTTCGCGGTAGCGGCCGCGACGGATGCGACGCAGCATGTCCCACACGAGGAGGAACACGGCGATGCCGATGAAGGCGATCGCGGCGAATCCGAGCGGCCCGGGCGTGACGATCGACTCGTCGGGGGTGACGGCCGGGGAGGGCGTTGTCGCGAGAGCGACGATCACGGGGTGCATGGAGACCTTCTATCCGGGCGGAAGCGCGTAGCCTGGAAGTCCAGCCTAAAGCCCGGAGAGAGCATGACGACGCACGCCCGACTCGACGACCGTTACGGGCGCACGCGCTCTCCGCGACGACGTATCGTCGGCTGGTCCATCGTGGGCGTCCTCGCCCTCGGCGCGATCGGCTTCCTGGGCTGGACGACGGTGTCGAGCAGCCTGAACTCGGTGACCGCCACCGACACCGGCTACACCGTGGTGGACGACCGCACCGTCACCGCGACGTTCCAGATCACCGCGCCCACCGGCCGACCCGTCGCCTGCGCCCTCGAGGCCCGCGACGAAGAGCACGGAACCGTGGGCTGGCGCGTCGTCGAGTACCCGGCATCCGAGGACCACACGCGGGCTTTCACCGAGGAGATTCCGACGCTGTCGCTCGCGACCACGGGTTTTGTCAACGCCTGCTGGGTGCCGTAAACTCGCGGAATCACGACGCGCCCCGGCACGATGCCGGGGCGTTCGACATATCCCCCGCCGACGGCCCGACACCGCCCGCCGTCAGCGCCTCGACGAAGGAGTAACCGTGTCCAACGACGCTCAGGTGACGTTCCTCACGCAAGACGCCTACGACCGCCTGGCCAACGAGCTCGAGCACCTCTCGACCACGGGTCGCGAGGAGATCGCCAAGCGCATCGAGGCCGCTCGCGAAGAGGGCGACCTCAAGGAGAACGGCGGCTACCACGCCGCGAAGGACGAGCAGGGCAAGCAGGAGGCGCGCATCCGCACGCTGCAGCAGCTGCTGAAGGATGCCAAGGTCGGCGAGGCCCCCGAGAGCCACGGTGTCGTGGAGTCGGGAACCGTCGTCACCGCCGTCGTCGCCGGCGGCGAGGAGAAGTTCCTCCTCGGCAACCGCGAGATCGCCGCCAACTCGGAGCTCGACGTCTACAGCGAAGCCTCGCCTCTCGGGGCCGCCATCCTCGGCCTCAAGGAAGGCGACAAGGGCTCGTACACCGCGCCCAACGGCAAGGAGATCTCGGTCGAGATCGTCAAGGTCGAAACCTACTCCGGCCAGTAAGCCCGGTCCGCCCGCGAGCCGCTCCCCCGCCACCGGGGTGGCGGCTCGCGGCGTTTGGGGCGGCCTGCCGCGCACGACGGCACCAATGCCCGTCGCTCGAGCGATCCGCCCCCGCCCGAGCATGTGCCCTCGGTCCGTCGGCTGCCCACGCTCCGCGATCCGCCCACGCTCCGCGATCCGCCTCTGCGGGTCAGTCGCCCAGGCTCAGCAATCTGCCTCCCCTCAGCCCGACTCACGGCCCTCCAACTGACCGAGCGCAGATCGCCGACGCTACAACCCCCACGAGGCCCCCGCCAGGAATCTGCGCACGCTCAGCAATCTGCCTCCCCTCGGCCCGGACGACGGCCCCGCGACGGAGCGTGCGTACATCGCGGAGGGGACGACCCCGGAGCCGGTGACGATCGCCGCCGAGGTCGGCCCGGGACGACGCGACCCGTCGCCGACGTCAGTCCGGGACGACGGTCGCGACGAAGCCGGCATCCTCGAGCGTCTTGATGACCAGCGCGCGGTGCTCGGCGCCGCGGGTCTCGACGCTCAGCTGCAGGATCACCTCGCTGATCTGCAGCCCCTGCCCGTGCCGCGTGTGCAGCACCTCGATGACATTCGCCCCCACCTGCGCGAGGAGCTCCGAGACGCGGGCCAGCTGGCCCGGGCGGTCGGGAAGCGGAATGCGCAGCGACATATAGCGACCGGATGCCGACAGCCCGTGCGCCACGACGCGCTGCAGCAGCAGCGGGTCGATGTTGCCGCCCGAGAGGATCGTGACCGTGGGACCGCTCGCCCTGACCTTGCCCGCGAGGATCGCCGCGACACCCACGGCGCCGGCCGGCTCGACCACCTGCTTGGCGCGCTCGAGCAGCACGAGCAGTGCGCGGGCGATGTCGTCCTCGGTTACCGTGACGACCTCGTCCACATACTGCCGGATGAGCTCGAAGGGAAGGTCGCCCGGCCGCGCGACGGCGATGCCGTCGGCGATGGTCGGGGTGGTCTCGACCTGCATCGGGTACCCGGCGGCGAGGGAGGACGGGTAGGCGGCGGAGTTGTGCGCCTGGACGCCGATGACGCGCACCTGGCGCCCCTCCGCGGCCGCCCGCGCTTTGACCGCCGCCGCGACACCCGCGGCCAGCCCGCCGCCGCCGATACCGACGATGACGGTCTCGAGGTCGGGCATGTCCTCGACCAGCTCGAGCCCCAACGTCCCCTGCCCCACCACGATGTCGCGGTGGTCGAACGGGTGGATGAGCACCGCGCCGGTGCGCTCGGCGAATTCCGCGGCCAGGCGGAGCGGGGTCTCGACCGTCGCCCCCTCGAGGATCACCTCGGCGCCGTAGCCGCGCGTCGCGAGGAGCTTAGGCACGGGTACACCCAGGGGCATGAAGATCGTCGCCGCGATCCCGAGCTGCTGCGCCGCCAGAGCGACACCCTGAGCGTGGTTGCCGGCCGACGCGGCCACGACTCCACGGGCGCGCTCCTCGGCCGTCAGGCGCGACAGCCGGTATGTCGCCCCGCGGATCTTGAACGAGCCGGTGCGCTGCAGGTTCTCGAGCTTGAGGTTGACGGGCACGCCGAGCAGGTCGGTCAGGTGAAGCGACTCGTCGAGGGGCGTGCGCGTGATGATGCCGCGCAGAGCCTGCGCGGCATCCTCGAACTCGGCCAGGGTGGGAGTGTCGTTCATGATCTCCTTCCGCGCTCACGCGGGACGGTCTGCCAGATGAGATCTCGGGATGCCAGGGCCTGCCCGTCGTGCTGCCAGGCCTTCGAGCTGAGGTAAACGGCGACGACGTTGACGAAGGCCGCGAGGGGCACGGCGAACAGGGCACCGGCGATCCCGCCGATCATCGCGCCGCCGGCGACGACGAGCACGACGGCGAGAGGATGCACCTTGACCGCGGAGCCCATGAGGATCGGCTGCAGCACGTGGCTCTCGATCTGCTGGACGCCCAGGACGACGATCAGCATGAACAACGCGACGAGCGGACCGTTGTAGACGAGGGCGATGAACACCGCCAGGGCCCCGGTGGCCACAGCTCCCACGAACGGGATGAACGCGCCCAGGAACACGAGCACGCCGATCGGGATCGAGAGCGGGACACCGAGGAGGAACGCGCCGAGCCCGATGCCGATCGCATCGATGGTGGCCACGAGCAACTGCGTGCGGGCATAGCTCTTGACGGTCCGCCAGCCCGCGCGACCCGCGCCGTCGACCGCCGGTCGGGCGACACGGGGGAACAGGCGCGTGGTCCACCGCCAGATCCCCCCGCCGTCGGCGAGCAGGCACAGCAGGATGAACAGGGTCAGCAGCACTCCCGTGCCGACGTGGCCGAGAGTCGTCCCGATGGCGAGGGCGCCCGTCCACAGCACCTCGGCCTGCTGCTGCAGGAAGGTACCGGCCTGCCGCAGACCGTCGTCGATCTGCTGCGCGCTCAGGTGCAGGGGCCCGTCGATCAGGTACTGCCGGAACTGCGAGACGGCGTCGACCGTGCGCTCCCGGACCGACCCGAACTCGCGCGTGATCTGCCAGACGGCCAGCCAGACGAGTCCGGAGATGAGGGCGATGGTGCCGAGCACCGTCACGACGATGGCGAGCCACTTGGGCCACCGGTGCCGCAGGAGGAAGGAGAACGCGGGCCACACCAGCGCGGTCACCAGGATCGCCACGAGCAGGGGCACCACGAGGAGCTTCAGCTGGATGACGAGGAAGATCACGACGCCGAGAGCGGCGGCGATCACGAGCAACCGCCAGGCGTACGCGGTGGCCTGACGAAGCGCCGGAGGGACCGGGGGCTGAAGGTCGCTCGAGACGGTGCGCCGCTTGAGGGCGTCGAGGAACGATCCGCGGGGTTCGGGATCGGTTCCACTCATCCCGTCAGCCTACCGCCGCGCACCCCCGGCGAACGCTGGATGTCGGAGGCGGTGGATACGGTGAAAGGCATGACCACGACGCTCCGTCGCGCCGATGCGCGCCGCATCGCCCTCGCCGCCCAGGGCTTCGCGAGACCGCGGCCCGAGACGGTCGGCACGCGCCAGATCACAGCGACCCTGCGTCGCATGCGCATCCTGCAGATCGACTCCGTCAACGTCTTCTCCCGCTCGCACTACATGCCGTTGTTCGCGCGCCTCGGCGCCTACGACACGGCCCTCCTCGACGCCCTCGCCTTCTCGCGCCGCCCGCGCTGGGTGGAGTCGTGGGCGCACGTGGCATCCCTCGTCTCCGCGGACGACTGGCCGCTCCTGCAGTTCCGCCGCGACGACCTGCGCCGCAAGTACGGCGACGACGCGTGGGCGCGGGCCAACGAGCCCCTCCTGCAGTGGTTGCGCGACGAACTCGCCGAGCGGGGGCCGCTGCGGCCCGCGCAGATCGATCACGACGCCCGCAGTGGCTCTCGCGGGTCGTGGTGGGGCTGGGACGACGTCAAGAACGGCCTCGAGCGCCTGTGGCTGTTCGGCGAGGTGGCCATCGCGGGGCGCCGCGGATTCGAGCGTCGGTACGCTCTGGCATCCGACGTGCTGCCTGCGGCCGCGCTCGAGACGCCCGTGCCCCGGGCCGATGCCATCCGCGAGCTCGTTCGGAGGGCGGCGGCGGCCTACGGCGTGGCGACGGCGTCCGACCTGGCCGACTACTGGCGCATCCGCGATCGGCCGGCGGTCACGGCAGCCATCCACGACCTCGTCGACGCGGGCGAGCTCCAGCCCGTGCAGGTCGAGGGATGGTCCGTCGCAGGCCGCCCCGCCAAGGCATGGCTGCATCGCGACGCGGCACGGCCCCGCACGGTCGACGCCACCGCGCTGCTCACGCCGTTCGACCCCGTCGTGTGGTTCCGCGATCGTGCCGAGCGCCTCTTCGATTTCGATTACCGCATCGAGATCTACACCCCGGCACCGAAGCGCCGGTTCGGCTATTACTCGCTTCCGGTGCTCGTCGGCGACGACGTCGTGGGCCGCCTCGACCTCAAAGCCGACCGCGGGGCGAATACCCTGCGGGTGCAATCGGCGTGGTGGGAGCACGGTGTCTCCCCGGATGCCGCGGAACGCGTCGCCGCCGAGCTGCGCACCGCCGCGCGATGGCAGGGCCTGGAGCGGGTGACGGTGTCGCGATGGGGAGACGCCGCCGATGCGATCGCCGGCGCGCTCTCGGCCGAGCGGCACGAGCACCCCGACGGGCGCTCCACGTGAGATGCGCCCCCTCCGTCGAGCGGAGAGGGCGCATCTGCGAGAAGGTCAGAACTGCACGCGAGGCGGCTCGGAGATGGCCGCGCCGTCGATGACCTCGAAGAACTCACGCTCGTGGAAACCGAGCTGACGGGCGAAGAGGTTGTTCGGGAACACCTTGATCTTGGTGTTGAGCTCGCGAACACCGCCGTTGTAGAACCGGCGAGAGGCCTGGATCTTGTCTTCGGTGTCGACGATGGCCTGCTGCAGCTTGAGGAAGTTCTGGCTCGCCTGCAGCTGCGGGTAGGCCTCGGCCACGGCGAACAGCGACTTCAGCGCCTGCTGCATGTGGCCCTCGGCGACACCCGCCTCGGCGGGGCTCTCGACGTTCAGCGTCTCGGCGCGGGCGCGGGTGACGTTCTCGAAGACCGCCTTCTCGTGCGCCGCATAGCCCTTCACCGTCTCGATGAGGTTGGGCAGCAGATCGGCGCGACGCTTGAGCTGTACCGTGATGTCACTCCACGCTTCGTCGACGCGCACGTTGAGCGAGACGAGGGCGTTGTAGGTGGCCCACAGGTAGATGCCGGCGATGACCAGGATGCCGACGATCACGATGACCGGTACGAGCCACTCCCACATAAGTCCCCACACTCCGTTCGAGAGATTGCCCTTCAGTGTAACTGCGGGCCGGTCGGCGTGACGGAGCCGGGCGGCGACTCCCAGCGGATGCGATGGATGCCGTACCCCCGGTGGGACTCGAACCCACACTGAAGCGATTTTAAGTCGCCTGCCTCTGCCATTGGGCTACGGGGGCCCGGCTCCCACCGTAGCGCGGGGCGGCAGCGTGGCCGTCGTCCCGCGGACCGCGGCCTTCACCTGCGAACCCCGGATGCCGCGACCCGGCGCGCCCGTCACGACGTCCGCAGAAGGGCCTCGCCCCGAACCTCCCGCGGCGCGAGCCGGCGGCGACCTCTCACGCGGAGACCCCCGCACCCACACGGGGCACGGGGGTCTCGAAATCGATGACGTTACTTCGCCGCGACGGGCTCGGCCTTCTTCTCGGCCGGGGCCGGGGCGTCGGCCGCGGGAGCCGCCGGGCGCGGACGTGCCGCGAACTCCTCGAACGCCGCGCGGGGCTTCTGCACGGCCTCGAGCGACACGACCTCACGGCCGTGGACGAAGTTCTGCATCCAGTCGCCGATCACGCGGAACTTGCGCTCCCACGTGGGCATGGCCAGACCGTGGTAACCGCGGTGGGCGAACCAGGCGATCAGACCGGTCAGGGCGATGTTGCCCGACTGGAACGCGCCGTTGTACAGGCCCAGACCGGCGACGGCGCCGAGGTTCTTGTGGTTGTACTGCTTGGGCTCCTCACCGCGCAGCACGGCCACGAGGTTCTTCGCCATCAGTTTGCCCTGACGCACCGCGTGCTGCGCGTTGGGAACGCAGAACCCGCCGACGCCGCCACCCGACAGGTCGGGAACGGCCGAGACGTCACCGGCGGCCCAGGCACCCTCGACGATCTCCTCGTCGGTGCCGACGCGCAGGTCGGGACGGGTGCGGATGCGACCGCGCTCCTCCACGGGGAGGTCGCTGCCGCGCACCACCGTGGGGTTCGCCATGACGCCCGCGGTCCAGATGATGAGGTCGGTGGGCAGCTGCTCACCGGTGGACAGCTCGATGACGCCGTCCACGGCGCCCTTGACCTGCGTGTCGAGGTGCACGAAGGCACCCTTCTTCGCGAGGTCGGCGAGCACCCACTCGCTCGTCTTCTGCGACACCTCGGGCATGATGCGGCCCATGGCCTCGATGAGGTGGAAGTGCGTGTCGTCGAACGACAGCGTGGGGTACTGCTTCAGCAGCGACGACGCGTAGGCGCGCAGCTCGGCGAACACCTCGATGCCGGCGAACCCGCCACCGACGACGACGACCGTCAGAAGGCGGTCGCGCTCGGGACCGGCGGGCAGCACCGATGCCTTGTCGAAGTTCGACGTGAGGCGGTCGCGGATGGCCACGGCCTCTTCGATGGTCTTGAGACCGATGGCGTTGTCGGCGATGCCGGGGATCGGGAACGTGCGCGAGACGGCACCGGCGGTCACGACGATCTGGTCGTAGCCCTGCTCGAAGGTCTCGTCGCCCGCGATCGGGGTGATCGTGGCGGTCTTGGTCGCGTGGGAGATGCCCGTGACCTTGCCCGCTATGACGGTGGTGCGCTTGAGGTGGCGGCGCAGGCCGACCACGACGTGGCGCGGCTCGATCTCGCCGGCGGCCACCTCGGGAAGGAACGGTTGGTACGTCATGTACGGCAGCGGGTCGACGAGCGTGACTTCGGCCTCGTTGCGCCCGAGGAGCTTCTCGAGCTTCCAGGCGGTGTAGAAACCTGCGTAGCCCCCACCGACGATGAGGATTCTGGGCACGGTAGTGGTCACGATGGGAGGGACTCCTCGTTTGTGGTGCGGCTCGGCTCGCGGGAGGTGCGCGCCTGTCGGATTCGCCGGGCAGCAGCACTGACGCCGAGCGCAATCATTATAGCGGCCAGCGTGGCACCCCCGAGCGGCAGCGATCCGTAGAGCACGCTATCGCGTGAAGGCAGCAGAGGCGAACCGGCCTCGGGTGCGGATTCCACCGGCGGCAGAGCGGGGATCTCGACAGGGCTCGCCGTCGGTTCGGGCGCCGGCTCCGCGTCGGCGCGACGGTAGAGGCGGATCCATTCCTTCAGACTGCCCAGCGGGTTCTCGCTGACGGTATCGACCCTCGCCGACACCGCGCCGGCGGCATCCACCAGTCCGTAGCCGTACAGCTTGTCGGGAACGCTCGTCGCCCCGGCCGCGGGCTTCGCGGTCTGGATCAGCCGGTTGAGCACGTTGTTTGCGTCGAGGTCGGGGTGGGCCGAGCGCACCAGCGCGGCGATGCCCGCGACGATCGGCGCCGCCCCGCTCGTCCCGTTCCAGCCGACGAGGGTGCCGTCGGAGGAGACGCCGATGAGCCGCTCGCTGGGGGCGGACAGCCCGATCGTGATGCCCTGGGTGGAGGCGCTGCTGCTCGCGGTGCCGTTCGGGTCGACGCCGCCCACCGCGAGGACGCCCGGGATGGTCGCCGGGGCGCCCACGCGGTCGGTGCCACTCCCCCGGTTGCCTGCGGCGACGACCACGACCACGTCGTGATCGAAGGCGTACTCGAACGCGGTGTCCCAACTGGTGTCCCAGTCGAGGGTGTTGGTGGTCAGCGAGAGGTTGATGACGGTCGCGCCGTTGTCGACCGCCCACGTCATCGCCTCGGCGATCTGCTCCGAGAACGGCTTCGTGCTCGACGCGCCGAATCCGACCGAGATCGACAGCAGCTCGGCCTCGGGCGCCACGCCGATCATGCCGCGTCCGTTGCCCGTGCCGCGCGCCGCGGCGAGCGAGGCGACCCAGCTGCCGTGGTTGGCATCCACCGCTCCCACCGGCGTGCGCCCGTCGGACGCACCCACGCCGGAGACGTCGGTGCCGCCGGCCACCGCGCCGGTGAACTCGGCGGGGCCGCGGGCGATCCCGGTGTCGATGATGGCGATCTTCTGCCCCGCGCCGCGGGTGGTCTTCCA
Source organism: Microbacterium sp. NPDC089186 (assembly GCF_040685115.1). Lineage (NCBI taxonomy): Bacteria > Bacillati > Actinomycetota > Actinomycetes > Micrococcales > Microbacteriaceae > Microbacterium > Microbacterium sp. NPDC089186. Next base: position 721,895 of record NZ_JBFBHJ010000003.1, read on the forward strand.
GGCCTCCCGCACGCCGTACTGGTCGAGCCAGTACTCCGACGCGCGCACCGAGTCGGTGGGGTCTTCCGGCACCGGGCCCTGTGTCGCCGCGGGAGACGCCGTCGCACCGGTCATCACCGCCATCAGGATGACGGATGCCACGGCTGCGACGACGCGCTTCATCCGCCGGCCCCGGGGCTTTCGCAGACGCAGCGATCGGGCGACCAGGTGCCGCGCTCGAGAGCCCGGTCCCCGATCGGATTGACGCCCGGGCCAGCCGCCAGGGCGTGCCCGGCGAGAGCGTGCAGGCACTTCACGCGTGTCGGCATCCCCCCCGCCGAGATGCCCGCGATCTCCTCGGGCTCGCCGTACGCCGCACGGTCGCGCAGGTAGGCCTCGTGCGCGAGACGGTAGTCCTGCTGCAACTCCTCGTCGGAGGCGAGTTCGTCGGAGAACTCCTTCATCACGTGGCCGGCCTCGAGCACCGACATCGCCGCGGTCGCTGCGGGGTGCGTCAGGTAGTAGAAGGTCGGGAACGGGCTGCCGTCGTCGAGCCGCGGCGAGGTCGCCACCACGGTCGGATTGCCGCACACGCATCGCGCGGCGATGCCGATGACCCCGCGCGGAACACGGCCGAGCTGCGCCTGCAGAACGGCGAGGTCGGCGTCGGAAGCGGGGGGAAGAGGTGCGGTAGTCATCCCTGACAGGGTACCCGGCGTGTCCGACACCGCGCCCGGTGCCGGCGGCGCCCCGCGCGGCGGCTGCTGGACCCGGCATCCGGGGGCGACCGAGGGGCGGTCAGCCGGCCGGCGGCTCGGTCGGGGCGGGGTCGGGCACGCCGATCTGCAGCGACGGGACGGCCACCTGCGCCGCACCGGACGCAGCCACCGAGCGCACGAGCTGCGCCATCCAGTCGGTGCGCGTCTGCCCGACGTCTTCGCTGACGTCGGCCTGCTCCTGGGGTGTCGCCGAGGCGGGCAGATCGTTGTCGATCAGGTAGACGACCTCGCCGGGGAAGGTGTACCCCAGCCGCTCACGCGCCTGGGTGCGGATGTACGCCGGGTCCGACCACCGCTCGCGCTGCGTCTGCAGGTCGGCGACCTCCGACTGGCTGAGGGCGACGGCGCTGCGCAGTGCCTGGATCTGCTGGCGCTGGTCCATGTACGTGCCGACGGTGGGCACGAGCACGAAGGTGCCCAGCACGACCAGACCCAGCATGATGACGACGAAACCCGAGATGCGCACCTTCCCGAGCCACTCGCGCACGTCGACGCGCGGTCCGCCCGCCGACCGGGGCGGGGCCGTCGGGCGCCGCGAGGCGGTCGGATCGGGCTGGCGGCGCGGCGCCTTCTTCCCGGCGGGCGGCCGGGGGGCGGTCGTCTTGCGGGGAGGCAGTGTCGGTCGGTCCACGTCCATCCCCTCTCATCCGCCGGTGCACGCATGCCCGGACCGCAGGCGAGTCTACGTCGGCGGTCTCGGCGTTCCCGGTGGGCCACGCCGCGTGCTCGGTGGCCGGTGCCACGGGGTCGGCCCCCGCCGCGCGCCACCTGAAGCGGATGCCACGGGGTCGGGCTCGCGAACGCGGCCCCACCCCGCGGCGCGACATGGTCGTCGCCGGAAACGACGAAGGAGGGGGAGCCCGTGGGCTCCCCCTCCTCGGATGTCAGACGCTCAGCCCTTGAAACGGGGGAACGCCGAGCGGCCCGCGAAGACCGCGGCGTCGCCGAGGTCTTCCTCGATGCGCAGCAGCTGGTTGTACTTCGCGACGCGCTCGCTGCGCGCCGGGGCACCGGTCTTGATCTGGCCGGCGTTCACAGCGACCGCGAGGTCGGCGATCGTGGTGTCCTCGGTCTCGCCCGAGCGGTGCGAGAGCATCGAGGTGTAGCCCGAGCGGGTCGCCAGCGAGATCGCGTCGAGCGTCTCGGACAGCGTGCCGATCTGGTTCACCTTGACCAGCAGCGAGTTGGCGACACCGAGGTCGATGCCCTGCTGCAGGCGCTTGGGGTTGGTGACGAACAGGTCGTCGCCGACGAGCTGAACCTTGGAGCCGATGGCATCCGTCAGCTTCTTCCAGCCGTCCCAGTCGTCTTCGGCGAGGGCGTCCTCGATCGTGACGATCGGGAAGTTCGCGACGAGGTCGGCGAAGTAGTCGACGAGCGTGTCGACGCTCCACTCCTTGCCCTCGACGGTGTACACGCCGTCCTTGTAGAACTCGGTGGCGGCGACGTCGAGTCCGACGGCGATGTCCTTGCCGGGGGTGAAGCCGGCCTTCTCGATCGCACGGATGAGGAAGTCGAGGCCCTCGCGGTTGCTGGGCAGGTCGGGGGCGAAGCCGCCCTCGTCGCCGAGACCGGTGTTGTAGCCCGCGGACTTCAGCTCGCCCTTCAGGACGTGGTAGACCTCGGTGCCCCAGCGCAGCGACTCGCCGTAGGTGTCGGCGCCGATGGGCGCGAGGAAGAACTCCTGGAAGTCGATGCCGTTGTCGGCGTGCTCGCCGCCGTTGATGACGTTGAACAGCGGGACGGGCAGCAGGTGCGCGTTCGGTCCGCCGAGGTAGCGGAACAGCGGAAGGTCGGCGCTGTCGGCGGCGGCCTTGGCCACGGCGAGCGAGACGCCCAGGATGGCGTTGGCGCCGGTGCGCGACTTGTTGTCGGTGCCGTCGGTCTCGATGAGGATCTCGTCGATGATGCGCTGCTCGCTGGCCTCGACGCCCTCGATGGCGGGGCCGAGCTCGTCGACGACCGCGGCGACGGCCTTGAGCACGCCCTTGCCGCTGTAGCGGCTCTTGTCGCCGTCGCGCAGTTCGTAGGCCTCGAACGCGCCGGTGGACGCGCCGGAGGGGACGGCCGCCCGCTGGACGATTCCGTCGTCGAGGAGCACCTCCACCTCGACGGTCGGGTTACCGCGCGAATCCAGGATCTCGCGCGCGTTGACAGCCTCGATAAGTGCCACGAAGGACTCCTCGTTGGTTCTTGGGTGGAAGAGGGTGGAGCGTCGTCGGTCCACCGTCGAGTCTAGTGACCCGTCCCGCCGGGCGTGGGGTCGACGATGATCGCCACCGCGATCCCGTCCCACCCCTTGCGATCGAGGGTCTGCAACGCCGTCGCGTCGAAGCGCGGGTCGCTTCCGAGCATCTCGACGCCCCGACGAGCACCCTGCACCTTCGAGTCGGCGGTCCCGGCATCCGCCACCTCTCCCCCGCGCACGACGTTGTCGAGCACGACGACCGTGCCGGGGCGGCCCAGGCGCGCCGCCCAGTCGAGGTATTTGGTGTTCGACTCCTTGTCGGCGTCGATGAAGACGAGGTCGAAGGGGTCTCCCCCGTCGAGAGTCGGCAGCACGTCGGTGCCGCGACCGAGCAGGATGTCGACGCGCCCGGCCACTCCCGCCCGCTCCAGGTTCGCCCGCGCGACGGCGGCGTTGGCCGGTTCGGCCTCGATCGTCACGACGCGCCCGTACGCCCCCACGGCCCGGGCGAGCCAGATGGTGGAGTATCCGCCGAGGGTGCCGATCTCGAGCACGCGGCGAGCGCCCGCGATACGCGCGAGCAGGTGCAGGAACTTCGCGTTCACCGGCGCGACCTCGATGGCGGGCATGCCGGCGTCGTGCTGTGCGCGCAGCGCCGCGTCCAGCGCGGGGTCGGAGCCGACGAGCGTCTCGGTCAGGAACGCATCGACGTCGTCGGAGGTGGGCACCCCTCCACCCTGGCGCGGCGGAGGGTGCGGGTCAACGCTCGCCGCGGAGGTGCGCGCGGGTCATCTCGTCGTACTCCTCGTCGGTGAGGTCGTCGAAGCCCTTCGCCTCGACGCGGTCCGACCGCATCCATCGGATCATGAGGATGACGAGGATCGGCACGTCGGCGAACTCGGCGACGAACCAGATCATGTCGCCCGCGAGGTGCTGGTCGTGCAGCAGCGACGGCCACCACGACACCGCCTGCGCGGCATCCGGGACGAGATCAAGCACCGAGTCGTTCAGGCGCATCAGCAGCCCCGGCACCGAGTCGATGAGCAGCTCGACGAACGCGAGCAGGAACTCGATCGCGATGAACGTGCCCGTGTGGACCGCGCCGAGCGCCATCATGGGCAGCACCATCGCCGACCCCACGAGCGGCACGACGACGCCGAGAGATGCCTGCACGAGGGGATTCACGCGCAGGATGCCGGCCACCGGCGTGAGGAAGAGGCAGAACACCGCGGCGATGACGACGGTGGCCACCATCGCGTTGCCGAAGACGCGCGTGACCCGTGCGGCCAGGAGGCGCTCGCGCACACCCCGGGGGACGAGGTCGAGCGGGCGTCCGGCGGCGATCCCGGCGGGGACGGCGAAGATCAGCAGCGCGATGCGGGTCGAGAACGCCCACCGCAGCTGCCCCGAGTACACGCCGAGGAATCCGAGCTCGATCACGGCGTACGGCAGCAGCCCGAGGGCGAAGAAGCCGATCGTGCGCCGGAGCGGCCAGGGCTCTCCCCGGCGACGCGACCGCCGCACGGCGAGCAGATAGGCCGTGGATGCCACGAGCAGCACGCCGAGCGTGAGGGGATCGGCGCGCCAGGTGCGGAGGAAGACATCGACGGGAGGCGTGAGGGAACGCTAGGCCGAGCAGCTATGCGGGAGCCGGGACCCGGTCCCCCGCAGCCCTCAGCGCTCCGCCCTGACCACGACCGGCGCGACCTCCAGCGCCGCCAGGACCGCCGGCAGCAGCGCCTCCGCGGTACGGCGGTACCCCAGGGCGCTCGGGTGGAAGCGGTCGACGCTGAACATCTCGTCGGGACGCTCGGCGAAGACCGGTCCCACCGCTCTCGCCAGCGCGACGACGCGACCTCCGGACCGGTGCACGGCCGCGGCCTGCGCGGCGGCCAGCTGCCGCGACGATCGCGCGGCCAGCGCCCGGAGCGGCTGCGGGATCGCCCGCAGCGTGCCGAGGTCGGGGCAGGTGCCCACGACGACCGGGATCCCGCTCCCCCGGAGCGCGCGCACGATCTCCTCGAGCTGCCCCGCGGAGCGGGAGGCCGGGATGCGGTGCGTCACGTCGTTCCCGCCGACCACGATGACCGCGGCATCCGGACGGTACCCCTCGGGCAGCGCCGCGAGCTGTCCGACCAACGCCGAGGTCTCCGACCCCACGACCGCCTCGGTCCGCAACCGCACCGGTCGCCCGGCCGCGCGGGCGATGCCCTTGGCCAGACGCGCCCCGAGGGTGTCGCGCCGATGTGCGGCGCCCAAGCCGGCCGCGATCGAGTCGCCGAGCAGCAGCAGCTCGACCGGGGCCCCCGGGTGCTTCTTGCGTCGCCAGACCCGGTCGGCGTCGAGCGCCTGCTCCCCCAGTGGTTTGCCGATGCGGCGCCGTGCGATCGCCGCCTGGCGGGCGATGAGGGTGCGCAGCCCCACGGCCCCGGCGCCCAGCAACGCGATCGCGGAGGCGGCGGTCACGGTCACCGGACGACGCATGCTCCGATGAGACCGGCCCGCGGTGAACGGCCGGTGGACACACCGTGACGGCGCGGCGACGGCGGGCTCCCGGCATCCTGGGTCTTCTCCGGATGCCGAACCGATTCAGCCGGCGACGCGAGCGCCCCGCGCCCGCAGCACGAGGGCGAGAGCCAGCACCGCCACCGCGAGACCGATGTCGAGCGCGAGACCGGCGAGGAGTTCGTCGCGGCCGGCCGCGCCGGTGAAGGTCACGACACCCCCGATGACGATGACGCCGAACGACAGCGCGAGTTGCTGGGCGGTGCTGAACATTCCACCCGACAGCCCCGCCGCCTCGACGGGCACTTCGCGCACGACGAGCTGCGTGAGCGGCGAGAAGATGAGCGCCTGACCGACGCCGAGCAGCACGAGCGCCGGCTGCAGCCACAGCCCGATGTCGCTGCCCCACGCGACGCCGAGGGTCGCCGCCATCGCGATGAGGGCGACGATCTGCACGCTGACCCCGAGCACGAGCGTCGCGTCGCCCAGTCGGCTCTGCACCCGCGCGACCGCGAGCGACATGGCCGCGAACACCACGGCGAACGGCAGCAGCGCGAGCCCCGCCTGCAGGGAGCTGAGCCCGCCGGCCTCGACCGCGCGCGGGAAGACGTAGAGCAGAGCCGAGTAGCCGGCGAAGAACAGCGCGGCCGCGAGCAGGCCCAGCTGCAAGGGACGCAGGCGCAGCACGCTCGGCGGAAGCAGCGGCACGCGCCCCGACCGCTCGATGCCGTTCTGGTGCCGCCACATCGCCACGAGGGCGACGGCGGCGACGACGAGGGCGATCGCGACGGGCCACGACCAGTTCCACACCGGCCCGAAGGTGAAGGCGAGCGAGGCCGCCAGGATGCCGACGGCGAGCGCCGCGGTGCCGACGAGGTCGATCGCGACCACCTCGTGCGAGCGGGAGCGGGGGGCGAGGGGCGCGAACGAGATCGCCGCGACCGCGATGAGGGCGACGACGACGAACACCGCACGCCAGCCTTCGACGGGACCGAACGACAGGGCCGCGAGCGCACCACCGGCCACCTGCCCCACGGCGGCGCCGATCCCGCCGCTCGCCCCGAAGGCGGCGATCGCGCGGGTGCGCGCCGCTCCGCGCGACGTCGCCTGGATGGTGCCGAGGACCTGGGGCGTGCACAGCGCCGCCCCCACGCCCTGCATAACTCGGGCGGCGATGAGCGTCTCGATGGAGGGCGCGAGGGCGCAGGCGATCGCCGACACCAGGAACAGCCCCATCCCGAGCGTATAGAGGCGGTGGCGCCCGAAGCGGTCCCCGAGTCTCCCGCCGAGGATCAGCAGGACCGCGAACGGGATGCCGTACGCCGCGATGACGAGCTCGAGGGCGACGTCGCCGGCCCCGAACCGCTCGCGGAGCGTGGGGAGGATCACGGTGACGGCGTTGAAGGCGAACGTGCCGGCACCGGGGCCGAGCAGGAAACCGAGGTAGCGCCAGGTCGGCACGTCGTCGGCCTGGGGGCGGATCGGCGTCGGGGCGCTGCCGGTCGCCGGTTGTGCGGAGGTGGTCATGGTGCCAGCATGGAGCGCGTCGCATCCTGGTACCAGGAGCCCGCTCATCCTGGTACTGCCACCACTCCTCACGGGGCGGATGCAGGACGTAGGCGGTTCTAGGATCGCCGGAGGAGGATGCCATGACACGGTCCGACGATGTCCGCGCGGAATTCGCCGCGTTCCTGCGGAGCCGCCGCGCGCGCCTGCGCCCCGCCGACGTCGGCCTGCCCGACGGGACGCGCCGCCGGGTCGCGGGGCTGCGCCGCGAAGAGGTCGCGCAGCTCGCCGGGGTGGGGCTGACCTGGTACACCTGGCTCGAGCAGGGGCGCCCGATCGCCGCCTCGGCCCAGGTGGTGACGGCGATCGCCCGCGCGCTGCTGCTCAGCGACGACGAGCGCGACCACCTCTTCGACCTGGCCGACCTCCCCCTCCCCGACCGCGCGACGCGGACGTGCGTCGGGCAGACCCACCTCGACCTGCTCGAGAAGCTCCTGCCCTACCCCGCCGCGGTGCAGACCGCGCGCTTCGACATCCGCGCGTTCAACCGTTCCTACCGCTACCTCTTCGACGACCTGGACGACCTGCCCGTCGACCGCCGCAACTGCGCCGTCCTGCTCTTCACCGATCCGGCGTGGCAGCGCGCCCACGTCGACCTCGACCACGCGCAGCGACGAATCGCCGCGCGCCTGCGAACCGCCTACGGCCGCCACCACGACGAGGCGTCGTGGCAGCGCTTCGTGGCCGAACTCGAGGCGATGTCGCCGCGCTTCGGTGAGCTGTGGCGATTGGGCGACGTGGGCGGGGAGCGAAACGCCCTCAAGCATTTGCTCCACCCCCGCGTCGGCGAGCTGCACCTCGAGATGTCGAGCCTGTGGATCGACGAGGCACTCGGCTCCCGCGTGGTGTGGTTCTCCCCTCGGGATGCCGCGACCGCCGAGCGCCTCGAACGGCTCGCCGCGGAGCGTCCGAGCGAGGCTCTGGTCAGCGTGGCGGCGTGAGGTCCCGGCGCGGCGCCGACCTCGGCCGCCCCGGCGACCCGAGCCTCACGACAGGGGCTTGAGCTCCAGCGACTCCACCGTGGTGTCGGACCCCACGGAGGCGAACGCGGTGTACCCGTCGGCCGCCGACCGCTCCAGCAGGGCCTTCATGTTCTTCACCCGCTGCTCGAGACGCACGCGCGCCCCGTCGGCGATGAGGCGGCCCTTCAGCGCGACCAGCCGATCGAGCGGAACGTCCCGGTCGTGCACGAGCACGACGGAGCGATCCCCGTCGGCCTCGTCGTCGGGCAGCAGGTCGACGATGCGTTCGAAGCCGATCGAGAAGCCCACCGCCGGCACCTGCTGGCCGAGGAACCGGCCGATCATGCCGTCGTAGCGGCCGCCGCCGCCGAGCGAGTAGTCGACGCTCGGGTGCGCGAGCTCGAAGATCGTGCCCGTGTAGTAGCCCATGCCGCGCACGAGGAACGGGTCGAACACGAGCGGAGCGTCCGCACCGCGGGCGGCTGCCACCGTCTCCCCCAGGGCGACGAGGTGGGCGATGACCTCGTCCGGGATGCCGTCGGGCAGGGCCGCGCGGATCCCCGCGTCGTCGAAGGTCGGCGCACCCGCCGGCCGATCGAGGTACGCCGCGAGGGCGTCCACGGCCGCGGGGGTCGCCGCGCGCTCGCGCAGCTCGGCGATGACGCCCGAGGGGCCGACCTTGTCGAGCTTGTCGATCGTGATGAGCACCCCGGGGCGCTCGTCGGGGGCGAAGCCGAAGACGTCCAGCATCGCGTCGAGCACGCGTCGGTCGTTCACGCGGATCGATCCGCCCTCGAGGCCGAGCGCGTCGAGCACGTCGAGGCTCGCGATCATGAGCTCCGCCTCGGCGCGCGCGGACGCGTCGCCGATGATGTCGATGTCGCACTGCAGGAATTGGCGGTAGCGCCCCTTCTGCGGACGCTCGGCCCTCCAGACGGGAGCCATCTGGATCGCGCGGAACACCGTCGGCAGCTGCGCACGGTTCGTCGCGTAGAAGCGTGCCAGCGGAACCGTGAGGTCGTAGCGCAGGCCCAGGTCGGCCAGCGCCGCCGGGTCGTCGGCCGCGGCGCGGATGCCCTCGGCATCCATCCCCCGCTTCAGGATGCTGAACGACAGCTTCTCGTTATCGCCCCCGAGACCGGCGTGCAGACGCGAGTACTCCTCCATGACGGGCGTCTCGATCTCGTCGAAGCCGTGCGCACGGTAGCGCTCGCGGATGACGGCGAGCACGCGCTCGCGACGGGCCTTGTCAGCGGGGAGGAAGTCGCGCATGCCGCGCGGCGGGTTCACGGATGCCACGGTCCCATTGTTCCAGGCTCGCGCGCGGTCGAACGCTCCACCGAGACCGCATGCACGTGCCGAGACCGTAGGCGGATGTCATCCTGCGCCTGCGGTGTCGTCAACCGGCCGCGGTCTCGGCGGCCTGCACGTCGGCCCGAACGGTGCGCAGGCGCTCGCGCAATGCGCGCTCGGCGTCCCAGCCGCGCTCCCGCGCGAGCTGGACGAGGGCGAGCAGGGCGTCACCGAGCTCGGCCTCGGAGGCGGGGTCGGCGAGTCGGTGATGCGGGGCGGGAACCCCGACCTGCGCGGCCTTGCCGATCACCTTCTGCGCGAGGCTGAGCGAGGGCATGTGATCGCTGACACCGTCCAGCACGCTCGTACGCTCGCGCTTCTCGGCCGCCTTCGCCGCGTTCCAGTGCACGAGCACCTCTTCGGGCGTGGATGCCACGGCGCCCGCGAAGACATGGGGATGCCGCCGCACCATCTTCTCGGTCAGACCGCGCGCCACGTCGTCGATGTCGAAGGGGTCGTCGAGGTCGCCCGCCGCGATCTCCGCGTGGAACAGCACCTGCCAGAGCAGATCGCCGAGCTCCTCCCGCAGGTCGGCGCGCGTGCCCGCCTCGACGGCGTCGATGACCTCGGCACTCTCCTCGACGAGATAGGGCACGAGGTCGCGGTGGTCGATCTGCTGCGTCCACACGCACCGTTCGCGCACGGCGTGCATCGTCCGGGCGGCTTCTCGCAGGGCGTCGTCGCTCACGGTGTCTCCCTCCGCGGCCCCCGACGGGCCCGCTGTCGACGAGTATGCCCCGCGGAACTCTCGCGCGGCGCGCTCCTCCCCCGTTTCGTGGCCGTCGCGGTCGAGGCGGGGCCCACGCAGCCCCGCGCGAGGTCGTCGATATCGACGTGACCGGAAAGACGGATGCCGATCCCGGAACGGGCCGAAATCCTGCGGCCCTCGCCACCCGTAGCCGGATATTGTCCGGAATACGCCGTGCGAGACCGCGGCCCCGCGTCACACGTGATCTGCGCGCAACAGGACGCGGATAATCTGGGGCGTGTGCGTGAACTGACCCCGACCGAGGCGATCGACCTCGTGGGCCGCTTCGAAGCCGGCCAGGAACTGCCCGAACAGATGCGCGCCGACGTGCGCCTGCTCGGATCGCTCCTCGGCCGCGTCCTTCAGGAGAGCGGCTCCCCCGGACTGTACGACGACGTCGAGCGGCTGCGCACGGCGACGATCCAGGCCTACACCGATGAGACGCCCGAAGCGTTCGAGCGGGCGGCGGCCATCGCCGACGGCTTGTCGATCGAGCGTGCCGACGAAGTGGCACGCGCCTTCACGGCGTACTTCCACCTCGTCAACCTCGTCGAGGAGCACCAGCGCGTGCGCGTGCTGCGCGAGCGCGGCGATCGCCCGTCGCGCTCCGGCACCCCCGACACGATTGCGACGGCTTTCGAGCGTCTCGCCGGCGAGGTCGGCGAAGAGACAGCGCTCGCGCGCCTGCAGGCCCTGCGCTTCCACCCCGTCTTCACCGCGCACCCCACCGAGGCCCGCCGCCGAGCGATCTCGACCAGCATCCGCCGCCTGTCCGAACTGCTCGCCGAGCACGACGACGCCGCCGGCAACGACAGCGAGAGCCGCCGTGCCGAGCGTCGCATGCTCGAGGAGATCGACACCCTGTGGCGCACCGCCCCGCTGCGGCGCGAGAAGCCGTCACCGGTCGACGAGGTGCGCTCGGTCATGGCCGTCTTCGACGAGACGCTCTACACCGCGGTCCCGCGCGTGTACCGCCGTATCGACGACATCCTCCAGGGCGAGAACGCCGGCGCCCGCGCGCCGATCGTGAAGCCCTTCGTGCGCGTCGGCTCCTGGGTCGGCGGCGACCGTGACGGCAACCCGTTCGTCACGGCATCCGTCACCCGCAAGGCGGCCGCGATCGCCAGCGAACACGTGCTCCTGGGCCTTGAGCGCACCACACAGCGCGTGGGACGGGGATTGACCCTGGATGCCGAGACCACTGCGCCCAGTGACGCCCTCGTCGCCCTGTGGCACCGTCTGCGCGCCGCCGACGAAGACGCCGCAGCGGAGATCGCCGAGCGCTCACCCGACGAGCCGCACCGGCGCATCCTGCTGCTGCTCGCGCGGAAGATCGCCGCGACCCGCACGCGGAACGCCGACCTCGCCTACCGCGACCCGGAGCACCTGCTCACCGACCTTCGGACCGTACAGGACTCGCTCGTCGCCGCGGGTGCCGCGCGTCAGGCGTACGGCGCTCTGCAGCGCCTGGTGTGGCAGGTCGAGACCTACGGCTTCCACCTCACCGAACTCGAGGTGCGCCAGCACTCGGCGGTCCACCGCAAGGTGCTCGACGAACTGCGCGCGGGCGGTGCCCGCAGTGAGCAGGCCGACGAGGTCCTCGAGGTGTTCCGCTCGATCGCCTACGTGCAGGAGCGCTTCGGCCCCCGCGCCGCCGGCCGATACATCGTGTCGTTCACGCAGTCGGCGGAAGACCTCGCGAACGTGCACGAGCTCGCCTCCTACGCGATGGGGCCGGGCGAAGCCCTGCCCGTGCTCGACGTCATCCCGCTGTTCGAGACTTTCGCCGACCTGCAGGCGGCCCCCGGCATCCTCGCCGAGATCGTCTCGCACCCCTCGTTCGTGAGCCGCCTGGATGCCACCGGCCGCCGCCTCGAGGTCATGCTCGGCTACTCCGACTCGTCGAAGGACGTCGGACCCGTCGCCGCCAACCTCGCGCTGTACGAGGCCCAGGCCGAGATCTCGACATGGGCCGAGGCCGAGGGGATCGAGCTCACCCTCTTCCACGGTCGCGGCGGAGCGCTCGGGCGCGGCGGAGGACCGGCGAACTCCGCGATCCTCGCGCAGCCCCCGCACTCGGTCGACGGCCGCTTCAAGCTCACCGAGCAGGGCGAGGTCATCTTCGCACGCTACGGCGACCCCGACATCGCCATGCGCCACATCGACCAGGTCGCGGCGGCCGTGCTCACGGCGTCCTCCCCCTCCATCGAACGCCGCAACCGCGGGGCGGCGGACGCCTTCGCCGACGTCGCGAAGAAGATGGACGTCGCCTCGCGCGAGCGGTTCTTCGCGCTGGTGAAGGCTCCGGGCTTCGCGCCGTGGTTCGCGACGGTCACGCCGATGGAGGAGCTGGGGCACCTCGCGCTGGGCTCGCGGCCCGCCCGTCGCGGTCTCTCGGTGGAGTCGCTGGAAGACCTCCGAGCGATCCCGTGGGTGTTCTCCTGGACGCAGGCGCGTATCAACCTCGCCGGTTGGTTCGGCCTGGGCACGGCGCTCGACGCCGTCGGCGACGAGCAGCGTCTGCGAGAGGCGTACGAGCAGTGGCCGCTGTTCCGCACGATGATCGACAACGTCGCGATGAGTCTCGCGAAGGCCGACGAACGCATCGCCCGGCGCTACCTCGCCCTCGGTGACCGCGACGACCTCGCCGACCTCGTCATGGACGAGATGCTGCTCACCCGCTCCTGGGTTGAACGGATCACCGGCGGCGACCTGCTGGGGAACAAGCCGATCCTGCAGCGGGCCGTCAAGATGCGCAGTCCGTACGTCGACGCACTGTCGCTCCTGCAGCTGCGCGCACTGCGCGCCCTGCGGGACGTCGATGCCGAGAACCCGACTCCGGATGCCGAGCACCAGCGCCTACTCCTCCTCTCGGTGAGCGGTGTCGCGGCCGGCCTTCAGAACACCGGCTGAACCGCTCCACCCCCCGCGATGCGTCGACTCCTCACCCGGGGTCGGCGCATCGTCGTTTTCCGGGGGCGTCGATGCGCACACGACCTTCGGTGGCGTCGATACCCACACGACCGCGCGAGCACGACGACGCCACAACGACGGCTCGACGACGTCGAGCGACGACGTCGAGCGACGGCGTCGCGCTGAACGTGCGGTTCTGAACCCAGGTGTGCGAAGGCATGCCGCGTCCGCGGGCTGTTGCCACGCACAGCGTGACCGCGCGCCGACGTACACCAAACGGGTCGCTCCGCGGGTACGGCGAAGCGCCGGTACGCGTCCCCCTCCGATACCAAAAGGAAGGGGGGGTGCGTACCGGCGCTGTCACCGTACGGGCGGAGAATGTGCCCGTACATGCGAAATGGCCACCCAGCGTTGGGTGGCCATTTCGTTAAAGGAAGTCCGGCGGTGTCCTACTCTCCCACAGGGTCCCCCCTGCAGTACCATCG
>NZ_JBFBHJ010000004.1:0-648271 GCF_040685115.1 Microbacterium sp. NPDC089186
TAAATTGGCATTTGACAAGTGCACGCTGTTGAGTTCTCAAGGAACGGACGCACCCACAGAAACAGTCACCTAGACCTAACCGTGAGGCAGTTCACCACCTTCACTGACCCCGAACTCCGGAACCACAGTGGGACCTCACGAAGAGATCAACCTCGGGTGCCGGCTCGCTGGCCAGAACCAAAACCCTACACCATCCGGTGGAGGATTTGGGATGTTCACCGCTTGAGAGGACGCGGGGCCTTTCGGCCGCTCCGCTCTCCCCTGTGGGGCGAACAAGTAATAAGTTACGCCCGAACGACCACGCCGTCGAATCGACACCCCGCCCCGGGCGTGTCGTTGCCGCTTTTTCCCTTTTTCATCAGGAAAAACCCTGAGATACGCCGGGACTTCGGTTCGGACGGGATCGAGGGTATCCCGCGATCACGCAGCGAGGTGCAGGACGGCCGGCGCGCCCGCGGCGGCATCCATCGAACCGCCGGTGAACTCGATGCCGCCGAAGAACATCGCGCCGATGACGAGAGCGAAGACGAACAGGATCGCGAGGAAGAGCACGGCGACGCCGGCGAGGGTGATCAAGAGCGGAAGTCGAGAAGCCATGACCCCATCCTGCCGTCGGCGGGACCATCGGGCCCGGGGCTTGCGGACGGCCCGGGAAGGTCCCCGCAACGACCGAAGGCCGGCACCCCAGAGGGGTACCGGCCTTCGATGCGGGACGGATCAGCGACCGGAGAGCTTCTCGCGAAGCGCCGCCAGCGACTCGTCGTCGGCGAGAGTGCCCTGGGCGGGCGACTCCGACGAGAAGGACCCACCGAACGAACCGGAGTCCGTCGGGTTGGCCGCCTCGGCCTCGATGGCCTTCGCGACAGCGGCCTTGTGGGCCTCCCAGCGACCCTGGGCAGCGGCGTACTCCTGCTCCCACTGCTCGCGCTGAGCGTCGAAGCCCTCGAGCCAGGCACCCGACTCGGGGTCGAAGCCCTCGGGGTACTTGTACTCGCCGCGCTCGTCGTACTCGGTGGCCATGCCGTACAGCGCGGGGTCGAACTCGGTGCCGTTGGGGTCGACCGACTCGTTGGCCTGCTTGAGCGACAGCGAGATGCGGCGACGCTCGAGGTCGATGTCGATGATCTTGACGAAGACCTCTTCGCCGACCGACACGACCTGCTCGGCGAGCTCGACGTGCTTGCCCGACAGCTCGGAGATGTGCACGAGGCCCTCGATGCCGTCGGCCACGCGGACGAACGCACCGAACGGAACGAGCTTGGTGACCTTGCCCGGCGCGATCTGACCGATCGCGTGGGTACGGGCGAACACCTGCCACGGGTCTTCCTGCGTCGCCTTGAGCGAGAGCGACACGCGCTCACGGTCGAGGTCGACCTCGAGGATCTCGACGGTGACCTCCTGGCCCACCTCGACGACCTCGGAGGCGTGCTCGATGTGCTTCCAGGAGAGCTCGGAGACGTGGACGAGACCGTCGACGCCGCCGAGGTCGACGAACGCACCGAAGTTGACGATCGACGAGACCGTGCCCTTGCGGACCTGGCCCTTGTGCAGGTTGTTGAGGAACGTGGTGCGCGACTCGGACTGCGTCTGCTCGAGCAGGGCGCGGCGCGAGAGCACGACGTTGTTGCGGTTCTTGTCGAGCTCGAGGATCTTGGCCTCGATCTCCTGGCCGAGGTACGGCGTCAGGTCGCGGACGCGACGCAGCTCGATGAGCGACGCCGGGAGGAAGCCGCGGAGGCCGATGTCGACGATGAGACCACCCTTGACGACCTCGATCACGGAACCGGTGACGACACCGTCGTTCTCCTTGATCTTCTCGACGTCGCCCCACGCGCGCTCGTACTGCGCGCGCTTCTTGGACAGGATGAGGCGGCCTTCCTTGTCCTCCTTCTGGAGGACGAGGGCCTCGACGTGGTCGCCGACGTTGACGACCTCGTTGGGGTCGACGTCGTGCTTGATCGAGAGCTCGCGGGAGGGGATGACGCCTTCGGTCTTGTATCCGACGTCGAGGAGGACCTCGTCGCGGTCGATCTTGACCACGGTGCCCTCGATGAGGTCGCCGTCGTTGAAGAACTTGAGCGTCTTCTCGACAGCGGCCAGGAAGTCTTCGGCCGAGCCGATGTCGTTGATCGCGACCTGCTTGGTAGCGGGAGCGGTCGTTGCGGTAGTCATGTAGTGGGTTGTCCTAGTTGGGTGGGTGTCGGGCTCCGACTCCTGCGCCCGTCGGTCCGGCGGACCGGGGCCGTCGGCATCCGCACGCCCGAGGGCGAACGCATGCCACGAGTCGAAGCGAAGCGGATTTGTTCGTGCGATGTCACGGGCCCGCCCGACGAATCGGGTGAAGCCCCACGAGTGACACTCCAGTCTAGCGCACGCTCCCGCCACCGCGGAGACGGCCTCGGCGCCGCACGTATTCGACGTCGCCCATCCAGGCTTCCGGAGCGCCGCGTGACGACCCGGCGGAGGGGAAGCACATCGGCGATTCGCCTCGGATCGGCGCTTTTCGCGGGGGCATCGGAGGGTTTGCGCCCAGGTGCCGTCCAGATTGGCGTGCCAGGCTCCCGGTTTCGTGCCCGCCGAACGCGGGTCGGACGGTGACACCCGCACCGCCCTCCCTCACGTGAAACCGGTTCTATGCGCTCTGATTCGACGTCCCTCACCAATCGTCGCTCCCGTCGCCAAGCCGCCCGCCGCTCCCGCCGTCGTCCTGTGACGACCGCGGGCGCTCTGGTGCTCGGCGTCGTCGCGGCCGCGGCCCTCACCGGCACGGTGCCCGCCGCCACGGCCTCTCCGGCTGATCTGTCGACCGCGACCTTCTCGCTCGCGTCGACCACCACCCCCACCGCTCTCTCCGCCGCCCGAGGACCGGAAGCCCAGGAGGCACGCGCCGCGACCACCGCCGCGACCGCCTCGATGCAGGCCGTCACGTCGGTGCAGAACGACATCGCCGCGTCGGGCCTGGACATCGGCCAGCCCGCCGACGTCGACACCGCTGCGCTCGAGAAGGCGACCGAGCGTCTCGAGGCGGCATCCGCTCTTCCCGACACCTTCCTTCCGAACCTCTCCGACGACGTGACAGCGGCGACCACCGCCGTCGACCAGCGCGTCGCCGAGCTGCGCGGCGGCCTCGACGCCGCCGTGGCGAAGAAGGCCGAAGAGGAGGCCGCCGAGAAGGCCCGCCAGGAGGCCGAGGCGGCTGCTGCGGCGAAGGCCGCCGCAGAGAAGGCCGCGGCCGAGGAGGCCGCCTCGAACAGCGGCAGCGGCTCCGGCGGCTCCGGCAGTGGGAGCAGCGGCGGCGGCTCGTCGTGGACTCCCCCGGCGTCCGGCGGCGGCTCGGGCGACAACAGCCCGGGCGGTGCTCAGGCGACCGCGCGCGGCATGCTCGCCGGCTACGGCTGGGGTGACGACCAGTTCTCGTGCCTCGTCTCGCTGTGGAACAAGGAGTCGGGCTGGAACTACCAGGCCTACAACTCCGGCAGCGGCGCCTTCGGCATCCCCCAGGCTCTGCCCGGAAGCAAGATGTCGTCCGCCGGTGCCGACTGGGCCTCCAACGCGGGTACGCAGATCGCGTGGGGTCTCGGCTACATCTCGGGTCGCTACGGCAGCCCGTGCGGCGCCTGGGGCCACTCGCAGTCGGTCGGCTGGTACTGAGCTGAGCGGTGACCGGCTCGCGAACCGGTCACCGCCATTGCCACATCGAGCGCGTCGCGCCGGAGAACCCTCCGGCGCGGCGCGCTTCGCTCATCAGCGCGAGGTTCTCGGGGCCGGAGAACTCGTGCAGCACCGCCGGTCCGACGTGCACCTGCCAGGCACCGTGGAACCGCACGGCGTCGTCGCGACGGCGGCCGATGGCATCCGGGACCGAGAGGAACTGGCGCGCTCGGCCCCGGCCCGCGTGCTCCAGGACCCGGCGCACCCACCACGACCCTCCCCCGCGGTCGATCTCCAGAACGAAACGGGGCGAGCGGACGGGTCCGCACAGCTGCTCGACGGCGTGGGCGAAGGTGCGCTGATCATCGAGCCCGGCCTGCGGCATCCGGACCTCGACGCGGATCCCGTCGCCGCCTGCACCCGTGACCTCGACCGTCGGTGAGGTGGGGCGGGCGGCGACCCTGCCGCTCTCGGACAGCGCGGTCCACACCACCCTCGCGATGCGCATGAGGGTGGCCGGGGCGTCGCGGCTCTGCCGTCGCGTGCGACGCCAGGCACGGCCGAACGAGACGGACAGGAGCACCCCCGTCACGGCCGCGACCGCGGCGAGTGGAGCACCCACCGCCGTCGGCAGGAAGAACGCCAGGACGACGAGGGCGGCCGGCAGCGCCACGGAGCCTCCGAGCCAGCAGCCCAGCACGCGAGTGGCGTCGACAGAGGTCGAGAAGGCCGGAGCGCGATGCGGGCGTTCGACGACCACAGCGGCCTCCTCCGTGTCCGCGTAGGGGGTGCCGACGCGCCACGCGGCGCGGGTGTCGGCGCGCGGAGGGACGCCGGCGAGGGCATCGACGGCACGCACGGACGAGCCGGGGTCCTTCGCGAGGACGGCGTCGAGAGCCGCGCGACGATCGCGATCGAGCGCCGCACCGAGACCGCGCACGACGGAGCCGGGACGATCGGCGTCGAGACCCCAGAGACGGGCGTGCTTGCGACGGAGGCGGGCGGCATCCGGTTGCGCGGAAAGAGAGGACGTGGGCGGCAGGATCGCGGTCACGGTCCAGTTGTGGGCCACCTTCTCCGGCCACTGCGGGTCGAGGCGCAAGGTGCGTCCGCGCAGCTGCTGCGTCGCAGACGCCGTCGCCACCGCGGTGAGGTCGACGAGCGTGTTGACCGCGGGGCAGTCCCAGCCTTCGCCGAAGAGTCCGCGCGTTCCCACCACCACCTCGATCTCTCCCGCGGCGAGCAGGCGCGACGCCGCGCCGGTGACCCCGGTTCCCGTCGTCCCGCGCACCTCGACGGCGGACGGGTCGTCGGCGCAGGGGATGGTCTCGAGCTCGGCGCCGAGCTCGCGGGTGAGGGCGGGAAGGATGACGGGCGCGTGGCGGGTGGAGACGCGCACGGTCGAGGACGTGATGAGGACCGCCCGCAACGCGGCGGTGCCGGCATCCGTCGAGAGGACGGAGAAGGTGCGCACCGCTCCGGCGGACCCGAGCAGGCCGCCGTGCACGTTCCCGTGCGTGACGAAGTCGGTCACGACGAGGGCGCGCAGACGGTCGCCGAGCTGCGCACGCTCGACGGCGAGGATGTCGCAGGCGCCGCGATCCTTGGCGAGAGACGAGGCCAGCACGGTGTCGATGGGGTCGCGGGTGCGCCGCACGCCGCGGTCGGTGAGGGCGTAACCGAAATCGGCGAGAAGGCGGCGCAGACGTCTCCAGTCGGCCTGACGATCGGGGTCGGGAAGCACCCGATCGAGGGCGTAGCGGCCGAGCAGACGCACGGTCTCGTCGGTGGTGGGTGCCCGACGGGCCACCGCGGGGAGCCTCGCCACCAGGGGATCGTCGGGGGCGATCTCCGAGAACATCGCCGCGGCGGCTTCGGCTCGCGCGAAGTCCGCCGAGAACGCCTCGGCCAGGCCCCGGTCGATCCGAGCGAGGTCGGCGCCCACGGACGTCGAGGTGTGGACATCACGCGGTGCCGACGGCGGAGCGAGCGGATCGGCGATGGGGGCGGTGGCAGCGGCGGGCGGCTGCAGCGCGTCGCGGAGGTATTCGCGTCCCGCTCCGACCGCGAACGTCGTGCGCAGCGCCTCGTCGAGGGCCGCGGCGTGCGCGGAGAGGAAGGCGAGTTCCTCGTCGGTCGGCTCGACCGCGTGCACCAGCTCGCGATAGGGAGCGAGATCGCCCTCGCGCACGACCGCGGGCACGGGCACCTCGAGGTCGACCTCTCCGAGGAGGGACACGTAGTTGTCGTACTCGTTCGCGTCGTCGGGGGACGGCAGCGTCGCCGTCAGGCCCACCACGAGCGGCTCCCGGCCCTCCGCGCGGATCCGGGCGACGAGAGCCGCCACGACGAGAGCCCAGTGGTCGAGGAGGTGGTGGCACTCGTCGAGCACGATCGTCTCGACACCGGCCTCGACGAGGCGGTCCATGAGGTCACGGGCGCGCGGGTGCAGCGCCGACGTGAGGGCGGCGGCATCCTGCCGGGCGAGCGTGCGCCGCACGGACCGTGACCGGGAGCGGATGCCACGCCGGTACGCCGCGGGATTCTTCTCGTTCAGGGCGTCGAGCCAGTCGTGCGCCTGATCGGGCGTGCGCTCGTCGCCGACGAGTTCGTCGGCCCACCGGGCGCGGGCGAGGGCGGTGAACGGCTGGGCGGTGTCGAGCACGCTCACCGCCTGATACGTCAGGGCAGTGAGGTCGGCGGGCCGGAACGGGTCGTCGGAGACGGTCGCCTCGTCGTGGGCGAGTCCCCGGGCGGCCGCGACCCACTGGGCGCGGATGGCCGTGGTGGGCGCGAACACCACCGCGGGGCGACCGCGACGTGCGGCGAGAAGGAGCCCCAGAAGCGTCTTCCCGGCTCCGGGAGGGGCGACCAGATGGACGGGCCCGCCGGAATCCACGTCCACACGGTCGAGGGCGTCCGCCTGGTAGGCGCGCAGCGTACCGTCGAAGCGCCACGCCGACAGAGGACGGCGCGGTTCGGTCGACACCGCGCCAGTCTAGGGAGGCGTCCGGCGCTCACCGGCGGACCGACACCCCGGAAAGGACGACGCGTGGATCTTCGCTGGCTGGACGCGCCCGCCGAGGAGGTCGCCGCCGCGCTCGCGGTCGCGGGCGACCGCCCTCGTCCGTCGTGGGTGCCGACGCGCCGTCAGGTGCTGCTGCATGTCAACAACGCCCTCGTGCTGTGGTTCGCCTCGATCGCGCTCGTCAGCATCGGCGTGCAGGTGGACGGCGTGCAGGACGGCCGGGTCACCGGGAACGACGTCGTCGCCTTCGTCGTGGTGCTCGGCGTGCTCGCGGTATGGCTCGTCGGGACGTTCTTGCTCTGGCGCTGGGCGCAGCGGCCGGTCGCGACGCGCACGCGACTGCGCCATGCGCGGCGGGACCTCACCGCCCTCGCGAACGGCTTCTTTCCCCGCCCGAGCGCGGCCGCCACGTTCTCGTCGCTCGTCACGGACCACAGCGTGGGTGTGCGCGAACATCCGCGTTTCGCCAGCGGCGACACCGAGTTCGGGACCGTGCGCGCCCGCGCGTCCCGTGCCCGGGCCTGGCAGTACGTGAGTGTGCGCCTCGCCTCGGCCGTGCCCCACCTCGTCCTCGATTCCCGGACGAACGGGCGCGGCGGTGAGCTGCCGGCATCCATCGACCGCGGCCAGCGTCTGCGACTCGAGGGGGACTTCGACCGCTCGTTCCACACCTACGCCCCGTCGGGGTACGGACCCGATGCGCTCTATGTGCTGACGCCGGACGTGATGGCGGCACTGGTGGACCACTCCCCCGGGTTCGATGTCGAGATGCGCGACGACCGCCTCGTCTTCTTCCGCGGGGCCGACGCCGACTACACGACCGCCGCGGACTGGGAACGGGTGGATGCCGTGCTCCGCCACGTCGTCCCGCGGATCGCCGCGCACGCCGAAAGCTACGTCGACGAGCGCGTGAGCGGCCAGGGGGCCGTGGAGCGCGTCGCCCGCACGCGGGATGCCGACGCATGGCGCCCGCCGCATCCGCTCATCGCCGCGGACGGTCGGAGACTGCAGGCCCGGACCCCGCAGACGGGACTCGGCCCCGTCGTGGCGCGGATCGCCTGGTTCGTCTTCCGCGGCGCGCTCTACCTGGTTCCGCTGGTCTTCGCCTTCGCCGGATTCATGTCGATCGTCGACGGTCGATGACCGCCCGGCTCACAGGCCGTTGCGACGGGCGATGACGCCGGCGAGCAGCGCGTGCGAGAGCGGGGCGATCGAGGCGATCATCAGGAGCGTGCCGAACACGGCCTGCTCGGCCTGCAACAGGATGCCGCCGATCAGCAGGCCGGTGAACAGCACGGCCGACACCACCCGGCGCACCATGCGTTCGAGCTCGCGCACACGACGTTCGATGCGGGGCGTCTGCACCGACACCGACCCGTCCTCGAAACGCTCGATGAGGTTGTCGACACGGCGCGGGAGACGCGCGGTGACTCCGGCGACCGCTCCCATCTCGCGCACGAACGCCTGCACGGTGTTCCCGCTCTCCTCGCGGATCAGGCGCTGGGCGTAGGGCTCGACGGCGTCCCAGATGTTGAAGGCGGGGTCGAGGGCGCTGCACATGCCGCTAGTGAGCGACATGGCGCGCACGATCAGCAGGAAATTCTCGGGGAGCTGGAAGGGCAGCGCGCGCACGACATCGCCGAACTCAAGCGCGAAAGCGCGGAACTCCCGGGGGTCGACCTCCTGCAGTTCGGCGAAGCCCATGCCGCCGAACCGCGAGAACAGCTGCGTCATCGCGCGCTCGAGCTGCACGGTGTCGGCGGACGGCAGCAGCACGCCGACGTCGCGGATGCCGTCGACCAGCCCCTTGCCGTCGCGCGAGGCCGCGGCGATGAGCACGCGACGAAGGCCGCGGCGCAGACCCGGGGGCACCTCCCCCATCATCCCGAAATCGATGAAGGTGAAGCGCCAGGCCGGTGTGCCGGCGGCGGTCGTACCCCCGGTCGGGGTGACGAACACGTTGCCCGGGTGGGGGTCGGCGTGGAAGAAACCGTCGTCGAAGAGCTGGTCGAACATGACGGCGGCGAAGCGGGCGGCGACCTCGACGGGGTCGATCCCCGCGGCGCGGAGCGCATCGACGTCGTTGATCTTGATGGCGGTGACGTCCTGCAGGGTGAGGACGCGCCGCGTCGTGCGCTCCCACACGACCTCCGGCACCGCCACCCCCTCTTCGCCACCGAAATCCGCGGCGAAGCGCTCGGAGTTGGCCGCCTCGTGCAGGTAGTCGATCTCCTCGAGGCTCGTCACCGCGAACTCCTCGACGAGCGAGGGCATGTCGACGCGGTCCCGCACGAGGGAGACTTTGCTGAGCCACACGCCGACCTTGCGCAGGGCACGCAGGTCGACGTCGACGATGCGGTCGATCCCGGGCCGCTGGATCTTCAGGACCACGGCTCGCAGGCCGGTCTCGTCCGCGAGGGAGTCGGTCAGGACAGCACGATGGGCCTGACCGAGCGACGCCGCCGCGAGGGGACGCTCGTCGACCGAGGTGAAGGCGCGCTCCAGCGGCATCCCGAGTTCTGCTTCGGCGCGAGCGCGCATCTGCGCGAACGGGACCGCGGGCACCTCGTCTTGCAGCCCCTCGAGCTCCTTCGTGATCTCGGGGGGCAGGACGTCGAGGCGCGACGACATGAACTGGCCGACCTTGATCATGAGGCCGCCGAGGTCGACCGCGAGCACGTGGAAGCGCTGCGCGATGCGCTGGAGCCGACGGGTGCGGCCCCGGGCGGAGATCCACCCGAGGCCGAACCGCGGCAGGAACAGCTCGTACCACCACGCCTGGACGAGATAGCGCGCAGCGAACCGCGTGATGCGGCGGTAGCGGGCCTTCATGAGGGCGTCGTCGGTCATCGATCCTCCTGGATGCCGACGTGCGCCCCGCACGCGTCGAGCTCGGGCAAGCCTCAGCCCTGGGCGAGGATGGAGTAGAGCTTACGACGGGCCTCGTCGAGGATCTCGACCGCTTGCGCGACCTGCTCCTTGTCGCCCGTGCGCGCGACCTGCGCCGCTGCCTGGGCGAGCTCGACGCCCGCCTTGGGCAGCGCCGTCATGCGACCGCTGTCGCGCGAGGTCGCGGACTCCCAGGGCGCGGTGCGCTCGGTCGTCTCGTCTCCCGCGGCCGCGCGGCCCTCGGGCGTGAGCGAGTAGGTCTTGCGCCCGTTCGACTCCTCGGACTGCACGAGGCCCTCGTCGGTGAGCAGCTGCAGGGTGGGGTACACCGAGCCGGGGCTCGGCTTCCACGATCCGCCGCTGCGGTCCTCGATCTCGCGGATGATCTGGTAGCCGTGCATCGGCTGCTCGAGCAGCAACGACAGCACCGCGGAGCGCACGTCGCCCTTGTTCATGCGCGGCGACGAGCTGGTCTTCTGCTCGAACTGCGTCCGCAGCTGCTCGAGACCCTCGAGGATGTTGGACATCGGCCACCCGGGGGTGTTGTTGCCGCCGCGTCCGCCGAACGCGTCTCCCAGGAATGAACCACTCATGACGACCTCCTTCGCGCGGACCCGATCTGAGTCAGCGATACATAACGATATATCGCTGAGTGGCCTCGCGGGCGGTCGTGCGGGGAATTCTCAGTACCAGTTCACGGCCTGCGAGTGGCTCCACGCGCTGCAGGGAGTGCCGTAGCCGCGCGAGATGTAATCGAGCCCCCACGCGATCTGCGTCGCCGCATTGGTCTGCCAATCGGCGCCGAAGCTCGCCATCTTGCTCCCCGGCAGGGCCTGCGGGATACCGGTGGCCCCACCGTCATTGTTGTAGGCCTGGTAGTTCCAGCCCGACTCCTTGGTCCACAACGACGCCAGGCACGAGAACTGGTCGCTCCCCCACCCGTACTTCTCCGCGGCGAGCTGCGCGGCGTACGCCTTGGCGCCGTCCGGCGTGTTCACGCGGGCGAGGGCCTCGGCGGCCTCCAGCTGCCGCTGCGCCTCCGCGGCGGCAGCGGCTTCGGCCTGGCGCTGCGCCTCGGCAGCCGCGTCGGCGGCGGCCTTCTCGGCCTTGGCCTGGTCGAGGCTCGTGCGCACCTCGGCGACTCGCGCGGTGACACGGTCGGCCTCGGTCTGGGCGTTCTGACTGAGCGCGGGCACGAGGAGCACGGGGAGGAGGTCGCGGGAACCGAGGCGGTCGACGGCGTCGCTGAGCGCTGCGGTGTCGACGGTGGCGTCACCGATCGACAGGGGAAGACCGGTTGCGGCGACGTCGGCCTGCACGGCGTCGGCGTCGGTCAGGGCCGCCTGCGCGTCGCCGAGAGCCGTGTCGGCGCCGACGGTCACGGCATCCAGCGTCGGGGCCGACGAGACCGGCAGAGCGGAACCGGGCGACGCGAAGGATGCGGCCGAAGCATCCGGCAGCGACACGGGAGCGGCGACCGCGAGTCCGGTCGTGGCGACGAGGCCGAGAGCCAGACCGGCGCAGGTGGCGGCGGTGACGAGGGTGCGACGGGCGCGGTTGACGTGGACGAGCTTCAAATCGGAACGCAGCAAAGAAGGAACTTTCGTCGGGGGCACGCTCGTCGGGATCGAGCGCGGGCTCGTGTCGTCGGGTCGACACAAGTCCCCGAGTGTGGGGGCCGGTTCTGAGCGTTATCTCTTCGTTACCTGAATGGACCGTGGGAGCGCGGGTTCTCCCGATGCGCCGACGGTGCCCGCGGACGCAGCGCGATGAACCCCGGTGGAGCGGAGGCGCGCCGGTGCCCGCTTCCTGCCTCTGATCAGGTGTATCTCTGAAAGCCTCCAGCCGCCGAGCGCGAAGAGGCGCGACGCCGCCGATGGGCCTGCATCAATCCGCCAGCGGGCCGCCGGAAAAGTCGCGAAAAACTTCCCGAACGGCCCGCTGTAGCGGAGCGAACCGCTGCCGTCGGCCGGGCGCGGGCCCGCACGGCCGCGCCGGGCGCGCGTCAGCTGCGGTGGACGCGGTAGTAGTCGAGCAGCGAGCGCGTCGATGCGTCCTGTGCGGCGAGGGCGTCGTCGTCGCCCTCGATCGCCGGTGCGATCTGCAGGGCGAGCTGCTTGCCGAGCTCGACGCCCCACTGGTCGAACGAATTGATGCCCCAGATCGTGCCCTGCGTGAAGACGATGTGCTCGTACAGCGCGATCAGCTGCCCCAGCACGGAGGGCGTCAGGGCGGGGGCGAAGATCGAGGTCGTGGGCCGGTTGCCCGGGAAGGTGCGTGCGGCCACGAGCGCACCGGTGGTGCCCTCGGCCTCGACCTCCTCGGCCGTCTTGCCGAAGGCCAAGGCCTTGGTCTGGGCCAGGAAGTTCGCGAGGAACAGCCCGTGCACGTCGCGTCCGTCGTCGGCGAGGGGGTACGCCGGGTTGACGAAGGCGATGAAGTCGGCGGGGATCAGACGCGTTCCCTGGTGGATCAACTGATAGAACGCGTGCTGACCGTTGGTACCCGGCTCACCCCAGAACACCTCGCCGGTGTCGGTGGTGACCGGCGAGCCGTCCCAGCGCACGGACTTGCCGTTCGACTCCATCGTGAGCTGCTGCAGGTACGCCGCGAAGCGGTGGAGCTGCTGCGCGTAGGGAAGCACGGCGTGCGACTGCGCGCCGAGGAAGTTGGTGTACCAGACGTTGAGCAGGCCCATGAGGACCGGCACGTTCTCGGCGAGGGGCGTGGATGCCACGTGCTCGTCGACGAGGTGGAACCCCGCGAGGAGCTCGCGGAAGGTGTCGGGGCCGAGGGCGATCGCGAGCGACAGACCGATGGCCGAATCGACGGAGTAGCGTCCGCCCACCCAGTCCCAGAATCCGAAGGCGTTGGCGGGGTCGATGCCGAAGGCGGCGACTTTGTCGAGAGCGGTGGACACCGCGACGAAGTGGTGCGCCACGGCGTCGGTGCGGGCGGTATCCGTGTCGTCGATCGCGCCGGCCGCCGCGAGCGTCTCCCAGAGCCAGTCGCGCGCCAGGCGCGCGTTGGTGAGCGTCTCGAGGGTGGTGAACGTCTTGCTCGCCACGATGAACAGCGTCGTCTCGGGGTCGAGGTCGGCGGTCTTCTGGGCGATGTCGGTGGGGTCGATGTTGGACACGAATCGGGCGTGGATGCCGGCGTCGGCGTACGGAAGCAGGGCCTCGTAGACCATGACCGGGCCGAGGTCGCTGCCACCGATGCCGATGTTGACCACGTGCGTGACCTTCTTGCCGGTGACGCCGCGCCACTGGCCCGAGCGGACGCGGTCGGCGAAGGCACCGAGGCGGTCGAGCACCTCGTGCACGTCGTGGTCGACCTGCTGGCCGTCGACGACCAGGGCGGGCTCGGCCCCTGCAGGGCGGCGGAGGGCCGTGTGCAGCACGGCGCGGTCTTCGCTGGTGTTGAGGTGCGCCCCGCGCAGCATGTCGGCGAAGCGCTCGCGCACGCCGGTCTCGTCGGCCAGCGACAGCAGGGCGTCGAGCACCTCGGCGGTGACGAGGTTCTTCGACAGGTCGACGTGCAGATCACCCATCGTGCGCGACAGGGTACGGGCCCGGTCGTCGTCGGCGGCGAACCAGCCGCGCAGGTCGGGCTGGAACTCGTCGCGCAGGGCGGAGAGGCGGGACCAGGAGGCGGTGGTGGTGGGGTCGATAGGCGCAGTCACGGATCCCACGCTAGCGACCCGCGCGGCCCCGCACAGCGAGGATGACGAATGCAGGGGAAGGCGCTACGACGCGGCGGGGTGGGGAGGAGGGGTGAGGCTCGCGGTCGGCAGCGCGATCTCGCGCCCGGCATCCCAGGTCTCGGTCCATCCGAGACGGTCGAACAGCCCGTCCAGCAGCATCGCGGTGAACCCCCACACGATCTGCGGGCCCCCCGCGGTGTCGACGGCGAATGCGGGGCCGCGCCATTCCCGCCCGTCACGACGGATCACCGTCGAGCCCCGCCGCGCCGGGTCGAGGAGATCGGCGACGGGAGCACGGAAGACAGCCGCGGATTCCGCCCGATCGACCGCGTGCACGGGAGTCGGCCGCGCCCACCAGGCGAGCACCGGGGTCACCTCGTGCTGGGAGAACGCCAGAGGGACGGGCGCAAGCGTGCCCAGCACCTGCACGCCCGCCGGGTCGAGTCCGGTCTCCTCGCGCGCTTCGCGCAGCGCCGCGCTCACGGCATCCTCGTCGTCCGGGTCGACGCGGCCTCCGGGGAAGGCGACCTGGCCCGGGTGGGCGCGAAGGGTGCTCGCACGGGCGAGGAGGAGCACATCCAGGTCGCTCGGCACGTGAGCGGCCCGACGTCTGCTCGGGATGCCGTCGAGCACCCCGAACAGGATGAGCACGGCGGCGGCCCGGGCCTCCCCCTCGACCGGCGACGCGCGCAGAGCCGGGGAGATGTCGCCGAGGCCACGCGCGAGGAGGTCTTCGAGCTGGGCGCGGGGCGAGGGCATGCGTCGAGGCTACCGAGCGCGACTCCCCCTCAGCCGTTACAGGCCCAGCCGTCTCCGTCGCGGTCGAGGTCGTACACATCCGGCCCGACCACGCGAGCGACCCCGTCGAAATACGACGGGCCGTTGCCCTTCCCGCCCGCGCAGTCGACGTCGGAGTCGATCGGCACACAGGCGTCCGCATAGCTCGGGTGGCATCCGTCGGACCCGGGCAGCTCGGCGGCGGGCGGGGGCGGGTCGTAGGTGCCGACGACGGAGACCTCGGTGACCGCCTCCCGGGTCACGGACTCCCGCAGGAGGGAGCGGGAGGTCTCGACTCCGTCCACCGTCGTCACCCGGAAGACCGACACCTTCTCGCCATCCGCACCGGCGACGTCGATGCGCGATTGCCCACGCGGCAGACCGTTGTCCTCGACCGACGTCCGGCCGAAAGGGATCGCGGATGCCACCGCCACCTCGGAGACGCGCGTCACCGGAGTCGGTGTCGGCTTCGGGGTCGGAGTCGGCTTCGGAGTCGGAGTCGGCTTCGCAGTCGCTCGGGGGGTTGCGGAGGCCTGCGCCGGAGGGACGGAGGACGTCGGCTCTGCGATCGGTGCCGAGGACGAGCGCGGTTCATCGACCGGCTGAAGAAGCGGGGCGGGTTCCGCGACAGTGACCGTCATCGGGGCGGACGTCAGGGCGACGACTGCCAGACCTCCCGTCCCCGCGACGACGAAGGCCGCCACGACGATGGCGGCGACCGCCGCTCCTGTCGAGCCGAAGCGCAGCCACGTCCGAGACCGGGTAGCGATCGCGACCACCCCGGTCACGACGACCGCCAGGGCCGCGACTCCCAGGAGCGGCCACAGCGCGAGGAGGACGGGGAAGGCCAGAACGACGACCAGGACCCAGACCCAGGTCGGGACGCGGCGCTTCCTCGGCGCGGCGGCGAGGGGCGACGTCTGCTGCCGCCCTCCCTCGCCGACCTGGTCCGTCCAGACGACGCCATCCCACCAGCGCCATCGCCGCTGGTCGGTAGGGTCCGGATACCAGCCGGGCTGCGGTTCGCTCATCGTCTCTCCCCCGCCGGCCCGCGCATCGTCGCGCGACCGGTCCGGGCTCAGTAGAGCAGAGCGGGGGGCCGCGGTCCAGTGTCCATCGCGTCCGCGCCCGTCGAGCCTGTCGGCGGCGTCAACGGGACGGTCGGCACGCCGCCGTTCGCACTCGTGTCCGGGTCCTCGAGGGTCGCATCCACGGGGACGACGATCCACCGAGGGTGCGCCGAGGTCCCCCCGCGGATACGGCGCATCCCGTGGGCGGGCGCTTCGGGCGCGGGAGTCGGCGCGGCGCCGTCGGAGGCGACACCGACCTCCCCCGGCGAGGTGTTCGTCGGAGGGCGTACCGTCGCCTGCTCCTCGATCTTCCTCCTCGTCGACGCCGTGGCATTCATCCCTTCGACCGACGGCGCCGCGAGCGCCTCGGCGACGATGCGGCGGGGGTCGTACCGACGCGGATCCAGGGCGCGCCACTGCGGGGCGTCGACGGGGACGCCGATCTCCTCGGCCGCGCGCACCCGGGCGGCATCCACCGTTCGACGCAGGTCCCTCACCAGGGCCGCCGCGCGGCCGACGACGACGGGGAGGCGCTGCGGGCCCAGGACGACCGCGGCGATGAGGCCCACGAGCAGGAGCTTCTCGAACGTCAGACCGAACACGTCGGTTCCTCGTCCCTCGTGGAGGCCGTCCCGCGGGCGAGCCTCCGGTCGTGCAGGGCGGCGATGAGCAGCGCGGTCGCGTACAGCGCGGACATCGGGACGGCGACGAGGAACATCGACAGCACGTCGGCGGATGGCGTGGCCATCGCGCTGAACAGCACGATCGCGACCAGGGCGTACCGCCAGCTGCGGACCAGGGTGACGGCGGACAGGAGGCCGGCGAGGTTCAGCACCACCAGCACGACGGGCAGCACGAAGGCGACGCCGGTGGCGACCATGATCTTCAGGACGAAGTCGACGTAGGCGCCGGCGTCGAGGATCGTGGAGTCCTCGCTCGCGGCGAACCCCGTGAGCACCGACACCATGTGCGGGAACAGCAGCACCCCCGTGGCGCACCCGGCCGCGAACAGCGGCACCGCGGCTCCGACCGATCCGAGCACGTAGCGCCGCTCGCGACGGGTGAGCCCCGGCAGCACGAACGCGAACACCTGGTACAGCCAGACGGGGCTGGCGAGCACGACGCCCGTCACCAGCGCGGACCGCAGGCGCAGGTCGAACGCCCCCGTGACGCTGTCGAAGTTGAGGCTCGCGTCACGCTCGGCGGCGATCTGCGCGATCGGGGCACGGAGCAGCTCCATCAGGGGGTCGTAGAGGAACCAGCCGACGAGGGCCCCGATCGCGACGGCGAGCGCCGCCCGCATCGCGCGGCGGGTGGCCTCGTCGAGGTGGGCGACGACGGGCATGGGGGCCGACCGCGGCGCCTCGGGTCGAGGCGCCGCAGCGGTGGGGGCGGCGACGGTGGTCATGTCGTGCTCGGCGGGGAGCTGACGGGCACGGCCGTGGTCAGCGGAATACGGTCGTCGGTCCGGTCGGCCGGGACGGCACCGGTGTCGGCCCCGGAGTCGCCGACCTCGGTCTTGAGGATGCGCACGGACTGCCCGAGGCTGCGGGCGAGGGCCGGCAGCTTCGCAGCGCCGAAGATGAGCACGATGACGGCGAGCACGATGAGGGCGTGCCAGCCGGTGAGGTTCTGCAGCATGGGAGGGTCCTTCCGGGTCAGCGGCCGCCGGGCATGGCGCCCGCGGTCGGGGTGGTGGTGGTGTCGACGCGGACGCCGAGCGAGACGGTCCAGCCGGTCGCGTTGTCGCCCGAGGTCGTGGCGAGCTCGAGCACTCCCCCGTCGTCGCCGAAGACGTTGTCGCTGTCGAGCGAGACGCGGGAGAGGTTGGACGCCGAGGACGGGTACGTGGCGGTGTCGGCGTACACCGTCTCGCAGGTGGCCTGCGGCAGGGCGACCTGCGAGGTGGCGATGGCGTTGGATGAATCGGTGATGGCATCCACGTTCGGATACACCTCGAAGTGGATGTGGGGCCAGCGACCGTCGTAGCAGCCGGGGAAGATCGAGGTGAAAGAGACGACGCCGTCGTCACCGACCACCTGCACCCCACGGAGATAGGTCTCGTTCTCGATGCCGGAGGAGTACATCGAGTAGTTCCCCTCGGTGTCGCAGTGCCAGACGTACACGGCGGCTCCGGCGAAGGGCACATCGCCGCCCGCGGTGTCGAAGATCGTGAGGTTCAGCGTCATGGGGACGCCGGTGGCCGTGGCTCCGCCGTCGAGGCTGGAGCGCAGATCGCTGCGCACGATCCCGGACTGCTCGAGCACATCGACGCCGTTCGAGCCGTCGCCGGGGTAGGGCCCGGCGGTCTCGTCGGGGATCTCTCCCGCGGGCAGAGCCGCAGCGGTCGTCGTCGCGGATGCGGAGGGCGTGGGGGTCGCCGAGGGGGTCGTGGTCGCCGTCGGCGTCGCCGTGGGCGTCGCGGTCGTCGCCGTGGACCCGGTCGCCGCCGGCGTGCACGCGGCGAGGGTCGCCGCCCCCGCGCCCAGCACGACCAACCCCAGGATGCCGCGCCGGGAGACGAGCGTGCGGATGTCGAACGGCGCTCCCTGGTCGACGACGGGCTCGTCGGCCCGGTCGAGCAACCGCCCCTCGTAGGTCGGGCCCTCGGGGGTCAACTGGGTCTCGGGGATCCTGCTCACGGTCGCCTCCCGGCTCTCGGTGGGTGTGTCGTCGGATCGAGGATGCGCGGGGCACCCTGCGCGGGCCCTGCGCATTCCTATGAGCCTGCTTTGCGTCGATCGACGCCTTCGATCCACCGGCCCGCCGCTCGCGACGGCGTGTCAGGATGAAGGTCGGGAGGACCGTGATGACGCCGCAGCTGCACGCCGTGACCCTCGTCGTGAACATGCCGATCACCAAGATCGACGCCCTCGACGCCATCGCCTTCGCGGCGGACGGGAACGTCGAGGATGCCGGTACCGCACGGCCGCGCGTGTGGCTCGCCCCGCACGCGTGGGCCGAGGTCGAGATCCCCAAGTTCGCCGACCCGCCGCCGTTCGCGATCGACGTCTACTCCGACACCTCGGGCGCGATCGCGTGGGCGCAGGCTCGCCGACTGCACGCGGCGCTCGAGCGCTTCGGATGGACCGTGCACCCGCCCGTGGCCGGGGCGCGGTGACCACGGCTGCTCCCGCGCCGCGCGCGCGGCTGCTCTACGTCGAGGACGACGCCGAGATCGCGGCCATGACGCTCGAGGTGCTGCGCGAGGTCTACGACGTCACCCACGAGGGCGACGGGCTCGCCGGCCGCGAGCGCGCGCTGCGCGACCGTTTCGACGTCGTCGTGCTCGACCGGCGCGTTCCCGGCTGCGACGGGGCCGAGATCGTGCGCTCCCTGCGCGCCGCGCACATCACGACGCCGGTGCTCATGCTGACGGCCCTGGGCGCGGTGTCCGACCGGGTGGACGGCCTGGATGCCGGCGCGAACGACTACCTGCTCAAGCCCTTCGACTTCGACGAACTGCTTGCGCGGCTCCGCGCACTCCTTCGCGCCTTCCGGGCGGAGGGACGTCGGCGCGAGGTGTCCGACTGGACCTACCTCCCCGACACCGGCGTCGCCTACGGCCCGAGCGGGGCGCGCGTGGCCCTGACGGCGACCGAGAACGCCGTCCTCGATGTGCTCAGCCGCAGCCCCGATCACGTCTTCTCGCGCGAGGAGATCGCGGGCGCCGTGTTCAGTTCGCCCGATGCGGTGACCACCGTCGACACCTACGTCCATTACGTGCGCCGCAAGACCGCCACGGAGGTCATCGAGACGGTGCGCGGACGCGGCTACCGCGCGGGGGCCGCTCGGTGAGCGCCGAGGACGACCGTCGGGTCGTCCGACGTGCCGCCCTGCGCGTCGGGGCGCTCGTGGCGGGGGCCTCCGCCGCCGCGATCGCGGGGGGCGTCGGCATCCTGGTCTGGGTGCTCGTGTCGGGCGCGCGCGAGGAGGGGGGTGGTCACCGCCCGGGGTTCGGGCCCCCCGGCGGCGACCGCTTCGTCGTCGATCTCGACGACGTGCTGCCGTGGGTCATCGGGCTCGGACTGGTGGGGGTCGTGGTGCTCGGGCTCGTGGGCTGGGCCGCCGCGCGCTGGTCGGTGGGTCCGCTCGACGACGCGCTCCGCCGCCAGCGCGCCTTCGTGTCGGACGCGAGTCACGAGTTGCGCACCCCGCTCACGGCGTTGACCAGTCGTATCCAGATCGTCCAGCGGCGCCTGCAGCGCGCCGAACCCGCCGACGAGCCGGTCGCGCAGCTGCGTCGTGACGCGCAGGTGCTCGACGACGTGCTCACCGACATGCTGCTCACCGCCGAAGGGGCGGCCCAGACCGGCACCTCCTCGACCGCGGGCAGCGTGCGCGCGGCCGTCGCCGGCCTCGACGCGCTCGCCGACGACGCGGGGGTGAATGTGCGCACCGGCGCCCTCGCCGATGTCGTCGTCGCCGTCCCCGCGGTCACGGTGGTGCGCATGTGCACCGCGCTGCTCGACAACGCCGTCGGTCACACGCCCGCCGCCGGGACGGTGACGGTCACGGCCCGCGACGAGGGGGACGACGTCGTGATCCGGGTGGCCGACGAGGGGCACGGGATCGCGGATGCCGACCTCCCCCGCATCTTCGAACGCTTCGCGCGCGGCGCCGAGTCGGGCCGGCGTCGCGGCTTCGGTCTCGGGCTCTCGCTGGTGCGCGAGGCCGCGACGCGCGCCGGCGGACGGATCGAGGTGGAAAGCACGTCACCGGCGGGCACGGTGTTCGCGCTGCGTCTGCCGCGCGCCCGCTGAGAAGCGCGGTCAGCCCGCCACGGCGGAGCGGAACGCCGTCACCTCGACGCCGCCCGCGAAGCGTCTGACGTCACCGTGCTCCCACACCACCCCGGATGCCACGGGTGCCGCCGGCATCCATGCGAAGTCGTCGACGCCGGCGATCGCCGCGACCGTCGCCCACGCGTCGGCGGTGGCGAGGTCGTCCGCCAGCACCGTCGCGCTGACCGGGCCCGCGCGGCGCTCGCCGGTGCGCGGATCGACGAGGTGGGCTCCGCGCTCGGCGGTGCCCGAGGTCGCGACGGCCCCGTCGACGATCTCGACCGTCGCGAGCAGGACGCCCGCGTGCACGGGGTGGGCGATTCCGACCGTCCACGCGTGCTCGCTCCCCGGGGCCGTGCGCAGACGCATGTCTCCCCCGACGTTGAGGCCGACCGCTTCGACGACCCCGTCCGCGAGCAGTTCGTCGAACGCCGCGGCCGCGGCATCCACCGACCACCCCTTCACATACCCGGTCGGATCGAACCAGCCCTGCCAGTGCGCGTCGAAGCGACCGCCCGACGCGAGGCGCAGATCGCGGCATCGCTCCGCGACCTCGGCGACCCGCGCATCGAGCTCGCCGAGTTCGAGGCCCTCGTCGCGCAGGCGCGAGACGTCGGAGTCCACGCGGTAGGTCGAGAACACGCGCTCGTCGTCGCGCAGGCGGGCGAGGGCCGCGGCGAACGCCGTCTCGGCGGCGACGGTGCGGGTGCCCTTGACCGTCAGCGAGGCGACGGTCCCCATCACGGGCTCGGTCACCGTGAACGCCGGAGCCGTCACGATCGGGCCTGGTCGAGGGCGGACTGCAGCGAGGTGCGGTACCCGGTGCTCGTATACGTGGCACCGGAGACCATGTCGACCTGCGCGCTCTGCGCCTGGATCGTCTCCTGCATCAAGGTGGGCAGCGCGCGCGAGTTGATCTGCTGGTCGCGTCCGTTCGACGAGGGGTACTCGGGCACCTGCACGTCGGTGATCGAGCCGCCCGACACCGTGATCTGCACCTGCACCGGTCCGTACCGGGTGTTCGCGGACGAGCCGGTGTACGTGCCGTCGCGGAGTCCGCGGGAGGTGGTCTGGCCGGCCGCGCCGGACGACGAGGACCCGGATGCCGAGGAGCTCGACGACGACGCGGACGGGGTCGGGGCGGGGGCGGCCGCCGTCGTTCCCGTGGACACGGGAGCGACGTCCGACAGCGCGCCGGCGGAATCCGGGGCGACCGAGGTGCGGTAGCTGAAGAGCAGCACGAGGCCCGTCACCGTGGCCATGACGGCGTAGACGATTCGTTTCATCGGGTCCTCCTCAGACGGTGAAGGCTTCGAGATGGATCTGAGCCGACGGGACGCCGGCACGGCGGAGGTCTGTGCGCACGGCGTCCATCCAGGGACGGGGGCCGCAGAGATAGACGTCGGTGTCGGCGGGACGAGGAGCCACATACCGCACGAGATCGGCACCCGCCCACGCAGCGTGCGACTGCGGGAGCCACGGCGAGGCGGTGGCCGCGCGCGGGCCGGGCAGCGCCGCGTGCCGCAGGCCCCGCTCCCGCTCGAGGCGCTGGATCGCGTCGACGCGGAGCGCGTCGCCCGCGGTGTGGTCGCGCACGAGCAGCGTCGCCTCGCCGGGGGCCCAGCGGGCCTCCTGGAGCAGGGCGACGAGCGGGGCGACGCCGGCCCCGGCGCCGATCATCAGCAGCTCGCGCCCGCGCCGCTCGTCGGTCGTGAGCGTGCCGTAGGGCCCCTCGATCAGCACGCGCGTGCCGGGATGCAGGGCGGCGAGCCGGTGCGTGCCGTCGCCCACCAGACGGGCGGAGATCACGAGCTCGCGGCCGTCGGGGGCCGCGGCGAGTGAGAAGGGGTGCCCGCGCGTCCAGCCGGATCCGTCGAGGAAGCGCCAGACGAAGAACTGCCCGCCCCGGGCGTTCAACGCCCCGAGCCGGCGGCCCGTCAGGCGCACCGACACCCCGCGGTCGCCGTCGCGTTCGACGGCGCTCACCCGGATGCCGTGACGGAGCGACCGGGTCAACGGCATCCCGAGCCGGAACACGATCACCGCGGCGGCCGTGAGAGCCCACATCGTCCACCAGTACACGGTCGCGGCGGGGTTGGCGGTGAAGTCGGCGCCCGTCCACAGCATGTGCGGGATCGCGAGGCCGACCCCGAGATAGCCGTAGAGGTGCAGCAGATGCCACGACTCGTACCGCAGACGACGGCGGGCCCTGCGCACCGAGGTGACCACAACGAGCAGCAGCAGGCCGGTGCCCGCGGTCGCCAGCAGCATGCCCGGGTAGTCCCACACGAACTCCCACGCCTGCACCAGCGGGTTGAGCCCCGCCGAGACCGCATACCCGAGGATCTGCAGGGCGATGTGCGCGATGAAAAGAGCGAACGACCAGAAGCCGACGATCCGGTGCATGCGGGTGATCCCGTCACGACCGAAGCCGCGCTCGAACAGCGGCACGCGCGCCATGAGCAGCACCTGGTAGAAGAGGAGGTCGGCGGATGCCAGGCCCGCTGCCCGGCCGAGGGCGTTGAGGGTGTCGCCTCCCCCCGCGAGCAGCGCCTGGACCTCGCCGCCGGAGACCCACACCGCCACCACGATCAGGCTCGTCGCCCACACGACCGTGACGGCTGCGAGGTTCCAGGCGGCCCGGTTGCTCGTGCGCGGCCGCACCGCGCGGCGCGCGGGCACGGCTGCGGGCGGGGCGGTGAGGACGGGTGCTGCGGTCATGCGCTCAGCGTGCCCGCGCGCTCCCCAGACGGCTCCAAGAAGGCGGGCGGGTGGGCGGATGCATAGGGATTACGTAGGTTCAGCGTCGGTACCCGGCGCCAGGGCGCGGCGGGCTCTGTCGTGAGAGGAGCGCGCGGGAGGCTCCCAGCCGAGGCGCGACGGGGACGGCCGGGCGGAGAAGCAGCGCCGAGGAGAGCAGGATCAGCGGTCGTTCCAGATCAGCGGCGCCTGTCGGAGCCAGGTGTCGTCTTCGAGGGAGTCGAGGAGGAAGCGGGCGACGTCGGCGCGGCTGATGCTGAACCCCGGCTTCTCCGTGCCCACGAGCGCGGCGCGCGCGGCTCCGCGGGAGGGCGCGTCGGAGAGGGCGACCGAGCGGGCCATCACCCATTCCACGTCGGACGCGCGGATGACCGCATCGACGCCGTGATGATCGGTGTACCCGTGGCGGATTCCGGAGGTCTTGATGAGCCCCTTCATCAGGGGGTTCAACGCGGGCCAGGAGTCGCCGGCGCCCTGCGTGGAGGCGACGGCGATCCGGCGGATGCCGTTCTCCGTCATGACCGTGAGGGTGTCGCGGGTCGCGTCGGTCATGAACGCGGGCGGGCTGACGGGTGTGGCCCAGGGGTTGTCGCTGGCGCGCGAGTTGTTCAACGCGCTGACCACCGCGTCGACGCCTTCCGCGGCGCGGCGGATGTCGTCGATGCGAGCGGGGGTTCCGGCGACGAGCTCGACGCCATCGGGTGCCACGAGGGCGTCGGGGTTGCGAACGAGCGCGCGAACGCGATGACCGCGTTCGACTGCCTGGGACAGGACATGGACGCCGGTGCGTCCGCTGCCGCCGAGAACGAGGAGGGTGGTCATGGGCGTTCCGTTTCCGTCGGCGGCGTCGGTTCTGAAGGGGCGGAGGCGATGGTCTGGGCGAGCGCCTGCGCGTAGCCATTCACGGACTGGGCCCCGGACGCGGCCAGTCGACGGTCGAAGACCGTGAACGGCACACCCTGCACGCCCAGACGCCGGCCCTCCTCGTTGTCTTCCCGGACCGCATCGGCGTACTCGTCTCCGGCGAGCACCTCGCGGACCCGGTCTGCGGAGAGGCCCACCTCGGCGCCGGCAGCCGAGAGAGAATCCGCGGCGAACGGGTTGAGGTCGCCCGCGAAGAACCGGTCCTGCACGAGCGAGAAGAACTCGAGACCGACGCCCTGGTCCTGCGCGAACTGGAAGACGCGGTGGAAGTCGGAGGTGTTCGCGTTCAATCGGTCGACCGAGAACGGCAGTCCCTCGCTCTGTGCGAGAGCCTGGATGCGCCGCTCCGCCTGGACGACGATCTGCGCGTCGCCGCCGTGCGAGCGGATGAAAGCGCTCTCGATCGTCTCAGGGGTCGTCGGGGCACCCGGGTTCAGCTCGAAGGAGCGCAGACGCAGCTCGAATCGGTCTCCGTCGGCGCGCCCGGCGATCGCCTCCTGGAGCCGGTGCTTGCCGACGTAGCACCAGGGGCACCCCAGGTCGCTCCAGACCTCGATCACGACGGGTCGGGACGTCTCAGACGGGTTGTCATCAGTCATGTCGCTTACCTCACTTGTAGTGCGTAGCAACATCATCCGACTGTGGAAGATCGTTCACAAAAGGCACTTCCGCGTGCCCGACGAAGGCGCAGGTGCGCGTGCGAAACCGGCGTGGCCCCGCCGCCGCCTCAGCCGACGGAGGCTGACGTCTCGGCGCGAGAGCCGGCTCGGCCCACACCGATCCGCTCGCGCAGGGCTCTGTTCGCCGCCACCGTCGCGTGGTTCTCCACCGCCCACTGCGAGAGTTGCAGGACGGCTTGCTGCAGAGACCTGCCCAGAGGGGTCACCCGATACTCGACCCTCGGCGGGACTTCCGCGTACGCCCGTCGCTCCACGAGCCCGTCGCGCTCGAGCGCCTTCAGGGTGACCGTCAGCATGCGCTGCGAGACGCCCGGGATGCTCGCCATCAGGTCGGAGTAGCGCAGCGTCCGTTCACCGAGAGTGCTGAGCACCAGGACGGTCCACTTGTCGCCGATGCGATCCAGTACTTCCCTGATGAAGGCGCTGTCCTCGGGCCACATGGCGCAGGGACCCACCGCTTTCCTCTCCGTGGCCATCTCCCGCCTCCTCGACCGACTCACCGTAGCAAGCGGGTGCCCACGCAGGCTTCCGCTTCCCGATCACCCCGGCACTCTGGCCCGGGTTCTCGCGTCAGCCGGCGAGGTCCGCGAGCGCCGCGCTGCGCTCCCACAGCTGCTTCGCGACGGCGGGGTCGTCGGCGAGCTTGTTGGTCTTCGCGGGCTTGTTGTTCGCGTAGAAGCCGCCCGGCTCCCAATCGACGCCGGGCTTGCCGAGTGCGAGCCAGGTCAATCGCGCCCCGCCCACCGACGTCGAGGTCATCAGGCGCTGCGCCAACGGGCCGCCGTACAGGAACTTCCACGGGCCATTGCTGGAGGCCCCGAAGTTCGACGCGATCACCCCGGGGTGGAAGGCCACCGCCGACAGGCCCTGGTCGCCGAACCGGCGGTTCAGCTCCTTGGTGAACAGGACGTTCGCGAGCTTGGCATTGCCGTAGGCGTTCGTGGAGGAGTAGCGGCGAGCGCCCTGCAGGTCGTCGATGTCGAAGCGCGGGAAGAGCTTCGCCGCGGCGCTGGAGGTCTGGATCACCGAGGCGTCGGAGTCGATGAGGCGCTCGAGCAGCAGGTTCGTCAGCAGGAACGGCGCGAGGTGGTTCACCTGGAACGTCGTCTCGTATCCGTCCGTGGTGAGCGTGCGCTCGCCGAACACGCCCCCGGCGTTGTTGGCGAGCACGTCGATGCGCGGGTACCGCTCGAGGAGGGATGCCGCGAGCTCGCGCACCTGGGCCAGATCGCTGAAGTCGGCGACGAACGAGTCCACGCCGAGCGTCCGCGCGACGCGCGCGGTCTTGTCGGGATTGCGCCCCACCACCACGACCTCCTCGCCGAGCTGCGCGAGCTGCTTCGCGGAGGCGGCGCCGATGCCGTCGCTCGCGCCGGTGATGACGATGGTGCGGGTCATGGGTGCCTCCTGGGTCGTGATGCAGCCACGCTAACGGCGGCCTCGACGTCGACGGCGGGGCTTGCCCCCGGCATCCGGAGTCCGTCACAGAACTCACAGGCCGCTCCCAGCCCGGCGGGACCAAATCCGGCACGGTCGACGTTCTCTTCTGTGACGGCCGACACCGGTCGCCATGACGAAGGGACACGAACCGTGAGCACGGAGTACCGGAAGACGTCGGAGGCGCTGAGCCGCCTCACCGACCGCCAGTTCGCCGTCACGCAGGACGACGCGACCGAACCGCCGTTCCGCAACGAGTACTGGGACAACCACGAGGACGGCATCTACGTCGACGTCGTGTCGGGGCAGCCCCTGTTCTCCTCGACCGACAAGTTCGAGAGCGGCTCGGGCTGGCCGAGCTTCACCAAGCCCATCGACGACGTCGCCGTCGTGGAGAAGACCGATCGGACGCTGTGGATGACGCGCACCGAGGTGCGCTCGGCCGGGGCGGACAGCCACCTCGGACACGTCTTCGACGACGGCCCGCGCCAGGCCGGCGGCCTGAGATACTGCATGAACTCGGCCGCTCTGCGCTTCGTCCCCGTCGCGGAGCTCGAGGCGCAGGGCTACGGCGCCTACCTCCCCCTGTTCCGCGAGAGCCGGGCCTCATGAACCTCTTCACCCTCTTCACCCGTGACCGCAAAAGGAGCACCAGCATGACCAGCGGACCTTCCGACACCGGCGAGATCACCCGCCGCCCCGGCACCGAGACCGCCGTCCTCGCGGGCGGCTGCTTCTGGGGCGTCGAAGACCTCATCCGTCGCCAGCCGGGCGTTCTCGACACGCGCGTCGGCTACACCGGCGGGCAGAACGACCACGCGACCTATCGCAACCACCCCGGCCACGCCGAGGCGGTCGAGATCGTCTTCGACCCCGCGAAGACCACGTACCGCGACATCCTGGCGTTCTTCTTCCAGATCCACGACCCGTCGACCCTGAACCGCCAGGGCAACGACATCGGCACGAGCTACCGCTCGGCGATCTTCCCGCTCTCGTCCGAGCAGGAGAAGGTCGCGCGCGACACGATCGCCGATGTCGACGCATCGGGGATCTGGCCGGCGAAGGTCGTCACCACGATCGAGCCGGAGGCGCCCTTCTGGGAGGCCGAGCCCGAGCACCAGGACTACCTGATCCGCATCCCGAACGGCTACACGTGCCACTTCGTGCGCCCCGGCTGGGTGCTGCCCAAGCGTGAGGAAGCCTCCGCGTAACGAATCGAGAGGGCCCGGATGCCACGGCATCCGGGCCCTTTCGCGTCCCCCGCGATGACCTGCAGGCCGTCGAGCGTCCCGGACACGCCGGACGCCCTCGCGCGATGCGGCGTGTTCCGGACACTCGAGGATCCGGCGCCACGCGCGCAAGCCCGACGGCCGGGACGACGGCGCTTCGTAGGCTCTCGGCATGAGCGAGTACGACGTCATCGTGGTCGGTGCGGGCCTCGCGGGGCTGCGCGCGGCGACCCGCCTCGCGGAGGCCGGACGCGACGTCGTCGTCCTCGAGGCCGGGGACGCCGTGGGAGGGCGGGAGCGCACCGACGTCGTCGACGGATTCCGC
Source organism: Microbacterium sp. NPDC089186 (assembly GCF_040685115.1). Lineage (NCBI taxonomy): Bacteria > Bacillati > Actinomycetota > Actinomycetes > Micrococcales > Microbacteriaceae > Microbacterium > Microbacterium sp. NPDC089186. The sequence continues at coordinate 27,261 of NZ_JBFBHJ010000004.1, forward strand.
CTCGATCTCGGCTTCCATGTGCTGAACCCGGCCTATCCCGCGATCCGACGCTGGGTCGACGTCGACGCGCTGGCGCTGCGGCGCTTTCCCGTGGCGGTCGGCGTGCGACTCGACGACCGGGTGGCGCGGCTCGCGCACCCGCTGCGGCATCCGTCGTCGCTGGCCGAGACGCTGGCGAGCGGACTCGTGCGGCCGACGGATGTCCTCGCCCTGGCTCGGTGGGCGGGTCCGACCGTCCTGACCGCCCGGGCGGCGAAGACCGGCGACGACCGCGCTCTCGCCGAGGCGTGGGACCGGGCGGGCCTGCGCGGACCCCTGCGGGAGGCCGTGCTCGAACCCTTCCTGGCCGGCGTGCTCGCCGACGACCGACAGGAGACCTCCGACGCGTTCGTCCGCCTGCTCATCCGCAGCTTCGCGCTCGGGCGCCCGGGCGTTCCCGCCGCGGGCATCGGCGCCCTCCCCGCGCAGCTCGCCGACGCCGCCCGGCGAGCGGGAGCCGGCATCCGCCTGTCGCACCGCGTGGTCTCGACCCGGCGGCGAGCGCACGGCTGGCATGTGGGCATCGAGGGTCAGGATGCCGTGACCGCCCGCGCCGTGATCCTCGCCACCGGTCTCGACCCGGCCTTGGACGTGTCGCTCGCCGCGCCGCGGGGCCTGCAGACGTGGTGGTTCGCCGCCGACGAGGCACCGACGGACGACGGCGCGCTCCGGGTCGACGGCCGTCGTCGCGGCCCGGTGGTGAACACCGCGGTGATGACGAACACCGCCCCGACCTACGCGCCGCGGGGGCAGCACCTCATCCAGGCGACGTGCGTGTTGCCCTCGGACGCGTCGGAGAGCGGCATCCGTCGCCAGCTCGCCGAGATCTGGGATGCCGACACCCGCCCCTGGCGCCTGCTGCGTCGCGACGACATCGCCCGAGCCCTCCCCGTGCAGGATCCACCGCTGCGACGGCGGCGTCCCGTGCGGCTCGGCGACGGCCGTTACGTCGCCGGGGATCACCGCGACACGGCGTCGATCCAGGGCGCGCTCGTGTCGGGTCAGCGGGCCGCGGAGGCGGTACGGGCCGACCTCGGGCGGTGAACCGGCGTGGCCCCGGTCAGCCGGGGCGCGGTTCGACGTGGACGCTGCGTCATCCCCGCTGAGCCAGCGCCTGCAGCGCTTCGCCGGTCACCCGGCGCGTCGTCCACTCCTCCAGCGCCTCGGCTCCGAGGGCACGGTAGAAGCCGATGGCCGGCTCGTTCCAGTCCAGCACCGTCCATTCCAGGCGCGAATACCCGCGCCGCACGCACTCCTCGGCGAGCGCCGAGAGCAGAGCGACCCCGTACCCGTGCGAGCGGTACTGTTCGTGCACGTAGAGGTCCTCGAGCCAGATGCCGTGCGTGCCCGTCCACGTGGAGTAGGTGAGGAACCAGATCGCGATCGCGCGAATATCGTCGTCGGGGCCGGCCACGACGATCGCGAACGCGCGCGGCTCGTCGCCGAACAGCGTCGCGGTGATCATCGCCGCGGTGTTCTCGACGGCATCCGGCTCCTTCTCGTAGTCGGCGAGGGCCTGGATGCAGGCGAGGATGCCGTCCTCGTCACCGGGTCGGGCACGGCGCAGCACGGCGTCGTCGGGGAATGCGGTCATGCGTGAGCCTCCCAGCTCTCGAGGGCGACGCGGCGGAAGTTCCCGCCGAGCACCGCGGCGATGTCGGCGTCGGCCCAGCCCCGCGCCGCGAGGGCGCCGCCGAGCTGAACGAAGGTCTCCGGCGGCATCCATTCGACCGGTCCCCACGCGGTGTAGCTGGCGTCGTAGAGCTCGGGGCTCGTCGCCAGCACGTCGCGGAAGGTCTCCCAGTCGAAGGAGAAGTCCGTGCTCACGCCCACGTGCGCGATGCCGACGACTCCGACGGCGTGCTCGATGTGGCGCACCATCGCCTCGAGCGTCGGGGTGTTGGGCCCGAGGAAGATGCCGACGCCGGTCACGCCCACCACTCCCCCGGTGTCGGCGACGGCGCGGGCCTGATCGTCGGTGATGTTGCGCGGGTGATCCCACACGGCGCGCGGGTTGGAGTGGCTGAAGACGACCGGTCGGGTCGACACCGCGCACATGTCGAAGGTGGTGCGCGCCCCCACGTGCGAGCCGTCGGGCACCATGCCGCGAACGTTCATCTCGGCGACGAGATCGCGACCCCACGCGGTGAGGCCGTCGTCGATCGCGTCGAGGCACCCGCCGCCGGCGGCGTTGGCGTGGTTGTAGACCGGCCCGAGGGTGCGCACACCCAGGGCCGTGAGAGCGGCCACCGCGCCGAGGTCTCCCCCGAGGGGGGCGACGTCTTCGAGGTCGAACACCACCGCGGTGTCCCCGGCGGCGGCGATGCGGTCGACGTCCTCGACGGATGCCGCCAGCGCGAGCCCCTCGATCGCCTCGACCTGCGCACGGAAGGAGTGAAGGACGGATGCCGCGACCTCGGGGCCGTGCGGGGCGAAGCCGACGTTCAGCGACACCAGGCCGCCCCCGCCGCCGCGATAGCGGTGCAGCTCGGTCAGGTCGGCGGTCTCGACGAGCTCGGCGCACGCGTGCTGGTCCCAGATCACGTCAGGCCCCCACCCGCGCGGCGAGCGCGGGGTCGAGCGCCTCGCGCTCGTCGAACACGAAGCAGTCGCCGCTCCAGTGCGCCGCGCCCTGCGCGTCGAACCACCCGAGGATGCCGCCGTCGAGCTGGTACGCCTCGACGCCCTCGTCCCGCAGGTACAGCGCCGCCTTCTCGCAGCGGATGCCGCCGGTGCAGAAGCTCACGACCGTCTTGCCGACGAGCTCGTCGCGGTGCGCGCTCGCGGCAGCCGGGAACTGGGTGAACCGGTCGATGCGCCAGTCCAGCGCCCCGGCGAAGGTGCCGTAGTCGACCTCGAAAGCGTTGCGCGTGTCGACGAGCACCACCTCGCGACCGTCGTCGTCGCTGCCACGGTCGAGCCACCGGCGCAGGGTCTCCGGGCTCACGGCGGGTGCCCGGCCGTCCTGCGGACGCACCTCGGGGCGATCCATGCGGATGATCTCGCGCTTCACCTTCACCCGCAGTGCGCCGAAGGGCACGGCCTCCGACCAGCTCTCCTTCGTCTGCAGGGCCGCGAAACGCGCATCGGTCCGGAGATCGTCGACGAAACCGCGCACCTCGTCGGCGGACCCCGCCAGGAAGAGGTTGATCCCCTCCTCGGCCAGCAGGATCGTCCCGCGCAGCCCCCGCGCCCCGGCCTGCTCGCGCAGTGCGTCCCGGAGGGCTGCCGGGTCGTCGAGCGGCGTGAACAGGTACGCCGACACGTTCAGGGTGGATGCGGATGCCATGACCTCCACCCTACGAAAGCCCGCACGTGCGCGTGTCATCGTGCGACGCCGGCGTCAAGCCGGGAAACGCCCCGCGTCGATCGCCTAGCGTGGGAGGACTCGTCCCCGGGAGGAAGCGTGCCCCTTGGCCCCGTGCCGTCGACCGTGACCGTCTCCGTGGTCATCCCCGTCCGCGACGATTCCGCGCACCTCCGGCGGTGCCTGGGAGCGCTCGCCGCGCAGACCCTCGCCCCCGACGAGATCGTCGTCGTCGACAACGACTCCCGCGACGACAGCGCCGCCGTCGCGCGCGGCGCGGGGGCGCGCGTGGTCTTCTGCGGCGAGCGCGGCATCCCTGCCGCTGCGGCCGCGGGCTACGACGCCGCGCGGGGCGACCTCATCCTCCGGCTCGACGCCGACAGCATCCCCGCGGCGACCTGGGTGGCGAGCATGGTCGAGGCGCTGAAGGACACGGACGTGGATGCCGTCACCGGCGGTGCCGTGTTCCATGACGGCCCGGCGGCCGGGCGCGTGGCGATGGCCCGGGCCTTCCTCGGCACCTACACCGCCTTCGCCGTCCCCGCCCTCGGTCACGCGCCCCTGTGGGGGTCGAACATGGCGTTCCGGCGGCGGGCGTGGGAGGACGTGCGTGCCGAGGTGCACCTCGACCCCGAGCTGCACGACGACCTCGACCTGGCCTACCACCTCGGCGAGCGGCACCGCATCCGCCACGTCCCGGGGCACCACATGCGCGTGTCATCGCGGACCGTCGAGCCGGGGCGGTTCGCGCGGTGCTTCCGCCGCGGCGCGGGCACGGTGTTCGCGCACTGGCCGCGGGACTTCCCGGTCGCCCGGTGGGTGCGTGTGGCCCGCCGGCGTGCCGTGCGCCCCCTCAGCGAGGGGGCGCGCTGATGGCCGGCATCCTGTTTCCCGACGTCGAGGCTCCCGACCTGCACGTGATGAGCTTCAACATCCGCCGACGCTTCGACCGCATCACCTGGCCGCCCGCCGACCGCTGGCCGATGCGCAAGCAGCGGTTGCGCACGTTCCTCGGCGCGAACCGTCCGCACCTCCTCGGCTCGCAGGAGGCGATGCCCGACCAGGCGCAGTGGGTGCAGGACTCCCTGGGCTCGAGCTACGGGCGCCTCGGTCTCGGGCGCGGCAAGGACCGGGGCGGCGAGGGCACTCCGCTGTTCTACGACCGCGACCGCATCGGGGTGGAGGACTGGCGCCAGGTCGCCCTCTCCGACACCCCCGAGGTGCCCGGATCGACCGGGTGGGGCAACACGATCCCGCGTATCGCCGTGATCGCGCACCTGCGCGACCTCGCCACCGGCGCGGGCTTCACCTTCGTCAACACGCACTTCGACGCCTTCTCGCGGCGCGCGCGGCGGCGGTCGGCCACCTGGCTGCACGATCTGGTCGCCGCCGAGGCGGGACCGCTGCTGTTCACCGCCGACGTGAACGCGCACGTGCGCTCGGGCGAGCTCGCCGGTATGTTCGCCGACGCACTGCTCGTCGACACCTGGTCGTACGCCCACGCGCGGCGGTCGGCCGAGTGGGGCACATTCAACAACTACGCGACCCCGCGGGTCGGCGCTCGGCGCATCGACGCGCTGCTGGCCACCCCCGAGGTCGGGGTGCGCGCCGTGGGCATCGACCCCCGCCCCACCGGGACGCAGTGGCCGAGCGACCACCTCCCCGTGCAGGCCGTGGTACGCATCCCCGTCGGGAGCCCACGGTGACCGCTCACCGCGCGCCGTCCGAAAAGCAGCGGATGCCGTTGCTCTCGGCGATGTACGCCAACCTCAAGCGCCCGCCGCGCAGCGTCACCGACTGGCTCGCCGACGCGGTGCGCGCGGCCGCGATCGTGATCGTGATCGTCTCGCTGTTCGCCCTGCCGTTCACGGACTTCGCCGTGCTGTCGATGTCACTGCCCGCGGTGATGCTCTCGCGCATGATCGGCCTGCGCTCCGGACTCGACCTCGTCACGTGCGTCACCGTGTTCATCGCGGCCGGCAGCAACGTCCTCGACCTGTACCGCGCGTGGACGGGGTGGGATCTGATCGTCCACGCCGTATGCACGGGAGTGTTGGCCGCCGTCGCGCTCGTGCTCCTCGACGACGCTCGGGTGATCGAGCCGACCGGCCGGCGCCGAACGCCGATCCTCGTCGCCACGACGGCGGGGCTCGCGCTCAGCGCCGTGTGGGAGATGGTCGAGTGGTTCGGCTACCGCTTCATCACCGACGCCATCTTCGTCACGTACGACGACACCATCGGCGACATGATCGCGGGGGGCGCGGGAGCGCTGATCGCCGGAGTGCTGGCCTCCCGCTGGCGCCTCACGCGCACGGATCGCGCCGCTCTCTGACGCCCCGCCCCGGCGGGACCGCACGGACGCGAACGCGCCGGCCCCCGAGGGGACCGGCGCGTTCGCCGTCGACGGTGCCGACTCAGATGGCCGACTCAGATGGTGCCGGCGACGTCCGTTCCCACGAGGTCGCCGTCGGGGTTCGGCTCGCTCAGCTGCTCGCCGGGAGCGGTCGAGTCCTCGAGCGGCGGGAGGCCCGCCTCGACGCGCGATCCGGTCTCGGCATCCACGTTCTTCCAGTACTGCACGGCACGATCGCGGACGTCCTTCCGGGTCACTCCCCCGACGTGCCCGACGATCGTCTCGACGAGACGGTCGCGCTCCTCGGCCGACATGACCTCGCGCACGAGGGCACCCGCCTGACCCCAGTCGTCGTCCTCGGGGTGCAGCGTCGCCGCCGACCGCACGAGTTCGCCGTCGCTGTGCCAGCCGCCGTCGCCGGCGCGTCGCGGGTCGGCCGCGGGTCCGCCCACCGAGTTCGGCGCGTAGACGGGCACCTCGGGCGGGTTGTACTCGTAGCGCATCGCGCCCTCCTTCGAGTACGAGTGCACCTCGGCGTGCGGACGGTTCACCGGCAGCTGCTGGTAGTTGGTGCCGACGCGGTAGCGGTGCGCGTCGGCGTAGCTGAAGATGCGCGCCTGCAGCATTTTGTCGGGGCTGCCGTCGATGCCGGGCACGAAGTTCGACGGCTCGAAGGCCGCCTGCTCGATCTCGGCGAAGTAGTTACCCGGGTTGCGGTTCAGCTCCATCGTGCCGACCTCGATCTCGGGGTAGTCGCTGTGCGGCCACACCTTGGTCAGGTCGAACGGGTTGAAGCGGTAGGTCTTGGCATCCTCGTAGGGCATGATCTGCACCTTCAGCGTCCACGTGGGGAACTCGCCCCGCTCGATCGCCGCGTACAGGTCGCGGATGTGGAAGTCGGCGTCCTGGCCCGCGATCTGATCCGCCTCGTCTTGCGTGAGCGTCTTGTGGCCGAGGTCGGTGTGGAAGTGGTACTTGACCCAGAACCGTTCGCCGTCGGCATTGATCCACTGGTAGGTGTGCGAGCCGTAGCCGTTCATGTGCCGCCAGGACGCCGGGATGCCGCGGTCGCCCATGAGCCACGTGACCTGGTGGGCGCTCTCGGGTGAGAGCGTCCAGAAATCCCACTGCATGGTGTTGTCGCGCAGGTGGCTGCCGGGGAGGCGCTTCTGCGACCGGATGAAGTCGGGGAACTTGATGCCGTCCTTGACGAAGAAGACGGGGGTGTTGTTGCCGACGAGGTCGTAATTGCCCTCGGTCGTATAGAACTTCAGCGAGAACCCGCGGGGGTCGCGCCACGTGTCGGGGCTGCCCTGCTCGCCGGCGACCGACGAGAAGCGCGCCAGCATCTCGGTCTCGACGCCGGGCTGGAACAACGCGGCCCGGGTGTAGGCCGAGACGTCGCCGGTCGTGCGGAAGGTGCCGAACGCTCCGCCGCCCTTCGCGTGCACGACGCGCTCGGGGACGCGCTCGCGATTGAACTGCGCGAGCTTCTCGATCAGGTAGTGGTCGGTCAGCGCGATCGAGCCGTCGGCTCCGACGCTCTGCGAATGCTCGTCACTGGCGACGGGTGCGCCGCCGTTCGTGGTGGTCGGCTCGGTCATGGCTCTCCTCACGTCGTGGGCCGCGAAACGAAGGGCCCACGACGACGCTACGCACCCCCTCCGACATCGAGGGGGTGTTGCGCTTCGCGCGCGAAGCACTTACTGTCCGGGGGCTGTCAATCCCCCGCGGACGTCCCCGCGGCCTCGAAACCATGGCCCCACACGAACCGAAGGGACATGACATGTCGAAGGATCTGTCGAAGGGCGATCGCGTCAGCTGGGACACCCCGCAGGGCAAGACCCAGGGCGAGGTCGTGGAGAAGAAGACGAAGGACTTCCAGCACGACGGCCAGAAGTTCACGGCGTCCGAGGACGACCCGGCCTACATCGTGAAGTCGGAGAAGTCGGGCTCGACCGCGGCGCACAAGGGCTCGTCGCTGAACAAGCTCAAGAGCTGACCGCGCGGTCGCGACGGCGGGCTCAGCGACCACCCCGGTCCTGAGCCCGCCGAAGGACCCGGGCCGCCGCAGAGGCCCCTGAGCCTGTCGAAGGGACCGGGCCCACACGGCACCCGGTGACGTCGACAGGCTCAGGCACCTCCGCTCCGCGAGACCGTCGAGGACCGGCACCCATCGCTACTCCTTCGCGTCGCGCCGCTTCCTCATCTGCGCCAGCGCGAGCCCCAGCCGGTGGTTGCCCGCCAGCACGTCTTCGTGCCGCTCGAGGAACTCCCAGTACGCCTCGGTGAACGCCGAGTCCTTGGCATCCTGCGCCGACGGCCACCACGAGCCCATCTTCTGCAGATACGCCCCGCCCGAGACGTAGGGCTTGGTGGCAACGAACCCGCCGTCGGCGAACTGGCTCATGCCCATGACGTTGGGCACCATCACCCAGTCGTACGCGTCGACGAACAGCGCGAGGAACCACGCGTTCACCTGCCGCGGCGCGTAGCCCTGCAGGAGGAACCAGTTGCCGAGCACCATCAGCCGCTCGATGTGGTGCGCGTACCCCCACCGGTGCACGCGCTCCAGCACCGTGCGCACCGGGATCGGCAGGTCCTTCGGCATCCGCTCCCCCGAATACCAGTACTTCTGGATCCGCTGCTCGAGGTGCAGCGCGTTTACGTGCTCGAGCTTCGGGTGTGCCCGGTACATGCCGCGCATGTACTCGCGCCATCCGATCACCTGGCGGACGAACCCCTCGACGGATGCCAGCGGGGCGTCCGTGCGGGTGGCTGCGGCGACCACCTCCTCGACGGTCAGGAGCCCGATGTTGAGCATCGGCGAGATGATCGCGTGGAAGAGGAACGGCTCGTCGGCCTTCATCGCGTCCTCGTAGCGGCCGAAGTCGTGCAAGCGCTCCGCGACGAAGACGTCGAGCCAGTCGCGGGAGTCCTCGGGGGTCACCGGGAGCCAGAACTCCTCCGCCGCGCCCGGGTGCTCGGGGAACAGCTCATCGACCTCCGCGATCACCCCGCGCGTGATCTCGTCGTGCGCGAGCTGCGGCAGGGGCGGGATCTCGACGCCCTTCTTCGGCAGGGCCTTACGGTTGTCGGCATCGAAGTTCCAGCGACGCCCCGCGGGCTTGCCGCCGTCCATAAGGATGCCGGTGCGCCGGCGCTGCCAGTGGTAGAAGTCCTCCATGAGCGGCGTGGGGTGTTCCGCGAACCAGCCGTCCACGTCCTCCTCGGGCGTGAGGAAGAGCCCGTCCGAGAGCACGTCCGTGTCGACGTCGTGGTCGGCGCAGATCCGCGCGATGCGCTCGTCGACGGGACGGTTCGGGTCGCTCATCCAGGTCAACCGCGACACGTGGTGCTTCTTCAGCAGGCGTTCGAGGCCCGCCTTGAACGTCAGGTCGTCGTCGAGGGTGATGCGCCGCACGGTCCGGCCCTCGGCCTCCAGCCGCGCCGCCGTGTGCCGCATGGCCGACACGAGCAGCACGATCTTGTGCCGGTGGTACGGCAGCTTCGCGAACCGCGGTGCCGACTCGATGAAGAAGAACTCCTCGACCTCGTCGTCGACGTACGCGGGGTGCTCGGCGAACTGCTGGGTCGCCAGGATCAGCGCGGCCTTCATGCGCTGCGCCTCTGAGCTGCGGCCTTCGACCGGCATCCGCGCGAGCAGTACAACACCTGGTCCCACTGATCGCGTCCGCTCCAGCGCTTGCGGTCGCTGAACGGGCGGCCGCAATACGCGCAGGGCTTGGAGCGCACTTCGGGTCGTGACATGCCGTCATCGTCGCAAAGCGCCGGGGCCCGACTCGGGGGCTTGCGCTCTCACGACGAACCGTTGCGCGCAAGGCCCGTGCGCCTGGATCGGACGAGTGGTCGGGTGCCGTCATGGACACCTTCGCCGAACGCACCCCCGACACCGCTGACGAGCCCGACGAGCTCGAGACCGCCGACGCACCGTCGGTTCCCACGACCGACGACGACGACACCCCCGTCGACAACCCCTCCGGCGGCTGAGGCCGCCTCTCCCCGCACCCGCGGGTCGGGGCGGTGCCGGTGGATCGGCACCGCCCCGGTCGGGTCGTCAGTCGGTCAGGTCGAACGTCTCGTTCTCGCCGCCGCGCGGGCGATCACCCGTCACCTTCGACGTCACGAGCGCGATCGCCGTCGCGATGCGCCCACCCGCGCTGCCCCAGTACTCCCCCGTCAAGGTCGAGACCTTCAGCAGCGTCACGCCCGGCGCCTCGGGGCCGTCCGGGAACCACGCCTCGACGCTCGTCGACCACAGCTCCTTGAGCTTGGCGAGGTCGTCGACGACCTCGGCCTCCCCCGCGAGCGACAGCCACGTGCCGTCGGTGCTGAACGACAACCCCACCTTCGGGTCCCGACGCACGTGCTCGACGGCGGAGGCGTGCGTCCCGACGATGAACCAGAGATCTCCGTCGGACTCGGTCTCCTGCACGGTGAGGGGGTGAGCGTGCAGGTCGCCGTTCTCGGCCCGCGTGGTGACCATGGCGAAGCGGAACTTCTTCAGCAGTTCGTTGAGCTTCTCCAGCTCGGAAACAGTGGATGACATGACTCTCCCTCGATCGTGGAGGTCCCAGCCCAGCGGTTCGATCCTCGACGCGCTACGTGTTGACGGCGGGCGCACCGTCTGCTCTCGGAGGGGCGAGGCGGTCGAGCTCGGCCAGCGCCTCGCGCGCCCGCGACAGCCGCGCCGCGACCTCGTCGTCCCACCACTTCGGCCCTCGTTCGCCCAACCCGGCCTTGGCCAGCCCCACGCGAGACCGGGCGTCGGCCGTGGCGTCGTCATCCCCGTCGCGTTTCGCCACGCGCACCGCCGCACGCGCCCTCCCCAGGTGGGAGCGCAGGGCCGTGGCGAGATCCTCCGGAAGCGACGGGTCCGTCCGACGCCACCGCCTGCCGTCGATGACCAGCCAGCGCTCGTCGTCGGACGCGGCCGGATCGGTGGATGCCATGCGCCCAGTCCAGCGCACCGCGCCGGCCGTCGAAAGTTCCCGGGCGGCGTTCGGGCATCCGTGCTAGCCTGGAGGTATTCGTTCTGGGACTTGCTTCATCGACGCCCGCCTCATCGCTGAGATGCCGGGCGCACGGCGCCGAGCCGTTTCCGACAGCATTCCCTCCCTCACCCATCGCGTGCCTCGCTCGACGGCCTCGGTCCTCGCGTCGCACTCGCGGAAAGTTCTTGTGTCTTTGCTTCACCCTTCGCCACTGTCGTGGCGCCAGGCCGATCTCGACGTCTACGTCGCGACGGCCGGATCCGACTACGCCGGTTTCGTCGGCGCGGCCACCTCGGGCTACGAAGCCCAAGGTCCGCTCGGCGAGAACCTCGGCGTCCACGCGTCCGTCGTCGCGGCTCAGGCCGCGGTCGACGGGCACCGCGTCCGTGTCACCGATTCGGTGCCGCGGCGTCCCCGTCCGCTCCGCACGCGTCGGAGCGGCACCCACGGTCGCATCTGCGGCCCAACATGAATAAAGGAAGAACACGATGGCCACTGGCACCGTGAAATGGTTCAACTCCGAAAAGGGCTACGGCTTCATCGCTCCCGATGACGGCTCGGCCGACCTGTTCGCGCACTTCAGCGCGATCCAGGGCAACGGCTTCAAGGAGCTCACCGAGGCCCAGAAGGTCGAGTTCGACGCTGAGCAGGGCCCCAAGGGCATGCAGGCGGCGAACATCCGCCCCCTCTGAGCTCCGCTCCTCTGCACGAGAGCCGGGCGCGTCGCCGACGCGACGCCCCGGCTTTCGTCGTTTCCGGGCGGCGGCGGCCCGGCCGTCGCGGGGGCGCTCGCACGCGCGGATGTTTCCGTTTCCCGTGAGGCTCCTGCACATGTGGATGTATTCCGGGGCCTTTATACGGCGACCCGTAATGTGAACCTCGGGTCGGGAAGCCGTCGGCCCGACCTCCGTAGAACGCACACCCGAGGAGCAGCAGATCGCTACCCCCGTCGCCGAGTCCCGCCTCGGCCCCGTACGTCAGACCTATTCCGGAACCAAGGAATTCCCCCCGATCACCAAGGCCTACACGGAGCTGTCGCAGGTGGTCCGCGAGAGCGGGCTGCTCGTACGCACCCCGCGGTTCTACGCGGGTGTCGCCGTGGCGATCGTGCTCGGGTTCGCCGGGTGCATCACCGGCTTCATCCTTCTCGGCGACAGCTGGTTCCAACTGATCATCGCCGCGGTCCTCGGCATCCTGTTCACGCAGGTCGCCTTCCTCGCGCACGAGGCGGCCCACCGGCAGATCTTCGCCTCCGGCCCCGCCAACGACCGCCTCGGCCTCTTCATCGGCAACGGCATCGTCGGCATGAGCCGCTCGTGGTGGGCATCGAAGCACACCCGGCATCACGCCAACCCGAACCGCGTCGGCAAAGACCCCGACATCGAGATCGACACGATCTCGTTCCTCGACGTCGACGCCGCCAAGGCGCGCGGCGTGCAGCGCTGGATCACGCAGCGCCAGGGCTATCTCTTCTTCCCGCTGCTGGCCTTCGAGGGCATCAACCTCTACGTCCTGGCGCTCCGTCACCTGCTCTCGCGCGGCGAGAACAAGGACCGTTGGAAGGAGCTCGGCCTGCTCGCCCTGCGCCACACGATCTTCATCGCCCCGATCTTCGTCTTCCTGCCGGTGGGCCTCGCATTCGCGTTCTTCGGCGTCTCGGTCGCCGTGTTCGGCATCTACATGGGCGCGTCCTTCGCGCCCAACCACAAGGGGATGCCGGTCATCGAGCCCGGCGCGAAGCTCGACTTCTTCAGCAAGCAGGTGCGCACCTCGCGCAATGTCTCGGGCGGCTGGTGGGCCACGTGGCTCATGGGCGGGCTCAATTACCAGATCGAGCACCACCTGTTCCCGAACATGCCGCGCCCGCACCTCAGCCGCGCCCGCGTCATCGTGCGCGAGCACTGCGCGACGCTGGACGTGCCCTACGTCGAGACGACGCTGTTCCAGTCCTACGGGATCGTCATCCGGTACCTCAACCGGGTGGGCCTCGCTGCCCGCGACCCGTTCGAGTGCCCGATGACCTCGGCGGCGCGCCACCTCAACGCGGAGTGATCCCCGTCGAACGACGGCGCCGTGCCCTCCGGGGCGCGGCGCCGTCGTTCTCCGCGGCCGGGCTTGTTCGAGCGCGCGGTGATCGAGGGCGGTGAGAACGCCACCCCTTCACGCACGCGGGTGCACCTTCGGGCGGGCGCCGTCACCCGCGCGCATCCGCGAGCGGCGGAGGACACTCGCCGCCGTCCGTCGTCGCCCGTTCGAAATGCCACCTCTCGTTCGCATAGGTCTGGCAGAGGCCCCATTCGCGGCCGTGCTCGATGATCCACAGCTGGGCGTCCAGCGATCCGATGTCGACGGCGTGCCCGGTCACGTGGCTGGACTGCTCGGGAGTCGCGACGAATTCGCGAGCCACCTCCTCGCTGCCGTAGGTGCGGATCGCCTCTTGCAGGAGCCAGCGCTGATAGGCCTCACTTCGCCATCCGCTGGTGATGTCGAACGAGATGCCGTCGTCGTCGGCCACCTCCGCCGCGGCCCGCAACGCCTCGAGCAGCTCGGCGTCGAGGCGTCCCAGTGCCGGATGCCCGTCATCGGCCGGCGTCAACGGCTCGGCATCCGGGATCATGCCGTCGGCCTCGGTCGGCGGGAACGGAACCGCAGCGCTGATCCCCGCGACGAACGACGACGCGGTCACCGTCGACAGGACGACGAGGGCGACGATGAGCACGACGATCGCCCCGCCGGCGCCGACGAGCAGCACGAGGAGGCGACGACGGACGGGGCGTGGAGACCGGGACGAACGCATGCCACCAGTCGATCGCGACGACCGTTGCCGGAGCGTATGCCGCCGGGCATACGACGGCGATAGTCCCGTCCGGACCGGTCACGATCAGTCGCGCGAGACCTCGTGCAGGAGCACGTCGCGGACGGCGCCGTCCGACAGCGTCGCCGTCATGACCGTGCACGCCGGTTGGCGGCGCCGATCGGTGGGCGAGCCGGGGTTGAGCAGCCGCAGTCCCGCGGGGGTCAGCGAGTCCCACGGGATATGGCTGTGCCCGAACACGAGCACGTCCGTGTCGGGGTAGGCGGCATCCATGCGCTTCTCCCGCCCCGCGGCGGCGCCCGTCTCGTGCACCACGGCGAGGCGCACCCCGTCGATCTCGGCACGGGCCACCTCGGGCAGACGCGTCCGCAGGCCGTCCCCGTCGTTGTTGCCCCAGACCCCCAGCACGGGTCCGATCGCCGACAGATCGTCGAGCACGCTCTCCTCGACCCAGTCGCCGGCGTGCACGATGAGATCGGCCCGGGATGCCATCCGCCGCACCGCCGTGGGGAGAGCTCGGGCCCTCTTCGGCACGTGCGTGTCGGCGAGGAGCAGAAGTCGCGTCGGCATGCGTCCACGCTACCGACGCATACGTCGGCGATATCCCCGCCCGCCTACGATGACGGGATGCGCGTGCTGATCGTCGAGGACGAACCCTTCCTCGCCGAGGCGATCCGTGACGGCCTCCGGCTCGAGGCGATCGCCGCCGATATCGCCGGCGACGGCGACACCGCTCTCGAACTGCTCGGCTACACCGCGTACGACGTCGTGGTGCTCGACCGCGACATCCCGGGCCCGAACGGCGACGAGATCGCGCGGGACCTGGCTGCCCGTGCAACCGCGCCCCGCGTCCTGATGCTGACCGCGGCCGACCGCCTCGACGACAAGGCGTCGGGGTTCGAGAGCGGCGCCGACGACTACCTGACCAAACCCTTCGTGCTGCGCGAGCTCGTCCTGCGCCTCCGGGCTCTCGCCCGGCGCCCTGCGGCCTCCGCCCCACCGGTGCTCGACCAGGACGGCATCCGCCTCGACCCGTTCCGCCGCGAGGTCTACCGCGACGGTCGATACGTCTCGCTGACGCGGAAGCAGTTCGCGGTGCTGGAGGTGCTGATGACCGCGAGGGGCGGGGTCGTCAGCGCCGAGGCGCTGCTGGAGCGCGCGTGGGACGAGAACGCCGACCCGTTCACGAACGCCGTGCGCATCACCATCTCCACGCTCCGCAAGCGCCTCGGCGAGCCCTGGCTCATCCAGACGGTTCCGGGCGTCGGCTACCGCATGGGTCCGCTCGATGGATGAGCGCGCACCCGGCCTGTCGGTGCGCGTCAAGCTCACGTTGAGCTACGCCGCGTTCGTCGTGATCGTCGGTGTCGCCGTCTTCGCGCTCGGGTTCCTCGTGCTGCGCTTCCTGCCGGAGGGGAACCTCTTCTCCGACAGCGGCGCGTTCACCCCCGCGCGCGGAGACTTGACGGAGGCGTTCGTGCGATACGCCTGGTACACGGTGGCGGGCCTCGCGGTCGTCGGCCTCGGCGGCGGGTGGGTCGTGTCGGGCATCATGCTGCGGCCTCTCACCCGCATCACCGACACCGCCCGCGCCGTGCAGGGCGGCGATCTGGAACGGCGCGTCGCCCAGCCCGGCCGACGCGACGAGCTCACCGATCTGGCCGACACCTTCGACGCGATGCTCGAACGTGTCGGCGAGACCCTCCGCGAGCAGAAGCGGTTCGCCGCGAACGCGTCGCACGAGCTGCGCACGCCGCACGCGACGATGCGCACCATGCTGGAGGTGGCGCGTGCCGATCCGGCCGGGGTCGACATCGACACGCTCCTCGACCGGCTCGACACCACCAACGAACGTGCGATCCGACTCACCGAAGCGCTGCTCCTGCTGTCGCGCGCCGGCAGCACGACGCCTCTGCCGCGCGGCTCCGTCGATGTCGGCTCCGTCGTCCGGGCGGCCGTCGTCGAGGCGCAGTCAAGCGCTCACGACGCCGGTGTCGCGCTGACGGCGCAGACCGCCTCGGAGGTGACGGCCCATGGCGACGAGACGCTCCTCGCCCAAGCGGTGACCAACCTCGTGCGCAACGCCGTCGTGCACAACGTCCCGGGCGGCTGGGTGCGCGTGGGCGTGCACAGCGATGCCGCCGAGGTGTTCGTGGACGTCGCCAACACCGGGGCTCCGCTCACGGACGCCCTCGTCGCCACGCTCCCGGAGCCGTTCGTGCGCGGCGCCGGCCGGACGCGCGGGCGTGGGGACGGGACGGGGCTGGGCCTCGCGATCGTCGCCTCGGTCGCGCGCGCGCATGACGGAGTGCTCGAACTCTGGCCGCGCGAGGGCGGGGGCCTTTACGCGCGGCTTCGTCTGCCGCGCTGATCGCGGCGCGAGCGGCGCGCGCGTCATCGACGTGCGAGCAGCCTGCCCCCGACGACCACGACCGTTCCGATCAGTGCTCCGGCGGTGTTGGCCACGACATCGCTCGGGTCCGGCACACGCCCGGGGATGACGGTCTGCGCGATCTCGATCGTGGCCGACACCGCCGCCCCCAGGACCACGGATGCCGGCGCCCACCGCAGCGGGAGCAGCAGCGCGACCGCCGCACCGAGGGGGATGAAGAATCCGATGTTCACGGCCACATCGACACCCCAGCCGAACAGCACCTCGGTCCACACCGGCGGGAGCCGATCGAGCACATCGAGGGCGAGGGAGCGCGCCGGCCACGCGATCGAGCGCGGCGCGAGCGTGAGCGCGGCCGTCACGGCCAAGACCCCCGTGGCGCCCAGCACGCGGGCGGGGGTGAGCAGCGGTGCGCGGCTATCTGTCATGAGAACCTCCGGGTCGACGAATCACCAGCCCATCGCGCGGCGTGTTGCCCCGGCGTCTGCGGGAGTCGATACGTCGGCGATAGGCGGGCCCGCGAGACGGCGAGAATGGAGGCGTGCCATCGACCCGCCGCTCCCCCGCCGCCCTCGCTCTCCTCGTGGACGCCGTCCTCGTGACCGTCTTCGCCGCCATCGGGCGGGCGACCCATGACGGCGACGTGCTCGGGCCGTTCGGTTCGGGGCTCGCGACGACGGCCTGGCCCTTCCTCGTCGCCCTCCTCGTCGGCTGGCTGGTGTCACGGGCGTGGCGCGGCCCGGTCGCGCTCGTCCGCACGGGGCTGCCCGTCTGGGCCGTCACGGTGATCCTCGGCATGGTGCTGCGTGCCGTCAGCGGTCAGGGCGTCGCGGTGGCGTTCGTCATCGTCGCGGCCGTCACGCTCGCGCTGTTCCTGCTCGGGTGGCGCGGGATCGCGCGCCTCATCGGACGGGGACGACGGACCGCGACGCGACCGCTCTGAGCCCCACCCGGTCGCTTCGCGTCGGCGCCCCGGTCCTGGCAGCCGACGTCCGGAACGCACGCGCCACCGGGATGCCGGACCGAGAGGTCAGGCTTCGTCGGACAGGGTGACGTCGACCTGGATCTCCGTCGCCAACCTCTCCAACTCCGCCACCAGGTCGTCGACGACGACGGTCGCAGCGAGCGTCGCCGTGATCGAGGCCTCGAACAGTCGTCCGCCGGCCATCGCGGCATCCGTCGTCTGCGTCGACATGCGTTCGATACTCGCGCCCTGCGCGCTGAGTGCGGTCGACAGCTCGCGCACGATACCGGGGCGGTCGTTTCCGACCACGTCGAACGTCACCGTGCGCGCGGCAGCGGCAGCGGCGGCGGCAGCAGCTCCGGCGTGCACCGTGACGGCGAGCGTTCCGGCCAGCCCCTCGAGTGCGGCGCGCAGGGCGGCGGCGCCGTCGGCGGCGATCGAGACCTCGACGATGCCGGCGAAAGCTCCCGCCAGCTCGGCGAGCTCGCTGTTCTCCCAGTTGCCGCCGTGGGCGTTGACGATGTCGGCGACGGAGGACACGAGCCCGGCGCGATCGTCGCCGACGATGGTGAGGACGAGGGTGGTCATGGCGACAGCGTAGCGAGCGGCCCGCTGCTACCGTGGGACCACGAGACTCCCGGGGGTGAGCGTGTGATCGCATCGATGATCGCCGTGCTCAACCTCGTGCTCGCCTCCGCCGAGCTGGCCGTGACACCCGGAGGGGGGACACCGCTGCTGGCGGTCGTCCTGGCCGCGGCGGTCGTCGTCACCGCCGTGATCGTGCTCGTCGTCCTCCCGGCGCTCCTGGCCGCCACGGCGCCGCCGAGTCCCCGGCCCGCCGATCCCTCGGCACCGATCGCCCAGAGCGATCCCGATGCCGCCGGCCACCCGCGCCCGCGCGCGCCGGGCCGCACGATCCGCGTCGCCTGATCCCGACCGCCTTGCCGCGTCCCGCGGCATTCTCCGGCGTTCTCTGCGAACTGCGACGCCGGTCGCCCGCGCCCGCCCGGCTCCTGCCGTCGACCGCGCCCCGCGACCGATCCCCGCCGTGATCGACGCACCGATTGGACGCCCCGTGGACCTCTTCGCCCTTCCTCCCCTCGCTTTCCTCCTCGACATGACCACCCGCGCTCTGCTCGCGCTCGCCGCCGTCTTCGACCCGCTCGTGCCGGGCGCCGCCGCCGCCCTCGCGGTCGTCGCCGTGACCGTGATCGTGCGGATGCTCCTCATCCCCGTGGGCGTGTCGCAGGCGCGTGCCGAGCAGACACGCGCGCGCCTCGCCCCGCAGCTGCGCGCCCTGCAGGAGCGGTGGCGGAAGAACCCGGAACGTCTGCAGAGCGAGACGATGCAGCTCTACCGCGACGAAGGCGCCTCCCCCTTCGGCGGCTGCCTGCCCCTGCTCGCGCAGGCTCCGGTGGTGGGGCTGCTGTACGCGGTGTTCTTGCATCCCGTCGTCGGCGGACACGCGAACCTCCTCCTCGCGCACGACCTCTGGGGTGTCCCCCTCGGACGCAGCCTGGTCTCCGCCCTCTCGACGGGAACGGTGGATGCCGCCACCGCCGCCGTGATCGGCGGGATCGTCGTCGTGATCGCCGGGGTCGCCGAGCTCACCCGACGCCTGCTCCGGTCTGCGGTCGACCCCTCCGCGCCGGCCTGGACGGGCGCGATGGTCGGCGCGCTGCAGTTCACCACGGCCGTCGTGGCGGTGTTCGTGCCTCTGGCCGCCGGCCTCTATCTCGCGGTGACCACCGTGTGGACGCTCGCGCAGAGGCTGATCCTGCGCCGTCGCTACCCGCTCCCGGCGTGAGGTCCGGGCGGACGCGGGCTCACACGGTGAGCGGGGCGGCGTCCCACCGCGGCGCAGACGACGCATTGACCGCCGCCATGGCGAGCACGAGCAGCGCCGCGCCCGCGGGAAGAAGCATCGCCGTGGCCACCGAGACATCCTCGGCGATCGCGCCGGTCACCGCCGACGACACCGCTTGGGCGAGGGTCAGCGCGGAGGCGAGCAGGGTCATGGTCGAGGCGGTTCGTCCGCGCGGGGCGCGGTGACCGGCGAGGCTGAACAGCGTCACGAGCGAGGGCCCGACGCCGATGCCCATGAGGCACAGCACGATCGTGACGGTGATCACGGATCCGCCGACCGTGTACGCCCCCGCGGACGCGGTGAGGATAGCCGCGAACAGCACCAGGCGCCAGCGCAGCGCGAAGCGCGCGGGCAGGGCCGCGACGGCCAGGGCCAGGACGGCCGAGCCGACGCCCATCACGCCGTAGAGCAGCGCCCCCGCCTCGGGTGCGCCCTGGGCCTCCATGAACGCGGTCAGCGAGGTCAGCGTCGAACCGAAGAACAGTCCGACGCCGAAGACGGCCGCGATCAGCACGAGCATGCGGGGGTGCAGCACGTCACGGAAGGGCGCCATCTCCTCGCGCTCCGACCGTTCGGGTACGGCCCGTCCGGTCGGGTGCAGCGCGAACGCGGTGACGAAGACGAAGCTCAGCACCGCGGCGCCGATGATGGGCGCCCAGGGGGCGACGAGCGCGGCGAGGACGCCGACGACGAAGGGGCCGATGACGAAGGCGGTCTCGTCTGCGGCCGACTCGTACGCCATCGCACGCGAGAAGGTGCGCTCACGGCGCTCGGGGCGCACCCGGTCGCCGATGAGGGCCATCACGCGGCTCCGCGACATCGCGGCGGTCTGCGGGCCGGTGAGACCGATCGCCGTCGCGACGATGAGCAGCAGCGCCTCACCGGGGGCCGATGCCACCACGAGCGGGAAGAGCGCGAGCAGGATGCCGTTGGCCACCCCCACCGGGACGAGCACGCGCCGCTGGCCGTGACGGTCGGCGAGGTCGCCGAGCACGGGGCCCGCGACGACGACGCCGAGGCCGACGGCGGCGGAGGTGAGCCCGCCGAGCGCCACGGAGCCGCGCAGGGCGACGACGATGGCGAGAACGCCGACGGTCATCATCGCGAACGGCAGACGAGCGACGAACGCGACCGGAAAGTACCAGAATCCGGTGTGGTGGATCAACGGTCGGTCGACGACGGGGGCGGGGTGGTGCATGAGGATCTCCGGGGCGTGGGGCAGTGCCGCCTTGCCGGTCCGGTAGGTAGATGCACGAGGTGCGGCGGGCGAACCCGCGCGACCAGTCTACCGAAAGGCCTCGACCGGGGCCCGGTCAGCTCACGATCGCGGCGATGGCGGCGAGCACGGACGCGAGGGCGAGCACGAGGGCGACCGCGATGAGCACGGTGTGCACGATGAGGAACGCCGTCGGCTTGCCCGCGGCATCCCGCGCCCGGGGGTCCTTCGCGATGCGCGGGTAGAAGCGCGGCCAGACGACGGCGTTGAAGACGGCGTTGGCGAACAGCAGCACGATCAGCAGGGGTTCCACACGTCGAGCCTAGGCGCCCCCGTCCGCCCGTCGCGCCGCGCGACTACCGCGCGCAGTCGATGCACCGCCGCGCGAACGGCCGCGCCTCCAGGCGGGCGTCCGCGATGGGCCGGCCGCACCGCTCGCATACCCCGAAGGTCCCGGATGCCACGCGCTCGCGCGCAGCGCGGATCTCGGCGCGTTCGGCCTCGGCTCCGCGACGCAGCGCGTCGACCTGGGCCCACTCCCCCGACAGCGTCGATCCCTCGGGGTCGTGCTCGTCGTCGGCTGTTGCGTCGGCGCGGTCGTGACGAAGACTCTCCTCGTCGTCGTGCAGGCGGGAGAGGCGGTGAGCGATCTCCCGCTCCCGTTCCTCCAGCACGCGCCGTGCGGTGTCGGCATCCATGCCTCGACGCTAGCCCCCTCCGCCGACACCGGCGCTGGGGCAGGATCGCGGCATGAGCGAAATCCGACGCCACTGGTCGCCGACCGCGGTCGCGTTCCTCGTCCTGTCCGTCGCCGGCCTGGTCGGCACCTGGACCTTCAACGCCTTCGCCATCGTGCAGATGCGCGACTTCATCGGGGATCTCGTCACGAGCGGACCCGCGGTGTCGTCGATCACGATCGACCTGCTCGTCGTGGCGATCGCCGGGAGCGTTTTCGTGATCGTCGAGGCGCGGCGGCTCGGCATGCGCTTCGCGTGGCTGTACATCGTGCTCTCCGGCGTGACCGCGTTCGCCTTCACGTTCCCGCTCTTCCTGGCCATGCGCCAGCGCCGCCTGACCGCCCTCGAGAACGCGTGAGTCGCCGAGGATCGTCGCTCCACAGGCGCAGAAGCGACGAATCCCGGCGACTCATGCGAGGGACGAGGGGTCAGCGGGCGGCGAGGCCCTCGCGGAGTCCGTCGGCCAGCGGGGTTGTCGGGCGACCGATCAGCTCCGACAGCGTGCCGTCGGTCTGCGAGAGCGCACCGCGCGCGATGGCGTCGTCGATCCCCGCGACGAACGCCGCCGTCCCGGCATCCAGGCCCGCCGCCTGCAGGCCGGCCTCCAGCTTCTCGAGCGTCACCGCCGTGTACGTCACCGGACGGCCGAGCACCTCGCCCGCGGCCGCGGCGAGGTCGTCGTAGGTCCACGCCACATCTCCGCCGACCTCGAGGGTGCGTCCGGCGAGCTCGTCGGTGGTCAGGGCGATCGCCGCCGCCGCCGCATAGTCGCGACGGCTCGCGCTGGCGACACGCGCATCCCCGACGGCCGCGACGATCTCGCCGGTGTCGGCCGCGCGGGCCACGGCATCCAGGTAGTTCTCGGTGTACCAGTTGTGACGCAGGACGGTCGCCGACAGGCCCGACGCGGCGATCGCCTCCTCGGTGGCCTTGTGATCGGCGCCGAGCGCGTAGTCGACCTGGTCGACGCGCGGGGCGCTGGTGTAGACGAGGCGCTCCACGCCGGCCGCGCGCGCCGCGTCGATGACATTGCGGTGCCCGGTCACGCGGTCGGCGTCGGTCCCGGAGATCAGCAGCACGCGGTCGACGCCCGCGAAGGCTGCGGCGAGGGTCCCGGGGCGGGAGTAGTCGAGCTCGACGACGCCGACCCCGCGCGCGGCGAGGTCGTCCACCTTCGCGGGCGTGCGGACGCCGGCGACGATGTCGGATGCCGCGACGCCGCGCTCGAGGAGAGCGTCGACGACGAGACGGCCGAGGTGTCCGGAGGCGGCGGTGACGAGGAGAGTCATGGGAGTGTCCTTTCGATCGGTACGCCTCGTGCAACGGCGGCCGCCCGCCCGCATTCCGGAATGCAGGTACCCACTTTCTGGTTAGGTACTCACATGAGCGTCAGTCTTGCCGATCTGCGCGGCCGCAACCCCGAGATCTTCACCGACGGCTGCCCCACCCGCACCGTGCTCGATCACGTGATGGGCAAGTGGGGCATCCTCGTGCTGCTGGCGCTGTCCGACGGCACGCAGCGCTGGGGCGTCCTCCGCCGCAACATCTCCGGGATCAGCGAGAAGATGCTGGCCAGCACCCTCAAGACGCTCGAGGGCGACGGACTCGTGCAACGCACGGCCTACCCCGAGGTCCCGCCCCGCGTCGAGTACGCCCTCACACCGCGCGGACGCGATCTCATGACGCGCGTGATCCCCCTCATGGAGTGGGTCGCCGACAACGCCGACGACATCGTGGCGCGGAAGGACTGACCCGTGCGCATCCCCGACCTGCGCACGGTGCGCGGCAGTCTCACCGTCCGCGCGCCGCGGCGTGTCCCCCTGCTCCAGGTGGCGAAGTCCGCGCTCGCCATCGTGGCGGCGTGGCTCCTGGCGGGCTGGCTCGTGCAGGGTCCGCCCCCGATCTTCGCCGCGATCGCGGCGCTCCTCGTCGTCCAGCCGAGCATCAACCAGTCGTTCACCCGCGCCGTCGAACGCAGCGTCGGCGTCATCGTCGGCGTCCTCATCGCCGCCCTCCTCGGCCTCGCCTTCGGGTCGCAGCCGTGGGTGGCGCTCCTCTCGGCGGGGGTGGCGCTGGCCGTCGCCTGGGCCGCCCGGATCTCGCCGGGCGCGACGAACCAGATCGCGATCAGCGCCCTCCTCGTGCTCGCCCTCGGCACCGCGACCCCGAACTACGCCCTCGACCGCGTCCTCGAGACCCTCATCGGCGCTGCCATCGGCATCGTCGTCAACACCGTCCTCGTCCCGCCCGTGCTCGTGCCCGCGGCCCGCGAGAAGGTCGACGTCCTCGGACGCGAGCTGGCCGCGGCCCTCGAGCGCCTCGCCGACGCCCTCGAGAGGCCGCAGACCCCGGCATCCCTCGAGGGGCTCCTGCTCGAGGCGCGGTTGCTGCGCCCCGTCCGGGATGCCGCCGCCGATGCGATCCGCGAGGGAGCCGACTCGCTGGCCTTGAACCCCCGCAGCAACCGGCACCGCGCTGAGCTCGCGCAGATGGGTGCGCTGCTGGATCGCTTCACCCCGGTGGTGACGCAGACCGTCGGCATGACGCGTGCCGTCTACGACGGTTACGAGAGCTCCATCGTCGACGAGCCGGCGGTGCGCGCGATCGCGGAGCAGTTGCACCGGGCCGCGCACGACGTGCGGTTGGCGTTCGCCCTCGACGCGGGGCCCGAGCGGGCGGTCGACACCGAGCCCGCGCTCACCCGCCCCCTGCAGATCCAGACGCCCTCGACCCTGCACTGGGTGCTCACGGGATCGCTCCTGATGGATCTGCACCGCGTCCACGAGACGCTCCGTGAGACCGAGGACTGAGCCGGACGGCATCCCTGTCCTCTCCGCCAGCCCCCTGAGGATCGGCGCCGTCGCGACCCCGTCGTCCCCCGGCGCTGGTTGACTGGGGCCATGGGTACCGCGATGTTCCCCCTCGGAGCCGTCCTCTTCCCGCACACGCCCCTCGCGCTGCGGATCTTCGAGGAGCGCTATCTCGTCATGCTGGGGCGCCTGCTCGACGAGACCGACCCCGCCTTCGGCGTGGTGCTCATCGAGCGCGGCTCCGAGACCGGCGGCGGCGACCAGCGTTTCGCCCTCGGCACCATGGCGCAGCTCAGTCACGTCGTCCCGCAGGCGGGGCAGATGCAGATCGTGGCGCGCGGGACCGAGCGCTTCGAGATCGTCGAGTGGCTCGACGACGCGCCCTATCCGCGCGCCGACGTCCGCGCCCTCCCCGACCTCGAGTGGAACGACGCACTGATGCCGCTGCTCGAGGAGGCCGAGCGCATCGTGCGGCGCGTGCTCGGCCGCGCCCAGCAGTACGGTGGCACGCGCTGGGATCCCGAGGTCGAGCTGTCGGAGGAGCCGCTCCCCCGCGCCTGGCAGGTCGCCGCGATCGCGCCGCTGGGTGAACTCGACCAGATGGAGCTCCTGCGCTCCGAGACCCTGGGCGGGCTGCTCCGGGCGACCATCGACCTCACCCTCGCGGCCGAGCCGCTGCTGAACGACCCGGTGCCCGACGGGGTCATCGTCGTCGACGAGGACGACGACGAGGTCTGACATCGGCGGTCGCCCCGCGGATGCCGACCACGACGCGACGGAGTCCGGAACACCGCCGACGCGGCATCCCGGACTCCGGTGCGGCGGTCAGTTCAGTTCGCGGACCGTCGACGGAATGACGCCGTCGGCGTAGAGGTCGATCGCGAGATCCTGAAGCGCCGTCAGCGCGACGCGTTGGGTCTGCGGGCCGTACGAGATGCGGGAGACCCCCAGCGCCTCGTACTCGGCGGCCGTGAGGTTGCCCGGGACGCCGATGACGCTCAGCTTCCGCTCCCCGAGACCCTCGACCAGGCGCCGGGTCGTGTCGGCATCGAGCTTCCCGGGCACGAATACCGAGGTGGCACCCGCCGCGAGGAACGCGCGGCCGCGCTCGACGGCATCCGCGATCTTGTCGTCGAGCGGCCGATCCGCACCCTTCAGAAACACGTCGGTGCGGGCGTTGAGCGCGAAGGGGACGCCCTCCGCCTCACCGGCGGCGATCACCGCTTCGACGGCGGCGATGGCCTCGGCGAGCGGCTTCACCCGGTCCTCGACGTTGGCGCCCACGACGCCGACGCCGATCGCCCGGCGCGTCGTCTCGCCCGGATCGCCGAAGCCGGCGTCGAGGTCCGCGCTGACGGGCACGTCGACGGCGGCGACGATGCGTCCGACCATGTCGAGCATGAGCTCGACGGGGATGTTCTCGCCGTCCTCGTAGCCGAAGGTCGCGGCGATCGAATGACCCGCTGTCGCGAGTGCCTTCGTCTCGGGAAGCGCCGCGACGGCCCGCGCCGACACGACGTCCCAGACGTTGACGACGCGGAGGATCTCGGGGGCGGCGTGCAGCCCGACGAGGGTCTGCGCGCGGTCGGCGACGGCGGTCATGCGTCGCTCCCTGCGTGCTCGGCGACGATGGCCTCGGCGATGAGCGTGTCCCCGGCGCCGAAGCGGATGAAGCGCCCGATGGTCGCCGGCTGCACGAGCACGGCGGCGGCCACGGCCGCGACGTCGGCGCGCGAGACCTCGCCCTTGCCCTGCGGTGCGGTGGTGATGCGTCCCGTCGGCGGGTCGAGGGTGAGCGTGCCCGGGCCGAGGATGGTCCAGTCCAGCTCGCTCGCCCGCAGGTGGTCGTCGGCCGCGAGCTTCGCGTCGGCGTAGGCGTAGAACGAGTCGTCGGGGTCGATCCCGTGATCGGGCGTCGAACCGATCCACGACACCATCACGAAGCGTCGCACGCCCGCCTTCGCTGCGGCGTCGACCGCGCGCTGCGCGGCGTCGCGATCGACGGCGTAGGTGCGCTCGGCGCTGCCGCCGCCGGCCCCGGCGGACCACACGATCGCGTCGGCGCCCTCGAAGGCTGCGGCCATCTCGTCGGTGTCGGCGTTCTCCACGTCGAGCACGAGGGGCGTCCCGCCCGCCTGTTCGATGTCGCCGGCCTGGTCGGGATTGCGGATGACGGAGGTGGCCTCGTCGCCGCGGTCGGCGAGCAGCCGTGCCAGGTGCAGGGCCACCTTCCCGTGCCCTCCGATGATCACGATGCGTTCCATGTCACTGTCCTCCTACGTTGTCGATCGACATTTTCAAGATCACGCGGTCGGCGCGATCGGGCGGCGCCTCCTGCTGCGCGTTGCCGTAGCGCATGCCGAGGAAGACGTAGAACGCGCCCTCGGGGTCGGGCTCCACCTCGATGAGGCGACCGCGCACCTCGATGTAGCGGTACGGGCGCTCGGGGTCGAAGACCATGAGGCTCATCGACGGATTGCGCTGCAGGTTGCGGTACTTCTGGCGCGTCACGGTGTGCGTGAACAGCAGGTGTTCACCGTCGTAGGCGAACCACATCGGGTTCACCTGCACCGTCCCGTCCGGACGGACGGTGCCGAGACTGCCGTAGTTCGGGTTCTCGAGCAGGTCGCGTTGCGCGTCGGGGATCATGCGTGTCCTTTCGCCGAGGATCCGGAATCGACCCTATTCAGCAGCACCGACACGCCCACGCGGGGTTGACGCCCCGCGTGACGCCGTCACGCCACGTCGCCGTCGACGTACACCCACCGCCCGCCCCGCCGCACGAAGCGGCTCCGCTCGACCAGCTCTCCGTCCCGGCCGGCCTGCCGCCAGCGCGCGCGGAAGGCCACCACCGCGGCATCCCCGTCCTCCGCCGCGTCCTCGATGATCAGTCCGGTCCACACCGTGCCGTCGTCGACGTCGATGTGATCCGGACGGGTACGGGGATGCCACGACCGGGCGAGGTGCGCCTCGTCGCCGAGCGCGAAGGCGGAGTAGCGCGAGCGCATGAGCCGCTCCGCGCTCGGGGCGGGGGCACCGTCGAGGATCGGCGCACAGCAGTCGCCGAACACCCCGCCCCCGCACGGACACGGCGCTTGCGCCTGTGGACGAGTGGATGCCGACCCGAAAGACATCCCGCCACTCTAGGTCTCGTCCCCGTTCCCTCCCCGCCGTCGAGCCTTCCCGCGCCGATCGCCCCCGAGCACCTCCCGTGCCAGGATCGAGACCGTGACCGACCGCATCATGCTCCTCGACACCGCGTCGCTCTACTTCCGCGCCTTCTACGGCGTGCCCGACAAGGTGAAGGCCGCCGACGGCTCGTCGGTCAACGCCGTCCGGGGCCTGCTCGACATGATCGCCAAGCTCGTCACCACCTACCGCCCCACGCGCCTCGTCGCCTGCTGGGACGACGACTGGCGACCCGCTTGGCGCGTCGACCTGCTCCCGAGCTACAAGGCGCACCGCGTCGTCGAGGCGGTGCCGTCCGGGCCCGACGTGGAAGAGGTCCCCGATCCGCTCGAGGCCCAGATCCCCCTCATCCGGGAAACGCTGGCCGCGCTCGGCATCCCCGTTGTCGGCGCTCCCGAGCACGAGGCCGACGACGTCATCGGCACCCTCGCCACCCGGGCCGACGCGCCCGTCGACGTCGTGACCGGCGATCGCGATCTCTTCCAGCTGATCGACGACGCCCGCGGCATCCGCATCATCTACACCGCCCGCGGCATGAGCAACCTCGAGATCGTCGACGACTCCGCGGTGCTCGGCAAGTACGGCGTGCACGCCGCGCAGTACGCCGACTTCGCGGTCCTCCGGGGCGACCCCTCCGACGGCCTTCCCGGCGTGGCCGGCATCGGCGAGAAGTCCGCCGCCTCGCTCCTCGCGGCCCACGGCTCTCTCGACGCCATCCGCGCCGCCGTCGAGGACGGAACCGCGGGCACCCCCGCGCAGCGCGCGAAGATCGCCGCTGCCGCCGACTACCTCGCCGTCGCCCCGACCGTCGTGCGCGTCGCGTGCGATCTGCCGCTCGCTCCCTTCGACGACGCACTCGGGCCCGTGGACGAGGACGCCGCGACGGCGCTCGCCGAGAAGTGGAACCTGGGCTCGTCGATGACTCGCGCCCTCGCCGCCCTACCGCGCTGAATCAGCGCTTCCTCTCGAGCCACTCCCGCAGCCGCGGCAGCGGCCACGTCGTCACGATCCGCTCGACGGGCACCCCGAGGGCCTCGGCGCGCGCCGCCCCGTAGTCGAGCAGCGACAGCTGGCCGGGAGCATGGGCGTCGGAGTCGATCGAGAACAGGCACCCCGCCGCGATCGCCTGGGAAAGCATCTCGTCGGGCGGATCCTGCCGCTCGGGCCGCGAGTTGATCTCGACCGCGACGCCCGTTTCCGCGCACGCCGCGAACACCGCCTCGGCGTCGAACTCCGATGGCGGGCGCGTCCCCCGCGCCCCCTCGACGAGCCTGCCGGTCACGTGCCCCAGCACGTCGACCCGAGGATCCCGCGCCGCCGCCACCAGACGCGTCGTCATGAGCCGACGCTCCATGCGCAGTTTGGAATGAGCGGATGCCACGACCACGTCGAGCGCGTGCAGCAGCTCGTCCTCCTGGTCGAGGCTCCCGTCGTCCAGGATGTCGACCTCGATCCCGGTGAGCAGCGTGAACCCCTCACCACGGTGACCCCGCACGATCTCCATCTGCGCCCGCAGGCGCTCCGGCGACAGACCGTTCGCGACGGTCAGCCGCGGAGAGTGGTCGGTGAGCGCGAGGTACTCGTGCCCCAACCCGCGGGCCGCGTCCACCATCGCCTCGATCGGGGTCAGCCCGTCCGACCACTCGCTGTGGCTGTGCAGATCGCCGCGCAGCAGCGGGCGCACCGTGTCGCCCCCTACCGCCGCCGTCTCCTCGCGCAGTTTCGACAGTCGCTCGGGCACCTCGCCGGCCAGGGCCTGCTGGATGACGGCGAACGTGGAGTCGCCGATGCCCGGGCGCCGCCGCAGTGCCGGGTCGCGCAGCTGCTCCACGGACAGACCCTCGATCGCGGCGGCCGCCGCGCGGAACGCCTTCGACTTGTACCGCGACGACCTCTCCCGCTCGAGCAGGTACGCGATCTCGGTGAGCGCGTCGAGCGGATCCATGCCCTACTCCGCCAGGTCCTTCGACGTCTGCACCCAGGCGTCGAGCTTCGCGGAGGCTCGACCGTCGTCGATCGCCGCCGCCGCATCGGCCATCGCCTCGGCGAGGCGCTCGAGGATCGGACGCTGCACCTGGGCCGCATCCTGGAACAGGCGGAACGACACGAGCCCCGCCGCGGCGTTCAACAGCACGATGTCGCGGACCGGTCCGGTCTCTCCGCCGAGCACCCGCCGCACCACCTCGGCGTTGTGATCGGGAGACCCGCCCAGCAGGTCGTCGATGTCGGCCAGAGGGATGCCGAGATCCCGCGGGTCGAGATCGTGCTCGTGCACGTCGCCGCGGCTGATCTCCCACACCCGGCTGTGGCCGGTGGTCGTCAGTTCGTCGAGGCCGTCGTCGCCGCGGAAGACGAGGGCGGTGGCCCCCCGCGTCCGGAAGACGCCGGTGATGAGCGGCACCCGGTCGAGGTGCGCGACGCCCACGGCATTGGCCTCGGCTCGGGCCGGGTTGCACAGGGGCCCCAGGAAGTTGAAGACCGTGGGCACGCCGAGCTCGGAGCGCGTCGCCGCGGCGTGACGGAAGCCGGGGTGGAAAGCCGAGGCGAACGCGAACGTGATGCCCGTGCGCTCCAGCGTCTCGGCCACCTTCTCGGGCGCGAGCGTCAGGGCGATGCCCAGCGACGACAGCACGTCGCTCGACCCCGACGCCGAACTCGCGGCACGGTTCCCGTGCTTCACGACGGGGACTCCGGATGCCGCCGCCACCACGGCCGCCATCGTCGACACGTTCACGGTGCCGTAGCGGTCTCCCCCGGTACCGACGATGTCGAGCACCTCGGCCCGTACCGGCAGCGGTACAGCGGCCTCCAGGATGGCGTCACGGAATCCGACGATCTCCTCGACCGTCTCGCCCTTCGCCCGCAGCGCCATCAGGAATCCCGCGAGCTGCGAGGGCGTCGCCTCTCCGGCCATGACCTGCCGCATGGCCCACGTGGACTCCGACACGCTGAGGTCGGTACCCGCGAGCAACGAGGAGAGCAGATCGGGCCAAGTGAAGCGTTCCGCCATGCCATGATCCTTTCACACGCGTGTCGCTCGCCCTCACGGAGGCCCACGGCCGTGGAACCGCCTCCGCACCGGGGATTCCTTGCGGATTCTGAGGCTTCCCTAAGTCTCGACGATGGAATATCCCAGGGTGGGGATGGGAATATCGGCCCTCGGGATCGCGCATAATGGAACGGTGACGACCTCAGCGACGTATTCCCAGGCTGTGCGTGCCGTGAAGCGGCCCGACCCGGTCGCCGTGGGCACCATCGTGTGGCTGGGCAGCGAGGTCATGTTCTTCGCCGGCCTGTTCGCGATCTACTTCACCCTGCGCAGCACGTCCGCGCCCCTCTGGGCCGAAGAGACGCAGCTGCTCAACGTCCCCTTCGCGACCGTCAACACGATCATCCTCGTGCTGTCCTCGGTCACGTGCCAGATGGGCGTGTTCGCTGCGGAGCGGTACCAGCCGTACCGCACGGGCAAGCCCACGGGCTTCCTCAAGTGGGGAATGGTGGAGTGGTTCTACCTCACCTTCATCCTCGGCGCGGTCTTCGTGTCGGGTCAGGTGTGGGAGTACGCGACGCTGGTGGCGGAGGGCATGCCCATCAGTGCCAACCCCTACGCCTCGGCCTTCTACCTCACCACCGGCTTCCACGCCCTCCACGTGACGGGTGGCCTCATCGCCTTCCTTCTCGTGATCGGTCGCGCATACGCCGTGAAGAACTTCGGCCGGAAAGAGATGACCACCTCGATCGTCGTGTCCTACTACTGGCACTTCGTCGACGTCGTCTGGATCGCCCTGTTCTTCGTCATCTACTTCCTCAAGTAAGAGAGCTGCACCACATGGCACGCGAGAAGAAGACTCGTCGGGCATCCGGTCGCCGGAGCCCCCTGGCCGCTGCCGCGCTGATCGGCATCGGCCTCCTCCTGACCGGAGGCGTCTACGCCGGCGCGTCGGCCGCCATGGCCGCGACGTCGACCGTCCCCGAGAGCGAGGTGAACTCGGCGACCGCGGTCGACGAGGGTCAGAAGCTCTTCCAGGCGAACTGCGCCACCTGTCACGGTCTCGACCTCCAGGGCAGCCAGCAGGGTCCGTCCCTGTTCGGCGTCGGCGAGCTGTCGGTCCACTTCCAGGTCTCGACCGGTCGCATGCCGCTGCAGGCCCAGGGCCCGCAGGCTCCCGTGAAGCCGCCGCAGTTCACCGAGGAGCAGATCAACGCGATCGCCGCCTACGTGCAGTCGGCCGCTCCCGGCCCCGAGTACCCCTCGGCCGACCTCGTCGACGGCGAGGGCGATCTGTCGCACGGTGCCGAACTGTTCCGCATCAACTGCGCCATGTGCCACAACGTCGCCGGCGCCGGTGGCGCGCTGACCGAAGGCAAGTGGGCGCCCGACCTCCACACGGTCACGCCCGTCAACATGTACGCCGCCATGGTCACCGGGCCGCAGAACATGCCGGTCTTCAACGACCTCAACCTCACCCCCGAAGACAAGCGCGACGTCATCTCCTACCTGATGTACCTCCAGAAGAACGACTCCCCGGGTGGCTACGCCCTCGGCTCGCTCGGTCCGGTCTCTGAGGGTCTGTTCATCTGGATCTTCGGTATCGGGGCGCTCATCGCCCTGACCGTGTGGATCACGGCGAAGTCCAACTGACCGTCGTCTTCGACATTACGTAAACGCACGAGGAGCACAGCACTATGGCACACGCGGACGACGCACTCGAGCACGAGAGGGCTTCCTGGAAGCCCGGCTCGGGGCTCGCCGTCGCGGTTCCCGACGCCGTACAGAACCCCGGCCTTCCCGGTCACCGTCAGCGCATGACGGACCAGGACCCGGCGACGATGAAGCGCGCGGTCCGCACGGTCTACACGCTGTTCTACTTCTCGGTCGCGGCGAGCATCTGGGCGAGCATCGCCTACATGATCTTCCCGATCGAGTCGGGCGCGCTGATCGACATCCGTTACAACAATCTCTTCATCGGACTCGGCATCGCCTTCGCGCTACTGGCGATCGGCATCGGCACCATCCACTGGGGCAAGTCGGTGATGTCCGACAAGGAGTACATCGAAGACCGTCACGCCACGCGTGGGCGCGACCAGGTCCGCGAAGGTGCGATCAACGTCTTCGCCGAGGCCGACAAGGACTCCGGATTCGGCCGTCGCGAGATCATCCGCAACTCGATGTTCGCCGCCCTGGCCGCCTCGGTCATCCCGGGTATCACGCTGTTCCGTGGTCTGGCTCCGCAGGACGTCGACCCGGTGACCGCTCTGAGCCACACGATGTGGAAAGAGGGAATGCGCCTCTCGCACGACCCCTCGGGTCGTCCGATCCGCGCCGCCGACGTCACCCTCGGCTCCGCTTTCCATGTCATCCCCGAGGAGCTCGCCGGCCTCGGCCACGACGAGGGCTACCTCGAAGAGAAGGCCAAGGCCATCGTCCTGCTCATGCGCATGCAGCCGGAGCAGCTGAACCCCGAGACCAACAACCTGGACTGGTCGTACGACGGCATCATCGCGTACTCCAAGGTCTGCACGCACGTCGGCTGCCCCGTGGCGCTGTACGAGCAGCAGACCCACCACCTCCTGTGCCCCTGCCACCAGTCGCAGTTCGACGTCGCCAACGGTGCGGCCGTCATCTTCGGCCCGGCCGCCCGTCCCCTGCCGCAGCTCCCCATCACCGTCGACGCCGAGGGCTACCTCGTCGCTCAGAGTGACTTCCACGAGCCCGTCGGCCCCAGCTTCTGGGAGCGCTCATGAGCACCGGTACCCACCCCACCGAGAACGTCACGACCGAACCGGCCGTGTACTCCGGGCCGCCTCAGGCCCCGGCCGGCCGCGAGGGCAAGCCGCTCGGCGGCAAGTTCGTCGGCGCCGCCGCCAACTACCTCGACGAGCGCACGAGCATGTCGGGCATCGTCAAGGAGCTCGGCCGCAAGGTCTTCCCCGACCACTGGTCGTTCATGCTCGGCGAGATCGCGCTGTGGAGCTTCGTCGTCGTCCTGCTCTCGGGTACGTTCCTGACGTTCTTCTTCCAGGCTTCGATGGTCGAGACGCACTACAACGGTGCCTACGAGCCCATGCGCGGCATCGCGATGTCGGCCGCGATGGAGTCGGCGCTGCACATCTCGTTCGACCTGCGCGGTGGTCTCCTGGTCCGCCAGATCCACCACTGGGCGGCACTCGTGTTCGTGGCCGGTATCGGCGTGCACATGCTGCGCGTCTTCTTCACCGGTGCGTTCCGCAAGCCCCGCGAGCTCAACTGGGTCGTCGGCTTCATCCTCTTCATCCTCGCGATGGCCGAGGGCTTCACCGGATACTCGCTCCCCGACGACCTGCTCTCGGGTAACGGCCTCCGCATCATCGACGGCATGATCAAGGGTCTGCCGATCATCGGAACCTGGACCTCGTTCCTGCTCTTCGGCGGCGAGTTCCCCGGAACCGCGATCGTCGGACGCCTGTACACGCTGCACATCCTGCTGCTGCCCGCGATCCTCGTGGCCCTGCTCGCCGTGCACCTGATGCTGATGATCATCAACAAGCACACGCAGTTCGCCGGCCCCGCCCGGACGAACAGCAATGTCGTGGGCTACCCGATGCTCCCGGTCTACGCCTCCAAGATGGGCGGATTCTTCTTCATCACGTTCGGTGTCATCGTCCTGATCGCCGCCCTCGTGACCATCAACCCCATCTGGAACTACGGTCCGTACGACCCGTCTCCCGTGTCCGCCGGTACCCAGCCCGACTGGTACATCGGCTTCGCCGACGGTGCCCTGCGTCTGGTCCCGCCGCACCTCGAGTTCGTGCTCTGGGGCCACACCTGGTCGTGGAACATCATCTTCCCGGTGGCCGTCCTCGGTCTGTTCATCGTTCTGGTCCTGATCTACCCCTTCATCGAGGCGTGGGTCACGGGCGACAAGCGTGAGCACCACATCGCCCAGCGCCCGCGCAACGCCGCGACGCGCACGGCGATCGGCGCCGCGGGTGTCACCTTCTACGCCGTGATGTGGGCGGCTGCCTCGTCCGACATCATCGCGACGCACTTCCACCTCACGATGGAGGGCGTCATCCACACCCTCCAGGCACTGCTGATCCTCGGACCGGTGCTCGCCTACTTCGTCACCAAGCGCATCTGCATCGCGCTCCAGAAGAAGGACCGCGAGATCGCGCTGCACGGCTACGAGTCGGGTCGCATCGTCCGCCTCCCCGGTGGCGAGTACATCGAGGTCCACCAGCCGGTCGACGAGTACGAGCGCTGGAAGCTGGTCGACAACGAGACCTACGAGCCTCTGGTGGTCCGCCCGAACGACAAGGGTCAGATCCCCTGGCACGAGAACGTGCGTGCGTCGGTGTCGCGGTGGTTCTTCGAGGACCGCCTCGCTCCCCTCACGCAGACCGAGATCGACGCGGCGGTGGCTCACCAGCACCACGAGCTCGACCACATCGCGCACGAGGAGGCCGACGAGATCGCCGGCGCCAACGCTCGCGCCGACGAGGACGGTCGCCCTCACAATGAGGTCGGCGGCCGCGTCGAGGTCGAGATCCCGGCCCCCAAGGGCCTCGAGGAGCGCAACCGTCCGAACGACGGCAAGAGCGAGTAACCACTCCTCCCTGACGGAACCCCCGGTGCTACGGCGCCGGGGGTTCCGTCTTTTGCTCCGTCGACCCTCCGCAGGAGGCTCGCGTCCGCGCGACAATCGAGAGGCGCTCCACCCGGGGATTCACCGGATGCGGCCGGCCCCGCCGCGTTCCTGGGTGCTTCGGGGATGAGCGATCGGTCTCCTGGCAGGAAGACGACGACGCCTGGCATCCGAACCTCTCCCCTACGGCGTGGACGCGGTCCTACCGTGGAGCCATGACCGACGCCCTCGACTATTTCCGTCACCGCCTCGCCCACGAAACGGACCCCTCGGATGTCTACGCCGCGCAGAAAGCCGGGGATCGCTTCGTTCTCGTCGACGTGCGCGGGGAAGACGCGTGGACCCAGGGTCGTATCGTCGGAGCCGTCCACATGCCCTACCGCGACATCGCCGCGCGAGCGCCCCGGGAGATCGACCCTGACGTCGAGGTCGTCGTCTATTGCTGGAGCCCGGGATGCAACGCCGGGCAGAAGGGCGCCCTCGCGTTCGCGGAGCTCGGCTACCGCGTCCGCGAGATGATCGGTGGCTACGAGTACTGGGTGCGCGAGGGACAGCCGGTCGAGAACGACCACGGACCGCTCGAGCGCGTCTTCGACCCCACGGTGATGGTTGTACGCACGTGACGCCGGGACGCTCCTGACGGCCGTACGCAGTTGTCGACCGCCCGACGTGGCCGCCGGAAGGACGGGACGGTCGCCGGCGGATCGCGAAATCGGTTACTCGCGACTCGCGCGTCGAGTCGCTGACGATCACGCGCTCCGCGGGGCGACGATGACTCCGACGGCACGACCGCAGGGGATCTCCCGTAGGCTGCGTCGATGCAGCATCCGCCTCTCGACCCGTTCACGTCCGGATACCTCGACAGACCCGACGGCGCACGCCTCTACTGGGAGGTGTCGGGCAACCCTACCGGTCGACCCGCGCTCTACCTGCACGGCGGTCCCGGCGGTGGTCTCGGCAAGGGTGGGTACCGCCGACGCTTCGACCCCCGACTCCACCTCATCATCGGACTGGATCAGCGCGGATGCGGACGCAGCACGCCCTGGGCGTCGGACGATCTCGCCACTCTCGAGACGCAGACGATGACGCACCTCCTCGACGATCTCGAAGCCCTGCGCGAGCACCTCGCCGTGGACCGCTGGCTGCTCCACGGCGTCTCATGGGGGTCGACGCTGGCGCTCGCCTACGCGCTCGAATATCCTCAGCGCGTCAGCGAAGTGGTCAACCTCGCGGTGACGAGCGGTGGCCGGTGGGAGATCGATTGGATCACCGACGGGATGCAACCCGTCTTCCCCGAGGCCCACGCTCGCCTGCGCGAGCCCCTTCGCGCCGACGAGCGCACGATCGAGGGGTACGCGCGTCTGCTGCGCGATCCCGACCCCGCGGTCCGCCGCGACGCCGGCGACCGGTGGGACCAATGGGAGGCGACCCACATGTCACTCGGCCCCCTGGCGGGCCCGGGCCCTTTCCTGCACGACGACCCCCATCAACGACGGAACTTCGCCACACTCGTCACGCACTATTGGGCGCGCGACTGCTTCCTGCCCGGTGATCGTGCCGTGCTCGTCCGCATCGGGGAGCTGGCCGGCATCCCCGGGGTCCTCGTGCACGGGCGGCGCGATATCAGCGGGCCGGCACTCACGGCATGGCGATTGCACCGGTCCTGGCCGGGAAGCCGACTCGAAATCGTGGAGGAAGACGGCCACGGTGGCCCTCGCAGCGCGCAGATCGCCCAGGATGCCATAGATGCGTTCGCGCGCGAGGACTCGCGCTCAGACGGGCGCTGACGCGGAGGAGGCCACCTCCGCGGAGGAGACGATCAACGACCGCGTGAGGGGTCAGGCGGTTTCCACGTCTTCTGCGAACCAGCGAGCTGCCGACCCGAAGAAGATCGGTTCCCCGCCGTCGGTCTCATCGTCGTCCACGACGTCGCACACCACCACCGTGACGTTGTCGCGCGTCCCTGCCTCGAGCGCGAGGGCGACTGCCGCCGCCGCTGCGGAGCGGGCGTCGGGCGCCTCGGCGATGAGACGGGCGACATCGGCCTCCGGGACGTAGTCCGTGAGACCGTCGCTGCAGAGAACCCACCGGTCGCCGAGGATCGGGGGCCGTTCCGCCACCGATACGACATCACCCTCGGCGCCGCCGAGCGAGGCGGTGATGATGTTACGGCGCGGGTGCGCCGCGGCAGCCTCGGGAGGGATGATCCCATGGTCGACGAGCGCCTGAACGTAGGAGTCGTCGCGGGTCTCCCGCGTGAACTCTCCGTCGCGAAGGAGGTAAGCGCGGGAATCACCGGTGTGCGCCAGCAGCAACTCACCGCTGACGCTGAGGAAGATGCCGGTGAACGTCGTTGCCATCCCCTCGAGCGCGGGATCGCGTTCGACGTGGGCGCGGATGTCCCAATTGGCTTCACGGATGCGAACCAGGAGGCCGTCGGCATCCAGCCCGCCCCCGCTCGTCGCCACGAGGCGATGGACGAGGGCGGCGGATGCGAGGTCTCCGGACGGACCACCGCCGACGCCATCGGCGACAGCCGCCCCCCAGGACGCCGCGAAGGCGGCGTCCTGGTTGGTGGGTCGATGGGCGCCGGCGTCGGAGACGGCAGCCGCTCTCAGACGGACGGGCACAGGATCAGCGCGCGAAGTACCCGCGGTAGTACTCGTACACCCAGCCGACGATCGCGACGACGAACACCGCGAAACCGACGGGGACGAGCCAGCTGCCCACGGCGAGGCCGATCACGGCGATCGCCGCAGAGGCCGCGAGGACGATGGGCCACCAGGACCACGGGCTGAACTCGCCCATCTCGGGGTCGCCGTCGTCGATGTCGGCCGTGAGGATGTCCTCCGGGAGGTCACCGCGCTGCGCCTTCATGACACGGCCGATGTAGAAGGCGATCATCGAAGACATGAGCCCGAGGAACGCCAGGGCGACCGTTCCCACCCACTCGACACCGCCGTGCTGAAGCAGGCTCCACACCGTGTAGACCGCCGCGATGACGAACGAGAACACCGCGATGATCCACCAGAGATTGACGTTGGTACGCATGTGTTACTTGACCTCTCCGGCAGCTGCGTCGACGACGGGCGTATCGGGAGCGTCCTTGACCGGACCGACACCGACCGGGATGCCGGCCTCGGGGTGGTTCAAGTCGAAGGCGGGACGCTCGCTGCGGATGCGCGGGATCGAGGTGAAGTTGTGTCGCGGCGGCGGGCACGACGTGGCCCACTCGAGCGATGCGCCGTAGCCCCAGGGGTCGTCGACGGTCACACGCGGCGCCTTGCGAGCCGTGATCCACACGTTGAGCAGGAACGGGATCATCGACGCGCCGAGGATCATCGATCCCACGGTCGACAGCTGGTTCTCCCACGTCCATCCGTCGGCCGCGGCATAGTCCGCGTAGCGACGAGCCATGCCGTCGACACCCAGCCAGTGCTGGATCAGGAAGGTCATGTGGAAGCCGACGAACAGCATCCAGAAGTGCACCATGCCGAGACGCTCGTTGAGCATCTTGCCGGTCCACTTGGGCCACCAGAAGTAGAAGCCGGCGAACATCGCGAACACGACCGTGCCGAAGACGACGTAGTGGAAGTGCGCGACCACGAAGTACGAGTCGGACAGGTGGAAGTCCAGCGGCGGCGAGGCGAGGATCACGCCGGTGAGACCGCCGAAGACGAACGACACCAGGAAGCCGAGAGCGAAGACCATCGGCGTTTCGAAGGTGACCGAGCCGCGCCACAGCGTTCCGATCCAGTTGAAGATCTTCACGCCCGTCGGCACCGCGATGAGCATCGTCATCAGGGCGAAGAATGGCAGCAGCACACCGCCGGTGACGTACATGTGGTGCGCCCACACGGCGACAGACAGAGCGGCGATCGCGATGGTCGCGTACACGAGCGTCTTGTAACCGAAGATCGGCTTGCGGCTGAAGACCGGGAAGATCTCCGAGACGATGCCGAAGAACGGCAGCGCGATGATGTACACCTCGGGGTGACCGAAGAACCAGAACAGGTGCTGCCAGAGCAGGACGCCGCCGTTCTCGGGGCTGTAGATGTGCGCACCGAGCACGCGGTCGGCAGCCGCCGCGAAGATGGCCGCCGCGAGGACGGGGAACGCCAGCAGGATCAGGATGCTCGTGATCAGCGTGTTCCACGAGAAGATCGGCATGCGCCACATGGTCATGCCCGGAGCACGCATCGTGAGCACGGTCGTGATGAAGTTGACCGCTCCGAGGATCGTGCCGAAACCGCTGATGCCGAGGCCGAGCATCCAGAGATTGCCGCCGACACCGGGCGAGAAGCTCGCATTCGCGAGGGGCTGATAGGCGAACCAACCGAAGCCGGCCGCACCCTGCGGGGTGAGGAAGCCGGACACCGCGATGGTGGAGCCGAAGAGGAAGAGCCAGAACGCAAAGGCGTTCAGACGCGGGAACGCCACGTCGGGGGCGCCGATCTGCAGCGGCAACAGCGCATTCGCGAAGCCCGCGAACAGCGGCGTCGCGAACATCAGCAGCATGATCGTGCCGTGCATGGTGAAGAGCTGGTTGTACTGCTCTTTGGTCGGGATGATCTGCATCCCGGGCTCGAACAGCTCGGCGCGGATGATGAGCGCCATCACTCCACCGAGCATGAAGAAGATCACCGAGGCGATCAGATACATGTACCCGATGGTCTTGTGGTCGGTGGAGGTGATCCACTTGACGACCAGGTTGCCCTTCTGCTCCACACGCGTGGTGCTGAGCAGTGCGGCTTGACGCGGCGGGAGAGTCGTCGGGCGCGAGGGCCCGGTCCCCTGGAGCGGAAGCGTCGTGGCCATGATCACTCGTTCCCTTCGACGCCGGTGGTCAGGTTCTGCAGACGCGACAGGTCGCTGATGTCGCCCACGTCGCCGGCGCGGCGCAGGGAGTCCAGGTAGTCGGTGTACTCGGCCTCGCTGACGACCTTGACGTTGAAGAGCATCGCGGAGTGGTACTCACCGCAGAGCTCCGCGCACTTGCCTTCGTAGGTGCCTTCACGGGTGGGCGTGAACGACCACTCGTTGTCGCGGCCGATGTACATGTCTTTCTTGTAGAGGAAGTCGATGATCCAGAACGAGTGGATGACGTCGCGCGAGCGGAGGTCGATCTTGACCGTCTTGTTCACCGGCAGGTAGAGCGTCGGCACGTCGTCGAGGTCGTAGCCGTCGGAGGTGGCCTTCGCCTGGACACCCATCGAGTACACGGCGTCGGAGTTGTCTTCCTTCTCGCCGTTGTACTGGAAGTCCCACGCCCACTGCTTGCCGTAGGCCGTGATCGACACGTCGGGGTCGTCGTACTGCGTCTCGAGCGTGTTCTGGTCGCGCGCCGTGAAGGCGAAGAAGCCGACGACCAGGATGAGCGGGACGATCGTGTAGAAGATCTCGATCGGCATGTTGTACCGCAGCTGGACGGGCAGTCCCGACTGACCGCGACGACGGCGGTAGGCGATGACCGACCACAGCATCAGACCCCAGGTGACGACACCCACGGCGAGGAGCACGATCCACGAGTTGACCCACAGGCCGGCGACCATGTCGGTGTGGTTCGTCGCGGCCGGGCCGTCATCGACGAAGCCGGGCAGGAATCCGTGCAGCTGAGACGTGGTGCAGCCCGAGAGGAGTGCGACCGACGCGATCCCGAGAGGGAGCGCGGCCCAGCGAAGGCGACGTTTGGAGGGCACAATGCACCTTTCCGGGTCGTGGATGAAGCTTTGACAGTCTACGGCAACCTCTCACCGTTCTCTGGCCATTCGTCCAGTGCCGAGACATCGGAAACCCCCGGGTTCCACGGTGCGATCCGTGGCCCCGGGGGTCCGTGACGCCGATGTCGGAGGACGTCGACCGAGCTCAGTGGAAGCTGTCGCCGCAGGCGCAGGAGCCCTGCGCGTTGGGGTTGTCGATCGTGAAGCCCTGCTCCGAGATCGTGTCCTTGAAGTCGATGTTCGCGCCGTCGAGGTACGGCACGCTCATGTCGTCGACGATGACTTCGACGCCGTCGAAATCGACGACCTTGTCACCGTCGAGGTAGCGCTCGTCGAAATACAGCTGGTAGATGAGGCCGGAGCAGCCGCCGGGCTGGACGGCGACGCGCAGGCGCAGGTCGTCGCGACCCTCCTGCGACAGCAGGCTCTTCACCTTGTCGGAGGCGGCCGCGGTCAGGCCGACGCCGTGCTCGCGGGTCTCGGCGGAGGACGACAGAGTGGTGTCGGTCATGGCGATGCCCTTCGGGTTGATCGGTCGCGGGGACGAGACGAGTCTACGCCCGTCCCGTCCACGCGGCCCCGATCAGACGGTCCGTTCGTTCAGGCGCGCCAGCAGCAGCGCTTCCGAGACCAGTGCGTTGCGGAACGTGTCGAGGTGCAGCGACTCGTTCGGGCTGTGCGCGCGCGCGTGCGGGTCCTCGACGCCCGTGACGAGGATCTGCGCCGCGGGGAACTCGCGGACGAGATCGGAGATGAAGGGGATGGACCCCCCGATCCCGACATCGACCGACTCGACGCCGTAGCCGTCGGCGAACGCGGCGCGCGCCTCCTCGACGGCCCATCCCCCGGTGTCCACGAGGAAGGAGTCGCCGCAGTCGACGTCGCTGAACTCGAGCTGCGCGCCGAACGGCGCGTGAGCGCGGAGGTGCGCCTGGACCGCGGCGAAGGCCTTCTCGGCATCCTGACCGGGGGCGACCCGCGCGCTGATGACCACACTCGTCTGCGGCGCGAGGGTGTTCGAGGCCGCCTCGACGGGGGTCGCGTCCCACCCGGTGATCGTGATCGACGGCTTGTTCCAGATGCGGCTCAGGATCGAGTCGCGTCCGATGGGGCTGACGCCCTCCAGCAGGCCGGACTCGGCGCGCAGGGTGGCCTCGTCGTAGTCGGGTGTCGGGACGTCACGCGTCGCGAGGCCCTCGACGGCGACGGCGCCGTCGTCGTCCCACAGGGTGGCGAGCAGCTTCACGGTGGCGAGCATGGCGTCGGGGACCGCGCCGCCCATCATCCCGGAGTGGGAGGCGTGGGCGAGGGTGCGCACGGTCAGGGTGAAACGCGCGTTGCCGCGCAGCGACACCGTCAGGCCGGGCGTGCGCTCGTCCCAGTTCCCCGAGTCCGCGACCACGATGACGTCGGAGCGCAGGGTCTCGGCGTTGTCGGCGAGGAACTGGCCGAATGAGCGCGACCCGTACTCCTCTTCCCCCTCGATGAACACGGCGAGGCCGAGGTCGAGGTCGTCGCCGAGCACGTCGGAGACGGCGCGGATCGCGCCGACGTGCGCCATGATGCCGGC
Source organism: Microbacterium sp. NPDC089186 (assembly GCF_040685115.1). Lineage (NCBI taxonomy): Bacteria > Bacillati > Actinomycetota > Actinomycetes > Micrococcales > Microbacteriaceae > Microbacterium > Microbacterium sp. NPDC089186. The sequence goes on from NZ_JBFBHJ010000004.1 coordinate 68,880, forward strand.
CTTGTCGTCGGCGGCTCCGCGTCCGTACAGGCGCCCGTCGCGCAACGTCGGCTCGAAGGGCGGCGAGTCCCACAGCGCCTCGTCGCCGGGAGGCTGTACATCGTGGTGGGCGTAGAGCAGAACCGTCGGTCGGCCATTGCGGGCGGCGCGTGAGGCGAGCACGGCCGGCTGCCCCACTTCATCGGTACCGGGGATCGCGGCGCGGGTGACCGCAACCGAATCGAAGACTCCGGTGCCCTCGAGGAGGGCGGCGACCGCCTCGGCGCTCTTCACCAGAGCGCTCTGATCGAAGGCCGGCCAGGCGATCGACGGGATGCGGACGAGGGAGCCGAGATCGGCCAGGGCGGAGGGGATTCCGGCATCGGCTGCTTTTTGCACAGCCTCCTGCCGGGACAGGTCGAGGGTCATGCGGGTAATCTTAAGTCTCCCGACCAGCGAATCACCGAGGTTTCCCGTGGCCAAGTCCCCCGCCCCCGCCCCCAACGACACCCCCGTCGACTCGACGGCGCTCGGATCGGGCAAGGGCCGCGCGACACCCTCGCGCGCCGAGCAGGAGGCCGCGCGCAAGCGCCCCCTGGTCCCCGACACCAAAGAGGCGAAGGCCCGCGCTCGCGCAGAATTGGCTGCGCAGCGCGAGAAGGCCCGCATCGGCATGGCGGCGGGCGAGGAGCGCTACCTGCCGGTCCGCGACCGCGGACCACAGCGCCGGTTCGCACGAGACTTCGTGGATGCCGGCTGGCACCTCGGCGAGGGCGTCATGCCGTTCATGGTGCTCGTGATCGTCGCGACGCTGATCCCCGTGCAGTTCTTCCAGTACTGGTCGTTCGTCGCGCTGTGGATCTTCATCCTCTTCGTCATCGGCGACATGATCATCACCTCGGTCCGCGTCAAGCGCGCCGCGAAGGAGAAGTTCGGCGAGAGCCGCCTCGAGAAGGGCCTCGGGTGGTACGCGGCGATGCGCACCGTGCAGATGCGCTTCATGCGCCTGCCGAAGGCTCAGGTCAAGCGGGGCCAGTACCCCGCCTGATCCCCCGTTTCACGAAGCGGCGCGCCGGAAGGCGCGCCGCTTCGTCGTTGGTCGCGGAATCACAGGTCATGCGCGGAAGGCGCACCCTCCCGCCGTCGAGTGTCCACGACACGCCGCCGGACGGGCGAGCATGCGGCGTGTCCTGGACACTCGGCGGGCTGCGAAAGCGGGCGGAGGCGGCAGGCAGGTGGGCGCATGGCCGCCCCGGCGCGGCGTTGCGCCGTGCCGCGCGTTCAGGACGGCATGCCGCGCCACGCGCGTGTTCGCACGCGGCCGTCGGTCCGGGAGCGCGGGGCGATCCGGTCAGGGGCATAGAGGACGCGGCATCCGGTGAGGATCAGCGGGCGCGGGCGAGACCGCGATTGATCTGACGCGCCCAGAGGGGACCGCGGTAGAGGAACGCCGTGTACCCCTGCACGAGCGTGGCCCCCGCGGCGAGGCGCTCGCGCACATCGTCGGCGGTGTCCACTCCCCCGGCCGAGATCACGACGAAGTCCGCAGGGACCGCCTCGCGCACCAGGCGGAGCACCTCGAGTGCGCGGCGCTTCAGGGGCGCGCCGGAGAGCCCACCCGCGCCCGCAGCCTCGACCTTCGCGGCATCCGTCGTCAGTCCGGACCGCGCGATGGTGGTGTTGGTGGCGATGAGCCCCGCCAGTCCGGCATCGACGGCGAGACGGGCGATGTCGCTCACCTCGTCGTCGTCGAGGTCGGGGGCGATCTTGACGAGGAGCGGCGTGCCCCCCGCCGCCTCGCGCACGGCGGTCAGCAGCGGGCGGAGGGTCTCGACGGCTTGCAGCCCGCGGAGTCCGGGCGTGTTCGGCGACGAGACGTTGACGACGAGGTAATCGGCCAGCGGCGCGAGCAGACGGGCGCTGCGCACGTAATCGGTCGTGGCGTCCTCCACGGCCACGACGCGGCTCTTGCCGATGTTCACGCCGACGACCGGACGGCGACGGGACCGGCGGAGCCGACGCAGACGTGCGGCCGCAGCGGCGGCGCCGTCGTTGTTGAACCCCATCCGGTTGATGACGGCGCGGTCCGCGACGAGACGGAACAGACGCGGCTTGGGGTTGCCCGGCTGCGGGAGCGCGGTGACCGTGCCGACCTCGACGTGGCCGAAGCCGAGCGCGCCGAGTCCGCGGCCCATCGTGACGTTCTTGTCGAAGCCCGCGGCCACGCCGAACGGCGAATCGAACGTCAGCCCCAGGGCCTGCACCCGCTGCTCGGGACTGGGCGCGGTGGCACGACGGACGACGGATGCCACGGGCTCCACCCCGGCGACGCGGATGACGAGCGCACCGAGATGGTGGGCGAACTCGGGATCGAGACGCGAGAGGACCGTACGGAAGAGAAGGGGATACATCCCCGCCAGGCTACTGGACGACGTCGCGATCGTCGTTCGCGGGTCGGCCCGCGTGATCGGCGCGCAGCTGGGCGATCGCCGCGTCGAAATCGTCGAGCGAGTCGAAGGCCTGGTACACGCTCGCGAAGCGCAGATAGGCCACTTCGTCGAGCTCGCGCAGCGGCCCGAGGATCGACAGACCGATCTCGTTCGCCTCGATCTGCGACGACCCCGTCTGACGGATCGCCTCCTCCACCTGCTGCGCCAGCACAGCGAGATCGGCGTCGGTCACGGGGCGCCCCTGGCAGGCTTTGCGCACGCCGGACATGACCTTCTCGCGGCTGAAGGGCTCGACCACTCCCGACCGCTTGATGACGTTCAGGCTCGCCGTCTCCACCGTCGAGAACCGGCCCCCGCATTTCGGGCACTGACGCCGACGGCGGATGCTCAGTCCGTCGTCGCTCGTGCGCGAGTCGATGACGCGGGAGTCGGGGTTGCGGCAGAAGGGGCAGTGCATGGGGTCTCCCTCAGTCGTCGAACCGCGCGGTCACGGCCTCGCCGTGAGCGGGGAGCGCCTCGGCGTCGGCGAGGGTCACGATGGCATCCCGGACGAGCGAGAGCGCCGCACGGTCGTACTCGATCACCTGCTGCGGGCGGAGGAACGTCGCCGCGGAGAGGCCCGCGCTGTATCGCGCCTGTCCCCCCGTCGGCAGCACGTGATTGCTGCCGGCGAGGTAGTCGCCCAGGCTCACCGGCGTGTAGGGACCGACGAAGACGGCTCCCGCGTTGACGAAGTCCTCGGGCCGCGGATCAGCAAGGTGCAGCTCGAGGTGCTCGGGCGCGTAGGCGTTGCTGAAGGCGGTGGCCTGCGCGATGTCGTCGACGAGCACGACGGCCGACTGCGGCCCGTGGAACGCCGCCGTGACGCGCTCGGTGTGGCGCGTCGAGGCGACGCGGGCGGGCAGAGCGGCGCGCACCGCTTCGGCCAGCTCGGGCGAGTCGGTCACGAGCACGGCCGACGCCTGTTCGTCGTGCTCCGCCTGGCTGACGAGGTCGGCCGCGACGAGGGCCGGAATGGCCGTCTCGTCGGCGACGACGAGGATCTCGGTGGCACCCGCCTCGGAATCTGTGCCCACCCGGCCCGCGACGGCGCGCTTGGCCGAGGCGACGAAGTTGTTCCCCGGACCGGTCACGACGTCGACCGGGTCGAGGCCGATCTCGGCGACGCCGTGGGCGAACGCCCCGATGGCTCCCGCGCCGCCCATCGCGTAGACCTCGGTCACTCCGAGCAGACGGGCCGCGGCGAGGATGACGGGGTGAACGCGTCCGCCGAATTCGGCCTGCGGCGGGGAGGCGAGGGCGACCTCGCGCACGCCGGCGACCTGGGCCGGAACGGCATTCATGACGACGCTCGAGGGGTAGACCGCCTTGCCGCCCGGCACGTAGAGGCCCACGCGGCGCACCGGCTGCCAGCGCTGCGTGACACGGGCGCCGTCGCCGAGCTCGGTCACGACCGGCGCCGGGACCTGGGCGGCGGATGCCGTGCGCACGCGCGCGATCGCCTCGTCGAGGGCGGCGCGGATCTGCGGGTCGAGGTCGCGCAGGGCCTCGTCGAGGTGCGCCATGGGCACGCGGATCGCGTGGTCGCTGACACGGTCGAAGCGCGCGGCCTGCTCACGGAGAGCCTCCTCGCCCCGATGGGCCACGTCGGCGACCAGACGGGCGGCGGTGGCCAGGGCCTCGTCGCGCGCGGCGTCGGCGCGCGGGACGACGGCGAGGAGCTCGGCCGGCGAGAGGACGCGGCCGCGGAGATCGATCGTGCGGAGCATGGGCTCAAGGCTACCGGCCGACCCGGAGCCCTTTCGCGCAGTCCCCAGGGCTCGCAGCGCGCGCTCAGGCAGCCGGCCGGTGGGCCGGAAGAGGGATCCGATCCGCGAGCCGGGTCGCGGACACAGGAGAGGGCGAGGGCCCGGCGACCCCCACCCTCTCGCGACGTCAGCCTCGGGTCACGCCCGACACGTCGTGCAGATAGCCGATCCGGCCGTCATCGTGACGGACGACGAACGTCTCGCCGCGATCCTCGATCACGAGCGCCCACGCCGTCGGCCCGATCCGGAAGATCGGCGTGCCGTAGTCGTCGACGATCTCCCGCTCCTCGGGTGCCAGTGCCCAGAAGGCGTGCGCATGGCGGTGATCGTCGCCCTCGGACCCGTGTCCGGCATCGACGGGCGGCTCGTGGACGGCCTCGCGTCCCGTCTCGTGCGCGGGCACGGCCCCGGTGTCGGCGTGCAACGGCGCGAAGATGTCGGTCGCCGTGTCGTCGCCGCGCGTGGCGGGGAGCACGGAGGTCGCCGGCGCCGCATCGTGGTGCGGCAGGTCGGTGGACCCGGTGTAGCTGCCGGGAGTGGGCGCGTCGGCCTCGGCCTCGGCGGCGGCGGGTGCGGAGACGGGGCGCGGGGCCCGCGGCGCGCGCGGACGGGCGACGACCGGTCGGATGGGACGGGCGTTGCGGTGTGCGGCGATCTCTTCACGGCCGCGGAAATCCGCCGAGAACGGCGGGATCACCGGGGCGAAGACGGTGAGGACGACCCCGGCCAGGAGCACGATGGCCTCCACCCAGATCACCCAGGACCGCGTCCAGATCCCGGTCTGGTCGAAGACCGCCACGGTGTCCCATACCCACGAGACCCACACGAGGGCCGAAACCGTGAAAGCCACCGAGGCGAATTGGTCGATGCCGAGCGAGCCGACCCGACGGATGCCCTGCGGAGAAAGTCGACGCAGCACGATCAGGCCGACCGCGACGGTGGGGAGGGCCACCGCGGGAATCCACCACAGCCCGGACAACCACACGTTGCCGCCCCCGATGAGGACGCCCGACGGCGAATCCAGGATGTTCGTGCGGAAGAACGAGACGAAGAAGGCCACCACCCAGACGCCCAGCAGGGCGACTTCGCGCACGGAGAACGGCCCGACGCCGTACGACGCGGACTCGGCGCGAGCGGGTGCGACCTGATCGGTGTCCGGACGGACCGGCGCGGAGGAGTGCTCGGGTGCCGACGGGGCGACCGGCGGGTGCTCGGCGGACGAGTCGCGTGCGGAGGTCGTTTCTGCGCCGATCGAGGCGGGAGTCCCGGCCTCGTCGGACGCCGATGACGCGACGGATGCGGTCGTCGGGTCGACGTGATCGCGGTCGGGGTCGGGCTGGGAGGTGTCGTGGGGATACTGATCGTTCACGGGGGTCCTTTCACCCAGGGCGCCGCAGCGCCCGGACATCGTAACCGGCGGGTCTTCAGCGTCTGCTGGGGTTGCGACGCTCCGGTATCTCGACCGGTCGGCGGGGCGTCAGCCGAGGCAATTGGGCCCCAGGAGACCCTTGAGCTCGCCGAACAGGTCGGCGGTCACGCGAACCGGCATCGGCACTTCGAACACTTTCGCCGTGCCCCCCTTGTGCAGCTTCAGGAGCACCTCGGTCGAGCCGGAGTGGCGTCGGAGCATCTGCGCCAACTCACCCACCAGCGCCTCGTTGGCGCGCTGTTCGGGTACGACCAGCGTGAGCCCGCCCGACTCGTCGAGTCCCTCGAGATCGGGGGTGAAGGCGCTCTGGGCATGCAGGTTCAGGCCGTCGTCGCGTCGAGAGACGCGCCCGCGCACGACCAGGATCGAGTCGGCTTGGAGCACGGGGGCGAACTCGGCGTACGTCTTGCCCATGAACATCACGGTCACCTCGCCGTTGAAATCCTCGACGGTGACCATGCCGTAAGGGTTTCCGCTCTGTTTCGCGACGCGGTGCTGGACGCTGGTGAGAAGACCCGCCACCGTGACCTGATCGCCGTCCTGCACGTCTTCGGACGCGAGGAGGTCGTGGATCGATGTCGAGGCGTGCTTCGCGAGGGGCACCTCGAGGCCGGCAAGCGGGTGGTCGGAGACGTACAGACCGAGCATCTCGCGCTCGAAGGCGAGCTTGTCCTTCTTCGTCCACTCGGGCCTCTCGGGCACCTTGACGACCTGCTGGGGTTCGTCCCACAGCGAGTCGAAGTCGAAACCGACCTCGCCGTTGGCCTCCCGGCGCTTGTCGAGCACGGCGCCCTCGCAGGCGTCCTCGTGCACCTCGACCAGAGCGCGGCGCGTGGATCCGAGGGAGTCGAACGCGCCCGCTTTGATGAGCGACTCCACGGTGCGCTTGTTGGCGACGTGCATCGGGACCTTCGACAGGAAGTCGTGGAACGACGTGTACTTGGCATCCTGACGGGCGGCGACGATGCCGTCGACCACGTTGGTGCCGACGTTGCGCACCGCGCCGAGACCGAAGCGGATGTCCTCCCCGACGGCGGCGAAGAAGCGGATCGACTCGTTGACATCGGGCGGCAGGACCTTGATGCCCATGCGGCGGCACTCGTTGAGGTACACCGCCATCTTGTCCTTCGAGTCGCCGACGCTCGTCAACAGGGCGGCCATGTACTCGGCGGGATAGTGCGCCTTGAGGTAGGCCGTCCAGTACGACACGAGACCGTACGCCGCGGTGTGCGCCTTGTTGAAGGCGTAGTCGGCGAACGATTCGAGCACCTTCCACAGCGTCTGCTGCGCGACCTCGCCGAACCCGCGCTCGGTCATGCCGCCGAAGAAGATCTCTTTCTGCTTGTCGAGCTCGCTCTTCTTCTTCTTGCCCATCGCGCGGCGCAGCAGGTCGGCCTGACCGAGCGTGTACCCGGCGACGCGCTGGGCGACGGCCATCACCTGCTCCTGATAGACGATCAGACCGTAGGTGGTATCGAGGATGTCGGCGAGGGGCTCTTCGAGCTCGGGGTGGATCGGCTCGATCTCCTGCTGCTTGTTCTTGCGCAGCGCGTAGTTGATGTGCGAGTTCACGCCCATCGGACCCGGGCGGTACAGGGCCAGCACGGCCGAGATGTCCTCGAAGTTGTCGGGCCGCATCAGACGCAGCAGCGAACGCATGGGCCCGCCGTCGAGCTGGAACACGCCCAGCGTGTCGCCCCGTGCGAGCAGTTCGTAGGATGCCGCATCGTCAAGATCGAGGTCTTCGAGCACGAGAGGATGCCCGCGGTTGGCTTCGATGTTGTCGAGGGCGTCGTTGATGATCGTGAGGTTGCGAAGTCCCAGGAAGTCCATCTTGATGAGGCCGAGCGACTCGCACGCCGGGTAATCGAATTGCGTGACGATCTGGCCGTCCTGCTCGCGGCGCATAATCGGGATGATGTCGATGAGCGGCTCGCTCGACATGATCACACCGGCTGCGTGCACGCCCCACTGGCGCTTCAGGTTCTCGAGTCCGAGCGCGGTGTCGAATACCGTCTTGGCCTCGGGATCCGTCTCGATGAGCGTGCGGAACTCGCTCGCCTCTTTGTAGCGCGGGTGCTCGGGATTGAACATGCCGTCGAGCGGCATGTCTTTACCCATGACGGCCGGCGGCATGGCCTTGGTCAGCTTGTCGCCCATGCTGAACGGGAATCCGAGCACGCGCCCGGCGTCTTTCAGGGCCTGCTTCGCCTTGATCGTCCCGTAGGTCACGATCTGCGCGACGCGCTCATCGCCGTACTTCTCGGTGACGTATTGGATGACCTCGCCGCGGCGGCGGTCGTCGAAGTCGACGTCGAAGTCGGGCATCGAGACGCGGTCGGGGTTGAGGAAGCGCTCGAAGATGAGACCGTGCTGGAGCGGGTCGAGGTCGGTGATCTTCATCGCGTAGGCCACCATCGAGCCGGCGCCCGAACCGCGGCCGGGTCCGACGCGGATGCCGTTGTTCTTGGCCCAGTTGATGAAGTCGGCGACCACGAGGAAGTAGCCCGGGAACCCCATCTGCAGGATGACGTCGGTCTCGTACTCGGCCTGCTTGCGCACCGCATCCGGGATGCCACCGGGGTAGCGATCGTGGAGGCCGTTCTCGACCTCCTTGATCATCCAGCTGCCCTCGGTCTCCCCGGCCGGCACCGGGAAACGCGGCATGTAGTTGGCGGAGGTGTCGAACTCGACCTCGCACCGTTCGGCGATGAGGAGCGTGTTGTCGCACGCCTCGGGGTTGTCGCGGAAGGCCTGGCGCATCTCGGCGGCGGACTTGACGTAGTAGCCGTCGCCGTCGAACTTGAAGCGCTTGGGGTCGTCGAGCGTCGATCCCGACTGCACGCAGAGCAGGGCGGCGTGGCTCGTCGCATCGTGCTGGTGCGTGTAGTGGAGGTCGTTCGTCCCGACGAGCGGGATGTCGAGCTCCTTGGAGATCTTGAGCAGATCGGACATGACACGGCGCTCGATCGAGAGACCGTGGTCCATGATCTCGGCGAAGTAGTTGTCTTTGCCGAAGATGTCTTGGAATTCCGCCGCGGCGGCCTTCGCCGCGTCGTACTGACCGAGCCGGAGGCGCGTCTGCACCTCACCCGAGGGGCAGCCGGTCGTGGCGATGAGGCCCTTGCTGTAGGTCTGCAGCAGCTCGCGGTCCATGCGGGGCTTGAAGTAATAGCCCTCCATGCTCGCCCGCGACGACAGCCGGAACAGATTGTGCATGCCCTCGGTGGTCTCGGACAGGAGTGTCATGTGCGTGTACGCGCCCGAGCCCGAGACGTCGTCGCTCTGCTGCTCGGGGGTGCCCCACCGCACACGGGACTTGTCGGAACGGTGGGTTCCGGGCGTGACGTACGCCTCAATGCCGATGATCGGCTTGATGCCGGCGTCTTTCGCGGTCTTGTAAAACTCGTAGGCAGCGAACGTGTTGCCGTGATCGGTGACCGCGATGGCCGGCATGCCCTGCTTGACGGCTTCTTGGACCATCGGGCCGATGCGCGCTGCGCCGTCGAGCATCGAGTACTCGCTGTGCACGTGAAGGTGAGCGAAGGAGTCAGCTGCCACGCGTCGAGTCTACGTTCGGCCTCCGACATCGGCCCGGGATGTTCGGGGCGGACGCCCAGTCGACGGAGCCCTCCCGGGCGCGTCGCCGGCCGCGTGCGAGCGCGGGCGGCCGAGCAGGGCGACCGAACGTGTCGACGCGCGGGGCGCGCCCCGCGTCGGCCGGGAGGCGGCACGAATCTCGCGAACGACGCCGGTTCCACGTGCGGGAAGTCACCGCCGCGCGCCGTCGCGCCGGGTCAGATGCCGTCGCCGAGGATCTCGAGGGCCCGTGCCAGGTCGTCCGGGTAGGGCGACTCGAACTCGACCCACTCCCCCGTTCCGGGATGCGTGAAGGCCAGTCGGTGCGCGTGCAGCCACTGACGTGTGAGCCCCAGGCGGGCCGAGAGCGTCGGATCGGCGCCGTACAGCGGGTCGCCGGCGCACGGATGCCGGTGGGCGGCCATGTGCACGCGGATCTGGTGCGTGCGTCCGGTCTCGAGGTGGATCTCGAGGAGCGAGGCCCGCGGGAAGGCCTCGAGCGTCTCGTAATGCGTGACCGAGTCCTTGCCGTCGGGGGTCACGGCGAATTTCCACGAGTGGTGCGGGTGACGACCGATGGGCGCGTCGATGGTTCCGGCCAGAGGATCAGGATGCCCCTGGACGACGGCGTGGTAGATCTTGTCGACCTCGCGCTCCTTGAACGCGCTCTTCAGCAGCGTGTAGGCACGCTCGGCCTTGGCCACGACCATGAGACCGCTCGTGCCGGCGTCGAGACGGTGGACGATCCCTCGCCGCTCGGGCGGGCCGCTCGTGGCGATCCGGAAACCCGCCGCGGCGAGGGCCCCGAGCACGGTGGGCCCTTCCCACCCGAGGGAGGGGTGGGCCGCCACGCCGGCCGGCTTGTCGACCACGACGATGTCGTCGTCGTCGTGCACGATGCCGAGGTCGGGGACGGCGACCGGCACGATCTCGGGTTCGCGCTTGGGCTCCCACTCCACACTCAGCCATGAGCCGGCGCGGAGGCGGTCGGAGCGTCCGGCGGCGCGGCCGTCGACGCTCACGCCCCCGGCGTCGGCGACCTCGGCGGCGAAGGTGCGGGAGAATCCCAGCATCTTGGCGAGAGCCTGGTCGATGCGCGTTCCGTCGAGCCCGTCGGGGACGGGGAGGCTGCGGGACTCCATGTCAGCGCGCGCCGGGGCCGGACGAGGCGTCGACGTCACCGGCGGCCGCCTCGTCGGCGGCGCGCGACGCGCGCGTCTCACGCGTGCCGTCGAGGCGGAGCCCGAACAGCACGAGGATCGCGACGGAGATCATCATCGACACGATGAAGACATCGGCGACGTTGTAGATCGCCGGCATCATCCAGGGCGTCGAGATGAAGTCGACGACGTGTCCGACCGGGAAGCCCGGCTCGCGGAGCAGGCGGTCGGTGAGATTGCCCAGCACCCCGCCGAGCAGCAGGCCGAGGACGACGGCCCACAGCCGCGAGCGCACGCGGCGGAGGGCGAGGAAGACGATGACGGCCGCGACGACCGCGAGAGCGATCGTGAACAGCCAGGTGACCCCTTCGCCGAGCGAGAACGCGGCGCCGGGGTTTCGGACGAGATAGAACTGCAGGGCGTCACCGAGCACCGGGACGACGCGCTCCGGAGGGAGGTTGTCGATGGCGACGGTCTTCGCCAACTGGTCGGCGGCCAGCACCACCACCGCGAGGATCGCGATGACGATGCCGGCCGCCGCCGGTCGCAGAGGAGGTCGACTGCGCAAAGAGTCTGTCGACTTACAGGCCGATCGCCGACACGGGCGTGGAGCCCGACGACGACGCGCTGGTGTCGAGGTCGCGGAGCTGACCCTCGATGTACGAACGCAGCTGCGAGCGGTAGTCGCGCTCGAAGTTGCGGAGCTCGGTGATACGACCCTCGAGCGTCACGCGCTCCTTCTCGAGACGAGCGCGCTCCTCGCGGCCCTTCTGCTCGGCCTCGGCAACGATGGACGCCGCCTGCGCCTGCGCCTCGCCGATGAGCTGGTCGCGCTGGGCCTTACCCTCGGCGACGTGCTCGTCGTGCAGACGCTGCGCGAGCTCGATGATGCCGGCGCTCTGCGCTGCCGGCTCGGCGTCGGACGCCACCGGGGCGGCCGGGGCCGGAGCGGGGGTCTCGACCGGAGCGGGCTCCTCGGCCTTGGGCTCCTCGGCGACGGGAGCGGCGACCGTGGCCGGAGCGGCCTCGCCGGACTCGAACGCGGCGAGCTTGGCCTTCAGCTCCTCGTTCTCGGCGATGGTCTTGCGCCACTCGACGACGATCTCGTCGAGGAAGTCGTCGACCTCGTCGGGGTCGAAGCCCTCCTTGAAGCGCACGTGCTGGAACTGCTTGGTGACGACGTCATCGGGGGTCAGTGCCATGGTGTTTCCTCTTTCGAGAGCTCTGATTCGGAACTGTTGGGGGTGTCGCACCGGGGCGTACCGCTTCGGAACAGCATAGCCGCCGCCCTCCGTCAGTGTCGAAGGGCACTGTCGAGAGGACGGCGGCGGGAGGTCACGCGGCCGCGAGGGACCGCGTCACGCTCAGCAGCATGAAGCAGACGAACATGACGATCGCGAATCCGAAATCGATCGCGATCCCCCCGATGCGCAGGGGTGGGATGATGCGGCGGACCAGCTTGATGGGCGGATCCGTCACGGTGTAGACGATCTCAGCCAACACGAGGGTGGCACCGCGCGGACGCCACTCCCGGTTGAACATCGGGATGTACTCGAGCACGAGGCGCGCGAGCAGCAGCACGATGTAGATGAACAGCAGCGCGCTGAGGATGGAGCCGACCAGGCTCAGGACGGCCACGATCGCTTACTGGGACGCGAACGGCGCAGCCTCGGGGTCGGCCTGCGCGATCGCACCGTCGCCGGAGACGGCGATGTTCTCGGGCGAGAGCAGGAAGACCTTGCTCGTCACCCGCTCGATGCGACCGTACAGCCCGAGCGAGAGTCCGCTCGCGAAGTCGATCAGGCGACGCGCGTCGGCGTCGCTCATCTGCGACAGGTTGATGATGACCGGGATGCCCTCGCGGAAGTTCTCCGCGATCGTCTGGGCGTCGCGGTACTGCTTGGGGTGCACCGTCAGGATCTCGCTGACGGGACCGGCCGAGGGCTGACGCACCACGGCGGGGCGGTGCAGCGGGGTCACCGGCGCGGCCTTCTCGACGGGAGCGGCGGCGGGTGCCGTCTGCTTGCGCGCGATGGGCTGCGGCGCCGTCTCCTCGTAGGTCTCTTCCTCATCGGCGAGGCCCAGGTACACCATCGTCTTCTTCAGCGGGTTCGACATCGCATCCTCCGTTCGATCGTCTGGTCCGAGGCTAGTCGCGCACGGGCCTCGGCCCCGTGATTGCCGAGCCGATCCGCAGGTGTGTCGCGCCCATCGCAATCGCTTCCGGGAAATCGCCCGTCATCCCTGCCGAGATCCACGCGGCATCCGAGACGACGGTGCGGACCGCGTCGGCCGCCCGACGGAGCCGCTCGAAAGCCCGCGCGGGCTCCTCGTCGAGCGGAGCGACCGCCATGACCCCGCGCAGACGCAGACTCGGCAGACCGGCCACGTGCGTCGCCAGCGCCTCCACCCCGGCGGGGGCGACCCCTCCCCGGCCGGTGTCGTCGGTGAGGTTCACCTGCAACAGCACGTCGAGCGGCGCGTCGCCGCCGGCCGCATCGAGCGCGTCGGCGATGCGGTCGCGATCGACCGAGTGCACGGCATCCGCCGCCGCCCGGACGGCGCGGGCCTTGTTCGTCTGCGCCTGCCCGATGAAGTGCCAGGTCAGATCGGGGATGCCGGACAGCTCCGCGCGCTTCGCGGTGAGCTCCTGCTGCCGGTTCTCGCCCACGTCGCGCACCCCCAGGTCGTACAGGTCGACGACGAGGGATGCCGGGTGGAACTTCGTCACCACGATGCGGGTGATGCCGGCGGGATCGCGGTTCGCGGCGCGGGCTGCGTCGTGGATGCGCGCATCGACGGCGGCGAGCCGGTCGGCGAGGGCGGTGTCCATGGTGCTCCTTCGACGACGCGAGCGGGCCCGGTGGGGACCGGACCCGCTCGCTTTCGGGGACTGTCTCTTACTTCAGGAAGTCGGGCACGTCGAGGTCGTCGTCGGCGTAGCCGTTGTCGTAGGAGGTCTCGGGCACGCGCGCGGTCACCGGCGCGGGCTCGGGGCGACGCTCGGGAGCGCGCTCCGTGGCGGCCTTCTGCTCTTCGGCGGCGTCGAGGTCGCGGGCGACGTCGTCGGCGGGGATCACCGGGACGACGGGCGCCGAGGCCGGTCGCTGCGCGCCGACGGCGTCGATGCGCAGGGAGGGCTCTCCCCCGTCGAAGCCGGCCGCGATCACCGTGACGCGCACCTCGTCGCCGAGGGTGTCGTCGATGACCGTACCGAAGATGATGTTGGCCTCGGGGTGCGCGGCCTCCTTCACCAGTTGCGCGGCGTCGTTGATCTCGAAGATGCCGAGGTTCGATCCGCCCTGGATCGACAGCAGCACGCCGTGGGCGCCTTCGATCGAGGCCTCCAGCAGCGGCGATTCCACCGCGAGCTCGGCGGCCTTGATCGCGCGATCGGCCCCCCTCGACGAGCCGATGCCCATGAGCGCGGAGCCGGCCCCCTGCATCACCGACTTGACGTCGGCGAAGTCGAGGTTGATGAGACCCGGGGTCGTGATGAGGTCGGTGATGCCCTGCACACCGGCGAGGAGCACCTGGTCGGCCGTGGCGAAGGCCTCGATCATCGAGATGCCGCGGTCGCTGATCTCGAGGAGGCGGTCGTTGGGGACGACGATGAGGGTGTCGACCTCTTCCTTCAGACGCCCGACGCCGGCCTCGGCCTGGCTCTGACGACGACGACCCTCGAACGAGAAGGGCTTGGTGACGACACCGATGGTCAGGGCGCCGATCGACTTGGCGATCTTGGCGACGACGGGGGCGCCGCCCGTACCCGTACCACCGCCCTCGCCTGCCGTGACGAAGACCATGTCGGCACCGCGCAGGGCCTCTTCGATCTCTTCCGCGTGGTCCTCGGCGGCGCGACGACCCACCTCGGGATCCGCACCGGCACCCAGGCCGCGCGTGAGCTCGCGGCCCACGTCGAGCTTGACGTCGGCGTCGCTCATGAGCAGCGCCTGCGCGTCGGTGTTGATCGCGATGAACTCCACCCCGCGCAGGCCGAGCTCGATCATGCGGTTGACGGCGTTGACGCCGCCCCCGCCCACACCGACGACCTTGATCACGGCGAGGTAGTTCTGGTTGTGGCTCATGCCGGCCTCCGTTTGTCCCCGAACCCGAAACTCTAAACCTCATGTTGAGGGTTAAAGAATTGCCCGGTATGCAATTCCTTAGCTCGAAGGTAGGTCGCGCCGGGGGCACCGTCGGGCCGACACGCGGCGTGTTCCGTTATCGCGTCGAATATCAGCGGACGACGCCGGCCTCGGGCGAGGTGACGTCGTACTCCTTGGCACGATCGGGCGGGCTCTGCGTCATCAGACGGTCGAGCACGATCGCCTTCTCGGCAGACCGGTCGGCGCTCCCCCACACCACACGCGACCCCGTCGCGCCGAGCGTGAGCGTGACGTCATCGGGGGTGGATGCCGAGACGCCGGTGACCCGTGCGCGCACGGCGTCCGGCAGCGCGCGCATGACACGGCCGGCCGCGTGGAACGCCGCCGACCCGGTGCCGCCGCTGATCTCGAGCAGGGGCTGACCCCCCGGCGCGTCGGGGGTGGTCGACAGTGCCACGCCCGCGGCATCCACCACGGTGAAGCCGGCCGGGGTCTGCAGGGCGCCGATCGGCGTGCGCTCGACGACGTTGACGACGAGGTCGTGCGGCGGTCGCGCCTCGAGCGTGTACGACTCCACGAGCGGGAAGCGCACGAGGGCGGCCTTCACCGCACTGTCGTCGACCAGCGCCAGCGGCGTTCCGACCTGGGCGTTCAGAGCCTCGGCGACCGTGGCGGCGTCGAGCTGCGAGGTACCGACGACGTCGATGCGCTCGACGGCGAACAGCGGGCTGTAGGCCGCCCCGGCGGTGCCGAGCACCATCACGAGGAAGGCCGCGCCCACGCCGATCCAGACGCGGCGACGACGACGCTGCCGGACGGTGAAGCGTTTGACCTCGGCCGCCAGGGCGCGGCGCCGGGCGCGCGAGGCCCGCCACACGTCGCGCAGGCTCGTGCCCTCGGCATCCGTCGCCGCTTCCTCGCGAGCGGGCTTGCGGCCCGCATCCGGGATGTCGGCGGGGCGCACGAGCGGCAGCACCGGGGCGGTCTCGGACGCGGGATCGGGATGCCGGGACTCCGGCGCGCGTTCCCCGACGACGGTCGACGGCGCACGGCGGTCGTCGCGAGCCCCCTCGATCGGTTCCCGCAGGGCCCCGCCGTGGTTCCGGGCCGTGGCCGCGGCGCGCTCGGACTCCGGGGGCGGAGGCAGGGGCGAGGGCCGGCGCACGCTCAGACCGCCGGTGCCGTCGTGGTCGTGCGCGACAGGGCGTCGAGCACCTGCGGGATGATCTGGTAGACGTTGCCGCAGCCGAGGGTGATGACGTAGTCGCCGGGCCGGGCGATCTCGGCGGTGTAGTCGGCGGCGGCCTGCCAGTCGGGCACGTAGTGCACATGCGCGGGGTCGGCGAACGCGCCGCTGACGAGCTCCCCGGTCACCCCGGGTACGGGGTCCTCGCGCGCGCCGTACACGTCGAGCATGACCGTGTGGTCGGCGTGCGACTCCAGCACCTCGGCGAACTCGCGGAACATCTCCTGCGTGCGCGAGTACGTGTGGGGCTGCTGGATCGCGATCAGGCGTCCCTCCCCCACGACCGTGCGCGCGGCCGACAGCGCGGCCGCCACCTCGGTCGGGTGGTGGGCGTAATCGTCGTAGACGCTGACGCCGCGCTCGACGCCGTGGAGCTCGAAGCGGCGGACCGTGCCACCGAAGGCCTCGACCGCGCGCGCCGCGTCGGCGAGGGGATGACCCAGCACGCGCAGCACGGCCACGGCGCCCGCGGCGTTCACGGCGTTGTGGGCGCCGGGGACGCGCAGGCGCACCTCGACGCTCTCGTCGCCGGCGGTCAGCGTGAAGGCGACGGGCCCGTCCGTCCGGATGCCGCTGAGCCGCACGTCGGCGCTCTCGTCCTCGCCGAAGGTGACGACGTTCGCGTGCGTGATGCGCTCGCGGACGGCGCGGGCTCCGGGGTCGTCGGCCGAGATCACCACGGCCTCGCTCGCGGCATCCGCGAAACGGGCGAATGCGGCGTCGAACGCGTCGCGCGAACCGTAGTGGTCGAGGTGGTCGGGATCGACGTTGGTGATGAGGGCGACGGAGGTGTCGTAGAGCTCGAACGTGCCGTCGGACTCGTCGGCCTCGATCACGACGAGGTCGTCGGAGCCGGTGCCGCTCGAGGCGCCGAGATCGGCGATCACGCCGCCGTTGACGAACGTCGGGTCGAGCTCGAGGGCGCGCAGGGCGGTCACGATCATGCCGGTCGAGGTGGTCTTGCCGTGGGCCCCGGCGACCGAGACGAGACGGCGCCCCCCGATCAGCCAGTGCAGCGCCTGGGACCGGTGGATGACGTGCAGGCCGCGCTGCTTCGCGGTGACGAACTCGGGGTTCTCCGGCCAGATCGCCCCGGTGTGCACGACCGTGTCGGCGTCGCCGAGGTGCGCGGCGTCGTGACCGACGTGGACGGTGGCGCCGCGGGCGGCGAGGTCGCGGAGGGCCGCGCTGTCGGCCCGGTCGGAGCCGGAGACCCGGATGCCGCGGTCGAGGAACATGCGGGCGAGGCCGGACATGCCCGATCCCCCCACGCCGATGAAGTGCGCGGAGGTGATGGTCTCGGGGATGGGGAGGCTCAGGTCGGGTCTGATCATGGCGCTTGCGAGTTTACGTCGCCCTCCCTGCGCAACGGCCTCGCCGCGCTGGCGCGGACCCCGCTTCCGCACGGCCGGGGCGCCGTTGCCGCGGGGAGGGATGCCTCGGACGAGCGGCATCCCTCGTTCCCGTCGCGCCCGGCGCGAGACGCCGGGCTCAGCGGGCCAGGGCCTCGTCGATCATGGCGATGACGTTCTCGGTTCCCGTGCGGATGCCGGTGCGCGCGGCCGCGTCGCGCATGGCGGTGCGCCGCGCGTCGTCGGCGAGCAGCGGCACGACCTCGGCGCGCACCCGGTCGGGGGTGAATTCCGCGTCGGGGATGAGCAGCGCCGCCCCGGCGCGCACGGACGCGGCGGCGTTGAGGCTCTGCTCGCCGTTGCCGACCGCGTAGGGCACGTAGACGGCGGGGATGCCGAGCGCGTTGATCTCGCTCACGGTCGCCGCACCCGAGCGCGACACGACGAGATCGGCGAGGGCGAACGCGAGGTCCATGCGGTCGACGTACCGGACCACGGCGTAGCCCTCGGCACCCGGGTCGGCAAGGTCGGAGTTCTGTCCGGTGACGTGGAGCAGCTGCCACCCGGCGTCGAGCACATCGCGCCACGCGCCCTCGAACGCGGTGTTCAGCCGCAGCGCGCCGAGGGAGCCGCCGAAGACCAGCAGGGTCGGGCGGTCGGCGTCGAGGCCGAAGTGGGCGGCCGCCTCCGCGCGGAGGGCGGGAGCGTCGAGCTCGACGACCTCGCGACGCAGCGGCATACCGACCTCGCGCGCCCCGCGGAGCGGCGTGCCGGCGAAGGCGACGCCCACTCCTGCGGCGGTGCGGGCGCCCAGGACGTTGGCGAGTCCCGGCTTGGCGTTGGCTTCGTGCACGACGAAGGGCACCCGCTCGCGGCGCGCGGCGATGTACGCGGGCGCCGCCGCGTAGCCGCCGAAGCCGACGACCGCGTCGACGCCGCGCTGGCGGATCATGCGGCGCACGTCGGCGACCGCGCGGAGGAAGCGGGCGGGGAAGACCGCGGCAGCGCGGTCGGGCCGCCGCGGGAAGGGGACCTTCGCGATGGTGAGCAGCTCGTACCCGCGCAACGGGACCAGGCGCGACTCGAGGCCCTCGCGGGTTCCGAGCACGAGCACGTCCGAGGCGGCGTCGCGCGCGCGCAGACCGTCGGCGACCGCGAGGAGGGGGTTCACGTGCCCGGCGGTACCGCCGCCGGCGAGGAGGTAAGTCGTCACCGTACGACCCTAGTCAGGTCGGGGGCACCGCCTCGCCGCGACCACTCGGGCCGGGTAGCGACGGGGCCGGATCCTCGACGTGTCGCCGTGTGCCCCTCAGCCGCGGCGGCCGGAACGTCGCGCCGGGGCGGCGCGGCGGTTCGAGCGGGACTCCACGACCTCGCGGTGGTCGGGGAGCGTGCGCGCGCACGACAGCAGCACACCGCACGCGATGAGCACCGACAGCAGAGACGTGCCACCCTGCGACATGAACGGCAGCGGGACGCCCAGCACCGGGAAGATGCGCAGCACCACGCCGATGTTCACCAGCGCCTGACCGACGATCCACAGGGTGATCGCGCCGGCGACGATGCGCACGAAGCTGTCGTCGGTCCGTCGGATGATGCGGAAGGCGCCGACGGCGAAGACCGCGAACAGCACGAGCACCACGATGCAGCCGACCAGACCCAGCTCCTCGCCGATGATGGCGAAGATGTAGTCGTTGGCGGCCGCCGGGAGCCAGTCGTACTTCTCCTTCGAGTTGCCCAGGCCCAGTCCCAGCAGTCCCCCGCTGGCGAGCCCCCAGATCCCGTGCAGCGACTGGTAGCACGAGGTGTAGTAGCAGGAGGCGTCGTCGGGGTTGAACAGGCTCATGATGCGGGCCATGCGGTTCTCGCTGCCGACGGCCGACAGCAGCACCACCGCGATGGCCAGCACCGCCGGGACGATGAACATGCGCAGCTTGATACCGGCGAAGAACAGCGCCCCCAGCACCACGAGCACGAGGATCATCACCGTACCGAGGTCCTTGCCGCCCAGCACGGTTCCGATCACGAGCACCGCGACGGGGACGACGGGGATGAAGACGTGCTTCCACGAGGTCAGCAATCGCCGCTTGCGGTACAGCACCGCGCCCATCCACAGCGCGAGGGTGAGCTTGAGGAACTCGGCGGGCTGGAACTGGAAACCGGCGATCTGCACCCAGTTGCGGTTGCCGTACGAGGCGATGCCGAGGCCCGGGACGTAGACGAGCAGCTGGAACATGGTCGCCAGGATCAGCGCGGGCCACGCGATCTTCTTCCAGAAGCTCATGCGCGCCCGGCTCAGCACGAACATCAGCGGGATGCCGACGACCGCGAACACGCCCTGCTTGATGACGTGGTCGAAGGGGCTCTGCCCGCCGTCGAGGGCGGAGGTGGCCGACAGGACCATCACCAGACCGAACCCCGTCAGCAGCAGGGCCGCGGAGGCGATCAACAGGAACTCGCTCGCGACCGGGCGGAACGCCCGTCCGAGGGAGACGCGCGCGATGAGACCGCTGCGCTCGGGCTGCTCGTCCGGCGTCTGCCGTGGAGGGGGTGCCGTCGTGGTCACGCGTGGTCCCCTCAGTCGGTCGGTCGAGATGCTCCGTCGTCGTGGCCGGCGATCCACGCCCGCACCGCGTCGGCGAACCGGTCGCCGCGGTCGGAGTAGGACGCGAATTGGTCGAAGGATGCCGCCGCGGGAGCCAGGAGAACCGTGTCTCCGTCCCGGGCCACACCCGCCGCCAGTTCGACGACCTGCGCCATGACGTCTTCAGTCTCGGCGTGGTCGACCTCGAACAGCGGCACCGCGGGGGCGTGTCGCGCGAACGCCGCGACGATGTCGCCGCGCTCGGTGCCGATCACGATCACGGCGCGCACGGAGGCTCCGCGCGCGCGCACGAGATCGGACAGGTCGACGCCCTTCAGGAGCCCGCCGACGACCCACACGGCGCCGGGATAGGCGGCCAGCGACGACGCCGCCGCGTGCGGGTTGGTCGCCTTGGAGTCGTCGACCCACGTCACGCCGGCGTGTGCGCCGACAACCTGGATGCGATGCGGGTCGAGGCGGAAGCGTTCGAGGGTGTCGAAGATGTGCGCCGGGGTGACGCCGAGGGATCGGGCCAGGGCGGATGCCGCGAGGATGTTGGCGACCATGTGCGGTGCCGCGAGTCCCCGAGCCGCCAGGTCGGTGACGGTCGTGAGCTCGAGGGCCGAGGTCGCGCGCTCTTCGAGGAAGGCCCGGTCCACCAGGATGCCGTCGACGACCCCGAGATCGCTCGGTCCCGGCACGCCGAGGTCGAAGCCGATCGCACGGGCGCCCTCGACCACTTCGGCGTCTTCGACCATGCCGCGGGTGGCGAGGTCGGCCTTGTTGTACACGCAGGCCACGCGGGTGCGCGCGTAGACGCCGGCCTTGGCGTCGCGGTACGCGTCGGCGCCGCCGTGCCATTCGAGATGGTCGTCGGCGAGATTGAGGCACACCGCCGCGTGGGGCGAGAGCGCATCGGGGCCGGCCTGGAGGTTGAGGTACCAGAGCTGGTGGCTGGAGAGCTCGACCACGAGCGCGTCGAAGCCGCCCGGATCGCGCACGGCATCGAGCACCGGGGTGCCGATGTTGCCCACCGGAGCTGCGCGCAGACCCGCCGTGACCAGCATCTCGGCGGTCAGCCGCGTGGTGGTGGTCTTTCCGTTCGTGCCGGTGATGAGCACCCAGTCGGCCGGCCGCCCGTCGGCTCGGACGACCTTGTCGCGCACGCGCCACGCCAGCTCCACGTCGCCCCACAGGGCGATGCCCTGTTCCTGCGTCCAGCGGATCAGGGGGTGGTGCGGCGGGAAGCCCGGGGAGGCGATGACCACCTCGGGCGCGAAGGCGCTCAGCTCGGCCGGGACCGCGTCGAGCGGCCCCTCGTGCAGGCGCACGCCCAGGACCGGCAGGAGGCGACCGTACTCGGCATCCGCCCGTTCGGTCACCACGAGCACCTCGGCGCCCAACTCGGAGAGGGTGTCGGCGACGGAGAACCCCGTCACCGACAGGCCCAGCACGGCAACGCGCAGGCCCTTCCAGTCGGCGTGCCAGCTGGTGAGGGAGGAGAGGTCGGTCATACGCGTGCGAGCCATTCGACGTAGAAGAATCCGATGCCCGAGACGGCGAGCAGGCCCGCGATGATCCACATGCGCACGACGATGGTGACCTCGGGCCACCCCCGCATCTCGAGGTGATGGTGCAAGGGGCTCATGAGGAAGAGCCTCTTGCCCTTGGTGATCTTGAAGTAGGCCCGCTGGAGGATCACCGAGCCCGACGCGATCACGTAGACGCCCGCGATGAGCACGAGCAGCAGCTCGGTGCGGGTGAAGATCGCCAGCGCCGCGATGACGCCGCCGATGGCCATCGACCCGCAGTCGCCCATGAAGACCTTGGCCTTCGGGGCGTTCCACCACAGGAATCCGACGAGCGCCCCCACGAAGGAGGCCGACACGATGGCGAGGTCGAACGGGTCGCGCACGGCGTAGCATCCGGCCTGCACGGTCGGATCGAGGACGTCGGCGCACATCTGCTTGTTCTGCCAGAAGGCCATGAGGCTGTACGCGCCGACGACGAAGATGCCCGAGCCCGCGGCGAGGCCGTCGAGTCCATCGGCGACGTTGACCGAGTTGGATGCCGCGGTGCCGATGAGCGAGATCCACGCGAGGTAGAGCAGCCAGCCGAGGACCGGGCCCAGCGCGAACAGCGAGAGCACCTGGATGTCGCGGAAGACGGAGATGTACTCCGACGCGGCCGTCTGACCGAACGTGTTCGGGAAGTTCAGCGCGACGATCGCGAAGGGCACCACGACCAGCACCTGGCCGAGGATCTTGCGCCACCCCGACAGGCCGAGGCTGTTCTGGTGGCGCACCTTCATGTAGTCGTCGATGAAGCCCACGACACCGAAGCCGAGCATGAGCCACAGCACGAGAAGCCCGGAGACGGTGGGCGGGTTGTTGCCGGCGTAGGAGCCGATGAAGTAGCCCACGATCGTGCCGGAGATGAAGATCGTGCCACCCATGGTGGGCGTGCCGCGTTTGGCGCCGTGCGAGGGGTTGTGCACGTTCTCGGGCGTGCGGATGACCTGGCCCCAGCCCCACTTGCGGAACCACCGCAGGAACACCGGGGTGAGGAAGAGGGTGAAGGCGAGCGAGATCGCCGCCGACGTCAGAAGTGATCTCACGCGAACAGCTCCCCGAGTCGATCGCCGAGGTGGCGCAGCCCCGCCGAGTTGGACGACTTCACCAGGACGCGGTCGCCGTCGCGCAGCTCGGTCGAGAGGTAGTCGTACGCGGCGTCGGCGTCGGAGAAGAAGACGGCCTCGCCGTCCCACGACCCCTGCGCGATCGCCTCGAGGTACATGCGGCGCGCCTCGGGACCGATGACGACGATCCGCTGGATGCGCAGGCGCACGGCGAGCAGACCGACCCGGTCGTGCTCCTCGTCGGCGTACTCCCCCAGCTCGCTCATCGCGCCGAGGACGGCGACGGTGCGTTCGTCGGGACCGGTGATCTGCGCGAGGGTGCGCAGCGCCGCGGACATCGAGTCGGGGCTGGCGTTGTAGGCGTCGTTGATGATGCGCACCCGGTCGGAGCCCATCGGCTGCATGCGCCAGCGCTCCGCGATCTCGAGCGTCTCCACGCGCGCGATCGCGTCGGCCGCCGAGACGCCCAGGGCGGTGGCGGCGGCGATCGCGGCGAGGGCGTTCATGACGTGGTGCTCGCCGAGCACCCGCAGGGTGAGGGTGTGCGCCTGTCCGTCGACCACGAGATCGGCCCGGGTCCCCGATGCCGTGACCTCGACGTCGAGGGCGCGCACGACGGCCCGCTCGCCGCGGCCGAACCACCGGACGTCCTGCCCGCGCTCGCGCGCGATCGGCTCCATCGCCGCGACGCGCGGGTCGTCGGCGTTGAGCACGGCGAGCCCGCCCTCCCGGGTGGCCGTCACGAGCTCGCTCTTGGCGTGGAACGTCGACTCGATGCCGCCGAACCCGCCCGCGTGGGCCATGCCGACCATGAGGACGACGCCGATGTCGGGGGTCACCAGGCCCGCGAGCCGCGCGATCGCACCGGGGGCGCTCGCGCCGAACTCGCTGACGAGGAAACGGGTGTCGTCCTCGACGCGCAGCATCGTCAGCGGAGCGCCGACCTCGTTGTTGAACGACGCACGCGGGGCGACGGTGGGGCCCTCGTCCTCGAGGATGCGCGCGAGCATGTTCTTGGTCGTCGTCTTGCCGTTCGATCCGGTGATGCCCACGATCTTCAGAGCGCCGGCGGCGCGGACCCGGGCGACGTTGTCGCGCGCGAGGGCGGCGAGGGCCTCGATGACGTCGTCGACGACGACCTGGCTCACCTCCTCGGCGAGCTCGCGTTCCACGATCGCCAGAGCGGCGCCCCTCTCGATCGCCGTGCCGACGAAGAGGTGCCCGTCGGTCGTCTCCCCGGGCTTGGCGACGAAGATCCCGCCGGGCTCGATGAGGCGCGAATCGGTGTCGACCGGACCGGAGACGGTCGTGTCGGGGGTGTCGTCGCGGCGGAGCACGAGGCGCCCGCCGAGCACGCCGGCGAGGTGGGAGAGGCTGGTGGAGATCATTGCTGTGCGGACGCCCTTTCCGTGTCGCATTCGTTACCGAGACGAGACCGGCGTCGGCGGTGTCTCAGCCGAACTTGGGCAGTTCGGGGGTCGTGGTTCCCGACGGGATGACGCGGTAGGTCTTGAGAACCTGCGTCATCGCCTTCTGGAACGCGGGGGCGGTGGCCGCGGACGATTTTACCGTCCGCGGTTCGTCGAGGTTGACCGCGACGACGTACTGCGGGTCGTCGGCGGGGGCGAAACCGATCATCGTGGTGAAGTACGCATCGGGCTTGTAGGCACCGGTGTTCTCGTCGACCTTCTCGCCGGTTCCGGTCTTGATCGCGAGGCGATACCCCGGGATGGCGATCTTGCTCGCCAGCTCTCCCTGGGTGGCGACGTTCTCCAGCATGAGCCCGACCTCCTTCGCCGTCGCGGTGGAGATGACCTGCGTCCCCTCGGTGGAGGGGGTGTCGGTGACGGAGCCGTCGGCCGCGGTGCAGCCCTCCACCAGCGAGAGCGGGATCTTCACGCCGCCGTTCGCGATGGTCTGGTACGCCCCGACGAGCTGCGGAACGGTCACCGACAGACCCTGACCGAAGGCGGTGTTGTAGAAGGTCTGCGTGTCCCAGTCCCCGACCGGGTGCAGGATGCCGGCCGACTCGCCGGGGAAGTCGATCGCGCTGAGCGAGCCCATACCGAACTTCTGCAGGTAGTCGTAGCGCGTCTGCTTCGGGATCATCTCGGCGAACTTCGAGATGCCGACGTTCGAGGAGTCGATCAGCACCCCCGTCGGCGTGTAGGTGTTCGCGCCGTGCGAGAAGGCGTCGGACACGCGGGCGTCGCCGCCCAGCACCTCGCGCGAGGAAGCGGTGACGGTGGTCTCCGGAGTGTACGAGCCGCTGTCCAGGCCGATCGCCGTGGTGAGCGCCTTGAACGTCGACCCCGGCTCGAACGGGCTCGAGAACGCACGGCTCCCCCGGTCGTCCGCGGGGGTCGCGGTCGGGTCGTTGGGATCGACCGAGGGGTACTCGGCGAGGGCGCGGATCTTGCCCGTCTTCGCTTCGACGACGGTGATCGTCCCCCGCAGCGATCCGGTGTTCTGCACCTGCTCCGCGATGAGCTGGCCGAGGTACCACTGCAGGTCGCGGTCGATCGTGAGCTTCAGGGTGCCGCCGTCCACGGCGGGCTGGGTGACGACCTCGGTACCGGGCAGCACGACGCCGTCGCGGCTCTGCTGGAAGACGACCTTGCCGTCGGTGGAGGCGAGGCAGGCGTTGTCGGCGTTCTCCAGACCGGCGAGCGGTTGTCCGTCACTGCCGACGAAGCCCAGGAGATTCCCGCCCACGGCACCGTCCGGGTAGACGCGCCCCGACTGCGGGGGGAAGCTCAGGAACGGCAGCTTGAGATCCGCGAGGGCGCGGTACTGCTCGGTCGAGACGTTCTTCGCGATCATCGCGTAGCGGGAGTCGGGGTTCTCGGCCACGGCATCCGTGACGATCTTCTCGACCTCGGCGGCATCCTGTCCGGTGACGGCCGCGATCTGCGCGGCGAGCTCGGGCCAGCCGGTGGTGGTCCCCGAGTCGTCGTCGCTTCCCGCGTCGACGGTGGTGATGCCCTTCGCGGCGAGCATCGGGTCGACCTGCACGTCGTAGCGGTTGACCGCGGAGGCGAGCACGACGCCGTTCTCGTCGACGATCGACCCGCGGGAGGCGTACTCGACGCGCGAGTTCTCCAGTCCCATCGCGAGGGAGTCGCTCACGTGCGTCCGGGCGTTGACGACCTGGATGTCGACGAGGCGCACGACGAAGGCGACGAGCACGATCAGCACGATCGAAAGGGCGACGACGGTCCGACGCCGCGGGGACCGGGAGGTGGTGGTCGTCATGGCTTTCATCGTGTCGCGGGAGTCGGCAGACCGTCGCTGATCGACGGGGGTGTCGCCGATTCGGTCGTCGTGGTCGCCGCGCCCGAGGAGGAGGAGGCGGTCGCGGGCGTCGCCGCGGAGCCG
This sequence comes from Microbacterium sp. NPDC089186, assembly GCF_040685115.1. Classification (NCBI taxonomy): domain Bacteria; kingdom Bacillati; phylum Actinomycetota; class Actinomycetes; order Micrococcales; family Microbacteriaceae; genus Microbacterium; species Microbacterium sp. NPDC089186. The sequence continues at coordinate 94,592 of NZ_JBFBHJ010000004.1, forward strand.
GTCTCGGTCGTCGCCGCCGAGGGGTCGGTGACCAGCGGCACCCCGGCGATCAGGGCGTTGCGCACGGAGCCGCGGCCCATGGCATCCACCGAGGAGGTCGAGTCGGCCGGCTTGCCCGAGCCGATGACGGCACCGTCGCTCAGCCGCAGGTAGGTGGGCGATTCGTCGATGACCATGCCGAGCGCCGCCGCGTTGGCCGCGAGGTACTGGGGCGAGCTGAGTCCGGCGCTCTCGTCGTTCAGGATCTGCTTCTGGTACGTCAGGTCGCGCTGCTGCTGCGTGAGGGCGGCGATCTCGAACGAACTCTGCGTGGTGAGGATGCCGAGTCCCATCTGCACGAGCACGATGACCAGGGCGCCGGTCACCGCGATGACGCCGAACAGGCGGCGGGGCGCGCGCCGACGGGCCGTCGCGGGGACGACGGCGAGTCGCCTCTCACGGACGGGCGTCGGAAAGTCCGGATAGGCGGCCCGGGGGTCGATGGCCGGGGATGCGCTCATGCGTCCTCCTGGATCCTCTCGGCCGCGCGCAGGCGCACGGGGGTGGCACGGGGGTTGGCTACGCGCTCGGCGTCGCCGGCGAGCTCGGCGCCGCGGACGAGCAGCCGGAACTTCGGGGCATGCTCGGGCAGCTCCACGGGCAGGCCACGCGGGGCGGTCGAGGTCGAGGCGTCGGCGAAGACGCGCTTCACGAGCCGGTCCTCGAGCGACTGGTACGACAGCACGACGATGCGCCCGCCGACCCCCAGCACGCTCAGGGCGGCCGGGATCGTGCGCTCGAGCACGGCGAGTTCGGCGTTGACCTCGATGCGCAGCGCCTGGAAGACGCGCTTCGCGGGGTGGCGCTCGCGCAGAACGGCCGCGGGGGTCGCCGCCTGCAGCACGTCGACGAGCTGGCCGGAGCGCTCGAGCGGGGCGACGGCGCGCGCCGCGATGATCGCCCGCGCGTAGCGTCCGGCGAGCTTCTCCTCGCCGTAGCGCTCGAAGATGCGGCGCAGATCGCCCTCGCCGTAGCTGGCGAGCACCTCGGCCGCGGTGACGCCCTGGGTCTGGTCCATGCGCATGTCGAGCGGTGCGTCCTGCGCGTAGGCGAAGCCGCGATCGGCCACGTCGAGCTGCAGCGACGACACCCCGAGGTCGAACAGGATGCCGTCCACCTTCTCGACGCCGGCGGAGGCCACGGCCTCGGCGATCCCGTCGTACACCGTGTGCACGAGGGTGACGCGGTCGCCGAAGCGCGCGAGCCGCTCCCCCGCGATGCGCAGGGCGTCGGTGTCGCGGTCGAGGCCGATCAGGCGTGCGTTCGGGAAGCGGTCGAGGAACGCCTCGGAGTGCCCGCCCATGCCGAGCGTTCCGTCGACGAAGACGGAGCCGGGCTTCTGCAGGGCGGGACCGAGCAGCTCGGCGCAGCGCTCGAGGAGGACGGGGGTGTGGATGTCGCGGATGTCCATGATGATCGGGGCCGATCCTTCGGCTCTGATCCCCACCCGCATCGACCTGGCACCGGGGAAGTGTGACAGGGCGTGCGGCTGGGCATCACAGCCGGAGGGTCAGAACAGTCCCGGGATCACCTCCTGCTCCATCTCGGCGTACGTCTCTTCGTTGCTCTCGGCGTAGGAGTTCCACGCCTCCGCGTCCCAGATCTCCGCGTGCGCTCCGACACCCGTGACGACGAGCTCGCGCCCGAGCCCGGCGTAGGTACGCAGCGCCGGGGGGACGGTGATGCGGTTCTGGCTGTCGGGCTTCTCGGCGCTGGCCCCCGAGAGGAACATGCGCAGGAAGTCGCGGGCCTGCTTGTTGCTGAGCGGCGCCTCGCGGATCCGCTCGTGCACGCGCTCGAACTCCTCGGTGCTGAACACGTAGAGGCAGCGGTCCTGCCCCCGGGTGATCACCACTCCGGCCCCGAGATCGTCACGGAACTTCGCGGGCAGGATGACGCGCCCCTTGTCGTCGAGCTTGGGAGTGTGCGTGCCGAGCAGCATTCGGGCGTCCACCCCCTTCGTCCGGCCTGCGAAGTTTCCCCCACTTTACTCCACCGTCCTCCACTTCGCTATCGAAAAGAGGGGTCTTCTGGGCGAGGGCTCCCTTGTGTACTGTGTGCACCGCGCTCCACGACCCGGGCCGATGCCGCGTCTTTCCGCGGAAGACCCCGCGCGCGCGGCCCACGGTGGAGGAGAAGGGAGGGATTCCGCCGCCTCCATCGCGACGGACGCGCGGCGTCCGGGGGCCTCCGTTCGGCGGGGCTGCGGAACAGGGTCGGGTGGTGCCGGGCGCACGAAAAAGCACCGGCTCCGAGGAGCCGGTGCTTTTACAAACGGTGCAGAAGTTTAGGGGCCTTCGCGACGGCGGTCCCACCGGTCGTTCATGCGATCCATGAACGACGATCCCGCGGCACGAGGGGCGCGGGCCCTGGGCGCCGACTTCGAGAGGGGGGCGGAGCCTCGCGTCGGAGTGACGGCGAAGACGACACCGCCCACCATCAGGAGGAAGCCGAGGACGCCGACCGCGATGCCGAGGAAGCCCGTGTTGAAGCCGATCGACACACCCACCACGAGGGCGCCGAGGCCGGCGAGCACAAGGATCGAGCCGAGGACGATGTTGCGGTAGCTGAGGGCGCGACTGGGAGCGGAGACGACATCTGTGTCGTTACTCATGAGATGGCGCTCCATCTCATCAAGCAGGCGCTGCTCCTGTTCGGAGAGTGGCATGCATCCCCCTCTATGGTGTGGTGCGAACGATTCTACGTGCGGCGTGGATCACTAGGCTAGGCCCGTGACGACCTCCCTGGAACCGATCGAAGCTGTTTCCCAGCGACTCGACAAGTTCCTCTCCGAACAGCTATCGTACGCCTCCGCCCTGGGTCCGGAGGCCGAGACGCTCACCCGTTCCGGGGCGTCGGCGCTGCGGGGCGGCAAGCGGCTGCGGGCACGGTTCTGCCTGACCGGATGGCACTCCGTCGCGGGCGGCGAGCGACGCTTCGACGCCGCCGCGCTCGCGGTGGCGACGGCGCTCGAGATCTTCCACGCCGCCGCCCTCGTGCACGACGACCTGGTGGACAACTCCGACACGCGCCGCGGGCAGCCGGCCGCGCACCGCGCCCTGCAGAACAGCCACCGCGAAGCCGGGTGGACGGGCGACTCCGACGCCTTCGGTCGGTCCGGCGCGATCCTGCTGGGTGACCTGCTCGTCGCGTGGAGCGACGACCTGCTCGAAGAGGGCCTCGCCGCCGCCCCGACCGCCGCGGCGACCCGACGCGCCTACGCGCACATGCGTCGCGACGTCACGATCGGCCAGTTCCTCGACGTGGCCGAAGAATCCGCCTACACCGTCTACCCCGACGACACCCACGCCGACCGCGCGCTGCGGGTCGCCTCGTACAAGTCGGCGCGGTACAGCATCCAGCAACCCCTGCAGATCGGCGCGGCCCTCGCGGGTGCCGACGAGGCGCAGCTGAGCGCACTGGGCCGTTTCGGCCACGACGTGGGGATGGCCTTCCAGCTGCGCGACGACGTGCTCGGAGTGTTCGGTGACACCGCCGAGACCGGCAAGCCGGTCGGCGACGACCTGCGCGAGGGCAAGCGCACGGTCCTGGTCGCCTACGCCCGCGAACGCCTCTCGGCCGAGGACCGTCGAGACGTCGATGCACTGCTCGGGGATTCCGCCCTGGATGCCGAGCAGGTTCGCATCCTGCAGCGCACCATCGTCGACACCGGCGCACTCGCGCGCACCGAGGAGCTCATCGCCGACTACGCCAGACGAGCGGATGACGCCCTCGCCGACGCGCCGCTGGGCACCGAGGCGGTCGTGGAACTGCGCGCGCTCGCGACGGCCGCCACCCACCGCACGGCCTGAGCCGGGGCACGGACCGCGCGAGGACGCACGGCTCGACGGGGCGGCGCGAGGACGCACGACTCGACGGGGCGGTGCGAACCCGCCGGCGGGCTCAGCGCGCGCCCGGAGGCGATCAGGCGAGGGTCGCGGCGACCCGCCGCACCTCGCTCTTGCGACCGGCCAGGAGCGCCTCGATGGGTGCCATTCCGATGGTCTCCTCGGGGGTGAGGAGCCAGTCGATGGTCTCGTCGGGGTCGAAGCCCGCGTCGTGGAGGACGATGATCGTGCCGCGCAGAGCCGGCAGCGGACGCCCCTCGGCGATGAACACCGCGGGGACCTTGAACACGCCGTCGCGGCGCGAGCCCACGAGGTAGTCCTCGTCGAAGAGCCGGCGCACGCGCCCCAGGGACTCGTCGAGGAGTTCCACCAGATCGGGGATCGTCAGCCAGTCGGTCGGGTAACGGGAGGTGTCGGTCACCTTGCCATGATCTCATCCCGCGCGGTGGAACCCGCTCGGTGGGGCGTCACGCTGCCGGTTTCACATCTGTCACACGCACCACGCGCGTTGACATCCGTCACAGCCCGTGTCACCGTGGCGGGCAGTCGGAAGAACGGATCCCCCACCATGCGACGACTCACGCTGTCCTCCCTGCCCGCTCGACGCACGAGCGCCTGGCCCACCGCCGCGGTGTGGCCCGCCGCCGTCGCCGGGACCATCGCCCTCACCCTGACGGGAGAGAACGCGGCGCACGCCGCTCCTCCCTCTCCGGCGCTCACCGTCGCCCCTCCCGCGCCGCGCGTCGTCGGACCGATCGTTCCGCTCGCCGCCGCGGTCAGCGCGTCGACGTACACGGTCCAGCCCGGCGACACCGTGTGGGCGATCGCCCGGGCGCACGGTCTCGACCCCGCCGCGGTGAGTTCGGTGAACGGCCTCGGCGCCGACGCGATGATCCGCCCCGGCCAGGTGCTCGCCCTCACCGCCGTACCTGCCCCGGCCGCGCCGGCCCCGCCCGCGGCACCGGCCGTGACGACGCACGAGGTGCGCCCCGGCGACACCGTGTCGGCCATCGCCCGCGCGGGCGGCGTGTCGGTCGACGCCGTCCTCTCGGCGAACGGCCTCACCCGCGCGTCGATCATCTACCCGGGCGACGTGCTGCAGGTCCCCTCCGCCGCGGCCGCTCCGGCCGCGGCTCCGGCCCCCACCCCGGCCCCGGCCTCCGTCGGCCCCGTGGCCGCTGCGGAGCTGGACGCCGAGCAGAGCGAGAACGCGCGCCTCATCATCCGCGTCGGACGGGAACTCGGGGTCTCCGACCGCGGCATCCTGATCGCCCTCGGCACCGCGATGCAGGAGTCCTGGCTGCGCAACCTCGATTGGGGCGACCGCGACTCCCTCGGTCTCTTCCAGCAGCGCCCCAGCACCGGGTGGGGCACCGCCGAGCAGATCCTCGACCGGGAGCGCTCGACACGGGTGTTCTACGGCGGCGCGAGCGACCCCAACGGCACGGCGACGCGGGGCCTGCTCGACATCCCGGGATGGGAGTCCCTGGCGTACGCCGATGCCGCGCAGGCGGTGCAGATCTCGGCCTACCCCGATCGCTACGCGCGATGGGAACAGCCGGCGACCGTCTGGCTCGCCGTTCTCGGATGAGGTCGGGGTGAGCCGCTCCCGGGGCTCACAGGGGGCCGTCCGTAGACTCGTCGTGTGAGCACGAGTCAGCAGGCAGACCCGCTGATCGGCCGTCTCGTCGACGGCCGGTACCGGGTGCGCGCGCGTATCGCGCGTGGCGGCATGGCAACCGTGTACGTCGCGACCGATCTGCGTCTGGAGCGGCGGGTCGCCCTGAAGGTCATGCACGGCCACCTCAGCGACGACACCGTGTTCCAGAGCCGGTTCATCCAGGAGGCCCGCTCGGCTGCGCGTCTGGCGGATCCGCACGTCGTCAACGTCTTCGACCAGGGCCAGGACGGCGAGATGGCCTACCTCGTCATGGAGTACCTGCCCGGCATCACGCTGCGCGAGCTCCTGCGCGAGCACCGTCGCCTCACCGTGGATCAGACGCTGACCATCATGGATGCCATCCTGTCGGGGCTCGCGGCCGCTCACCGCGCCGGCATCGTCCACCGCGACGTCAAGCCCGAGAACGTGCTCCTCGCCGAAGACGGACGCATCAAGATCGGCGACTTCGGCCTCGCGCGTGCGACCACGGCCAACACCGCCAGCGGCGCCCAGCTCATGGGGACCATCGCGTACCTCGCTCCGGAACTCGTCACGCGGGGCACCGCCGATGCCCGCAGCGACATCTACTCGCTCGGCATCATGCTGTACGAGATGCTCGCCGGAGAGCAGCCGTACAAGGGCGAGCAGCCGATGCAGATCGCGTACCAGCACGCCACCGACTCGGTGCCGCGCCCGAGCGCGAAGAACCCCGCGGTGCCCGAGCAGCTCGACGAACTCGTCCTGTGGGCGACCGAACGCGAGCCCGACGACCGTCCGCTCGATGCGGGGACGATGCTCGAGCGCCTGCGCGCCATCGAGAAGGACCTCGGCCTGGCCCCTCAGGTCGCCCGGGCCGTCTCGGTCGGCACGGCGGGCGCCGCCTCCCCCGCCGAGTCGCGGGAACTCACCAAGGTGCTTCCGCAGACGGCAGCCGTCCCGTCGGCCACGGTCGACGAGCCCGACAACGCCGCCCGCCTCCGCGCGCGCACGCGTCGCCGCACCGCGCGCGGCGTCTGGATCCTCCTCCTCGTCCTTTTCCTGGCCGGCGGGGCCGGACTCACGGGCTGGTACTTCGGGTCCGGCCCCGGCTCGCTGGTCGGCGTCCCCGACGTCTCGGGACGCAGCTACGACGAGGCGCAGGCGCTCCTCGTCCAGGAGCAGTTGCAGGCGCAGCGGCAGGACGTGAACGATCGCGAGATCCCGGCCGGAACCACCGTCGGGTCCGACCCCGCCCCCGGCGAGCGGCTCGACAAGAACACCGTCGTGACCGTGCTGGTCTCCATCGGACCCGCCACCCATCAGATTCCCGCGCTCGGCGGTCGTACCGCCGACGAGGTGCGCGCCGTCTTCGAGGCCGCCTTCGTCGGGGTCGGCGACGACCCCGCGCGCGAATTCACCGACTCGGCGGACGGCACCGTACTGAGCGCGTCGATCGTCCCCCGTTCTGGCGGCGACGCCTTCGCGTGCACCGACGGCTGCACGGTCTACGAAGGGGACGCCGCCACGCTCGTCGTCTCGCTCGGTCCGATCCCCGACGTCACGGGCGAGACGCAGTCCGCCGCCGAGCGCTCCCTCGACGGCGTGGGACTGTCGACCTCCGTCTCGGAGGAGTACAGCAACAGCGTGGCCTCCGGGGTCGTGATCGGCATCGGCGACCGCGACGGTGGCGGCAACTGGCGCCCCGGCGACACCGTGCCGTTGCGCGTGTCGATCGGCCCCAGGCCCGTCGAGATCCCCGGCAACATCGTCGGTATGTCCATCCGTGACGCGGTCGCCGCACTCGATGCGCTCGGGTTCGAGGTCAACGCCGGCATCGACGACGGCACCCTGCCCCTCGGCTTCAAGTACTGGGACATCTACAAGGTGCGGGCGACCAACCCCAAGGCCGGGACGACCGCACCGCAGGGCTCGACGATCACGCTGACGCCGACGCTCTAGGCCGACCACCCGGGCCCCGCCGACGGGGCGGAGGCGCGTGGGCCACGGTCGCACACCTCGCGCGGCCGTGCGGGCAGATCCGACGCCCACCCGCCGTGCGCTTCACCATCCCGCCCACCCTCCGCCCCACCCCGCATCCGGCATACGGCATCCGGCACCCGGCATGCGGCATCCGGCATCCGGCATCCGGCACCCGGCATGCGGCACCCGGCACCCGGAACCCGGCATGCGGCATCCGGCACCCGGCACCCGGAACCCGGAACCCGGAACCCGGGAACGACGATGCCCCCGACCGCACGGGTCGGGGGCATCTCGCAGGCGGCACGCGGGTCAGCGCTTCTCGAGCTCCTCCGCCACGAGGAAGGCCAGCTCCAGGCTCTGACGGTGGTTCAGACGCGGGTCGCACAGGCTCTCGTAGCGCGTCGCGAGGGTCGCCTCGTCGATCTGCTCGGAGCCGCCCAGGCATTCGGTGACGTCGTCACCGGTGAGTTCGACGTGGATGCCGCCGGGGTGCGTGCCCACCGAGCGGTGCGCCTCGAAGAACCCGCGCACCTCGTCGACGACGTCGTCGAAGCGACGCGTCTTGTAGCCGGTGGGCGTGGTGATGCCGTTGCCGTGCATGGGATCGGTGACCCACAGCGGGGTGGCGCCGGAGTCGCGGACGGCCTCCAGGAGCGGGGGCAGGGCATCGCGGATCTTGCCCGCACCCATGCGCGTGATGAACGTCAGGCGCCCCGGCTCGCGCTCGGGGTCGAGCTTGTCGATCAGCGCGAGCGCCGTCTCGGCCGTGGTGGTGGGGCCGAGCTTGACGCCGATGGGGTTGCGGATCTTCGAGAAGTAGTCGACGTGCGCGCCGTCGAGCTCGCGCGTGCGCTCGCCGATCCACTGGAAGTGCGACGAGGTGTTGTAGGGCAGGCCGGTGCGCGAGTCGATCCGGGTCATGGGGCGCTCGTAGTCCATGAGCAGGCCCTCGTGGCCGGTGTAGAACTCCACGCGCGTCAGCTCGTCGAAGTCGGCGCCGGCCGCCTCCATGAACTTGATCGCCCGGTCGATCTCGGTCGCCATGCTCTCGTACGCCTGGTTGGCAGGAGTGGAGGCGAAGCCCTTGTTCCAGCTGTGCACCTCGCGGAGGTCGGCGAACCCGCCCTGCGTGAAGGCCCGGATGAGGTTCAGGGTCGACGCGGCCGTGTGGTAGCCCTTGAGCAGGCGCGCGGGATCGGCCTTGCGGGACTCCTCGGTGAAGTCGTAGCCGTTGACGATGTCGCCGCGGTAGGCCGGCAGCGTCACGTCGCCGCGCGTCTCGGTGTCGCTCGAGCGGGGCTTGGCGAACTGCCCGGCCATGCGGCCCATCTTGACGACGGGCATCGACGCGCCGTAGGTGAGCACGACGGCCATCTGGAGCACGGTCTTGATGCGGTTGCGGATCTGCTCGGCGGTCGCGCCGGCGAACGTCTCGGCGCAGTCACCGCCCTGGAGCAGGAACGCCTGGCCTGCGGCGGCACGGGCGAGACGATCGCGCAGGATGTCGACCTCGCCGGCGAAGACCAGCGGCGGGAGGGTCGCCAGCTCTGCGGATGCCGCCGCCACCGCGCCCTCGTCATACCACTGGGGCTGCTGCTTGATGGGCAGGGATCGCCAGTGGTCGAGGTCGTGGAGCTGCTGATTCACCCCTGAAGTCTAGTGGCGCGACGACGGCGCCTTCGCCGCCTGTGCACTGGCCAGCCGGTCCTTCACGGTGGAGGCGTAGACGTCTTCGTAGCGCTGCTCGCCGAGGCGCTGCAGGGCCACCATGATCTCGTCGGTGACCGAGCGCAGGACGTAGCGGTCGCCCTCCATGCCCTCGAAACGGGAGAAGTCGAGTGGCTCGCCGATGACGATCCCCACACGTCCCACGCGCGGCAGTCGCTGACCGATCGGCATCACCGCGCCGGTGTCGACCATGACCACGGGGACCACCGGCACGCGCGCCTCGAGCGCCATGCGCGCGATGCCCGTGCGTCCGCGGTACAGCGTGCCGTCGGGGCTGCGGGTGCCCTCCGGGTAGATCCCGAGCAGCTCACCGCGCCCGAGGACGCCGAGGCCCGTGTTCAGCGACGCCTCCGACGCCTTCCCTCCCGACCGGTCGATGGGCAGCTGGCCGGTCGCCTGGAAGAACATCCGGGTGGCCCAGCCCTTGAGGCCCTTGCCGGTGAAGTAGTCGCTCTTGGCGAGGAACGCCATGCGGCGGTCGATCATGAGCGGCAGGAAGATCGAATCCGAGAACGACAGGTGGTTGCTGGCGAGGATCGCCGCACCCTCCGCCGGGATGTTGCGCCGGCCCACCATCCATGGGCGGAACACGGCCTTGATGACCGGTCCGATGACCACGTACTTCATGAGCCAGTAGAACATCGTCAGCGCTCCTTCCCGGCGAGGTCGGCGACCCCGATGAGACCGGCGTCGTTGCCCAGGCGCGCGATCGCGAACTCGGCGACCGGACGTTCACCGTACCCCGGCAACGACGTCTCGTACGCGAGCTTCACCGGTTCGAGCAGGTCGGCGCCCAGCTGCGCCACTCCCCCGCCGATCACGAAGACCTCGGGATCGAGCACGGCCTGGAAACCGCCGCACGCCTCGCCGAGAGCGGTCGCGACGCGGCGGAGCGCCTCGACCGCCCCGGGGTCGCCCGCCAGCACGAGGCGAGAGACGGCGGGTCCGGGAATGGCGCCCCTCTCCGCGCGGACGGCCGCCAACGCGGCACCGATACCGCCCTCGTCAGCGATCGTGTTGGCCTCGCGCTGCAGCGCGCGTCCCGAGGCGTACTGCTCGAGGCATCCGTTCTGTCCGCAGCCGCACGGGTGGCCGCCCCGGACGAAGCGCAGGTGACCGAGCTCGGCGCCGATGCCGTGACCACCGCGGAACAGCTCGCCGTCGGTGACGACGGCACCGCCGACGCCCGTGCCCATCGTCAGCATGACCATGTCGCGCACGCCCCGGCCCGCGCCGAAGCGGTACTCGCCCCAGCCGGCGGCGTTCGCGTCGTTCTCGATCGTCACGGGGGCGTCGAGGCGCTGCTCCAGGCGGGCGCGCAGGGGTTCGTCGCGCCAGTCGATGTTGGGGGCGTAGATGACGGTGCTGCGGTCGCGGCTGATGAACCCGGCGGCGGCGACGCCGATGGCGTGCACCTCGTGCGCGCGGCGCAGATGATCGGCCATGTCGACCACGGCATCCACGAGGGCCGAGGGGTCGATGGGGGTGTCGACGCGGAGCTTCTCGATGATGGTGCCGTCGTCGTCGACGACGCCTCCGGCGATCTTCGTTCCCCCGATATCGATGCCGACGTTGCGCACCGCGCTCCCTTCCGGGCCCACCGAGAGGGCGGCCCGGAGCAGTCTAGCCAAGGCGGGCGGCGCGCGAACGACGTCTCGCTCCGGGGGCGGCACAGGCCGTGCGGATAGACTGATGGACCGCTCGACGTTCTTTCCGGTGCCGAAGGAGTTACCGTGATCCAGTTCGACCTCCCCCCTGTCGTCCCCGCCGATCCCGACGCCAACGCGTCGGATCTGCTCGCCGACCGCGTCCGCGCGACGCCCGACCGGCCCCTGTTCGCCGTGCCCGAGGCCGGAGGATGGCGCGACGTCTCGGCGGTCGAGTTCGAGCGCCAGGTCATCGCCCTGGCGAAGGGCTTCATCGCCGCCGGCGTCCAACCGGGAGAGAAGGTCGGCTTCATCGCCCGCACCACCTACGACTGGACGCTCGTCGACTTCGCGCTCTTCTACGCCGGGGCCGTCATGGTGCCGGTGTACGAGACGAGCTCCCCCTCGCAGATCTCGTGGATCCTGTCGGACTCCGGCGCCATCGCGGTCGTCGTGGAGTCCGCGGAGCACTCCGACCGCCTCGACGAGGTGCGCAGCGACCTTCCGCTCGTCCGCGAGGTGTGGGCGATGCACACGGGCGCCCTCGACGCACTCGTCGCGGGCGGCACGCACATCACCGACGAAGAGGTCGAGCGCCGCCGCCACCTCGCGAAGGCCTCCGACATCGCGACCCTCATCTACACGTCGGGGTCGACGGGACGCCCCAAGGGCTGCGTCCTCGTGCACAGCAACTTCGTCGAGCTCGCCCGCAACTCCGCCAAGGCCCTGCACGAGGTCGTCGAGACGCCGAGCGCCTCGACGCTGCTGTTCATCACCACGGCCCACGTCTTCGCGCGTTTCATCTCGCTGCTGAACGTGCACGCGGGGGTGAAGACCGGGCACCAGCCCGACACCAAGCAACTGCTGCCCGCCCTCGGCACCTTCCAGCCGACCTTCCTGCTCGCCGTGCCCCGGGTCTTCGAGAAGGTCTACAACTCCGCCGAGCAGAAGGCCGAGGCCGGCGGCAAGGGCAAGATCTTCCGCGCCGCGGCCGACCTCGCGATCGAGCACTCGCAGCGGCTGCAGGAGGGGAAGAAGATCTCCCTCCCCCTCAAGCTGAAGTTCGCGCTCTTCGACAAGCTGGTCTACTCCAAGCTCCGGGATGCCATGGGCGGACGCGTGGTCTACGCGGTGTCGGGATCGGCCCCGCTCGGACCGCGACTGGGGCACTTCTTCCGCAGCCTCGGCGTCGTGATCCTCGAGGGCTACGGACTCACCGAGACGACGGCCCCGGCCACGGTCAACCTCGCGACGAAGTCGAAGATCGGCACGGTCGGTCCGGTGCTCCCCGGTGTCGGGGTGCGCCTGGCCGATGACGGCGAGATCCAGGTGCGCGGCATCAACGTCTTCCGCGAGTACTGGCAGAACCCGGATGCCACGGCCGAGGCCTTCGACGGCGAGTGGTTCAAGACCGGCGACATCGGCGCCTTCGACGCCGACGGCTTCCTCGCGATCACGGGCCGCAAGAAGGAGATCATCGTCACGGCCGGCGGCAAGAACGTCGCTCCGGCCGCCCTCGAGGATCCCATCCGCGCGAACCCGATCGTGGGCCAGGTCGTGGTCGTCGGCGACCACAAGCCGTTCATCGCCGCCCTCGTCACCCTGGATCCCGAGATGCTGCCGACGTGGCTCGCCAACAACGGCCTGCCCGCCGACATGTCGCTGCAGGACGCGAGCACGAACGAGAAGGTGCGCGCCGAGGTGCAGGGCGCGATCGACCGCGCGAACACCCGCGTGTCGCGCGCGGAGTCGATCCGCAAGTTCACGATCCTGCCCACGGAGTGGACCGAGGCGAGCGGCCACCTGACGCCCAAGATGAGCATCAAGCGCAACGTCATCGTCGCCGACTTCGCCGACGCGATCGAGGACATCTACGCCGTGCCGGTGAACACGACCAACGTCTCTCTCCCCTGAGACCCGGAATGCCGAACGGCCCGGCCCCCTCGGGGGTCGGGCCGTTCTGCTGCGCCGAGAACAGGGCATGCCACGGGAACAGGGGAATCCGCGACGAAGGGGCCTGTCCTCGCGCCGTCCCCTGTTCTCGTGTCAGGGCCAGCGGGTCAGAACCAGTCGCTCTCGCGCACCTGACGCATCGCCTCGCGGCGGGTCTCGGCGGGCAGCCGCGAGAGATAGAGCATTCCGTCGAGGTGGTCGGTCTCGTGCTGCAGCGCCTGTGCGAGCAGCCCTTCACCCTCGAGCACGACCTCCCGGCCGTCGAGGTCGATGCCGACGACCTTCGCCCACGGGTAGCGGATGGCGTCGTGCCACAGACCGGGCACCGAGAGGCATCCCTCCCCCACCGGCTGGGGCTCGCCGCGTGTCTCCACGAGGACGGGATTGATGACGTACCCGATGTCGCCGTCGATGTTGTAGCTGAACGCGCGCAGACCGACCCCGATCTGCGGAGCCGCGACTCCCGCGCGCCCGGGCAGCTCGACCGTGTCGAGCAGGTCTTGGACGAGGGCGCGCACGCCGTCGTCGATCTCGTCGATGGGAGCGCTCGTGGCGCGCAGGACCGGGTCGCCGAACAGGCGGATCGGACGGACGCTCATGCGGAGGCCACCGGAGCGCGGAGGCCCTCGACGACGGCGGCGGCGAGCTCCCGCGCGGCCTGGCGCGTGCCGGGCTGCAGGTCGCGGAACGTGATCGCACTGCCCGCGGCGATGCGTGCGTCGTAGGGCATGCGGATGACGGTGCGCACGCGCGAGCGGAAGTGGGACTCCAACTCGCTCTCGCGCACCAGCGGCGCGCCCGGACGCGAGTTGTTCAACACCACGACGGCGTCGCGCACACGCGCCGCGTAGCCGTTGGTCTCGAGCCACGTCAGCGTCTCGGACGCCAGCCGCGCCTCGTCGACGGAGAGTCCCGCCACGATCACGAGGGTGTCGGCGAGCTCGAGCGTGGCCCCCATGACGGAGTGGACGATGCCGGTCCCCGTGTCTGTGAGCACGATCGAGTAGTAATGCGCGGCGACGTCGGCGACCTGACGGTAGTCGTCGTCGCTGAAGGCCTCCGACTGACGCGGATCCGCATCGGATGCCAGCACGTCGAGGCGGGTGGCATCCCGGGCGACGATCGACGAGACGTCGTTGTAGCCGGCCATCTCGTCGTGCGCGCGCACGAGGTCGCGCACGGTGCGGCCGTTGGGGCGGCCGACACGGTCGGCGAGCGTCCCGCGGTCGGGGTTCGCGTCGACGGCGATGATGCGATCGTCGCGCGCGTCGGCGAGGGCCATGCCGAGCAGCGAGGTGACAGTGGTCTTGCCGACCCCGCCCTTGCGCGAAAGCACGGGCACGAAGCGCGCCCCGCCCGCGAGAGGGGCCGAGATGCGGCGGTCCAGCTCCTTGCGCTGCCGGGCGCGGCGCCCGTCGCCGAGGTTGATGCGGTGGCGCGACGCCGAGTACACCAGCTGCTGCCACAGGCCCTCGGGCTCCGGACGGCTGATCTGCTTCGGGTCGAGCAGGCGGTCGGCCGTGAGCAGGTCGGCGCTCTCGCGGGAGTCGTCGATCTGACCGATGCGCTTGGACGTCAGCGCGACCTCGGGCGCCGGGGTGCGCACGCGCTCCATGGCGTGGGCGCGATCCACCCGCGCGGCCTCCTCGGCGGTGCGGGCGGCGTCATCGGCCTGATGCGCCTGACGGCGGGTGAGCGGCACGGTGCCGATGACCCCCGTCGCGGCGCGCTCGGCGCGCGTGGTCGGGACGCTGCCGGTGGGGACGGCACGGGTCGCCGGCGAAGCCGCCGCCGCGGCCGCCGCCGCTGGGACCGTCGGAGCCGGCACGGTGGTCGCACCGGTCTGCGGCCGGGCGCCGCCGGTCGGAGCGGATGCCGGCTCCTCGGCGACGCGTGCGGTGAGCAGCACCGCGTCATCGGTCGCCCGCGCGTGGTCGTCGCTCTCGGAGGCGGAGCCCGCGTCCGATGCGTCCTCGTCGTCGTGGTCGTCGTCGATCGCGGCCTCCACGACCTCGTCGTCGGTCTCGTCGGCCGAGGCGGAGACACCGGTCTCCGGCACCCACGGAGCGTGGGTCAGCGGCTCGGCGGAGGCACCGATCGACCCCTCCTCGATCGGCTCCTCGTCGAAGGGTTCCTCGTCGAGGGGCTGCTCGTCGAAGGGCTCCTCATCGAAGGGCTCCGCGGCATCCGCCTCGTACAGCTCGACGTCGTCGACGACCTCGACGTCGTGCAGGTCGTCGGATGCGGCCGCGTCCTCCGGCGCCTCGTCGGGGGTCGCGCCGACCTCGGAGATCGCATCATCAGGCGCTGGAGCGTCGGTCCCCGGAACTGTCTCGAGCGACTCGTGCGCGGTGTCGGGGTGCTCGTCGAGCGACCGCTCATCGGCGGAAGCCCGCGGCGTGGTCGCGTCGACGTCCCCTGCTTCGACACCGGCATCGTCCGTCACCGATGCCTCCGCGTCGACGTCCTCGACGTCGTCGTGCGCGGGGGCGCCACCGAGATCGTCCTGACGGTCGTCGCCGTACTCGGCCCGTTCGACGTCGCCCTCGTCGTCGGAGGCGTCGTCATGGGACGCCTCGCCGTCCGCCTCATGCTCCACCGCGTCGCGCTCGGGTGCACCCTCGTCGACGGGGCCCGCTCCCTCGTGCTCCGCGGGCGCGGCATCCTGATCGTCGTCGCGCGCATCGTCGCCCGACCCGTCGGCAGCCGGAGCCTCGTACGGACCTTCGGGGTCGTCGCCTACGACCTCGGCGTCGTGCACGTCGTCATCGACCGATCCGGCGTCCCGGTGCGGTTCGTCTCCATGCGCGCCGTCGTGGTGCGCGTCGTCGGGGTGCGGTTCGAGGATGATCTCGTCCGTCGCGAGCTCGTCCACCTGGGCGGCGACCTCGTCGTCGTCGGTCTCGGAGGCGAGCCGGCGAGGTGCGGAGGAATCGTCCAGCGCGGCGAGGTCGGCGTCATCGAAGGGGATCTCGTCCTCGATCACGTCGTCGTCGAGATCGTCGTCGTCACCGGTCGCCGGCAGGTCGACACTGACCTGCGCGGTGTATCCACCGAGGATCGTGATGCTGGCCGTGTCGAGGTTCCCGCTCTCGTCGAGCACGCCGTGCTCGGCGTTCTCGTCGGGGTTCGCGTCGGTGCGGTCGGGGGTCACTGCAGTCTCCAAACGGGAAGAGGGCGCGAAAGCGCCCCCTCCCAGGCTACTGCGCGGGGCGGATCACCAGCAAAAGATCCCCCGCCTCCACCTGCTGCGTGGTACCGATCGCGACACGGTCGACCACTCCCTCGACCGGTGCCGTGATCGCCGCCTCCATCTTCATCGCCTCGATCGACGCGACCGCCTGACCCGCCTGCACCCGATCGCCGGGGGCGGCCTTCATCGTCACCACACCCGAGAAGGGCGCGGCCACCTGGCCAGGCTTCGACGTATCCGCCTTCTCCGCCTGCCGCGCCTCGACGTCGATCGATCGGTCGCGCACGAAGACCGGACGCAGTTGGCCGTTCAGCGTCGTCATGACGGTGCGCATGCCCTTGTCGTCGGCGTCGCCCACCGCCTCGAGCCCCACGAAGAGCTGCACCCCGCGCTCGATCTCGACGGTGTGCTCCCCGCCCGGGCGCAAGCCGTACAGATAATCGGCGGTGTCGAGCACGCTCAGGTCGCCGAAGCGCTCGCGCACCTCCAGGAAGGTGCGCGTCGGCGCGGGGAACAGCAGGTGGTTCAGGCGCGCACGCCGCTCGGCGGACTCCCCCGCCAGCGCCGCGGTGTCGCCGTCGGTGAGCGGGGTGACCCCCGTCTTGGCATCCCGCCCGGCCAGCACCTTCGACCGGAACGGCTCGGGCCACCCACCCGGAAGGTCGCCGAGCTCACCGGCCATGAACGACACGACCGAGTCGGGCACGTCGTACTTCTCCGGGTTGCTCTCGAAGTCGGCCGGGTCGGCCTTGACCGCGGCGAGGTGCAGGGCCAGGTCGCCCACGACTTTCGACGACGGCGTCACCTTGGGCACACGGCCCAGGATGCGATCGGCCGCCGCGTACATGTCCTCGATCAGCTCGAAGTCGTCCGCCAGGCCGAGCGCGATGGCCTGCTGACGGAGGTTCGACAATTGCCCTCCCGGGATCTCGTGCCGGTAGACCCGTCCGGTGGGGCCGGCGAGACCCGACTCGAACGGGCGGTACAGATGACGCACCGCCTCCCAGTACGGCTCGAGGTCGCTCACGGCGGCGAGATCGAGACCCGTGTCGCGCTCGGTGTGCGCGAGGGCGGCCACCAGAGCCGACAGCGACGGCTGGCTCGTCGTTCCCGCCATCGGCGCGGCGGCCGCGTCCACGGCATCCGCTCCGGCCGCCGAGGCGGCGAGCAGAGTCGCGAGCTGTCCGCCCGCGGTGTCGTGCGTGTGCACGTGCACCGGGAGGTCGAAGCGCTCGCGCAGAGCCGTGACGAGCTTGGTCGCGGCGGCGGGACGCAGCAGTCCCGCCATGTCCTTGATCGCGAGGATGTGCGCGCCCGCCTCGACGATCTGCTCGGCGAGGCCGAGGTAGTAGTCGAGCGTGTACAGACGCTCCGCGGGGTCGAGGAGGTCGCCCGTGTAGCAGAGCGCGACCTCGGCGACGGCGGTGCCGGTCGAGAGGACGGCGTCGATCGCGGGCCGCATCTGCGAGACGTCGTTGAGCGCGTCGAAGATCCGGAAGATGTCGACCCCGGATGCCGCCGCCTCGGCCACGAAGGCGTCGGTGACCTCCGTCGGGTACGGCGTGTAGCCCACCGTGTTGCGGCCGCGCAGCAGCATCTGGATCGCGACGTTCGGAAGAGCCTGACGCAGCGCGTCGAGGCGCTCCCAGGGGTCCTCGCCGAGGAACCGCAGCGCGACGTCGTAGGTCGCACCTCCCCAGGCCTCCACCGACAGCAGCTCAGGAGTCATGCGAGCGACGTAGGGCGCGACCCGGACGAGATCCCGCGTGCGGACCCGCGTGGCCAGCAGCGACTGGTGCGCGTCGCGGAAGGTCGTCTCCGTGACGGCGACGGCGGTCTGCTCGCGCAGGGCACGGGCGAAGCCCACCGGACCCAGCTCGCGCAGGCGCTGGCGCGAGCCCGCGGGTGCGGCATCCGTCAGATCGATCCGCGGGAGCTTGGCGCCGGGGTCGATCGAGAGGGGGTTGTCGCCGTGGGGGCGGTTCACCGTCGTGTCGACGAGCCACGACAGGATCTTCGTGCCGCGGTCCTTCGACTCCCGGCCCTTCAGCAACTCGGGGCGTTCGTCGATGAACGATGTGCTGAGATCCCCCGCAACGAACGCGGGGTCATCGAGCACGGCCTGCAGGAACGGGATGTTGGTGGAGACGCCACGGATGCGGAATTCGGCGAGGGCCCGGCGGGCACGCGCGACGGCCGCGGGGAAGTCACGTCCGCGGCAGGAGAGCTTCGACAGCATTGAGTCGAAGTGCGGGCTCACCTGCGACCCCGCCGCGGTCGTGCCTCCGTCGAGACGGATGCCGGCTCCGCCGGGCGAGCGGTAGGTGGTGATCTTGCCGGTGTCGGGGCGGAAGCCCTGCGTGGGATCCTCCGTGGTGATGCGGCACTGCAGCGCGGCGCCGCGCAACTGGATGTCGTCCTGCTGCAGGTGGAGCTCGGCGAGGGTCTGCCCCGCGGCGATGCGCATCTGCGACTGCACGAGGTCGACGTCGGTGACCTCCTCGGTCACGGTGTGCTCGACCTGGATGCGGGGGTTCATCTCGATGAAGACGACCTCGCCGGCGCGCGGTCCCGCGGTCTCGAGCAGGAACTCGACGGTGCCCGCGTTCTGGTATCCGATCGACCGGGCGAAGGCGACGGCGTAGCGGTGGAGATCCCGCCGCACGGCGTCGTCGAGGTTCGGCGCCGGGGCGATCTCGATGACCTTCTGGTGGCGGCGCTGCACCGAGCAGTCGCGCTCGAAGAGATGAACGGTCTGGCCCGTGGCATCCGCGAGGATCTGCACCTCGACGTGACGTGGACGCTGCACGGCCTGCTCGAGGAACATCCGCGGGTCGCCGAACGCGCTCTGCGCCTCGCGCATCGCCTCGGCCAGAGCCGGCGCGAGCTCGCCCATGGCCTCCACGCGGCGCATGCCGCGTCCGCCGCCGCCGGCGACCGCCTTGGCGAAGAGGGGGAAGCCGATCTCCTCCGCCTGCGCCAGCAGGGCGTCGATGTCGTCGGACGCCGGGGTCGAGCGCAGCACCGGCACGCCGGCTGCGATCGCGTGCTCCTTGGCGGTGACCTTGTTGCCGGCCATCGACAACACCTCGGCGGGAGGGCCGATGAAGGTGATGCCGTTCGCCGCGGCCTTCTCGGCGAGCTCCGGGTTCTCCGAGAGGAAGCCGTATCCGGGGTAGATGGCATCCGCTCCGCACTCCCTGGCGACGCGGATGATCTCGTCGACGTCGAGGTAGGCGCGTACGGGGTGACCGCGCTCGCCGATCTGGTAGGCCTCGTCGGCCTTCAGCCGGTGCAGCGACGCCCGATCCTCATACGGGTAGACCGCGACGGTGCGCGCTCCGACCTCGTAGGCGGCACGGAAAGCGCGGATGGCGATCTCTCCGCGATTGGCGACCAGGATTTTCGAGAACATGCGCACCTCACGTCAAGCTGGCGGGGCTGAATGTGCTCACAGCCTAGGGGACGGTAACGTGGACTCTTGTGCACGTACTCTCCGTCAGCTCTCTCAAAGGCGGGGTCGGCAAGACGACCGTGACACTGGGGCTGGCTTCGGCCGCCTTCGCGCGTGGCGTTCGCACTCTCGTCGTCGACCTCGACCCCCAGTCCGACGTGTCGACCGGGATGGACATCCAGGTCGCCGGTCGGCTCAACATCGCCGATGTCCTGGCGAACCCGAAAGAGAAGGTCGTCCGCCAGGCGATCACCTCGAGCGGGTGGGCGAAGGTGCATCCCGGCACCATCGACGTGCTGATCGGCAGCCCGTCGGCCATCAACTTCGACGGGCCGCACCCGAGCGTCCGTGACGTCTGGAAGCTCGAAGAGGCCCTCGCGACGATCGAGAGCGAGTACGACCTCGTTCTCATCGACTGCGCCCCCTCGCTGAACGCCCTCACGCGCACCGCGTGGGCCGCGAGCGACCGCGTGGTCGTCGTGACCGAGCCGGGACTGTTCTCCGTCGCCGCCGCCGACCGCGCGCTGCGCGCGATCGAGGAGATCCGCCGCGGTCTCTCGCCTCGTCTGCAACCCCTCGGCGTCGTGGTCAACCGCGTTCGCCCGCAGTCGATCGAGCACCAGTTCCGCATCAAAGAGCTGCGCGACATGTTCGGCCCCCTCGTGCTCAACCCGCAGCTGCCCGAGCGGACGTCGCTGCAGCAGGCCCAGGGAGCCGCGAAGCCGCTGCACGTGTGGCCGGGCGACTCGGCGCAGGAGCTGGCCGCCGATTTCGACGCGCTGCTCGACCGCATCGTACGCACGGGCCGTATCCCGGTCGACAACGAGGCCCCTCAGGCCTGACCTCTTCTCGAGACGCCGTCCCGCTGCCGCGCAGCCGGGGCGGCGTTTCCTTTCGGCACCGAGCCGTCGGAAGTCGGCACCCCCGCCGGCACCGGTGGCTTCGGCACGCTCAGCCACCTCCGACGCGAGAACGCTAAGCCTCGTGACGGATCCGGGAAACAGCCGGTATGCACGCGAGGACCCTGAGCCTGTCGAAGGGTCCGGGCCGCGCGTCGGGCCGCTGCGCGCGGCCGCGCGACGAAGCCCCGGATGCCGAGGCGTCCGGGAAGGGCGTGCCTCAGGCGGTGCGGGCGGCGCGACGGGCGGCGAGCTCGTCGACGGCCTCGGGCGTCGCGGCTTCGAAGTCGACGAGCGTCGACTCGACCTCGCGGAGCACCTTGCCGACCGCGATGCCGAAGACGCCCTGACCGCGGCTGACGAGGTCGATGACCTCGTCGTTCGAGGTGCAGAGGTACACCGACGCTCCATCGCTCATGAGGGTGGTGCCCGCGAGGTCGCGGATACCGGCGGCACGGAGCTGGTCGACGGCCGTGCGGATCTGCTGCAGCGAGATGCCGGTGTCGAGCAGACGCTTCACGAGCTTCAGGACGAGGATGTCGCGGAAGCCGTAGAGGCGCTGCGAGCCGGAGCCGCTGGCTCCACGGACGGTGGGGACGACCAGTTCGGTGCGGGCCCAGTAGTCGAGCTGGCGGTACGTGATGCCGGCGGCACGCGCGGCGACCGCGCCCCGGTAGCCGGTCTCGTCGTCCATCTCGGGCAGACCGTCGGTGAAGAGGAGGTCGGCGGCGAACCGGGGTTCACCGAGTGCATCGCCAGCGTTCATGCTCGCGTCCCTCCTCATCGGCTCGTTGGTTCCAACGCTAGATCAGCGCGGGTCCCCCGGCAATGACATCCGCTCCGAGGGCCGCGGCGTGTCGCGATCAGGACAGCATTCGCTCGATCGCGTCGCGCACGAACAGGGTGCGCACCTCGTCGAGACGGCCCGCGAGTTCGGGCGCGAGCTCGCTCGCGCGGGCCCGGGAGGCGGCGTCGGGACGACGCAGGAGCGCGGAGAGGGCGGATTCGACGAGCGACACCTCGCGTTCGGCACTCTGGCGCAGCGTGCGGACGTGCCGCGGCTCGATCCCGTGACGGTCGAGGGCGACGAGGGCGCGCAGCAGGGTCACGGTCTGCTCGGAGTAGGTGTCGGCCCCCGCGATCACGCCCGTGCTCACGGCGTCGTTCAAAAGCTGCGGGCGTGCTCCGGCGGCAGCGAGCAGCTCGTCGCGGCGGTACCGGCGCGGCGCGGAGGTCATCGACGGGATCGACGTCGGCGGGGCGGGGTTGCGCCCCGCGTCGAGGTCTTCGAGATACTCGCGGATGACGACGAGCGGCAGATAGTGATCGCGTTGCAGCGTCAACGCGAGGCGCAGCCGTTCGAGATCGGCCGGCGAGAACTTGCGGTACCCCGACTCGGTGCGGGTGGGCGAGACGATGCCCTGCACCTCGAGGAAGCGCAGCTTGCTCGAGGTCAACGCCGGGAAGTCGGGGGTCAGGCGCGCGAGCACCTGTCCGATGCTGAGCAGCCCCGCAGCCGCCTGACGACCACGGGAGGGGGCTGCCGCCATCAGTGCTCTGCCGCGGGCAGGTCGACCGGCGAACCGAAAAAGTTCAGGCGGAACTTGCCGATGCGCACCTCGGAGCCGTTCACGAGAGCGGAGCGGTCGACCCGCTCGCCGTTGACGTAGCTGCCGTTGAGCGAGCGCTGGTCGACGATCTCGAACGCCGAACCGGAGCGGATGATCTCGGCGTGGCGACGCGACACGGTCACGTCGTCGAAGAACAGGTCGGCCTCGGGATGACGCCCGACGGTGGTGACGTCGGTGTCGAGCAGGTACCGGGCACCGGTCGTGGGACCCGACCGCACGATCAGCAGCGCCGCCCCGGAGGGCAGCGCACCGATCGCTTCGAGCTCGGCCTCGGTGAGGTCGGCTCCGAAGGGGACGAACGACAGGTCGGCGTCGTGGGTCTGGGTCGTGTCGTGCGAGCTGTCGCGGGCGACGGCGTCGGCCGCGCGTCGGATCTCGTCTCGATCGAATCGGCTGGTCTCGTCCACGGCTTCTCCTTCATATTCACCATAACCGATCGGTTCAGATCGAACGGGGGGAACCGACCGCGCGCGGGCCATGGTGATGCGTGATGTGTCTTCATTTCGTCGACACCGGACACCGCGGTTCGGGGCGCGGAAACGGCCGACGAGACACTCGAACCTATCGACCCGGGGTCCGTCGTGTCGAGTCCGGTGACGCCACGGGTGTGGCGGGTGAGGAGCGCGAAGACGCAGGTGACGAGAACCTGAGCCGGTGAGGCCGCCGCCGGAGGACCCTTCGAGGGGCTCGAAGCCCCGCGCGCCGGGTGGGCGGAACCGCCGCGGGGTCCCGGACCCATCGACAGGCTCAGGGTCCTGGGGCACCGAGGTCGGGGTCCTGTGCGGGAGGTGGCTGAGCCCGTCGAAGCCACCGGAGCAGACGGGGCCCCAGACCCTTCGGCCAGGCGCAGGGTCTGGGGCGGGGAGAAGGGCCGGTACCCGGGGCGGCCCGTCACGCCGACGCCCTCGTTAGGGTCGAAGGATGACGTCCCCCTCGGCGCCGCGTCGGCGCAGCCTCCCCGCCGTCCTGGCATCCCTCCTGTTGGCCGCCGCCGTGCTGTTCGTCCCCGCGACGCCGGCCTCCGCGCACGACGAGCTGGTGTCGACCGATCCCGCGGCCGATGCGGTGCTCGAGGCCGTGCCGCAGCGCATCACCCTCACGTTCAGTGCCGACGTCCTCACCGACCCGGGCGCGACGGTGGTCGAAGTGACCGATGCGAGCGGCGCGTCGCTCGCGGAGGGTGCCCCCGAGCCGTCGGGCACCGAGGTGACCCAGGCGCTGGCGGGGTCGGCATCCGGTGCCGTCACCGTGAAGTGGCGCGTCGTCTCCAGTGACGGACACCCGATCGACGGCTCTTTCGCGTTCACCGTCCCCGAGGCCGCCCCGACCCCGACGGCGACGCCCACGACCTCGGCGTCGGCATCCCCCTCCCCCACCGTCTCCGCCTCGGCCGCGCCCACGGAAGCGGAGACCCCCGTCGCGGCGCCGGTCGAGGAGTCGTCGGCGAGCTCTCCCCTGCCGTGGATCCTGCTGGCCGTGGCCCTGGTGATCGTTGCGGGCGTGCTCGTCTACGTCTTCGCCTCGCGCGGGCGTCGGAACGCCGCCGGTGGCGGCACGACCGGGCGATAGGCTGGAGCCATGCCTCATTACGATCTGGTCATTCTTGGTGCGGGTCCCGGCGGGTACGTCGCCGCGGTCCGCGGTGCGCAGCTGGGACTGTCGGTTGCGATCGTCGAAGAGAAGTACTGGGGCGGTGTCTGCCTCAACGTCGGCTGCATCCCCTCCAAGGCGCTGCTGCGCAACGCCGATCTCGCCCACACCTTCCACGCGAAGGCTGACCTGTTCGGCATCTCGGGCGACGTCACCTTCGACTTCGGCAAGGCGTTCGACCGCAGTCGCAGCGTGGCCGCCGGTCACGTCAAGGGCATCCACTACCTGATGAAGAAGAACAAGGTCACCGAGTACGAGGGTCGCGGATACTTCGCCGACGACCACACCATCGACGTGACCAAGACCGACGGCTCCAAGGAGCAGGTCACCTTCGACAACGTCATCATCGCCACGGGCTCGACAGTGCGCCTCCTCCCCGGCGTCACCCTGAGCGAGAACGTCGTCACCTACGAGGAGCACATCCTCACCCGCGAGCTCCCCGAGTCGATCGTCATCGTCGGCGCCGGCGCCATCGGCATGGAGTTCGCCTACGTCATGACGAACTACGGCGTGAAGGTCACGATCATCGAGTTCCTCGACCGCGCCCTCCCGAACGAGGACGCCGAGGTCTCGAAGGAGATCCAGAAGCAGTACAAGGGCTACGGCGTCGACATCCTCACCTCGACGAAGGTCGACTCCGTCACCGACCACGGCGACAAGGTCACCGTCGCGTACACCGCGAAGGACGGCTCGACCGGCTCGATCGACGCCGACCGCGTGCTGATGTCGATCGGGTTCGCCCCCAAGGTCGACGGCTTCGGTCTCGAGAACACGGGCGTGAAGCTCACCGAGCGCGGTGCCATCGACATCGACGACCACATGCGCACCAACGTGCCGCACATCTACGCCATCGGCGATGTCACCGCGAAGCTGCAGCTCGCGCACGTCGCCGAGGCGCAGGGCGTCGTCGCCGCCGAGACCATCGGCAACGCCGAGACCCAGACCCTGGGCGACTACCGCAACATGCCGCGCGCCACCTTTTGCAACCCGCAGGTCGCGTCGTTCGGCCTGACGGAGCAGCAGGCCCGCGACGCCGGCCACGACATCAAGGTCGCGAAGTTCCCCTTCTCGGCCAACGGCAAGGCAAACGGCCTCGGCGAGCCGGTCGGCTTCGTCAAGCTCGTCGCCGACGCCGAGACGCTCGAGCTCATCGGCGGCCACCTCATCGGTCCCGACGTCTCCGAGCTGCTGCCCGAGCTCACCCTCGCGCAGAAGTGGGACCTCACCGCGCTCGAGGCGGCCCGCAACGTCCACACGCACCCGACGCTGTCGGAGGGCCTGCAGGAGGCCTTCCACGGCCTCGCAGGGCACATGATCAACCTCTGATCGCTCCACGCAGAAGGCCCGCCCGGTTCGCCCGGGCGGGCCTTCTGCGTGGGTGTCGGGAAGCCGCTCCCGCCAGGAGACATCACCTCGCCGACATGCCGGTCGCCGGATGTCCCGGAGTCGTCAGCGAGACGCTGTCTCGCGACGGGCGGGCTGTCGCGGCGGCGGGGAGACCCCGTCCAGGTCGATCAGTGGCCGAGGGCGCGGGCGAGCTTCGAACCGGATGCCGCGGGGCGGCCACCGGCGGCGAAGACGGCCGCATCGACGGCGGCGAAGAACGCCGCACGACCCTCGTCGTCGGTCGGACCGGCCGCGCCGAGCTCGACCTCCCATTCACGCCAGGACGACTCCACGCCCCGGCGCTCGTCGCGCGCACGGACCCGGTCGTCGACGAACTCGGCGACCTCGTTGCCCTCGGCATCCCGGAGCGCGTACGCCGTGCGGTGGTTGCGCAGGCGGGCGAGGGCGGCGAAGGGCGGTCGAGCGATCGCGGAGACGGCATCCTGAACCGCCGGAGGCACGACCGGGTCGGCCTCGGGGTCGACGTCATCGGCCTCGAGCGGCCACTGCGTCTCGGTGCGACCGGCGCCCTCGGCGGGCCCCTTCACGTGCCAGCCCGCGTCGGGACCGCCCAGACGGCGCCGCATCGCCACGCCCGCACGGGCCAGATCGGCCGCGGGGGTGTCGAGGTAGCGCGCGTCGAGATCTCGCGGCTCAGGGTCACCGACCGTCGCCACCCCTGGAAGGGTCGACCAGTCGGGCAGGGGCGTGGCGTCGTCGACGTCGTACTTCGTCTCGACCTCGACGTTCGACGACCCGTTCGGGCCTGCGCTCAATCGTCGCGCCCGTCGGCGTCGGGGTTGATGTCCTCGGTCTCTTCGGCGAAGGCGAAGACCGCCTGGGTGGGGCCGTCGGAGTCGCCCGTGTTCGTGGGCTCGCCCTCGCGGCGGTAGACGAGCTGTCCCTCGCTGTAGGGCATGATCAGCGTGTCGTCGGTCTCGTTCTCGAGCGGGATCACCTGCCCGTCGAGCGGGCCTCCGGTCAGTCGTGCAATAGCCATGCCGTCAGCGTAGACCGCACCCGCGACGAGGCCCCGCGCCTTGACACCGCGTCGCCGCGATCGCTCGCGCCGCTGCTCCGGGAAGCACTGCGCGCCTCGCCGCCGCTCCCGCGGGGACCACTCCGCGCCTCGCCGGCGGCGCTGCCCCGGGAACCACTGCGCGCCCCGCCGGCGGCGCTCCCCCGCCCGACGCGGGACCGCCCGACGGTCGCCGCCCGCTCGCCTAGACTCGCTCGGGTGAACGCGACGGACCTGCCCGGTGACCGCCCGTTCGTGCTGCTCGCGACGCGCGCCGAAGACGGCCCCGCCGACGAGGAGTACGCGCTGTTCCTGCGCTACACCGGGCTGCCGCCGCACCGTCTGCGCCGCGTGCGTCTCGAGCGCGAGACGATGCCCGCGATCGATCTCGACGAGGTGTCGGGGGTCCTCGTCGGCGGAAGCCCGTTCAACGCGTCCGACCCGTTCGAGCGCAAGTCCGTCGTGCAGCGTCGCGTCGAGGCGGAGATGGCACAGCTCGTCGCCGAGGTGGTCGCACGCGATGCGCCCTTCCTGGGCGCGTGCTACGGCGTCGGCACCCTCGGGACGCACCTCGGTGCGCCGATCGACGGCACGTATGCGGAACCCATCAGCGTCGTCGAGGTGACGTTGACCCCGGAGGGGCGCACCGACCCCCTGTCGGCGGGCCTCCCCGATGCCTTCACCGCGTTCGTCGGTCACAAGGAGGCCATCAGCGTCCTGCCGCCGTCGGCGGTGCTGCTGGCGTCGTCGGCCGCGTGTCCGGTGCAGATGTTCCGCGTCGGGCGCAACGTCTACGCCACGCAGTTCCACCCCGAACTCGACGTCGACGGGATCGTCACCCGCATCCACGCCTACGCCGGGTACGGGTACTTCGCTTCCGGCGACCTCGACCTCACCCTGTCGGCGGTGCGGCGGGCACCCGTCACAGCACCGTCGCGCATGCTCCGCACCTTCGTCGAGCGCTACGCCCGCTGAGCGGCGGCCGGCACCACTCGGCCCCTACGCCTCGGCAAGGGATCCCGGCGAATCGACCCGCACGACCTCGATCGGCGCGGTGACCGCCGGGTGCGCCCGCCGCAGGTACGGCTCGAGTCCCAGGTCGACCAGGTGCACCCGCCCGGCGAGTTCCGGGCCCCGACCGCGCACGAGACCCGACTTGATCGCGCCGAACGTGACCGTGACATCGGCGGCGAGCACGGCGGCATCCGCGGATCCGTCATCGGGATCGAGTCCGCTCGGGAGGTCGACCGCGACGATGCGCGGACGGCGGGGGCGGGCGAGCAGGCACTCCACGATCGCGCGGGCGCTGCCCCGCATCCGCCGGTCGGCGAGACGGCCGATGCCCAGGATGCCGTCGAGCACGAGGCTGTAGTCGTCGATCGCGCCGCAGATCTCCGACGCCTGCCGCACGACCACGCCGGCGGCGACGGCGGCGTCGAGGGCGGCGCGATGCACGCGATCGCGCACGAGCACGATGTCGACGCGGGAATCGGCGGCACGCGCCAGTTCGGCGGCGGCGTACAGCGCGTCTCCCCCGTTGTCGCCCGCGCCGACGAGGACCAGCGTCGGTCCGGGTGCCGTGTCGCGCTCCGCTGAGGCGACGACGGCGAGGGCATGCGCCGCCCACCGCATCAGCGGTCTCCCCTCCGCGAGGAGAGGCGCCTCGGCCGCGCGAACGGCATCCGCGGTGTATGCGGCGACGCGCGCCGCCCCCGCGGGGGTCGAACCGTCAGACACGCGCGTCCGCTTCCGCCTCGTCCGCACGCGCGGCGGCGGCGGCGTCGCTCTCGGCGAGGGTCTCGCGCTCCTTCTTCTCGGCCGCGCGCGCGGCGTCGAGCTCGCCCGCGGCGGCGCGGACGGCCTTCTCGGCGCGCCGCACCCGGAATTGGATCATCGTGGAGGCGCCGTACTTCGCGCGGACGCGATCGTGGTCCTCCTCCGTGGCGACGGTGATGTACGCGCCCGCGATCAGGATGACCTGGCTGGACAGGTTGAGCCACAGCAGCAGGGCGATGAGCGAGGCGAAGGTCGTCAGCAGCGGGTTGTTGCCCGCACCGCCCACGAACAGGCCCGACAACTGCTGCAGCACCACCAGACCGACGCCCCCGAGCAGCGCCCCGCGCCACAACGTGCGGCGACGGGTCTTCACGCCCGACAGCACGGCGAACGCCACCGCGACCGCCGCGGTGTCGAGGGCGAGGACGACGATCGTGGAGAGCGACCAGGTCAGCACGGCCGTGAGCCAGGAGTCCGCGGAGATGCCGAGCAGCCCCCGGACGAAAGTGAGACCCGCCGTCGCGAGGAAGGTCACCGCGGCCGCCCCCACCAGCGCGACGCCGATGCCGACGGCGACGGCGAGGTTGCGCACGATGACCAGGACGGGCAGGGTGTCGTCGGTCGTCACCCCCGCGATCTGGCGGAGGGCAGTTCGGAGGGAGCCGATCGCCCCGATCGCCGCGCCCAGCAGACCGATCGTTCCGATCACGCCCGCGATGGTGAACTCGGTCGGCGCCTCGATCGCGCTGACGTCGAGCAGACCGTCGGGGCCCACCAGGCCGGGGACGACGTTGTTGACGGAGCGCTCGAGCGCCGCGAGGCCCTCGGGGTTGCCCGACAGCCAGATCGCCGCCGCCGAGAAGCCGAGCAGCACCGCCGCGAACAGACTGAACAGCGTGCGATAGGTGACGCTGTCGGCGAGGACGGGGCCGCGTGCCCCCGAGTAGACGAGGAAGGCGCGCACGAGGCGGAGCGACAAGGCCCACGCGGTGACGCGACGGATGAGGTCGGCCATGGGGTCAGCGTATCGATGCGGCCGCGCCGGGCCGGACGGGCTTGACCCGCCGCCCGTCGAGCGACAAGCGGCCGGGCACCGGTCACGACGCCGGGGTCAGCAGGCGCACCCACGCACCGAGCAGCAGGAACGGGCCGAAGGGCAGGCTCGTTCCGCGCGCACCCGCCGCGAGTACGCCGACGGCGGCGACGCCGGCGGCCACGAAGCCGAGGGCGACTCCGGATGCCACGGCCTCCGGGCCGAACCACCCGAGGTGCGCACCGACGAGGGCGGCGAGCTTGACGTCGCCTCCGCCGAACGCCTCGGGCCGCGACAGACGCACCACCAGGCACGCGCCGAACGCCCCGACGGCGCCGAAGGCGACTCCGGCCGCGAGTGCCGGTCGTCCGGCGGTCGCCGCCGCGACCGCCAGGATGAGAACCGCCGCCGCCGTCGCGGGCAGCACGACCACATCGGGCAGACGGCGTCGACGCACGTCGGTGATCACGAGCACGACGCTCACGACCGCGAACAGCGAAAGCGCGACGACGGGGAGCGACGACGGTGCGTCTGCCGATGACGGCCGCAGCACAGCGCCGTGCGTCTCAGGCGTCGAGCACCGCGAGGTCGACCACGACGGTACCGCCCGGCTCGATCCCCTCGGCGTCGCGGACCGCCCGCTTGAGCGGCAGCACGTACACGCCACCCGCCTGCGGGAAGATCGACGTGCGGAACGACGTGGAACCGATGGTGGCGTCGACACGCACCCCGCCGAACCCGCGGCGGAACGTCTGGGTCTCACGGATGTCGTCGCTCAGCTCGGCTGGGAGGGCGACGAAGTACCAGTCGCTGTCGCTGCGGGCCTCCCACCGGAACACGACGCCGTCGAACTGCACGAGCACCGGGCCCTCCTTTCGTCGCGGAACCGTCACGCTACCCCGCGACGTCCCCGGGGCGCGGCATCCCTCCCCGGGGAGGAGCCGTCGGGCGGAGAGACCGCGGATCCCCGCCCGACGGCGCACGCACCGCGGGCGGGCGACCGGGTCAGCCCGTCTCAGCGCGCCGGGCACGCACCCTCGTCACCACGCCGTCGACGCCGAGAGCGCTCGCGACCGCAAGCACGTACACGACGAGGTCGCGCGCGTCGAACCCGGAGCCCAGCACGAGGGCCGCGACCGGCATCCGCTCCGCCAGCGTGATCGGCACCCCGGTGAGCTGCAACAGCTCGACGGCGACGCACCACACGACCGCGCCCGCCGCGAGAACGAGCGGTCGTGCGCGCGGGAGCAGCAGGACGAGCCCCGTGTAGGCCGCCACGGCGTACAGCGCGTCACCGGCGACGTCGGATGCCACCGAGGAGGGCATCAGACGGTGCACCGCGAGCCCCGCGGCGACGACGACGGCGAGGGCGAGGACCGCCGCGAGACGCCGTGTCATGAGATCACCCCGGCCGCGCGCGCGGGAGCAGCGTAGGCGGTCGCGAGCGACTCGACGGTGTCGTGCGCGTTCAGACCGCTCGGGTTGGGCAGGACCCATGTCTCGCATCCGGCGATCGCCTCGTCCTGTCGACCCGCGACGGCTTTCGCACGGTCGAACCCCTGCCGATACGCGGTCAGTCCGACGACCGCGACCACCCGCGGCCGCCAGGTCGCGACCCGCTCCGCGAGTGCGTGCGCGCCCGCGCGCAGCTCGTCGCGCGTGAGCTCGTCGGCCCGGGCCGTGGCGCGGGCGACGAGGTTGCTCACCCCGATCCCCGCATCGAACACGAGACGCCGGTCGGCCTCCCCCAGCGTCGACGAGTACGCGGGCGAACGCGGCAGGATCCCGGCTTTCACCAGAGCCGGCCAGAAGCGATTGCCGGGTCGGGCGAATGGGGTGCCCGTGGCCGCCGTCCACAACCCGGGGTTGATCCCCACGAACAGCAGCCGCACCCCGGGCTCCACGAGGTCGGGCACCGTGGCGTCGCGGAAGGACTCGAGCTCGGCACGCGTGAATCCCATGAGACCACTATGACCAGTACCGGGCCCGCACGCGGCGTTCTGCCAGGATCGGAGGAATGGATGCCGTGCCCGCCCTCACCGAGATCCCTCCCGCGCAGTTCGTCATCGTCGGGGACAACGTGCGCCTCGCCACCTACTCCTGGGGCGATCCCGAGGCGGAACCGGTGCTGTGCGTGCACGGTTTCGGCTCGAGCACGCGCGACAACTGGATCAACACCGGGTGGGTGCGCGATCTGCTGCGCGCGGGCTTCCGGGTGATCGCCGTGGACCAGCGCGGGCACGGGGCGAGCGAGAAGCCCCACGACGCCGCGTCGTACACGATGCCCACCCTCGTATCCGACCTCGTGGCCGTGCTCGACACCTACCTCGTCGACCAGGTGCGCTACCTCGGCTACTCGCTCGGCGGTCGCGTCGGCTGGCAGCTCGCCGTCGACGCGCCCGAGCACGTCGAGCGCGCCGTGCTGGGCGGCATCCCCGACGGCCGGCCGCTCGCCCGACTCAAGGTCGAGCAGGCGCGCGCGTTCCTCGATCACGGCGAGCCCGTCCAGGATGCCACCACCCTGCGCTACGTCTCGCTCGCCGAGCGGGTGCCCGGTAACGACCTGCGCGCGCTCGTGGCGATCGCCGAGGGGATGCGCCTCGGCGAGACCGACCCCGACCCGGCATCTCCCCCGCAGCAGCCCGTGCTGATCGCGACGGGGACCGAGGACCCCATCCACGACCAGTCCGCCCACCTGGCGAGCCTCCTCCCCCGCGGCGAGTTCGCCGACATCCCCGGCCGTCACCACGTCAACGCCCCCGGGGCACGCACGTTCCGCGAGGCGGGCCTGGAGTTCCTCGGCCGCGCCTAGCCCGGCCGCCGCTCCGCCGCGGCGTGCCCGCTCCCGCTCCCGCTCCCGCTCCCGCTCCCGCTCCCGGCGAGTGTCCACGACACCCGGACGGTTTTCGAGATCGACCGGGTGTTTCGGACAGTCGATCGCGCGGAGGGGCGGCGGCGATGCGCGCGGGGACGAGCTCAGCCGCAGGCGTACACCGTCGAGGGGGCGCTGCTGTCGATCGCGCAGTTCTCCCCGACCCAATCGCGGATCTGCGCCGACGCGCTCGACGCGGCCGCGGCCGGCGACCCGACCCCTCCGCCGCCGCGCTCCTGCCCCTCGATGACGAAGCGCACCTGGCCCGACTCGACGAGTGCGACGAACTCGTCGAGGGTGGGCACGGCATCCGTCCCGTTGAATCCGCCGATGGGGAGGAACGAGCCGCCGTCGCTGGCGATGATGAGGGATGCCGCGGACTGGGCGCCGAAGGTCGCGGCCAGGTAGGTCGACCCGGCGGCGTTCTGCTCCAGCCAGGAGATGAGGGCCGTGTCGGCGGTTCCCGCGCCGGCGCCTCCGCCGGCGCCTGCGCCTCCGCCGCGGTTCGAGCCGCCGTCGTCGGCCCCGCCGGGCGCTTGCGCGCCGCCGTCGTGCGCCGAGGAGCCGCCCGCGGCCGAGCCCGGTGCACTCCCTCCCGGGGCTGCACCGCCCTGCGCCGAGCCCCCCGCAGCCGAACCGCCCGGCGCCGCACCGCCGGGCGCCGCACCGCCCCCGGGGAATGCGCCCGAGCCGCCCGCGCCGCGGCCGGCACCCGGCATCCCGCCGCCGAAGCCTGCGCCCGACATCTCCGACACGCCCCCGGCGACCGGGTTGATCGAATTCGGGTGCGCGATCGTGACCGCCGACCAGACCGCGGGGGTCAGCAGCAGGCCGACCAGCATCGCCGCCGTGGTGACGGTGGGCGACCCGCGGCGAGCGAGCAGCAGGGCGATCGCCACGGCGGCCACCACGGCCTGCGCGAGGGAGACCGGGATGCTGTAGCCGCCCGAGGCGAGCCCGATCCCCAGCGCCGTCACCGCGGCCGTGCCGACGATCGCCACCTGCGGCCAGGTCCGCTCGGCGCGGTGCGCGACCGCCAGAGCCGTCGCCACGACAAGGCCGAGAGGCACGGCGAGGGCCGCGGTGTAGAACTGGTGCATCCCGGCCACCGTCGAGAACATGGCGACGAAAGTGGCCGTCCACACCGTGAGGAGCACCGTGAGCGGCCGCGGGAACCGCATCACCCACAGCACCGCGAGTGCCACGACCGCCGCGGGGATGAGCCACGCGACCTGTCCGGCGAGCTGCGCGTTGAACAGGCGCAGCACCCCCGGGTCGCCGGAGAACGGAGGGGTGAACGACTCGTACGCGCTGCTGTCGCTCGTCGCCGTGAAGCGGCCCAGGCCGTTGTAGCCGAAGACCATCTCCCACGGGTCGTTCGACAGCGTGCTCCCGATGTACGGGCGGCTGCCGGCGGGGATCGCCGCGACGATCGCCACCCACCACAGCGAGGCGACGAGGCTCACGACACCCGCGACGAGCGAATGCCCCACACGGCGCCCCCACGACTGCCGCGTGCAGAGATATGCGGCCGCGAGAGCCGGCCACACCGCCCACGCCTCGAGCATGTAGAACTGGAACGACAGCCCCACCAGCGCGCCCGCGGCGATCAGCCACCCGGCGCTGCGCTGCTGGACGGCGCGCACGGCGGCGGAGGCGGTGAGAGCGAGGCCGAGGACGAAGAACGTCTCCGGCTGATTCGACCGGGCCACCGCGACGAGGATCGGGGTGACCGCCACGATCGCCCCGGCGACCAGACCCGCGCGGACGCCCGCGAGCCGACGCGCGGTCGCCGCCGTCACCAGCGCCGCCCCGACGGCCGCCAGGGCGTTCGGCAGGATCACCGCCCACGCCGAATAGCCGAAGACACGGACGAACAGCGCCGGGATCCAGAACGACCCGGGGATCTTGTCGAGCGTCACCGTGCCCGCGGGGTCGACGGCGCCGAAGAAGAAGTTCGACCACGACCGGCTCATCGACAGGGCGATCGAGGCGTAGTACTCGCTCGGCGCCCCCGCCCACACCTGCCACCCCGTCAGCACGAGGGCGAGCAGCCCGATCGCGACGAGCCCGACCGTCCAGCCCCCGGGCCGTCGTCGCGCGCGCGGAAAGGAGACGGAGGGGGTGGGAGCGGGGGTCAGGACGGCGGTCACCCGCGCAGCGTAGACAGCGATCCCCTCGACCAGCCCTCACGCTTGTTATGCGTGAGCGATGGATACCGGTATCCCCGACCCGCCGTGTCCCTCCGCGCCACGGCGAGACCCACTGTCGCGGTGAGGGGTCGCGGTCGCACCGTGCGCGGGCGCTGCGCCCGCCGATCGACGGAGCTCAGGATGCCGAGACGCGCAGCGTCGGCGCGGTCGGCGCCGTGGTCGCGGCGGCCTGGAACCCCACCCGCACGCTCTGGCCGGGCGCGAGGGCGGCCGCCCAGTCGCTCCCGGTGCACGTCACGGTGATGCCGGCGACGCTGCACGACATGCCCCAGGCACTGGTCACCGCCGACGTTCCCGGCGCCTCGAACGACACCGACCAGCTCTTCACGGCCGCCCCCGCGGTGAGGGACAGCTCGGCGACGTACCCCTCCCCCCAGGCGCTCTGCGGCACCCACGTCGCGGAGAGGCTCGTCGCCGAGGGCTTCGGCGAGGTCGAGGGCGAGGGCTTCGGCGACGTCGACGTGGTCGGCTTGGGCGACGTGGACGGGCTCGAGCTCGGCTTCGGCGAGGTGGTGGGCTTCGGCGAGGTGGTGGGCTTCGGCGACGTCGACGGCTTGGGCGACGCGGACGGGCTCGAGCTCGGCTTCGGGGAGGCCGACGCGGTCGGCTTCGGGGATGCCGAGGCGCTCGGCCTCGGGGAGGTCGTGGGGCTCGACGTCGGCTTCGGAGTGGGCACCGTCACGGGGGTGAGGATCGGTCGCAGCGCCGCGAGCTTCGCCTTCTGAAGGGTGCGCCAGTCGTCGGCGACCAGGCCGCCGGTGTCGCCGCTGTTCGGATTGAACGACCAGTACGCGTAGCTGATCTTCGTCTTGGCGAGATAGGCGACGAGCGTGCTCATCCACTTCTTGTCGCTGTCGGTCTCGAGCTTCGTCCCGAATTCGCCCAGCAGCACGGGCGCGATGCCCTTGCGCACGAGGTAGCCCCAGTTGGCATCCCAGACCGCTTCGAGGTTGGTGGGGTAGCCCGGCGCCGTGAACCAGGACTGCTGGTGCACCGTGGCCGGGTAGTCGTGCGGGGAGTACACGACGCGGTTCTTCACCGACAGGGTCACGGGAGCCGCGCCGACGTCGCGCAGGCCGCCTCCCCACCACGTGCTCGAGCCGTCGTTCTGGCGCTCGACGCCCTCGACGACGATCAGCAGCTTCGGGTTGACCGACAGCACGGCGTTTCCGGCGCGCGTGGCTGCCGCGCGCCAGTCGCGGGCCGGATCGCCGCAGTTCCAGCAGGCCGGGCCGTGCGGTTCGTTGTGCAGATCGACACCGATCACGGCGGGCTCGTTCTTGTACCGCTGCGCGAGCATCTTCCAGTCGTCGATCCACCGCTTCTCGCTGTAGGCGCCGGTGTACCAGAGCTCGCTCTGCGCCGCGGAGTCGGGGCGATGACGGTCGAGGATGACCGACAGGCCATAGGCCTTCGCTCGGGCGATCACGGTGTCCATCAGCTTCAGGGGGCTGAGGGCGACGAGGTCGGCATTGACGGAGGCGTTGATCGAGTTCGACGACGAGGCGGCGAGGCACTCGTTCGAGAAGGGCAGGCGGATGGTGTTGAAGCCCATGCCCGCGATCGCCCGCAGACCCTCGTCGAGCGAGAGGGACCACAGGCCGTGCGGTGCGCAGTTGGAGGTCTCCATGCCGAACCAGGCGACGGCCTTGATGGTGTACGGCGTGCCGGCGGAGGTGACGATGCTCGCCCCGCGGGTCGAGAGCCAGCCGGGAAGAGTCGACGCTGCGGTCGCGCTCGGTGCGGCGACAGCACCGGTCACGGCGAGCGCGGCGACGGCGACCGCGGCCGCCGCGCGAAGGACGGTGCGGCGCGCAGACGACCACCGTTCGAGCCACCCCGACATCCGCACCTCCGCGGTCATCGTAGCGGCGCCGCGGACCATCGCGCGGACGCGCGGCGCACCGTCGGGGCCGCGGCATTGCGGCAACGACGGTTTCCGCGGTGTTACGCCTCCGTAAATGTCGAGATCATCATTGATTCAGCCAATGTTGCGCTGATACCGTCGCCCATCATGAGTCCCACGGCCGAACGCAGTCCCGCCCTCGATCGCGTCTCCAAGGCGATCGTCGAACAGCTGCAGGAAGACGGCCGCCGCTCCTACGCCGAGATCGGCAAAGCCGTCGGTCTCAGTGAGACCGCGACGCGCCAGCGGGTGCAGAAGCTGCAGGATGCCGGCATCCTGCAGATCGTCGCGGTCACCGACCCTCTGCAGCTGGGCTTCGCCCGGCAGGCGATGATCGGGGTTCGCGTATCGGGCGACACCCGCGTCGTCGCCGCGCAGATGACCGAACTGCCGGGCGTGATCTACGTGGTCTCGACGGCGGGCTCGTTCGACCTGCTCGTGGAGGTCGTCTGCGAGAGCGACGACGACCTCATCGATCTGCTCAACGATCGCATCCGGTCTCTCCCCGACGTCGTCTCGACCGAGACGTTCGTCTATCTCAAGCTCCACCGTCAGCTCTACAACTGGGGAACGCGATGACCCTCATCGAAACCGATCAGCACGCCGACCTGCAGGCGAAGGCCCGCGACCACCTCTGGATGCACTTCTCCCGTCAATCGACCATGACGGAGGGCCCGGGCGTGCCGATCATCGTCAAGGGCGAGGGGCACCACATCTTCGACGCCGCCGGGAAGCGCTACATCGACGGCCTCGCCGGTCTGTTCGTGGTCAACGCCGGCCACGGACGCCGCCGCATCGCCCAGGCCGCCGCGAAGCAGGCCGAGGAGCTCGCATTCTTCCCCCTCTGGTCGTACGCGCACCCCGCGGCGATCGAGCTCGCCGAGCGCCTCGCCGACCTCGCCCCCGGAGACCTCAACCACGTCTTCTTCTCCACGGGCGGCGGTGAAGCGGTCGAGACGGCGTTCAAGCTCGCCAAGCAGTACTGGAAGACGCAAGGCAAGCCCACCAAGCACAAGGTCATCTCGCGCGCGATTGCCTATCACGGCACCACCCAGGGGGCCCTGGCCATCACGGGACTCCCCGTGATGAAGCACATGTTCGAGCCGGTCACCCCCGGCGGTTTCCGCGTGCCCAACACGAACTATTACCGGGCCGAGGAGTCCGGCTTCGGGGGCGGCACCCCCGAGGAGTTCGGGCTGTGGGCGGCCGACCGCATCGAGCAGATGATCCAGTTCGAGGGCCCCGAGACGGTCGCCGCGGTGTTCCTGGAGCCCGTGCAGAACGCGGGCGGGTGCTTCCCCGCCCCGGCCGGGTACTTCCAGCGCGTGCGGGAGATCTGCGACAAGTACGACGTGCTGCTCGTCTCGGACGAGGTCATCTGCGCCTTCGGTCGTCTGGGCCACTACTTCGGCGCCTCGGCGTACGACTACCAGCCCGACATGATCACCTTCGCCAAGGCCGTCACCAGCGGCTACTCCCCGCTCGGCGGCACGATCATCAGCGACCGGATCTACGAGCCCTTCGCCCACGGGGATGCCACGTTCCCGCACGGCTACACCTTCGGCGGCCACCCGGTCTCGGCCGCCGTCGCGCTGGAGAACCTGGACGTGTTTGAGGAGGAGGGCCTGCTCCAGAACGTGCGGACCAACTCCCCCGTCTTCCGCTCCACCCTGGAACGGCTGCTCGACCTGCCGATCGTCGGCGACGTGCGCGGCGACGGCTACTTCTTCGGCATCGAACTCGTCAAGGACAAGGCGACCAAGGAGACCTTCGACGACGACGAATCGGAGCGACTGCTGCGCGGCTTCCTCTCGAAGGCGCTGTTCGACGCGGGCCTGTACTGCCGCGCCGACGACCGGGGCGACCCCGTCATCCAGCTCGCCCCGCCCCTGACCATCGGCCCGTCCGAGTTCACCGAGATCGAGCAGATCCTGCGCTCGACCCTCACCGAGGCGTGGTCGCGCCTCTGATCCCGCGGGATGCCGGCCCACACCCGCCGGCATCCCTCCCCCCATCGACGGTCGCACCTCGACCGCTCATCCGGCTCCACCCCTGCCGACACCCCCGCTCCCACCCCGAGCGGTGCTCCGACCGCTGTACCCCCGACATCAGCCCACGGACGCGACACCCGATCGCGCACCGCACCCCTCTAGGAGGAGCCACGAACGAGAACCTCGCCGCCGACGCGGCCACGTCACGCTCGGGAGCCAAACTCGCCCGCACCCTGGGTCTCTGGTCGATCGTCGGCCTGGGACTGGGGTACATGACCCCCACCGTCGTGTTCGACACCTTCGGTCTCGTCGCCGACAAGACCAACAACGTCGTCCCCGCCGCCTACGCGGTCGCCCTCGTCGTCCTCGTCTTCACCGCCATCAGCTACGGCAAGATGGTGCGCGTCATCCCCAGTGCCGGCTCCGCCTACACCTACGCGCGGGAGTCCATCCATCCCGGCGTCGGCTTCGTCGTCGGCTGGACGGCGCTCATCGACTACATGCTGCTGCCGATGGTCAACGCCCTCATCCTGCGCAGTTACATGGAGGCCCTCTTCCCCGATGTGCCCGGCTGGATCTGGGTCGTCGTCTTCACCGCCGGTGTGACCGGGGTGATCTACCTCACGATGCGCGGTACCTCGAACGTCAACATGGTGCTGCTGGTGTTCTCGATCCTCGTGATGACGGTCTTCGTCGTCATGGTCGTCGTGCAGTTGGTGGGTGGTGCGGGAGCCGGCACCGCGGTGTCGCTCGCTCCCTTCGCTCACAGCGACGTGCAGTTCGGCGCCGTGCTGGCGGGGGCAACGGTCGTGTGCTTCTCGTTCATCGGGTTCGATGCGGTGTCGATGTACTCCGAGGAGGCGAAGACCCCGAAGATCATGCCGCGCGCGATCGTGCTCACGCTCATCGTGGGCGGTCTCATCTTCCTCATCGCGTCCTACGTCACGCAGCTGCGCTTCCCCGAGGCGACGGCGTTCCCGCAGGAGGCGATCGAGGACAGCACGCTGCCCGAGATCGGCGTGCAGGTCGGCGGCCCCGTGCTGCAGGCCGTCCTCACCGCCGCGGGCTTCGCGGCGACCCTGGCGTCGTGGCTCGCATCC
The DNA here is from genome assembly GCF_040685115.1 of Microbacterium sp. NPDC089186. Taxonomy (NCBI): domain Bacteria; kingdom Bacillati; phylum Actinomycetota; class Actinomycetes; order Micrococcales; family Microbacteriaceae; genus Microbacterium; species Microbacterium sp. NPDC089186. Next base: position 133,547 of record NZ_JBFBHJ010000004.1, read on the forward strand.
CACGCCTCGGTCTCGCGCATGCTGATGGTGATGGGCCGCAACAACGTGTTGCCGCGCCGCATCTTCGGTTTCATCAACCCCAAGACCCACACCCCGACGTTCTCGATCGTCATCGTGGGTCTCGTGAGCCTCTTCGCGATCTCGTTCACCCTCGAGCAGATCGCGGCCTACATCAACTACGGCGCCCTCGTCGCGTTCACCTTCGTCAACATCTCGGTGATCGCCTGGTTCGCGGTGCGCAAGGGGCTGCGCAAGACGCCCGGCGACATCGCGCGGTACATCGTCATGCCCGCGATCGGCATGCTGCTGACGGGCCTGCTGTGGGTCAACCTCGACATGCACGCCCTCGTCGGCGGCCTCATCTGGACCACCCTCGGCGTCGTGTACCTCGTGATCCTCACCCGCGGCTTCCGCCGGCCGATCGCCTCGTTCGACGAGAACCAGCCGGTCACCGGGGTCAACAAGGTGGCCCCGGGGCCGCGCTCGGAGATCTGACGCACCCCCGCACCGCGGCCGCGGCATCCCCCACCGGATGCCGCGGCCCTCGCGTGCACACCGCACCCGCCGTCCGCGGCTCGGGGCGGACCGGACCGCCCGGAGCGGTCACAGCCCGCTGATAGTCCGAACATACGCGGTGCCGTTGCGGCGGGAGCACTCTTCTCGTCGTGACCTCTCCCGTCGTCCTCGCGCGCTGGTGGCGCGAACCCTGGTGGGCCCGGATCTCGCTGACGCTCGTCGTCGCGGCATTCGTCGTCCTGACGTGCTGGAACCTCGCCCGTGGCGGCGACTTCTCCTTCTACGAGGCGTCGGCGCGGTCGATGGCGTCGTCATGGCACGCGATGCTCTTCGGCGCGTTCGACCCGGCGGCGACCGTGACCCTCGACAAGCTGAGCGGGTTCGCGGTGCCGCAGGCGCTCGGCATCCGGCTGTTCGGCATGTCGACCTCCGCGATCGCCCTGCCCCAGGTGATCGAGGGCGTGGTGACCATCGTCGCGTGCGCGGTGCTGGGGCTGCGATCCGGCGGGCGCGGGGTGGGCCTGGTCGCCGCCGCGGCCGCCGCGTCGACGCCCATCTTCGTCTCGATGTTCGCGCATCCGATGGAGGACGGGCTGTTGACGATGGCGCTGGCCGTCGCGGTGGTGTGGTGGCAGCGGGCCGTGATCACCTCCCGGTGGTGGCCGCTGCTGCTCTGCGCGGTGTTCATCGGCATCGGCTTCCAAGCCAAGATGATGTCGGCCTGGTTCGTGCTCCCGGCGCTCGTCGTCGCCACGGTCGTGGCCACGAGCGGTCGCCGCCGCGGCCTCGCACGGGCCGGCGTCGTGACGGGCGCCGCCGTCGCCGCCTCGGTGGCGTGGATCACCGCGATCGCCCTCGTCCCGACGGGTTCGCGCCCGTACATCGACGGCTCGACGGATGACGACGTCTTCGCCATGGTCTTCGGCTACAACGGTCTCGACCGCTTCGCCCCGGGCGCGGTGCCGGGCTCGGTCGGCTCCCCCGCGGCTTCGGGCGGGTGGGGGGCCACGCTCACCGCGCTCGTGCACGCCGTGACGGGGCACGGCGCCGCGGCCGGCGCCGGGGCGTCGTCGTCGCCGACGAAGCTGCTCGAGCTGCCGCTCGTCACGCAGATCGGGTGGCTCTATCCCGCGGCGATCGCCGGCATCGCCCTCGGACTGTGGCGCTGGTGGCCGCGTCGCGAGGAGGGGCGCGTCCGCGGGCGCCGAGCGGATGCCGCACGGCCCGGGGCCGAGGCGACGGCGATCGACGCGCGCGCCCGGTTCGCGCTGGTGGTTCTGGCGGCGGTCTGGCTCGTGACCGCGGCCGTCGTGCTGTCGCTGACGCGCGTCCCGCACACGGCCTATGTCGCCGCACTCGGCGTGCCGCTCGTGCTGCTGACGGCCATCGCGTGGGGCGAGGGCGTGCAGCTGCTGCGCGCGAACAGTCGGGGCCGACGCCTTGTGCTCCCGGGTATCGCGCTCGCGCAGGGGGCCTGGTGGGCGGTGCTCGTCACGCAGGCCCGGCTGCCCGGCATCCTTCTCCTCCCGGCGATGGTCGTCGGGGTCGTCGGTGTCGTCGTCGGGGTGGTCGCGGCTCTCTCGTCTGCACGAGGGCGTCGCGTGGCCCCCGCCGCCCTCGCTGCAGCCCTGCTGTGCGTGCCGATCGCGACGAGCCTGCAGGTGCTCGACGACGCGCGCGACGGCAGCGGCGGCGACGCGTACGTGGGCGTCACCGCCCAGAAGAGCGATCCGGACGAGACGTTCGCGGTGTCGAACCCGGCGCCCTGGGGCGGAAGCGCGGGGCTCACCCCGGCGATGGCGCAGCTCGTCGACACGGCCCGCGCCCACGGCGGCGGGAGCAGCGGTCAGGCCCTGATGGTCACCGACTCGTGGGCGATCTCGGCGCAGATCATCGACGCCACCGGTGCCGACGTGCTCACCGACGGCGGCTACTCCGGTCACGTGCCGGTGTTCACGGTGCACGCGCTCGAGCAGATGGTCCATTCCGGTCGGGCCCGCCTCCTGGCGGTGGCGAAGGGGGCGCCCGAGTCCGACCCCGTCCGCCACGTCGCGACGGAGCCCGGATGCCGGCAGGTGGGCGAGTGGTCCTTCTCGGCGGCGCACGAAGGCGGCGACGTGAACAAGGTGTCGGGCGTCACGCTGTACGACTGCGAAGGGGCGTGAGAGCGGGCCCAGTCCTATTCACCCACCCCGTCATCCGCGCGGGCGCGCGGGCCCGCGCCGGTAGACTTCAGCCAGTGACCCGCACCCGAGCCGAAGCCGCCTTCCTGCGCTCGGCGACGGCGTTCAAGAACCCCACCCTCGACCTGCTGCACGGGCGTTTCGCGCCCTTCGTGGTGGCCGCCCTGTCGGTGGTGTTCACGCCCGATCGCCCCGCCGTCGCGGTCGCGGACGCCCACGTGGAGGTCGCGGAGGTCATCGAGGAGCTGCGCGCCGCCGGCATCGACACCGACGACGAGCGCCGCATCCCCGCGGGCTCCGCGCGTGAGATCTGCCGCGGCTGGGTGCGCGTGGGCTGGCTCGGCCTGCAGATCGAGGACGACGTCGAGGTCTACCGCCTCTCGGCGCACGCGGTCGGCGCCCTCGAGATCGCCGGTCGTGCCGGCGGCGGCCGCGCCCGGGTCTCGCGCTCGCGCGTGCGCACGCTGCTCGACGCCGTCGAACGTCTCGCCCGCGACGCGGAGAGCGACCCCGGCCGCCGCCGCGAGGCGCTGCTGGCCGAACGCGCCGCCCTGGATGCCGAGATCGCGGCGCTCGACGAGGGCGTCGTCGAGCCGCTCGACGACGACCATCTGCTCGAGGAGGCCGAGAACGTCATCCACCTCGCCCGCGAGCTGCCCGCGGACTTCTCACGCGTCGCGGAGTCGATCACGGCGATGCAGCGCGACGTCGTGGCGGAGCTCCGCCGCGACGTGCGTCCGACGGGCGACGTGCTGCGGGAGTACCTCGAACGCGGGCGGCAGGTGATGCAGGCCACGCCGGAGGGCCGGGCGTTCCAGGGAGCACTGCGCCTCATCGGCGACCCCGAGCACATCGACGACCTCACCGAGCAGCTGCATGCGGTGCTCACCCAGCCGTTCTCGCGCCTCATGACCCCCGAGCAACGGGGCGAGCTCGACGCGATCGCCCGCCGCGTCGAGGCCGGCGTGCAAGAGGTGCTGACCGCCCAGCGGCGCGCGTCGCACGTGATCACCGCCCAGGTGCGCACCCATGACCCGATCCGCGACCGCCAGGTCGACGACCTCCTGCGCGGCGTCATGGCGGGGCTGCACCGCTGGAGTCAGACCCGCGCGCCCGGCCGCGTCGAACCGGTGCGGACCCTCCCCCTCGCCGACATCGGCCATCTGCGCCGCTCGGTGAGCGACGTGCGGCCGCCCGGAGCGCCCGAGCCCCTGGCATCCGCATCCGAGACGGCCGACGTCGAGTTCGCCACGGTCGACACGCGTGCCTGGGGCGGACCGCACTACCCCGAGCTCGAGGCGTACGTCGCCGGCCTCGGCGGCGACTTCGATCTCGCCGCGGCCTTCGCGGGCGCCGACGCTGAGACACGGCGCCCCGTCGACCTGGTCGGCCTGCTCGAGATCGTGCACCGGGGCGGCCTCGTCGAGACCGACGAGGTCTCGATCGTGGAGGCCGTACGCCCCGACGGAACGACCCGGCGCTTCGCGTTCGGCGCGGTCCGCGCCCAGAGCCACACAGAAACGGATGCCGATGACTGACCTCGAGTCCTCCCTCGCCGACACCGGCACCGAGACGGACACCCCCGCGTTCATCGCGCCCGTGGCGATGGAGAACGACCCCGACGCGCTCTTCGCCGGCGATCGCGGCGTCCTCGACGCGGACGTGCGCCGCGTGCTCGTGCGGATCTTGCAGCGCCGGTTCCTGCTGGCGGAGTCCTCCCCGACGGAGTGGAAGCTGCTGCTCGCCCACCAGCAGACGATCGAGTCGCGGCTGAACGACCTGTTCGTGCGCCTCGTCGTCGACCACTCCCGCGGGGTGGCCTACAAGGAGCAGGTGCGCAGCGACGAGCTCGACGTGCCGATCCTGCTCAAGGACGAGGCCTACTCGCGCGCCGAGACCCTCGTGCTCGTCTATCTGCGCACGGTTTTCCAGCGGGAGACCACCGCCGGTACCGGGTCCGCCCGCGTCGACGTCGAAGAGGTCGAGCAGACCGTGCTGACCTACTTCTCCGAGAGCGACGGCACGCGCGCGAGCCAGCAGCGCGCCGTGCGCACCGCGATCGCCCGCCTCGACCGCGAGGGCATCATCGAGGAGGAGTCTGAGGGCCGCTACCGCATCGGTCCCCTCATTGAGATCGTGCTGAGCGCCGAGACGCTGCGCGAGCTGCAGCGCTGGCTGGACGAGCAGACGACGGATGCCGCGACGCCGGCGGTGCGCAACGCCGAAGCCGACGCCGACGCCGACGCCGAGGCGGAGCTCGTGGCATCCGGAACGACCGAGGGAGAGCTCCCATGACCATGCTCGAGACCCTCTTCGGGCTCATCCCCGCCGCCTCCCGCGGGCAGCAGTGGGTGGCGGAAGACCTGCAGCTGATCAACTGGGGCGGCTACGACGGGACGCACCGCGTGCGTTTCGCGCCGACCGCGACGCTTCTGTGCGGCGGGTCCGGCTCGGGGAAGTCGACGCTCATGGACGCGTACGTCGCGTTGATGATGCCGCACACCACCCCCTTCAACGGCGCCTCGAACGGCGCGGTCGTGGGGCGCCCGCGCGGACAGGAGCAGCGCAACATCCTCTCCTACGGGCGCGGCAAGCTCGACGAGTCGCGCACCGACGAGGGCACGAAGGTGCGGGTGCTGCGCGGCGACGGCGTCGACACCTGGACGGCGATCGGCATGACCTGGGCCGACCACGACGGCGCCCGCTTCACCGCGGTGCGGGCCTGGTATATCCCCGCGACGGCCCGCACGCTCGACGACGCGGTCAAGGTGCGCGCGACCGTGCACGGCGCGTTCGACCTCCGAGACCTCGAGCGAGCGGCGCAGAGCCACCTCTCCGACGCGGCGGTCCGGGCCACGGGCCTCGACACCCTCGCCACCGACCGCGAATTCTCGGCCCGCCTTCACGCGGTGCTCGGCATCGGCGCGGCGGGGTCCGGGGCGAAGGCGATGAGCCTGCTCGCGCGCATCCAGGCCGGGCAGCAGATCACCACGGTCGACGATCTGTACAAGCGCATGGTGCTCGAGGAGCCCGAGACGCTCGCCGTCGCCGACGCCGTCGTGTCGCACTTCGACGGTCTCGAGGGCACGCGGACGCGCATGCTGGAGGCCCGCCAGCAGGTGCGGGCGTTGCAGCCCATCCGCGCGATGAAGACCCGCATCGACGAGGCCGCGGAACGACTGCGCCTCATCGACGCGCTCGGACGCTTCGGCGACCCCGAGTCGCGTGCCTCGCTCTGGCGCGCCCAGCGCCGCGTCGATCTCCTGGCGGCGGTCGAGACCGAGCTGCGCGAGCGTACCCACGCCACCGACGCCCTCGTCCGCGAGCGACAGGCTCTGGCGGATGCCGCCGAAGCCGAGCGCGAGGGACTGGGCGACGTGCTGCGTGCGGCCGGAGGCGACCAGCTCGACGCCGCCCAGCGCGAACTGCGCGCGCTCGAGCGGCGGCTCGCCGGGATGCAGCGCGACCGCGAGAGGTTCGACGCCGCCCTGTCTGTTCTGCACACGGAGGCGACCTCAGAGAAGCAGTTCGGCGCGCTGCTCGCCGAAGCCCGCGCCACCCTCGGCGATACTCTCGGCAAGAGCGCCGTGCGCGACGCGTTCGTCGCCGCGAGCAGCCGGCACACCGACCTGCGCCAGCAGCTCTCCGCCCTCGAGGCCGAGCACCGCCGCACGCAGACGCGCGACGACAACATCCCCCCGCGCCTGCACGAGGCGCGCGAGGCGCTGGCCGAGGCCGCCGGTCTCACCGCCGCCGACCTGCCCTTCGTCGCCGAGCTCGTCGACGTCCGCACCGAGTTCGAGCCGTGGCGCGGGGCGTTCACCCTCGCCCTCGGGGGCTTCGCGACGACCCTCCTCGTGGATGCCGCGCACCTGGCATCCTTCCGTGCCGCCATCGACGGTGTGCGCCTGTCGGAGCGGCTGCGGTTCGAGGGCGTGTCGACCGACCTGCCCGAGCGCACCGGGCTCGACCCCGCGACCCTGCCCGGACGCCTCGAGTACCGCCGCTCCCCCTTCACCGGCTGGCTGCAGGACCGCCTCGAGCAGCAGTTCGCGTTCGTCTGCGTGGATGCCGCCGCCGACCTGGCGCAGCACCGCCTGGCGCTCACGATCTCGGGGCAGACGAGTCAGGGCTCCCGCGGTGCGCACGGTGGATCGGTCCGCCAGAGCGTCCTGGGCTTCTCGTCCCGCGTGCGTCTGACCGAGCTCGGCGAGCAGATCGTCACGGTGCGTCGCGACCTCGCCACCGCGAAGTCGGCGGTCGACGAGGCCGCTGCGGCCCTCGACGCGTTCGACGAGCGGCGCAGCGCCCTCGAGAAGATCGCCGATCTGTCGTGGGACCAGGTCGACACGGCATCCGTCGAGCACGACCTCGAGCGCTGGAACGAGACGATCGTCGAGGTGACCGCGGGCAACCCGCGCATCGCCGAGCTGCAGGAGCAGATCTCCGGCACGCGCGCCCGCGCGGCGCGGCTGCGCGAGGAGATCGGGGCCGCCAAGACCGAGCAGCAGGCGCTCGCCGCACGCTGGGCCGAGGTCACCGACGAGGTGGATGCCGCGAACGAGCGCCTGGAGCGGGCGGAAGACGCCGCGATGACGCTGACGGTCGACGAAGCCGCGTACCTCGACGGGCTGTTCGTCGCGCCCTCCGACGACGCCTCCCCCTCGCAGCTGCTCTCCCGCTTCGACGCCGCCCTCGAGTCCGCCTCGAAGCGTCTGCTCGAGGAGCAGCGCGCCGCCCAGGAGACGTGGAGCGATCAGCGCGAGAGCCTGCGCCGCACCCTCACCGCCTTCACCGACCGGTGGCCGAGCCCGAACCTGCTGGCCGACCCCGACGAGTCGCTCGGCGACTTCGAGCGCATCCTCGCCGATCTCGAGGCGAGCGGCCTGCACGAACTCGAGGCGGAGTGGCGCGACTCGCTGCTGCAGCTGTCGGGCAACGACCTCACGAACCTGGACTCGGCGCTCACGCGGGCCCTGCGCGAGATCCGCGAGCGCATCGCGCCGATCAACGACATCATGCAGGATCTGCCGTTCTACGACGACGACCACCGCCTGCAGATCGTGCCGCGCGAAAACCAGTCCGAGGTGCGGCGCCGTTTCCGTCGCGAGTTGCGCGACGTGCGGGCGGCGATCGACGCGGCATCCACCGACGACGAGCGCGAGGCCGTGTACGGCCGCATGGCGCGGCTGATCGGCCGGATCCGCCCCACCGCACCCGACTTCGCCGACCTCGTCGACGTGCGCAACCACGTGCGCGTGAGCGCCGAGCGTTTCCGCGCCGACACCGGCGAGCACGTCGCCCTCTACGACCACATCGGCGAGAAGTCCGGCGGCGAGTCGCAGGAGCTCATCGCGTTCATCGTCGGCGCGGCCCTGCGCTACCAGCTCGGGGATGCCGGATCGGAGCGTCCGCGGTACGCCCCGGTGTTCCTCGACGAGGCCCTCATCAAGGCCGACGCGCACTTCACCAAGCGCGCGATCGGGGCGTGGCGCGGTCTCGGTTTCCAGCTTGTCATCGGCGCTCCGAACGACAAGTACAGCGCGATCGAGCCGCACGTCGACGTCGAGTACGACATCCTCAAGGACACCCGGGGGCGGTCGTGGGCGAAGGCGAAGGTGGGCGTCGCCGGCTGACGCGAGCGGCGGCGCCTCGGCTCGCGCGGGCGCAGCGCGCGCTCATCCCTCACGGGCGCGGAGCGCGTCGTCGACGCCGCGGAGGACGGCGGGTCCGGGGCCGTTCAGCTCCGCTCGCGCCGAAGGGACATCGCGGAAGTACCGCACCACCGTGGCGACCTGGTTCGGGTCCGAACCCAGCGCCAGCATGGGCGCTTCGATGCCGGGTCCCCCTGCGTCGGCGACGAGCCGGAGCTTCGCGACCGGTCCCGTGCCCACATCCACCTCGGCGAGCTCGTCCCAGGTCCAGTCGATGCGGCCGCGACCACGAATACCTGTGAGCCCCTCCACCGTCACGTGGAGGCCGGCCGCCTCGCGCAGCCGCACGGTGTTCACGACGATGATGCCGAGGCCGAGCAGTCCGAGCGCAGAGGGCGCGCGCGTGAGCAGGAACGACGGCATCGTCGCCAAGTCCGCCACGTCGACAACGATCTGCGCGACCGCGGGGAGCAGCAGAAGGCTCCCGAGCACGAACGGCATCGCCGTCGCGGCCGGGGCAGGGCGGAACCAGATGCCGGATGCCGACTCGTCGATGCGCACCACCCTCTCCCGCATCGTGCGGAGGAGCAGGTTCAGGCAGCCCGCGACGCCGAGGAGGGTGACGGTCGACGCACCCGTCACGAGGCGCAGGCCGGGTCGGCCGTCGGCGACCGCCATGACACCGGGCAGCACGGCGAAGAGCACGACGACGACGACGAGCCACGCGGGGCGTCGGCCGTTCGGGAAGACGGGCACACGCGCCTCCGCGGACGCCAGTCGAGGCGAGGTCGTGACGACACCCATCACCACGCTCCCCCGTCTCGTCGGCGCGATCGCGCCATCGGCCGATCGCCCCGTTCCTCCGCCAGAGTATCGAAGACGAGAACTGCTGCCCCTTCGATGCTCCTCCGCACCCTCCACAGCATGCTCATTCGAAACCGGTCGCTGAACGCGGCTACGCCGTCGTCGAGAGCGAGCCGCCCCGACCGGCGCGAACACCCCCTCGGGAATGTGCGGGCCTTTCTCTACGCTGAGTCCTGAGGGCATGGCGAAAGGCGGCACGGATGCAGGGACTCGAGATCACGGTTCTGCTGGGCCTCGCGATGCTCGTGGGCACGGTGCTGGCGCCGCGACTGCGCGTCGCGACGCCCCTGGTCCTCCTCGTCATCGGCCTCGCCCTGGGATTCATCCCCGAGCTCCGTCAGATCGAGCTCCCGCCCGAGACCGTGCTGCTGCTGTTCCTGCCGATCATGCTCTTCCGTGAGGCGTGGACCACGTCCCTCCGCTCGGTGCGCCGGTCTCTGCGCTACATCATCCCGATGAGCACGCTCCTCGTCGTGGCATCCGCGTTCGCCGTCGCCGGGGTCGCGACGCTGCTGGGCGTGCCGTGGGAGGCCGCCCTGGTGCTCGGCGCGGCGGTGGCACCGCCCGACGCCACGGCGGTCGCCGCGCTCGGGCGCCTGCTGCCCGCCAAGACCTTCATGAAGCTCAAGGCCGAGAGCCTGACGAACGACGGCACCGCCCTGGTCCTCTACGCGATCGCCGTCGCGCTCCTGCTGGGCGACCAGATCACGCCGCTGCAGATCACCGGCATGGTGCTGCTGTCGTACCTGGGCGGAGCGGCCGCGGGGATCGCCGTGGCCGCTGCGGCGTTCTTCGCCCTGCGACGGATGCAGTCGACCCTGACGATCAACCTCACCATGGTGCTGGTCCCGTTCGTCTCCTTCCTCATCGCCGAGCTCATCGACGCCTCGGGGGTGCTGGCGGTCGTCTTCGCGGGCCTCATCATGGCCTGGGTGTCGCCGCGGATCACCACCGCGATGTCGCGGAGGGCGGCGGATGCCACGTGGCCCTTCGGCGTCTACCTCCTCAACGGCGCGCTCTTCGTGCTGATCGGCCTCGAGGTGCAGCTCGTGCTGCACGAGATCTCGGGGTCGGAGATCGGCATCCTGCTCATCGTGACGGTCGCCGCCTGGATCGCCCTGTTCGTGGTGCGCTATCTGTTCCAGTGGATGTTCTCGCCCTTCTCGCGACCCGCCGCGGGATCGTCGCGGTCGCTCCGGCACCGGTCGCGGGTCGTGAGCACCGTGGCCGGGTTCCGCGGAGCCGTGTCACTGGCCATCGCCCTGTCGGTTCCCGTCACCACGGCCGCGGGCGACCCGGTCGCGGGACGCGACGCGATCGTCTTCGTGACGGCGGGCGTCATCGTCCTCACCCTTCTCGTGCAGGGACCGCTCCTTCCCGCGGTCATCAAATGGGCGAAGCTGCCGAACGACGATGCGGCGATCGAGGAGTACGAGCTCGCCGAACGCGCCATCTCGGGAGCCGCCCTCGCCGCCCTCGACGACCTCGCGGTCGAACACGGCATCAGCGATCGGGTGCGCGACCGCGCGCGGCGTGAAGGCTACGAGCGTCTCGAGCTCGCGAACGCGCGGGCCGTCGCCCGGCAGCGCGCCATCGAGGAGCGCGACCTCGCCGAACTCGACGCCTCTCTCGACGACGACGGCTCGGCGACCGGACCCGTCCCCCCGGACGGTCACGAAACCGACCGGCGCGGCGACGATCGCCGGGTCGACGACGGGGACGCGGCGGGCACGGCCTTCACCGGGCCCCTCCGGATGATCGCCGTCAGCGAAGACATCGACGTCACGCAGCGCTCCCCGCTGCTGCGTCACAAGGAGGCGCAGAGGCTGCGGCTCGCGGTCCTCGACCGCAAACGCGAAGTGCTGCTCCGGCTGCGCCGCGAGGGCACGATCGACGACCTCGTCGCACGCAAGATCCTCGCCGGCCTCGACCTCGAAGAGATCCGCACCCGTGGTCTCGAGAAGGCGGGCGAGTAGCCGCGCCGAGGGGAAGCGGCCCTGGGTGAACGGGCGGCAGCGCTCGTCAGCGCCCCGCAGACGAGGGCGTGAGGGCATCGGTCCCCGGTCGCGCCTGACCGGCGTTCCGCTCCGTGGGGATCAGCGGCGAGGGACCCCGCCCGAGCGGAGCGCCGCGGACGCCGCCTGATCGCGCGCGAGCACATCGTCGCCGCCGCGACCGCGCGTCTCGCGCGCCGACAGCCCCGCGTCGGTCAGCCGCCGGCGCAGGCCCGACCGCAGTGTGGGCAGCGTCGCCGCCATCCGTGCGGGCCGACGGGAGAGACCGAACAGCAGCACGAGCCCGGGGCCGTCCACCGGCCGTAGCTCGACGCGGGTCGGCGCCTCGCTCGCCGCCCAACGGAGCGACCGGAGCTCGGCGAGACCGAGGTCGACGATCGGTGCGCCCTCCGGCATCCGTTCCACCACCATCCGATCAGTGGTCACCCGCACGCGCGCGTCGACGGTGCGGGAACGTGCGATCAGCAGCAGGCCGCCGTAGACGGGCAGGCCGACGAGCCAGCCCAGGACGATGACGATGAGCAGCGGGCTCATGCGCATCGCGACATCGGAGAACCCGACCACGAAAGCGACCAGCGCGCCCCCGCCGCCCCCGATCAGGATGCCGAGCACGAGCCGATACGTCGACAGCCGCAGCGGCACGACCGGCAGGCGCAGCCCCCACACGTCTCCGCTCCGCTCCCACTCGGGAGTCACCAGCCGTGCCGCGCGCCGAGCGGAGTCCGCGCGGACGAGACCGGACACCCGCCCGATCAGGGTCAGCCAGACCCATCCCTCGGCCGGGACGGCCGCGTAGGACGCCGCCGTGACGATCGCCGCATCGACCGGAGCCGGCGCCGCGTGCTGCGTCAGCGCGTACAGAGCCACTCCGGCGGCCGCCGCGAGGCCGATGTGCAGCGAGAACGAGAGGGCGAGCGAGCGCAGGGTCATCAGCGCGCGGACGACCGCGTGCGCGACGAGCCAGCCCGCGGCGAGACAGAGGAGGAACCCTCCGAAGTCGAACGCCGTGCCCAGCAGGGGCACGGCCGCGAGACCGCACACCACCGCCCAGACCAGCGGATGCCCGAGCGCACCACGAACCCCGATGAGGCGTCGCCCTCCGCTCATGCGATCCCCCGCTCGTCCACGCCGACCCACCCCGCCGGTGTCACGATCCTACGAGGACCCGTGCGCCGACCCCGGCGGACCCGTCGGAGAGCGATGAGCCGCCCCGCCGCGCGCCCCGACGACATCCGCGCGGGCGACGATCGTGACGGTGGCCGTCACTCCCCCGGGACCAGCAGCCCGCTCTCGTACGCCGCGATCACCAGCTGCGCGCGGTCGTGCGCACCGAGCTTCAGCATCGTGTTCTTCACGTGGGTCTTCGCCGTGTGGGGGGAGATGAAGAGGGATGTCGCGATCTCGTCGTTCGACCGCCCGCGGGCGATGTGGCGCAGGACTTCGCGTTCCCGGTCGGTCAGCACGTCGAGCGACGGCGCCTCCCCCGCGACCGGCGCTGCGCGCCGCACGTACTTCTCGATGAGACCGCGGGTCGCCGCGGGCGACAGGAGCGCGCCCCCGTCGTCGACGGCGAGCACGGCGTGGATGATCTCCTCCGGCTCGGCGCCCTTGCCGATGAAGCCGCTCGCTCCGGCGCGCAGCGCTGCGACGACGTAGTCGTCCTCCTCGAACGTGGTGAGGATCAGTACGCGGGTGTCGGCCAGCGCCGGGTCGGTGCAGATACGGCGGGTTGCCTCGATGCCGTCCATGCGCGGCATCCGGATGTCGCACACCACGACATCGGGGCGAAGCGCCTGGGCGAGCGCGACGGCCTGCTCGCCGTCGGCGGCGTCGCCGATCACCTCGATGCCGTCGGCCGCGTCGAGGAGGTCGTGCACCGCGGCGCGGATGAGGGCTTGATCGTCGACGACGATGACGCGTGTCGGGCTCATGCGGAACCTCCGGGTCGAGCAGTCGGGCGGGGGGCGGGCACCGGCAGACGCGCGGCGAGACGATAGCCGCCGGGCGCCGGTCCCGCGTCGAGGCGACCGCCCGCCGACTCGACGCGCTCCCGCAGGCCGATCAGGCCGAAGCCCGACGGGGAAGGCTCGGCGGCGGCCTCCTCGGGGCGGAAGGGGTTGGTGACCACGACCTCGAGATCGTCGCCGTCACGACGCAGCAGCACGTGCACGCGACGGGCCGTGCCGTGCTTGAGGGCGTTGGTCAGCCCCTCCTGCACGACGCGGTAGGCGACGATGTCGACGCCGAGGGGCAGCACCTCGTCGGGGTCGCGCTCGTCGCGGACGGCCGCATCCCACCCGGCGACGCGCACCGACTCCACGACCGCCCCGAGGCGCGCGAGCCCCGGTTGGTCGCGGGCGTCCACGTCGTCGGGGGTGCGCAACACGGCCAGCATCGAACCGATCTCGGCGAGCACGTCGCGGGAAGCGGTGCGGATCGTGGCGAGCGCCTCGCGGGCCTTGTCCGGGCGGGTGTCCAGTGCCGAGCTCGCCACTCCCGCGTTCAGGCTGATGACCGAGATCTGATGGGCGACGGCGTCATGGAGGTCGCGGGCGATGCGCAGGCGTTCTTCGCTCACGCGGCGCCGCGCTTCGGCCTCGCGCGTCTGCTCGGCGCGCCGGGCGCGCTCGAGAACCGCCGCGACGTACGCGCGGCGGGAGCGCGCGGCATCTCCGATCGCTCCGGCGAGCGCGACGGCGAGGCCGACCTGCAGGAACCGCGTGTCGAGCCCTGTCATGAGGCCGATGACGATGCTTGCGCCGACGAGCCCCACCACCCCCGCGATGGCCACGGGCGCGGCCTCCCTGCGCCCGACGCGGTCGGCCATCCCGTAGGCCGCGATCGCCGTCGCCAGCGCCGCCCCCGGCGCGAGTGTCCCGAGCACGAGGGCTCCCACGAAGATGGCGATGCAGACGACGAAGACGAGACGCGGCCACCGGCGGCGCAGCGGCAGCAGCAGCGCCGGCAGCACGATGAGCACGTGCACCAGGGGGCTCGACGGCCGCAACTCGGGGAACGGGACCGGCGCGAACGAGGGCACGACGACCAGCACGGCGATGACCACGTCGACGAGCCAGGCGCGCCCCGCCGGCACCAGGCGCGGCGGCGTGTCCGTGGCCGGGTCGGGTCGCATCCTCCCAGTGTGGACTGCTCACTCCCCCGCGGGTATCGCCCGCACGGGGCATTCGCGGAATACCCCCGCGGGGGGAGTCGCCCACCCCGCGCGAGCGACGCGGAGCGGTGCGCTCGCGAGCGACAGTGAGGTCATGGCATCCGAACCTCCTCCTCCCCTGCTCTCCGTCACCGATCTGCACAAGTCCTACGGCCGCGGATCCGCGCGCTTCGACGCGCTGCGCGGTGTGAGCCTCGACATCCACCGCGGCGAGAGCATCGCGATCGTCGGCAAGAGCGGATCGGGCAAGTCGACCCTCATGCACCTGCTCGCTCTCATGGACGCCCCCTCGAGCGGAACCGTGCGTCTGGAGGGGAAGGATGCCGCGACCCTGCGCGGGCGCCACCTCAACCGCACGCGCAACAAGACGTTCGGCTTCGTGTTCCAGCAGTTCTTCCTCACCCCCAGCGCCTCGGTGCTCGAGAACGTGATCCTGCCGTTGAAGATCGCGGGCGTCGGACGCGCTGAACGCCGCCGGCGGGGACTTGCGGCGCTGGCCGAGCTCGACATGCAGGACAAGGCGAAGAACAAGGCCACGGCCCTCTCGGGTGGGCAGAAGCAGCGCGCGGTGATCGCCCGCGCTCTCGTGAACGACCCGCGGGTCATCTTCGCCGACGAGCCCACGGGCAACCTCGACTCCGCCACCGGCGCCGTGGTGGAGGACATCCTTTTCCGCCTCAACCGCGAGCACGGCATCACTCTCATCGTGGTGACCCACGACGACGAGCTGGCGGCGCGGTGCGACCGCCGGGTGCAGATCCGCGACGGCGTCATCGTCACCGAGGAACGGAGCGCCGCATGAAGACCACCGACCTGGTCGCCACGGCCGCCGCGAACACGTTCCGTTCCAAGACCCGCACGATCCTCACGGTGCTCGCGATCTTCGTGGGCGCCTTCACGCTGACGTTGACGAACGGTCTCGGCACCGGCATCAACCGCTTCATCGACGACACCGTCTCCTCCATCGGCGCTGCCGACGTGCTGACCGTGACGAAGACGGGAACGGGGGCCGCGGCATCCGCAGAACCGCAGAAGTACGACCCCGACGCGGTCTCCTCGGCGAACACGAACCCCGGTCGCCCCGGCGCCACCGCGACCGTCTCGGCACTGACGGATGCCGACATCCGGACGATCGAAGACCTTCCCGGTGTCGCGTCGGTGAGCCCCACCCGCGCCGTGCAGATCGACTACGTGCAGGTCGACGGCGGCGAGCGCTACGTCGCGAGCGCGGGCTCGCTCATCGGCGGCCAGACTCCGCAGCTGGCGGCGGGCGCCGCGCCCGACGAGTCCTCCGACGCGCTCGAGACCGCGATCCCCGAGTCGCTCGTGACGCCCCTCGGCTTCGCGGACGCCGCGGATGCCGTCGGGGCCACACTGACGATCGCCGTGTCCGACCCGGTGCGCACGCAGCACGTGGTCTCGGCGACCATCACGGGCGTGACCGAGGGCGCCTTCGCCTCCACGACCTCGTTGACCACCAACACCGCTCTGGAAGACGTGTTGTTCACCGCGCAGAACACCGGGGTCCCGGCCGATGAGCTCGATCGGTACGCGAGCGCGAGCGTGACCCTGTCGTCGGCGGCGGCGCAGGACGTCGACGACGCCAAGACCGCGCTGTCGGATGCCGGCTACTCCGGCCAGACCGTCTCGGATCAGCTCGGCACCTTCAAGGCGGTCATCGACGGCATCGTGCTCGTCCTCAACGCGTTCGCCGTCATCGCGCTGTTGGCGGCGAGCTTCGGCATCGTCAACACCCTGCTGATGTCGGTGCAGGAGCGCACGCGCGAGATCGGGCTGATGAAGGCGATGGGCATGGGCAGCGGCCGGGTCTTCTCGCTGTTCAGCCTCGAGGCGGTGATGCTGGGACTGTTGGGCAGTCTCATCGGCGCGGTCGTCGCGATCGGCGTCGGCACGGCCGTGAGCGCGCAGCTGGGGCAGACGCTCTTCAGCGATCTGCCGGGGCTGCAGCTCATCGCCTTCGACCCCGTGTCGATCCTGGTGACGACGGTGGCGATCATGGCGATCGCGTTCCTCGCGGGGAGCCTCCCGGCCGCGAGGGCGGCACGCGCCGATCCGGTGGAGTCGCTGCGGTACGAGTGACGGCGGGACGGGCCCGGGGTGACGCATCCCGGGCCCCGAGCGCAGCGCTGCACACGGCACGGCGCTCGGTCCACCGGAACGTCGACGGGGGTCCTCAGGCGAACACGAGCTCGATGTTCGCGTGATCGCGGAACACCCCGACGACGCGGTCGAAGTACGTCTCGCCGCGTCCGGCCTCGAGCTCGTCGAGGGCACGTCGCGCCGGTGCGACCGCATAGACGTCCGGGCGTTCGAGCTTGCGCCGCAGGTAGGCGAGGGTCGTCTCCACCCCGAGCGCCGCTCGCGCCGCCTCCGCGTCGCGCCACAGCACGCGCACCGGTTCCGAGCCGTGCAGGACCCCGAACCCGCCGTACAGCAGATCGTCCAACGCGTCGAGGCTCTCGCCGAGGGTCCAGGGCTCGTCCGGCATGAACACGCGGTTCAGCTCCGCGTACAGGGATGGGATGCCGTGCACCCGCGATCCGTCGATCTCGATGAGCCGCGCGGTCATGGCATCCGCCCTCCTTCCACGGGATCACGACGAAGGACCGGAGCCTGTCGGCATCCGGTCCTGTCGTGAGTGGCCCTGGCGGGCCGCGGGACGATCAGTCTCCGCCGTTGATCACCGAGAGGTACGAGCCGAAGGGGCGCGCGGTCTCGGAGGCGGAGAAGTCGTCGGCGAGGCCCTCGTGGGGCGTGGTTTCGAACTGCATGCATCGAGTGTGCCCGCACGGGCGCTTCACCACATGCTGCTTGACAATCCGCCGATATCTCGTCTAGCTAACTACTTGGCTCTCTAACTGAATGGTTCCGTCGGCCGGATCTCGAATCGGATGCCGTCACTCCGGCGCCCCGGCCGAGTCGGGCGCGAGCACGATGATCCCCGCCCCCACGAGAGCGACGGCCGAGCCGACGTAGTCCCACACCGTGGGACGGAAGCCGTCGACGACGATGCCCCAGGCGAGAGAACCCGCGACGAACACCCCGCCGTAGGCGGCGAGGACGCGCCCGAAGTGCGCGTCCGGCTGCAGCGCCGCGATGAAGCCGTACGCGCCGAGCGCGACGATCCCGAGCAGCGCCAGCCACCAGCCCCGGTTCTCGCGCACCGCCTGCCAGATGAGCCAGGCACCGCCGATCTCGGCGATGGCGGCGAGAGCGAAGAGCACGACGATGCGGGCGGTGACCATCGGGCCATTATGGCCGCGACCCGCCCAGGGAACCCTGCCGCATCCGCCCGGAAGACGGTCTGGAGACGCCCGGGTTACGGTCGTCCACGCGCGCATTACGGAAAGGAAAATTCTCGGCCAGGACCTATCTCCGAGGGCTACATTCCCCGCAGGGGGTGATGATGACTCGACCTCGCACCTTGACACACATCTACACACTCGCGGGCGGCTGGCAGAAGGCCCCCCACGAGCCCCTCACGCCGGAACGAGCCGCCGCGTTGCGCGACCAGGGGATCATGCTGGTACGCGCGCGTCGCGGCTTGTTCGACACGCGTGAGATCTCGCTGCGGCAGTATCCGCCGACACGCTGACCCTCCGAAGAGGGGACAGACACCCCCACCGACGACGCGTAACGTCGTCCTCCCCCGCTCCAATGGCGCAGCGCCCTCGAAAGCTCGTGTTCTGGAGTGGAAATGACTCGCCCTCGCACCGTGACCCACGCCTATCGCATGCCCGGCGGATGGGAGACGCTCCCCCACCGCCCCCTCACCGCCGAAACCGCCCACGCACTGCGTGACGAGGGGTACACCCTCGTCCGGGCTCGACGCGGGTGGGGCAACTCGAAAGAGCTGTCGCTCTCGCATTACACCCAGCAGCCGGCCGGCGCCGCCCCGTGGTCCGACGCCGACATCCGCCCGTCGGGGTCGTCTGCGGCCTGACCACACAGCCTCCCCCTGAGCGGTGAGGACCCGGATGCCGTGCGTATCGTCCCGCGCGCATCGGGCGCGGCGTCCGGCCTCACGGCATCCGCGTCCTCGTCGTGAGCCCCCCAACTCCGCGCCCGGATTCCGGGGACGGCCCGACGGGGGAGGCCGATCGAACCGGAGCTCCGACGAATCCCGGTAGTGCGAGCGGAAAGCGATTGCCCCACCGGCAGGTAAAGTCGCTTGAATCGGTCCGCTGCATTCAAGGGGGGCAATGCCGATGCCAGGGTCGCAGACGATCACGCACGCCTATCGACTGCCGGGAGGGTGGGAACCCGTGCCGAAGCAGCGATTGAGCGTCACGAACGCTCTCGCTCTCCGCGCTCAGGGCTACACGATGATCCGCGCGAAGCGGCGGTTCCGCAGCCCGTACAACCACTCGATGGTGCAGTTCCTCCAGGCGGCCGGTCACTCGGACCGCTGAGGCGCGACCTCTCCCAAGACGGTGCTCTCCCGGTGCCTGCGCATCCAGGAGACCCCGCCGACGCGCGTCGTATTCCGTATAGCCTTGGCGGATGACGTGCACTCGCCCCGCATTCGACGAGATCTCGCAGTGGGTCGCCGACTACGAGCAGGACGACCGCGTCGCCCACGCGACCGTTCACGTCCTCCCGCAGGACGACCCCGAGCACGCCGACTCGGGCATCGTCGCCGTCCATCTCAACCACGGTCCGGCGTCCATCTACCTCAACATCGACTGCGACCGCACCTGGACCGCGACCCTCACCGAGCGTTCCGGGGAGTTCCCGCTCACCGGAACGCACCTGATCTCCCTCGGCGAGGAGCTGTTCACGACGGGCAAGCTCTGCGAATACCTGCAGAAGCGAACGGATGCCGCGACGGTGGACGCCGCCTGATCTCCCCCGCCGCGGACGTGCCACCGTAGCTCGGAGCCCCGCGTCCGACGCCGAGATACCTGCGCAAGGTGTGCGCGCCGCTCGACAACGGGTGCGAGACTGCCGGTATGGAATCGCTCGAGGACTCGCCGCCCCGCCGCTCCCGCGAACAGCTCGAAGCATGGGTCGCGGAGTTCGAAAGCGAGGAGCACTGCATCGCGGGTTCGATCTCGGTCGCCCCTCAGGAGGACGACGGCGAGGACGACACGGGGCTCGTCATCCTGCGCCTGCGCAACGCGTCGGCATCCATCCACATGCGACCGCGCAGCTACGACGACCCGATGTGGGAACTGACCCTCAGCGAGCAGCCCGAGAGTCTGTCTCTGTCGATCCACGACATCACGAGCCTCGCCGCCGAATACGTGATCGCCAGCAACCTCTGCACTTTCCTCCAGTGGAAGTCGCTCGAGTGGGACCGCAACAGCGGGCGGCACGCGGACTGACTCGGCGGGCGCGCCCGATCGGATCGACACGGGAGGGCACCGGATCACTCCGACGCGTTCCGAATGGTCACCGGATCGTGTCCGTCCGCGTGCGCGTCGACGGCGTGCAGTCTCGCCCGCCGCAGAAGCATCCCGAATGCGGCGCAGTCGACGCACGAGCAGGGGCCGCGCGTCGGGCGCATCGCTGACCCGGACCGGAAGCCCGCCTGACGCACGCGGCGAGCATTCTCAGCTCGTCGAGCATCCGGTGAGCGAGGAGGTGACAACGGCGTCCGACTTCGCCCCTGTTGCGGTGTAGCCCTCGGGCAGCGTCATGAGAGCGTTCAAAGTCCACCTCGCGCTCGTCGACAGAGTCGTGCGGAACGAGATGGCTGTTCCCGCCGGAAGGTCTGCGGTCAGCGTGAATTGGGTAGCCGTGCCGCTGAGCCGAGTCTGCGTTGTCATCCCCGAAGGGGTCGAGGAGAAGACTCCGATACTGGAAACTCCTGTGCCGGAGATGAGCACCGTCGTTCCTGTCGGTACCGGTGCGGTGGCGCTGGCGACGAGAACGAACCCCGGCCCCTGAATACCCGGAGCTCCGCAGGAGCCGGAGAGCGAATACGCGCCGACATCGGACGTGGACGCCGCCGCGCGGGGTGCCGCGACGGCGATGGCGATTGCGGGAACTGTCCACGCAGCCGCTTTGATAACGGTGCGGCGATCCATTCCAGCGTTCGCGGTGGAATGGTCGGTGATGAGCTCGGTCACGAAGTCCCCCGTCGTTGCGGGGGTGCTGCCTCGATCGACTGGTGCCGCCCCGTGCAGTCCCATTGCCACCCCGTGCCGCCGAGTATGCATGAATCACATGACGTCTGTGTAACTGAGCCAAGAAATCAGCTCGGCAATTCCGACATCGCGTGTCCGCGGCACTTCAACAGCCGATAGCATCCGTGGCATGAGCGATCTCGAACGCGGTGTCATCAGTCGCCGCGCCCTCGTCGGGGCTGCCGCATGGAGCGCGCCCGTGATCGCGTTGGCCGTCGCTGCGCCCCTCGCATCAGCGAGCACCACACCTCAGCTCACCTACCGGGTGAGCGGCCCCACTGACAACAACGGCATCACGTCCTACGTGATCTGGATCACCAACGACGGCACCACTGCCCTTGCCGCCGGCGACCTCATCGCTGACCTTCCGGCGACCGAACCGGATTACTTCTACTCGGGATACAGCGGCGATGTCGCTTGGCGGTACGGCGACGGAGGCGAGTCCGTCGTCTGGTTTTTTGCAGCACCCATCGAGCCCGGCGCCGAGAGCGGGGCTTTCATCATCTACCTCGGCCGCCAGGGGCCGGAGCAGAGTTCCCCGCCGACGGCTGTCATCACCTTCTCGGCGCCGGGTCGAGGTTCGGTGTCAATTCCCCTCACGCTTCTCTGAGTAAAAGGACGCCGGGGCAATGAGTGCTGGCGTCAGTCGGACCGAACACGATCGCTTCCGCCGGGACTGCTCCTCCCCGGAATGTGGTGCTGACCCATCGGAATGAGTCACATGCGATCACGCACCCCAGGGGCCTTTGCTGCCGGCCTGCTCACCCTCTCCCTCATCACAGCCCCCACCGCCGCCAGCGCCGACTCGGCACCCGACTGCCTCACGGTGCCAGGCAAGGCCGGTGCCGCCATTGACGCGAACATCGCCGGCTACCCGGTCGAGAAGCCGAGCGAGTACCGGACTGTCGACGGGCAGAAGGAGCCGGTG
This sequence comes from Microbacterium sp. NPDC089186, assembly GCF_040685115.1. Taxonomy (NCBI): domain Bacteria; kingdom Bacillati; phylum Actinomycetota; class Actinomycetes; order Micrococcales; family Microbacteriaceae; genus Microbacterium; species Microbacterium sp. NPDC089186. The sequence continues at coordinate 155,031 of NZ_JBFBHJ010000004.1, forward strand.
TACCGCGTCAAGATCGGGCAGACACTGCACATCCCCACCCGTATAACCAATTCGGGCACCTGCCACTACTGGACGTTCGGCGGCGACCTCACCGCCATCGGCCACGATGCCTTCAAGACGCCCGGCAGCAGCACCTACGTCGAAGGAATCGGAAACCGAATCTGGGCCGCGTCCATCGGCGTGCCCACCTGGGACCCCGACCCAGACCGAAATCACCCGTACACACGACGCTCCGAGCGCCTCTACGTAGAGGTCTCTCCCGGCGACACCGCGAAACGACTGTGGCCGATCACGGTGGACAATATTCCCCGAGCAGGAGTCCTCTACGGCGTCCGGTTCCGTTACGACACCGACGTGTCCGACCCGCCTGTATCCGACAACGCCACCAGCAAACGTATCTGGCTCGTCCGCGACTGACGTCAGTGCCAGGTCCAGACGATTCTGTTAGAGCCGCTGATCGAACCGCACTCGGCGCTCATGTGCCCGCTCATGAGACGCACGCCCGTCGCCGGAAACGACAAGAGGCCCGAACCCCCGCAATCCTGCGGAAGTTCGGGCCTCAACTGTCGACATTGTCTATCTCTGTTCCAATAAATCAACGACCTCTGTTACGGCGGCGCAACTCCTTGAGATTTCCGCCTCTGTCAGGGATTCTTTGCGAGAGTTTCAACCTCGAGCCAAGCGTGGCTGGAACCGCCTGAACACCGACCAACAGTCTGCGGTCGTCACCCGGTACAGCAACGGCGAGACCTCAACCACACTCGCTGAGGAGTACGGCGTCGCGAAGTCCACCATCCTGCGGATCCTGCGCGAAGCCCGGGTCCTCGTGCGCCGTCAGCCGATGACTCCCGACCAGGTGAGCGAAGCATCTCGGCTTTATCAGGCGGGATTATCACTTTCGCAAGTCGAAAAACAGCTCGACGTGAACCAGGAGACGATGCGCGCAGCCATCCTGAGGGCTGGTGTCGTGCTGCGTGAACCGACGAAAACAAAGACCGCGTAACGCTGCCGCTCGGCCGTCAAACAAGTGAAGGACCGCACCCGTACAGACGGGGCGGTCCTTCACTTGTTCGGCGCCGTCGTCACAGGTCCGGGAGGTCGTCCAAGTTATTGCGGGTCGTGTTGTCCCGATCCGTGCGGAGATACTTGCCAGTCGCGCCGTTGACGACACGGATCTCCGTGCGCTTCTCAGGCCACTGCACGTAGTACGTGTGGATGCGGAGCTCGATGTCGCTGATGGCGTCTGCCTTCGCACGCGGCGACCAGTACTGGCCAGGCGTGCCGATGGCGGTGATGTCACCGTCGCGGTTCTTGCGGGAGTGGGTCACTCGTCGATCTGGCATGATTCCTTGCTCTCTTGATGAGGGTGAGATGAAGCGGTGACGAGCGAAGCCGACCGCGGGCCGGCTCCGCTTCGATCACTTCTCGTTGCGGACGCCCTTGTGCTGGTTGGGGCTGCCGTTCATGATGCGGCCCGTCGAGGTGTCTCGCTTGAACCAGGTCTTGCCGACCTGGAACTCACTGCGCCCCTTGACCGCGCCGACGCGGTGACCGCGTCCCGTGTTCTTCGCCATTTCCGGCTCCATCTCTGGGGGCTGACGGTCAGCCCCTCACTAAGTAGTCGGAGCAGGAGGCGATCGAGTTAGCGGCAGCTTTCGCAGAGGCCGTCGACGAGCAGGTGGCGTTGGAAGAGCATGTAGCAGCCGGTGCAGGCTTCCTCGGTCTTGGCAGCTCGGTCGCACTGACAGTTCTTGCAGACTGGGCAGAATCCCTGGCCGCACGCGGGGCAGGGATAGCTCTGGAATGATCGACTCTGTCCACAGCAGAAGACGGTCAGGAGGGGGCGCGTGTCGAAGTCGCGCGGCGGGATCATGTAGCCAGGGTCGACCCTCCAGATGTCATGTCCGGCCAGTACCGCGATGATCCGCCGGTCAGCGGCGATGGCGTCGGCATAGAAGTCGGCGGTCCTCCCCCACGAGTCACTCCACGTGATCCGACGGGTGAAAGCCGCTCCGGGAGCGATCTGCCGGAGGGCATGGGCGTCCGGCAGGGTCTGTCCGCGCCATGGGTAGACGACGGGCCACCCATCATCGGGCTCGGGCTGGATACTCGCGTGCGCGACTTGACCGTCGAAGCGGTCGACAAGCACGACGGCGCCCAGTCCTCGGATGCGTCGTGAGATCGCGATCGCGCAGGCCTGATAGCTGGCCTGGCTGTTGTCGAAGAGGTCCTGCACGTGGTGGGCACGCACCAGATCCGCGCCAACGACTTCGGCAACAAGCGCGTCGGGCAGCAGAAGACGCTGGGCAATCTGGTCGCACACCGTCTCGAGCAGCGCGGCCGGATCCGACTGATCAGCGATCCAGTCAAACAGCCCCTGGTCTCGCTCAACGATCCAATGGCCAAGCTCGTGCGCAAGAGTGAAGTTCTGGCGCCGGCTGTTCGGTGTTGGCGCGTACAGAATGACCCCGTCGTCGAGAAACGACATGCCATCGCAGAAGCCACCATCGCCACGACTGCTTGACAGCGAGTCCACCGCACGGACCGACAGATGCAGACCTGCGGTGAGCGCTTCGCTTGGGTCGAGGACGAACTGCTCCTGTACCGCGGGGGCGAGGATCTTCACGGCGCGCTCGATCCACGGTCCGAGCTTCACGAACCCTCGGCACTTTCGACTGACTCGACCAGCGCCTCAAGCGTCTCGAGCAGAACATCGGCTTCGGGAGCACCACCCCGGTGCACCGCGACCAGCATCCGCGACTCCAACGCAGAAGCCGCCAGCGCGATGGTAGTTCCCTGGATCCGCGCCCACCGCTGCGCCAGTGCCTTGAATGCTTCTGATCCAACGACAGCGGCCAGACGCGCACGCTCAGGGTCGGCGCCTGCGCTCCGGCGCAGGCGATCCGCGTCGACGCCGGCCTCCTCCGCGAGCGCATTGATCAACGCGGGGGTGTGAGTCAGATTTTTGCCACTCTCCCAAGCGAAGACATCCTTGCTCGTGACGTCCCAGCCACGCGCGGTGAGGTGCTGCGCTAGCGCACTGATCGTCAATCCCGCGCGTTTGCGAGCGGTTGATAGTGCCTTGCCATCCAGCTCAAGCTCCGCGTCGGGAACGAGCCCGAGCATGGCCGCGACCGGATCATCGGCAAGGGGCGGAGCGCTCTGCTGACTAGCCCAGGCGACATCGGCCGCCTCGAGCAGCCCTTGAAGCTCGGGGCGGTCCGACGCGTGGTCCGCTCCTGCGACAACGGCCGACCGGCCGACGCGGGCGTCAAGGATGTCCGCAATCTCCTGGTCTCGATCATCTGAGTGCATGGTCACCCTCCTTCCTCCGCTGCGGCTTTGATCTTGGACAAGACTTTCGTACTGATCTGGCTGACGCGACCAGGGCTGACGCCGAGCTCCGCCGCAACTTCGTCACGCGTACGGTCCAGCACGATGTACTGGGCCAGCACTTGCTGCTCCTGAGGGTCGAGGAGCGCGACCACAGGACGCACACGCGCCATCTTCTCGAGCCACTCCGCGGCATCATCTTCATCTGGCGCCGCCACTCCGCGCACATACTCCTCGGAGTACTCCACACCCCGCACGACCGCGGCGGATCGCACGATGTCGAGCGCCCGCCGCTTCGACGTTGCCACTAGCAAAGCTTCCCAACTACGTGGAGGCTCCGCCGGAGCCGCCTTCATGAGCGACACCATCGCCTCCTGGACCGCATCAGCGGCCAGGTCGAAACGCCCACTCCCGCGCAGCACTTCGTAGGCGACCCCGTACATCGCATCGCGATGCTTCTGATACAGGGCCGCCCAGTCGTAGGAGGGATCAGGCATGCGGAGGGTCCTCGCCGGGTGCACTCATCTCGTATCCCTCCATCGGCGCCGACGGTCGTCGCCTTAAAGATTAGTCGGGACAACCCACCGGATAGTTAGCGACGCATCAGCAGTTAGACGCATCACACAGACAACTCAGCTCACTCCTTCCCCTTAGCGACGGTGGTCGGCGTCAACGCTAAGGGCAGCCAGAAGGTGGCACCGGCAGAGCCCTGTCTACAGGAACGATTGTTGACTCGCGTGGCCTCCGTCTTGCCCGCTGCAGCACGGGCGCTGGTCGTATCGGCCGAAAGTGCCCGTGGGATTCTAGGTGATCCACGGCCAGGGGACGCGGTCGCGCTAACGGATTAAAGGGTGGCCCACGGAGACTCGGTTATCGGGCGGTCAAGCCGGCGGGCCGACGTCGTGGCCGTTACGGCTTTAGCTTGCTGAGACGTTCACCGATGCGGGTGCCGTCGCGGCGGTCCGGCGGGCAGTGGGCGAGCCAGCGTGTCAGCACCGTGATTTCCTCGCTGCGCTGCCCGAGCTTGCGGTGGATAATCGCGGCCTGCTCGGTGTACCACGGCGCTGGTTCGCTGCCCTCCCTATGAGCCTCCGCGCCTTCAATCGCGGCGTAGCAGAGGGTCAACGCCTCGTAGAGGCGTCCCTCGCGTTTGAGCTGCTTGATTGGCTCGACCAGCTGCAGGTAGTGGACGTCGGCGATCATGCCTCGCTCGAAGGACTCGGCTCGCGCACCGCCGCCCGAGAGCGCATCCGCCACCATGCGGTCGATGTCTTGTTGGTGCGCCGCAACTTTCGCACCCGACGATAGCGGCGGGCGGTTGGCTACAGACCACTGCCACTGCGCCGGCCCCTCCGCCAGCCACGCCCAGGCCTCTGCCCGCAGCCCCTTGGGAAGGACCTCGGTGAAAATCTGCACCTGCGCTTCTCGGGCGCCACTCGTGGATAGGTCGATCAGCTTCGCCAGGTAGCCAGGGAGGTACCCGATCTTCTCCCCCTCGACGTGCACGGCCACCGCATGAGGATCCGCCTGATTGTCCGGCTCACGTTGCAGCGTGCCGCCCGTCTCGATGTAGCCGCCCTCACCGGCGCCACGCCGTTCGGCAAGACGCGCAATCGCGTCTTTGGCGAAAGTCGTCGTGCCGGTGAGCTTCACAAGGTCTTGCTCGCCGCCGAGCGCGTATGTCATGTCGGCCCGCACCTGCGGACGGGCGAGATTGCGCGTTTCGGGCGGCTTCGTCGCCACGACCGGCGTCTCCGCCGACTCGGCACGACCGAAAAGCTTGCTCAGGAAGCCCATAGTAAGAATTCTGGCAGGCAGGCCTCAGACGGCGCCGTCTTCTTCGTCAATGCGCGCCAGGAGGATGTCGTAGATCTCGTCCCGGTACCGCGGCTTCACGCGGTGGCGAACGCCGCGCTGCATCTCGGTCACGAGCTTCGAGATGTCGGCAGCGCCCCGAAACGACCCACCCACGGCGAAGTACGCGCGCATCCAGAGCACCGGATCGACGGGGTATCCATGCGGCGCGAAGGCGCGCACCAGCTGCACGATGGCGTCCTTACCTCGGCCGGAGGAAAGTCCGTTGTAATCCTCGCTCTTGATGGACTCAGCCGCCTGCAGCAGCACCGGGCTCAGCACATCTGCCACTGTCCCGCTGTGCAGATCAGTGGCTCCCATCGCATCCAGCCAAATGCGGATGGGGTAGTTCTCGTGATGAACGATCACAAACAGCTTCTCCAGGTGACCTCCGCGGACGAGCTCAGCGAGCAGGTCACAGTGCCGTTCCTCGAATGGGCGGAGCACAGTGATCGCGTGAGAGATGGTCGCGTCGTCGCGGATCAGCTCGTCGAGCTCCCGAATCTCGACCACCGTCCGATCGGACGCCGTGGGAGCAATATGTTCCACGATCGTGCGGTCCAGACTGGCTTGGTCTTCATAATGCTTCTTGCTCGCCGTGGCGAACAAGTATGGAGCGGGCCCAAGCCACTCTCGTATGCGGGCGCTCTGCGGCTCCATGGTGGTGCCGCGCTGGCCCCAGTTCGACAACGTCATGTACGCGAGTTCTGTCACGCGCATCATGCTGGCATGGGCTTCCGACATGCGGCACACATAGGTCTCGACGTCGGATCCGGGGAGCACCATGGGACGAGTCTGTCTTCGCCGCCGGCCGGGGAATCACGTGCCTGACCTGGACCCCACCACGTTCCTAGAAGCAGCCGCGTGGGTACCCGACGATGCCCCGCGGCTGTCGTGGGAAGAAGCCGCTGACCTCGCCCTGCAATTGACATGGGAGCGGAGCGACGAGGAGGGCACTGTACCCCTAATTGTGAGCACCACGTTCCAGAATGGGCGAGGCATCCGAAGCCTGGGCGACATCGCTGGCCGAGATGAACACGCGACCCCGCATGGCAAAGAACGATTCAACGCCGGCCCCGTGTCCGGCAATCTATATGATCGGCTCGCTCCGCGTCGATCATTCGAACCAGAAAGGACAGCCGGTTTGAATATCCTCGTTGTCCTCCCCTCCCTGACGACATTGTCTATTTCTGTTCCAATAAATCAACGATTTTCGTTACGGCGGCGCAACTCCGCGAGATTTCCTCCTCTGTCGGGGATTCTTTGGGAGAGTTTCAACCTCGAGTCAAGCGCGGCTGGAACCACCTGAACACCGACCAACAGGCTGCGGTCGTCACGCGGTACAGCAACGGCGAGACGTCAACCGCGCTCGCTGAGAAGTACGGCGTCGCGAAGTCCACGATCCTGCGGATCCTACGAGAAGCACGCGTAGTCGTTCGTCGACAGCCACTAACGCACGATCAAGTCCGTGAAGCAGCGCGCCTTTACGAATCTGGGCTGTCACTTTCGCAGGTCGCGAAGCGCCTCGACGTGAACCAGGAGACCATGCGGACGGCCATCCTGAAGGCCGGTGTCGTCTTGCGGGAGCCGACACGGGCAAATCCGCATAAGTGCACACACCGCGCTCATGCACCCCAACTGTCGTAGCTCGGGCCATCAGACGCCGGCGGCGCCACCGGCTTCTGAATCCGCACGCTCACTGGAACGGGGAATTCGACGCCCATCAGGATCGCTTCTCCAGGCACGAGGCTCGGGAGAAGCTTCGTGGCGGGGTGATCGAGTTCGGCGGCCGCCTGCTCAACTCGCTGACGATCACGCCGATCCGCAAGTCCGTGCACGATTTGTCATACCGACCTGGCTGAGCACGCTGGCTGGCAGGTCGCGTGGACGCTGAGTGTCCACGTCGACGGTGAGCCCGCACTTCCGGCCTTCCTTCGCAATCGCGTCGTGGTGTCAGGAGTGCAAGCTGATTTGAGGTGTCGTCAGGTCAGCTACGTCTGTCGAGGCGGCAGCGCGCATGGCGGAGGCGAAGCGCAAGCGGGACAATCAGGTCGCCCGAGCCGAGCGCGAACTCAGGAAGGCGGAGAAGGCTGCGGCCGAGGCGGGGAAAAAAGCTCGTCGAGCTGCAGGTCGGTCGGTGACGACAACCGATTAGATCCGGTAGTAGGTCTCCGGCTCCAAGCTCGGCTTCCAGCCCTGGTTCTTCGGGTGCGTCATGAGCCACCGAACCATCCCGTTGAGCGCGTCGCTGAGGTCGTGAAGCAATGCCACTTGCCGATGCACGAAGGTCTTGTCCGTGATGTTCGCCCGCAGGACGTGTGCTGGCTTTTGCCGCGCTTGGCGAATCTCCCGCAGGGGCTTCATGAGCGCCTTCGCATCAACCGCGCTGAAGCCTCTGGACTCCAAGAGCGCCGCGAGACGAGTCAGCGTGCCAAGGTTCTGGTCGTTCTTGTCCTTTCGCGGCGCACCCGCGGCGTCCAGAGCGTCGTGGCGGACGTTCTCGGACAGCAGCTTGTCGAGCTGCACGATGAACTCATCCCATTCGCGCTGCGACGGGCGAAGCATCCAGCCGAGATCCTGCGGCCGATCGATGTTCTTGAAGAGCGGCTCGCCGAAGGCGCCGGCCCAAAGGGAGTTCAGGCTTTCCAGCTCGAGGAAGAGGTGATGGAAGGGACCAATGCCGTCCGGCCAGTGCCCCATCTGCGTCTTCCACCAAACCGGGTGGGCCTCGAGCTTGTCGTCCGGGACTTGGTACGACTGCCAGCGCTGCTGGTGCTCTGGAGTGAGCTTCGAGAGGTCTCCATAAAACGCTGCGACGCGGCGCACCATTGGTGAGTCTGGGTTCTTCGGGTCGTAGCCAGTGAGGTCGTACGCGAAGCCCAGGTGACTCAGCGAGATCTTGTCGCGCTCGAGCTCACTCTGGTCGAGGAAGGCCTCGTCGCCGATCCCCATGTCGACGCCAAAATCCCAGAAGGTGAATTGGTAGCGCGGGTCGTTCCGGTACGGCTCAAGGACATCGAAGCTGAAGTAGGCCAGCTCGAGCGTCCCGCGACCTTTCGCCATCGCAGTGCTGAACGGATACCCGTTGTAGCGAGCAGGAATCCGGACGCCTTTCAGGACCGACGGCGTTGGGTAAAGCACGATCCCGTAGAAGGCCGCCCCGAGCTTGTCGAGCGATTCAGCCTGTGACTCCACAGTCCGGCGCGAGGGCCAGGGTCGTATGTGCGGGTTCGGATAATCGAGGTGTTCGACCATCACCTCGAGCTGGCCGCCGAGCACCAGGCCCTTGGCCACTTCCACGAGGGCGGGGTCGGTGTCAGGCTCCAGATAGAGACCGTTGAAGTCCCCCGAATTGAAGTAGCGATCAACGACGGCCTTCATGAGAGCGTCGGGAGTGGCTTCAATCATGGCTCCATTGAATCGCATCGATGGCCTGGAACTGAATCGGCCCGACTATGTCGAACGGAGTGCCAGGCCCGACAAACCTGGACCTCGAAGCGCATCGCATCATCCAAGCGCATATCGTGATGACGACCGGCGAACTCCTCACCGCCGAGGGTGCGCCCGATGAGTTCGCCAGCCAGATAGCCCAGGCAATCTTCGCGAATTAAGCTGGCGCCGGTCGCTCTGTTACGTCGCATCTGGGTCAGGAAGTTGTGTCGCAGCCACCGTGGCGCTCTTCTTCGCGTAGCCACCACGGTAGACGCTCCAGGCTTCAAGCTCCTCCGTATCCGGATTCTCGAAGACGAGTACCCACGGTTGCCCACGGAACGAATTGTCGGCGGAGATGTTGCGGTAAGCGCCAATGAAGGAAGAGAGATTCCAGCGGCCACTCGCGCCGTCTGCGGTCCACTTGTTCATGACATCATCGATGGTCCAAAGCGGAACGTCGCCAGGATTGAATACTGCGCGGCGCTCACCGTCCAGGTAAGCGATGCGGCTAGCGTCAGATACCTCAGTGTCTTCCGGCTCTGCCGACTCGTCGGTCGGCGCACTGGGGTCTGGCGGTTGAGCGTCCGTCGTCTTCGCAACCACAGACAGCTTAGCGTCCATGCCGAGCGCTGTGTCTCGCGTCTCATCTGCAATCTGCCGGATCTCCGCGAGCAGCAACTGTTGCTTCTTCATGAGCGCGCTGTGATGACGGTTGTCCGCGCGGGTGCGGTCGGCCTGCTTCGCGAAGATTCGTATGGCCAAGTAGACCCCAAACAGCGAAATGGCAGCGCCGAGCAGAGACAGGGCAATCGTGCCACTGAGGCTCGGGTCGAATAGGCGGAAAGTGGATGTCGCCCCGAGCAGCCAGTCAAGTCCGGCCAGGATACAAAAGACCGTACCCACGCCGGTCGCTATGAGCACCGGCACTTCAAGGCGCTCAAACCATTGCCTGTGATTTGTAGTTTGGTCTTCTTCTGTTGGTTGCGGCACCGCATGATTCACGATGGCGAATCTATCGCGCGCCGCCCGCGAGCATCATCATCGCCGGCGGCGGTGTGCCCTATGGACGGCGCGTACGCTGTGCGGACTGCACGGGATCTTCGTTGCACGGCGGGCATCAACGTGGTTGACGAGGCGCTGAGCGCCGCTACCCCGCGCCTCGCCACCTGCCTCTTCCCGCTCGCGGTGAGCCCGAGTATTCCTACACGAAACTGCTCTGAGTGCTGGGTCGTCAGTCTCGACTGGGACTGCTTCGGTCGCTCACTCGCGGGGCGGGGGAAGCTCGCTTTGACACCGTCCGGGCGTTCATCCGCCCATGCCTCGTTGCCTACTCCTCGCCGCGCAGGTACCGATTCCTGGCAACGATGTGAACGCCGACGCCTCCGGGTTGGACGTGGGCGCAACCGTGGTCGCGGGAACCGTCCAGCTGCGACCGATTCCCGGACCGACGTGCATTGCCGCTATGCCGTTCTATTCATCGGCGTAGCCGAGCAGCTCTTCATGCGGAGGCGAGTCCTCGCGCCAGTACGGGTTCGCGCCATCAGGCTTCGCGCGATGACGTGCCGTGGTGAGCACGAGTTCGTCCTTCGCTCGTGAGATCGCAACGAAGAATTCCGCCATCACGTCCTTCGGCTTGCTACCCCAGAAGAACTGTGGCTCGACCCCAAGGACAATGACCTTCTCAAACTCCAGGCCCTTGCACTTATGAACCGTCAGGATCCGCACGGCGTCTTCCTCGGACAGCCTGTCGAGTGCCTCTACCGGATCGCCGTCAACGTCCAGCTCGCGCTTGAATGCGCCGGCGGCTTCCTTGATGACATCTTTAAGGCGGGAGCCCTGCTGGTACGAAGGCGAGAGCGCGTTCAGCGCCGGACGCGTCACGAACTTTAAGAAGGCGGAGATGAGCGGCTTCCACGACACAAAATTCGCCTGATCGAAGCTGGCAGCGCGCACGGCCAGTCGGTCCTGAAGGAGAATCGTTCGCAATTTGCTGTCCAGTACACCGTCGACCTCCTCGATACCCCCTCGCGTCACGACACGCACGAGCTCGCCGTAGGCGGTCGGGCGTCCTTCGTCCGCAACCACTCGCAGGTAGTTGAAGATCAGGGCCGCGACCGGCTCTGTCGTCAGGTCTTGGGACTGCTGCTCGTTGCGAAAGGGAATCCCCGCCGCTGTGAGGTGCCCAGCCAGCACGGCCGTGATCAGATGCGGCTGTTGCCGAGCGAGCACCGTGATGTCTTTCGGCGGCACGCCAGCGTCGAGCCACTCCTGGATCAACGTTGTCACAGTTGCCGCCTCATCCTCGTCGGTGTCGAAGCGGAGCGCCTGAAGCACGCCTTCATCGCCGACGAGGTCAGCCTCGGGACTAGCAGCAGTCGGATCCATCTCGAGAATCATGCGGTTCTGCATCCGTCGCAGGCGCGGCTTCGAACGAAAGTTTTGATAGAGCTGCAGCTCTAACGCACCGAAGTCTGAAGCAAATGTCGCCATAACCCCTTCCAGCGGCAGGCGACGCCGCCCGCGAGCTCGGAGCGACCGTCGCGGAGGAGTTTGTCGACCCAGGCCACTCGGCGCAGTCGATCTAGAGGCGCCCAGAGTTCAAGCGCATGATGCGCTACATCGATGAGCACTCGGAGGTGCGATATGTCGTGATCTACATGCGCTCCCGCGTCTTCCGCAACCACCTCGATGCCGCCGTCACCAAGATCCGGCTCAGGGAGAAAGGCATCACCCTCGTCTCGGCGAAAGAGAAGTTCGGCGACGGCTACATGGGCGACGCCATGGAAGCGATCACCGACATCATGAATGAGGTGCAAGTTCGCCAATCCGGTGAAGACATCAAGGTCAAGATGGCTCATAAGGTGCAACGCGGCGGCAGTGTTGGTCGGGCAAAGCTCGGGTACCTCAACGTCCGCAAAGAGTTTGACGGGCGCCTGGTCAACACCATCGACCTCGACCCCGACCGCTATCAAATTCTGCAGTGGGCGTTCGCGCAGTACGCCACCGACCAATACTCCATCTGGCAGCTGTGTGGGTTGCTCGAAGAACAGGGACTGACAACCCGCCCATCTTTGAAGCGTCCGGCTCGACCACTTTCGCCCAGCGCACTCGCAAAAATCCTCCGAGACCCGTACTACGCAGGGACCATCCGCTACAAAGGCGCGCTCTACGCGGGACGTCACCAAGCAATCATCGACAAAACGACGTTCCTCACCGTTCAGAAGATCCTCGACCGACGCAACCGCAAGGGCGACCGAGACATCACCCACTTCCACTACCTGAAAGGCCTGCTGGCCTGCGGACAGTGCGAATCCGAAGGTCGCACCAGCCGACTCGTCTATAGCCAGAACGTCGGCAACGGTGGCACCTACGAGTACTACCTGTGCGCCGCCAAACAGCGCGGAAACTGCACCATCGGCACCATGAGACTGGACGACATCGAAGCAGCCGTGGCCCGCGCCGTCGCCGCCGAACGCTTCCACACCGAATCCATCGACACGATCCGACGCGAGGTCACCCGCGCCATGGAGACACTGCAGGCAGCCGACCGAGAGCTCAAAGACAGCCTGCGGAAGCAACTGACCACCCTCGAAGCGCAAGAAGATCGGCTCATCGACCTCGCCGCAGACGGCGCCATGCCCAACGACAAGCTCCGCGGCAGACTCAACGACATCACCCTTCAAAAAGCCTCGATCAAAGAGCGTCTCGCCAAGACGGAAACCCACCTTCGATCAGGCGCCGAACGAGTAATCGCGTACGTCGACCTCCTCGAAAATCCTGGAGACCTCTACACCAGCCTCGCAGGCAACACCCGACGCGACCTCCTGGCGGCGTTCTTCCAGCGCCTGATCGTGCACGTGGAAGACGACGGCCTGCACATTCGCCCGGTCCGAACCGACGTCAACGAAGCGCTCCACGACTGGGAAACGAACACCCCCGCTGCAAACGAAAGAGCCTCCCGCGTTTCCGCGGAAGGCTCTCCGTTTTCGACCATCCAAAGGGACTCTTCGTCCAATGGTTTGAGTAACAGTCAATTGGTCGGGATGACAGGATTTGAACCTGCGACCCCTTGACCCCCAGTCAAGTGCGCTACCAAGCTGCGCCACATCCCGTTACCCGCGAGCGGGCAACTCCCCTATATTAGCCCCTCCCCGACACCGTCGCGAACCAGCGCCCACCCCGGGCGTGTGGCGCGCGTCGAACGGCGTGATGCCCTTGTCGATGTCGGACCCCCTCGCTAGCGTCGCGACATGACGATCGAGATCCTGCCCGCCACCGGTGACCGCTTCGACGACGCCGAGACGGCCCTCGACAGCGGCGACGGCCCCGGCTGTCAGTGCCAGTGGTGGCTGCTCACCAACGCGCAGTTCAACGACGAATCGCGCAGCCAGTTGACGGAGCGGTTCCGCGCCGAGACGCGGAGCGAAAGGGCGCCCGGCCTCATCGCCTACGTCGACGGCGAGCCGGCCGGGTGGGTCCGGGTCGGTCCACGTCTCGCGCAGCCGCGCCTCGTCCGCACGCGCGACGTCAAGACCGCGACCGTGGAGCCTCTCGACGCCGACGACGTGTGGGCCGTGTCGTGCTTCGTGGTGCGGGAGCAGCACCGGGGCACCGGCCTCACCCGTGCCCTCCTGCATGCCGCGGTGACCTTCGCCCGTGAGGGCGGTGCCCGCGTCGTCGAGGGCTACCCCCTTGATCCGTCGGTCCAGAAGCGTTCGGCTGATCAGCTGTTCCGCGGCACGGTGGCGGTCTTCCAGGATGCGGGCTTCGACATCGTCGACCGCCCCAAGCCCGACCGCGCCCTGGTCTCCCTCACTCTCCGCGATTGATCGCCCGTCTTACGATGGAGGTTCGCCGACGAAGGACCTGAGATGACGGATGCCACGACCACCGCTCGCGTCGACGCGTGGCTGTGGGCGGTGCGCGTCTACAAGACGCGGTCGGCCGCGACCACGGCGTGCCGCGCCGGACACGTGCGCGTCAACGGCGAACGGGCGAAGGCGGCTCAGCCGGTACGTCCCGGCGACGAGCTCCGCGTGCGCATCCAGGGGTTCGATCGCATCCTGGTCGTGAAGAAGACCATCGCCAAGCGCGTCGGTGCCGCTCTGGTGGCCGAGTCGGTGGACGATCGCACTCCCCCGCCCCCGTCGAAGGAGAGCATGCCGTTCGTGCCCGTCCGCGACCGCGGCGCAGGACGCCCCACGAAGCGCGACCGCCGCGAGATCGAGAAGCTGCGCGGCCGCGAGCTCGACTGAGCCCGTCGGCGTCGCACCACGCGGGGCTGCGTCCGGTCGTTGCGCCGGTCGCGGGGACCGATGGCTTCGACAGGCTCAGCCACCTCGCCGGGAAGGGAATCGCCGCCGGTCGGAAGCGCCGTCAGCCCAGCTGATCCAGCGCCCAGCGTGCGCCGCGCACGGTCGCGCCGAGAGCCTCGACGCGGGCCGCGAGCTCACGGTCGCCGGTCACCACCACGACGGGATCGAACGCCCCCACGAGCCCGCGCACGGCCTCGACAATCTCGTCATCACCCTCACCCGGGGCGCGGCGGACCTCGAGGGCCGGAGCCACCGGCTCCGCCGCCCGAGACTGTCCCTCCAGCACGGCGACCACCCGCGGGAACCAACGTGTGGCGGAGAGGCCGAGGAGGTCGGCATCCACCCCCTGTTCGGCGAGACGGGAGAGCTTCGTGACGAGGCGGGTCGCGGCTCCCGCGCGATCCTTCCACCAGCCATCGGGAACCGACCCCATGACGTTGGCCACGTCGACCACGATCGCCGGACGAGAGCCCAGCGCTGCGCGCAGCGCCGGCCAGGCCGCAGCGAATCCGGGGTGCAGCGGAAGGTCCGTCACCCGATCGACCGCGACCCACTCGAGGGCCACGCTCTCGGGGTCGCTGATGACCGGCTCGAAGGGCGTCGTGACGTCGGCGACGAGCGTGGAGTACGACCAGATACCCAGATCGAGGACGCTCTCGAAGCGCGCGCGCACGGCATCCACGGGCACACCGGCCTCTTCCGCCGACTCGCGCAGAGCACCGTCGCGAGCGGACTCCCCCTCGTGACGCGCTCCGCCGGGCAGCGCCCAGGTGCCGCCGAAGTGGCTCCACGAGACCCGGTGCTGCAGCAGCACGCCGCGCTCGGGGTCGAGGGCGAGCAGGCCCGCCGCGCCGAAACGTCCCCAGTACTTCTCGCCCGTGGGCGCGACGACCCACGCGTCGCCGGGGTCGCGCGGCCCGTGCGGTCGCCGCGGTTCGCCCGGGGCGGGAGGCTCGATCGTCATCCCGTCCAGCCTGGCACAGCCGTCGGGTGGGAGCGCCGCCGTGCGTCATATCCCGCCGCGGAACGCGCCACACTTGACGGGTGGAGTACGAATTCGACGACGACCCCCGGCGCATAGACCGTGACGCGGTCTGGCAGTGGCTGAGCACCGAGGCCTATTGGGCCCGGTGGCGCACCCGCGCCGACGTGGAGGCTCAGCTCGACAGCGCGTGGCGCCTCGTCGCCGCCTACCGCCGCGACACCGGCGAGCTCGTCGGCTTCGCACGGGCGATCTCCGACGGCGTCGCCTTCGGCTACCTCGCCGACGTCTTCGTCGTCGAGGGGCACCGCGGTCACGGCATCGGCCGGGGTCTCGTGTCGCTGATGATCGACGAGGGTCCGGGCCCGCACTTCCGCTGGACCCTCTTCACCAGCGACGCGCACGGCCTGTACCGGAAGTACGGATTCGTCGAGCCCGACCGGACCGCCCTCGTGCGTCCGGCGGCGTCCGTCTGACGCCGGCCCCGAGACGGCGCGGTGGACGGGCAGGGCCCCCGGTACCGCCACCGACGCCACTCGCGAGCGGATGCCGAGCGCAGGGCCAGCGGCATCCATCCTCCCCGCACACGCGAACGTCCCGACCCCCATGGGGGCCGGGACGTTGGGTATCGAGATCAGGCGTCGAATTGCGCTCCGCGCGGATCGCTGGGCAGCAGCTCGAAGACGAAGAGGATGATGCCGCCGACGAGCGGAACGAACCCGATGAAGATCCAGAACCCGCTGCGGTTGGTGTCGTGCAGACGGCGCACGATGAGCGCGAGATGCGGCACGAACGTCGCGAGGCCCCACAGCGACAGGATCACGTAGAACACGAAGCCGAGACCCGACGGCACGGCGGTCTGTCCGAATTCGTCGACCCCCGGTCCGCCGGTGAGCAGCGCCAGAACGCTGAGCACGATGGACACCAGCGCGTTCGCGAGGACCCACCACCAGAATTCGCTGCGGCTGGCGCGACCGCGGAAGGTCGCGTACTTCTTGAAGAAGCGCTGCACGGCGGCGCCGAACGAGGCGCCGTAGAGCGGCTGAGAAAGCGGAGTAGTGCTCTGCGTGTACGACATGTGTGTCCCCCTGACACGATGACGGATGATGCCCGATGCGGCGGCTGATCGCCCCCCGCTCGTGCACTGTATCGAGACTGCACGCCCGCCGTACGAGAACGACGCTCCATGACGACTCACACGTCGAAGCGCGCACCCTCCGGCCGCGGCCCCTGAACCGTGAAGACGAGGAGCACCAGGACGCCGATGAGGGGCACGATCCCGACGAGCATCCACAGGCCGCTCCGCCCGGTGTCGTGGAGGCGCCGCACCAGCACGGCCAGTGTCGGCACGATCGTGCCGAGGGCCCAGACGATCCAGATCAGCGAGAGGATCACCCCGTGCGGTCCCGTGATGGTCGTCGAGCCGTCGGCCTCGATCCGCACGCCGTCGGTCAGTGTCGGCAGCGCGTTCAGCACGGTGCCCACGACGGTCCCGGTCAGGACCCACCACCAGTACTCGCTGCGACTCGCCCGTCCGCGGAAGGTCGCGTACTTCGCGAAGAACCGCCTGACGGCAGCGCGAAGCGGCGCGCCGTAGTAGGGCTGGTCGAGGGGTGGTGCGATCGCGGTCATGGCGCGCCTCCGGGAGGGATCAGGGATGCCACGGCCCCCGCCGTCGCCCGTGCACTGTATCGGCACCCGGCTCGCGGCCGCGGACCCTTGCATCCGGCCCCGCACGGGACTCGCCACGAGCAGCCGGCCGGCATCCCGGCGGGATGACGCCGAGACGACAGGCACCCACCATCTTGCGCCCCCGGCGCCTCGCCGGACATCGCCCCGCGACCCCGGCACGCGTCGCAGTGACCGCCCGCGGCGACGCGAACGCCCCGACCCCCCGAGAAGGGGACCGGGGCGTCGGACGCGCGGCTCAGCGCTGGCGCTTCTCGCGGATACGCATGTTCAGCACGATCGGCGTGCCCTCGAAGCCGTAGATCTCGCGCAGGCGCCGCTGGATGAACCGGCGGTAGCCCGGGTCGAGGAACCCGGTCGTGAACAGCACGAATGTCGGCGGACGCGTCGCCGCCTGCGTCCCGAACAGGATGCGGGGCTGCTTGCCGCCGCGCAGCGGATGCGGGTGCTCGGCGACGAGCTCCGAGAGGAAGGCGTTGAACTTGCCGGTGGGGATGCGGGTGTCCCACGACTCCAGCGCCGTCTCGAGCGCCGGCACGAGCTTGTCGAGGTGACGGCCGGTGCGGGCCGAGATGTTCACGCGCGGAGCCCACGCCACGTGCGCGAGGTCCTGCTCGATCTCGCGCTCGAGGTAGCGGCGACGGTCCTGGTTCTCCATGTCGTCGTCGTTCAAGCGGTCCCACTTGTTGAACGCCAGCACGAGAGCGCGACCCGACTCCAGGACGAGGTCGATGATGTTGAGGTCCTGCACGCTGATGGGCTGCGACACATCGAGCACGACGACCGCGACCTCGGACTTCTCCAGCGCGGTCGAGGTGCGCAGCGACGCGTAGAAGTCGGCCCCCTGCGACAGATGCACGCGGCGCCGGATGCCGGCGGTGTCCACCAGCGTCCAGAGCTTGCCGCCGAGCTCGACGACCTCGTCGACGGGGTCGCGGGTGGTGCCCGCGAGCTCGTTGACGACGACGCGCTCCTCGCCCGCGGCCTTGTTCAGCAGCGACGACTTGCCGACGTTCGGGCGACCGAGGATCGCGACGCGGCGCGGTCCGCCGATCTCGTACTTCGCGACCGCCGAGACCTCGGGCAGCACCTTCATGAGCTCGTCGAGCAGGTCGGCGACGCCGCGACCGTGGATGGCCGAGACCGGATGCGGCTCGCCGAGGCCGAGGTTCCACAGGGCCGTGGCCTCGGGCTCCTGGCGGGCGTCGTCGACCTTGTTGGCGATGAGGAAGACGGGCTTCTTGCTCTTGCGCAGGAGCTTCACGACGTGCTCGTCGGTCGAGGTCGCCCCCACCGTGGCATCCACCACGAACAGCACGACGTCGGCGAGGTCGATCGCGACCTCGGCCTGGGCGGCGACGGAGCGGTCGATGCCCTTCGCGTCGGGCTCCCACCCGCCGGTGTCGACCAGCGAGAAGCGGCGGTCGAGCCACTCGGCCTTGTACGTGACGCGGTCGCGCGTGACACCGGGGGTGTCTTCCACGACCGCCTCACGGCGACCGAGGATGCGGTTCACGAGCGCCGACTTGCCGACGTTCGGCCGACCGACGATCGCGACGACCGGCAGTGCGGGCAGGAACTCGATCTCGCCGTCGCCCGACGCCAGCCCCGCGAGCAGTTCGGCGTCGTCCTCGTCGAGGTCGAAGTCGGCGAGGCCCGCACGCAGTGCTTCGGCTCGCTGCTCGGCGAGCGCCTCGTCGAGGTTCTGCATCTTCTCGGCGAGCTGGTCGGGCCCGCCTTCGTATTCGTCTTCTTCAACGCCCATCGCGGGCTCCCATCGTGTTCTCGACGACGCTCAACACGGCGTCGACGGTCTGTGCGAAATCGAGGTGGGTCGAGTCGATGACCTCGACGCCGGGCGCGGCGGTGAGGAAGTCGACGACCGTGGAATCAGCGGCATCCCGCTTGTGCAGAGCCGCGGCGACGGCCGCGGCGTCCTGCGAGGTGAGTTCTTTGCTGCGTCGGGCCGCCCGCACCTCGGGGGCCGCGGTCAGCAGGATGCGCACGGGCGCGTCGGGGTACACGACCGTCGTGATGTCGCGCCCCTCCACCACCACGCCGGGAAGACCCGCGGATGCCACGAGCCGACGGAACAGCTCGTTCACCGCGTGCCGCACGGGGGCGACGCGCGCCACCCCGCTCACCGCGTCGGTGACCCGGGGCTCCCGGATCGCGGCCGTGACGTCGGTAGACCCGACGCGCACCCACCGGTCGGTGGTGTCGAGCGAGATGGCGTAGTCGAAGTCGCCGAACACCTCGAGCACCGCGGTGGCGTCGGAGGTGTCGACCCCGTGTTCGAGCGCGTGCCACGCGAGGGCGCGGTAGGCGGCGCCGGTGTCGAGGAAGCCGTAGCCGAGGCGCGCGGCCGCAGCCTTCGACACGCTCGACTTGCCGCTGCCGGCGGGGCCGTCGATCGCGACGACGACGGGAGCCACGGACGCCGACCCCTCGGCCGGGGCGCCGAAAGCGGGCTTGAGGAGGGACTCAGTCATGGGTGGTGCTCGCAATCCGCCATCCGCGCTGCTGGAGCCCGTCGACGGCTCGACGGACCGCGTCGGGCACGACGCTGATCTCGGCGAGGCCGAACGGAGCACCGGGCGAGTGCTCGAGGCGCAGGTCTTCGACGTTGACGTCGAGGTCTCCGAGCTCGCCGAAGAGGCGGCCCAGCTGTCCGGAGGTGTCGTCGACCATGACGACGAAGGTATCGAAGCGGCGGTTCTGTCCGTGCTTGCCCGGCAGGCGTTCGACGCCCTCGTTGCCGCGGCGGATGGTGTCGGCCACCGTCCGGCGGGCACCGGGCACATCGGGATCGCGCAGGGCGTCGGCCACGTCGGTGAGATCGGAGGCGAGCCGATCGAGCACGTCGACCACGGGGGCGGCGTTCGCGCCGAGGATCTGCACCCAGAGTTCGGGAGCGGATGCCGCGATGCGCGTCGTGTCGCGCACGCCCTGGCCGGCGAGACGGAGGGAGCCGTCGGGCGCCTCCACGAAGCGTCCGGCGAGCAGGCTCGCGACGAGCTGCGGCACGTGCGACATGAGCGCGACGGACTCGTCGTGCTCCTCGGGCGTCATCTCGATGAGCGTCGCGCCGAGGTCGAGAGCCAGCCCCTCGACGAGCGACAGATCGTGCGCCGAGGTCTCGCCGTCGCGGCAGACCACCCACGGGCGGCCCACGAAGATGTCGGCGCGCGCAGAGATGGCTCCCCCGCGCTCTCGCCCCGCCATGGGGTGGGAGCCGATGTAGTGGGTCAGGTCGACCCCGCGTGCACGCAGAGTGCGCAGGGGCTCGAGCTTCACGCTCGCGACGTCGGTGACCACGGCATCCGGGTATCGGGCGAGCTCGCGCTCGACGACGTCGGCCGTGACGTCGGGCGGTACCGCCACGACGATCAGCGAGGGGGCGTCGTCGGGGCGCTCCGCGCGACCGGCGCCGTAATCGATCGCCAGCCGCAGCTGGGAGGGCGACGCGTCGACGAGCACCACATCGACCCCGCGCGCGGTCAGTGCGTGGCCGATGCTCGCGCCGAGGAGACCGGAGCCCACGACACGGACCGTGCCGCTCGTGCGGGTCGCCAAAGGCCCCGCCGCGCGCGCGGACGCCTCGTTCGATTCGCTCATCGGGTCTCCTGCTGCCCTGGGCGGTGCCGCACGCACCGCGAGACGCCCGGGAGGCTCACTCCACCGGAGCGTCGCCGTCTCGACGAGACAGCGTGAGCAGGGCACCACGTTCTACTGTAGTCAACTCGCGCGCCTTGCCCACCGGGAGTGTTCCCAGGTGAAGGGGTCCGAACTGCCGCCGCACCAGTTCGACGACCGGATGACCGACCTCGGCCATCATGCGGCGCACGATGCGGTTCTTGCCCGAGTGGAGGGTCAGCTCCACCAGGCTCTCCCCCCGCGAGGCGTCCAGGAGGCGCGCCTTGTCGGCGGCGATGCGTCCGTCTTCGAGCTCCACGCCCTTCAGCAGGCGCTGGATGGTCTGCGGCAGCACCTGCCCCTCGACCTTCGCGATGTAGACCTTGGTCACCCCGAACGAAGGGTGCGCGAGCACGTGGGCGAGGTCGCCGTCGTTGGTCAGTACGAGCAGGCCGCTCGTGTCGGCATCCAGTCGTCCGACGTTGTACAGCCGCTCGTCCCAGTCCTTCGTGTACCGACGCAGGTCGGGGCGGCCGCGGTCGTCGCTCATCGAGCTCACGACCCCGGTGGGCTTGTTGAGGATGACGTAGCGCTTCGACTCGTCGAGCTGGATGGCGGTCCCGTCCACGTCGACGAGGTCGGTCTCGGGGTGGATGCGGCGGCCCAGCTCGGTGACGACGAGGCCGTTCACGCGCACGCGCCCCTCGACGATCATCTGCTCGGCGACGCGGCGTGACGCCACTCCCCGGTTGGCCAGCACCTTCTGCAGGCGCACGCCCTCTTCACTCGCCGAGCCTGCGCCCCCGGTCGTCGAGCCTGTCGAAGCGTCGCTCATTTCAGTACCTCTCCGTCGAATCCGTCCGAGCCGTCGTCGAGCAACGGCGAGATGTGCGGCAGCTCGTCGAGCGAGTTGATGCCGAGGTTGATCAGCAGCTGATCGGTCGTGCCGTAGTGGATCGCCCCCGTGTCGGGGTCGGTGAACACCTCGGTGATCAGTCCGCGGGCGAGCAGGGTGCGCACGACCGAGTCGACGTTGACGGCGCGGATGGATGCCACCTGCCCGCGCGTGACGGGCTGCTTGTACGCGATGACGGCCAGGGTCTCCAGCGCGGCCTGCGACAGTCGCGAGGGCGCTTGCGTGTTGACGTACTCCCCCACGACGTCGTCGTACTCCTCGCGCACGTACAGGCGCCATCCGCCCCCGACTTCGCGCAGCTCGAACCCGCGGCGCGGTCCCCCGGTCTCGCCGTCGTAGTCGGCGACGAGCGCCTCGACCGCCTGGCGCACGGCCGGAACCGGAGCGCCGACCGCGGCGGCGAGGCTCACGAGACTCTGCGGCTCCTCGAGCACGAGCAGAATCGCCTCGAGGCGACGAGCGACGGATGCCGGGTCGGCCGACCGCGGCGCGGGAGATGGCGCGGGCGCGGTCTCGGCGGTCGGGGGCCCCGCAGGCGCTTCCTGCGCCGCGGGCGAAGTCATGGGATCAGCGGTCATAGTCGGCTCCGAGGGCGGCGAGGTTCTCTTCGGACCACCGTTCGGCGGTCCAGCGCAGCGTCAGCTCACCGAGGGGCTCCAGCTGCTCGAACGACAGGGCAGCGTGGCGGTAGAGCTCGAGGATCGACAGGAAGCGCGCGACGACGACCCCCGTCTCGGTGACACCTGCGACGAGATCCCGGAAGTTCAGCGTGCCCGCCGAGCGCAGCAGCGTGACGACGATCGCGGCCTGCTCACGGATGCTGACGAGCGGGGCGTGCAGGTGATCGAGTCCCACGGTCGGGATCTGCTTCGGGGCGAGGGCGACGACGGCCAGCGCCGCGAAGTCGGCGGCGGTGAGGGTCCACTTCAGCTCGGGGACCGCGCTGCGATACTTCTCGTCGAGGCGCACGGCGCGCGTGTGCCTCTTGTCTTCGCGCTGGAGGCAGCGCGCGAACCAGGCCGAGACCTCTTTGAACGCGCGATACTGCAGCAGACGCGCGAAGAGCAGGTCGCGGGCCTCCAGCAGCGCCACCGATTCGGCATCCACGAGCTCTCCCTGCGGGAGCAGTCCGGCGATCTTCATGTCGAGCAGGGTGGCGGCGACGACGAGGAACTCCGATGCCTCGTCGAGGTCGGCGTCGGGGCCGAGGGCGCGCAGATAGGCGATGAATTCGTCGGTCACCCGACTGAGGGCCACCTCGGTCACGTCGAGCTCAGCGCGCGAGATGAGCGTCAGCAGCAGGTCGAAGGGTCCGTCGAAGTCGGGCAGGGAAACGCGGAAACCGCCAGCGTCGGTCCCGGTCCCATCGACAGGCTCAGGGACCTCAGCAGGGAGGGGGTCGCCGGTCGCGAGGTGGCTGAGCCCGTCGAAGCCACCGGGACTCGCCGCGTCAGTGCCTTCCGCGGGCTCGGGACCCGGCCGCGCCGCGACGGGGCTGCCCGTGGGGGTGTCGTCAGGCGACGGCGCCACGGGCGACCAGCTCCCGCGCCAGCCGCAGGTAGGCCTGAGCGGCGGCATGTTCGGGGGCGAACTCCGTGATCGGCATGCCCGAGACCGACGCGTCGGGGAACTTCACCGTGCGACCGATCACCGTCTCGAGCACGTCGTCGCCGAACGCCTCGACCACCCGCTCGAGCACCTCGCGCGAGTGGAGGGTGCGGGGGTCGTACATCGTCGCGAGCACCCCGTCGAGCTCGATCGCCGGGTTGAGGCGGTCGCGCACCTTGTCGATGGTCTCGACCAGCAGTGCGACACCGCGCAGGGCGAAGAACTCGCACTCGAGCGGGATGAGCACGCCGTGCGCCGCGGTGAGGGCGTTGACGGTGAGCAGACCGAGCGAGGGCTGGCAGTCGACGAGGATCACGTCGTAGTCGGCCGCGACCTTGCGCAGCACGCGGGCCAGGATCGTCTCGCGGGCGACCTCGTTGACCAGGTGCACCTCGGCCGCCGACAGGTCGATGTTGGCCGGGATCACGTCGAGACCCTCGACGCGGGTGTGCACGATGACCTCGCGCGGGTCGCGCTTGGTGTCCAGCAGCAGGTCGTAGATGGTCGGCACGTCGTGCGTCTGGATGCCGAGACCCGCCGACAGCGCGCCCTGCGGGTCGAAGTCGATCGCGAGGACGCGCCGGCCGTAGCCCGCGAGGGAGGCCGCGAGGTTGATGGTCGTCGTCGTCTTGCCGACGCCGCCCTTCTGGTTGCAGAGCGCGATGATGCGGGCGGGACCGTGTCCGTCGAGCGGCTTCGGGGTGGGGAACCCCTGGTAGGGGCGTCCGGTGGGTCCGAGGATGACCTCGTCCGCGCCCGTCTTCGTGCCCTTCGTGCTCGCCGACACCGAGTCTCCCGCCTTCGTCATAACGGTTCCGAGTCTAACCGCCGCCCGCTCTCCCGCCCGGTGTGACCCGCGGGCGGCGCCCCCGAACCGTGCAACCGAGGTCCCGAGCCACGCAACCGAGGTCCCTGAGCCCGTCGAAGGGACCGGGCCCCGCTGCCCATCGCTCCCCGAGGCGCCACCACCCCGCGCACGATCGCCCGGTGACTCCGACGAGCTCAGCCGCCTCCTCACCGAGGGCTCCGGCGCCCCTACCCCGCGCGGACAGCCACCCGCGCGCGACGCGCCTGCACGAACAGCGCCAGGGCCACCGTCAGCGCGGCCCACGCGGCGGCGACCTTCGTCAGCACACCGTAGATGAGGTGGGTGGTGGTGTACTCCTCGCCGAACCCGCCGTTGGCCCCCAGCGCCACGAGGGATGCCACGACCAGCAGAACCGGGAGCGAGAGCCACCACGCCCAGCGGGCGGCATCCGGAAGCACCCTCCGTACGGGCTGGGGCGCATGCCGTGACAGCCACACCAGCGCGAAGATCCCCAGCACGGCCAGCCCGAACACCCCCGACCCGTACTGCAGCCACTTCGTCACCGAGAAGGGGCCCCAGCGCTCCGCGAGGGCGGGGAGCAGTTCCTCCCCCGTGCGCCCCTCGTGGGTGAACAGGTCCCAGGCGATGTGCGAGGCGACGCCGAGCGCGAGCGAGAGGACGAGCCACAGGATGCCGAGGGCTCCCCCGCCGACGCTCTCGCGCACCCCCGCGCGCGCATCCGTGTCCCACTGCGCCGGCAACCGCTCGGCCACCGGCCGCGGCAGCAGCTCGCGCGTCGCGGGGCGCAGCGCGCACCGCCACACGAGCAGTAGGACGAAGGCGACGACGACCGTCACCGGCAGCCATGCGAAGTCGTGGGTGAGGCCGTAGTCGGGCCACATCCCGCGCACGAACAGCGGCAGGTCGGGGGTCATCGCCCCGATCGCGATCGCCGCCGGGACCAGCCGCGTGCGCACGAACGGCAGTGCGACGACGGCGTGGCTCGGCGTGAACGGCATGTCAGCTGAGGAAGAGTCCCGCGAGGGTCTTCTTGCCGCGCCGCAGCACCGACACCCCGCCCGGGAGCGTCCCTTCCACGACCGCGTCGTCGCTCGCGACCTTCGCGCCGTCGAGCGAGACACCCCCCTGTGCGATCGCGCGCCGCGCGTCGCTCAGGCTCGACGACAGGCCCGTGGCCGTGAGCGCCTCCACGACGCTCGAGCCGGCGGCGACGGTCGCGTGCGGCAGCTCCTGCAGCGCCGTGCGGAGCACCGTGGCATCCAGTCCGGTCAGGTCGCCCTGGCCGAAGAGGGCCTCGGTCGCGGCGATCACGCTGTCGGTCGTGTCGGCGCCGTGCACCGTCGTGACGACCTCGCGCGCGAGACGCTTCTGCGCGGCGCGACGGAAGGGCTCGTCCTCGACCAGACGGGCGTACTCGTCGATCTCGGCGCGCGAGAGGAAGGTGAACACCTTGAGCCGCTCGATCACGTCGCGATCGTCGGTGTTGAGCCAGAACTGGTACATCACCCACGGGCTGCACATCTCGGCATCCAGCCAGATGGCGTTGCCCTCGCTCTTGCCGAACTTCGTGCCGTCGCTGTTGGTGATGAGCGGCGTGCCGATGGCGTGCACGGAGACGCCCTCGACCTTGCGCACGAGATCGGTGCCGCTGGTGAGGTTGCCCCACTGGTCGCTGCCACCGGTCTGCAGCACGC
The DNA here is from genome assembly GCF_040685115.1 of Microbacterium sp. NPDC089186. NCBI lineage: Bacteria > Bacillati > Actinomycetota > Actinomycetes > Micrococcales > Microbacteriaceae > Microbacterium > Microbacterium sp. NPDC089186. The sequence continues at coordinate 180,319 of NZ_JBFBHJ010000004.1, forward strand.
AGCCGTACTGCCGGTGCAGCTCGAGGTAATCCATGCCCTGGAGGATCTGGTAGCTGAACTCGGTGTAGCTGATGCCCGCCTCGGAGTTCAGGCGCGCGCTCACGGCATCCTTCTTCAGCATCGTGCCGACGCGGAAGTGCTTGCCGATCTCGCGCAGGAAATCGATCGCGCTGAGGGGGGCGGTCCAGTCGAGGTTGTTGACGATGCGCGCGGCGTTGTCGCCCTCGAAACTCAAGAATCGCTCGACCTGGGCGCGCAGGATCGCCACCCACTCGGCGACGGTCTCGCGCGTGTTGAGCGTGCGCTCGGCCGTGGGCCGCGGGTCGCCGACGAGACCGGTGGAGCCGCCCACGAGTCCGAGCGGGCGGTGTCCGGCCAGTTGCAGGCGACGCATGAGCAGCAGCTGCACGAGGTTTCCGAGGTGCAGGCTCGGTGCGGTCGGGTCGAACCCGCAGTAGTAGACGATCGGGTCCCCCGACAGCAGTTCGCGCAGCTCGTCCTGGTCGGTGGAGACGTGGACCAGGCCGCGCCACAGCAACTCATCCCAGACGTTGTCGAACGTCGGATCGTTGGCGGGTGCGAGGGCGCTCACGGGCGCCGCATCGGTGGAGGCAGACACCGGTTCAGGCTACCAGCGGGCTCGCCGGGCGCCGGATGGCGGGGTCCGGTTCCACCGACGGACACGCACGCCGGGGGCGCGGATGGCTGTCGACGGCGTCCTCGGGCCGAGGGCGCCGGCGCGCGGGCGGGGCGCCACGATACGCGCGACACCCTGGAGCGCTCAGCCCTGAAGCGGAGACGTCGCGACGGACGGCGGCTCGCTCGGCAGCAGGAGCAGGCGCGTCTGCGTGCGGGTCATCGCCAGGATGACGCCCACCAGAGCGGCGAAGACGACCCCGCCCCCGGCGAGCATCCACCCCCGGACGATCGCGGTGATGTCGCTTCCGCCCGCGGCGAGCACCAGCGTCACGATCCCCGCGATCACGGCCGCGACCGCGAGGACGGCGACGAGGATGGCGACGATCACGAGCGTCTGCAGGGCCGCTTCCGCGTGGAACGTCGGACGGATGCCCCACCGGGTCAGCGTGTACGCGGTCCATCGCGTCCCCGTCCACCACCGGCTCATCGTGCGGGAGATCGGATACCACCCCGCTCCGGGGCCCTCCACCGCCCCGGGCAGCGGCCGCACGGCATCCGGGTCGAGGGGGTCATCCTGAGGTGCGGGGGTGCGCCGCACCGCCGTGGTCTGCGCGGCCATCGCGAGGAACAGCGCACCGAGCAGCAGCGTCGTCACCGCGGAGAACGGCCAGCTGCCGGCCGTCGCGGCGAACGTCCCCTGCAGCAACGCGAGCGAGAGGAAGACCGCTCCCATCGTCCACGCGACAGCGGGCGATTCGGTGACGGCCCAGTCGACGCCGGCCCGGCCTCTCCGGATGCGCGAGCCGGACCAGACTCTCCCGTCCCACCAGCGCACGAGCTCCGAACGGGTCGCGTACCACCCGGGCCGCGGCCCGTCCGCCTCGCCGGCGGAGGAGTGCGGATGCCGATCCTCGGCCACCATGGACGGCCGCGCCTCCTCGGGAGCCCGGCCCTCGGGAACGGGGGCCTCGTGCGCCGTCCACTGCGCTCCGTCCCACCAACGCAGCTTCCCCGGCGTCCCGGCGTCGTACCATCCCGGCTCAGCGGTCATCGCGTCCCCCCTCGCATCGCTCGACCCTAACCGCACGCCATCGCCCGCGCGAGCGGTTGCTCACCCGGCGTTCACACCCCACCAGACGAGGAAGGCCGCGGCGAGCGAGGTCACCCAGCTGACGAGGCTGCCGATCAGGAAGTACTCGGCGCGGTCGCCGTCGTCTCGATCGCGCGAGATCTCGGGGAAGCGCACGATGCCCTTCGCGGCCAGCACGGCCGCCAGCAGCGTGTAGGCGCCCGCGAGGGTGAGCACGAACACGAGGATGCGTTCGAGGGGGCCGATGAGACGTCCGCCCTTGAGGGTGGGAGGGGACTGCTCGTCGTCTGCCGCCCCGCCCATCTCGGAGCGCAGCGCGATGCGCACGACGGCGTTACCCGACTCGAGCAGGAAGACGAGGCAGCCCACCACGAGCAGCACCACGTCGATCGAGACCGCCTCACCGGGGCGGTAGGCGGACCAGGCCGCGCCGATGAGACCCGGGCGCGCGCGGCCGGGAGCGATCACGACGCACGCGGCGGCCGCCAGCCCCAGCAGCGCGACCGGCCAGAGACCCGCGCGCGCGGCGCCCGTCTCAGGCAGCACCCGCGTCCAGATGGCCGCGACGGCGACGGCGAGGACACCGGCGACCACGGCGTCGAGCCCGGCCGAGACGACGACGAGCAGCACCGCGGCCACGGAGAAGACGATCCAGCGACGGGAGCGGATCATCCGCCGCAGCAGGTCGACCCCACCCACCGCGAGCAGCAGGAGCCCGGCGGCGATCATGCGCGCGCCCCCGCGACCAGCACGTCGTACCCCTCGACGATGGCGGCCGACCCCGCTGAGGCGAGCGCCTGCGACACCGCCGACTGGCTGATCCCCTCCTGCTCGGCGAGCTCGCGCTGCGATCGTCCGAGACAGCGGCCGTAGGTGAGGCGGCGGGCGCGCTCGCTCATGGCCGAGACGGACTGGTCGCGACTCAGGGCGTACGCGGTGGCCAGAGCGATGGTCTCGGTCATGGCGGCATCCTCTCCCTCCGCCGGCTCGATCCACGTGCGCGCGAGCGGCGCGGCGCGCTGCTGCAGCCGCTCGACCTGCTCGATCGCGGCGCGGGCCGCCCACCAGGCCGGCCCCTCGGGAACCTCCCGGCCCTGCAGGGCGATGGGTCGCACCTCGCCGACCCCGACCCCGAATCGGCAGTCGACGCCCTCGGGAAGGGCGAGACGCAGCAACAGGAGCGATGCGAGGGCCGCCGACAGCGAGGGGTACTCCCCCTGCAGTTCGTCTCCGACCACCGCGGCGAGAGGTGCCGTTGCGACCGGGAGCACCTTCTCGACCCCGGCGACGGCGTCGGCGATCGCGCGCTGCGCTCCCGCGCGGTCAGCCAGTCGTCGCGAGGCGACGATGTCCGCGATGACGGCAACGCTCATGCGATAAGCCTAACGCTTATAAACCGCTTTTGATAAGCGAAAAGCTGATATTCACGACACGAGAGAGCGCGCGGCGGACTGGGCGCGCGTGACGAGCTCTTCGCGCTGCTCGCCCACGCGCACCGGTGAGGTGCCGCCGACGCCGGTGCGGCTGGCCACCGACCCGTCGATGGTCAGGACCTCGCGGACGGCCGGGGTCAGGGCCGGAGACACCGAGGCCAACAGCTCGTCGTCGGCGTCTTCCAGGCCGATCTCGCGCTCCTCGCACGCACGGACGAGGGCGCCGGAGATCTCGTGGGCATCGCGGAACGCCACGCCCTGGCGCACGAGCCACTCGGCCACATCGGTCGCGAGGGAGAACCCCTGCGGGGCGAGCTCGGCCATCCGGTCGGCGTGGAAGCGCAACGTCGCGATCATGCCCGAGAACGCCGGGAGCACGAGCTCGAGGGTGCGCACCGAGTCGAAGACAGGCTCTTTGTCTTCCTGCAGGTCGCGGTTGTAGGCCAGCGGAAGACCCTTGAGGGTCGCGAGCAGGCCCGACAGGTTGCCGATCAGACGCCCCGCCTTGCCGCGCGCGAGCTCGGCGATGTCGGGGTTCTTCTTCTGCGGCATGATGCTCGAGCCGGTCGAATACGCGTCGTCGAGTGTGACGAAGCCGAACTCCCGCGTATTCCACAGGATGACGTCTTCGGACAGACGCGACAGGTCGACGCCGATCATCGCGGTGATGAAGGCGAACTCGGCCACGACGTCGCGCGACGCGGTGCCGTCGAGGGAGTTCTCCGACGGGCGGGCCAGGCCCAGATGGTCGGCGACGAGCTGCGGGTCGAGCCCCAGAGTGGCCCCGGCGAGCGCCCCTCCGCCGTACGGCGAGACCGACGCGCGCACCGACCAGTCGCGCAGCCGCTCGATGCCGCGGACGAAGGCCCAGCCGTAGGCCTGCAGGTGGTGGGCGAGCAGGACGGGCTGCGCGTGCTGCAGGTGCGTGCGCCCGGGCATGATCGCGGAGCCGTTGGCCTCGGCCTGAGCGACGAGGGCGTCGATGAGACGGAGCAGTTCGCGAGTCAGGGTGCGGGAGTGGTCGAGCAGGTAGAGCCGGACGAGGGTCGCGATCTGATCGTTGCGGCTGCGACCGGCCCGCAGCTTGCCGCCCAGGGCGGGTCCGACCGTCTCGATCAGCACCCGCTCGAGCGCCCCGTGCACGTCTTCATCACCGGGCGATGCGACGAGGGAGCCGTCTTTCACGCGGGCGGCGAGCTCGTCGAGGCCGTCGTGCATGGCCCGTGCCTCGTCGGCGTCGAGGTAGCCGGCCGCCTCGAGCGCCGCCGTGTGGGCGTGCGAACCCTGGATGTCGTAGAGGGCGAGATCCCAGTCGAAATGGGTGGAGCGGCTCAGCGCCGCCAGTTCGGGAGACGGTCCGCCCGAGAAACGGGCACCCCACAGGGCCCCCTCGTTCGTCGCCTGACCGGTCTCGCTGCTCATCCCCCCAGCCTACCGAGGGCGACCGACATCCCCCGAGCCGGAGGACGGCGCCCGCCCGTTCAGCGCAGCTGCGCCGCCGGTCTCACGACGTCCCCGCCGACGACCGCACGCACCGCCCTGTCGATGAGCGCCTCGAGCGGTCCCCGCCCGATCACGAGCACCCAGACCGTGCAGAGCACCACGAGACCCGCCACGAGCGGAGCGAACAGTCCCGCCTCCCGGATGCCGTACAGATCCGACGTGTCGCCCAGCAACGCCAGGGCCACGATCGCCCACACCACCAGCTGCAGCACGTAGGCGGTGAGCGGCATCGACCCCACGGCGCGCAGAGGCACCGCCACCCAGCGCAGCGGGGTGCGGCACAGCAGCAGACACGCGCCGATGACGGCGATCGCGAACCCGCCCGACCCGATGACCTCCCACAGCCCCGCCGAGTGGTCCTCGGCGGTCAGGACGACCGCGAGATAGGCGTTCCCCCGCACCGCGGGAGCCGTGAGCAGCGCCGCTCCGTACCCGGCGAGCGCGAGCGACCCGCCCACGGTGACGAGCAGGCCCTGCGGCGCGGGCGCCCGCAGGTCGAGGCGGCCCAGTCCCATCCCGGCCAGGAGAAACGCGATCCAGGTCGTGAACGGGTAGTTCCACCCGATCAACGCCGCCAGCTCGTCGCCGCCGGGCCCCGGCCAGATGGGCGCGGCATCCAGGACGGGCTGGACCCACGGCATGACGAGGGCGAAGACCGCGGCCGCCGTGAACAGACCTCGCGCGCGCAGGCCGAGGAACGGCAGCGCGAGCACGAAGAGCACCGCGTACGCGGGCAGGATGACGTACACGGGTACGCCGGTCATCACCAGCAGCACCCCGATGACCCAGAGCATCGCCCCGCGCATCGCCAGGCGTGCCGCCGCGCGGGGACGCCGCTCGGCCGGCAGCGGACGCGTGCCCCCCGTGACGAGCGCGATCGACAGCCCCGCGAGCACGGCGAAGAGGATCGACGACCGGCCGTTGACCAGCGTGATCCACGACTCCGGGTCGGGGGTCAGCACGCGCTCGGTGTCGAGGAGGTGCGCCGCGAGCATGCCCAGCACGGCGAGCCCGCGCGCCAGATCCACGCCGCTCAGCCGGCTCGGCCCGTCGAAACGGGACCAGAGCCGGCCGAGTCGCGACGTCAGCCCTGGCGCAGAAGCCACACCAGCAGCGCCTTCTGGGCGTGGAGACGGTTCTCGGCCTCGTCCCACACGACGCTCTGCGGGCCGTCGATGACCTCGGCGTCGACTTCGTACCCGCGGTCGGCGGGCAGGCAGTGGATGAAGATCGCGTCGTCGGCCGCGCTCGTCATGAGCTCGCTCGTGACCTTGAAGCCGCCGAGGTCGCGGATGCGCGCGATCTTCTCCTCCTCCTTGCCCATCGACACCCACGTGTCGGTGACGACGACGTCGGCTCCGGATGCCGCGACCTCGGGGTCGGCCACCAGTGTCACCGACCCGCCGGTCTCGGCGGCGATGCGCTCGGCATCCGCGATCACATCGGCGCGGGGGGCGTAGTCGTCGGGAGCGGCGACGCGCACGTGCATGCCCGCGGTGACGCCGGCGAGCACGTAGGAGTGGGCCATGTTGCTGCGCCCGTCGCCGAAGAACGACAGCGTCAGCCCCTTCAGCTCGCCCTTGTGCTCGCGGATGGTGAGGAGGTCGGCGAGCAGCTGGCACGGGTGGAAGTCGTCGCTGAGGGCGTTCACCACGGGCACGCGGGTGCCGCGGGCCATCTCCTCGAGGCCCGCCTGCGCGTAGGTGCGCCACACGATCGCGGCCACCTGACGCTCGAGCACGCGAGCGGTGTCGGAGGGGGTCTCCTTGCCGCCGAGCTGGCTGTTGGCCGTCGAGATGATCAGCGGTGACCCGCCCAGATCCGCGATGCCGACGGCGAACGAGACGCGCGTGCGGGTCGACGACTTGTCGAAGATGACCGCGACGGTCTGGGGTCCTTCGAGCGGCTTCTGGGCCCAGCGGTCCTTCTTCAGCTCGATCGCGAGGTCGAGGATCTCGGCCTGCTCGGCCGGGGTGAGGTCGTCGTCGCGCAGCAGGTGGCGGGTCATGCGGGTACTCCTACGATGAGGGCGTCGTTCACGGTGGCGAGCGCGGCGCCGAAGAGGTCGAGGAACTCGGCGACCTCGGCATCCCCGATCGTCAACGGCGGCGCGATGCGGATCGTGTCGTCGTTCGCGGCGTTCACGACGAGACCGTGCTGCTGGGCGGCCGCCACGACGGCCTTGGCGACGGGGCTGGTGAGGCCGATGCCGAGGAGCAGGCCCTTTCCGCGCACACCCGCGACGAGCGGCGAGCCGAGCGCGGCGATGCCCTCGCGCAGCTGCGTCTCGCGTCGGGCGGCGTTGGCGACGAGCCCGGCCGACTCGATCTCGTTCAGCACGGCGCCGCCGACGGCTGTGCCCAGGGCGTTGCCGCCGAAGGTGGAGCCGTGCGTGCCGGGGAAGAACAGCTCGCTCGCGGCCCCGAAGGTGATGAGCGCCCCGATGGGGAAGCCGCCGCCGATGCCCTTCGCCACGGTGATGGCATCGGGGACGATACCGGCGTGCTGGAAGCCGAACCACGCGCCGGTGCGGCCGGCGCCGGTCTGGATCTCGTCGACGATGAGCAGGGCGCCGTGGCGCTGGGTGAGTTCGCGCGCCGCCCGGAGGTAGCCCTCCGGCAGCTCGACGACGCCCGCCTCGCCCTGAATGGGCTCGACGAGGAGCGCCGCGACGCGATCGTCCATGGCGGCCTCGAGAGCCTCGATGGTGGCGTCGATGTGCTCGACCCCGGGCACCATGGGCAGGAAGTCGGCCTGCAGAGCGGGCTTGCCGGTCAGTGCCAGCGCGCCCATCGTCCGCCCGTGGAAGCCGCCCTTGAGCGTCAGGATGCGCGTGCGGTCGGTGCCGCGGCCGTGCAGACGAGCCAGCTTGAGCGCGGCCTCGTTGGCCTCGGCACCGGAGTTGCCGAAGTAGACGCGGCCCGACTCCCCCGTGCCGGCGAGGCGCTTGAGCCGTGCGGCCATGGCCAGCTGCGGCGGCGTGGCGAAGTAGTTCGAGACGTGAGCGAGGGTCGAGGCCTGCGCGGTGATCGCCTCGACGAACACCGGGTGGGCGTGGCCCAGGGCGTTGACGGCGATGCCGGCGAGGAAATCGAGGTACTTCTTCCCGTCGCCGTCCCACACGTACGCGCCCTCGCCGCGCACGAACAGCGCCATGCGGTCGCCGAAGCTGCGCACGAGGTCGCGTCCGGCGTCGTCCTGCCAGGCGGCGCGGGGCGTCGCGGGTTCCTGAGTCGTGTCCGCGTTCACGCGACCACCTCCGTTCCGATTCCTTTGTTGGTGAACAGCTCGACGAGCACCGAGTGCGGCACACGTCCGTCGATGATGGCCGCCGTGGGCACTCCCCCGTCGACGGCGTCCAGGCACGCCTGCATCTTGGGGATCATGCCCGACTCGAGCTTCGGCACCATCGCGCGCAACTCCGTCGAGGTCAGGTGCGACACCAGCGAGTCGCGGTTGGGCCAATCGGCGTACAGGCCCGGCACATCGGTCAGCACGACGAGCTTCTTCGCGTTCAGCGCGATGGCCAGGGCCGCCGCCGCGGCATCCGCGTTGACATTCAGCGACGCACCGGGGTGGTCGAGGTCGGGGGCGATGCTCGAGACGATCGGCACGCGACCGGCGGCGAGGTGGTCGAGCACCGGCTGAGGGTCGACGGTGACGACGTCGCCCACGCGCCCGAGATCGTGCTCGACGCCGTCGACGACGACACCGCGTCGACGACCGCCGAACAGGCCCGCGTCCTCGCCGCTCAGGCCGGTGGCCAGCGGCCCGTGCGCGTTGACCTTGGCCACGAGCTGCGGGTTGATCTGACCGGTGAGCACCATGCGCACGACCCCGATGGCCTCGGTCGAGGTCACCCGATACCCGCCGCGGAACTCGCTGGGGATGTCGAGACGGTCGAGCATCGACGAGATCTGCGGACCGCCGCCGTGCACGACGACGGGCTTCACGCCGACGTAGCGCAGGTACGCGATGTCGGCGGCGAAGGCGTCCTGAAGCTCGTCGCTGACCATGGCGTTGCCGCCGTACTTCACCACCACGACCTGATCGCGGTACTTGCGCACCCACGGCAGCGACTCGACGAGCGTGACGGCCCGTTCGCTGGCGGCGGCGGGATCGGTGTCTTGAAGATCGACGTGGGTCATGAGGAGTAGGCGCTGTTCTCGTGGACGTAATCGTGCGTGAGGTCGTTGGTGCGGATCGTGGCCGAGGCCTCGCCGACGCGGAGGTCGACGACGAGGTCGGTGGCGCGCGGCGTGAGGTCGACGTCCTCGCGAGGGCGATCGGGGCCGCCCGCCGTGCACACGCGCACGCCGTTCATCCACACGTCGACGTCGTACGGGTCGAAGGCGGCGTCGGTCGTGCCGATCGCGGCGAGGACGCGGCCCCAGTTGGGGTCGTTGCCGAAGATGGCGGCCTTGAAGAGATTGTTGCGGGCGATGGAGCGGCCCACTTCGACCGCGTCCTCTTCACTGGCCGCGTTCGTCACGCGGATCGTGATGTCGTGGCTCGCGCCCTCGGCGTCGCCCTGCAGCTGCGCGGCGAGGTCATCGCAGACGGCGGCGAGGGCTGCGGCGAACTCCTCGGCATCCACCCGGATGCCACTGGCCCCGCTCGCCAGGAGCGTCACCTGGTCGTTGGTCGACATGCAGCCGTCGGAGTCGAGTCGGTCGAAGCTGACACGCGTCGCCGCACGGAGCGCCGCGTCGGCGCCGGCCGCGTCGAGCACGACGTCGGTGGTCAGCACGACGAGCATCGTCGCGAGCCCCGGCGCGAGCATCCCGGCGCCCTTGGCCATGCCGCCGATGCTCCACCCCTGCCCCCGGTGCGCGGCGCGCTTCGGCTTCGAGTCGGTGGTCATGATCGCGAGCGAAGCGTCTTCTCCCCCGTCGGTCGAGAGCGCGGCGACGCCCTTCTCGACGCCGTCGAGGACCTTGGACCGGAAGACCTCGTCGCCCGTGCCGATCAGCCCCGTCGAGCACACGACGACATCGCCCGCGCTCGCACCGAGCAGCTCCGCCGCGCGCTCCGCGGTCTGGTGCGTGGTCTGGAATCCGAAGGATCCCGTGAAGCAATTCGCTCCGCCGGAGTTGAGCACGACGGCCTCGATCACCCCGTCCTTCACGACCTGCTCCGACCACAGGATGGGGTTGGCCTTGGCGCGGTTCGAGGTGAACACCGCCGCACCCACCTTGAGCGGTCCGCGGTTGACGACGACGGCCACGTCGCGCGCACCGGACGACTTCAGACCGACGGCGACGCCGGCGGCTTCGAAACCAGCGGGGATCGTCACACTCACGGGGCGACTCCGTTCACAGGAAGGGCGGTGGTCTCGGCGAGGCCCAGCGCGATGTTGAGGGACTGCACGGCGGCTCCCGCCGTGCCCTTGACGAGATTGTCGACCGCGGCGACGACGGTCACGCGATTGGCCGCGCGATCGATCGCCAGGCCCATCGACGCGATGTTGGCGCCGAGCACGTCGGCCGTGCGCGGGAAGACGCCCGCGGGGAGCAGCTCGACGAAGGTCTCGTCGGCGTAGGCGTTCTCCCATGCGTCGCGGATCTCGGCATCCGTCGCGCCATCGACGATCGGTGCCGAAGAGGTGGCCAGGATGCCGCGCGCCATCGGCACGAGGACCGGCGTGAACGACAGTCGGATGCCGTCGCGCGGCGCCCCCGCGGCGGCCAGAGCCTGGCGGATCTCGGGGATGTGGCGATGTGTACCGCCGACGGCATATGGGTTCGCGGTGCCGAGGATCTCGCTGGCGAGGAGATTCGTCTTGGCGGACTTGCCGGCTCCACTCGGGCCCACGGCGAGGACCGAGACGATGTCGCCCGGGTCGATGACCCCCGCTGCGACACCCGGCGCGAGGGAGAGGGCGACGGTGGACGCGTTGCACCCGGGCGCGGCGATCCGGGTGGCCCCGCGGAGGTGCTCGCGCTGCTTCACGCCGCCGACGACGAGCTCGGGGACGCCGTACGCCCACGGCTCGGGGTGCTCTCCGCCGTAGAACGCGGCCCAATCGTCCGCCGATGTCAGACGGTGGTCGGCACCCGCGTCGATGACGAGCGGGGTGCCGGTGAGGGCGTCGGTGTACTGCGCCGACTGCCCGTGGGGCAGGGCGAGCACGACGATGTCGTGACCTGCGAGCACCTCGGGCGTGGTCGGCTGCAGCTCGAGGTGCGCGAGGGAGCGCAAGTGCGGTTGATGGGCGACGAGCCGCTGGCCGGCGCTGGAATGCGCGGTGACCGTGCGGATCTCGACGTCGGGATGGTCGGCGAGGAGGCGGAGGATCTCGCCACCCGCGTAGCCGGAAGCGCCGGAGACGGCGACCGAGAGGGTCATGTATCCACCTTACGAGTCGGGGCTGATGCTGCACGCAGCGTGAAGCGGGGCGGCGACGCCCGTATGCCCGACCGATGGCGGGTTACGAGGTCGCCGAGAATCGGCGCGCGACCCGACGTCGACGCTCGTCACCGGTGCTCACGAAGAGCTCCTCGGTGCGCGCGGTGGTCGACGACATAGTGGCGAGGGTATCCGCCACGGGGCGGACGGGGCAAATCGGGGCCCCACCGCTTCTTTCGCAGGACCCGCCGTCGAACGTTCGGACGCCCTCGCCGTTGTCCCCCAAATGGGGGACAGAAAAAAGGTATGCTGTCACCCTGCCCTCATCGCCGGGCACTTCCGACTGCCCCCTTACCGGCGATGAGGGCAGTTCTCCGCCTGCTCGGCATCCGACCACGGACCGTCCACGCCCCCCGAACGCACGGGAGCGCCGCGCGGCGTGAGCCGGGCGGCGCTCCAGGAACGGCGTCGTCAGTCGCGGATCGCCGCGCCGAATCGTTCGGCGGCCACCGCGACGCCCGCGAGCTTGGCATCGGTCGCCTCCGCCGCCGTCAGCGTGCGGTCGGCGGCGCGGAAGCGCAGCGCGAACGTGAGGCTCTTCGTGCCCTGGGCGAGCCCCGGGCCGCGGTAGTCGTCGACGAGGCGGGCGCCCTCGAGGAGTGGCGCTCCTCCCTCGACGAGCGCGGCGCGCACCTCCCCCGCAGCGACGTCCGAGGCCACGGTCAGCGACACGTCCTGGGTCGCGGCCGGGAATCCCGACAGGGATGCCGCGACCACGCGCGACTGCGCGAGCTCGAGCATCGCGTCGAGGTCGAGCTCGGCCACCAGCACGCGTCCGGGCAGATCGGCCTCGGCCGACACGGTCGGCAGCAACTCGCCGACGTAGCCGATGTCCTGGCCCGCGGCGAGCACGCGGGCGGTGCGCCCGGGGTGCAGAGCCGCGCGCTGGGCCTGCACGAGCTCGATGTCGAGCCCCGCGGCCGCGGCGAGCACGCGCACCGCGTCGACGGCATCCGCGAGATCGGCGGCCAGAGCGGGCTGCCCGGGCTGCTTGGCGACGGAGTGTCCGGCCAGCAGGATCGCGACGTGTCGGCGCTGCGGCGGGATCGACGCGTCGAGCGCGGCGAGGGTGGCGGCGTCGGGCCGCACGGCCAGCGGCGGAACCAGGGGCGTGCCGTACTGCACCCCGGGCTTCGGAAGGAACACCGTCCCCGTCTCGAAGAGCGCGAGGTCGACGATGCCGCGCGAGACGTTGCGGTGCGCCACCTGCAACAGCGCCGGGATCAGCGAGCGGCGCAGGAACGGCGCGAGACCGTCGAGCGGGTTCGCGAGCTTGACGCTGGGCAGCGGGTCGCCGGAGGGCGAGCCGTGAAGGGCGTTCTGCTCCTCGGTGGTGAAGGGGAACGACGGCGTCTCGACGAAACCGGCCGCGGCCAGGGCGTTCGCCACGCGACGACGCCCCTGCTGGGCGGAGGTCAGACCGCGGCCCGACGGCGGCGTGGGGAGCACCGAGGGGATGCGGTCGTAGCCCTCGATGCGGGCGACCTCCTCGGCGAGCGTCCACTTGTCGGTCAGATCGGGGCGCCACGACGGAGGCGTCACCGCCCATCCGCCGTCGTGCTCGTCGACGCTGCATCCGATCAGCCGGAGAGCCGAGACGGTCTCGTCGTCGGTGTAGTCCACGCCGATCAGACCCGAGACGAAGCCGGCGGGCAGGGTGAGGGACTCGCGGCGGTGCGACGACGACAGCGATCCACCGAGGTCGGTGTCGAGCGTGCCGCCGGCGAGCTCCACCATCAGCGAGGCGACGCGCTCGGCCGCCACGTACGGCACCAGCGGGTCGACGCCGCGCTCGAAGCGGCGCGAGGCCTCCGACGGCAGCTTGTGGCGCCGCGCGGTCCGCGCGATCGTGACCTGGTCGAAGGTCGCGGCCTCGATCAGGACGTTGCGCGTCGCATCGCTCATCTCGGTCGGCCCGCCGCCCATGACGCCCGCGAGACCGATCGGTCCCGACTCGTCGGTGATGAGCAGGTCTTCCGCGCTGAGGGTGCGCACCTGACCGTCGAGGGTCTCGAGCTTCTCGCCCTCCTCGGCGCGGCGGACCGTGATGCCGCCCTGCAGGCGGTCGAGGTCGTAGCCGTGGATCGGCTGGCCGAGCTCGAGCATGACGTAGTTGGTGATGTCGATCAGCACACCGAGCGAACGGATGCCGGCCAGCGACAGCCGCGTGATCATCCACGGCGGCGTCGGGCGCGAGGGGTCGACGTCGCGCACGATGCGCGCGACGAATTCGCTCGCCCCGGCGCGTCCGCGGATGGGCGCGCGGTCGTCGACGGCGATCGGGAAGCCCGACGGCGTGCGCGAGACGGCCTCGTCGTGCCCCGTCCCGGGGTCGCGGAAGGCCGCGCCCGTCGCGTGCGAGTACTCGCGCGCCACGCCGCGCAGCGACAGGGCGTAGCCGCGGTCGGGGGTGACGTTGATCTCGACGGCGACGTCGTCGAGACCCAGCAGCGCGATGGCGTCCGTCCCCACCGGCGCATCGATCCCGAGGTCGACCAGACGCAGGATGCCGCTGTGCTCGCTGCCGAGCCCGAGCTCCTTGGCCGAGGCGATCATGCCGTCGGACACGTGCCCGTACGTCTTCCGCGCCGCGATCGGGAACGGCCCCGGCAGCACGGAGCCGGGAAGTGTCACCACGACCTTGTCGCCGGGGAAGAAGTTGCCCGCCCCGCACACGATGCCGCGGACTCCCCCGTGGGCCTCGCCCACGTCGACCTGGCACCAGCGGATGGTCTTGCCGTTGGACTGCGGCTCGGGGGTGAACTCCTGCACCTGTCCGACGACGATGGGACCGCTGAGCTCGAAGCGGTGCACGTCTTCTTCTTCGAAGCCGACCGAGACGAGCGCCGCCAGGACGTCGTCGGGCGTGGCCTCGGCGGGCACGTCGACGTACTCGCGCAACCAGGAGAGAGGGACGCGCATCAGACCACCATTCCGAACTGCTCACTGAAGCGCACATCGCCCTCGGCCATGTCGCGCATGTCCTGCACGTCGCTGCGGAACATGAGCGTGCGCTCGATGCCCATGCCGAAGGCGAAGCCCGAGTACTCCTCGGGGTCGATGCCGGCCGCCCGCAGGACGTTGGGGTTCACCATTCCGCAACCGCCCCACTCGATCCATCGCGCCCCGCCCTTGAAGGTGGGATGCCACAGATCGAGCTCTGCGCTCGGCTCGGTGAACGGGAAGAAGTTGGCGCGGAAGCGCGTCTTGGCCTCGGGCCCGAACAGCACGCGCGCGGCGTGGTCGAGGGTGCCCTTGAGGTGAGCCATGGTGATGCCCTTGTCGACCACGAGCCCCTCGAACTGCGTGAACACCGGCAGGTGCGTCGCGTCGAACTCGTCGGTGCGGTACACCCGGCCCGGGCACAGCACGTAGATGGGCAGGTCGCGCTCCAGCATCGAACGCACCTGGACGGGGCTCGTGTGCGTGCGCAGCACCAGGTGACGGGCGACCGGATCCACGAAGAACGTGTCCTGCATCTGGCGCGCGGGGTGGTCGACGTCGAAGTTCAACGCATCGAAGTTGAACCACTCGTGCTCGAGCTCCGGCCCCTCTGCGATCTCCCACCCCATGCCGACGAAGATGTCGGACACCTGCTCCTGCAGGAGGGAGATGGGATGCCGCGCACCGACGCGGGCGCGCTGCGGCAGCGCCGTGACGTCGATGCGCTCGGCCTCGAGCTGCGCAGCCGTCTCGGCGGCGGCGAGTTCGGCCTCGCGAGCGGCGAGCGCCTGATTGACCTGGCCGCGCGCCTGGCCGACGAGCTTGCCGACCGCGGCCTTCTGCTCGGGGGCCACGTGGCGCATCTGGGCGTTCAGGCGCGCGAGGGAGGACTGCTCCCCGGTGTGCGCGGAGCGGGCGGCTTTCAACTCGGCCGTGGTCGCGGCCGCGGCGATGGCCGCGAGAGCGGCTTCGACGGCGGAGGCGACGGCCTCGGGGGTGATCTCGGGTGCGTCGGACACGAGATGAGAGTCTACCGACGGGCGGGGACACTCCCCCGCCCGTCGGTGCGATGACTCAGATCGTTGACCCGCCGCGCTGGGCGACGATCAGCGAGGTGTCGGTCGCTCCCTGCTGCAGGGGCTGCACGGGCGCGGCGACGTCGCCGCGCGACGAGCGACGGAGCCGCTTCTCGACGAGGGTCGCCACGAACGACAGCAGAAGGCACAGCGCGATGTAGATCGCGCCGACCACGATCGTCGCCGGGACGATCGGCGAACCGACGACGGGCTGCGCGCCGATGTACTTCGCGTAGAACAGCAGCTCGGGGTAGGTGATGACGAAGCCGAGGGCGGTGTCCTTCAGGGTCACCACGAGCTGCGCGATGATGACGGGCATCATGGCGCGGATCGCCTGGGGCAGCAGCACGAGGCGCATCACGCCGGCCTTGCGCAGACCGATCGCGTATCCCGCCTCCGACTGCCCCCTCGGCAGCGACTCGACGCCGGCGCGGATGACCTCCGCGAGGACCGATCCGTTGTAGCAGACGAGGGCGATGACCACCGCCCAGTACGGCTCCATGCGGATCCCGATGACGGGGAACCCGTAGTAGAGCAGGAACATGAAGACGAGCACCGGAATCGCGCGGAAGACCTCGATTACCGCGGTGAAGGGCCAGCGCACCCACGCGTGATCGGAGAGACGCCCGATCGCGAGGACGAAACCGAGCACGAGAGCACCGACGGCGGCGGCGGCGAAGGCGGCGAGCGTGGCCAGCGTGGCATCCAGGATGCTCGCCCACACGTTCGTGTAGGTGAACGCCGACCATTTCTTGGCCGTGAACTGGCCCGTGTCGGCGAGTCGCCACACGAAGAAGCCCACGATGGCGAGCACGACCAGGATCGTGAGCACGCCCAGGATGCGATTGCGCAGGACGGCCTTGGGGCCGGGGACGTCGTACAGGACGCTGCTCATCGGGCGACCCTCCATCGGTTCTCGAGCGTTCGTTGCACCCATGACAGCAGGAGCACGAGCGCGACGAACACGATCATGATCCACAGGATCACGATGAACGCGTTCTCTCCCCGCTCGCTGAGGTAGTTGCGGACCGATCCCAGGTTCACGATGGAGAAGCCCGCGGCGACGGTGGTGTTCTTCAGCAGGGCGATGAAGACGCTCACCATCGGGGGGATGACCGAGCGGAACGCCTGGGGCAGCACGACCAGTGACATGACCTGCCCGAAGGTCAGGCCCAGGGCGCGCGCGGCCTCGGCTTGACCGACCGGGACCGTGTTCACACCCGATCGGATCGCTTCGGCGACGTAGGTGGCGGTGTAGATGCCCAGGGCGCAGATGCCCAGCACCAGCGACACCTCACCGGTCAGGCGGAGTCCGAGAAGAGGGGGCAGAGCGAACACGAAGGCGAAGAACACCAGCGTGAGGGGGGTGTTGCGGATGGCACTGACGTAGAACGTCCCGACTCCGCGCGCGATCGGCACGGGCGACACGCGCATCGCGCCGACGATGATCCCGAGGACGAGCGCGAGCGCGCCGCCGGCGAAGAACAGCACGAGCGTGCCGACGAGCGCTTGGCTCCAGATGTCGAGGTTGTCGGTGATGACACCCATGCAGGGTCCTTATCTCGAAGGAGGGAATCGGGGGCGGGCGGGCGCGGACAGCCGCACCGCCCCCGATCGGATCACTCGTCGGCGGTGGGCTGCTCGCCCTTGATGCCGGCCGGCGCGAGGTTCTTCTCGAACAGCGCGGTCCAGACGTCGCCGCCGTCGTTGAACAGGGTGTTGATGTGGTCCTTCAGCACCGTGTCGCCCTTGGGGAGGCCGACGCCGTAGCGCTCCTCGCTGAAGGTGTCGCCGGCGATCTTGAAGGTCTCGGGCTCCTGGGCCACGTAGCCGGCGAGGATCGCCTGGTCGGTGGTGACCGCGTCGACCGAGCCCGCGCGCAGCTGCTCGAGGCACTGCGTGTAGGTGTCGTACTCGACCGTGTCGCCCGGGTTGTACTCGTCGCGGATGCGCTGCAGCGGCGTCGAACCGGTCACCGAGCAGACGATCTTGCCGGCCAGGTCGTCCGGTCCGGTGATGTCCTCGTTGTCGGCTGCGACGAGCAGGCCCTGACCCGTGATGAGGTACGGACCCGCGAAGTCGATCTGCGCCTTGCGCTTGTCGGTGATCGAGTAGGTGCCGACGTAGTAGTCGATGTTGCCGTTGACCAGCTCCTGCTCGCGGTTCGCGGAGGGGATGGTCTTGTACTCGATCTTGTCGGCGTCGAAGCCGAGCGAAGCCGCGATCCACTGGGCGATCTCGACGTCGAAACCGCCCCGGTCGCCGCTGATCGGGTCCTTGAACCCGAGACCGGGCTGGTCCTCCTTGACGCCGACGACGACCTTGTCGGCCGAGACCATGCGGTCGTAGGTGGGGCTGCCGTCGAGCGAGACGTCGGACGCGACCTCCCACAGCTGGGTGGTGTCGGCGCCGTCGCCCTCGGCGGGGGCGGCGCCCGGGGCGCCGCTGTTGCAGGCGGTCAGTGCCAGCAGGCCGGCGGCGACGATGCTCGCGCCGGCCAGAAAACGTGTCTTACGCATGTGATGTCTCCTTGGTAACGAATGTGTGCTGTGCGAATAAGGGTCAACGGGGACGGCGCGCGTCATCGGAACGAGGTGGAGCGAGGCTCGAATCTCGGCCAGAACCTCCTCGTCCTCTGCCGTCCGGGGTCACGCGTCAGTGCGTGATGAGCTTCGAGAGGAAGTCCTTCGCCCGGTCGGACTCCGGCTGCGTGAAGAACTGCTCGGGGGCCGCCTGCTCGACGATCTGCCCGTCGGCCATGAAGACCACGCGGTTCGCGGCCTTGCGGGCGAAGCCCATCTCGTGGGTGACGACGATCATCGTCATCCCGTCCTTGGCGAGGCCGACCATGACGTCGAGCACCTCGTTGATCATCTCGGGGTCGAGCGCCGAGGTGGGCTCGTCGAACAGCATGACCTTGGGCTTCATCGCCAGGGCACGGGCGATCGCGACGCGCTGCTGCTGACCTCCCGAGAGCTGGGCGGGGAGCTTGTCGGCCTGGTGGCCGACGCCCACGCGCTCCAGGAGCGCCCGCGCCTCCTTCTCGGCATCCGCCTTCTTCATCTTGCGGACCTTGAGGGGACCGAGCATGACGTTCTCGAGGATCGTCAGGTGGGCGAACAGGTTGAACGACTGGAAGACCATGCCGACATCGGCACGCAGCTCGGCCAGGCCCTTCCCCTCTTTGGGAAGTTCCTTGCCGTCGATGGTGATCGAGCCGCTCGTGATGGTCTCGAGACGGTTGATGGTGCGGCACAGCGTCGACTTGCCCGACCCGGACGGGCCGATCACGACGACCACCTCGCCGCGGTCGACGGTGAGGTCGATGTCCTTCAGCGCCTGGAACTGGCCGTAGTGCTTCTGCACATCGGAGACGACGACGAGGGGCGCAGAGCCCGCCGGGGGAACGGATGCCATGCCTTCACCCTATGAGGATGTTGTGCGTCGGACCACATTCCGGCGCGCGCCTTAACCGTTCTGTAACAGCCGGGAGCGCAGCGAGCTCTGCCGCACTCAGACGGCCCGCTGGGCGAAAGCGGTCTCGTAGAGGCAGACGCTCGCGGCGGTCGCGAGGTTCAGCGACTCCGCACGACCGTAGATCGGCAGGCGGAGGGCGAGGTCGGCGTGAGCCAGGGCATCGTCGTCGAGTCCGCGTGCCTCGTTGCCGAACAACCAGGCCGTGGGCTCGGCCAGGCGATCGCGGGATGCCAGGAAGTCGTCTCCGTCGACGTCGGCCGCGACGACGCGCAGCCCCGCCTCGTGCATCCGGGCGACGACGTCGGGGAGCTCGAGGTCGACGGCCACGGCGACGTGGAACAAGGATCCGGTGGTCGAGCGGACGACCTTCGGGTTGTACGGATCGACGGTGCGACCGGTCAGGATCACGGCGTCGGCCCCGGCGGCATCCGCGGCGCGGATGATCGTGCCGAGGTTGCCGGGATCGCGCACCTCTTCGCAGATCGCGACGAGACGGGGGCCGGCTGCGAGCACGTCCTTCAACGCCGTCGGCGACTGCCGGGCGACCGCGATGATCCCCTGCGGCGTCACGGTGTCGGCCATGGCGTCCAGCACCGCTTCGGTCGTGTACTGCACCTCGACGTCGGCGCGCTCCGCGGCCTCGCGCACGTCGGTGTGCTTCTCCATCGCCGTCGGCGTCGCGTAGAGCTCCAGAACGGTCTCGGGCGCGTAGGCGAGCGCCTCTCTGGCAGCCTGCGGACCCTCGAGAAGGAACAGGCCGGTCTCCTGGCGGGCAGCGCGTTTGCTGAGCTTGGCCACGGCGCGCACCCGCGGCGAACGGGGGTTCTCCAGCACGTGACCAGTGTATGGCGCTGATGGCATGGGGCCCGGGATGCCGCGCGCGGACGACGAAACGGGCGCCCTCCGAGGAGGACGCCCGTTTCGGGAGAAGATGCGACTTACGCGGTCTTCGGAGCGTTGACGTCGCTGGGCAGCGCAGCCTTGGCGGTCTGCACGAGCGAGGCGAACACGGCGGGCTCGTTCACCGCGAGCTCGGCGAGCATGCGGCGGTCGACCTGCACACCGGCGAGGCCGAGGCCCTGGATGAAGCGGTTGTAGGTGAGGCCGTTCTGACGGGATGCGGCGTTGATGCGCTGGATCCACAGACGGCGGAAGTCGCCCTTGCGCTTGCGGCGGTCGCGGTACGCGTAGACCAGGGAGTGGGTGACCTGCTCCTTGGCCTTGCGGTACAGGCGCGAACGCTGTCCGCGGTAACCGGAGGCGCGCTCGAGGATGACGCGACGCTTCTTGTGGGCGTTTACTGCCCGCTTGACTCTAGCCATTTCTGTTTCTTCCTAACGTGCGTCGGCGCTCAGAGACCGAGGAGCTTCTTGGCGACCTTCGAGTCACCCTTGGCCAGGACCTGCTCCTGGTTGAGGCGGCGGGTGCGCTTCGAGGCCTTGCCTTCGAGGTTGTGGCGCATACCGGCCTGCTGCTTCATGAGCTTGCCGCTACCGGTGAGCTTGAAGCGCTTCTTGGCACCCGAGTGGGTCTTCTGCTTCGGCATCTGTCTTCCTTCGTTGGTGTTCCCGGCGGAGCGGGAGTCTGGGGAGCTTTACTCGGCGGGGGCCGAGGTCGGCGTTTCTTCCGGGGCCGAATCGCCGCGGGCCGCGCTGCGCGCCGCCTCGCGGTTCGCCGCGCGCTGCGCGTTCTGCTCGGTCTTGACCTCGGACTTGTTCTTGTGAGGAGCGACCACCATCACCATGTTGCGGCCGTCGATCGTGGGGTTCGATTCGACCGTGCCGAACTCGGCGACGTCTTCGGCGAACTTGCGGAGCAGGCGCACACCCTGCTCGGGACGCGACTGCTCACGACCACGGAACAGGATCATGGCCTTCACCTTGTCGCCCGCCTGCAGGAACCCCTCGGCGCGCTTGAGCTTGGTGATGTAGTCGTGGGCTTCGATCTTCAGACGGAAACGAACCTCTTTGAGGACCGTGTTCGCCTGGTTACGACGCGTTTCCTTGGCCTTCTGAGCGGCCTCGTACTTGAACTTGCCGTAATCCATGATCTTGACCACGGGCGGCTTCGAGCTCGGCGCAACCTCGACCAGGTCGAGGTCCGCTTCCTGGGCCAGGCGCAGCGCAGCTTCGATTCGGACGATGCCGACCTGCTCGCCGTTGGGTCCGACGAGACGGACCTCCGGGACTCGGATGCGCTCGTTGGTGCGGGGATCGCTGATGCGGAACTCCTCTTGTGTGCGGGTGGTGGCCGCCGCGATCCGATCGAATCGCGGGCGAAGAGGAGTACACACGCCACCCGGCACGGTGCTGTCAGCACCGGCTTCTGCACCCTGGCGACCCCGTGCGAAACGGAGCGGAGTGCGGGAACCCGGTAGCCTGGAGCGGCAAGCGCGGGTGGGATGTGATCCTCTTTCGTACGGAGTGAGACACTCCGAAGCCCGCCACAGTCTAGCAGAGAGATTCACGTGGACACGATCCCCTCCGACCAGCCCGCCGACGACCAGGCCGCGCACCGCCACGGCGCAGAAGACGAGCGGCTCGCGCGCTGGGAGGAGCAGGAGCGCGCCTCGGCCTCCGCCACGCGCGACATCGCCGACGTGCCCGCGGTCGAGGTCATCACCACCGCGGCGGTCCACCTCATGAGCGCCGCCGCCGTCAAGACCGGCCTGGCCGACAACCCCGCCGAACAGCTCGACCTCGACGAGGCCCGCAAGCTCATCAACTCCCTCGCCGGCCTCATCACCGCGGGCGCCCCGGAGATCAGCGACATGCACGCGCGCTCACTGCGCGACGGGCTGCGTTCGCTGCAGCTGGCGTTCCGCGAGGCCTCCGTCATCCCCGACCCGATCGGCAAGGGGCCGGGCGAGAAATGGACGGGTCCCGTCACGTAAGTCGTTCGTTCTGGGGTACCGGGCTCCGTGATGCCCCCTCCCCCAGGCAAGAGCAGGGCCCCTACCCCGATTGCCTGGGGAAGGGGGCATCACTGCGCCCTGTGCCCCAGGCCGGCTCCGCCGTGACACCCGCGGGCGTATGGGACCCTGCCCCGATTGCCCAGCGAAGCGGCATCCCTCCGCCCTTTCCCGCAGGCCGGCTCCGCCGTGACACCCGCGGGCGTATAGGGCCCCTACCCCGATTGCCTGGGGAAGGCGGCATCCCTCCGCCCTCCGGCCGCAGGCCGGCTCCGCCGTGACACCCGCGGGGGCCCCGGCCTGTCGTGAGAACAGGGGATGCCACGAGAACAGGTCGACCGCGTCGAAAACGGCCTGTTGCCGTGGCATCCCCTGTTCTGGTGACGTCCGGCGGGAACGTGTTCCTCAGACGTCCTTGCTGCGGTGCAGCTTCACCGTCAGGGAATCCACCAGCACCGCGATGCGGTCGTCGGCCGACCATCGGCGTGCGATGCGGGCGAGCACGGCATCCAGTTCCTCCTGCTCGAGGCCCGACATGAGCTGGAGGTGCACCACCAGTTCGGGACCACGCAGGCGGCCGGTGGGGTCGCCCGACTCGACGGCGAGGTCGAGCACCGCGAGTTCGCCCGAGATGCTCTCCTGCAGGCCGGTGAAGATCGCGGGAGACGTGTGGGCCGGTTCCCACGACTCCCCCTGCGCGATCGCCCAGACGGCGGGGCGCCGGATGACGAACTCCGTCTCCGACGCCGGGTCGATGACGATGAGCTCGGTGTCCTCGGACGCGGCAGCCAGAGCCGTGCGACGCCCGTCGGCCGGCACGGGGCGGGCTGCGGCATCCCAGGTCTGCAGGGCGGTCACCGAGGTGAACACGGGGAGCACCTTGCGACCGTCGGGGGCGGCGACCGTCACGATCGACAACTCCTGCGTCTTGTCGACCTCGAGGCCGTGAGCACCGATACCGTGGTCGCCCTTCTCGGCGACCAGCGGGATCAGCAGTCGCGCGTCGCGATAGGCGTCGACGACGGCGCGCGCGTCGCCGTCGCCCGCGCGGAACGCGACGAGAGCAGCGAGCAGCGCCGGGTCGGCCGAGCCGTCGTCACCGGAGTGCGGGTTCGACTCGAAACGACGCCCCTCCCAGGGAACGCCCGCGGAATCGCCGCGGCGCCCGTGGTCGTGGGGACCGCCGGCGCGAGGACCGTCAGTGTCCGGCGACATCCAGCGCCTCAGCGAGGGTGAACTGTCCCGCGTAGAGGGCCTTGCCCACGATGGCGCCCTCGACCCCCAGCGGCACGAGCTCGCGGAGCGCCGCGATGTCGTCGAGGCTCGACACGCCGCCGGAGGCGACGATGGGCTTGGGGGTGCGCTGGGTCATCTCGCGCAGAAGCTCGATGTTGGGACCGCGCAGCGTGCCGTCCTTCGTCACGTCGGTCACGACGTAGCGGCTGCAGCCCGCGTCTTCCAGGCGCTGCAGGACGGTCCACAGGTCACCGCCGTCGCGGGTCCAACCGCGCGCCGCGAGGGTCGTGCCGCGCACGTCGAGCCCGACGGCGATCGCCTCGCCGTAGCGGTTGATGACGTCGGCGGCCCACTCGGGGTTCTCGAGCGCGGCCGTGCCGAGGTTGATGCGGGTCGCACCGCTTTCGAGGGCGGCTTCGAGGGAGCGGTCGTCGCGGATGCCGCCCGACAGCTCGACCTGCACGCCCTTGACCTGCTTGATGACCTTGCGCATGACATTCGCGTTGCTGCCGCGTCCGAAGGCGGCATCGAGGTCCACGAGGTGGATCCACTGCGCGCCCTGACGCGCGAAGTCGGCCGCGGCGTCGACGGGGTCGCCGTAGCTGGTCTCGGTGCCCGCCTCCCCCTGGGTCAGACGGACGGCCTTCCCATCGGCCACGTCGACCGCGGGAAGAAGGACAAGCTCGGGCGTGGACGCGAAATCGTTCATGGCTCCTCGTGCCGGTAGGCGCCTCTCGCCAGCCCCGGGCACGAGGTCACACAGTAGTCGTGCGCAGCCCGTCGATCCAATTGGCGAGAAGACGGATGCCGGCATCTCCCGACTTCTCGGGGTGGAACTGCGTCGCGGCCAGCGGACCGTTCTCGACCGCGGCGATGAAGGGGGCACCGTACGTGCACCACGTCACGGCGGGCTGCGGGAACGGCGGCGTGACCTCGAGCGACCACTCCTGCGCCGCGTACGAGTGGACGAAGTAGAAGCGCTCCCGTTCGATGCCCTCGAAAAGACGCGATCCCTCCCCCGCGGCGACCGTGTTCCAACCCATGTGCGGCAGCACGGGGGCGGCGAGCTCGTCGACGGTGCCCGGCCACTCACCGAGTCCGGGCGTGTCTGTGCCGCGCTCGATGCCGCGCTCGAACATCACCTGCATGCCAACGCAGATGCCGAGCACCGGACGACCGCCCGCGAGCCGGCGATCGATGATCTCGCCCCCACGACTGGCGTTCAGGGCGCCCATGACGGCGCTGAACGCGCCGACGCCGGGGACGAGGAGGCCGTCGGCGTCCATCAGCAACGAGCGGTCGGATGTCAGCCGCGCGTCGGCTCCGGCTTCGACGAGCGCCTTGACCGCGGAGTGGACGTTGCCCGAGCCGTAATCGAGGACGGCGACGACCGGCTTGGCCGTCACAGCGCGCCCTTCGTGCTCGGGATGCCGTCGACGAACGGGTCGAGGGCCTTGGCCTGTCGGAAGGCACGCGCGAACGCCTTGTACTCCGCCTCGGCGATGTGGTGCGGATCGCGTCCCCCGACGACGCGCAGGTGCACGGTGAGGCCGCCGTGGATCGAGATGGCCTCGAACGAGTGGCGCACGAGCGAGCCGGTGAAGTGCCCGCCGATCAGGTGGTGCTCGAAGCCCGCGGGCTCCCCCGTGTGCACGAGGTAGGGGCGTCCGCTGATGTCGACGACCGCCTGCGCCAGAGCTTCGTCGAGCGGAACGAGCGCGTCGCCGTACCGCGCGATGCCGGACTTGTCTCCGAGCGCCTGGCGGATGGCCTGACCCAGCACGATGGAGGTGTCTTCGACGGTGTGGTGCGCATCGATGTGGGTGTCGCCCGTCGCGCGCACGCGCAGGTCGGTCAGGGAGTGCTTCGCGAACGCCGTCAGCATGTGATCGAAGAACGGGACGCTCGTGGAGATGTCGCTGACGCCGCGACCGTCGAGGTCGAGCTCGAGCTCGACGCGGGACTCGCTCGTCTCGCGCGTGATCGAGGCGGTGCGGGGGGTGGCGGGGGCGGTCATGCTCGGGATCCTATCGAGGCGAGGGCGTCCAGGAACGCGGTGGTCTCGTCGGCCGTTCCGGCCGAGACGCGGAGGTGGTGGGGGATGCCGACGTCGCGGATCAGCACGCCCCGGTCGTAGAGCGCCTTCCACGTCGCGGCGGGATCGTGGACGCCCCCGAAGAGGACGAAGTTCGTCCAGGACTCGTGCGCCGTGTACCCCAGCGCCGACACGGTCGCCGAGATGCGGTCGCGCTGCGCGACGATCTCGTCGACCATCGAGAGCATGGTGTCGGCGTGCCCGAGAGCGGCCGTCGCGGCGGCCTGCGTCAGCGCGCTGAGGTGGTATGGCAGCCGTACCAGGCGGAGCGCGTCGACGAACGCCGGGTCGGCGGCGAGGTAGCCGACGCGGGCTCCCGCAAAGGCGAACGCCTTGCTCATGGTGCGCGAGACGACCAGCCGCGGGCGCCCGGGCAGCAGCGAGATGGCCGACGGCTCATCGCGCGGGGCGAACTCCTCGTAGGCCTCGTCGACGATGACGACCCCCTCGAAGGCGTCGTACACGGCCTCGATGACGTCGAGGCGCAGGGGGGTGCCCGTGGGGTTGTTGGGGGCGCAGAGGAAGACGATGTCGGGACGCTGCTTGCGCACCTGCGTCGCCGCGGACTCGGCGGAGAGGGTGAAGTCGTGCGCGCGCTCCCCGGCGATCCACCGGGCGCCCGTGGCGCGGGTGAGGATCGGGTACATCGAGTAGGTGGGGGCGAATCCCATCGCCGTGCGGCCAGGACCGCCGAACGCCTGGAGGATGTGTTGGAGGACCTCGTTCGAGCCGTTGGCCGCCCAGATCTGATCGGGGTTCAGTCCGTGCCCGAGGTACTGCGCGAAGGCCTCACGGAGAGTGGTGAATTCGCGGTCGGGATACCGGTTGACATCGCGGAGGGCGCGAGCCACGGCATCCAGGATGTCGTCGGCGACTTCGGACGGAACGGGGTGCGTGTTCTCGTTCACGTTCAGCGCCACGGGCAGCGCGGCCTGCGGTGCCCCATAGGGCGTCATGCCCCGGAGATCGTCGCGAAGCGGGAGGTCGTCGAGGCGTACGTTCACCTCACCCATCGTAGGCGGCGGTGACACCGACGGATCACGCTCGCGGGTCGGGCGGATCGCCCCTGCCGTCGGCGTCGATCCGGTGCGGACGGTCAGTTCGCGGGAGCGTATTCGGCGGGGATGGCGATGCGCTGACCCGCCGCGACGGAACCGCCGGACAGGGCGTTGAGACGCGAGATCTCGGCGACCACATCGCGCGGGTCGGCCGCGGGCGCGAGCTCCTCGGCGATCGACCACAACGTCTCGCCGCTCATGACGGTGATCTCGGTGAACGACCCGACGGGCGCCCCGGCCTCGTTCGAGGCGAGCGCGGCTCCCCCGCCGACGACGGCGAAACCCAGGGCGATGGCGAGGGGAAGGGCGACCAGGAACGCGACGACACGGCGTCCGCGCGCGGTGATGCGCAGGCGGGTGGTCGGGGCGGTGATGGCGATGCTGCTCATGATGTGCTCCTCGGTGGGGAGAGATTCGCACCCCGCCCTCGGCCGGGAGGGCGGGGGTGCGAATCTGTATTCCGAATCTATCTTCGATACTTTCGATGTGTCAAGACCGCGGATATCGCAGACGGATCGAACGCGACACGCGCGCCGTTCCCTGCCTTCCGGCTCGTTCACCGGATACGGTTTCGACACGGAGACCTCATCACCAACCTCCGACATTCGAATTTCCGCCGCATCGACAGCGGCGCGAGGGGAGCACAGATGACCGACGCGACGACCGCCGCCGGCCGCGAACGTCCGCAGACTCGGCGACGCAAGAACCTGAGCGACAAGCAGCTCGCCATCCTCGAGGTCATCCAGCGATCGATCGCCCGGCACGGCTACCCGCCGAGCATGCGCGAGATTGGCGACGCGGTCGGCCTGAAGTCGCTGTCGAGCGTGACCCACCAGCTCAACCAGCTGGAACTGAGCGGCTACCTGCGGCGCGACCCGGGCAAGACGCGCGCCATGGAGGTCCTCATCGACCTCCCCGGTGCCGCCGCCGAGAACCCGGCCGACACGGCTCCCGCGCTGGGCGACGCCGCCCTCGTGCCCCTCGTCGGCCGCATCGCCGCCGGCGTGCCCATCACCGCCGACCAGCAGGTGGAGGAGATCTTCCCCCTCCCCCGCCAACTGGTGGGCAAGGGCGAGCTCTTCATGCTCAAGGTGTCGGGCGACTCGATGATCGACGCCGCCATCTGCGACGGCGACTGGGTCGTCGTGCGATCGCAGGCGACGGCTGAGAACGGCGAGATCGTCGCCGCGATGCTCGACGGCGAGGCGACCGTGAAGACGTTCCGCCGCCGCGACGGCCACACCTGGCTGCTCCCCCGCAACAGCGCGTTCGAGCCGATCCTGGGCGACGAGGCCGTCGTGCTCGGCCGCGTCGTCGCCGTCCTGCGCGCCGTCTGACCTTCCCCGCCCCGGGGCCGGATGCGCGCTCGGGCGTGGCATCCGCCCCTCTCGGCTCGCTCGTCGCGAGTACCGGGGATCTCCGTCGATGTCGGACGCCCTGCCTAGGCTGGAGTCATGGCTGACACCCTCCCCTACGGTTCCTGGCCCTCCCCGATCACGCCCGCGTCCGTCGCCCAGGCCTCGCCGCGCGTCGACGGCGCACGACTGGTGGGAGACGAGGTGTGGTGGGGCGAGTCCGTCCCCCACGAGGCCGGTCGCGTCGCCGTGAAGCGTCGCAGCGGCGACGGCTCCGTCGAGACGGTGCTTCCCGCACCCGCCGACGCGCGCTCCGCGGTGCACGAGTACGGTGGCGGCGCCTGGACGGCGTCCGACGACGGGGAGCTGTACTACGTCGAGAAGGCCGACCAGCGGGTCTACGCGCTCCGCCCGGGCGAGACCTCGCGCCCACTGACCCCCGCCGACGACGCCGTGCGACACGGCGGACTGCGCTGGGAGCACGGGGTCCTCCTCGCCGTGCGCGAGACCCACGGGTCGTCGCGGGTCCCGGCCCGGACCATCGTCCGCATCCCCCTCGACGGGCCGGCGGAGGTCCTCGCCGAGGGCAGTGACTTCCTGGCCCAGCCGGCCCTCTCGCCCGACGGTCGCCGCCTGGCCTGGGTGGCCTGGGATCACCCCGACATGCCGTGGGATGCCACCGTCCTCCGCGTCGCCGACCTCGAGACGGGCGAGGTCCACGACGTCGCGGGCGGTGCGCACCGCGCGCCCGTGCAACCCGTGTGGATCGCGGACGACGAGCTCCTCTACGCGGACGATCCCGAAGGCCGATGGAACCTCTTCCGTCGCCCCCTCGACGGCGATGCGCAGCCG
Source organism: Microbacterium sp. NPDC089186 (assembly GCF_040685115.1). NCBI lineage: Bacteria > Bacillati > Actinomycetota > Actinomycetes > Micrococcales > Microbacteriaceae > Microbacterium > Microbacterium sp. NPDC089186. The sequence goes on from NZ_JBFBHJ010000004.1 coordinate 208,395, forward strand.
CTCGCCCCGGCGGACGCCGACACCGGCGGGGGCCTGTGGGTACTCGGAACCCGGTGGTTCGGAGCGGCCGACGACGGGCGCGTCGTCGCCGTCCGGACGAACGGGGCCGATGAGGTCGTCGAGATCGCACCGAGCGGCGTCCGTCCCCTCGACGTCCCCGTCGTCGCCGGCGCCGCGATCGACGACGCCCGCGGGTCGCAGGTGCTCGTCTCGGGTTCGAACGCCGGCGGGCGATCGGGCCTCTGGCTCGTCGACCTCGATTCCGGCGCTGTCGACCTCGTGACGGGAGGCACCGGCCCGTGGGGAGACGAATGGATGCCGACGGCCCGCGCGCTGTCGACGGACGGACCGCACGGTCCGGTGCACGCTTTCGCCTACGCCCCCACCAACCCCGACGTCGCCCCCGTGACAGGCGAGCGCCCGCCGTACGTCGTGCTCGTCCACGGCGGACCCACCTCGCACGTCGGCCCCGCTCCGTCGGCGAAGACGGCGTTCTTCACGAGCCGGGGTATCGGCGTCCTCGACGTCAACTACGGCGGTTCCACCGGCTACGGGCGCGCCTATCGGGACCGCCTGAAGGGACAGTGGGGCGCGGTCGACGTCGATGACGTCGCCGCCGCGGCATCCGCCCTCGCGGAAGCGGGACTCGCCGACCCCGAGCGCCTCGCCATCGCGGGAGGCTCGGCCGGGGGCTGGACGGTGCTCGCCGCCGTCACGCGCACCGACGTGTTCGCAGCCGGCATCTCCCGCTACGGGGTGGGCGACGCACGCGCCCTCGCGGAAGACACCCACGACTTCGAGGCGCGCTACCTCGACGGGCTCATCGGGCCTCTGCCCGATGCCGAGGCCGTGTACGTCGAGCGCTCACCCCTGAGCCGCCCGGAGCTCTTCCGTGTGCCGCTGCTGATCCTGCAGGGATCGGAAGACCGGGTGGTCCCCCCGTCGCAGGCGGAGGCCATCCGCGACGCCCTGACGGCGCACGGCGTCCCGCACGCGTACGTCCTGTACGAGGGCGAGGGGCACGGGTTCCGCCGGTCGGAGACGGTGATCGACTCCCTCGAGCGCGAACTCGGCTTCCTCGGCGCGGTGTTCGGCTTCGAGACCCCGGGTATCCCCGCGCTCGAGCTCGACTGAGCCGACGCCTTCCGGGCGACTCACCCGCGGCGCCGACGCGCCGAAGAGCGCCCCCACGGCGATGGGCCCCCGCGCGTACGCGCACGGGCCCATCGTGCCGCGCGGGCCTCAGCCGTCGAACGCCGCCAGCTCGGCGGCGAGCCGGGCGCCGACGTGAGCGTGCAGATAGGTGCCGTTCTCGCGGTGCTCCTGCGCCACGATGAGGCCGCTCTCGTGCACCGCCGACACGAGGTCGCCGCGGTCGTACGGAACGACCGCCTGCACCTCGACCGCCGGCAACGGCAGCGCCTCTTCGATCGCGGCACGCAGTTCGGCGATGCCCTCACCGGTGCGCGACGACACGAATTTCGCGTTCGGAGCGAGACCCCGCAGCACGAGCCGGTCGTCTTCGCTCACGAGATCGGACTTGTTGAAGACGACGATCTCCTGCCCGAAGTTCGCGTCGACATCGCCCATCACGTCGCGCACCGTCATGAGCTGCGCGGCCGGGTCGGGATGCGACGCGTCGACCACGTGCAGGATGACGTCCGCGTCGCCGACCTCTTCGAGCGTGGAGCGGAAGGCTTCGACCAGCTGATGCGGGAGGTTGCGCACGAAGCCCACGGTGTCGGTCAGCGTGTACACACGCCCGTCGGTGGTCTCGGAGCGGCGGACCGTGGCATCCAGGGTCGCGAAGAGGGCGTTCTCCACGAGCACTCCGGCGCTCGTGAGGCGGTTGAGCAGGCTCGACTTGCCGGCGTTGGTGTACCCGGCGATCGCCACCGACGGGATCGTGTGGCGCTTGCGCTCGGCGCGCTTGGCCTCACGGGCGGGGGCGAAGTCGCGCAGCTGCTTGCGCAGCTGGGCCATACGCGTACGGATGCGGCGACGGTCGAGCTCGATCTTCGTCTCACCGGGTCCGCGGGAGCCCATGCCCGCTCCGCCTGCACCGACCTGTCCGCCGGCCTGACGTGACATCGAGTCACCCCATCCGCGCAGTCGCGGGAGGAGGTATTCGAGCTGCGCGAGTTCGACCTGGGCCTTGCCCTCACGGCTCTTCGCGTGCTGGCTGAAGATGTCGAGGATGACCGTCGTGCGGTCGATCACCTTCACCTTCACGACGTCTTCGAGCGCACGCCGCTGGCTGGGCGCGAGCTCCGTGTCGGCGATGACGGTGTCGGCGCCGACGGCGGCGACGATGTCGCGAAGCTCCGCGGCCTTGCCCCGGCCGACGTAGGTCGCCGGATCGGGGTGGGGCCGACGCTGCAGGACGCCGTCGAGCACGACCGCTCCGGCCGTTTCGGCGAGCGCCGACAACTCGCGCAGCGAGTTCTCCGCATCCGTCTGCTCCCCCTGGGGGTGCACGCCGACGAGCACGACGTTCTCGAGGCGCAACTGGCGGTACTCGACCTCGGTGACGTCTTCGAGCTCGGTCGACAGGCCGACGACACGGCGCAGCGCCGCGCGTTCCTCGCGGTCCCACTGGTCGCCGTCGCTGTCGCCGCCGTACGCGGTGGTGCTGTCTTGAAGGGCCTGAGCGGCACCGAAGACCCGGACCCCGCGGTGCGCTTCGGCGCGCGCGAGCACACGGTCGACCGGATCCACGGCTGACGCGTCGATGCTCGGGGGTGTGGTCTGTTCGGTCATGTGTTCCTTTCGTCGCGGGCGGGGCCCGCGGTGGTACTGATGTTCTGGCACTTTATCCGGCCCGGCGCCCGAGGCTCCGGTCGGATATCCTGTGCGGATGGGGAGCGAGCACTACTTCAGCGCGTCGCCGTCGAGTCCCGAGCAGCTCCGCCGCATCCGCGTGACGCTGGCCGGTCGCGAACTCGAGGTGGTCACGGCGGGCGGCGTCTTCAGCCCCGAGCACGTGGATGCCGGCACCTCGGTGCTGCTGGCCAACACGCCTCCCCCGCCCGCCGGTGGGAACTTCCTCGACCTGGGGTGCGGGTGGGGTCCGATCTCGTTGTCGCTGGCGCTCGCGTCACCGCACGCGACCGTGTGGGCGGTCGACGTCAACGAACGTGCTCTCGATCTCGTGAGGCGCAATGCCGAGTCGCTCGGCCTCACCAACATCAACGCCGTGCGCCCGGAAGATGTTCCCGACGACGTGACGTTCCGCACCATCCGGTCGAACCCGCCGATCCGGGTCGGCAAGAACGAGCTGCACAGCATGCTCCAGCACTGGATCCCGCGCCTGCAGGAGCGCAGCGACGGCTGGTTCGTCGTCCAGCGCAACCTCGGCTCCGATTCCCTGCAGCGCTGGCTCGCGGCGACCTTCCCCGAGGGCTACGGCGTCCAGCGCGCCGCCACCGGCCGCGGGTACCGCGTCCTGCGGGTGCGCCGCCACGGCTCGCCCCCGAGCGAACTCATCGACGTCGTCCGCTGAGCCGACGGCATCCGCCGCGCCGTCGCCGGAGGGGGCGCGGACGGGAGCGGAGCCCCGTCCGCGGTGGAATCATCCGCTCGCGCCCGCGAGCCGGCATCCGGCTGCCACGGTTCGAGCGCGCACGCGCCGTCTCCCCGCGACGTTTGACGTCACGCGATTCCGCTCCGACGCCCCGTTCCGGTGTCAGGCGAGAGCGACCTCGCCCGTGAACACCAGCGATGCGGGACCCGACAGGAAGACCCGCCCCTCGGCGACGCGCACGCCGAGCGTGCCGCCCGGGGTGTCGACGACCCAGTGATTGGGAGCGGCGGCGCCCGCCCAGTGCCGCACGGCGAGCGCGGCGGCGGCGACGCCCGTTCCGCAGCTGAGGGTCTCGCCGACCCCGCGCTCGAACACGCGCAAGCGGATCGCCCCGACGCCGTCGCGCACGAGCGGGTCGGCCGGGACGACGAATTCGACGTTGGCGCCGTGTCGCGGCGCGGGGTCGAGTACGGGCTGGAAGGTCAGATCGAGCCCCTCGAGCTCGGCATCCGACGACAGGGCGACGACCACGTGCGGGTTGCCGACGTCGATGCCCACCCCCGGGCGCGCGACGCTCAGGCCCTTCGCGCGCACGAGCGTCTCGTCGGCCTCGACCGCGTACGCTCCCAGGTCGACCTCGAACCCGCGGTCGCTGCGCGTGAGGGTCTTCACGCCCGCTCGCGTGCCGATCCGCAGTCCCTCGTCGATGGAGGCGAGACCCGTGTCGGTGAGGTACCGGGCGAAGACGCGCGTGCCGTTGCCGCACATCTCGGCCGCGGATCCGTCGGCGTTGCGGTAATCCATGAACCACTCGGCCCCGGATGCCGCCGCCTCGGCGCCGTCGCGGATCGCGGCGGAGCGCACGACCCGCAGCAACCCGTCGGCGCCGATGCCGAAGTGACGGTCGCACAGCGCGGCGACCTGCGCGTCGGAGAGGTCGAGCTCGCCGTCGGGGTCGGCGACCACCACGAAATCGTTGCCGGTGCCGTGGCCCTTGGTGAACGCGAGAGAGGACATGCGCCCAGTCTACGGACGACCCGCAGCCGGCCATCCGCCGTGCCAGGGCCGGGCGGCCTCAGTCGGGTCGTCCGGGACCGTCGACGATCAGTCGCCGGCCGGTGGCCCAGGTCTCGAACGGCTCGTAGCCGAGCGCGTCGTAGAAGCCCCGCGCTCCGGTGTTGTCGGGGCGCACCATGAGCTGCACCTTGGGGCAGCCCATCTCCTCCAGCAGCCGCTCTGCCTCGGCCACGAGCGTCCGCCCCACTCCCCGCCCGCGGTGCGAGGCCGCGGCGGCCAGGTAGTAGAGCCACCCGCGGTGTCCGTCGTAGCCCGCCATCACGCTGCCGACGAGCGCGTCCCCGTCGACGGCGACGAGGAAGAGCTCGGGCTGCACGGTCAGCTTCCGGCGGATGTCGGCGCGCGGGTCGTTCCAGGGCCTGGTCAGCCCCGCGTCCTCCCACAGGGCGACGACGGCGTCCTCGTCGGACGGCACGAATGCGCGGATCGCGATGGTCATCGATCATCTCCCACTGTCGCGCGCACGAGGTGCGCGGCATCCGTCGTCCGGGCGTCGACGACGCGGGCATCGGCGTAACGGCGGAACCACGACACCTGTCGGCGCGCGTACCGCCGGGTGAGGGCCTGCGTCTGCGCGATGGCCTCCGCGCGCGTCAGGTCGCCGCGCAGCTGGGCGAGCGCCTGCGCGTACCCGATCGCTCGTGACGCCGTGACGCCTCGCTCGAGTCCGTCGCCGCGCAGCCTCTCGACCTCGTCGACGAGGCCCGCGGCCCACATCCCCTCGACGCGCTCGTCGAGCATCGACACGAGCTGCTCGCGTTCCACGTGCGTCGTCACGATACGCGTCGACGGATGCCACGGTTCCGGCGCATCCGGAAGGGCACCGCCGTGCGTCTGGCCGCCCTGGGCCAGCACCTCGAGCGCGCGCACCACGCGTCGCTCGTTGCGCGGGTCGATGTTCGCCGCCGCACGGGGATCGGCCTCGCGGAGCCGCGCGAAGAGCGCACCCGGGCCCTCGCGCCCGAGCTCCGCCTCGAGGCGGGCGCGCAATGCCTCATCCCGCGGGGGGAAACGGAAGTCCCACAGCACGCTCGAGACGTAGAGCCCCGAGCCGCCGACGAGGATCGCCTCGGCGCCCCGGGAGTGGATCTCGGAGATCGCCGCGCGGGCGGCATCCTGGTACCAGGCCACCGCGGCCTCGTCGGTCACCGTGAGATCGTCGAAGAGGTGATGCGGGATGCCGCGGCGCTCGGCGACCGGGATCTTCGCGGTTCCGATGTCCATGCCGCGGTACAGCTGCATCGCGTCGGCGTTCACGATCTCGGCCGGCCGCCCCTCGGCCGCGAGAGCCTCCGCGAGGGCGAGGGAAAGACCGGTCTTGCCGGTGCCGGTGGCTCCGACGACCGCCCAGAGGGACGGGCTCGTCACACGCCCACGCGCAGCGTGGGGAGTCCGAGCGACACCGCGCGCGGCGCGCTGGCTTCGCCGGCGGGCGCCGGCACTGCGCACGACTCGGCCTGCGACCGGTCCCACGCGTCGCCGGCGCGGGTGCGACGGATGCGCAGCGGCGCGCCGTCGACGGCGTCGGCGAGCAGGTGGAAGGGCGCCGCGTGGGTCACCGTGACCGACACGACGTCGCCCGGACGCGGCACGGCCGAGCCCGCCGGCAGCTCGAAGTGCACGAGGCGGTTGTCTTCGGCGCGGCCGGTCAGGCGGTGGGTCTCGGCATCCTTCTTGCCCTCCCCCGCCGAGACGAGGACCTCGAGGGTGCGGCCGAGCTGCTTCTGGTTCTCCTCGGCCGAGATCCGGTCCTGCAGGGCGATCAGCCGCTCGAAGCGCTCCTGCACGACGGCCTTCGGCACCTGATCGGCCATGGTCGCGGCCGGTGTGCCCTCGCGGATCGAGTACTGGAACGTGAAGGCGCTCGAGAACCGCGAGGCCTCGACCACGCGCATGGTCTCTTCGAAGTCGTCGTCGGTCTCGCCCGGGAATCCCACGATGATGTCGGTCGTGATCGCCGCGTGCGGGATGCGCTCGCGCACGCGGTCCAGGATGCCGAGGAACTTCTCGCTGCGGTACGACCGACGCATCGCCTTGAGGATGCGGTCGGAACCGGACTGCAGGGGCATGTGCAGCTGCGGCATGACCGCCGGGGTCTCGGCCATCGCCGCGATGACGTCGTCGGTGAAGGCCGCCGGATGGGGGCTGGTGAACCGGATGCGCTCGAGGCCCTCGATCTCGCCCGCCGCGCGCAGCAGCTTGCCGAACGCGAGACGGTCGCCGAACTCGACGCCGTACGAATTGACGTTCTGGCCGAGCAGGGTGACCTCGATCGCGCCGTCGTCGACGAGCAGGCGGATCTCGTTCAGGATGTCGCCCGGGCGGCGGTCCTTCTCCTTGCCGCGCAGGCTCGGCACGATGCAGAACGTGCAGGTGTTGTTGCAGCCGACCGAGATCGAGACCCACCCGCTGTGCACCGAGTCGCGCTTGGTGGGCAGCGTGGACGGGAAGATCTCGAGCGACTCGAGGATCTCCAGCTCCGCTTCGCCGTTGTGGCGGGCACGCTCGAGCATGCCGGGGAGCGAGCCCATGTTGTGTGTTCCGAAGACGACGTCGACCCACGGCGCTTTCTGCTGGACGGCTTCTTTGTCCATCTGCGCGAGGCAGCCGCCGACGGCGATCTGCATGCCCGCGCGCGCGTCCTTGCGCGACTTCAGGTGACCCAGCGTTCCGTAGAGCTTTCCCGCGGCGTTGTCGCGCACCGCGCACGTGTTGATGACCACGACGTCGGCCTCGGTGCCCGCCTCGGCGCGCACGTAGCCGGCGCTCTCGAGTGACCCGCTGAGGCGCTCGGAGTCGTGCACGTTCATCTGGCATCCGAACGTGCGGACTTCATAGGTGCGCGCACCGGCGTCGCCCTGGGCGGCGGCGGAGGGCGCGATGAGCGTCGGAGAGGAGACGGGGGTGGTCATGATGCGAGCAATTCTAAAGCCCGTGCCCCCAGACCTCGACGCGTACCGCCGGACGACGCTGATCGCGAAACGCCCACGTTCCTTCGTTCACCGGCCTAGCGGCGCGCATAGCTGATCGATAGTGTGTGCCCACGCTGACCCGTCCGCCTGCGGGTATCCGGGGGGAGAAGTATGCGGACAGAACAGGCGACCTCGTGGTCGCGCGCAGTGATCGGTTCCGATCGGGATGTGATCGACCTGGCATCCCGTGTGCAGGCCGGCGTCTCCATGGTGGTGGCGGGGCCACGTGGAAGCGGCCGTAGCTACGTCCTCCGGGCCATCACGGCGGAGGTCGAGAAGCGCGGACGCGAGGTCATCATCGTCCGGCCGGCCTCAGCGCTGAGGGCCGTCCCATTCGGAGCCCTGGTCGCTACCGGCCACCCCGCCCTGCGCAATCTGAGCGAAGGATCACCGACGCGGATCGAGGGCGTGGTCGTCATCGACGACGTCGACGCCCTCGATCCCGCCTCAGCGCGTGCGCTCGCCCATGCGGTGGCCGCAGGCCGGGCGACCGCTGTTGTCGGGCTGCGCACCGCTCGCCCTCGGTCGCGGTACCGCCCCGATGACGCCGACAAGGTGCGCCGCACGTTCCTCGACCTCTGGATGGACGGCTTCGCTCGACGCATCGACCTGTCGGAGCTCACCGACGACGACGCACGGCGCATGATCGCGCTCTTCCCTGACGCGGATCTGCTCGACGTGCCGACGCGGGCGGGCCTCATCTGGCGCGCGGACGGCTCCCGCACACTGCTGCGTCAGCTCGTGCTGGAGGCGCTCCGGGCTGCCCGCGACGGCCGCGATCCGCTCCGGGCGGTCCGCTCCGTCGCCCCCGACAGCCGACTCGCCGTCGCGGTGGAACGCCACGTCGCCGGCTTTCTGCGGCAGGACCTCGAGTGCCTCGCCGGTGTGCGCCGCCTGGCCCACCTCGAGTTCGCGGTCGCCACACGCCTGTTCGACCCCGAGGCCGTCGGCGCGCTTCTCGGCAGCGGCCTCCTCCACGCCGATTCCTCGGCGGAACAGCGCCTCACGGCCAACGATCTCTTCGCGCTCCAGGCGCACCGGCAACTCGGCGACGATGTCGTCGATGCGATCATCGACGGCGCCGGCAGACGCATGCTCGCCGAGGCCGACCGCTGGTGGAGCTCCACCATCGCGGTCGCCGTCTCCGAACGATGGCACCGTCTCGGTTTCGACGCCTCGGGCGAAACGGCCTATGACCCGGCGCTTCGCGCCCGGGTGGCACTCGACGCGGCGCGAGAGGCGAATGACCGCGGGGACCCCGCCCATGCGGCCGCCCACGCCGCGCGCGGCCTCGCTGCCGTCGATGACCCCGCGCTGCACATCGAAACCGCTCTCGCGCGGCACGACGTGGTCGACCCGGACGGCGTCGTCGCCGACGGTTCCGCCCGCCGCCGGATCGCTCGTCTGCAGGCGTACAGAGCGGCGGCGGGGATGCCGCTCTCCACCGATGCGGCGCGGATCTCGCCCGAGCAGGCCGAGGCGGACGCCCAGGTGGAGCGCCTGCTCGGCGAGGCGGCGCGGGCGGGTGACCGGCTCGACTCCGCGAAGGCGAGCGAACTCGCCGAGCTGGCGATCTCGATCCCCGGCGCCTCGCCCCTGGGGCGACTGCGGGCTCTCGTGACGGCGGGCACCATGGAGACTCTTCGGGGCCGCTGGGCCGTCGCTCGAACCCACTACCGCGACGCGCAACGTCTGCTCGACGCGGACCCACGCCCACCCGGGATCACCACCCGAGATCGGCTGGCGACGTTGCTCTCGCTCCTCGTGGGGCACCAGATCGCCGGAGCCGATGGCACTGCGGCTCAGCACCGCCTCGAACGCGAGCTCGGTCCGGCCGCGCGTGAGGGCGGCTCTTCCGAACTGACCGTCGCGGGCGTCGCCGCGGCCATCGCGTTCGCTGCGTCCGGGCGACCCGTGCAGGCGTATCGCGAGGTGGTTTCGGCCATGCGCCGGGACCCGGCCGCGGTGGGCGACTCCACGGCCGCGATGCTGAGACTGGATGTCGCGGAGGAATTGGCTCTTGCGCAGCGGCTGGAGGAGGCGCGCGCCATCCTCGCGCACGTCGATGAGGACGGGCCGCTCATTGTGCGTCGCAGCCGCCTCTACGTCGAGACGACCGTCCTGGTCGCGGAGGCGCGGGTCGCCGAGGCGCGTGCCGCCGCGCGCGCCGCCGCCGATCTCAGCCGCGATTGCACGGCAGCGGCCCTGCGGATTCGCGACCTGTATCGGCTCGTGAGTCTCGACATCGCCGTGCAGGACGAGATCGACGAACTCGTGCAGCTGGCCGCCACGACGGACCTCCCCCTCGCGACGAACGCGGTTCGCCGGGCGTCAGCCCGGTCAGTCGGAGCCGACGACGCGCGACCCGTCGATGAGCTTCGGCTCCACGCGCTGTGGTCGGCGCCCGCCGCCGAAGCGGTGATCCCCGCTCCCGCACCCGCTCCGGCGCCCGTTGCCTCCCCGCCGCCCGAGGAGCTCACAGCCCGAGAACGTGAGATCGCTCTCCTCGCGAACGAAGGGCTCACCAACCGGGCGATCGCCGCTCGTCTGTTCCTCTCCGTCCGGACCGTGGAGTCCCACGTGTACCAGGCGCGCTCGAAAGTCGGAGCACCGTCGCGGCGCGAGCTCGCGCGCATGGTGGCGCAGGGTGTCGTCGCGCGTCTGCCTGACCCGCAGGATGCCGACGGGAACAGTCGTCAGGGCTGAACGCTCCCCTCACGCCGGTCAGGGATGAACACCGGTCAGGGGCGAACGCACGCCGGTCAGCGGCAAACGCACGCCCCATACGGGTCGAGGGCGAACGCACGCCTCACTCCGGTCAGTCGTCAGGAGTGAAACGCACGCCTGACGTCGGCCGGCTGAAAGACCGCGACCGTCCGATCCCCGCCTCGCTCAGCGCCGTCTTCGCGGCCGACAGAGCCACCGACGACGGATATCCCCGCCGCGCCAGCTGACCGGCCAGTCGCCGGAGCGACGCATCGTAGTCTTTGCCGTCCACGCCGCGGACTTTGGTGCGGGCGAATTCCAGCGCGCGCTCCGCGTCGTCGTCGGGAAGCTCTGCGAGTGCGGCTTCCGCGACGTCTCGAGGGATGCCGCGCTTGCGCAGCGTCTCGGCCACAGCCCGACGACCTTCGCCGCGCTTCTCGATCGCCGACATCGCGAGTTGTTCCGCGAACGCCGCGTCGTCGAGATAGCCGAGATCCACGAACTTGGCGATCAGCTCTTCGATGACGACCTCGTCCGCGCCGTCGACGCCGCGGAGGGCCGTTCGCGCTTCCGCCAGTGACAACGAGCGCGAACGGAGTTTGCGAAGCAGAAGCGCTTCGGCACGTTCGAGCGCATCGTCGACGTCGGCGTCTGCACCGGTTCCGCGTGAGTCTGTCGCACAGAGCGAAAGCGAATCACCCCCGGGGAGGTTCCACGCCGCGGCGGGGGAATCGTGAGCGGACTCGCCGGACGATGTGTCGCTTCTCAGCGCCCTCAGTCGCGGACGCGTCGACCGAGGGACCGCGACATCACCCGCCGTCGTGGGATCCGCGGCAGCGGCACGACCGCGCGACGGGTGGGCGCCCTCGGAGGCGCGGCCGGAGCGCGTCGCCGCCGACACCCCGAACAGGGGAATGACCGGTGCGAGATCGGTGTCGACAGCACGCAGGGAAGCCGTCCGGCCCGCGCGCGCATCGGCGCCGTCACGCGAGGCGGTCGAATCTGTGGGCGCGTCGGCGTCTTCACTCGAGGCGGTCGAGCCTGTGCGCGCGCCGGTGTCGTCGTGACGCGAAGCGGGTGGATCCGCTGGCGCGCTGCCGTCATCGCTCGCGGTTGCGACCCCTGTATCGGTGACATGGGCCCACGGCGAATCCGGCGAATCCGACGCCGAGGAACCCCGCCCGTCTTCGCCGCCTGACGAACGCGGACGGACGGGGCCCTTGGTGTCGTCGCTCATCACGCCGGGCGGCGCTGGGCGAGCTCGTCGTCGGCGGGTGCCGCCACAGCAGGCGCTCCACCGATGCCGAGCTTGGTCTTGATCTTCGACTCGATCTCGGCCGCGACATCCGGGTTCTTGATGAGGAAGTTGCGGGCGTTCTCCTTGCCCTGCCCGAGCTGCTCTCCCTCGTACGTGTACCACGCGCCGGACTTCTTCACGATGGCGTGCTCGACGCCGAAGTCGATCAGGCTGCCCTCGCGTGAGATCCCCACGCCGTAGAGGATGTCGAACTCGGCCTGCTTGAAGGGCGGCGCCATCTTGTTCTTGACGACCTTGACGCGGGTGCGGTTTCCGACTGCTTCGGTGCCGTCTTTCAAGGTCTCGATACGACGGATGTCGAGGCGCACGGAGGCGTAGAACTTCAGCGCCTTTCCACCCGCCGTCGTCTCGGGAGAACCGAAGAAGACACCGATCTTCTCGCGCAGCTGGTTGATGAAGATCGCCGTGGTCTTGGTCGTGTTCAGACCACCCGTCAGCTTGCGGAGCGCCTGCGACATGAGGCGCGCCTGGAGACCGACGTGGGAGTCGCCCATTTCGCCCTTGATCTCGGCCTCGGGCACGAGAGCGGCGACGGAGTCGATGACGACGAGGTCGATCGCGCCGGAGCGGATCAGCATGTCGGCGATCTCGAGGGCCTGCTCACCGGTGTCGGGCTGAGACACGAGCAGAGCGTCGATGTCGACGCCGAGCTTCTTGGCGTACTCGGGGTCGAGCGCGTGCTCGGCGTCGATGAACGCGGCGATGCCGCCGGCACGCTGCGCGTTGGCGATGGCGTGGAGCGTCAGCGTCGTCTTACCCGACGACTCCGGTCCGTAGATCTCGATGATGCGACCGCGCGGCAGGCCGCCGATACCGAGGGCCACGTCGAGGGCGACGGAGCCGGTGGGGATGGTCTCGATCGGGGCGCGGTCGTCGCTGCCCAGTCGCATGACCGAGCCCTTTCCGAACTGCCGGTCGATCTGCGCCAGGGCGGATTCGAGGGCCTTTTCGCGCTCTGCGGGTGAGGGCATGACGTCTTCTTTCTGCTCGCGTTCCGGTCGCCTATAGGCTGTCGCGTCCCCCATCGACGATGGGGCACCCGACAAGGCGTTCAGAGTGTCGTTCGACGTTCCTCACGTTAGAGAGGGCCTCCGACATTGGTGTCGGGAGACGGCCTTCCTGGGGATGAACGGGGCACGAAGCTCGTTGTGAAGGAGCCTACGCCCGAATCGAACGTAGATTCGATGACACGCCGGGATCTCGTCTGTGAGTCCCGAAAGCCCGGCGGCGCGCTGCCCTGCGGGGCGCGTGCATCAGCCCGCACCCGTTCGGCCCCGATCCGCGCTGTCGAAGGGAGCCGGCCTCACGGGTGGCCGACCGAGGCGATACCGAGATCGACGTCTCAGGACCGACGCGGTTCGAGCCGCCCGACGCCGTACCGACGGTTCTCCGGTACGTCGGTCTCAGCGCAGAGCGCGAGCCACACGTCGCGAGGATCGACGCCGGCCGCGAGAGCATCGGCACTGGTGCGTCCCCCCACCGCCGACAACACGAGATCGGTCAGCAGGGAGCCACCGCGGGCGCCGAACTCATCGGCGACAGCGCGATCGAATTCGCTACGACGCATGCGGACGCGACGTCAGCGCAGCGACAGCTCGGGCTCGACCGCGGCGACGAGTTCGTCGGGGACGACGTCGGGGAAGGTCTGGAGGCCCTCGAGCACGGAGAGCCGGTCGCCCACCTGGCGCATGATGGTCGAGATGGGGACGTCGAGCGCTTCGGCCACCGAAGCGAGGATCTCGCTCGAGGCTTCTTTCTGACCGCGCTCGACCTCGCTGAGATAGCCGAGGGCGACGCTCGCGCGACTGGCGACCTGGCGGAGGGTACGGCCCTTCTGCTGGCGGAGGTCACGCAGGACTTCGCCGATCTCTTGACGAACCAGGATCATTTGGGGCCCTCCTCACTGCTGATTCCGTCGCTGCCCGGATGAGCAACTGTAAAACACCATCTGTGGTCACCCTAATGCCGCGCGCTGTGCACCGGATGGGAATCGCTGGACGAAACCGGAGTGTGCGATCATTTGTTCCCGCACTCGGCGTCGATCCTCCACGGACGAGGATTCACAGGGCCGCGAGGACCCGCCGGATGGCCAGATGGGCGGTCTCCCGGCGGATGCGGTCGCGGTCCCCCGCGATCACCAGCGAGTCGACGCGGGTGCCCAGCGGCGTCGAGACCGCGATGTGCACCGTGCCGACGGGTTGTCCGTCCTGCTCGTCGGGACCCGCCACTCCCGTCGTCGCGACGCCGACATCGGCGGGGACGCCGTCCGCACCGAGGACATCTCTGACCCCGCGCGCCATCTGGCGTGCCACGCGAGGATGAACGGCGCCGTGCGCGTCGAGCAGGGCGTGATCGACTCCGAGCACGCTGTGTTTGAGGTCGGTCGCGTAAGCGACCACTCCCCCGCGCACCACCCGCGAAGCGCCCGGCACATCGACGAGAGATGCGACGACGAGACCTCCGGTGAGGGATTCCGCAACGGCGATCGTCCACCCGAGCTCGGCGAGACGGTCCAGCAGCACCGCCGCGCTCTCGCGCGGGTCGCGGACGAGCGTCTCGTCGAGGTCGTCGGGAACGCCGTCGATCACCGGCGCCCTCGGCTCCGCCGTGCAGCACGGACCTCGGTCACGACGTAGTCGATGCCCGAGGCGATGGTCAGGATGACGGCGATCGTCATGGTCACGACCGAGACCCACCACACGCTGCTCTGCCATGCTCCCGCGTCGGAGAGGCCGGCGAACGGGATGAGGGCGATCGAGAGCGCGACGGCCTGGAAGACGGTCTTGAGCTTGCCCATCCACGCCGCGGCGAGCACGTGGTTGCTGACGACGATGAACCGGTAGATCGTGATGCCGATCTCACGGACGAGCACGATGATGGTCACCCACCACGGCAGCTCGCCGAGGATGGACAGCCCGACGAAGGCCACTCCGGTGAGGGCCTTGTCGGCGATCGGGTCGAGCAGCTTGCCGAGATCGCTCACGATCTCGTATCGCCGGGCGATGTACCCGTCGACCCCGTCCGTCGCGATGGCGACGATGAACAGGATGGCGGCGGCCCAGCGGAGTGCACCGCCCTCCCCCGCGTCGGCCAGAAGCAGCCAGAGGAAGACCGGTGCGCACAGGATGCGCACGATCGTGATCGCGTTGGGGAGCTGCGGGTGCACGGCCATCAGTCGCGTCCCGTCAGCTGCCAGGCGTCTTCGGAGCCCTCGTCGTCTTCCACGACAGGCAGCCCTTCGTATTGCGCCTCGATCGGGTCCTCGCCGTACCGGTCGTCGTCGCCGACGGCCGCGGGGGCCTCGGGCGCCTCATCGCCGCGCAGACGCGCGAGGACGGCAGGAAGCTGCTCGTTGGTGACGAGCACGTCGCGGGCCTTCGATCCCTCAGAGGGACCGACGATCTCGCGCGACTCGAGCAGGTCCATCAGGCGCCCCGCTTTCGCGAAACCGACGCGCAGCTTGCGCTGGAGCATCGAGGTCGACCCGAACTGCGTCGAGACCACCAGCTCCGCGGCCGCGAGCAGGAGCTCGAGATCGTCACCGATGTCGGCGTCGATCTCCTTCTTCTCGGCGGCCGCCTGCACGTCGGCGCGGTACTCGGGCCGAGCCTGCTGCGTGACGTGAGCGACGACCTTCTCGATCTCCTGCTCGCTCACCCACGCTCCCTGCACGCGGACGGCCTTGGACGCCCCCATGGGCAGGAAGAGACCGTCGCCCTGACCGATCAACCGGTCGGCACCGGGCTGATCCAGGATGACGCGGGAGTCGGTGACGCTCGTCACGGCGAAGGCGAGGCGCGAGGGCACGTTCGCCTTGATGAGGCCGGTCACGACATCGACCGACGGACGCTGCGTCGCCAGGACGAGGTGGATGCCGCTCGCGCGGGCGAGCTGGGTGATGCGGACGATCGAGTCCTCGACGTCGCGGGGGGCGACCATCATGAGGTCGGCCAGCTCGTCGACGACGACCAGAAGATACGGATAGGGCTTGAGCACCCGCTCGCTCCCGGCCGGCAGCTGGATCTCCCCCGCGACGACCGCCTTGTTGAAGTCGTCGATGTGACGGAAGCCGAACGACGCGAGGTCGTCGTACCGCATGTCCATCTCCTTCACGACCCACTGCAGCGCTTCGGCGGCCTTCTTGGGGTTCGTGATGATCGGCGTGATGAGGTGGGGCACCCCCGCGTAGGACGTCAACTCGACGCGCTTGGGGTCGATGAGCACCATGCGCACGTCGGACGGCTTGGCGCGCATCAGGAGGCTGGTGATCATCGAGTTGACGAAGCTCGACTTGCCCGAACCCGTCGATCCGGCGACCAGAAGGTGGGGCATCTTGGCCAGGTTGGCCACGACGAAGCCGCCGCCGACGTCTTTGCCCACGCCGATGGTCATGGGATGCGTCGACGAGGTCGCGGCATCCGATCGGAGGATGTCGCCGAGCGTCACGATCTCGCGGTCGGCGTTTGGGATCTCGACGCCGATCGCGCTCTTGCCGGGGATCGGGGCGAGGATGCGGACCTCGTTGGAGGCGACGGCGTAGGCGATGTTGTTGGTCAGCGCGGTGATGCGCTCGACCTTCACCCCGGGCCCGACCTCGATCTCGTACTGCGTGACGGTCGGACCGCGCGAGAACCCGGTCACCCGCGCGTCGACCTTGAACTGCTCCATCACGCTTTCGATGGCGGCGACCACCGCGTCGTTCGCCGCGGAGCGGGCCTTGGGGGGCGTCCCGGTCGCGAGCGCCGTCACGGCGGGCAGACGGTAGTTCGCGGCGGGCGGCGCACCGGCACTGTCGCCGCCGAGCCCCGAGATGCCCGGCAGATCGTCGTCGTCGCCCAGATCGATCGACGAGTCGTCGTGCAGACCGCGGCCGGATACGGCACCGGCGAGAGCGCTCGCGTCGAAGACCTCGGTGAGGGCATCGGGCGCGGGCGGGACCGGCGGCGGGGTCGGCGCCTTCGCACGGGGCGCGACGGGCTCCGGCTCGACCATCGCCGACTCGAAACCACCCTGCGTCGTTCCGGGCGAGAGCAGGGTCGTGAGGTCGTCGGAGCCGAGGGAACCGTCGGCGTCCTCTTCGCGGCCAGACCTGTTGCGTCGCCACCAGGGCAGCGACTTCTCGGCGGGCTCGTCGTCGGCGTCGTCGACGGCGAGGACCTTCGTGGTGGCATCGCTCTGCTCGGAGCGCTCGACCCCGAACATCCAGGCGTAGAGATCGCCGAGCCGACGTCCGATGCGGTTGGGGGGCGTCTTGGTGAGGATCAGCACGCTGAGCACTGCCACCAGGGAGAGCGCGATGTAGGCGCCCACGTCGGTGAGCGCGAAGGCCAGGGGCTCCCCCACGATCCAGCCCGCGATGCCGCCCGCCGGGCTGAGGGCGGGCAGTCCGCCTTCGCTCGGCACGGGACGACCACCGGCGACGTGACAGAAGCCGGCGAGCGTGACGATGAACAGCCCGAATCCGATGCCGACGCGGCCGTTGTCGTGGACGGATGCGGGATGCCGGAAGAGCCAGCCCGCCAGCAGCAGGAGCAGGACGGGGAGCACGAACGCGACGCGGCCGAAGAGCGCGCCGAAGCTGTAGGCGCTGATGAGGGCAGCGGCCTCCGTGCCGATGAAGAACCACTCGACGACCGCACCGAGGACGGCGAGCACGACCAGGAAGAACGGGAAGCCGTCGCGTCGCTGATCGCGCTCCAGGTTCTCGGGGCCGAACGCCCGGAACATCCCGCCGACGCCGTGGGCGACCGCCATCCACGCGCGGGCGGCGACGGGAGGCTTCTCGGGCTCGTCGACGTAGCGCTTCGGCGCGGGCGCCGAGGCTTTCGATCGCGACGACCCCTTCGCGGGGGCGCGACCGCCGGACGGGGACGAGGTACGAGCCATGCCTCCACGGTAGGCGCGACCCCTGACATTCGCAGGTACCGACGCGGGGTTCAGCGCAGGCGCTTGACCATGACGTCGCGGCCGATCCCCCGCCGCACGACGGCGAACGCCTCCGAGCGGTACAGCGACACGGCGAAGTTGTCGCGCTCCACGCTGAGGCTGAGGCGCGCATACCCCTCGCCGCGAGCGTGGTCCACGAGGTGCTGCAGCAGGGCTCGTCCCGTTCCGTGAGACCGCCAGACGGGCCGCACGCCGATGATCAGCTCGGGCACGCCCGTTCCGATCCAGGCGAATCCGGGCTCGTCGCGCGGGAACATCCGATACCAGGCGGCGCCGATCGGCTCCCCCGTCGGCGATTCGGCGACGAAGCCCGCGTCGCCCGGCCGCAGCCACCCGGCGATGTATCGGCGATGGTCCGGACTGCTCAGCACCTCGTGACGGGGGCGGGCACCACCGGCGCGCCAGTTGGCGGCCTCGACGGTCATATCGGCGAGGAAGGCGCCGTCGGAACGGACAGCCGCACGGATCGGGAGACCGGGCATGCCCGCATGATAGCGAGCGAGGGCATACCCGCGTGACCACGCCGACCGCCCGGGCGCCCCGAACAGGCCCGCCTCGCCTCACGGAGTGATCGCAGACGGAACCCGGG
Source organism: Microbacterium sp. NPDC089186 (assembly GCF_040685115.1). Taxonomy (NCBI): domain Bacteria; kingdom Bacillati; phylum Actinomycetota; class Actinomycetes; order Micrococcales; family Microbacteriaceae; genus Microbacterium; species Microbacterium sp. NPDC089186. The sequence continues at coordinate 226,526 of NZ_JBFBHJ010000004.1, forward strand.
AACGACGGAGCGCCGCGGGGGGATCCCCGCGGCGCTCCGCTCTGCTCGGCTGCTCAGGCCTCGATGACCATCGGTACGATCATGGGCCGACGACGAAGCGACTGGTTGACCCAGCGTCCGATCGTGCGACGCACGACCTGGGACAACGCGTGGTTGTCGCGGACCCCCGACTTCGCCGCCTCGGCCAGTGCCGCCGCGATCTTCGGCTTCACGCTGTCGAAGACCTTGTCGTCCTCCGCGACGCCGCGGGCATGGATCTCGGGTCCCGACACGATCTTGCCGGTCGCGGAATCGACGACGACGATGACCGAGATGAAGCCCTCCTCGCCGAGGATGCGTCGGTCCTTCAGGTCGGCATCCGTGATCTCGCCCACCGATGACCCGTCGACGTACACGAAGCCGATGTCGACCTGGCCCACGACCTCGGCCACGCCGTCGCGCAGATCGACGACCGTGCCGTTCTCGCCGAGGATGGTGTTCTTCTCGGGGATGCCGGTCTCGCGAGCGAGCTTGGCGTTCGCCATCAGGTGGCGGTACTCGCCGTGCACGGGGAGGACGTTCTTGGGCTTGAGGATGTTGTAGCAGTACAGCAGCTCGCCCGCCGCGGCGTGACCCGAGACGTGCACCTTGGCATTGCCCTTGTGCACCACGGTCGCACCGAGCTTCGTCAGCCCGTCGATGACGCGGTAGATCGCGTTCTCGTTCCCGGGGATCTGGCTGGATGCCAGGATGATCGTGTCGCCCTCGCCGGGTTCGATCGCGTGATCCAGGTTGGCCATGCGGCTGAGGACGGCCATCGGCTCGCCCTGCGACCCGGTCGACATGTAGACGATCTTGTCGTCGGGCAGGTCGCGCGCCTTCTTGTAGTCGATGAGCACGCCGTCCGGCACGTTCAGGTAGCCGAGGTCGGCCGCGATCCCCATGTTGCGCACCATGCTACGCCCGAGCAGCGCCACACGGCGACCGTTCGCGTGGGCGGCGTCGAGCACCTGCTGCACCCGGTGCACGTGGCTGGAGAAGCTCGCGACGACGACACGGCGAGGCGCCTTGGCGATCACCTGGTCGAGCACGGGGCCGATGCCGCGCTCCGTGGGCGTGAACCCGGGCACGTCGGCGTTGGTGGAGTCGACGAGGAACAGGTCGACGCCCTCCTCGCCGAGACGCGCGAACGCACGGAGATCGGTGATGCGACCGTCGAGCGGCAGCTGATCCATCTTGAAGTCGCCCGTGGCGAGAACGAGACCCGCAGGGGTGCGGATCGCGACGGCGAGGGCGTCGGGGATCGAGTGGTTGACCGCGACGAACTCGAGATCGAACGGACCGACCTGCTCGCGCTGCCCCTCCGCCACCGTGAGGGTGTACGGGCGGATGCGGTGCTCTTTCAACTTCGCCTCGATGAGAGCGAGGGTGAGCCCCGAGCCGATGAGGGGGATGTCGCCCTTGAGCTTGAGCAGGTAGGGGACGGCGCCGATGTGGTCCTCGTGGCCGTGGGTCAGCACGACGCCGACGATGTCGTCGAGACGGTGCCGGATGGGCTCGAAATCGGGCAGGATCAGGTCGACGCCGGGCTGGTGCTCCTCGGGGAAGAGCACGCCGCAGTCGACGACGAGCAGCTTGCCGTCGTACTCGAAAACGGTCATGTTGCGACCGACTTCGCCGAGGCCGCCGAGCGGGATGACGCGGAGGGTGCCCGCGGCGAGCGCGGGCGGATCGAACGGGGTAGTGGGCATATGTGCCTCCTCGGATGCCGCCGTGCGGCATCCCTCTGTGTGGCGTCCCTGGCCGCGGTTCGGCGGACGCCGATGCTTATCTCGTGGTGCCGTGCACCTTCGGCAGCGCGCCGCCGGCGGCCGCGTTGCGGTCGGGGCGGAAGTTGGAGAAGTCGGCGCCGGCCACGTTCTTCACGAGGGCCAACTCGTCTTCGATGACGGCGGCTTCCCACTCCTCCGGCCCGACGAGGGGCAGGCGGACCCGGGGGCTGCCGATGCGGCCGAGGCCGTGCAGGATGTACTTCGCCGCGACCGTGCCCGGTACGTGCGTCATGACGGCGCGGACGAGCGGTTCGAGGCCTTTGTGCGCAGCGGTGGCGGACGCCAGATCGCCCGCGTTCACGGCATCCACGATCGTCCGGTAGGGCGCGGCGGCGATGTTCGCCGTGACACCGATGAGGCCGGACGCGCCGATCGAGAGGTGCGGGAGGACGTTGGCGTCGTCGCCCGAGAAGTACATCAGGTCGGTCTGGTTCAGCACCCGGCTGACCTCGCTGAAGTCGCCCTTGGCGTCTTTGATCGCGAGGATGTTGGGGTGCTTCGCGAGGCGCAGGATCGTCTCGTACTTGATGGGCACACCCGTGCGGCCGGGGATGTCGTAGAGGATGACCGGCAGGTCGGTCGCGTCGGCGACGAGACGGAAGTGCGTCAGGATGCCGGCCTGCGTGGGCTTGTTGTAGTACGGCGTGACGATCATGATGCCGTCGGCGCCGGCCTTCTCGCTGGCCTTGTAGAGCTCGATCGCGTGCGCGGTCTCGTTCGAGCCGCCGCCCGTGATGATCTTGGCGCGACCGGCCGACACGCTCTTGCCGACCTCGACCAGACGCAGCTTCTCAGGGTCGGTGAGCGTCGAGGTCTCGCCCGTGGTGCCGGTGACGACGATGCCGTCGGCCCCGGCGGTGATGACGTCGTCGATGTGCTTCTCGGTGGCGGGCCAATCGACTTCGCCGTCGGCGGTCATCGGAGTGATGAGCGCGACGAGCACCTGACCGAAGGGATTGCCGGAGTGCGTCATGATCCCAGGTTATCGGTTCGGCGGCGTCCTCCCCCGGCCTCCCCCGCAGTCGGTGTGAACAATGCGTGACGGCGAGGGCGTCCTAGGGTGAGCGCATGGCCTGGACGACCCGCGCGACGCGCACCGTGTACGAGAATCCCTGGATCAACGTCCGCGAGGATGACGTGACCGGCCCGCACGGCGACGGCATCTACGGGGTGGTGCGTATGCAGAACCCCGCGGTGTTCGTCGTCGCGCTCGATGACGACGAGCGCGTCTGCTTCGTCGAGCTCGAGAGGTACACGACGGGTCGTTCGCTCGAGATCCCCGCGGGCGGGTCCGACGGAGAGGATCCGCTCCTCGCGGCGCGACGTGAGCTGCTCGAGGAGGCCGGGGTGACGGCATCCGAGTGGCACGATCTGGGAGCGATGAACGCCCTGAACGGCATCGCCGAGGCCCCCGAGCACGTCTTCCTCGCGCGCGGCCTGTCGATGACGGATGCCACGGCCTCGCAGAGCGAGGAGGGCATCGACGCCGTGCGGTGGATCCCGTTCGCCGAGGCGCTCGCGCTGATCGCGGGCGGCGGCATCACCGACGGGGAGACGATCGCCGCCCTCGCCTTCGCCGGGATCCGGTTGGGTCGGTTCCGCTGAGACGCGAAGGGGATCAGCGCCCGCGTGACGCCGCGCGCACGACCACCGCGTCGGGCAGCAGGCGCGACCCGGCGACCAGGAGCTTGTACCGCCACGACGGCACCGACACCGAGCGCCCCCGTGCGGCGTCGCGCAGTCCCTCGCGCACCACGGTGGCCGCGTCGAGCCACATGCGATCGGGCACGCCCTCCTGCCCCGGAGGGAGGCCGAGGCGCTCGTGGAAGTTCGTGTGCACGAAGCCCGGACAGACCGCCGTCACCGTCACGCCCCGTGGACGGTAGACGACGTTCGCCCAGCGGCTGAACGAGATGAGCCACCCTTTCGCGGCGCCATAGGTTCCGCGCGGCACGAACCCGGCGACGGAGGCCACGTTGACGATGCGGCCGCTCCCCCGCGAGAGCATCGGGGGCAGCGCTGCGTGCGTGAGCCGCATGGCGGCCTCCACGTGCAGTCGCAGGTGGCGCACCTCGGCGTCGACGTCGTTCTCTTCGAAGGCGAGGTCGAGCCCGAATCCCGCGTTGTTCACGAGCACGGCCACGTCGCCGACCAGGAGGCGCTCCTCGACGCGCGAAAGAGCGTCGGGCTCGAGGAGGTCGGCGCTGAGGACCTCGACCGCGACGCCGTGACGATCGCGCACCTCGGCGGCGACGGCCTCCAGGGCGGCTGCGTCGCGGGCGACGAGAACCAGGTCGGCGCCGCGCGCGGCGAGCTGCCGGGCGAACTCGGCGCCGAGGCCCGAACTCGCCCCCGTGATCACCGCGGTGCGCGTCATCTCAGTCTCCCCGGTGGTACGTCTCGAAGCGATACCGGATGCCGCTGCGCGAGGTGTGCCATCCCTCGGCGGGGTCGGCGGCGACCCGCGACCACCCCCGCGTCGACGGAGCGCGGGTGTCGCCGTCGGCCGCGAGGTCGAGACGCGTCACCTCGAGGACGTCGGCGCGGTCGACGGCTTCGGCGTACAGCATGCCTCCGCCGATCACCCAGACCTCGGCTCCGCGGGCCGCCGCGAGGGCCTCGTCGAGCGATCCTGCTCGCTCGGCCCCCTCAGCGGTCCACGCGTCGGAGCGGGTCACCACGATGTTGCGCCGCCCCGGGAGGGGGCGGAATCGCGGCGGGAGGGACTCCCACGTGCGACGCCCCATGATCACATCGTGCGAGCCCGTGACCTCGCGGAAGTGCGCCATGTCTTCGGGGACGTGCCACGGCATCCCGCCCTCGGCGCCGATGATGCCGTCATGGGCTTCGGCCCAGACGAGACCGACCGAGGTCATACGGCGACGGCCGCGCGGATGGCGGGGTGGTGCTGATACCCCTCGACGACGATGTCGTCGTAGGAGTAGTCGAAGATCGAGTCGGGGGTGCGCGCGAAGCGCAGCGTCGGGGCGGGGTACGCCTCGCGCGTGAGCTGCTCGGCGACCTGCGCGCGGTGGTTGTCGTAGACGTGGCAGTCACCGCCGGTCCACACGAACTCGCCCGGCTCGAGGCCCGTCTGCTGCGCGATCATCAGCGTCAGCAGCGCGTAGGACGCGATGTTGAAGGGGACACCGAGGAACATGTCGGCGCTGCGCTGGTACAGCTGACACGACAGCTTGCCGTCGGCCACGTAGAACTGGAAGAGCGCGTGGCACGGCGCGAGCGCCATGTCGGGGATGTCGGCGGGGTTCCACGCCGACACGATCAGGCGACGCGAGTCGGGATCGCGACGGATCTGCTCGACGACCTGGGCGATCTGGTCGATGGTGCCGCCGTCGGCGGTCGGCCAGGAGCGCCACTGCACGCCGTAGACGGGCCCCAGCTCGCCGTCGGCGTCGGCCCACTCGTCCCAGATCGTGACGCCGTTCTCCCGCAGCCACGACACGTTCGACTCACCACGGAGGAACCACAGCAGCTCGTAGACGATCGACTTGAGATGCACGCGCTTGGTCGTCACCAGAGGGAACCCCTCGGCGAGGTCGAACCGGATCTGCCGGCCGAACACGCTCGTGGTGCCCGTACCGGTGCGATCGGACTTGTGCACGCCCTGCTCGAGGACGTCGCGGAGCAGGTCTTCGTAGGGCGTCGAGGTGTCGGCGGTCACGCGCTTCACGATACCCGCGTGCGCCCCCGTCACGCCGATCGTCCACACCCGCCCCGCGGCGGCCGGGCCTGGGGAGGAGGGGGATGCCGCAGAGTCCCGGCCGTGAGAACGCTGAGCGGGTGCGTCATGCGAGGACTCATCGGCCCGCGGCCCGTCACGGCGCACTACCGTTGTGCGTCGTGGACCTGACCATCGCCCTGATCTCTGTCGCGGCTCTCGTCGTCGTGGCGACGGCCGCGGGACTCCTCTGGCGCCGCCGCGACGGCCGCGCACGCGCCATCGACTCGGCCGAGGTCGTCGACCCGCGCCGTCTCGGCGCCGACGGCCTGGGCGAGGAGGCGACCCTCCTGCAGTTCAGCACCGAGATGTGCGCGCGCTGCCCCGGGGTCCACCGGATGCTCAGCGAGGTCGCCGATGCCCGCGACGGCGTCCGTCATCTCGACGTCGACCTCACGCACCGCCCCGACATCGCGCAGCACTTCCGGGTGCTGCAGACGCCCACGACGCTCGTGCTCGATCGTCGCGGGGTCGTGCGCACGCGCTTCGGCGGAACGCCCGGCCGGTCGGTCGTCGAGCTCGAACTCGACACCCTGAAGAAGGAGACGGCCCGTGCCTGACATCTCGCGCATCGATGCCCGCGGCCCGCGGTTCGCGGCATCCGTCACCGCCGTTCTGCTGCTGGTCGCGACGCTGCTGAGCCTCGTCGGTATCTCCACGCGCGCCGCCCCGGGGTTCACCGCGTATCAGCCCCTGACGGGAGACAGCTTCTCCCCCTCGTACCCCGCGGTTGGGCAGGCGTCGGTGCTCGAGCGTGCGTCCGACCCCGGCTTCCTGCTCCTGCTCGTGGTCGCCCTCCTGTTCGTGTGGGGCGTCGCCGCTCCGCGCACGGCGCCGTGGAGCGTGCTGTACCGCCGGGTCGTTCAGCCGCGCCTCGCTCCCCCCACCGAGTTCGAGGACCCGCGCCCGCCGCGCTTCGCGCAGGGCGTGGGACTGTTCGTGACGGCCGTGGGTCTGCTGCTGCACCTGGCCGGAGTGCCCTGGGCGCTGCCGGTCGCGGCGGCGATGGCCTTCGTCGCCGCGTTCCTGAACGCCGTCTTCGGACTGTGCCTCGGCTGTCAGCTCTACCTCGTCCTGCAGCGCGCGGGACTGCTCGGCCGCCGCGGACCCACCACTGCCTGAGCGGTCCGTGAGACGGGGCTGTCAAGTCCCGCGCAGCGTCGGAACCCCTCGTTAGGCTGGCCGCGTCGCGGTCACCCCCGATCGCGCCGGATCAACGGAGGTTCCCCATGGCCGTCACGAGCGAAGCCACCACCGCCTGGAAAGGCAGCCTGTTCGAGGGATCGGGCGAGGTCACGTTCACCTCGTCAGGCATCGGTACGTTCGACGTGAACTGGAAGGCGCGCAGCGAAGGCTCGAGCTCGGTCACCACGCCCGAGGAGCTGCTCGCGGGCGCCCACTCGGCATGCTTCAGCATGGCGTTGTCCAACGCCCTCGCCGACAACGGCACCCCGCCGACGTCGGTCGACACCACGGCATCCATCACCTTCAAGCCCGGCACCGGTATCACCGGCAGCCACCTCAACGTCAACGCCGTCGTGCCCGACCTCGACGACGCCACGTTCCAGAAGATCGCGGCCGACGCGAAGGCGAACTGCCCCGTGTCGCAGGCCCTCGCCGGTATCGACATCACCCTCGAGGCGACGCTTGCCTGAGACCCCGGCCCGACGCGTCGTCATCGCCGGCGCGTCGGGCCTCATCGGCTCGGCGCTTCTCGACTCCCTGCGAAGCGACGGCGTCGAGGTCACCTCGCTGGTGCGCCACGCCCCCTCGGCCCCGCACGAGCGGCAGTGGCTTCACGATGCCACTCCTCTCGACCCCGAGGTCATCGCCGGGGCCGACGCGGTGGTGTGTCTGAACGGTGCCTCGATCGGCCGTTTCCCGTGGACCCCGTCGTACAAGTCGACGCTGCTGTGGTCGCGGGTGACGCCGACGCGCACGCTGGCCGCCGCCGTCCGCGCTCTCGGCGATGATGCCCCGGCGCTCGTGAACGCGAGCGCGACCGGCTTCTACGGCTCGCAGCCGCGCGTCGAGCTCACCGAGGGCTCGCCCCGCGGCACGGGCCTTCTCGCCGACATCTGCGTGGAGTGGGAGTCCGCCGCCCGGGACGCGGGTGACAAGGCGCGCGTCGCCCTGCTGCGCACGGCCCCCGTCGTGCACGAGCAGGGCGTCCTGAAGCCCCTGCTGCTCCTCACCAAGCTCGGCATCTCAGGGCCCATCGGACGCGGGACCCAGGTGTGGCCGTGGATCTCGCTCGACGACGAGGTGCGCGCCATCCGTCACGTGATCGACTCCGAGATCGACGGCCCCGTCAACCTGACGGGCCCGACCCGGGCGACGGCGAACGACCTCGGCTTCGCCCTGGCGCGGCGCATGAACCGCCCGTACGTGCTGCGCGCGCCGATCTGGGGCGTCAAGCTCGCTCTCGGGACGGATGCCACCGAGGCCCTCCTCACCTCCGACGCCGACGTGAAGCCGACGGTCCTGAACGACACGGCCTTCTCTTTCACGCACCGAACGGTCGAGGACGCGGTCGCCTCCGCCGTCCCCGCGGCCGACTGAGGAGCGACGGCGGAGCGGCGACCGCGCGGACTCAGCGCCCGCGTCGCTCCGCCGCCTCGAGACGGATCGCGGTGCGCACGGCTTCGCGCGCACGCCGACGGTCGCCCGCGGCGTCGTAAGCCAGAGCGAGACGGTAGCGCGCGCGCCAGTCGGCGGGATCAGCCTCGACCTCGGCGCGATAGCGGGGAAACAGGGCGTCGCCGTCGGCGCGTTCGACGCGCCCGCTCGGCCGCACGGGCAGGTCTTCGTCGGGGAGTCCGCCCTCGGCGTCGAGCCTCTCGCCGATCTGCTGCGCGCGCACACCGAACCACAGCTCGCGCCCGATGGCCCAGAGGGCGAGCAACGGCAGGACGAGAAGGGCGATGCCCATGACCACGCCGACCGTCTCGCCGCTGGCGAGCAGGACGAGCGCCCGTTGCCCCGCCAGGACGACGTAGAGCAGGAGCAGCACCGTCATGACGGCGACGGCGATGCGGACCCTCATGCGCTCGTCGCGCTCGCGACCTGACCCGACACGTCGCCGTCCGACACCGGGGCGCCGGTCTCGACCGGCCGCGTGCGCACGCCGATGTCGATGAAGCTGTCGAGACCGATGGTCACGCCGCGCGCCTCGCGAGCCGCCGCGAGGGCGATGCGGACCCCCGGCCCGTATGCCGTGGTCGGGTCGATCGTGTCGTGCACGATGGTGAGCGACTCTCCCGCGCCCGAGAGCACAGTCTCCTGGCGGGCGATCACGCCGGGACGTCGAAGCGAGTGGATCGGAACGGATGCCACGCGCTGGCCCCGAGCACGCTGGTCGACGTGCGGTGACTCGACGGGACCGACGTCGGCGCGGGCCGCGGCGATGAGCTCGGCCGTGCGCACCGCGGTGCCGCTGGGCGAATCGACCTTCGTGTCACGGTGGGCCTCGACGATCTCGATCGACGGGAAGAACGGGGCCGCGGCGGCCGCCAGGGCACTGCCGATGACCGACCCGAGCGAGAAGTTGGGGATGAAGACGACACCCGTCCCGGCCGCCTCCGCGAGGGGGCGGACGAGGGCGATGCGCTCGTTCGACCACCCCGAGGTGCCCACGAGCACGTTGAGTCCGCGGTCGATGGCGGCGCGGACGACGTCGATGGACACCGCGGGCGTCGAAGCGTCGACCACGAGGTCGGCTCCGTCGAGCTCGGCGAGATCGGACTGGGAGCCGAGCACGGCGGCGACCTCGTATCCGTCCTCGGCCTCGACGACCTCGCGGATGACTCCGCCGAGCTTGCCGGTTCCGCCCACGATGGCAACGCGTGTGGTCATGCCACCAGCCTAGGCGTCGGCGCCGTCGCGGGTCGGGCACTGTCCACAGACGCGCCGCGCGAGCGGCATCCGGAGCGGAGTGCCGCCGGCAGCGCACCGGCGGCGGGGTGGACCGACAGCCGGATCAGACCGGCCGTCTGGTCCGCGGCAGCCCGATCCGATGGGCGGCCCGATCGGACTGGCAGCCTGGTCAGACCGGCAGCGGGTCGACCAGTCCCGTGCGCAGTTCGACCGGCAGGTGCGCCAGGTCGTTGTGCGACAGCAGCGTCCAGGGGCGGCCCTTCTTCTGCGCGATGACCGTGAGTCCGCAGTACGCCTGGTTGATCGTCATCCAACGCCAATCGGGAGCCTGCAGCACCTCGCGGACGAACCACGAGATGACGAAGTTGTGGGTGATCACCAGCTCGTGCACCTCCCCCGCCTTGCGGGCGAGGAACTCGGCGGTCGCGTCGGCCATCTGCGCGCGTCCCGCGTCGATCTCGGCCTCGGTCACCGAGCCGAAGAACGGCTCGTACGCGGCCGGGGTCTCGGGCGTCATTCCGGTGGGGACGCAGTCGAACAGCAGCGCCGACGACTCCGGCGAGACCGACGGGAGGCGGTCGGCGACGGCGCGCGCGGTCTGCGCGGCGCGCTCGAGGGGCGAGTGCCACACCGCGTCGAGGGGAAGACCCGACAGCCGATCGGCGAGCAACGCCGCCTGACGCTGGCCGCGCGGCGACAGGGGGCCGTCGGAGAGGCCATGCTCGGCATCCTGGTGCTCGCCATGGCGCACCAGGTAGATGTAGTGCGTCACGTCAGCTCACCCCGTTGTCGATCTGCCGTCCCCCGGCCGGTCCTCCCAGCCTACGTCACGCCCCGGTGGGGGCGGCCCTCACTCGGCGGCGCGCGCGATGTCCGACAGCTGGGAGCGGCTGAGCCGCACGCCCACGGCGCGCATGCATTCCACCACGTGGCGCGGAGCGAAGGCGTTGACGATGGGCGCGGTGATGATCTTCTGCGCGAGCAGCCATGCCACCGCCACCGCCGCATCCGGGATGCCGAGTTCGTTGCCGACGGTGTCGAGCGCGCGCAGGACCCGCGAGCCGCGCCGGTTCAGGTGGGCCGCGACCTGGGAGCCGCGCACCGACTGCGTCGACTGACCGCGCGTGCGCGTCTCGCCCGCGAGGAAACCGTGAGCGAGAGGATGCGACGGGGTCACCGCCATGTTCTGGGCGGACGCGATCAGACGCACATCTCCGTCGAATTCCGAGCGCCGCAGCACGTTGTACGGCACGTCGAGCACCGTGATGCGGGGATACCCCGCCGACGACAGGATGCGCGCCTCCACGAGCTGGGCGGCGGTGTATCCGTGGGCGCCGATCGCGCGCACCTTGCCGGAGTCGACCAGCCACTCGCTCGTGGCGAGGGTGTCCTCCAGCATCGCCGTGTCGCCACGGGCGGCGTCGAGCGAGAGGACGTCGATGCGATCGGTGCCCAGGCGCGTGAGCGACGCCTCGACCGCCCGCACGAGGTTCACGGAGTCGAGACCGGGGTTGTCGGGATGACCGCCCACCCGCACGGTCAGGACGGTGTCATCGCGAAGGCGGCGCGACCGCATCCACGCGCCGATGATGTACTCGCTGCGGCCGGCCGCGTAGCTGTCGGCGGTGTGCACGGCGTTGCCACCGAGCTCGACGTAGGCGTCGAGGATCTCGTGGCTGGCGCCGGCGTCGACGTTCCAGCCGAACTCCCCGCCGCCGAGGAAGAGCGGGAAGACGTCGAAGCCGGTCTCGCCGAGGGGGACGCGCACGTGGGAGCCGAGGCCCGGCCCCTGCAGGGTGATGGGGGCGGACGGGTGCGGAGCGCGATCCCGACGCAGGCGCGGCGAGGCCGTCTCGTCGACGCCCGAGCCGCTCATGGTGAGATCCCCTCTCGCGCCGGGAACCGGTGCGGATATGCCGCACGCCCTCGCCCCCCGACGTTCTTCGAGCGTATGCGTTCGCCCTGACGAGGCTGCGGTTTCACCCGGCCCGGCGATAAACATTGCGTAACGCTTGCGCGCGGCGCTGTCACATGAGCCCCGCTGACCACTTGCGTCACACGACGGATGCCCGCCCCGCATCGAGCGGGACGGGCATCCGGTGATCGCGCGATCAGCCTTCGGCGGGAGCCTCGGGGCCCTCGCTCGCGGCGGCCGAGCTCTGCGTGTCGGCGGGCTCGGGCGTGGTGGCCTCCTCGTCGAGCACGGGCTCGAGCGAGAGCTTGCCGCGGTCGTCGATCTTCGTGATGCGCACGAGGATCTTGCGGCCGACCGAGAGCACGTCTTCGACGTTCTCGACGCGCTTGCCACCGGCGAGCTTGCGGACCTCGCTGACGTGCAGCAGGCCGTCCTTGCCGGGGAGCAGCGAGACGAACGCACCGAAGGTCGCGATCTTCACGACCGTTCCGAGGAACTGCTCGCCCACCTCGGGGTTGGTCGGGTTGGCGATCGCGTTCACCTGGGCACGGGCAGCCTCGGCCGAGGGGCCGTCGGTCGCGCCGATGTAGACGGTGCCGTCCTCCTCGATGGAGATCTGCGCGCCGGTCTCATCCTGGATGGCGTTGATCGTCTTGCCCTTGGGGCCGATGAGCTCACCGATCTTGTCGACCGGGATCTGCACGCTGATGACGCGGGGCGCGGTGGGCGCCATCTCGTCGGGAGCGTCGATCGCGGCGTTCAGGACGTTGAGGATCGTCAGACGAGCCTCCTTCGCCTGGGTGAGGGCGGCGGCCAGCACCGACGACGGGATGCCGTCGAGCTTGGTGTCGAGCTGGATAGCGGTGATGAACTCGGAGGTACCTGCGACCTTGAAGTCCATGTCGCCGAGGGCGTCTTCGGCGCCGAGGATGTCGGTCAGCGCGGCGTAGCGGGTCTGTCCGTCGACCTCGTCGGTCACCAGACCCATGGCGATACCGGCGACGGGAGCGCGAAGGGGCACACCCGCGTTCAGCAGCGACAGGGTCGAGGCGCAGACAGAGCCCATCGACGTCGAACCGTTCGAGCCGAGGGCCTCGGACACCTGACGGATCGCGTAGGGGAACTCCTCGCGGCTGGGCAGCACCGGCACGAGCGCGCGCTCGGCCAGGAAGCCGTGGCCGATCTCGCGACGCTTCGGCGACCCCACGCGACCGGTCTCACCGGTCGAGTACGGCGGGAAGTTGTAGTGGTGCAGGTAGCGCTTGCTCGTGATGGGCGAGAGCGAGTCGATCTGCTGCTCCATCTTGAGCATGTTCAGCGTGGTGACGCCCAGGATCTGGGTCTCGCCGCGCTGGAAGATCGCCGAGCCGTGGACGCGCGGGATGACCTGCACCTCGGCGTCGAGCGGGCGGATGTCGGCCAGGCCACGGCCGTCCATACGGACGCCCTCGGCGAGGATGCGACCGCGGACGATCGTCTTGGTGACCGACTTGTACGCGGCGTTGAACTCCAGCGTCGCGACAGCGGGCAGCTCGCCCGACTCGACGGCGGCGAGCAGCTGCTCCTTGACCGAGGTCTTGACCTCGTCGTCGGCGTTCTGACGCTCCTGCTTGTCGGCGATCTGGTACACCGGCACCAGACGGTCGTAGGCGCGACCGGCGACGAAGTCGTAGGTCTCCTGGCTGTAGGCCGGGAAGACGGGGAACGACTGGATCTCCTTCGACGCGGTGCGAGCGACCTCGTTCTGCGCGTCGACGAGCTGGCGCAGGAACGGCTTCGCGGCCTCGAGACCCTCGGCGACGACCTGCTCGTTGGGCTTGGTCGCACCGCCCTTGATCATGTTCCAGCTGCCCTCGGTGGCCTCGGCCTCCACCATCATGATGGCGACGTCGCCGTCGTCGAGCACGCGGCCCGCGACGATGAGGTCGAACACGGCGTCCTCGAGCTGGGTGACGGTGGGGAATGCGACCCACTGGTCGGCGTGCTCGCCCTGGCCCGGGATGAGCGCCAGGCGCACACCCGCGATGGGGCCCGAGAACGGCAGACCCGAGATCTGGGTCGACATGGATGCCGCGTTGATGGCGAGGGCGTCGTAGAACTCGCCGGGTGCGATCGACAGCACGGTGACGACGATCTGGACCTCGTTGCGCAGGCCGTCGACGAACGACGGGCGCAGCGGGCGGTCGATGAGGCGGCACACGAGGATGGCCTCGGTCGAGGGGCGACCCTCGCGACGGAAGAACGAGCCGGGGATCTTTCCTGCGGCGTACGAACGCTCTTCGACGTCGACGGTCAGCGGGAAGAAGTCGAAGCCCTCACGGGGGTGCTTGCCGGCACTGGTGGCCGACAGGAGCATCGTCTCCTCGTCGAGGTAGGCGGCGACGGCGCCCTGGGCCTGCTGGGCGAGGCGTCCGGTCTCGAAACGGATGGTACGGGTGCCGAAGCGGCCGTTGTCGAGAACGGCCTCGGCGGCGGTGATTTCTGGACCTTCCAAGAGGTCCCTCCTTCTTTGTTTAGGCTCGCCGCCCCGTGTGGGCGACGAGCTGACATGCGAAGGAGCAGGAACAGGCAGAAAGGGCGCGCCGACGAATCGACCCGGAAGTCCCGGCGACTGGCCACCAGTAGACGACCACCCGGCGTTCCGACGGGGAGTCCACCACAGGGGACCAGCGTCTGCCGGCCTGCTCCGTGAGCTCATATGTAGTTGAGCGGATGCCAAGACGGCATTCGGGCTTCACCCTACCAGCGACGACCGCCCCGGGGTGGCCGCGCCACGCCTTCGTGCTCTAGCGTGACCTCATGGGTCTCACGCGTCTCACCAGTCACACGCTCGCCGCGTGCCTGGTCGTCGGCGCGACCTTCCTGCCGATTTCCGCCTCCGCCTCGGTCGCGTCGACCGCGACGAGCACACGTCCCGCCGCTGTCGACGAGTCGGCCGTGGCGGCGCTGAAGGACCAGCTGGATGCCGCGGAGGCGGCGGCAGCGTCCGCCTCCCGTCGCGCGCTGGACGCGTCCGCCGCCGCCGAGCGCACGCGCCGTCTCGCGGACACGACGTCCGCGCGCGCTCAGACCCTGACCGAGCAGAGTACGGCGGCCGATGCCGCCCTGTCGCAGGCGAGCAGCCGCGCGGGGGCCAGCGCCGCCCGCCTCTATCGGACGGTCGGCGCCGGGCCTCTGGTCGCTCAGCTGCTCACCGAGGCGGATCCCGATTCGCTGCTGCAGCGGCTCGGTCTCCTCGACCACGTCACCTCCGTCAGCGCGCGCACCGCGGGCGACGCCCGATCGGCCGCCGACGTCGCGACGTCACTCCGCACGCAGGCCGAGGCGGCGCGCACCGAAGCGGCTCGGCTCGCGGCCGAAGCGGAGACCACGGCGGCCGCGGCCCGCGGGGAAGCGGATGCCGAAGCGGCCGGTGTCGCGGCGGCGCAGTCGCGACTGGACGAGCTGTACGCGCAACTCGCCGCCCTGAAAGAGACCACCGCAGCCCAGGAGCGCGCAGCCCGTGAACGCGAGAAGGCCGCACGCGACGCCGCCGAGGCCGGCGGCGCGACCGGTGGCGGCTCCGGATCGAGCGGATCCGGCGGCTCGGGAGCGGGCGGCTCCGGCGGCAGCGGGTCCGGTGGCGGGTCGGGAGGAGCAGGCGGCGGGTCCGGCAACTCCGGCGGGGGCGGGTCGGGCGGCAGCGGCTCGGGCGGCGGGTCCGGCGGCAGCGGCGGAGGCTCGGGCGGCGGGAGCGGCTCCGGCGGAGGCGGTTCGAACGGCGGCGGGTCGGGCGGCTCCGGCGGCGGCTCGACGGCACCCGCGGGCCCGATCATGAGCCCGGGCGAGGCCCGCGACCATGCGCGCGGCGCGATCCGTTCCTACGGGTGGGGCGACGATCAGTTCTCCTGCCTCGTCTCGCTGTGGAATCGCGAGTCGGGCTGGCGCGCCGACGCCCTCAATCCGTGGAGCGGCGCGTACGGCATCCCCCAGGCGCTCCCGGGCGAGAAGATGGCATCCGCCGGTCTGGATTGGCGCACGAACGCGGCGACGCAGATCTCGTGGGGACTGTCGTACATCAGCGCGCGTTACGGCTCTCCCTGCGGAGCATGGGCGCACTCGGAGCAGACCGGCTGGTACTGAGCGCCGGCTCGGCGCGGGGCGCCGATCACGGACCCTTCGACGAGCTCAGAGTCCTCCGCGCGCGAGGTGGTTGAACCTGTCGAAGCCACCGGACCCCTCGACGAACCCAGGGTCCTTCCCGGGCAGCCGCCCCGGGCATCGGCGTGCGTCACGACGCGGGGGTGCGCTCCCGATCGCCGCGGGTGGGGAGCTCGACGTATCCCTCGTGCTTCGCGTGGATGCCGTCACCCGCGGTGCGACCGCGGACTCGGCGCCACACCCAGGGCAGCGCGTCACGGGTCAGCCATCCGCCGCGCGGGGCATCGTCGTCGGCGTGGAGCGCCTCATCGAGGCCCAGCAGGGCTCGTGCGTCGGGAACGCCGAGCGCCTCCGCCGCGCGGTAGGCGACGAGCCGGTGCCCCGACGAGCGTAGGTGCACCAGATCGTCGGCCCACAGCGGCAGCTCCCCGATCTCGGCGGCGGCCTCCAGGTCGAGCAGGATCGCGCCCTGGTCCGCGGCGATGCGGCGCAGATGCACGTTGTAGGCCGCGAAGCGGCGGGCGAAGATGCGAGCCGCCGGCCGTCGAGGGAGGAAC
The DNA here is from genome assembly GCF_040685115.1 of Microbacterium sp. NPDC089186. Lineage (NCBI taxonomy): Bacteria > Bacillati > Actinomycetota > Actinomycetes > Micrococcales > Microbacteriaceae > Microbacterium > Microbacterium sp. NPDC089186. The sequence continues at coordinate 242,564 of NZ_JBFBHJ010000004.1, forward strand.
GTCGTGACGAGCAGGACGTCGGCGCCCGTGCGACGTACCGCGCGCACCGCCGACTCGACCTCCGCCACGAGGGCGGGAATCACCGGGGCCGGCCCGACGAGGTCGTTGGCACCGATGAGGATCGACACGAGGTCGGGCTGCAGGGCCAGGGCCGCGGGGATCTGCTCGTCGATCAGGTGCCGCACGCGGCGGCTGCGCACGGCGAGGTTCGCGTAACGGAAAGGCCCCTCGTCGCTCGTGTGCGCGAGGAGCTCCGCGAGGCGGTCCGCCCACCCGCGGAACTGGCCCGAGGGCATGCGCGACGCGTCGCACAGCCCCTCGGTCAACGAGTCGCCGAGGGCGACGAAGCGGGTCCAGCGACCCCGTGTGCGCGTGGCCTCGACGGCCGCCGGGCGCGGCCCGCCGCGCAGGAGGAGGTTGTCGTCGATGCGGCGGAGGGCGATGGCATCCGCGTAGTGTCCGACGAGGTCGCCCGTCAGGGCCGCCCACGTGCGCCCCTGCACGGCGCCGCGCGCGGCGCGCGCGAAGGCGCGGCGCTTCGCCTCGTCGCCGACGAGATCGGCGACGCGCGCGCGCAGGTCGCCGAGGTCGCCGGGCTTGTAGAGCCAGCCGTCGACGCTCGAGCGCACGAGATCCAGCGGACCGCCGACTCCCGTCGCGACCACCGGGACGCCGCTGGCCAGGGCCTCCTGGATGGTCTGCCCGAAGGTCTCGCTCTCGCCCGGGTGCACGAAGACGTCGAACCCGGCCATGACCGATGACAGGGCCGTTCCGGACAGGTGGCCCGTGAAGACGGCATCCGGGAGGGCTTTCTCGAGCGCGGGGCGCGAGGGACCATCGCCGACGATCACCACGCGGGTGTCCGGCAGGCCGGCGAGGACGCGGAGGTCGTCGACCTGCTTCTCGGGCGCGAGGCGACCGACGTACCCGATGATGCGCTCGCCGTGCGGCGCCACCTCGGCGCGCCACGCGTCGTCGCGGTGCTCGGGGGCGAAGCGCACGGCATCCACTCCCCGACTCCAGCGGCGGATGCGATCCACGCCGAGCTCCTCGAGCTGACGTGTCGACGCCGACGAGGGAGCGAGGGTGAGCGTGGCCCGACGGTGCAGGCGGGCGACGTGAGCGGCGACGAGGGCCGTGGCGTGCGGCAGGCCGTACTTCTGCGAGTAGGCGACCACGTCGGTCTGGTAGACGGCGACGGAGGGGATCTTCAGGGCGTCCGCCGCGGCGAGCCCCTGCCACCCGAGGACGAACGGGGATGCCAGGTGCACGACATCGGGGTCGAAGTCGCGCAGCAGGGCGCCCAGGCGTGCCGCTCGGGCGAACACCACCCGCACCTCGGGGTAGGACGGCAGCGGCACCGAGCGCAGGAGCTCGGTGCGGGCGCCGTGCAGGTCGGCGGTGACGTCTCCCGACCTGGGGGCGATGACCAGCGTCTCGTGCCCCGCGTCGGCCAGGTGGCGCAGGACGTGGAGGACGGAACCGGTGACCCCGTTCATGTGCGGGAGGAAGGATTCGGCCAGCAGCGCGACTCTCACGACACCAGGGTGCGACCTCGGCGGCCCTCGCGGGGCGCGTGATGGGTCGACGTTCGCGATGTTCACCGGATGCTCCGCGGGGCGTCACCGCCGCGTGGGCGGGGCGTCTCGATCGGCGGCGGAGAGTGACGGGATGGACGGGGTCGACGCGTGGCTGCAGGCGATCGCGGCGAGCCCGTGGGCCCTGCCGGCGATGGCGATACTGGTGTTCGCGGACGCGTTCCTCGTCGTCGTTCCGGGCGAGGCGGCGGTCACGGCCTTCGGCGCCCTCGCCGTCGCGCACGGCACCCCGCCGCTGGGCGGTGTGATCCTCGTCGCCGGGGCCGCCGCGTTCGCCGGCGACCTGTGCTGCTACCTCGTGGGGCGCGCGGTGGGGGTCGAACGGTGGCCGTGGATGCGCGGGCCTCGCGTGTCGGCCGCGTTGGAGTGGGCACGCCGGCGCCTCGACCGAAACGCCGCACTCGTGCTGTTCACGGCGCGGTTCGTCCCGTTCGCGCGTCTCGCGGTGAACCTCGCCGCCGGGGCTGCGCGCGTGAATCCGGCGCGGTACCTGGGCGTCGCCGCTCTGGCGGCGCTGGCCTGGGCGGCGTATCAGGCGGTCATCGGCGCGGTGGTGGCCGCCGTCGTGCCCGGCGATCCGGTGGTGGCGGTGGTGGTCTCGATCCTCGTCGCGGTGGGGATCGGCGTGGGCGTCGACCTCGTCCTCGCCCGCCGGGCGAAGCGGCGGACGGCCGCGCGGGGCTGACGCGGGGCCGCGACGGCGCCCTCGCGTGGACCCGCCGATGCGCGCGCCTCGGGCTTCTCCGTCCGATCCTTTCGAGGGTCCCGAGATTCCAGATGCCGAGACCGGCGCTCAGACCAGCGCGAGCGTCTCCTCCGCCGCCTCGACCAGCGCTCGACCGTACGATGGACCGTGACCCGCGGCGTGCACCGCAAGCGGGTGCAGCTGATGGACCGGCACGCGGTCGCGCCATCCCCCGCGAAGCGGATGCGCGCGGTCGTAGGCGGCGATGATGCGGTCGAGGAACGGAGCGCCGAAGAGGGCGAGCATCGCGAGGTCGGTTTCGCGGTGGCCGCCGTGCGCCGCGGGATCGATGAGCACCACGCCGTCGGCGGCCCACAGCACGTTCCCGGCCCAGAGGTCGCCGTGCAGGCGCGCGGGCGTCTCCTCGTCGTCGAAGGCCCCCTCCGCGACGAGGGCGCACGCGCGCCGGACGGCCTCGGCTCCGGATGACGACAGAGCCCCCGCGGCGAGCGCGACCGGCAGGAAGGGCTCGACGCGCTGCGCGGCGTAGAACGCGCCCCACGTCGCCGTCGGGCGGGCGGGTTGGGAGCGGCGTCCGATGAAGATGTCGCCCTCCCACCCGGGCGGCGGCGAGCCGAAGGCCGGGGCGCCGGCGTCGTGGGTCGCGGCGAGCGCGGCACCGAAGGCTTCCGCGGCCTCGGCCGTCGCGCCCGTCTCGGCGATGCGCTCGATGCAGATGCGATCGTCGGCGACCTCGGCGACACGCGCGATGCGCGCTCCCCGCGCCTCCGCGAGCCAGCGGAGTCCGGCCGCCTCCGCGGCGAAGAAGCCCGCGGGCGCGTCGGAACGGGTCTTCACGTGCTGTTCCATCGCCTCAGTCTGTCGCGATGTCGGAAGGCCCGGGCACCATGGGCGTATGAGCGACGGCTACGACCCGGACTTCCTCGGCATCCCCCTGCCCCTCCCCTCGCCCGCACGGGCGACCACGCGGCTCGACTACCCGCGCTTCTCGGTGCTGCTCGACGAGGGGCGACGGTTCGCGGCCGTCACCGCCGTGGTGATCGACGGCGCGACGCTGCGCGACCTCCCCCGCACCGGCGAATGGCGTCTCGACCCGCGCGTCGATGCCGACGCGCAGGCGGGGGCCGAGATCTACAGCCGCAACGACCTCGACCGCGGGCACCTCGTGCGACGCCGGGACCCGGGCTGGGGCACGACCGACCAGGCGCAGGATGCCACCGAGGCCACGTTCTTCTACACGAACGCCGCACCGCAGGCGGCCGGCTTCAATCAGTCGAAGGAGCTCTGGCTCGGGCTCGAGGACCATGTGCTCGCGTACGCGGAGACGACCGATCAGCGCATGGCGGTGTTCACCGCGCCGGTGCTCGCCGACGACGATCCGCCGTACCGCGGCATCCGGGTGCCGCTTCGCTTCTGGAAGATCGCGGCGTGGCGCGAGGGCGACGCCCTGGCGGCCGCCGGTTTCGTGCTCGATCAGACCGACCTGGTCGATACGCAGCAGGGGCTGGTGGTGCCCCCGCTGGGGGCGTTCCGCACGTTCCAGGTGCCGATCGCCGAGATCGCGGCCGAGACGGGGATAGACGTGGGGCCGCTCGTCGCGGCGGATACCCTCGTCCGCCGCGGACTCCGCCCGGTCGCCGCGCGCGAGCTCCGCGGCGCGGACGACATCGTGCTCTGAGGCATCCGCTTCCCGGGCGGGTCGCTCCGTGCGCCGCTGCGGTCGCGGATCGCCGTGCGCTCACCGCCGCGGGCCGCGCGCGTCAGCGCACGCGCACCGCGTGCAGGAGCGAGTCGACCGCCGCCGCGGGGTGCCCCTCGCGGAGTTCCGCATCGGCGCTCGTTCGCACGATCCGTTCGCACCGCGCGATGCGGAACCGGTCGTCGAGCGCGCCGCGCAGCATCTCCGGGGTGTAGAGGATCGCGGGGTCGGAGGGCCCGTGACCTCCCGCGGCGATGTTCTCGACGTCGTGTCCGACGACGACGAGCGTGCCGCCGGGCGTCACCCATTGCGCGATTCTCGCGATCGCCGCCGCGCTGTCGGGAAGGTGGAGGTAGCACGACACGACGAGATCCACGGGGGCGTCGGGCTCCCATTCGTGCACGTCGGCCTGGACCCACTCGACGGCGTCACCACCGGGCCGAGCCGCGGCGAGCGCGAGTCCTGCGCTCGAGAAGTCGAGACCGGTACACGCCCAGCCCCGCTCCGCGAGCCACAGCGCGGTGCGTCCGTCGCCGGTGGCCACGTCGATCGCGGTTCCCGACGGCAGCGGGGTCACGATCTCCCGCACGACCGCGGGCGGTTGGGTGGCCCACACTCCCCCGGCCGAGGCGCGGTATCGCTCGTCCCACTGCGCGGCATCCATCCCGACTCCTTCTGCTCGCCCCCACCCTAGGCGGAGCGTTGCTTCGTCGCCCGCGCACGAGCTCTCCGTGGTGCGTACACCTTCCGCTCGGACGCCCCAGAAACGACGGAGGTCACGCGCATCACCGAGTTCGCGCCCCCGCACCCTTGAACCGGCCCGTGCACACCCTCCGCGACGCGCATACCCGCACCCCGAATCCCGCAGAGATCACGCCCATCACGCCCCACGCACGACGACGCCCCGCCACCCACGAGGGCGACGGGGCGTCGAGACGGGTCACTCCCCCGACAAGCCGCCGAGGAGGTGACCGAACGAGCGGCCCTCGCCGAGGTACGAGGAGGGGTCGAACGGGTCGGCGTCGCGCACGGGCTCGCGGGCTGCGATCGCGTCGGCGAACTCGCGGGCGCCGCGGTCGACGCGCGAGCCCAGCGGGGCGACCTCGTCGGCGTTGGAGCCCCAGTCACTGGATGCCGCGAACACCCCGGTCGGTACGGGATTCGCGTGCAGGTAGGTGAACAGCGGACGGATCGCGTAGTCGATCGCGAGCGAGTGACGGGCCGTGCCGGCGTTGGCGCCGATCAGCACGGGCGTGCCGGTGAGCGCCTGCGGGTCGAGCACGTCGATGAACGACTTGAACAGGCCCGAGTAGCTCGTCGAGAAGATCGGCGTGACCGCGATCAGGCCGTCGGCCGAGACAACCGTGTTGATCATCTGCTCGAGCGCCGGCGGGGCGAAGCCCGTCAGCAGGTTGTCGGTGAGGTCGTGCGCGTAGTCGCGCAGTTCGAAGACGTCGGCCGTGGCCGCGATCCCCCGCTCGCGCAGTTCGGCGAGCGCCGCGTGGGCGAGGCGGTCACCGAGCATCCGCGTCGACGAGGGCGTCGACAGTCCCGCGGTCACGACCGCGATACGACGGGCGGCCATCTCAGGCACCCACCTTCGTCGCCGCGGCGCCGAACGCGCTGCCCGAGCGCGGCGCGGCATCCTGGTAGGGGCTTCCCGAGACCATGTTGTCGCCGCGGTTCGCGCCGGGGACGGCCTGGCGCGGGGCGGCACCGGCGTAGATCTTCTCGACGAGGTTGGCGTGCGTGGGCGCGTCGGGCACCTCTGCCGGGCGGTTCTTCTGCAGCTCCTTGCGCAGCACCGGCACGACCTCACCGCCCAGGATGTCGAGCTGCTCGAGCACCGTCTTGGTGGGCAGCCCTGCGTGATCGATGAGGAAGAGCTGACGCTGGTAGTCGCCGAAGGTCTCGCGCATCGCGGCGTAGCGGTCGATGATCTGCTGCGGCGATCCGACGGTCAGCGGGGTCATCTCGCTGAAGTCCTCGAGGCTCGGGCCGTGGCCGTAGACGGGGGCGTTGTCGAAGTAGGGGCGGAACTCCCGCACCGCGTCCTGCGAGTTGGCGCGCATGAAGACCTGACCGCCGAGACCGACGATCGCCTGCTGGGGCGTGCCGTGGCCGTAGTGGGCGAAGCGCTCGCGGTAGAGGGTGATGAGGCGCTGGTAGTGCTCCTTGGGCCAGAAGATGTTGTTCGCGAAGAAACCGTTGCCGTAGTACGCGGCCTGCTCGGCGATCTCGGGCGTGCGGATCGAGCCGTGCCAGACGAACGGGGGCACGCCGTCGAGGGGACGCGGGGTCGAGGTGAAGCCCTGCAGGGGCGTGCGGAACTTCCCCTCCCAATCGACGACGTCCTCGCGCCACAACTTGTGCAGCAGGTCGTAGTTCTCGATCGTCAGCGGCAGGCCCTGACGGATGTCCTTCCCGAACCAGGGGTACACCGGACCGGTGTTGCCGCGGCCGAGCATGAGGTCGGCGCGGCCGCCCGACACGTGCTGCAGCATCGCGAAGTCCTCGGCGATCTTCACCGGGTCGTTCGTGGTGATCAGCGTCGTCGACGTCGTGAGGATGAGGCGCTCGGTCTGCGCGGCGATGTACGCCAGCGTCGTCGTGGGCGACGACGACCAGAACGGCGGGTTGTGGTGCTCGCCGAGGGCGAAGACGTCGAGGCCCACCTCTTCGGTGTGCTTCGCGATCGTCAGGGTGTCCGTGATGCGCTGAGCTTCGCTGGGCGTCTTGCCCGTGGTCGGGTCCTGGGTGATGTCGCTCACCGTCATGACACCGAACTGCATGCCCGGCCAGTTGTTCGTCTCACCCATGATGCGCCTCCTGTTTTGTATGCATCTGAATATACATGGTGGAACGCACCACGCCGGGGTTTATTCCGCCGTACCCCATCGGCATCCGGAATCCACCCCCGTGGCCCCCTCTCCCCGACGCGATTATCGTCGCCGGGGATGACGGATGCCTCGACCTCGCCCCCGAAGACACGCACGGCGTTCTGGGACAACGCCCGGTTCGCCGCGATCGTCCTGGTCGTGTTCGGCCACGCGATCCAGCGCTTGACCTACGACTCGGATGCCGCCGAGGCGCTGTACCTGCTCGTGTACGCGTTCCATATGCCGCTGTTCGCGCTGGTCGCGGGGTTCTTCTCATCGTCCGCCGAGCCGACGCGGCGCCGGATGGCTCGCCTGTTCACCGACCTCATCGCGCCCTACCTGATCTTCGAGACCCTGTGGACGATCACGCAGTTCCTCGTCACGGGGAGGACGAACCTCGACCCCGCGCAACCGTCATGGACGCTGTGGTTCCTGCTCGCCCTCGCGCTGTTCCGGCTCGTGCTGCCGTATCTCGCGCTGCTGCGCGCGCCCGTGGTGTGGGCCCTCGCGATCTCGATCGTGGCCGGATACCTGCCGAGCATCGACTCGACGTTCTCGCTCTCGCGCTTCCTCGGCCTGCTGCCCTTCTTCACCCTCGGATGGTGGCTGCGCGAGCACGACGTCGTCGCGCGCGCGGGGCTGCTCGCGGCGCGGCCCGTGTGGCTCCGGGCGGCCGCCGCGACCGTTCTGGTCACCGCCGCGGCGCTCGCCTTCGTCTTCGTCGACACCTGGCGCGACGTGCGGCTGGGAACCTGGTTCTTCTTCGTCGATGCCTATGCCGACCTCGACGCGCCGCAGTGGTGGGCGGGCGGGGTGCGGCTCGCGATCATCGCGCTCGCGCTCGTGCTGATGGCCGCGTTCCTGGTGCTGATCCCCCGCCGCGAAACCCGCTGGACGCACCTCGGTCGGTACACGATGTACGTCTACCTGCTGCACACGTTCGTGCTCTACCCGTTCCGCCAGTCGGGAGTGCTGCGGGGCCTCGAGCCGATGGGGCTGTGGATCCCTGTCGTCGTCGTCGCGAGCGTCGGCATCGCCGTGGCGCTGTCGAGCCGCCCGGTCCGGCGTCTGACGCGCCCGCTGGTGGAGCCCCGGATGCCGTGGCTCTTCCGCGACCGCGAGCTCGGCGCGGGTCGCGGGAGCTGACGCACCCCCGCGGCCCGCGACCCGCGACCCGCGACATCACACGATCGGCCCGAGAGCGCAGCTTCGACGACGCCGCACGTCGTGATCTCGCGCGGAACGTGTGACCTCGCGCCCGCACGGGCCCACGCCGCGCAGGCCCACACCGCCCGCTCCCTACGCGCCCAACAGCCCCGCCCCGATCGACGCGCCCGGGGCGGCAGCCGGGGGCACCGCCCACAGCCCCGAGCCGACGTGGCGGATGTACTCGCCCATGGCATCCGTCGACAGCGCCTTCTGCAGCGTGATGAAACGGTCAGGACTCTTCTGGAATGACAGGAAGAACAGCCCGGCGTTCAGCCGACCGAGGTCGGTCGTGCCGTCGACGAAGTTGTAGCCGCGTCGCAGAAGACGGATCCCCCCGTTGTTGTCGGGGTGCGCGAGGCTCACGTGGCTGCGCCGGTCGATGCGGGGCTTGCCCGTGGCATCCGTCGCCCCGAAGTCGGGCGCGGTGAACTCGTCGCCGCCCGACAGCGGCGCCCCCGCGCCCTTGTCGCGACCGACGACGCGGTCCTGCTCGGCGAGGCGGGTGCGATCCCACGTCTCGATGAGCATCGCGATGCGCCGCGCCACGAGATACGACCCTCCCGCGAGCCACGCCGGACCCTCGGATGCCGAGACCCACACGTTCTCGTCGAGCGCGGCCGTGTCGTCGGCCAGGATGTTGGCCGTTCCGTCCTTGTACCCGAAGAGGTTGCGCGGCGTCGTCTGCGCGGCGGTGGTCTTGGAGGTCCGGCCGAAACCGAGCTGCGACCAGCGGATCGTCGCACGGCCGAAGGCGATCCGGCTGAGGTTGCGGATCGCGTGGACGGCCACCTGCGGATCGTCGGCGCAGGCCTGGATGCACAGGTCGCCGTCGGAGCGCAGCGGGTCGAGGTCGTCGCCCAGGAACGCCGGCAGCCGTTCGAGGCCCGGCGGGCGCTGCCCCTCGAGCCCGAAGCGGGCGTCGAAGAGCGACGGCCCGAAGCCGAACGTGATCGTGAGGTTGCTCGCCGGAAGACCCACGGCCTCCCCCGTGTCGTCCGGCGGGGCCTCGGGCGAACCACCCAGGGCACCCGTCGCGCTGACGTCGAGGCCCTGCATCAGGCGGTTCGCGGCGTAGGTCCAGTCCGCGAGCAGCTCCGCGAGGTCGTCGCGGGTCGTCCGCGCCATCATGTCGTACGCGGCGAAATGCAGGTGCTCCTGCACCGGGGTCGTGATGCCGGGCTGATGGATGCCGGATGCCGGGGCCACGGCATCCATCACCCGTCGCGCCTGATCCTGGCCATACGCCGCTCCCCCCACGAGACCCGCGCCCGCGCCGACGACGAGGCTGGTCGCGCTCGCGCCGATGGCCAGGCCCATCAGGTCGCGGCGGGACACTCCCGCCGACGCGTCGCGGCCGGACGGCGACGCGGCTGCCGCCGAACCCGAGGGTCCGGCGGCAGCGGAGGTCTGTTCGTCGTGGCTCACGCTCACTCCAGCACCGTGACCGTCAGCTGCGACAGCGGCTCGGCGAGGGCGTTGATGAGGTCGGTCAGCTGACGCTTGTCCGCCTCGGTGAGCTGCGAGTACGGCACGAAGCCGGCGTCCGCGGAGCCGTGCGCGGCGAGGGCCGCCTCGAGGTCGGCGTAGCCCTTGTCGATGCGCGTCACCAGCTCGGCGCCCTTGTCGCCCTTCGATTCGGCGAAGTCGCGGACGAGCGAGAAGGCCATCTTGGAGCCCTCGACGTTCGCCGCGAAGTCGTACAGATCGGTCCCCGACCACCAGTCCTCTTCGCCGCTGATCTTGCCCGTGGCGACCTCGTCGAGCAGCGCGATGGCGCCGTTCGAGATGCCGGCCACGCCCTGCGCGTCGAGCGCCTGGGTGAAGGCGTCGGAGTGGACGTAGTCGTACAGCTCCTGCGTGTCGGCGATGAGCTTGTCGCCGTAGGTGGCGCGCTCGGCGGGGGTGGAGGGCGCCCAGTCCTTCCAGGCGGGCGTCTCGCCGTCCGCGTTCAGCGCGTCCTGTGCGGGGACCCAGAGGTCCTTCTCGATGCGGTGGAACCCGGTCCAGTCCAGGCCCTCGGCCACGGCGTCGACCTCGCGGTAGTCGATGCGGGGGTCGAGGTCGCCGAGCGCCTCGGCGATGGGCTCGATGCGCTCGTAGTACGCGCGGACGCGCGGGAACTGCTCGCGCGCCGTCGCGTCGTCGCCGCTCTCATAGGCGGCGGCGAGGGTCTGCACCGCGGGGATGAGCTGCCCGACCTGATCCTTCACGAAGGCCGCGTACAGATCGACGGCCTGCTGCTTCTGCTCGGCATCCGGTCCCTCGACGGCCACGGCGTCACCGGTCACCGTGAAGGCGGCTTTTCCGACGCCGTCGCCGACCATCCCCGGCTTGCACAGGGTGAAGTAGTCACCCGGCTGCGCGACGACGGTGAGATCGCGCGAGGCGCCCGGGGCGATGTTCTCGACCTCGCCCACGATGCGCAGGCCGTCGGATGCCAGCAGGTAGAACTCCGTGGTCTGGTCGCTCTTGTTGTCGACCGTGAAAGCCACGGTGCCGCTCGGGGCGCTCCCGGCCGAGACGGCGCAGCCGTCGACGGTCGAGGTCACGGTGAGGGCGCCGGAGGCCGCCGCGTCGGTCTTGGCGACGCAGCCCGAGAGGACGAGGACGGCGGCGCCGGCCGCGGCACCGGCCGCGAGGAGGCGTGTCGGATTCATGGTGCTGTGCTCCGTTCGAGGAAGGGATGCCGCGGCGTCGGGTGCGCGCGGAAGGAAAGGGGTCTCAGGGGGCGGTGGAGGTGGCGACCGTGGCCGGCGCGGCGTCGGGCCGGGACTCCGCCAGAGGAGTGAGCGGCGACGACGAAGGGCGCGGACGGCGGCCCGCACGCACCCCGCGCACGAAGAGCGGAGCGACGACGGCGACGTAGACGACCCATGCGATGACCTGGATCCAGGTCATCTGGGGCATGAAGCCCACGGTCGCCTGCAGGAGCACCGCCAGGGCGCTGTCGGGGGCGACGGTGGCCGACACGTCGAACGCCCAGCCGAAGGGGAAGCCCGCCCAGCCGGTGGCGACCAGACCGGTCGCGGCGTCGATCGGCGCGCCGGCGCCGAACGGACCGGGGAGCACGCCCGCCTCCTGCAGATCGTGGAAGGCGTAGGCCAGCACGCCCGCGGCGACGACGACGAGGAACCCGCCCGTCCAGGTGAAGAAGCGGCCGAGGTTCAGGCGCAGCATGCCGCGCGCGATGAACCAGCCGAGGACGACGGCGGTGGCGAGCCCCAGGAGCGCGCCGAGCAGCGCCACGGGCGACTCGCCGAACGACTGCACCATCGACCAGAGCAGCAGGGTCGTCTCCACACCCTCGCGGGCCACCGATACGAACCCGATCGCGACGAGCGCCCACACGCCGCCGCGCAGTGCCTTGTCGATGCCGCCCTCGAGGCCCGCCTTCAGGGTGCGGCCGGCCTTCTGCATCCAGAAGATCATCCACGTGACCATCGCGACCGCGAGCAGGGAGAGTCCCCCGCCCAGCAGTTCCTGCGCCTCGAACGTGAGCATGTAGGCCCCGAACGTGAAGATCGCCCCGACGCCGAGCGCCAGGGCCACGGCGAGCCCCACGCCGGTCCACAGCTTCGGCAGGGCGTCGCGGCGATCGAGGCGCGTGAGATAGGCGACGAGGATGCCGACGACGAGTGCGGCCTCGAGGCCTTCGCGAAGGCCGATGAGGAAGGTGGCGAAGAAGCTGGCAAGCACGGGCGGGAGTTCCGACTTTCACGAGGAGGAAGGACCGCGACGCTGCGGATCAGGTAAGGACAGCCTCACCTGACTGTGACAGATTACGCACTTTCGCCGGTTCGCGCATCCCCGATGTCGACCGGATGCGGACGCCGCGGGCATCCCCGGTAACGCTCGGCAACATTCGCCCACCAGCGCGCGCCCCGACCTAGCCTCGATCCATGTCCGAGTTGAACCTCCCGATCCTCGACCTCTCGCTCCTCGATCAGGGGCCCGAGGCCGCGTCCCGCTTCCGCGACGACCTGCGCTCCGCCACTCACGACGTCGGCTTCTTCTACCTCACCGGCACGGGCGTCACGCCCGCGCTCGAAGAGCGCCTGCTGCAGGCCGCCCACGACTTCTTCGCCCTCCCCGAGGCCGAGAAGCTCGCGATCGAGAACGTCACCAGCCCCCACTTCCGGGGCTACACCCGTGTCGGCGGCGAGCGCACGCAGGGGCGCGTGGACTGGCGCGAGCAGATCGACATCGGGCCCGAGCGCGACGCGATCCCGGATGCCGACGGCCCCGGTTACAACCGGCTCATCGGGCCGAACCTCTGGCCGGCCGCCCAGCCCGAGCTGCGCGAGGTCGTGACCGAGTGGCACGACCACCTCACCGGTGTCGCCCGGAAGCTGCTGCGCGCGTGGGCTCTCGCCCTCGGCGCCGAGGAGCAGTACTTCGACCGGCACTTCGGCGACCCGCAGACGCTCATCAAGATCGTCCGCTACCCCGGCAAAGAGGACCCGACGCCTCAACAGGGGGTCGGGGCGCACAAGGACTCCGGCGTCCTCACGCTCCTGTGGGTCGAGCCCGGCAAGGGCGGCCTGCAGGTCGAGCGCGACGGCGAGTGGGTCGATGCTCCCCCGGTGCCCGGCGCGTTCGTGGTGAACATCGGCGAGCTGCTCGAGTACGCCACTCAGGGCTACCTGACCGCGACGAACCACCGCGTGATCTCGCCGAGGTACCCCGACGAGCGCATCTCGGTGCCGTTCTTCTTCAACCCGGCGCTCGACGCGCGCCTGCCGATCATCGACCTGCCCGCCGATCTCGCCGCCGAGGCACGCGGCGTCTCGCAGGACCCGACCAACCCTATCCACGCCACCTACGGCGAGAACGCGTTGAAGTCCCGCCTGCGGGCCCACCCCGACGTCGCGGAGCGGTGGCACTCCGACCTGCTGGCCGCGCGCACGGCGTCCTGACCCGCTCGACGAACGCCCGCTGGCCGGCCGACCCGGCGGCGGGCGTTCGCCATTCGCCGCTCGCCGTTCGCACGCCGGAGGTGGCCGGTTCTCGGCGCCGAGGCGGCCGGTTCTCGGCGCCAAGGTGGCTGAGCTTGTCGAAGCCACCGGGGTGCGCGTGGGCTCCGGTCCCTTCGACAGGCTCAGGGACCTCCGACGACGATGCACGTGGGAACGCCGAAGGCCGCCCCACACCGTGGGGCGGCCTTCCAAGAATGTTTTGCGCGATAGAACGCTGGTGCGATTAGCGACGCAGACCGAGACGCTCGATGAGCGAGCGGTAACGGTTGATGTCGACGTCCTGCAGGTAACCCAGCAGGCGACGGCGCTGACCGACGAGCAGGAAGAGTCCACGGCGCGAGTGGTGGTCGTGCTTGTGGATCTTGAGGTGCTCGGTGAGGTCCTTGATGCGCTGCGTCATCATCGCGACCTGCACCTCGGGGGATCCGGTGTCACCGGGGTGCGTCGCGTACTCTTCGATGATCGCCTTCTTGACGTCTGCTTCGAGTGCCATAGATGGGATCCCCTTCCTTCTCATTGCGCGGCGCCCGTCACACGATGTGCGAGCTCTCTTTATCCGCGGCCGATCGAACGGCAACCGCATGAGTCTACCAGCATCCGGATGCCGCGAACGAACCGCTGCGCCCTGGCGCGGCCCCCGCGCGCTCCGGCGAGCGGGGGCGTCGGAGGGCTGGCGTAGCCTCGATCCGTGCAGCTCACCGTCCGCGTCAAGCCCGGCAGCCGCCGCGGCCCCCTCGTCGAAGACACCGCCGACGGCCTCGTCGTGCACGTGCGCGAACGCGCCGTCGACGGCGCAGCGAACAGCGGCGTGGTCCGCGCCCTCGCCGCGCACTTCGGCGTGGCCCCGCGCGACGTCGACATCGTCCGCGGCCACACGGCCCGCGTGAAGCGCGTGGACGTCGACGCATGAGCACACGGCAGAGCGCCCTGATCGACGTGCGCCCCCTCACCACCTCCCCCGCCTTCGCGCGCCTGTGGATCGGGTCGACCCTCGCGGGCCTCGGCGGCCAGCTCACGGTCGTGGCGGTCATGCTGCACGTCTTCGAGCTCACGCAGAGCACCTTCGCGGTGTCGATGATCGCCGTGGCGGGCCTCCTGCCGATGGTGGCTGCGGGGCTCTACGGCGGCATGCTCGCCGACGCATTCGACCGCCGCACGGTCGCCCTCCTGGCGGCGGTGGTGACCTTCGCCTCCACCGCCCTGCTCGCGACCCTCGCGTGGACGGGCCTCGAGACGGTCGGGTGGCTCTTCGTCCTCAGCGTCGTGAACTCGGCGGCGAACTCCATCGTGATGGCCACGAAGTCCGCCATCACTCCGCGCCTGCTTCCCCGCGACCTGCTCCCCGCGGCGGCCGCCCTCCAGGGGGTCACCGTCGGCATCATGGTCATGGCCGGCCCCGCCCTCGCGGGCGTGCTCGTCGCCTTCGCCGGATACGCCTGGACCTACTCGCTCGACGTGCTGCTGATGACCTCGCTGTTCCTCGGCCTGTGGTCGTTGCCGCGGCTGCGGCCCGAGGGCGAGGTCGTGCGCCCCGGCCTCGCGTCGCTGCGCGACGGCGCACGGTTCCTGCGCCGCGCCCCGAACATCCGTTTGCAGTACATCCTCGACATCATCGCGATGACCTTCGGCCAGCCGGTCGCCCTGTTCCCCGCGATCGGTGCGGTGCTCCTCGGCGGCGGCGCGATCACGACCGGCGTTCTCACGGCGGCGGTGGCGGCGGGAGCGTTCCTGTCGAGTCTGTTCTCCGGTCCGGTCGGGCGGGTGCGCCGCCAGGGGCTGGGCATCGAGCGGTCGATCCAGGTCTACGGCCTGTCCATCGGGCTCTTCGGCCTCGTGCTGCTCGCGGCCGCGGTGGGGTGGGGCCGCCCCACCGACACGGGCGAAGACCGGGGCGCCGTGCTCCTCATCGTTCTCGCAGCCCTCGTCCTGGCCGTCTCGGGCGCCGCCGACAACGTCAGCGCCATCTACCGCTCGACCATGATGCAGGCGGCGGTCCCGGATGCCATGCGCGGGCGTCTGCAGGGGATCTTCATCGTCGTGGTGGCCGGCGGCCCCCGCGTGGGGGCGCTCTACGCCGGTACCCTCGCCACCTTCGCGGCCCTGTGGGTCCCGCCCCTGCTCGGTGGCATCGTCATCCTGGCCCTGGTCGGCACCCTCGTGCGTCTGTCCCCGCGCTTCCGCGACTACGACGCACTCGACCCGCAGCCCTGAGTCCCGCGGCACCTCGCGGGGGCGCGTCGCCCCCGTCGGGCAGCACGGCAGCCCTCCCGAGCGGAACGGGCCGAACACGACCGGACTGCCGATCGTCGGCGTATTCCGGACGTCGCATTCCGGCGACACGATCGATGTCGGAACATCGCCCTATCGTCGGGAGCGTGGCATCCGCTCCCTCCCCCTCCCCCGTCTCGATCGCCGTGCAATTCGTGCTCACCGGCATCGTGTGGGGGTCGAGCTTCCTCTTCATCGCGATCGCCCTCACCGGCATGACGCCCGCGCAGGTCGCGGGCGGCCGGTT
This sequence comes from Microbacterium sp. NPDC089186, assembly GCF_040685115.1. Taxonomy (NCBI): domain Bacteria; kingdom Bacillati; phylum Actinomycetota; class Actinomycetes; order Micrococcales; family Microbacteriaceae; genus Microbacterium; species Microbacterium sp. NPDC089186. The sequence goes on from NZ_JBFBHJ010000004.1 coordinate 258,146, forward strand.
GCTGTTCGGCGCTCTCGCCCTCGGTGCCATCGTCGCGATCCGGCGGGAGCGCCTGCCCCGCGACCGGCGCGTCTGGGCCCACCTGTGCGTGCTGGCCTTCAGCTTCTGCGTCGTGCCGTTCCTGCTGTTCGCGTGGGCCGAGCAGCACGTGTCGTCGGGACTGGCGAGCATCTTCAACGCCACCACGCCGATCATGACAGCGATCATGGCGTGGGCGGTGTTCCGCGTCGAGCGCCTCGAGCTCGGTCAACTGCTCGGCGTCGCCGTGGGTATCGCCGGTGTCGTCGTGATCATCGCCCCCGGCGCCGTGTCCGAGGTCGGCGACAGCATCGTCGCCCAGCTCGCCCTGCTCGGCGCGACGGCCTGCTACGGCTTCAGCCTCGCCTACATGCGCCGCTTCCTCGGCGACACGGGCCTGTCGGGGATCGCGTTCGCGTTCGGCTACATCGGTCCGGCTGCGGCCTTCATGGTCGTGCTCTCCCCGCTGATCCTCGCGGAGCCGATGGACCTCTCGCTCCCCGTCGTCGGCAGCATCTTCGCCTTGGGCGTGCTCGGCACGGGCATCGCCTACGTCTGGAACCAGAACACCCTGCGCGCCTGGGGCCCCACCCGCGCGTCCACCGTGACGTACATCACCCCCGTCGTCGGGGTGGCCCTCGGCATCCTCGTCCTCGGCGAACGAATCTCCTGGAATGAGCCGGTGGGGGCCGCCGTCGTCTTCCTCGGCATCCTGCTCGTGCAGCAGCGCCTGCGCCTGCCGCGCCGCACGCGGGCCTGAGTCGACGCGGCGGACCCCGCGTCGCGCCCGGACGGACGAAGACCCCGCATGCCAGGGTGTGGCATCCGGGGTCTTCGTGGGGATCACGACCGCAGCGAGCGCTGCGGAGCGATCACGCCTGGTGCGCGAACTGCAGGTCGAGCTCGATGGTGACGTCCTTGCCGACGAGGACACCGCCGGTCTCGAGGGCGGCGTTCCAGGTGAGGCCGTAGTCCTCGCGGTTGATGACGGTCTTCGCGGTGGCGCCGACCTTGTAGTTGCCCCACGGGTCGGTGCCGAAGCCGCCGAAGTCGATCGAGAAGGTGGCGGGCTTGCTGACGCCGCGGATGGTCAGCTCGCCGTCGACGAGGTAGTCGCCGTCCTCGACACGGACGCCGGTCGAACGGAAGTCCATCGTGGGGTAGGTCTCGACGTCGAAGAACTCGGCCGAGCGGAGGTGCTGGTCGCGGCCCTCGTCCTTGGTGTCGACCGAGGTGACGTCGACGGACGCTTCGACGGTGGCCGCGAGGGGGTTCTCGGGCGCGACGAGCGTGGCGCTCTTCATGCCGAAGGTGCCGCGCACCTTCGAGATCATCATGTGACGGACGGTGAAGGTCACCTCGCTGTGCGAGGGGTCCAGGACCCAGGTGCCCGCCTTGTAGCCGGGGATGTCGAGGGTGGTGGTGTCGGTCATGTCACTCCTAGAGGTCTGGGGAGCCGCGTCGGCGTCCTGGGGAGGTCTAACTCCCATTCACACGAATGTATTCCAGGTTCGTGGAAAAAAACGAACCCGAGGGTGCCGCAGCCTCCTCGGGTTCGTGAACATCGGGTGTCGTCAGCCGACCTTGAGCAGATCGATGATGAAGATGAGGGTCTTGCCGCCGAGGAAGTGACCACCGGCGGGGCCGTAGGCGAGGTGCGGCGGGATCACGAGCTCGCGGCGTCCGCCGACCTTCATGCCCGGGATGCCGTCCTGCCAGCCCTGGATGAGGCCGCGCAGGGGGAACTGGATGCTCTCGCCGCGACCCCACGACGAGTCGAACTCTTCGCCCGACTCGTACTCGACACCGGCGTAGTGCACGGTGACCGTGTCGCCGGGCTTGGCCTCGTCGCCGTCGCCGACGATGATGTCGCGGATGACGAGGTCGGAGGGGGCGGGGCCGCTGGGAGCGTCGAACTCCGGCTTGGTGCGATCAGTCATGCATCCATCCAAGCACGCCCGCGCGTGCGCGGCAGCCTCTGGACACCGCCGGAGGAAAGACTCAGCGCCCGGTGCCGCGGCGATGCCTGCGTGTCTCCCGGGCGCTGAGTTGGCCTGTACCGATGGTGCTCCCACCCCACGGCGGTGTCAAGACCCCCGTCGACGAGGACCAGTGGCGCCGGCCCGTGACGAAGGGACGGCGGCGGCGCGCAGGTGCTTGCGGCGATGCGCCCGCCCGGGCACACGCAGCCGCGGTCCGTCACCGCGACAGCAGGGCCGCCCGCGCCGCCGTCGTGCGCTCGAGCAGGTAGCGCTCGGTCGCCGGAGCCTGGGGATCGCGCCCCGACAGCGTGCGCTGGCGCGCGGCGGCGAGCGCCGTGGCATCCATGATGAACGTCCTCATCACCGGCGAGCGGTCGCCCGGCAGCGTGCGCGCCCAGGCGATGGCGGACCGCCGCCCCGGCCCCGTGGCGAGCATGTCGACCTCCTGCGGGGTGAACCATCCGGCGGCGGCGTATTCGCCCAGGCGGGCGCGGGTGAGGCGCGACTCCTCACGGCGCAGGGCCAGGATGCCGAGGATGAACAGCACGAACAGCGGAACCTGCAGCGCCGCGTAGACCTCGAAGAAGTTCGCGAACGTGGCCGACCCGTTCCAGAGGCCGTGCAGCACGATCGCCCCGACGAGGCCCGGGATGCCGTAGGCGAGGGCCGCGCCCGTGCGCAGGCCGCGACGCGCGGCGAGGCCGAACGCGAACCCGGTGAGACTGGTGAACATCACGTGGGCGAAGGGCGAGAGGACGGCCCTCAGGAAGAAGGTGCTCGCCACTTGAGCCGGGCCGCCCTCGAGGTAGCTGATCGCGAAGTACTGCACGTTCTCGGTGAGCGCGAAGCCCGCTCCGATGAGCGCTCCATACACGATGCCGTCGACGGGGCCGTCGAACGCCCGGCGGGCGAAAGCGAAGATGAGCAGGACGCCGAGACCCTTCGCGATCTCCTCGACGATGGGCGCCTGGACGACGGCGCTGAACGCCTCCGGCAGTCGGCCGACCACGAGCGTGAGCAGCAGGTCGACGCCCAGGGCGATGACGACCGCGGCGATCGCCCCCCAGGCCACCGCGAACACGAGCAGGCGGCGCGGCTCCGGCTCCCACCGGTCGATGTAGCGCACGGCGAACCACACGATCACGAAGGGGATCGCGGCGAGCACGAGCCCGAGGAACGTCGCCGCCGTGCCCAGGAACCCGGTGAAGTACCGCACGAGCAGCGCCAGGAGCGGAACGAGCAGCACGGCCACCACCCACAGCGGCACGCCCCCGCCGCGCGACCGCGGCGGGGCGGCCGATGCCGTTACCTGCGGAGCCGTCGTGATGCGAGTCGGTTCCACCGAACCGGGCCGGGACAACGGCGAGGGGGAGCTCATGGGCTCAGCCTAGAGCGGGCCGGGGACGGCGCATCCGGGGCTTGCGGCCTCCGCTGCGGGGCGCGGGCCGGTAGCGTGGAGGCATGCGTTTCGCCCACGTCCGGTCTCAGGAAGGGGCGGAAGCCCCCCGTCTCGTCAGCGTCCACGGTGAGGAGTTCTCGTTCGTCGACGAGCTCTTCGACGGCGCCCCTGCCACGCTCGAGCAGCTGATCGCCGGCGGTAACGCCCTCCTCGATCGCGTGCGCGAGGCCGGTGCGACCGCCCCGCGGCAGCCCCTCGCCGGCATCCGCTTCGCCTCGGCCGTGCTCGCTCCCCCGTCGATCCTCGCGGTGGGACTGAACTACGCCGCGCACTCGGGCGAGTTGGGACTGAAGACCGACGCGGGCCCGACGGTGTTCGTCCTGTGGCCGAACTCGCTCACCGCGCACGAGGCGACCACGTCGTGGCCCCGGGCGCTCAGCGAAGCCGTCGACTACGAGGCCGAACTCGGGGTCATCATCGGCCGGCCCGGCCGCGACATCCCCGAGTCCGACGCCCTCGACCACGTGTGGGGCTACACGGTCGTCAACGACATCACCGCGCGCAACATCCAGTTCTCCGAGGCCCAGTGGTCGCGGTGCAAGTCGTTCGACGGCTTCACCCCGACCGGTCCGTTCGTGGTCACGGCCGACGAGATCCCCGACCCGCAGGACCTGCACATTTGGACCGTGGTCGATGGACACACCGTGCAGGATGCCAGCACCGGCCAGATGGTGCGCTCGGTGAAGACGCTGATCAACAAGCTGTCGGAGTCGGTGACCCTGCTGCCGGGCACCCTCATCTCCACCGGGAGCCCGGGCGGTGCCGGCTACTCCCGCGACCCGCAGATCTTCCTGCGCGACCGCTCCACGGTGACCGTCGGCATCGACGGCATCGGCGAGCTGACCACGCACTGCCGCATCCTCGACTGACGCGGCATCCGGAAGCTCCTCCGGATGCCGCGACCCGGCGCGGGCGCCGTACCCGGCCTCAGTCCTCCACGACGCTGTCGGCGGCGCGCACGATCGGGATCGCCGCGGTCACGGCCTGCAGGCCCGACAGACGGGCCGGCGAGATCTGTTTCGTGACCTCTTCGCGGGTCATCAGGCCCGCCTCCACCACGAGGTCGGCGACGTTGCGGTGCGTCAGCAGCGCGGTCTTGGCCAGAGCCGCGGCCGCCGCATACCCGATGAAGGGCGTCAGGGCGGTCACGACGCCGACCGACGAGCCGACCATCGCGCCCAGGCGTTCGCGGTTGGCCGTGATGCCGTCGACGCAGTTCACGCGCAGGGTCCACATCGCCTGGCGCATCCAGGTGATCGACTGGTAGATCGAGTGGGCGATGACCGGTTCGAAGGCGTTGAGCTGCAGCTGGCCGCCCTCCACCGCCATGGTGACCGTCATGTCGGCCCCCACGACCGAGAAGGCGACCTGGTTCACGACCTCCGGGATGACCGGGTTGACCTTGCCGGGCATGATGCTCGAGCCCGCCTGGCGCGGCGGGAGGTTGATCTCCCCGAGGCCCGCCTGCGGACCCGACGAGAGCAGGCGCAGGTCGTTGCAGATCTTCGATAGCTTCACGGCGTTGCGCTTGAGCGACGACGAGAACGACATGAAGGCGCCCGTGTCGCTCGTGGACTCCACGAGGTCGGTGGCGGTCTCGAGGTCGAGGCCGGTGATCTCCCGCAGGTGCCGCAGCACCGCCCCCGCGTAGCCGGAGTGGGCGGTGATGCCCGTGCCGATCGCGGTGGCGCCCATGTTGATCTCGAAGAGCAGGTAGGCGTTCTCGGTGAGGCGGTTGTAGTCCTCGCCGAGCGTGGTGGCGAACCCGTGGAACTCCTGCCCGAGCGTCATGGGCACGGCATCCTGCAGCTGGGTGCGGCCGACCTTGAGCACGTCGTGGAACTCCTCCGACTTCGCCAGGAACGACTGGCGCAGCAGCGCGAGCTCCTCGAGCAGGCTCTGGAGTGTGAGCGACAGGCCGATCTTGATCGCGGTCGGGTAGACGTCGTTCGTCGACTGGCTGCGGTTGGTGTCGTCGATGGGCGAGAGGAACGCGTAGTCGCCCTTCTCGCGACCGGCCATCTCGAGCGCGATGTTGGTGATGACCTCGTTCGCGTTCATGTTCGTCGACGTGCCCGCGCCGCCCTGGATGACGCCGACGGTGAACTCGTCGTGGAACTCGCCGTCGATGACGCGCTGCGCCGCGCGGTCGATGAGGTCGGCCTTCGCGTGATCGAGCACGCCGATCTCACGGTTGGCCCGGGCCGAGGCCTGCTTGACCATCGCGAGGGCCCTCACGAGGTCGGGGTAGACCGAGATCGGGCGCTTCGCGATGGGGAAGTTCTCGAGGGCCCGAGCCGTGTGGATCCCCCAATACGCGTCGGCGGGGATCTCCATCGATCCCAGGGAGTCGGTCTCGATACGGGTGCGCGTCATTGCGTCCAAAGCCATGTGGGGGTCCTCGTGGGTGTCACGGCGAGCAGGGATGCCACGAGCCTAACCACGGCGGGCGGAGCGGTCGCTGGACACGGCGGCCGGTCGTCGGATCAGTACCGTCCGCCGCGTCTATTGCCCGGTCGCACGCTTGCGCGAGAACGCCTCGAGTCGCTCCTCCGGACTGAGCGCCGCCATCTCGGCCGTCCACTCGGGCGTGAAGTACCCCGTCGCCTCCGCGTCGACCACCGGGACGACGGCGTGGGTGATCGTGTCGTCCCACACGTGGACGAGATGTAACGAACGCCCGGCATCCATCCCGTTGACGGCGTCGGCCGGTCGGGCGAGGTCCATCGTGTAGCAGGATGCCGCGGCGACGCTCACGGGCACCCCCGCGAACGTGCCCGACGTGGAGTAGTGCAGATGGCCCGCGAGGATCGCGCGCACATCGCTGCCCGCAATCGCCTCGGCCAAGCCCGCCTGATCGCGCAGCTCGAGGATGTCGAAGAAGGGGATGTGGGTGGGAAGCGGCGGATGGTGCAGCGCGAGGATCGTCCCCCGCGGGGCGGGCGTTGCCAGTTCGGCCCGCAGCCATGCGAGCTGCGCCGGGTCGAGGTCGCCGTGGTGCCAGCCGGGCACGGTGGAATCCAGCGCGATCAGCCGCAAGCCGTCGAGGTCGTGCACGCTCGTGATCGGATCCTCGGTGGCCTCGGCGTCGAGGAGCTCGGCGCGCATCGCGGGCCGCTCGTCGTGATTGCCCGCCACCCACACCACCGGCGCCCCCAAGCGCTCCGCCCAGGGCTCCACCGCCTCCCGCAGGGCACGGTACGCCTCGGGCTCGCCGAGGTCGGTGAGGTCGCCGGTGAAGACCACGGCATCCGGTCGGACCCCCGTCGCCTCGGCCGCCGCGAGCGTGCGACGGAGGTGCACGGCCGTGTCGTAACGGCCGCCGAGGAGGCGCTCCCCACCGAGCAGGTGCGTATCGCTGAGGTGGAGGATGACGCGCGCGGCGGGCGCATGCTGACCGAACTGCACGGATGCCATGCCCACAGCCTAGGAGGGGGTTCCGACATCGGCAGGCCGGGCGGGGTGTCCCGTCCGCCACCGCGCGGGACGACCGGCGACCCCGGCGTACGGGATCGCGTCCTACCGCGCCGAGGGTCCGGCATCCGGAACCGACCCCCCGCGGAGTCGGACCGGGTTGCGGGCGTCAGTGGTTGAAGAGGATCAGCAGCAGCGCACCCAGCACGGCCGCCGCGCACACGGCGAAGCACACGTAGGCGCCCACGAGCGACAGGCGCTTCTGCCCGTCGCTGAGCGGGTTCTTCTTCGCGGCCTTGGCGACGGCCTTCTCGGCGCGGCGACGCTGCTTGTCGGTGAGCACCGTGATGGCGTCGGTGAACTCCGCGGGCGCGACGAGCGGCGGTCGACCGCCGCGCACGAGCAGGCGCAGCCCGAGGGCGTAGAAGGTGACGACGACCGACGCCCCGATGAGGGCGGCGGCGAAGACCTGCAGGAAGGCTCCCCAGTTGATGAGCATCAGGCGTCCTTCCCGGCCTTCTCGCGCTCGAGGCGGCGCTGGCGGCGCGTGGGTCCGGGCTTGCGCGGCACCTTCACGGCGGCGCCGGAATCGGCGACCTCGCTCATCGCGTTCGCGGAGGTGACGGAGTCACGGCGCGAGCGCAGGAACAGGCCCAGCACGATCACGACGGCGATGACGGCGTCAACGGCGACGCCCCACCCACCGAGCCACACGACGATGAGGGCGGCGGCGGCGCCCACTGCGCCGGCCGCGGGCAGCGTCAGCACCCAGCCGATCATGATGCGGCCGACGGTGTTCCAGCGCACGGTCGAGCCGCGGCGTCCCAGGCCCGACCCGATGACCGACCCGGATGCCACCTGCGTCGTCGACAGGGCGAAACCGAGGGCGCTCGAGGCGAGGATCGTCGCCGCCGTCGAGGTCTCGGCCGAGAAGCCCTGGGCGGGCTTGACGTCGGTGAGGCCCTTGCCGAGCGTGCGGATGATGCGCCACCCGCCCATGTAGGTGCCCAGGGCGATCGTGATCGCGCAGGCGAAGACGACCCACAGCTGCGGGTCGGGGTTGGCGGTGGACTGCCACCCGACGGTGATGAGGGCGAGGGTGATGACGCCCATCGTCTTCTGCGCGTCGTTCGTGCCGTGGGCCAGGGCCACGAGCGACGACGTGAAGATCTGGCCCCAGCGGAAGCCGTCGCGGCCGTCGGCCTTCGCGTCGTAGCGACGCGTGACGCCGTAGGCGATCTTCGTCACGACGAAGGCGATCAGGCCGGCCGTGAGCGGGGCGATGAGGGCCGGGAGGATCACCTTGCTCAGCACGACCCCGGTGTCGATGGCCGAGGCGCCGACGCCGACGAGCGTCGCGCCGATCAGGCCGCCGAAGAGCGCGTGCGAGGAGCTGGAGGGGAGGCCCAGCAGCCACGTGAGCATGTTCCACGTGATCGCGCCGATGAGACCCGCGAAGATGATGGGCGGGAAGATGTCGGGACTCAGCTGATCCTCGCGGATCATGCCGCCCGAGATCGTCTTGGCGACCTCGGTCGACAGGAACGCGCCCACCAGATTGAGGCTGGCGGCGAGAAGGACGGCCACCTTCGGCTTCAGCGCACCGGTGGCGATGGGCGTGGCCATCGCGTTCGCGGTGTCGTGGAACCCGTTGGTGAAATCGAAGAACAGTGCCAGCGCGATGACCAGCACGATGATGAGGGCTGCGCTCTCCACCGTTCGCTTTCCGTGAGAAGGAGGAAGGGATGCCGACGGGATCGGCGTGACGAACGAAGAGTTCACCTGGCGTTGATCTTTCGTTCACCGAAAGACGCGACGACATCCTTTCATTCGGACCTGTGAGGGTCAAACGCGCAGCGGCGCGGGAGGTCGGCATCCGTCGGCGTCTTCGGCCGGATGCCGCGGCGGCGCACTAGCGTGGAACGGTGACCGACCTCGACCCGCAGCCCACCCCTCCCGTCGCCGACCGCCGTCCGATCGCCCGCACCCACCACGGCGACACCTTCGACGATCCCTACGAATGGCTGCGCGCGAAGGACGACGCCGAGGTCGTCGCCCACCTCGAGGCCGAGAACGCGTATACCTCCGCGCGCACCGCTCACCTCTCGCGTCTGCGCGACACGATCTTCGGCGAGATCAAGGGCCGCACGCTCGAGACCGACCTCTCGGTCCCCGCCCGCCGCGGTGACTGGTGGTACTACGGACGCACCGTCGCGGGCGCGCAGTACGGCATCCAGTGCCGCGCCCCGCTGGACTCCCCCGATGACTGGACGCCGCCCACCCTCTCCCCCGACCGCCCTGTCCCGGGCGAGCAGGTGCTGTTCGACGGCAACGTCGAGGCCGAGGGCACCGACTTCTTCTCGCTCGGGAGCTTCGAGATCTCGAACGACGGCACGCGCATGCTGTACGGCATCGACGTCGCCGGAGACGAGCGCTACACGGTCCGCGTGCGCGACCTGACGACCGGCGAGACGCTCGCCGACGAGATCCCCGGCACCTTCTCGGGCGCGACCTTCTCGCCCGACGGCCGTTTCATCGTCTACACCACCGTCGACGACGCGTGGCGCCCCGACACCGTGTGGCTGCACGAGATCGGGACGGGTGTGGATGCCGATGTGAAGCTGTTCCACGAGCCGGACGACCGCTACTGGGTCGGCGCCGACTTCACCCGCAGCGACAAATACCTCGTCATCGAGATGGGCTCCTCCATCACGAGCGAGGAGTGGCTGGTGGACGCCGACGACCTCCGTGGCGAGCCGCGCGTGGTGTGGCCGCGCACGGAAGGCGTGGAGTACTCCAGCTCGCACGCCGTGGTCGACGGCGAGGACGTGCTCTACATCCTCCACAACGACGGCGCCCTCGACTTCGAACTGGTGCGGGTGCCGGCATCCGCACCGCAGGGGCCGCGCGAGACGGTCATCGCGCACCGCACGGGGCAGCGTCTGCTGGGCGTCGACACGTTCCGCGACTGGGGTGTCGTGGCGTACCGCCGCGACGGGCTCGCGCGCCTGGGCATGCTGTCGTACGCCGACGGGGCCGTCACCGAGATCGCGTTCGACGAGCCGCTCTACAGCGTCGGCACGGGTGGCAACCCGGAGTGGGCGCCGCCGATGCTGCGCCTCGGGTACGGCTCGTTCGTGACGCCCGGGACCGTCTTCGACTACGTGATCGACACGGGCGAACTGCTCCTGCGCAAGCGCCAGCCCGTGCTCGGCGGCTTCGACCCCTCCGACTACGGACAGGCGCGCGTCTGGGCACCCGCCGAGGACGGGACGCAGGTGCCCGTGTCGCTCGTCTGGAAGCGCTCGTTCGGCGAGCCCGGTACGGCGGCGCGCCCTGTGCACCTGTACGGCTACGGCTCCTACGAGCACTCGATCGAACCCGGCTTCTCGGTTCCGCGACTGTCGCTGCTCGACCGTGGAGTCGTCTTCGCCGTGGCGCACGTGCGCGGCGGTGGCGAGATGGGTCGCCAGTGGTACGAGGACGGCAAGCTGCAGGCCAAGCGCAACACGTTCACCGACTTCGTCGCCGCCGCCCGCCACCTCGTGGCGGAGGGCTACACGACACCCGACCGCATCGTCGCCGAGGGCGGGAGCGCCGGCGGCCTGCTCATGGGCGCGGTGGCCAACCTCGCACCCGAGATGTTCGCCGGCATCCTGGCCGACGTGCCCTTCGTCGATGCGCTGACCACGATCCTCGACCCGTCGCTGCCGCTCACGGTGATCGAGTGGGACGAGTGGGGCGACCCGCTGCACGACGCCGACGTGTACGCCTACATGAAGTCGTACTCGCCGTACGAGAACGTGCGCGACGGCGTCGCCTACCCCCGCATCCTTGCGGTCACGTCCTTGAACGACACGCGCGTGCTCTACGTCGAGCCGGCCAAGTGGGTGCAGCGCCTGCGCGAGGTCGGAGCCGACGCGATGCTGAAGTGCGAGATGGTCGCCGGCCACGGCGGCGTCAGCGGCCGCTACAACGCCTGGCGCGAGCGCGCGTTCGAGCTCGCGTGGCTGCTGGATGTGCTGGGACTGGCGGAGTAGGAGCGGCGGCGCGGCCACGGTAGGCGAGCGGTCGTGGCGGCTGTGCGGTCGCGGCGGCTGCGCGGTCGCGGCGGCTGCGCGGTTGCGGCGGCTGCGGCATGTCCCACTCGTGACGGTGCTCGTCCCACTTGTGGCCGGTTGCGAGCCCCTCAACCAGCGGTGAGTGGGACAAGGGGTCACTGACCGGGCCGCCAGCCCGCTCTGAGCAGCGCGGCGCGCACGAGGGATGCCGCGGCTGCGCCGTCTCCGCGGAGGTGGTGGCTCAGGATGCGGACGTGATCCCACCCCGCGTCGCGAATTGCGGCCCAGCGATCCGCGTCGTGAGCAAACTGCCGCGGATCCTCCGCGTGCACGCGGCCGTCATACTCGACGGCGACGCGCCACGCCTCGAAGGTGAGGTCGATCTCCGCGACGAATTCTCCCCGAGTCGAGAAGATGTCCTCGTTGACGCCGGGCTCCGGAAGTCCGTGGCGCGCGAGGAGGAGCCGCAGGTGGGTCTCGCGTGGTGACCTCACGCCCGGGCGGGCGAGAGCGAGCGCCCTCCGGAGGATGCCGCCCCGGACATCCCCCATGCGGGCGATCTCGACATCCAGGTCGGCGGCGGTGGCGAGCGGCCTTCGCCCGGCGAGGAGCGCGTCGGCGCCCGCGACCAGGTCGTCGAGACGCCACAGCCGGCCGCACTGCCGCCATGCGCGAACGGCGTTTTCGATCGGCATCCCCTCGGGTCCGGTTTCGATGGCCGGTTCTCGGGTCTGCAATCGATGACCGACGACACCACGGGTGCGGGGCTCGCGCGCGGGGCGGTGCGCCGACACGTGCAGGCGCGGCGTGTAGGGCCAATCCGGTGTGCTGAGACCGCGCAGGACGAACACCGTCTCGTGACTGAAGAACTGCCCGTCGGCGAGGCGGGGCGCATAGGCCCGGCACCTCTCGAGGATGCTCTGGTCGCCGGTCGGGCGAGACCGCACGCCATGAAAGGGCGTGACGAGGTCGGATGCGCGGAGGCGGGTCCTGCTCGCACCCCGTTCCAGGGCCTCCGCTACGTGGAATCGGTCGGGCAGGTCGTCCGGCAGGGGCTGGCGGCGGGTCATGCTCCAGGATCCCGACCGCTGACCCGTGCGTCAGCCTTCTCCACAGCCCTTCCGCCTGCTCTGCACCTGTGGAGGACGCCTCTCAGCCGCCACCGCCCCGACCATGTCGCACTTATGGCCGGTTCAGCGCACCTGGACCGGCCATAAGTGGGACACGCACCGCCATATGTGGGACGAGGCCGCGGGGACACGGCGCACGCTCGCCACGCCTGCTCGCGCATCCCACGCTGCGCGTGCGTCCCTCACACTGCCCGCCTCATACGCTGCACACGCTCACCGCGCCCACTCGCCGCGCACGCGAACGCCCCGCCCCGCGCGAGGCGGGACGGGGCGTCGGAGCGACGAACTCAGCCGAACAGCGCCGCGGCCTCTTCGTAGCGGTACAGCGGAACGCTGTTCAACTCGCCGAGGGCGTCGGCGAAGGGCACGCGCACGATGTCGGTGCCGCGCATCGCGACCATCTGACCCCAGGCGCCCTCGTTCAGGGCGTCGGCGGCGTGCAGACCGAGGCGCGTCGCGAGCACGCGGTCGAACGCCGACGGCGAACCACCGCGCTGGATGTGACCGAGCACGGTGGCGCGGGTCTCGATGCCGGTGAGGCGCTCGATCTCGGGGGCGAGCAGCTCGCCGATGCCGCCGAGGCGGGGACGGTTGAAGGCGTCGAGACCCTTGTCGCTGAACGCCTCGTCCATGCCCTTGAGCTTGAAACCCTCGGAAACGACGACGAGCGGGGCACGACCGCGGTCGTGGGCGCGAGTGACCTGCTCGACGATCTCGTCGATCGACATCGGCACCTCGGGGATGCAGATGACGTGAGCGCCCGCCGCGATACCCGCGTGCAGCGCGATCCAGCCCACGTGGCGGCCCATGACCTCGGCCACCATGCAGCGCTGGTGCGAGTCGCCGGTGGTGCGGAGGCGGTCCATGGCATCCGTCGCGATGTTGACGGCGGTGTCGAAGCCGAACGAGTAATCGGTCGCGCGCAGGTCGTTGTCGATCGTCTTCGGCACGCCAAGGACGTTGATGCCGTCCTTCGACAGACGGTCGGCTGCGGCCAGGGTACCTTCGCCGCCGATGGCCAGGATGCCGTCGAGCCGGTGCCCGTACATCGTCTTGGAGATGTTCTCGGCGCCGCCGCGCACGCCCTCGTACGGGTTGGTGCGGCTCGTGCCGAGGATGGTGCCGCCGACCTTGGACAGTCCCTTCACCTCGTGACGCGTCAGGGGGAAGAAGTCGCCGTCGACGACTCCGCGCCACCCGTCGCGGATGCCGACGAACTCGATGTCGTAGTTGGTCGTGCCCTTCAGCACGACGCCACGGATGACCGCGTTGAGACCGGGGCAGTCGCCGCCGCTGGTCAGGATGCCGATCTTCATGGGCAGAGTCCTCTGGTGCTGTGATTCGGGTGGAGGGTCGGCGCCGTTGCCGTCTTCGACCCTATCGCCGCGGGCGGGAACGCTGCCACACGGTGACGGAGGGGCGAAGGATGCCGGAACCCCGACGCCGTGGTCCGCCTGACGGTCCGCCATGCCCGGCGAGACGAGCACACCGGACGCCGCGGGCCCGACCCGTTCCGCGGAGCCGGCGTCACGGAAGCAGGGCGTGCGACGGGAACAGGCTGCTACAGCCGGTGACGGCCTGTTCTCGTCGAACTGCCTGTTCTCGTGACGACACGCGAACGCCCCGGCACAGGGCCGGGGCGTTCGAGGGCGACGGATCAGGCCGTGCCGAGCGCCTGACGCAGCAGGTGCATGAGCGCCGAGAGCTGCACGGAGTCGCTCGAACCCGGCTCGACCGACTGTCCGTCGAGGGCGCGCTGGGCGAGGCCCTCCTTGGAGTCGATGAGCTCCGCGATCTTCGTGTCGATCGTGTGCGCGGCGATGATGCGCCACGCGGTCACTGGCTCCTCCTGGCCGATGCGGTGCACGCGGTCGATCGCCTGCGTCTGCTCGGCCGCGGTCCACGACAGCTCGGCGAGCACGACGTTGGAGGCGGCCTGCATGTTGAGGCCGACACCGGCGGCGGTGAGCGAACACACCGCGATGCCGACGTCGGGGTCGCTGTTGAAGGCGTCGATGGCCGCCTGACGGGCGGTCGAGGTCTGCTCCCCGCGCACCGAGACGGCCTTGAGACCGGAGGCCTTGAAGTGGGCCTCGGCGGCATCCATCACGTCGATGTGCTTGGCGAAGAACACGACCTTGCCCACCGAGCGCTGCAGCTGAACGGCGTAGTCGGCGGCGAGGTGGGCCTTGGCCTGACCGATGCGGCGCACCATCGTGAAGACGTTCTCGCTGCCCGATCCCGCGGCCTTCGACTCCTCGAGCTCGCCGTGCGCGACCAGACGTACGATGTCGTCGTCGATCTCGCCGGCGGCGAGGCCGCGGTCGCCGCGCGCCTCGATGATGCGGCGGTACTTCGCGGCCAGTCGGGCGCCGAGCTCGCGCTCGGCCTGACGGATCGACCGGCCGTACTCGTCGTCCAGCTCGACGGGCAGGTCGGCGACCAGCTTGTCGGGCAGATCGGCGGCGACGTCCTTCTTCTTGCGTCGCACGATGCCCATCGAGATGACGGCCTCGCGCGCCTCGGGGTAGAACGCCTTGTCGGCGGGCGTCAGGCCCGTGGCATCCAGCTTCTCCATCAGCTCGGGGCCGGGCTTCTCGCCGTTGGTCCAGCCGAGGAACCGCCAGATCGCGTCGAAGTCCTCGACGTCGTTGATCAGCGGGGTCCCGGTCAGGGCGAGCATGAGCGGGTCGCGCGTCTGCTCGCGCACCCGGGATGCCAGGGCCAGCACGTTCTGCGAACGCTGCGACGTGAGGTTCTTGATGAAGTGCGCCTCGTCGACGACGACGCCCTTGAGACCGATCGACGACAGCCACGAGAGGTGGCGGTCGAGGATCTCGTAGTTGACGATGAATACGTCGGCGAAAGCGTCGATGTCGGCGCCGCCGCCGGAGATGACGGTCGCGCGGCGCTGCGGGGTCCACCGCTGCACCTCGCGCGCCCAGTTCATCTTCACGACGTTGGGGACGACGACCAGCAGGGGGTAGGCGTCGGCGACGGATGCCGCCAGCACCGACTCCGCGGTCTTGCCCAGGCCGGGCTCGTCGGCGAGGAGGAACTCGCGGTGGCCGAGGCGCACGGCCTCGAGGAAGCGCGACTGATGCGGCATGACCTCGAGCCCGCGCGGCGAGAGCCGGTCGAACTCGGGCACGGGCGGCAGCTCCATGCTCGCGGCCGACCCGCCGGCGCCGGTCTCGAACGCCTTGTAGAGCGGGCCCATGAGCTCCCACCCGTCGAGGCGGCGGCGCGGGGCGTCTCCGCTGGGGCGCGGCGTGAGGTCGGGGGCGCGGAACGGGTTCGCCATCTGGCGCGCTTCGATGGATGCCGGCACGACCTGCTTGTCGGCGAGAGCCGCGGAGACGACCGGGGTGATCTTCGGCGTGTTGTCGGTGATGATCAGCTCGTCGGGCGGCAGCTCGGCGCCGGACTCCAGCAGCCAGTCGCGACGCATGCGGCGGGCGACCGGCGAGGTGGCCGCGTCGACCTCGAGCAGCTGGATCAGCGAGGTGTCGCGCGCGGCGGTCTTCGCGAGGATCGTCGCCACGCCGTCGAGGCGCTTGAGCAGCTCGGCGCGCGCGGCGTCGGTGATCTCGGTGTCGGCCTTCACCCGCGCACGCTCCTCGCGCACGAGGAACGCGATCACCTGGAACTTGACGCGGTTGGTGGGCCCGAGCTTGCCGCGCTGCGCCTTCGCCTCGACCTCGCGCACCTTGCGCGCGAGGATCGGGATGACGGGTGCTTCGTCGTCGCGTCGGGATGACGTGGTCTTCCTGCGCCGCTGGCTCGAGCTACGGGCGGCGGTTGCCGTGGTCGGCATGCTCCTCCTGAGCGTGTCGTCCGGAAGTAGTCCGGAACGTTCCGGCGCGAGGCCGGTGGATCAGTGACCCCGGGGAACATCACCCGGCACGCCGCCAAAGCGGCGGTGCCTGTGGCCCGAGAGCGCGTCGACCGGAACGGTTCACGACTGGGGCGGATGGCGGGATCGAGATCATTCTAGCGGCTTTCGCCCCCGGACCGACGGCGAAGACGCGCGGTCGTGGACGATCCGCGCACTTCCCCGGTCGGCGCCGCTCAGGCCGCGTGCCGCAACCGCAGACTGTTGAGCACGACGAAGACGCTCGAGAACGCCATCGCGGCTCCGGCGAGCATCGGGTTCAGCAGCCCCAGGGCCGCCAGCGGCAGAGCCGCCACGTTGTACGCGAAGGCCCAGAAGAGGTTGCCGCGGATCACGCGCATCGTGCGCCTGCTCAGGGCCACCGCGGTGACGATGCCGCGCGGGTCGTCGCGCATGAGGGCGACGTCGCTCGCGTGGAGCGCGGCATCCGTCCCCCCTCCCATGGCGATGCCCAGATCGGCGGATGCCAGGGCGGCGGCGTCGTTGACCCCGTCGCCGACCATTGCGACGGTGCGCCCCGCGGCCCGGAGCGCGGCGATCTCGTCGACTTTGCCCTCGGGCAGGACGCCCGCGCGCACCGTCTCGATGCCGAGCTCGTCGGCGACGGCGCGCGCGATGTGCGGATTGTCGCCGGTGAGCAGGACCGGCTCGAGTCCCATCTCGCGCAGGCGGGCGACGGTGGAGGCGCTCTCGGGGCGCACCGTGTCGGCCACCTCGACCACGACGCGTGCACGCATCGCGCCGTCGGCGTCGGCCCATCCCGCCACCACGACGGTTCCGCGCTGCTCCCCCTCCTCGACGGCCGCGGCGAGCGCCACCGGCAGCGGCGCCGCCAGGTCGGCGGCGAGGGCGGGACGCCCTGCGAACACGCGGATGCCGTCGACGAGACCGACGATCCCGCGGCCGGGCAGCGCCTCCACGTCACGGGCCACCGGTCCATCGGCCGCCGCCGCCACGATCGCGTGCGCCACGGGATGCTCCGACGCCCGCTCGAGCGCGGCCAGCCGACGCAGGGCCTCCTCGGCGTCCTGATCGTCGGCGGCGGTGATGTTCACGACGCTCATGCGTCCGGCGGTCAGAGTGCCGGTCTTGTCGAGGACGATCGTGTCGATGCGCTCCGCGGATTCCAGGGCCGAGGGTCCCGTCACCAGGATGCCGAGCTGGGCCGCGCGGCCGGTACCGACGAGGATCGCGATCGGGGTGGCCAGGCCCAGCGCGCACGGGCAGGCGATGATGAGCACCGCGACAGCGGCGGTGAAGCCGGCCGACAGCGGCTGCCCGGCGAGGAGCCAGCCGAGGAGGGTCAGCACGGCCAGCACGATCACGACCGGGACGAAGACGCCCGAGATGCGGTCGGCGAGGCGCTGCACGCGGCTCTTGCCGAGCTGCGCGTCCTCGACGAGACGGGCGATGCGCGCGAGACGCGTCTGCTCACCCACCCCCGTCGCACGCACGACGAGCCGTCCGCCCGAGGCGATGGTGCCGCCGGTCACCGTCGATCCGGGACCCACGTCGACCGGGACCGACTCCCCGGTCAGCATGCTCTCGTCCACCGAGGCGCTCCCCTCGAGCACCTCTCCGTCCGTGGCGACGGTGGACCCGGGGCGCACGACGAACTCGTCACCGACGGCGAGCTGCGCGATGTCGATGCGACGCCCGTCGACGAGCTCCGCCTCCCGCGCGCCGAGGTCGAGCAGTGACCGCAGCGCCGCCCCGGCTCGGCGGGTGGAGCGCTGCTCGATGACGCGTCCGAGCAGCAGGAAGACGGTGACCGCGGCGGCGACCTCGAAGTAGACCACGGAGGTCGCGTCGTGCACCGGCCCGAAGAGCATCACCTCGTGACGGATGCCGATCCGCCCGGCCGATCCGAAGACGAGCGCCCAGACGCTCCAGAGGTAGGCGGCGAAGGTGCCCAGCGTGATGAGCGTGTCCATCGTGGCGGCGCCGTGCCGCGCGTTGCGCAGCGTGGCGCGGTGGAAGGGCCACCCGCCCCACAGGACGATCGGAGTCGCGAGCACCAGCGACACCCACTGCCACGCGGGGAACTGCCAGGCCGGGACCATGCCGAGCGCCACCACGGGAACCGCCAGGCCGAGCGACACCCAGAGGCGGACGCGCAGGGGGGTCGCGCCGGGCGCATCGGTCGTGTCGTGCACGTGCCCGGAGGGCGCGTTCGCGGAGTCGGCGTGCGCGTCGGGGGCTGGCGCGTCGGGGGCGTGCGCATCGGCAGCCTGCGCGGCGGAGGCGTGCGCGGGAGTACCCGCCGGCGCGGGCGCGGAGGCGCCCGGCGCGTTCGAGGCGGCACCGTCGGGCTGCGCGGCGGTCGCGGCGAGATCGCGCCCGGTCACGGCATCCACCGCTCCCCCGGGGGCGGGCACGGGCGCCGGGGGCGGCGGGGTGGAGGTGCGGGTGCGGACGCGGGCGTCGTAGCCGGCGGCGCGCACGGCATCCACCAGGGCCGTCGTGTCGAGGTCGGCGGGGTAGCGCACCCGCGCGGTCTCCGTCGCGAGGTTGACCGCCGCTTCCACGCCCTCGACCCGCCCCAGGCGCTTCTCGACGCGCGCGACGCAACTCGCGCACGTCATCCCGTCGATGTCGAGCACCGCCTCGGCGGTCGGTGCGGCATCCGTCTGGTCGCTCATGGCTCCTCCTCCGGTCACCCCGTCCTCAACAGGATACCCCCAGGGGGTATTCCTGCACCACGTCCGGGGCCGTGATCGCCTCCCCGGGTCGATGTCCCGCGGACGCGCCCGCAGGGTCGCGGCGCAAGCGGCTCCTCGCAAGCCGCCCCGCCCCCGAGCGACCGACCCTACGCTGGGGGAATGGCCGAGACGATGACGCGCGAGCAGCGCACGGTGCTCGCGGTCGCGGTCCTCGCCTCGTTCGTGTCGTTCCTCGACGGCACGGTGGTGAACGTGGCCCTCCCGGCCATCGCCGCCGACCTGGGCGGCGGGCTGAGCACGCAGCAGTGGGTCGTCGACGCCTACCTCGTCACGCTGGGGGCGTTCATCCTGGTCGCCGGTTCGCTCAGCGACGTCCTGGGGCGGGTCGTCGTCCTGCGCATCGGCCTCATCGGCTTCGGCGTCACCTCCCTCGCGATCGCCGCCGCGCCCACCGCGGAGTTCCTCATCGTGGCCCGCGCGCTCCAGGGCGTGGCCGGCGCCCTCCTCGTGCCCAGCTCGCTCGCCCTTATCACCTCGACTTTCCGCGGTGCCGCGCAGGCGCGCGCAATCGGCATCTGGACCGGCGCGACCACCGTCGCCATGCTCGCGGGCCCCCTGATCGGCGGGGTCTTCGTCGACACCCTGTCGTGGCGGCTCGTCTTCCTCGTCAACGTCCTCCCCATCGGAGTCACGATGTGGCTGCTGACCCGGCTCGGCCATCGCGACCACCGCCGCCCCGGCGCTCGCGTGGACATCCTCGGCGCCGTCCTGTGCGCGGCAGGCCTCGGCGGCATCGTGTTCGCCCTCATCGAGCAGCCCAACCTCGGGTGGGCCTCCCCCGTCATCTGGCTCCCGGGGATCATCGGCATCCTGGCCTTCTCGGGTTTCCTCGTGCGTCAGAAGACGGCGCGCGAACCGATGATGCCGTTGGACCTCTTCCGGGCGCGCAACTTCTGGGCGGGCAATCTCGCCACCGTGTTCGTCTATGCGGCGCTGTCGCTCAACGGCTTCGTGCTCAGCGTGTACCTGCAGCAGGGGGCCGGGCTGCCGGCGACCCTCGCGGGGCTCGCATCGCTGCCGAGCACCGTCCTCATGATCGTCCTGAGCTCTCGCATGGGGGCGTTGTCGGGGCGTCTCGGGCCGCGACTCTTCATGACGGTCGGCCCCCTCGTGATGGCCGCCGGCGCGCTGCTCCTGTTGCTCGTCGGCGACGACTTCGACTACTGGACGCAGGTGCTCCCCGGCGTCATCGTGTTCGGCCTGGGCCTGACCGCCACGGTCTCCCCTCTGACCGCCGCGGTGCTCGGCGCGATCGACTCCGAGCGCTCCGGCATCGCCTCCGCGGTCAACAACGCCGTCTCGCGCGTCGCCGGTCTTCTCGCGATCGCCGCCGTCTCCGCCGTGGTCGGCGGATCGCTGGATCTCGACGGATTCCACCGGGCCGCGATCTTTACCGCCGCGTTGATGGCGCTCGGGGCGGCGGCGTCGTTCCTCGGCATCCGCAACCGCCTGTCGCGGCAGGACTGACCTCCACGGCGGTCGGGGCGCCGCGGCGCGGGGGCGGGTCGCCTCGGCGCCGCGATCACCGCCCCGCGATGGCCCGCGACGCGTGGCGACGTCAGTGCCGCGTGGCGACGCCTACCCCCACGTGGCGACGCATGTGCCTTGCGCCCCTGCTGCTCAGCGCAGGATCGCGCGCGAGCGCTCGACGTCGTCGGCCATCTGGACGATGAGCGCGTCGATGCCGTCGAACGCCGTCATCCCGCGCACGCGTTCGACGAAGCGCACCTCGACGTGATGGCCGTAGAGGTCGAGCCCGGTCTCGTCGATGACGTACGCCTCGACCTGCCGCGCGTTCACGTCGTCGAAGGTCGGATTGGTGCCGACGCTGATCGCGGCGGGATAGCTCGTGCGCCGCGCCCCGTCGACGTCGACCAGCCACCCGGCGTAGACGCCGTCGGCGGGCACGAAGCCCTCGAGGTCGGACGACAGGTTCGCGGTGGGATACCCCAGCTCGCGCCCGCGCTTGAGTCCGTGCACGACCTCGCCCCACACCGAGGGGGCACGACCCAGCAGGCGCGCGGCCGTCGAGATGTCGCCCGCCGACAGCGCCTCGCGGATCCACGTGGACGACACGCGCCGGTCGGCGTGCACGGCGCGGACGTCGTCGACGACGTCGACGCGGAAACCGTGCTCCGCTCCCATGCGCTCGAGAAGCGCGGGATCTCCCACTCCCCCGGCGCCGAAGCGGAAGTCTCGCCCGACCAGCACGGTGCGGGCGTCGAGGGCGTCGACGAGGATGCCGCGCACGAAGTCCTCCGCCGGGATCGCCGCCAGGGCGTCGTCGAAGGTCAGCAGCAGCGTGGCATCCACTCCGGCCCGCTCCAGCAGGTCGAGCTTCTGGTGCGGGCCGATGACGTCGGCGGGGCACTTCTCCGGACGCAGCACGCTCAGGGGGTTGCGGTCGAAGGTCACGGCGACCACGCGCGCACCGTCGGACGCGTCGACCCGCGCGCGGTCGATCACCGCGCGGTGGCCGGTGTGCACGCCGTCGAACTTGCCGATCGCCACCACGGTCGGACCGAAGCCGGCGGGGACCTCAGCGGGGTCGCGGAAGACGATCACGACGTGGTCCGGCGGTGCCGCACGAGCCACCACAGTCCGAGGAAGGGCAGCACGAGCGGGATGAAGAGGTAGCCGTATCCGTACACCGACCACACGGTCGGGTGCTGGAACAGCGCCGGCAGCACCAGGCTCAGCGTGCCGACCACCAGCACGCCGACCAACTCGAAGCCGATCGCGATCCAGGCGACGCGGTACCAGGCGGGGCGCGCGGAGAAGACCAACGCGAGGGTCGCGAGGATATAGACGACCGCGGCGAGGGCGGACAGCGAATACGCCAGCGGGGCATCGTCGAACTCGCGCACGATCTGCACGAAGGAGCGACCCGTGGCGGCGAGCGCCATGATGCCGTAGACGACGACGAGGACACGGCCGATGCCGGTCATCCCCCGGGAACGGGTAGGAGTGGTGGATGCCATGACCCCTCGATTCTAGTTCGCCCCGGCCGCGACCGAGCGGCGCGGCGGCGACCGTGGGCGCCGGATCCGGCCGGTGGCTTCAACAGGCTTAGCCCCCTCCCGCCCAGGTGCGTGAGTCCCTGCCCGCTCAGGTCCCTGAGCCTGTCGAAGGGACCGGGACCACCGCGCCGCCTCGAGCCGCGGCATCCCCTGACCCCTCAGGCCAGCTGCACCGTCCAGATGACGTGCATGCGCCACACCATCACGGCGACCGCGAGGGCGGCGACACCCATCACCACGGTGCTCCACCGGCTGCGTTCGAGCAGCGCCCACGCGACGCCCGCGATCGGCACGAGCGCCGCCGACACGAGGTAGGTCCAGAACTCCAGCAGGCTCCCCGAGGGCGGGTTGCCCGCGAACGGCGCGATGATCGCCACGACGATCTGCACGATCAGCAGCAGCTCGATGAGGGCGAGCGATCCGACCGTGACGTCTCCCGGCCGCCGGCCGATCAGACCGGCACCGACGGCAACGACGCCCGCGAGCACCGCGATCCCCACCTGCGCGAGCGTGAACCACAGGATCATCGGACGCTCTCCTCGGGCATGTTCATGACGCTCTTCAGCTGCGTACCGCGCTTCTCGACCACGCCGATGAGGCGCCCGTCGGGGTCGATCGCGGCGGCGACGGCGCCGGTCAGCCGCCCCCCGCCGTCGATGCGCTTGCCGTGGCGCAGGTCGCGCGCCTCGTCGGGGCCGACCGCGATCGCTCCCATGACGACCGCGGCGGCGGTGGCGGGCTCGATCAGGGCGTCTTCGGCGAGGTCGTCGACCGACGCCGCGCCGACGACGTCGAACGCCCCGATGCGCGTGCGACGCAGGGCGGTCAGGTGGCCGCCCACGCCCAGGGCCCGGCCGAGGTCGCGCGCGAGGGCGCGGATGTACGTGCCGCTCGTGCAGTCCACGACCACGTCGAGCTCGATGGACCCCTGCCCGCGGCGCGTGGCGTGTACGTCGAAGCGCGAGACGGTGACCCGGCGCGACTTCAGCTCCACCTGCTCCCCCGCGCGCGCGAGGTCGTACGCGCGGCGCCCGTCGACCTTGATCGCCGACACGGTGCTGGGCACCTGGTCGATCTCGCCGGTAAGAGCGGCGATACCCTCGTGGATCGCGGAATCCGTCACGGCCGCGACCGCGTCGGCATCCGCCCGTTCGGTCTCGACCCCGTCGGCGTCGTCGCTGTCGGTCGACACCCCGAGGAGGATCGTCGCCTCGTAGGTCTTGTCGGCGCCCACGATGTAGGTGAGCAGACGGGTCGCGCCCTCGACGCCGAGCACGAGCAACCCCGTCGCCATCGGGTCGAGCGTGCCGGCGTGACCGATCTTGCGCGTGCCCAGCGCGCGTCGCGCGCGCGACACGACGTCATGACTGGTGATGCCTCCCGGCTTCTCGACCAGGAGGATGCCGGGGCGCACCATCAGCAGAAATCTCCGAAGACCTGGACGGGGTGGGCGGGGTCGGAGTTCTCGACGATGACCGAGGCCGCCGCCTTCGGCCGGACCGTGCGCAGGTAGTGCTTCTCGGCATCGGGCAGCTCCGGTCGCGGGGCGCCGATCGGCGGGTTGCTCTCGAGCCAGATCGAGAAGTTCCACAGCCCGCGCACCTCGGAAGCGTGCAGGAAGCGCCCGGAGACGACGAGCACCGCGTCGGCCGGTGCCCCCGCGGAGTCGCCGACCGGCTCACCGGCGCGGAAGGGCGCGACGACACTCTCGCGGACGTCGTCGGCGTGGTCGGCGAGCGACGCGCGGACCACCGCGGTGCCGTCCTCACCGACGGCCGCGGCGAAGGCGTCGGCGAACGATCCGGCCGCGTCGGCGTCGAGTGCGTCGACCGCCACCACCACTCGACCCGCGCGGCTGTTCTGCCGCATCAGGTCGCGGAGGCTCCGCTGCAGTTCGGGGACGGTGTTCTCGGTCGAGGCCATGCCTCCAGCCTACTTTCGCCCACCGACACCCGCCCTCCTCGCCGCCGCCCGCCCCGCGAGATCGCCGTCCGCGCCGCGTCCCTGTCCCGCCCGCGGCCGAGGTTGGCATCGGGGCACCGCGGCGTTCCCGCGACCGTAGGCTGGAGGGATGCCAGGACTCGCCCCGCCGCTCATCGACTGGTACCGCGACGCGGCGCGCGACCTGCCGTGGAGACGCGCGGGCTTCGGCGCCTGGGGAACCCTCGTGAGCGAGTTCATGCTCCAGCAGACCCCCGTGGCGCGCGTCATCCCGCACCTCGAGGCCTGGCTGACCCGCTGGCCCACCCCGGCCGATCTCGCCGCCTCTCCCCCGGGCGACGCGGTGACCCAGTGGGCGAACCTCGGCTACCCGCGCCGCGCGCTGTGGCTGCACCGCGCCGCGGTGGAGATCCGCGACCGTCACGACGGGGTCGTCCCCCGCGACGTCGAGGCTCTGCTCGCCCTCACCGGCATCGGCGACTACACCGCGCGCGCGGTCGCGGTCTTCGCGTACGGGGACCGGCATCCGGTCGTCGACACGAACACGCGTCGCGTGCTGGCCCGCGCGGTCGAGGGACGCGCGCAACCCGGCCCGCCGCACCGTCGCGACCTGGAGCGGATGGATGCCGAACTCCCGGACGACATCGCGGAGGCCGCGATCGTGAACGCCGCCGCCATGGAGCTCGGTGCGATCGTGTGCACGGCGCGATCACCGCGGTGCGACGCGTGCCCCCTGGCCGCGCGGTGCGCGTGGCGGGCGGAGGGATACCCCGAGTCCGAGGACCGCCGCCGCAGACAGGCGACCTACGAGGGCAGCGACCGACAGGCGCGCGGTGCCGTGCTCAAGACCCTTCGCGAGGCCGCGCCGGCGTCGGTGCCGCTGTTCGCCGTGCTTCCGACGTGGCCGGACGCCGCACAGCGCGACCGCGCGATCGATTCGCTCATCGCCGACGGCCTGGCCGAAGCGATCGACGAACACCTGCGCCTGCCGGGGCACCAGACATCCTGATCGGGGGCTCGCGGCCCACCCGGAATGACGAAGAGGCCGGATGCGACCCGCTCGGGGTGGCATCCGGCCTCTTCACACGCGGCATCAGATCCGCGCGGCTTCTCCGTCCTCGCCGAGGTCGCCCTCGTCGGGGTCGTCGTCCTCGTCGAGATCGTCGTCGTCGAGGTCGCGCGGCTTGACGTACGGGTCGGCCTCGCCGGCGTAGGCGGCCGACGCGGCGAGACCCGCCACCGACTCGTCGCGCTCGCGCGCCTCGCGCAGCAGCGCCGAGATGTGGTCGGCGTTCTCGGGGATGCCGTCGAGGATGAACTCCAACGACGGGGTGAGCCGCGTGTTGAGGTGCTTGCCGACCTCGCTGCGCAGCATGCCGGTCGCGGACTTCAGCGCCGCGGCGGTGTCGGCGCGGTGCGCCTCGTCGCCCATGACCGTGTAGAACACCGAGGCGCGCTGGAGGTCACCTGTGACCCGCACGTCGGTGATAGTGACGAATCCGAGCCGCGGGTCGCGCAGCCCCTTCTCGAGGCGTTCGGCGAGCACCACGCGGATGCGGTCCGCCACTCGAGCCTGTCGTTCCCCTGCCACTGCCTTCTCCTTCTTTCACATACCGCCGCGAGTACGAGTGCCCCCGTGGCTCATCGCCGGGCGGGAGTCCCGTCACGGGCAGCCGCACCAGCGTAGGCCGGAGGGGGTGTGCATCTCCCCGAGCATCGGGGTAAGGGCCCCGCTCTGCTCGGGGAGATGCACACCCCCGCAGGCCGAAGCGGGAGCCGCGCCACATGGCGCGACCCCCGCACGACGATCAGCCTCGCGGCTTCTCGACCATTTCCGTGGTTTCGATTTCGTCACCGATCTGGATGTCGTTGAACTTGCCCAGGCCGATACCGCACTCGAAGTCCGTGCGGACCTCGGTGACGTCGTCCTTGAAGCGGCGCAGCGACTCGATGGCCAGGCCGTCGGCCAGCACGACACCGTCGCGGATGACGCGGGCCTTGGCGTTGCGCGTGATCGTTCCCGACCGCACGATGACACCGGCGATGTTGCCGAACTTCGAGGAGCGGAACACCTCGCGGATCTCGGCGACACCCGACTGCACCTCTTCGAACTCCGGCTTGAGCAGGCCCTTGAGCGACTGCTCGACGTCGTCGATCGCGTTGTAGATGACCGAGTAGAACCGCACGTCGACACCCTCGCGGGCGGCACGCTCGCGGGCCTTCGTGTCGGGACGCACGTTGAAGCCGATCACGATCGCGTTGTCGATCGTGGCCAGGTTGATGTCCGACTCGGTGATCGCACCCACACCGCGGTGGATGATGCGCAGCTGGACGCTGTCGTCGACCTCGATCTTGAGCAGCGATTCCTCGAGCGCCTCGACGGCACCCGACACGTCACCCTTGATGATGAGGTTGAGCGACTCGACCTTGCCCTCTTCGAGAGCGCGGGTGAAGTCCTCGAGCGAGATGCGCTTGCGGGCCTTGGCCAGCTGGGCGTTGCGCTCGGCGGCCTCGCGCTTCTCGGCGATCTGACGCGCGGTGCGGTCTTCCTCGGTGACGATGAAGACGTCGCCGGCGCGGGGAACCGAGTTGAGACCCTGCACCTGCACGGGACGCGACGGGTAGGCCTCTTCGACCGCTTCGCCGTTCTCGTCCATCATCGCGCGGACGCGGCCGTAGGCCGTGCCGGCGACGATCGCGTCACCGACGCGCAGCGTTCCGGACTGGATGAGCACCGTGGCGACCGAACCGCGACCCTTGTCGAGCTTCGCTTCGATCGCGACACCGCGGGCCGCCTTGTTCGGGTTGGCCGTGAGATCGAGACCGGCGTCGGCGGTGAGCAGGACCGCATCCAGGAGGGCCTGGATGTTGAGGTTCTGTCGGGCCGAGACGTCGACGAACATGACGTCTCCGCCGTACTCCTCGGCGACCAGACCGTACTCGGTGAGCTGCTGGCGCACCTTGGCCGGGTTGGCGTCGGGCTTGTCGACCTTGTTGACCGCGACCACGATCGGCACGTTCGCCGCCTGGGCGTGGTTCAGCGCCTCGACCGTCTGGGGCATGATGCCGTCGTCGGCCGCGACCACGAGGATCGCGATGTCGGTCACCTGCGCACCGCGGGCACGCATGGCGGTGAACGCCTCGTGACCCGGGGTGTCGATGAAGGTGATCGCGCGCTCGATGCCCTCGTGCTCGGTCCAGATCTGGTACGCACCGATGTGCTGCGTGATGCCGCCGGCCTCGCCCGCGACCACGTTGGTCTGGCGGATGGCGTCGAGCAGTCGCGTCTTACCGTGGTCGACGTGGCCCATGACGGTGACCACGGGAGGACGGATCTCGAGATCGTCCTCGCTCTCGGCCTCGAGCTCGGCGTCGAGGTCGAGACCGAAGCCCTCGAGGAGCTCCTTGTCCTCGTCCTCGGGCGAGACCATCTGGATCTTGTAGCCGAGCTCGGCGCCGAGGACCTCGAAGGTCGCCTCGTCGAGCGACTCGGTCGCAGTGGCCATCTCACCCAGGTTGAACAGGATGGTCACGAGCGTGCCGGGCTGCACGGTGTAGCCGCGCAGGGCCTCGAGCTTGTCCGCGAAGTCGGCGATGGAGGCACCGCGGCGCAGGCGGATGATCTCGCCGTTGCCCTTCGAGACGTTGACGCCGCCGACGACCGGCGCCGACCGCATCTCGAATTCCTGCCGCTTCGCCCGACGCGACTTACGCTGCTTGGACTTGCCGCCGCCCTTACCGAAGGCACCCGCGGTACCACCGCCGGGACCACGGCCACGGCCACCGCCGCCACCGGGACGACCGGCGAAACCGCCACCGGGAGCACCGCCACCGGGGCGCTGGAAGCCGCCACCGGCGCCGCCGGGACGACCGGGACCGCCGGGACGCTGCTGGAACGGAGCGCCGGGACGACCGGCACCACCGGGACGACCGGCACCGCCGGGGCGCGGGGCACCGGGACGCGGGGCGCCGGGGCGCGGAGCCTGCGGACGCGGGATGTTACCCGGGGTCGGGCGCTGGCCCATGCCCTGCGCCGACGCGAACGGGTTGTTGCCCGGGCGGGGACCGGCGGGACGCTGGCCCATGCCCTGCGAGGAGGCGAACGGGTTGTTGCCCGGACGCGCACCACCGGGACGCGGAGGCGAGCTGGGACCGGGCTTGGGCGCACCGGCACCGGGGGTGGGGGCCGACGACGGAGCCGCGGGCTTCGCACCGGGCTTGGCCGGGGCGGAGGGGGCGGGCGTCGACGCTGCGGGAGCCGGAGCGGCCGGGGCGGATGCCGCGGGAGCCGGGGCGGCAGCGGGAGCCGCCGGAGCGGCGGGCTTGGCCGGTCCGGGGGTGGGGCCCGAGGGACGGGCACCGGGGGTGGCCGCCGGACGAGCGGGGCCCGGGCGGGCGCCGGCGCCGGGGCGCGCCGCGGGGGCGGCCGACGTGGCGCTCGACGAACCGGACGAGCCCTCGGCCGCGAGGGCGGCGCGGAGCTTACGAGCCACGGGGGGCTCGATGGTGGATGAGGGGCTCTTGACGAACTCGCCGAGCTCCTTCAGCTTCGCAAGCGCGACCTTGCTGTCGACGCCGAGCTCGGAAGCGATCTCGTGCACGCGTGGTTTTGCCACAATTCTCCTGTCTGAGGGCCTACCCCGGACAGGGCAGACCGCTAGTTGCGGACGGGTCTCATTTCGAGCCGTTCACTTCGTGTCCATAGCCGTTCAGCCTTTTCGCTGGAGGGTTGATTCGAAGGTCTGCGTGTCAAGCGGGCCTGACACACGCAATGCTCGTACGAAGGCGCGACGCGTGAGGGCTTTGCTCACGCACGCGTCCGTCTCGTGCACCCACGCTCCCCGGCCCGGCAGAACCGCTCGCTCGTCTGCGACGAGGACCGATCCGTCGGCGACCACACGCAGAAGCGATGATCGGGGGGCGCGTGCGCGGCATCCGACGCACGTTCGTACGGGTTCCATCTTACACCTCGCGGTCGCCCGGACGATCTGACCCTCAGTTGTCTTCGAGGATGCTGTCCGGCTGGATGTCGATCTTGGCGCCGGTGAGCTTCGCGGCGAGGCGGGCGTTCTGGCCCTCCTTGCCGATCGCGAGCGAGAGCTGGTAGTCGGGGACGAGGGCGCGGACGGCCTTGGTCGAGGCGTCGAGCACGAACGACGAGGTGACCTTCGCCGGCGACAGCGCGTTCGCGACGAAGCGCGGCAGCTCGGCGTCGTAGTCGATGATGTCGATCTTCTCGCCGGCGAGCTCCTCGGTCACCGCGCGCACGCGGCGTCCGAGCTCGCCGATGCAGGCGCCCTTGGCGTTCACCGTCGGATCGTTCGCCTTGACGGCGATCTTGGACCGGTGCCCGGCTTCGCGAGCGAGCGAGACGATCTCGACCAGGCCCGCGGCGATCTCGGGCACCTCGAGGGCGAAGAGCTTGCGCACCAGACCAGGGTGCGTGCGTGAGACGGTGATCTGCGGGCCCTTGTTGCCCTTGGCGACACTGGTCACGTACACGCGCAGACGCGAGCCGTGCGGGTAGGTCTCGCCCGGGACCTGCTCCTCGGGCGGGAGGATCGCCTCGACCGTGCCGAGATCGACGTGCACCATGCGGGGGTTCGGGCCCTGCTGCACGACGCCGGCGACGATGTCGCCCTCCTTGCCGCGGAACTCCCCCAGCACGGCGTCGTCGGCGATGTCGCGCAGACGCTGGCTGATGACCTGCTTCGCGGCGAAGGCGGCGATGCGGCCGAAGTCGTCGGGCGCCTGCTCCTCTTCGCCGATGACGGCACCCTCGTCGTCGGTGACCGGGGTGAAGATGCCCACGTGACCGGTCTTGCGGTCGAGCGAGGCCCGCGCACCGGCCGGGATCTCGCCGGAGGGCGAGATGTGCTTGGCGTAGGCGGTGAGGATCGCCTGCTCGATGATGCGCGCGAGTTCGTCGAAGGGGATCTCCTTCTCGCGTTCGATCGTCTTCAGAAGTGCGAGATCGATGTCCACAAGGCCCTCCGTTATTCAGCTCTCGTCGACGCGACCGGCGCCGACAACCCTCCTACGATACCCGGGATGCCATCCGCCTCGCGACTCGGGACCGATGACGGAGGCCGATGCACAGTCGTTTCAGAGACGCTCGAGCGGGTTGGCCGCGAGCTTCGCGACCACTCCCCCATCGACGAGCCGCCGAGCGGCGGTGTCGGGCTTGCGCGCGGCCTGGTCGCGGACGCAGGCGCCGAACTCGGCGGCCAGGTCGCCGCGGGGATGCGCCGCCAGGACCTCGCGGAGGAATCCCTCCGGCAGCACGTCGGCGCGCGCGCCCGAGATGTCGAGGCCCGTGGCGATCTCGAGCAGATGGCCCTCGGCATCCATCGTCGGGTCGACGCTCGTCCAGTTGTGCCGCACGATGACCTCGAGCGCGCGCCGACGACGCTCCCGCGCCCAGCCCGCTCCCGCGGTGACGGCGATGGCGACGTGTCCCCCGGCGTCCTCGTACGACAGCGTGTGGTTGTCGAACTCGGCCACCGTGCCGATGTCGTGCAGCACAGCCGACACGTACAGCAGCTCGTGGTCGATGCCGTCGAATCCGCCGGCGCGCGCGAAGCCCTCCGCCCACAGCCACGACCTCAGGCCGTGGGCGGTGATCGCCGCCGACTGGTACTCCCGCGCGAGCGTCAGGGCCGCACGCGCGGCGGCGGTGTCGGGCACGGGGAAATCGGCGGGTCGCACGGAGCCTCCAGGATCGGGTCCCCCCAGCATCGCGCGCGACGCCCCGCTCCGCCGTGTCGCGACGGCCAGCCGCCGTCGTCTTCCTGCCAGAGCGTTCCGGATGCCGTGACGGCGGGGCCGCGGCATCCGGAACGGCTCAGCCGATCGGGGTGGCGTGCCAGATGCGGTCGAGGTAGTCGCGCATCGCCCGGTCGGAGGAGAAGTACCCGCTGCGCGCGACGTTGAGGATCGCCGAGCGCACCCATCCGTCCTGGTCGGCGTACGCGGCGTCGACGCGCTCCTGCGCGTCGAGGTACGACGAGAAGTCGGCGAGCGCCATGAAGCGGTCTTCGTAGAGGAGGTTCGAGACGAGGGGCTCGAAGACCGTGCGGTCGCCGTCGGAGAACGCACCCGAGGCGATCAGGTCGATGGCGCTGCGCAGCCGCTCGTCGCGCTGGTAGAAGTCGGCGGGACGGTAGCCGTCGGCCCAGAGCGCCTCGACCTCGGGCTCGCTCATGCCGAAGAGGAAGAAGTTGTCGTCGCCGACCAGCTGCCGGATCTCGACGTTCGCGCCGTCGTCGGTGCCGATGGTCAGCGCACCGTTCAGGGCCAGCTTCATGTTGCCCGTGCCCGAGGCCTCCTTGCCGGCGAGCGAGATCTGCTCCGACAGGTCGGCGGCGGGGATGATGCTCTCCGCCAGCGTCACGTTGTAGTTCGCCGGGTAGAGCACCTTGAGCTTGCCCTGGACGCGCTCGTCGGCGCTGACGACGTCTCCGACCGCGTTGATCAGGTGGATGATGCGCTTGGCCATGCCGTAGCCGGGGGCGGCCTTCGCGCCGAAGAGGAACGTGCGCGGTTGCACGGCATCCACATCGAGGCGCCCGGAGACGATGCCCTCGTACGTGCTGACGATGTGCAGGACCTTGAGCGTCTGCCGCTTGTACTCGTGCAGGCGCTTGATCATGACGTCGATGAGGTGGTCGTCCGACAGCGCCGGCTCCCCGCGGGCGTCGAGCACGCGGCTGAGCCGGCGCTTGTTCGACGCCTTCACCGCGGCGAACCGCTCGCGGAAGTCGGAGTCGTCGGCGAGCGCCTCGAGTCCCCGGAGGCGTTCGAGATCGACGGTCCATCCCGCGCCGAGCGCCTCGGTGATCAGCGCCGACAGCTCGGGGTTGGCCAGGCGCAGGAAGCGGCGGGGCGTGACGCCGTTGGTGACGTTGGTGAACTTGTCGGGCCACATCGTGGCGAAGTCCTTCAGCACGTTGTCGCGCAGCAGCTGCGAGTGCAGTTCGGCGACGCCGTTGACCTTGGATCCCGCGACCGTGGCGAGATAGGCCATGCGCACCGAACGGAACGGGTGCTCGCCGATGATCGACATGTTGCGGATGAGCAGTTCGTCGTCGCCGAAGCGCTCGCGAACCTCGAGCAGGAAGGCGTCGTTGATCTTGTAGATGATCTCGAGGTGGCGCGGCAGCAGACGACCGAGCAGATCGACCGACCACACCTCGAGCGCCTCGGGCAGCAGCGTGTGGCACGTGTACGCGAAGCACTTCTGCGTGATCGCCCACGCGGCATCCCACTCGATCTTCTTCTCGTCGACGAGCACGCGCATGAGCTCGGGGACGCCGATGACGGGGTGCGTGTCGTTGAGCTGGAAGATCACGCGCTCGGGGAGCTTCTCGAGGTCGAAGTCGTCGGGGAGGACGTTCTCGATGAAGTCCGCGATGGAAGCCGCGACGAAGAAGTACTGCTGCTGCAGGCGCAGCTCCTTGCCCTGGGGCGTGGAGTCCTCGGGGTAGAGCACCTTGGAGATGTTCTCGGCGAAGGTCTGTGCGCGGACCGACTGCACGTAGTCGCCGGAGTTGAAGGTGTGCAGGTCGAAGGCGTTCGTCGCGACCGCGCGCCACAGGCGCAGGGTGTTGACCCGGCCGTTGTGGTAGCCGGGAACCATCATGTTGTACGGCACCGCGAGCACGTTCCACTCCGGCACCCAGCGCGTGCGCTCGACGCCCTCGTCGTCGTAGGTCTCGGTGGTGCCGGCGAACGAGATCGTCTGCGCGGCCTCGGGGTGGGCGAAGTCCCACGGCGAGCCCATGCGCAGCCAGGCGTCGGGCTGCTCCACCTGCTGGCCGTCAACGAAGGCCTGGCGGAAGATGCCGTACTCGTAGCGGATGCCGTAGCCGATGGCCGGGACGCTCATGGTCGCCAGCGAGTCGACGAAGCACGCGGCCAGGCGGCCGAGGCCGCCGTTGCCGAGCCCCGGCTCGATCTCGACCGCGCGGAGATCGTCGATGTCGATGCCGCACTGCGCGAGCGCCTCGGTGGCGATGTCGGTCAGGCGCGCGGCGAGCAGATTGTTGTCGAGCTGGCGACCGAGCAGGTACTCGGCCGAGAGGTAGCAGACGGTCTTGTTCTGCTGCGCCTTCTGCTGCGCGCGGTCGTCGAACCACCGCGCCATGAGGTAGTCGCGCACCGTGTACGCGAGCGCGAGGTACTGGTCGTTGACGTCGGAGTTCGACAGCGTCACGCCCTGGTCGAAGTTCAGGTTCTGCAGGAACTGTTTCGCGAAGCCGTCGACGGATGCCGCCGGGGCGACGACGGGCGCGAGGGCCAGGGGGTGGGTCGGGCGCAGCTCAGGAGTGTTCTCGGGCACCCTCCGACCGTAATCAGAACCGTCATCACTGCCAAGACGGCATCCGCCACGACACACGATCTTCACCCGTTCGCCGCACGGGCGGAACCGCCCGGGTGCACCGGAGCGGTTCAGCGCAGGCCGCACCCGTCGACGACCTGGTCGCGGCCCTCGATGAGGTTCTTCGTCCAGCTGTAGAGCACGGGGAGGAAGCGCGATTTCGGCAGGATCGGTCGCAGATGGTCGTAGCCGGCGTAGGTCGCCCACCGCACCGGCTGGCCCTCGGCGCACAGCTCCTGCACGTAGTCGCGCTGCAGCTGCGGCGGGATGACCTCGTCATCGGCGCCCCACGCGACCAGCATCGGGGTGCCGAGCGGCGCGGTCATCGCGTTCTCGGCGAGGCGGCGTCCGAGTGCGCCGTCGGTGAGGTCGGCGTTGTAGAGCGGGCGGTCCTCGCTCACCCCGAGGGCCGTGAGCACCGACACGACCACACCCGGCTCGCTGGGGCACCGCTGGGTCATCTCGAGCACGATCGACCGGGAGCCCTCGGCGATGTAGTCGTCGAGGTGCACGTCGGCATAGGTCTCGGAGTACGGCACGAGCACCCACGACGTGATCACCGACAGCATGGCGTTCGGAGGGCCCGACAGCAGCTCGCGCGCCAGCGCGGGCGGATCGGCGACGGGGGCCACCACGGCGGTGCCCAGCACGTCGATGCCCGGGGCGTAGTCCTTCGCGATCGCGGTGGTCCACAGCGCCGCATGGCCGCCCTGCGAGTGCCCCCACACCACCGTGTCGGGCGAGAGCGTGAGGTCGGTGCGCAGCTCGCTCGCGGCTAGCACGGCGTCGAGGGACGACCGGGCCTCCCCCGCGCCGATCAGGTATGGATAGGCGCCGGGAGCGCCCTGGCCCGAGAAGTCGGAGGCGACGACGACCCACCCGGCCTTGAGCGCCTGTTCGAGAGCGGGGATCGACCACTTCGTCGCCGACGCGTCGCGCAGGCTCGGTGCGCACCCCTGGGCCACGCCCGTCGTTCCGTGGTTCCAGACGATGACGGGACGCGGGCCCGGCGGCAGATCCGTGGGCACGATGACCAGGGCGCTGGCCACGGCGGGCCGGTTCGCGGCATCCCGGGTCGTGTAGAGCATCCGCGTGACCGCGCCGTTCTCGGGGAGGCGGCCGAGGTAGGCGTCGGAGCGGATGAGCCGGCCGTGGCCGCTCGGCACCTGCGCGGGCGGGTCGTAGAACGCATCCACCACCGGGGCTCCGGCGTCGAGCCAGTCGTTCAGCCACCACCCGCCCGCGGCCGTCGCGACGAGCACGAGCGACAGGGCGTACCGACCCGCGGCGGCCCATCCGGCGCGGATGCGCCGGCGTCGCAGCGCACGCTGCGCGTCGAACGGCGTCTTCCGCACGCGAGGACGACGGATGCCGGCCACCCCGCGCGCGAGGACTCCCAGGCCGAACACGATCGTGCGCACACCGAAGACGACGGCGAGCACGAGCACCGTCACGTCGGGCCAGGTGAAGGACAGCACCCCGAAGGCGATCTGCGCGACGCCCCACGACAGCGAGAGGATGCGCGCGCTCGCGCCGCCACGGCTCACGGCCCGGCCGATCGAGGCCAGTCCACCGATCACCAGCAGCACGGCGAGCACCGGCGGCAGCAGTTCGAGACTGCGGCCGAGCCAGACGAGGACGGCGAGGCCCGCGACGATCCAGGCGGCCGACACCGATCGCGCCCACCAGTTCGCCGGTCGTCCGACGAGCTCGACGATCCCCATGACCACCGCGCTCGCACCGACGTAGATGCCCAGCAGCACGAGAGAGGTCAGCGGACGCGAGACGATCAGCACGCCGAGCGCCACCACCACCGCACCGATCACGAGCAGCACCCGCGGCGGGGCGTTGCGCACGAGTGCGGGAAGGGCGTTCCACCGGCTCGGGCGCGATCGGCGGGTGGCGGGCATCAGGCCATGATAGGCACCGTCATCCGGCGCGACGGTCCGGTGGACGCCCCCGCGCAAGCGAGTGGCGGCGACGGCCCGAACGGCATACGGTGCCGGAATGCCCTCGACCGCTCGTACCGCAGCCCGGGAGGCCGAGGCGAACCCCGCCTTCCGGCTCGCCGCCCGCGCGGGCTACGCCGCCAACGGCGCGCTGCACCTGCTGATCGGCGCGCTCGTGATCGCCGTGGGCCTGGGAGCGACGGAGGACAGCGACCAGACGGGCGCCTTCCGCGCCCTCGCGGCGGTGCCGCTCGGCGCCGTCGCGCTGTGGGCCCTGGCGGTGGGGCTCGTCACCCTCGGCGCATGGCATCTGCTGCAGGCCTTCGCTCCACGGCACCTCACCGTGTGGCGCCGTCTCGCGCGCATCGCGGCGGAAGCACCGCAGGGCCTGGTCTTCGTCTTCATCGGTCTCGTCGCGGCATCCGTCGCCCTCGGCGCCCGTCCCCGAGCCGAACAGACCACCGAGGACCTCAGCCGCGGCGTCCTGATGTGGCCGATCGGCGGCTTCCTGCTGGGTGTCGTCGGTCTCGCCGTGGCGGGCGTGGGCATCGGCTTCGTGTGGATGGGGATCCGACGCTCGTTCCACTCCAAGGTCCGCGTGCCCCGGGGTGGACGCGGCCTCGCCCTCACGGCACTCGGGATGATCGGATTCCTCGCCAAGGGCGTCGCCCTGGTGATCGTCGGAGTCCTTCTGACGGTCGCCGCCATCACGGTCGAACCTGACACCGCGGGCGGACTCGATGGCGCGGTCGCGGCCGTCATCGCCCTGCCCGCGGGGCCGTTCCTCGCGTGCCTCGTCGGCCTCGGATTCCTCTCCTACGGGGTGTTCACGATCTTCCGCGCGCGCTACGCCCGTCTCGACGCGTGAGAGGTTCCGCCCGAGCGGCGCTCAGTCCAGGCTGGGGTCCCGACCGGTGCGCTCCCCCGTCTCCAACGTCGCGATCCGCGCGTGGTCGTCGGCGTCGAGGGTGAAGTCGAACACGTCGCCGTTCTCGCGGATGCGATCGAGGGAGACCGACTTGGGGAACACCACGAGGGTGCGATCGAGGTGCCAGCGGATGACGACCTGAGCGGGAGTCTTGCCGTACTTGTCGGCGATCTGCGCCAACACGGGTTCGTCGAGCAAGCCACCGCGGGCGAGCGGCGCCCACGACTCGGTGACGATGCCGTTCGCGGCATCCCAGTCGACCAGCTCGTTCTGCGGGAACCGGGGGTGCAACTCGACCTGGTTGATCGACGGCAGCACGCCGGTCTCGTCGCGCAGGCGCGCGAGGTGAGGGATCGCGAAGTTGCTCACGCCGATCGAGGTCGCACGTCCCTCCTGTTGCAGGCGCACCAGCGCCTTCCACGTCTCGACGTAGCGGTCGGCGCTGGGAATGGGCCAGTGGATGAGGTACAGGTCGACCCGGTCGAGACCGAGCTTCGCGGCGCTCGCGTCGAACGCGCGCAGCGTCTGGTCGAACCCCTGGTCGTCGTTCCACACCTTGGTGGTGACGAAGACCTCGTCGCGGTCGAGCCCCGAGGCGCGCAGTCCCTCGCCGACCTCGGTCTCGTTGCCGTACAGGGCGGCCGTGTCCACGTGGCGATACCCCGCGGCGAGCGCCCCCGCCACGAGACCGGCGGTGACGTCGGCGGGCACCTTGTAGGTGCCGATGCCGAGCTGCGGGATCGTGGAGCCGTCGGACAGAGACAGGCGGGGTGCCGAGATCATGGCATCCACGCTACCGAGTCCTCCTCGTCCGTCGGGGTCTCTTGACCGCCCGCCGCGGCCGGTAGCCCGAGAGACCGCGAGACGACATCCCGCTGATGATCCGGCTGCACTCTGCAACCGCGTGGTCAGCGAGATGCCGTCTCGCGAGGAGAGGCGGGACGAGCGTCAGCGGGTCAGCGCCGCAACGGCGTCGGCGACGGCGAGCGTCTCGCGCTCGCCCGTGCGGCGGTCCCACAGCTCGACCTGCCCCTCGGCGGCGCCGCGGCCCACGATGAGGATGCGCGGGATGCCGACGAGCTCGGCGTCGCCGAACTTCACACCGGGCGAGACCTTGGGGCGGTCGTCGTACAGGACGTCGAGGCCGGCCGCCTCGAGCTGGTCGGAGACGGATGCAGCGAGCTCGAACGCGGCGGCGTCGCGGCCGGTGGCCACCACGTGCACGTCGAACGGGGCGACCGACTCCGGCCAGATCAGGCCCTTGTCGTCGTTGTTCAGCTCGGCGATGATCGCGAGGATGCGGGTCACGCCGATGCCGTAGGAGCCCATCGTGACGGTCGCGAGCTTGCCGTTCTCGTCGAGCACCTTGAGCCCCAGCGCCTCGGCGTACTTGCGGCCGAGCTGGAAGACGTGGCCGATCTCCATGCCGCGGGCCAGCTCCACGGGGCCCGAGCCGTCGGGCGCAGGGTCGCCGGCGCGCACGGTCGAGACCTCGACGAAGCCGTCGCCGACGAAGTCGCGGCCGGCAACGAGGGAGTGCACGTGCTTCTGGTCGATGTTCGCGCCGGTGATCCACGCGGTGCCGTCGACCACGCGGGGGTCGAGCACGTAGCGGATCTTCGTCGCCGACTCCTCGCCGAGCACGGGACCGGTGGGCGACCAGGGGCCGATGTAGCCCTTGACCAGCAGCGGGTTCTTCGCGAAGTCGTCTTCGGTGGCCGCTTCGACCTCGGCGGGGGCGAAGGCGACCTCGACGCGCTTGTCATCGACGTCGCGGTCACCGGGAAGCCCCACGACGACGAGCTCGCGCGTGCCGTCGAGGTGGGTCAGTGCCAGCACGACGT
Organism: Microbacterium sp. NPDC089186; assembly: GCF_040685115.1. Lineage (NCBI taxonomy): Bacteria > Bacillati > Actinomycetota > Actinomycetes > Micrococcales > Microbacteriaceae > Microbacterium > Microbacterium sp. NPDC089186. Next base: position 295,889 of record NZ_JBFBHJ010000004.1, read on the forward strand.
TCTTCAGCGTGTGCGCCGCGGTCCACGCGGTGGCCCCGTCCGTCGCGGGGCCGGCGATGCCGGGCGCGGGAGCGTCGAGGTGCGCGTTCGCATGGTCGACGAGGGTCGCGATCGTGGGGGTGTCCGGGGAGTCGAAGACCACCGCATCCGGCTGTCCCTCGATCGGGAGCGCCTCGGGCGCGACCGTCGTGAAGGCCTCGACGTTGGCGGCGTACCCGCCGGCGGAGCGCACGAAGGTGTCTTCGCCGATCGGGGTCGGGTGCAGGAACTCCTCCGACTTCGAGCCACCCATCGCCCCCGCGTCGGCGGCGACGATGACGTACTCCAGCCCGAGGCGGGTGAAGATGCGCTCGTAGGCGTCGCGCTGGGCCTGGTACGACGCGTCGAGCCCGGCATCCGTCGCGTCGAACGAGTACGCGTCCTTCATCGTGAACTCCCGGCCGCGCAGGAGACCGGCGCGGGGACGCGCCTCGTCGCGGTACTTGTCCTGGATCTGGTAGATCGTCAGCGGAAGGTCCTTGTACGAGGAGTAGAGGTCCTTCACCAGGAGCGTGAACATCTCCTCGTGCGTGGGAGCGAGGAGGTAGTCGGCGCCCTTGCGGTCCTGCAGGCGGAACAGCGCGTCGCCGTACTCCTCCCAGCGGCCGGTGACCTCGTACGGCTCGCGCGGCAGCAGCGCCGGGAAGTGCACCTCGAAGGCTCCGGCGTTCGCCATCTCTTCGCGCACGACCGTCTCGATCTTGGCCTTGACCTTCAGACCGAGAGGGAGCCAGGCGAAGATGCCCGGGGCGTTGCGACGGATGTATCCGGCGCGCACGAGCAGGCGGTGGCTCGTGACCTCGGCATCCGAGGGGTCTTCGCGAAGCGTGCGGAGGAAGTAGTTCGACAGACGGGTGACCACGATCATCGAGTCTAGAGCGGTGGATGCCGCACCCCGACCGGAAGCCGGTTCAGCCGGCCCGCCGGCCGAGATGCAGCGCCGTGCGCACCACGAGACCGGCCAGCAGCGCCCAGAACGCCGCACTGACCCCGAACACGGCGATCCCGGATGCCGCGACGAGGAACGTCACGACCGCCGGCAACCGCTCGCCCGGGTCGTCGATGGCCTGCTGCACCGCGGATCCGAACGCGCCGAAGAGAGCGACGCCCGCGACGGCGGGGATGACGCCCGCCGGGGCCAGGAGGACGATCGCCGCGAAGGCCGCCGACAGGGCGCCCAGCACGAGATAGGTGCCGCCGGCCGACACGCCCGCCACCCACCGGCGTCGCGGGTCGGGGTGCGCGTCCGGTCCCGCGGCGATGGCCGCGCTGATCGCCCCGAGGTTCATCGCGTGCCCGCCGAAGCCGGCCGCGGCCGCCGACCCCAGGCCGGTGACGAGCATCGCCGGCCGCCACGGGATCGTGTAGCCGAGGCTCTTCATGACCGCGACGCCGGGCACGTTCTGCGACGCCATCGTCACCACGAAGAGCGGCAGGGCGATGCCCACCACCGCGCCGACCGTGAGCGTCGGGGCGGTGACCTCCAGGCGGGGCAGCAGGGATGCGGCATCCGTGTCGACCCCGGTGCGCGCGAGCTCGACCGCGACCACGACGATCGCCGCCACGAACGCGAGCGGCACCGCCCAGCGGGGCAGCAGGCGGGATGCCACGAGCCAGACGATCAGCACCGGGGCGACGCCCCACGGGTCGTCGACGAGGCCGACGAACGGCGCCACGCACAGCGGCAGCAGGACGCCGGCGAGCATGGCCTGCGCGATGGAGGGAGGGATGCGGGCGATCAGGGCGCCCAGGGGAGGGAAGAGCGCGGTGCAGAGGATGAGCGCGGCGCACACGAGGAACCCGCCGACGACCGCGGGCCACCCGCCGTCGACGGCGCCCGTCGCCGCGAGCAGCGCGACGCCCGGTGTGGACCACGCCACGGTGATCGGGATGCGGTACCGCGCCGCGAGGACGATGCAGCCGACGCCCACGACCAGCGTGATGGCGAGCAGCCCGCTCGCCGCCTGCGCGGGAGACGCGCCCACGGCGCCGAGACCCGTCAGCACGACGGCGAAGGTGCTGGTGAAGCCGACGAGAGCGGTCACGACCCCCGCGACGAGCGGACGGGCGAGCGAGGGCGCGGGAGTCTCGGTCATGGGACTCCCGACGCTATCGGACGTCGGCCCGCGGGTCGGTGCGGCGCGGGTGAACCGTGCCGGATCGAGCGGCGTGCGATTCTCCGCGGCAGCTCATGCGTCGCCGGTCACGCCCATCGGTCGGGGCGCACCGCGCGTGGGAGGGCGGTCGGCTCAGGCCGTGATGACCTGCGCCGTTCCGGTCGCGGCATCCGGACCCATCTCGTCGGCGAGGCGGTTGGCCTCTTCGATGAGGGTCTGCACGATCTCGGCCTCGGGCACGGTCTTGATGACCTGGCCCTTCACGAAGATCTGGCCCTTGCCGTTGCCCGACGCCACGCCGAGGTCGGCGTCGCGCGCCTCACCGGGTCCGTTCACGACACAGCCCATGACGGCCACGCGCAGCGGAACGGTCATGTCCTTCAAACCCTCGGTCACGTCGTCGGCGAGCGTGTACACGTCGACCTGCGCGCGACCGCACGAGGGGCACGAGACGATCTCGAGCTTGCGCTCGCGCAGATTCAGCGACTGCAGGATCTGGTGCCCGACCTTGACTTCTTCGGCCGGAGGCGCCGACAGCGAGACGCGGATCGTGTCGCCGATCCCCTCCGAGAGCAGGATGCCGAACGCCGTGGCGCTCTTGATCGTGCCCTGGAACGCGGGGCCGGCCTCGGTCACGCCGAGGTGCAGCGGCCAGTCGCCCCGCTCGGCGAGCAGGCGGTAGGCCTTGACCATGACGATCGGGTCATTGTGCTTGACCGAGATCTTGAAGTCGTGGAAGTCGTGCTCCTCGAACAGCGAGGCCTCCCACACGGCGCTCTCGACGAGCGCCTCGGGGGTGGCCTTGCCGTACTTCTCGAGCAGGCGGCGGTCGAGCGACCCGGCGTTGACGCCGATGCGCAGGGAGACGCCGGCATCCTTGGCGGCCTTGGCGATGGCGCCGACCTGGTCGTCGAACTTGCGGATGTTGCCGGGGTTCACGCGCACGGCGCCGCACCCGGCGTCGATCGCCTGGAAGACGTACTTCGGCTGGAAGTGGATGTCGGCGATGACGGGGATCTGGCTCTTCTTCGCGATGATGTGCAGCACATCGGCATCGTCCTGCGACGGCACGGCGACGCGCACGATCTCGCAACCGGATGCCGTGAGCTCGGCGATCTGCTGGAGGGTGGCGTTGATGTTGGTCGTCGGCGTCGTGGTCATCGACTGGACGCTCACGGGGGCGTCGCCGCCGACGAGCACCTTCCCGACCCGGATCTGACGGGTCTTGCGACGGGGAGCGAGGGTCTCCGGCACGCGGGGCATTCCGAGATTCACAGCAGGCACGCGCTCAGCCTACGCCGCCGTCGCTGGACGGAGCCGGAACAGGCTGCGAATGCTCCCTGTGGTAGGTTCGGCGCCATGCGCGCGCAACTCAGCTGGTGGCCCACCGTCTAGGCGGTGAGCACGCGTGCGACAGACCGCCCTCCCTCGGGATCCGGGCGGTCTTCGTGTTTTCGGCGGCCGCGTAGGACCCTCGCTCACAGACGGAAGTACTTCGATGACCGGGCCCGACCCCTCCTCTCTGATCCACGATCTGCTCGCAGGTTCCGCGCCGTTCGCGCTCATCGCGCGCGGCCCCGCCGCGGGTGACGACGCCACCGTCGAGGTGCTCACCGGCGACGTCGTCGACGTGGACCTCCTCGCCGACATCCCGCTGACCGACGCCGACGGCGTCGCCCGCGAGGTACTGGCGCTCGTGCCGTTCCGTCAGGTGCGCGAGCGCGGGTTCGTCTGTCACGACGACGGCGCTCCGCTTCGCTGCCTCGTCATCGGCGAGCGCGTCGTCCTCCCCCGTGCCGGGGTCATGGCATCCCTCCCCTCCGCCCCCGTGGACCTCGCGGACGCCGGGTTCGACATCGCCGACGAGGAGTACGCCGACATCGTGCGGCGCGTGATCGCCGAGGAGATCGGTCGCGGCGAGGGGGCGAACTTCGTCATCCGGCGGGACTTCGTCGCGGGCGTCGACGCCGATCCCCGCGCCGCGGCGCTGACCTGGTTCCGCGCGCTGCTCGAGCACGAGAAGGGCGCGTACTGGACCTTCGCGATCGTCACCGAGGGGCACGTCGCCGTCGGGGCGAGCCCGGAGGCGCACGTGAGCGCCCAGGACGGCATCGTCACGATGAACCCCATCTCGGGCACGTTCCGCCACCCCGCGGGCGGCGCCACCGCCGACACGCTCGCGGAGTTCCTGCGCTCGACGAAGGAGACCGAGGAGCTCTTCATGGTCGTCGACGAGGAGCTCAAGATGATGAGCGCCGTGTGCAGCGACGGGGGGCGCATCACGGGCCCGCACCTGAAGGAGATGTCGCGCCTCACCCACACCGAGTACATGCTGCGCGGGCGCAGCGACCTCGACCCCCGCGACATCCTGCGCGAGACGATGTTCGCCCCCACGGTCACCGGCTCCCCCATGCAGAACGCCTGCACCGTGATCGCCCGCCACGAGACGACCCCGCGCGGGTACTACTCGGGCGTCGCGGCACTGTTCACACCCAACGGCAACGCCGCAGGACCCACGCACGACCTCGACGCGCCCATCCTGATCCGCACGGCGTACCTCGTCGACGGACGCCTGCGCGTACCCGTGGGTGCGACGCTCGTGCGCCACTCCGACCCCTACGGCGAGGTCGGCGAGACGCACGGCAAGGCCGCGGGCGTCCTCGGGGCGATCGGCGCGATCCCCCGTGACGTCCCCGTCGTCCCCGCCGATGCGGATCCCGACGCCCCGGTGGCCGAGCGCCGACCGCTCGCGGAGGATCCCGCGATCGCCGAGCTCCTGGCATCCCGCAACGACCGTCTCGCACCGTTCTGGATGAACCCGCAGGACCCCGACGGATCGGGCCCGTTCGCGGGCCGCACGGCCCTGGTCGTGGATGCCGAGGACCGCTTCACCACGATGCTCGCCCACCAGCTGCGCCACCTCGGGCTCGACACCCGCATCGTGCACTGGGCGGACGTCTCGGACACCGAGGTGGATGCCGCGGACCTCGTGGTGTCGGGACCCGGACCCGGCGACCCGCGCGACGACACCCCGCGCATGGAGGCCATGCGCGGCGTCGTCGGACGCCGGACCGCTCGGCGCGACCCCCTTCTCGCCGTGTGCCTGAGCCACCAGATCCTGGCCGACTCCCTCGGTATCGAGCTCACGCCGCTCGATCGCCCGCATCAGGGACTGCAGAAGAGCGTCGACGTGTTCGGCGAGGACGCCTCGATCGGCTTCTACAACACCTTCACCGCGCGCGTGCACCCCGGCGACAGTCGAAGCATCACGTACGACCGGGGCGAGGTCGTGGCCCCCCTCGACGTCGACGTCGCCGCCGACCCCCTGACCGGAGACGTCTACGCCCTGCAGGGTCCCGGTTTCGCGAGCGTGCAGGGGCACCTGGAGTCGATCCTGTCGCGCGACGGCATGCGGACGCTCGAGCGGCTCATCGCGCATGCGCTGACCGACGCGTCCTGACGCCGGGGCGGCGCGCTCAGGAGGCGCAGGCCTCGAAGACGTGGCCGGATGCCGGCGGCGCGACCAGCTGCAGGTCGCGCCGGATCATCGACACGCGCGGATCGGCGTCGCCGCAGGCCGCGAGGAAGTCGTCGCGCGACGTCTCGTCGACGTACTCGACGTCGAGCACCGCCGGATAGACGGCGCTGTAGTCGTCGCACTCCGCGACGGCTGCGCACGACTCCGCGACGGCGAAATCGAACCCTGCGGCCGCCAGCTCCTCGGCGTGCTCCGCGGTGTTCTTCTGGGCGACGGCGAGCCCTGCGTCGTGGGCGATGCGCACGTACGCCTCGGCGAGGGACCGGTTGTCGGCCCAGGTGAGTGCGCCATCGCTGCGCGTGTACGAGTCGAGGTTGTCGATCTCGTCGGCCGCGTAGCCGTCGGCGGCGCAGCCGCGGATCTGCTCCCCCACGAGGTCGACCAGCTGTGATCGGCTTGCCTCGCTCGACGTGTCGAAGAGGTACTCGTCGGGCCATCCGGCATCCACGAGGGGGCCGTCGACTCCGGCGACGAGCAGCTCGGGCCGATCCCGGGCGACAGCCGCCGAATCCTCGGGCTGCGTCTGGAACCCGTTGACGTAGCAGACGTCGTATCCGGCGCCCGCGGGTGGGGCCGTGCGATCGCGGACGACGATGTCGACCCCGTCCGACGGCGGGTAGGCACCGCCGAGCTGGTAGTCGAAGCCCGCCCCCTGCGGGGGGAGGCGCACCGCGCCCCCGGTCGACGGCGGGCCGGATGCCGGGGCGCAGCCGGTCGACACGGCGAGGGCCGCCACGACGACGACGCCGAGAGCCCCCGCCCGTGCGAACCGGCCCCGCGTCACAGCAGCTGTATCGGATTGAACACGTCGGCGAGGAACAGCACGCCGCCCATGCCCACCAGCAGCACGACGACGACGAAGGTCACGGGCACGAGCTTCGTGGCATCCACCGGGCGTGCGACCGTGCCGCGCAGACGCGCGATCCGTCGCTTGAGGCCGTCCCACAGGGCGACGACGACGTGCCCGCCGTCCAGGGGCAGCAGCGGGATGAGGTTGAAGACGAACAGGGCGATGTTCAGGGCGGCGAGCAGGCCGATGATCGACTGCACGCGCGCGGCGATCGGCGCGTCCACGGCGGCGTACTCGCCCGCGAGGCGTCCGGCGCCGACGACGCTCAGGGGGCCGTTCGGGTCGCGGGGCTGACCGGTGACGAGGTCGACCGCGGTGTCGTAGACGCGGACCGGCAGCTGCGTCATGATCTGCGCGACCGCCCCGACCTGCTGGATCGTCGCCTCGGGCCCTGCCCAGAGGGGCTGCGGCACGAGCGCGGACTGCGGGGTGAGTCCCGCGAAACCCACGCTCTGGTACTCGGGCTTCCCGGCCGCATCGAGCACAGGTCGTCCGTCGGCGCCGGTGACCGCCCGGTCGGTCTGCACGGGCGTGATCGTGAGCGTCTGCTCGGAGCCGTCGCGCTCGATCACGACGGGCAGGGCCCGACCCGGCGAGCGCTGGATGACGGCGGCGGCCTCGTCGAAGGTGGACACCGCGGTGCCGTCGATCGAGACGATGGTGTCGCCCGGCAGCAGTCCGGCGGCGGCCGCGGGGGCGACGGGGTCGCTCGCCTCGCAGGCCGAGCGATCGGCGGTGGCCGGGATGACGCACTGCGACACCGAGGCGACCGTCGTCGTCCCCTGCGCGATGCCGATGCCGCTCACGGCGACGGCCGACAGCACGAACGCCAGCAGGAGGTTCATGATCGGTCCGCCGAGCATGACGATGATGCGCTTGTACACGGGCAGTTTGTAGAAGACGCGGTCGTCGGCGGCGATGAGGGTCTCGGCGTTGGCGTCGCGGGCGTCCTGCACCATGGTGGCGAAGAAGCGCGAGCGCTTGGTGCTGGGCTCGGCGTCGTCGGGCGCCGGCGGATACATGCCGGCCATCGAGATGAACCCGCCGAGCGGCAGCAGTTTGAAGCCGTACTCGGTCTCGCCGATCCGCTTGGACCACAGTGTCGGTCCGAACCCGATCATGTACTGCCCGACGCGTACGCCGAAGAGCTTGGCGGGCAGCAGATGCCCGATCTCGTGCAGGGCGATCGAGATCGCGAGGCCGATCACGAGCACGAGCACGCCGATGAGGAAGGCGATCGCGGTCACCTTCGTGACGATACCGCCGGGAGGCTTTGAACGGCCCGTGCGGCCGCGATGCGGTGTCTGTGCGGCACCGGATGCGACAATGGACGCGATGCCCAGCGACGCCCCCTCGAACCTGCCCCCCGTCCTCCGTCCGGAGCGTCCGCCCCGCCGCGACCTCGCGGAACTGGCCCGCCGCTGGGGCGTGCGCACGGTCGGAGACGTCGACGGAACCGTCCTGACCGGCATCACGCTGGCCACCGCCGACCTGCGCGCGGGAGAGGCCTTCGTCGCGATCCGCGGAGTGAACCGGCACGGCGCCGAATTCGCGGCCACCGCGGCCGAGCGCGGCGCGGTCGCGGTCATCACCGACGACGCGGGCGCCGACATCGCCGCCCCCACCGGGTTGCCGATCGTCGTGGTCGACGACCCCCGCGCCCTGTTGGGCGACCTCTCGGCATGGGTCTACGGCACCGGCCCCGACGACGACCTCCCCCGCCTGCTGGCGACCACGGGGACCAACGGCAAGACGAGCGTCTCGCACCTGCTCGAGGGCATCCTCGGTCAGCTCGGCGTGGTGACGGGCCTGTCCTCCACCGCCGAGCGCCACATCGCGGGAGACGTGATCGTCTCGCGCCTGACCACCCCCGAGGCCTCGGAGTTCCACGCCCTGCTCGCGCTCATGCGCGAGCGCGGGGTCGAGGCGGTCGCCGTCGAGGTGAGCGCGCAGGCCCTCACCCGACACCGCGTCGACGGGCTGGTGTTCGACGTCGCCGGGTTCACCAACCTCACGCACGACCACCTCGACGACTACGCCGACATGCGCGAGTACTTCGAGGCCAAGCTGCCGCTGTTCCGCCCCGACCGCGCGCGACGCGGCGTGGTGTGCCTCGACTCCCCCGCGGGTGCGGAGATCGCGGCGCGCGCCGAGATCCCGGTCGTGACCATCGCGACGCCCGCGATCGCGCACGACCCCGCGGCGGTGGCATCCGCCGACTGGACGGTCGACATCGTCGACGAGCGCCAGGAGGGCACCGAGTTCACACTGTCCGACGGCAAGGGACGCTCGCTCACCACGGTCGTGCCCGTGATCGGTCGCCACATGGCCGCCAACGCCGGACTCGCGATCGTCATGCTGCTCGAGACCGGCTACACGTGGGAGCACCTGTTCAGCACCCTCGACGGCGAGCACATCGACGCCGCCCTCCCGGGCCGCACGCAGCTGGTCTCGGGGGCGGAGGGTCCCGCCGTCTACGTCGACTTCGGTCACTCCCCCGACGCGTTCGAGAAGACGCTCGCCGCGGTGCGACGCGTCACGCCGGGAAAGGTCGTCATGCTCTTCGGCGCCGACGGCGACCGCGACGCGACCAAGCGCCACGACATGGGACGCACGGCCGTCGAAGGCAGCGACATCCTCGTCGTCACCGACCACCACCCCCGACACGAGAACCCGGATGCCATCCGCGCGGTGCTCGTCGAGGGCGCGCGGCGCGCGCGGCCCGACGCCGAGATCCACGAGTTCACCCCTCCGGAGCGGGCGATCCTCGAGGCCGTGAAGCTCGTCGGCGAGGGCGACGCGATCCTGTGGGCAGGGCCCGGACACCAGGACTACCGCGACGTCCGCGGCGTCCGCACGCCCTATTCGGCCCGCGAGCTGTCACGACGCGCCCTGCGCGCGGCCGGCTGGGCCGTGCCCGACCCGCAGTGGCCTGTCCCCTACCCGGCCGACAGCACGCCGTCGTCCGACCCCGAGCGCCCGGTCGACTTCCCCGCCTGACCGGGCGACGGCAGCTCATCGCCTCCCACCCGCCCCGAGGGGGCCGAGCCCGCCGAAGCCACCGCAACCCGCGCAACACCCTGCACCCGAGGTGGCTGAGCTCATCGAAGCCACCGGCGCCCGCGCGCGCACGCCCGGTCCCCTCGACAGGCTCAGGGACCCCCGACCATCGCTGCACCCAAACCCCGACGCCAGGTGGCTGAGCCCGCCGAAGCCACCGCAACCCGCGTCACCCCGGTCCCTTCGACAGGCTCAGGGACCTCCGCATCCGGCGAGGGACGTCAGCGCGACGCGATGACCTCGTCGGCCGTACGGCGCGCCCACGTCTCCGCCTCGGCGAGGCTCTCGCGGGTGAGGGTCGCCGGGGGCTCGTGCCGATCGACCACGCGCTCGATGAGATCGACGATGCCGAGGAAGCTCAGCCGGCCCTCATGGAAGGCGTCGACGGCCTGCTCGTTCGCCGCGTTGAAGACCGCCGGGAACGTCGCCCCCGCGCGCCCCACGCGCTTGGCCAGAGCGACGGAGCCGAAGGCCTTCTCGTCGAGCGGTTCGAACGTCCACTGCGACGCCGTGGTCCAATCCAGCGGCGCCCCGACGCCGCCCACACGGTGCGGCCAGTCGAGGCCGAGCGAGATCGGCAGCCGCATGTCGGGCGGAGACGCCTGGGCGATCGTCGAGCCGTCCACGAACTCGACCATCGAGTGCACGATCGACTGCGGGTGCACGGTCACCGCGATGCGGTCGTAGGCGACGTCGAAGAGCAGGTGCGCCTCGATGACCTCCAGGCCCTTGTTGACGAGCGTCGCCGAGTTGGTGGTCACCACCCGGCCCATGTCCCAGGTGGGGTGGGCGAGCGCTTCGGCCGGGGTGACGGCGCCGAGCTCGTCGCGCGAACGCCCGCGGAACGGACCCCCGGATGCCGTGAGCACGAGACGGCGCACCTCGTTCGACGCTCCCGCGCGCAGCGCCTGGGCGATGGCGGAGTGCTCCGAGTCGACGGGGACGATCTGGCCCGGCGCGGCGAGCGCGGTGACGAGTTCACCGCCGACGATCAGCGATTCCTTGTTCGCCAGCGCCAGGGTGCGGCCCTCCTCGAGGGCCGCGAGGGTGGGCCCGAGACCCACCGATCCGGTGATGCCGTTCAGCACGACATCGGCGTCGACGTCGCGGACGAGCTGCTCCGCTTCGACGGCACCGAGAGCGGTGTGCTCGACGCCGAAGGCCTCGGCCTGCGCCTCCACGCCGGCGCGGTCGGTACCGGCCGCGAGACCGACGATCTCGAAGCGGTCGGCGTTGGCGCGGATGACGTCGAGCGCCTGGGTGCCGATCGAACCGGTGGAACCGAGGATGAGGACGCGGCGCATCCCGTCAGCCTACTGAGCCGCCACCCCGGGGCGTCGCGCGCCGCACGCCTTCGTGCGAGGCGCGACGCCCCGGACGGCGCTCACTGCGCGGCGGGAGCGTGCTGCACGCCGAGGATGTCGACGACAAACACGAGCGTCGAGTTCGCCGGGATCGAGCCCTGCTCCTGGTCGCCGTACCCGTCGGCGGGCGGGATGACGGCGACGACCTGCGAACCGACCGTCTGTCCCTCGAGCGCCTTCTTGAAGCCCGGGACGACCGCGGTGGTCGCGAACTGGGTCGGCGCGCCCTTGTCCCAGCTCGAGTCGAAGACGGTGCCGCCGTCGTAGAGCACACCCGTGTACTGCACGATGACGGTGTCGCCGGGGTTGACCACGTCGCCCGAGCCCTGGCGCAGGTTCTCGATGCGCGTCTCGGTGGGCGCGGGGGTGCTCGGGACGGTGACCGTGGGGGCACCGTTGTCGGCGAAGGTCACGGTCGGCATGCCGTCGGCCGGGGCGACCTCGGTGCCGTCCGCGCGCGTCGGGAGCTCCGCGATCGCGTCCGCCACCAGAACGTAGGCGGGAGAGCCTTCGCCGAGGATGCCGGCGGGGAAGGTCGAGACGGTGCGCGAGCCGACCGGCACGCACGACACGGCCGCGCCGAAGATCTGCTGGGAGTTGACGATCATGTCCATCCCGGACGGATCGGACGACAGCGAGTCCAGGACGACGTCACCCGTGCTGGCGTCGATCACCGTGTAATTGGCCTTGACGATGTCGCCGGCCTGGATCTCCTCGCCGCTGCCCTCGATCAAGGTGCTGCGCTGGATGTCGCTGGGGGCGAAGCCATCGGGGCGCGTCACGGTGACAGGGCCCTGGAAGTCGCCCGACACCTCGAGCCCCGCGGGGACGTCGCCGGTGAACGGCGTCTGGCAGGCTCCGGCATCCGGGGTCGCCGTGGCATCGGGCGTCTGCGCGTCGGTGGACGAGCCGGAGCATCCGGCCAGCAGCAGCACTGCGACGGCGGCGACGGACAGGGAAGCGATCGGGCGAAAACGCACGGGAGACCTCTCGGAAGAAGACGGGAAGCTCCCATCCTCGCGCATCCGGCTTTGGCGCGGCTGGGAGAGCACAGCGGAAGGAGGCCGGCAGAGAGGCCGTCCGCGACGCACGCCGCCCCATGCACGCCCCGGCATGCGGCGGCTAGTAGCCTCGTCGAGTGAGTTCCGACCTGCCCGCCGAGCCCCCCGCCGCCGCTCCGCCGCAGCAGATGGGCGCGGCCTACGGACTCGGACGATTCCTCATCGCGCCCCTCGCCCGCGCCGTCTACCGGCCGCACGTCGAGGGGCGAGAGAACGTCCCGCGCACGGGTCCGGTGATCTTCGCCAGCAACCACCTGTCGTTCATCGACTCGATCGCCATCCCGGTCGCCGCTCCCCGCCCCGTGCACTTCATGGCGAAGTCGGCGTACTTCGAGAAGTGGGCCTCGCGGCAGTTCTTCACCGCCATCGGGGCGATCGCGGTCGAGCGCGGGGCCGGGCAGAAGGCCCTCGACGCCCTCGACCAGCAGCGCGTGCTCCTCGAAGACGGTCGCGCCGTCGCGCTCTACCCCGAGGGCACGCGCTCCCTCGACGGCCGGCTCTACAAGGGCCGCACGGGAGTGGCGTTCCTGGCGTTGCAGACCGGTGCACCGGTGGTCCCGGTCGGCCTCATCGGCACCGACAAGGCGATGCCGGTCGGGGCGAAGTTCCCCAGCACGAGCGAGCGCATCACGGTGCGTTTCGGCGAGCCCCTCGACCTCTCGCCGCACGGTCCCGCGACCTCGGGGCGCGCGCGACGCGGCGCCACCGACGAGATCATGGCCGCCATCCACGCCCTGAGCGGCCAGGAGCTCGCGAACGCCTACAACGAGGCCCCGGCGCAGAACCCCATCGAACGCATCAAGCAGGTCCTGCCGCACGAACGCCTCTGACGCGCCTCCTCGCCCTTGACGCGACGCCCCCCGACGACCAGGGTCGAAACCGACGGCCCGAACCGTCGGAGCCACAACGAGGAGGCATCGTGAAGAAGTTCGTCAACGACCCGGCCGATGTGCTGGCCGAGGCCCTGCGCGGTATTCAGGCGGCTCATCCCGATCTTCGCGTGGATGCCGAGAACCGCGTCATCCTGCGCGCGGAACCGACCCGCGCGGGCAAGGTGGCCCTCGTCTCGGGCGGGGGCTCCGGGCACGAGCCGATGCACGGCGGGTTCGTCGGACGCGGCATGCTCGACGCCGCCGCCGCGGGCGAGGTGTTCACCTCCCCCACCCCCGACCAGGTTCTCGCAGCCACGCAGGCCGCCGACTCGGGCGCGGGCGTCCTGCACATCGTGAAGAACTACACCGGCGACGTGCTCAACTTCGAGATGGCCGCCGAGCTCGCCGCCGCCGAGGGCGTGCAGGTCGAGTCCGTCGTCGTCGCCGACGACGTCGCCGTGCAGGACTCGACGTGGACCGCCGGCCGCCGCGGCACGGGAACCACCGTCGTCCTCGAGAAGATCGTCGGCGCCCTCGCCGAGGAAGGCGCCGATCTCGCCGCCGTCGCCGCGCTCGCGCGCCGCGTCTCGTCCGCCGGGCGCTCGATGGGCGTCGCGCTGACCAGCTGCACCGTGCCGGCGGCCGGTCGCCCCACCTTCGACCTCCCCGACGACGAGATGGAGGTCGGTGTCGGCATCCACGGCGAACCCGGCCGCTCGCGCGTGAAGCTGGCATCCGCTCACGAGGTCGCGAAGCTCATGGTCGAGCCGATCGTGCACGACTTCGGCGACGCGGTGGGGCCGGCGATCGTGCTGCTGTCGGGATTGGGCGGAACGCCGCTCATCGAGCAGTACCTCTTGTACGGCGAGATCGCGCCGCTCCTCGCCGAGGCGGGGGTCGACGTGCAGCGCGTGCTCATCGGCGACTACATCACCAGCCTCGACATGGCGGGCGCCTCGCTGACGGTCGTCAAGGCCGACGACGAGATGCTGCGCCTGTGGGACGCCCCCGTCGTCACCCCCGGCCTGCGGTGGGGCGCATGAGCGCCGCCTCCGTCACGACCGGCGACCTCGTCGCCTGGATCCGCGCCTTCCGCGACGCGGTGCAGCAGCACAAGGACGAACTGACGCGCCTCGACTCCGAGATCGGAGACGCCGACCACGGCTCGAACATGGCCCGCGGTCTCGACGCGGTCGTCGCCAAGCTCGACCCCGAGCCGTCCACTCCGACCGATCTGTTCAAGACGGTGGGCATGACCCTCGTCTCCACGGTCGGCGGGGCCAGCGGCCCGCTCTACGGCACCCTCTTCCTGCGCATGGGACCCGCCCTGGCCGAGGCCGACCCCGTGGATGCCGCAGCCCTCGGTGCGGCGCTCCGGGCCGGTGTCGAGGGCGTCATCGCCCGCGGCAAGGCCGAGGTCGGCGACAAGACCATGATCGACGCCCTCTCCCCCGCCCTCGAGGCCTGGGACTCCGCTGCGCGGGACGACGCGTCACCTGCCGCCGCCTCGCGCGCCGCCGCCGAAGCCGCCGCGCGCGGACGTGATGCGACAGAGCCGCTCGTGGCCCGCAAGGGCCGCGCGAGCTACCTCGGCGAGCGCAGTGCCGGACACCTCGACCCGGGCGCCGCCTCGGCGACGCTCCTGCTCGAGGCCCTGAGCGGCACCCTGGCGGCCGCCGAGTGATCGGCATCGTCGCGGTCTCGCACAGTCGCGCCCTGGCGGAGGCCGCCGTCGAGCTCGCGCTGCAGATGGGCGGGACCGAACCCCCCGTCGTGCGCGTGGCCGCGGGCGGACCCGACGGCGACCTCGGGACGGATGCCGTGGCCATCGCCGCCGCGATCGACGAGGCGGATTCGAGCGACGGCGTGCTCGTGCTGATGGACCTGGGCTCGGCCCTCCTGAGCGCCGAGACGGCGCTCGAGTTCGTCTCCGCCCCCGACCGTGTGCGGCTCAGCCCCGCTCCGTTCGTCGAGGGTCTGGTGGCGGCGGTGGTCACGGCCGCCGGTGGGGCCGGTCTGGACGCGGTGGCCGCCGAAGTGCGCGGGGCGGGCGACGCGAAGCGGCACCAGCTCGGCGACGACGACGCCTCGGCATCCCCTCCGACCCCGGGGAGTTCCGCGCCGTCGACCGATGCGGGGACTGTCGAGGATGACGCTCCCCCCGACACCGCGTCGTTCGAGGCGCAGATCGTCAACCCGTCGGGACTGCACGCCCGGCCGGCCGCGACCTTCGTGAAGGCGGCGTCGCGCTACGACGCCGACGTGCGCATCGTCGATCTCGACACCGGCGGCGACGAGGTCTCGGGGCGCAGTCTGCTCGCCCTCATGGCGCTGGGCGTGCGGCAGGGGGCGCGCGTGCGCGTGAGCGCCTCCGGGCCGCAGGCGCAGCAGGCCCTCGATGAGCTGCGCGCTCTCATCGACGACGGCTTCGGCGAGCGCTGAGGCTCCCTCCGCGCCGGGGTGGCCTGGCATTCCGACCGGTCAGCGCGTGACGCTGAGCAGGCGTCGCGCGAGCGACTCCTCCACGACGAGCTCCGTCACCAGGCCCGCAGCGAGCGCCCCGCGCAGCCCGTCGAGCTTCGACAGGCTCGACACGACGCAGAAGCGCCGGGGGATGCGACGGACCGTGTCGAGATCGGGCCCGCTGGAGCGCGCGTTGAGCTCGGGGATGTCGCTCGAGCCGTCGGCACGGTAGAACACCGTCGCGCAGTCGCCGACGACGCCCTCGCGCTCGATCACCGCGCGGTCGCGCTCGTCGAAGTAGTCACCGCTGTAAACGTGCGAGGGCACGTCGGCGTGGGGCGAGCCGAGTCCGAAGACGAACAGACCGACGCGCTGCTGGATCTCCAGGACCGAGCGCACGGAGCGCTCGCGCCACATGGCCTGCTTCGTGCGCGGATCGTCGAAGAGCGCCGGCACCGGGAATTGGTGCACCGACGACGACCACGCCGCACCGAACTTCGACAGGATCTCCCCCGCATAGGGGATGCCGGAGGTGCGCACGTTCGCGGCGCCGTTCATCTGCACGATGTGGGTGTCGTGCACGTCCTTCTGCGGCACGTGGCGCGCCATGGCGGAGAGGGTGGATCCCCAGGCCACCCCGACCGTCATCGACGACTCGACCCGCTCGGCGAGGATGCGTGCCGCGGTGAGGGCGGTCCGTTCCAGACGCTCGGCCTCGGACGTGCGCGGGGGTGTGGGGACGATGTGCGCGGTGATGCCGAAGCGGTCCGCGATGCGCTGAGCCATCTGGCCGCGCGCGTCGTCGGGCGGACTGATCGAGATCGTGACGAGCCCCACGTCGCGGGCGTGCTGCAGCAACCGCGATACCGAGGACCGCGAGACGCGCATCTCGTGCGCGATGGCATCCATCGTGAGGTCCTGCATGTAGTACAGCTGAGCCGCGCGCAGCGCGTCTCGGGAGCGCTCCTCCGCCTGCGTCGTCACTGTCTCGACACCTTCATGAACACCATTCTGCACGTTTGTTCAAGGGGCTTGCAACAACGTGCAGACGAGCGCATCCTGATCGTCGTACCAACAACGAAAGGTCGCAGTCGACATGTCGTCCCCCACTTCTTCGCCCCGCGCGGATGTCCCGGCGCTCCGCCCCGACGTCCAGGCGCTCCGCGACGCCGAAGACCTCGACGTCCTGATCATCGGTGGAGGCATCAACGGCCTCGCCACCCTGCGCGACCTGGCCCTGCAGGGCGTCAGCGTCGCCCTCGTCGAGCGCGGCGACTTCGTATCGGGTGCGTCCTCCGCCTCCAGCCACATGGTGCACGGTGGCATCCGGTACCTCGAGAACGGCGAGTTCCGTCTCGTCAAGGAAGCCGTCACCGAGCGCAACGACCTGCTCAAGACGGCCCCCCACTACGTCAAGCCGCTCGAGACGACGATCCCGATCTACAAGACGTTCTCCGGCATCCTGTCCGCCCCGTTCCGCCTGCTGGTGACGCACGGACGCGGCAAGCCCAACGAGCGCGGCGCCCTGCTGATCAAGGTCGGCCTCATCATGTACGACACCTTCTCGCGCGACGGCGGATCGGTCCCCCGGCACAAGTTCCTCGGCAAGAAGAAGTCGCTCGCTGAGCTGCCCAAGCTCAACAACGATCTCGCCTACACGGCCACCTACTTCGACGCCTCGATGCACGACCCCGAGCGCATCGCCCTCGACGTGCTGCGCGACGGCATCGAGGCGGGCGCCGGGCGCACGCAGGCGGTCAACTACGTCTCGGCCGTCGGCGCCGACGCGAACGGCGTGCGCGTGCGCGACGAGGTGTCCGGCGAGGAGTTCACCGTGAAGTCCAAGGTGATCCTGAACACCGCGGGCCCCTGGACCGACCTGGCCAACGAGGCCATGGGACTGAAGACCCAGTTCATGGGTGGCACCAAGGGCTCGCACATCGTGCTCGACAACCCCGAACTGCTCGCCGCGACCGGGGGACGCGAGATCTTCTTCGAGCACTCCGACGGCCGCATCGTCCTCATCTACCCGCTCAAGGACCGCGTCCTCGTCGGCACCACCGACATCGACGCCGACCCGTCGAAGCCCGTCGTGTGCACCGACGACGAGATCGAGTACTTCTTCGACCTCATCGGCCACGTCTTCCCGACCGTCGGCGTCGACCGCTCGCAGATCGTCTACACGTTCTCCGGCATCCGTCCGCTCCCCCGCCACGACGACACCGCACCCGGCTTCGTCTCGCGCGACTACCGCATCGTCGAGGACGAGATCGCCGGAACCCCCGCGATGAGCCTCGTGGGCGGCAAGTGGACCACCTTCCGCGCCCTCGCCGAGCACCTCAGCATGAAGACGCTGCAGAAGCTCCGTCGCCCGCACCGCGTGAGCACGCAGGGCCTGTCGATCGGCGGCGGCGCCGGCTTCCCCGCGACGCCCGAGCAGCGTCGCCGGTGGATCTCGGCGCGCACGAATGCTCACTCGGCGGAACTCGTGGATGCCATGCTCGAGCGCTACGGCACGCGGGCCGACGCGATCCTCGACGTGCTGCCGGCCGATCCGACCCCGGTCGAAGACGCCCCCGGGTACTACCGCGAAGAGCTCGAGTGGATCGCGGCGAACGAGCAGGTCGTGCACCTGATCGACGTCCTGCTGCGCCGTACCCACCTGGCCTTCGTCGGCGGCATGACCGAGCGCACGCTCCGCGAGGTCGCCGAGGCCGTGGCGGGTCCCCTCGGCTGGGACGCCGATCGCGTCGACGACGAGATCAGCCGCACCACCGAGATCCTGCGCTCCGCGCACCGGGTCGACCTGGCGCAGGCCGGGGTCGCGCGAATCTGAGAGAACGTGCGGGCGCGCCACCTGTCGCGCGCCCGCACGACGCGCATAGGTTCGGAACACCGAGCCGCATCACCACCCGAGCCGAAGGTGTCCGGGTGAGAAAAGAAAGGTCGATGACGACATGCAAGAAGTGAACCTGGGGCTGTACTTCCTCTCGGAGGTGGTCGGCACCGCGATGCTCATCCTCTTGGGCTGCGGCGTGGTCGCCAACGTGGCCCTCGCCAAGACCAAGGGCAACGCCGGTGGCTTCCTGATGGTGAACTGGGGGTGGGGCCTCGCCGTGTTCGCCGGTGTGATCGTCTCCGCCTACTCCGGCGCGCAGTTGAACCCCGCCGTCTCGATCGGTCTGCTCGTCGCGGGCAAGATCGCTTTCGTCCAGTTCCTCGTGGCCGTGGCGGCCCAGATGGTCGGTGCGATCATCGGCGCCGTGCTCGCATGGGCGTCGTACAAGCAGCACTTCGACGACGAGCCCGACCCGGCCAACAAGTTGGGCGTGTTCTCGACCGGCCCCGCGATCCGCTCCTACGGCTTCAACTTCCTCACCGAGGTCATCGCGACCTTCGTGCTGGTCTTCGTGATCTTCGGCTTCAGCGACTACGGCGTGGCCGACATCGGCGTCCCCGGTGGTATCGGCGGACTCGCCGCTGTCCCGGTCGCCCTGCTCGTCGTCGGTATCGGCGCCTCGCTCGGTGGCCCCACCGGCTACGCGATCAACCCGGCACGTGACCTCGGCCCCCGTATCGCCCACGCCATCCTCCCCATCAAGGGCAAGGGTTCCAGCGACTGGGGCTACGCGTGGGTTCCGGTTGCCGGCCCCCTCGTGGGTGGCCTGCTCGCGGGTCTGCTGGCCCCCGTGCTCCTCAGCCTCGGCAAGTAACACCGTCGCGGGGGCGTCGCCCGGCGCCCCCGCCTCCCCTTTCCTCTCTTCACCCGTTCACTGAACAAGACAAAGGAGTCCATCCATGGCCGACTACGTCCTCGCCATCGACCAGGGCACGACCTCGACGCGCGCGATGATCTTCGACAAGTCCGGGAGCGTCGTCTCCGTCGGACAGAAGGAGCACGAGCAGATCTTCCCGCGCGCGGGCTGGGTCGAGCACGACCCCCTCGAGATCTGGCGCAACACCCAGGAGGTGATCGGCCTCGCCCTGAGCCGCGCCGACATCACCCGCCACGACATCGCCGCCGTCGGCATCACGAACCAGCGCGAGACCGCGGTGGTCTGGGACAAGAACACCGGCAAGCCCGTCTACAACGCGATCGTGTGGCAGGACACCCGCACGCAGTCGATCGTCGACCGCCTGGCCGACGGTGACCCCGAGCGCTACAAGAGCATCGTCGGTCTTCCGCTGGCGACCTACTTCTCGGGCACCAAGATCGTCTGGATCCTCGAGAACGTCGACGGAGCCCGCGAGAAGGCGGAAGCCGGAGACCTCGTCTTCGGCACCACCGACACCTGGGTGCTGTGGAACCTCACCGGCGGCATCGACGGCGGCGTGCACGCCACCGACGTCACCAACGCCAGCCGCACCCTGTTCATGGACCTCGAGACGCTCGAGTGGCGCGACGACATCCTGTCGGACTTCGGCGTGCCCCGCTCGATGATGCCCGAGATCCGCTCCTCCTCGGAGGTCTACGGCACCGTCGAGTCGTCGTCGTTGCTGCGCGAGACCCCGATCGCCGGCATCCTGGGCGACCAGCAGGCCGCGACCTTCGGTCAGGCCGCCTTCGACCCGGGCGAGAGCAAGAACACCTACGGCACCGGCAACTTCCTCATCTTCCAGACGGGCGAGGAGATCGTCCACTCGAAGAACGGTCTGCTGACGACCCTCGGCTACAAGCTCGGCGACCAGCCCGCCCGCTACGCGCTCGAGGGATCGATCGCCGTGACCGGCTCGCTCATCCAGTGGCTGCGCGACCAGCTCGGCATCATCTCCTCGGCCCCCGAGGTCGAGAAGCTCGCCGAGAGCGTCGACGACAACGGCGGCGTGTACTTCGTGCCGGCGTTCTCGGGCCTGTTCGCCCCGTACTGGCGTCCCGACGCCCGCGGCGCGATCGTCGGCATGACCCGCTACGTCAACCGGGGCCACATCGCCCGCGCGGCGCTGGAGGCCACCGCCTTCCAGTCGCGCGAGGTGCTGGATGCCGTCAACGCGGATTCGGGCGTCGACCTCGCCGAGCTCAAGGTCGACGGCGGCATGACCGCCAACGACGCGCTCATGCAGTTCCAGGCCGACATCCTCGGTGTTCCGGTCGTGCGTCCGGTCGTGGCCGAGACCACCGCCCTCGGTGCCGCGTACGCCGCGGGTCTGGCCGTGGGCTTCTGGAACAACCTCGACGACCTGCGCGCCAACTGGCAGGAAGACAAGCGCTGGGAGCCGAGCATGGACGACGCGGAGCGCGAGCGCGAGCTGCGCCTGTGGAAGAAGGCCGTCACCAAGTCGATGGACTGGATCGACGACGACGTGCGCTGATCCCGCCCCCACGAACGGAACCCCGTCGGCCCCGTGCCGGCGGGGTTCCGTCGTTCCCGCCCGCCTCCCGCACGGCCCTCAGCCCACCCCCCGAAGTCCCTGAGCCCGCACCCCGAGGTCCCTGAGTCCGTCGAAGGGACCGGTCCCCTTCCCGCACGCCGGCTCCCACGGCATCCGCACGCCGAGACCTCAGCGCCGAGGCTTGGGATAGGCCGCGCGCATCGCGTCGGACTGCAGGTAATCCGACACCCCGATGAGCAGGAGGGCGAAAAGGATCTGCTCCGTCACCACCCAGAACGGGTACAGCCCGGGGATGGCCGCCAGCACGAGCGCCACCACCGGGAAGATGCGACTGAACAGCTGCAGGCGCCGGAAGGCCCAGTACCACCCCGCGTGTGCACGCCAGAGGAAGTAGAACAGCGTCGTCGTGATGCCCAGCACCACCAAACAGCGCATCCACACCGCGAATCCGACGTCCTGACCGCTCAGGCTCATCCACAGCGCCACGACGACCGTCGCGACCCCGAGGACGAACCCCGCGGCGAGCAGCACCGTCATCGCGCGGAAGGCCCGGCGCACTTTCGGATCGTCGGACGCCGCGACACGATGATCGGCCTGCCGGCCCCCGGCGATCCGATCGAGACGGCGCAGGGCGGGTTCGAGCTGCATGCGCTCACTGTACGACGAGTCGCCCCGCCGCCGTCCACGGCGCCGCTCAGCCGACGGTGACCACCGGTTCGTGACGCACCGGGAAGTTGACAGAGTTCGCGATGAAACACCACTCACGGGCCTGACGGTGGGCGGCGGTGGCCGCCTCGACCATCGACTCCTCGGCGACCGTGACGTGCGGGCGCAGCACGACGTCGGTGAACGCTCCCCCGCTGTTGCCGTCCTCCTTCATCGTCCCTTCGGCGTCGTCCTCGTAGGACGTGACGACCACGCCGGTCGTGACGCACGCGTGCAGGTACGACAGCAGATGGCATTCGCTCAGCGCGGCCAGCAGCAGCTCCTCCGGGTTCCACTTCGCCGGATCGCCTCGGAAGGGCGTGTCCGCGGATGCCGCGATCGCGGGCTTGCCGTCGACCTGCACGGTCACGGACCGGTCGTAGTCGCGGTATCCGCTCGTCCCGGTCCCTCGGTCGCCGGTCCAGGTCGCGCGCAGGCGGTAGTGATGCTCTCCGTACATGCCCCCAGTCTGCCCCGTACCCGCGCGCGAGTCGCCGGAATCCGTCGCCGGAAACGTGTCGGAGGCGACATATCCTGGCGACTCGCACGGGCGGCTCGACCGGGGCGGAAGGGGGTCGGCGGGATACGATCAAGGGATGCCCACCACGCCCCCCGCCTCCGTCGAACTCGCCGTCGTCGACCGCAACGGCTTCGTCGAATCACGCCACGTCGGCGTCGCCGTCGTGCTCGCTCCCGACGGCACCGAGAAGCTCGCCCTGGGCGACGTGACGGCGGCATTCCTGCCGCGCTCGAGCATGAAGCCCCTGCAGGCCCTCGCGTGCCTGTCCGCGGGAGCCGATCTCGCCGACGAGCGCCTCGCGATCTCCATGGCCAGCCACTGCGGCACCGACCGCCACGCCCAGCTGGCGCGCGACATCCTGCAGTCGGCCGGGCTCACCGAAGACGACCTGGGCTGCCCCGCGGCCTGGCCCACCGACACGGCGTCGCGTGATGAGCTCGTCCGCGATCACGGCGCCCCCTCCCCGCTGCGCATGAACTGCTCGGGAAAGCACGCCGCGATGCTGCTGACGTGCGTGGCCAACGGGTGGTCGACGGCCGACTACCTCGACCCGCAGCACCCTCTGCAGGTGCACATCCGCGAGGTGCTCGAGCGCCTCGTCGGCGAGCGCATGACCACGACGGCGATCGACGGCTGCGGCGCCCCCGTCTACGCGATGAGCCTGGTGGGTCTCGCGCGCGCCATCCAGCGCATCGCCACCTCCTCGGAGCGCTCGCCCTTCGCCCTGCACCGCAGCGCGGGAGCGCTCGTCCGCGCCGTCAAGGAGCACCCCTGGACCGTCGACGGCCCGGGTCGTCCCGACACCATCGTGATCGAACGACTCGGCGTGTTCTCCAAGATGGGCGCCGAAGGCGTCCAGGTCATGACGGCGCCCGATGGAACGACCGTCGCCCTGAAGATGCTCGACGGCTCCAACCGTGCGGGCTGGGCGGTGGCCCTGCGCCTGCTGGAGCGGGCCGGGGCCCTGTCCACCGAGGCCGTCGATGAGACGCTGGCGCTCCTGCCCCTCACGGTGTCGGGCGGCGCGGGTGTCGTCGGCTCGATCCGCGCCGTGGTCTGATCCATCGGCGCGCCGGGCGGGCATGCCCTTCGCCGCCCGACCGACCGCGTGAGCGGCCCGGCTGCGCGCCTCAGATCCCGCCGTCGACCGACCGCGGATAGGCGATCGGCTCGTCCGGGACGAGCACCTCGGTCTCTCGGTTGAGACTCTCGCCACGGAAGAACGGCTTCGAGCCGGGGAACGCGAACCACACCACCATGAGCACCACGCCGACGACGAGGGCCCCGATGCCGACGACGAAGGTGCCCCCGACGCCGAACAGCACCGTGTAGCCGTACTCGGGGTCGTACATGTCGATGGCCGACTGGACGAATGCGTATGTCAGCATCAGGGCCCCGAGCAGCGGCAAGATGCCGCGATAGACGAGGTTCTTGCCCGACGAGAACAGTTCACGACGGTAGTACCAGACGCAGGCGTACCCGGTCATGGCGTAGTAGAACGCGATCGCGAGTCCGAGCGACAGGATCGAGTCCTGCAGGATGTTGTCACTGATGAGCGTCATCCCCACGTAATAGACGCTCGCCACGATCCCCATGACCAGGGTCGAGAACGACGGCGTCTTGTAGCGCGGGTGCACCGACCGGAACCGCGCCGGCAGCGCCTTGTAGGCCGCCATCGCGAGCGTCCCGCGAGCGGTGGGGAGGATGGTCGTCTGCGTCGATGACACCGCCGAGATGAGCACGGCGACGATGAGCACCCACCCGAACGGTCCGAACAGCCCGTCCTTCAGCGCCAGGAACACGTCGTCCGCGTTCTCGGGGTTCGCAAGCCCCGAGCCGTCCTCCCCCACTCCGGCGTACATCATCGCGGCGACGGTCACGGTGACGTAGGTCCCGAGCAGGATGACGGTGGTCAGCAGCGCCGCGCGGCCCGGAATGCGCTTCGGGTCCTTCGTCTCCTCGTTCAGCGCGAGGCAGGTGTCCCACCCCCAGTAGATGAACAGCGCCAGCAGCACCGCCTCGGTGAAGCCGCTCCAGTCGGTGAAGCCCAGCGGGTTGAACCACGCGATGTCGAAGGGGGTGGGGTTCGGCGCCGTGCCGTCGAAGAACTTCCACAGCGCGAGCACGACGAACAGGGCGAGCACGAGGTACTGCACGCCGAGCAGGATGTTCTGGATCCGTTCGCCGATCTCGACGCCCCGGTAGCTGATGTAGGTCATCGCGGCGATGAACGCGACACCGGTCGCGGTCACGAGCGGCACGTTCTCGGCGAGCGAGCCGTCGCCGATGAGCGACCAGAGGTAGATGCCGGCGATCTGCGAGAGATTGGCGAGCACGACCATGCCGGCCACGGCCACTCCCCAGCCGCCCATCCACCCGATCCACGGGCCGAAGGCCTTGGTCCCCCAGGTGAAGGTCGTTCCGCAATCCGGGATCTCGTTGTTCAGCTCACGGTAGGCGAAGGCGATGAACAGCATCGGCACGAATGCGATGACGAAGGCGATGGGCGCCTGCGCACCGACGGCCAGGACGACGAAACCGAGGGTGGCGACGAGGGAATAGACGGGGGCGGTGGATGCCAGACCGATCACGGTCGAGCCCCACAGGCCCAGCGTTCCGGAGGCGAGGCCCTTACCGGCCGTCCGTTCGGGTGCGGAGGTCATATGCCGAACGTAGAATCCGCGCCCAGGCGCGGTCAAGA
This sequence comes from Microbacterium sp. NPDC089186, assembly GCF_040685115.1. Classification (NCBI taxonomy): domain Bacteria; kingdom Bacillati; phylum Actinomycetota; class Actinomycetes; order Micrococcales; family Microbacteriaceae; genus Microbacterium; species Microbacterium sp. NPDC089186. Next base: position 320,510 of record NZ_JBFBHJ010000004.1, read on the forward strand.
GCGGATCTCAGGCGGAGCGGCGCGCGACGTCGAGGACGACGATGGTCACGTTGTCTCGGCCGCCGTTCTCGAGCGCGGCGGCCATCATGGCGTCGACCGCTGCCGCGGGGTCGGCGTTGGCCGCGAGGAAGTGACGGATGCCGAAATCGGTGAGCTCCTTCGTCAGACCGTCGGAGCAGACCACGAATCGGTCGCCGTCGAGCACGTCGAGACGCAGGTAGTCGGGCTTGACGCTGTCGCTCGGTCCGACGGCGCGCGTGATGACGTTGCCGTAGGGGTGGTTCTCGGCCTCTTCGGGGCTGAGTCGGCCGGCCGCGATGAGCTCCTGCACCACCGAGTGGTCGGTGGTCACCTGGACGATCTCCTCATCTCGCACCAGGTACACGCGGGAGTCCCCGATGTTGAGGGTCACCCAGTGCGGTTCCTCGGTGTGCGTCTCGAGATAGAGGCCCGTGAGGGTCGTCCCCGTCCCCTCGTCCGTCGTCTCGGGATGCGCCACGATGTCCTTCACGGCGCGGGAAAGGGCCTTCTCGATGTTCTTCGTCGAGACCGCACCCGACTCGACGACGGCGCGCAGACGGTCGACGGTACTGGCACTGGCGATCTCGCCGCCGAGGTGGCCGCCCATTCCGTCGGCGACGATGAAGAGAGGGTATTCCGCGAGGAACGCGTCTTGATTGACTTCGCGGCGACGCCCCGTGTCGGTGCTCGCCGCCCAGCGCAGTTCGAGAGAGCCGTCGCCGAGAGGGACGGTACGCGTGTGGGTGGTCACCTCGGGCACGAATGATCCTCCGGTTGGCCGACAGCTGCGCCGGCGGAACCGCGCGGCCCTGTCATCCTAGTCGACACGCGAGCATCGCCAGCGGACGCGCCGGAGCGCCCCCTCCCCCGTGCCGCGTTCATCCCGCGGCGGGATCGGCCGGCAGCCCCAGGATGCCGTCGAGCTCGGCGAGATCATCGACGCTCGGCGACCACGCCGTGGCGGCGGCGGCGTTCGAGCGCACCTGCGCCGCGCTGGTGGCTCCGGCGATGACGCTGGAGACGAGCGGGTTCGCGAGGAACCACCCGAACGTCGCCTCGAGCATCGAGATCCCCCGCGCGTCGCAGTATGCCTGGTACCGCTCGAGGGCGTCCCACGGCGCGTCGCGCCAGAGGTGCGGGCGCTGGCGCATGATGCGGCTGTCGTCCGGACCGCCCTCGCGCGTGAACTTCCCGGTGAGCAGGCCGTTGTGCAGCGGGAAGAAGGGGAGGAAGCCGAGGCCGAAGCGGCGGGCGGCGGGGAGCACCTCGCGCTCGGCCGCTCGCGCGAGGAGGCTGTACTGGTTCTGCGCCGACACGAACCGGACGCCCGCCGCCGCGGCATCCGCCTCGGCGATCTGCCAACCCGAGAAGTTCGAATGACCGATGTATCGGATCTTGCCTTCGCGGACGAGATCCGCGAGCGCGTCCAGCGTCTCGTCGACGGGCGTCTCGGGATCGGGCGTGTGCAACTGATAGAGGTCGATCCAGTCGGTGCGCAGGCGCCGCAGCGAATCCTCGACGGCGCGCCGGATGTGCGCCCGTGAGCCCTTCGCGCCGCCGACGATCGCCGGCGCGAAGTCCGCGTGGCCGAATTTGGTCGCGAGGACGACCCGGTCGCGGCGCCCCTCCAGCGCCTCGCCCATGAGCGTCTCGGACAGGCCGAAGGAGCGGCCGTAGATGTCGGCCGTGTCGAGGAACGTGACGCCCGCATCGAGGGCGGCGTCGAGGACGTTCCGCGTCCCCTCGAGCGTTTCGGTGGGCGTACCCACACGACCGAAGTTGTTGCACCCGAGGCCGACGGCGGACACCCGAAGTCCTGAGCGGCCGACGGGGCGAAGGGGCAGATCGGTGGGGGTCATGACTCCACGCTATCCCCGTGACGACACGAGGGGCTCCCCGCACACGGCGGAGAGCCCCTCGACGATCCGGTCGGAGATCAGACCTGCGGACCGGCCGGGGGTGCCGGCGGCGGCGGCGTGCTGCCCGAGGCGGGCGGCGTCTGCGGCGGCGCGTACCCGGGGGCCGCCGGCGGGGCGTAGCCCTGCGCGGGAGGAGCGACCGGCGCCCCGTATCCGCCGTCGTTCTGACCCTGGACGTTCTGCGCGGGCTGCGCGGGGATGCCGTTCCAGAACGTCTTGTCAGCGAGGAACGACGAGCCCCACGGCGACGGCGAGGCGGCGGCGGGGTTCCACCGGTTGCTGCTGAAGCCCAGGATGCCGAGGAAGATCCACTGACCGAGAGGGCCGAGCAGGAACAGCAGCAGAATGGGCCAGTCGCGTCCGAACTTGGCGGCCACCCGGTACGAGATCATGATCAGCGCGACGACGATCGCGAGACCGGCGAGGAAGTTCAGGATCGGAATGGCGGAGGCCACGGCGAGACCCAGAAGGATCCACGGCGAGAAGTCACCCAGCTTGGCGTAGACGAGGGCGTTGTAGACGGGGACCCAGGCGCGCCACTTGCCCTGGACACCAGCCTTCTCGAAGACCTTCATGAGCAGGAACGAGCTGATGAGGTAGCCCAAGATGCTGAACAGGAAGATGAAGAGGTACACCACGGCCAGAACCGCCGCCTCGCCGGCACTGGTCGTCCCGTAGTCGGAGTAAGCGAGATTTGAGATGTTCACGTCGATCCTCTCGAGCGGCCCCCGCGGTCACGAGAGCCGGCGGGCGTCTCCCGCGCGTGTCATGCTAGCGAACCTGAGTGTTCGCTGACATCCCCTCGTCGACATCCGTCTCAGACTGCTAGGAGCAACTCCCGTTCACCGGACGGCCCCACCGTCCACCCGTTCTTCCTCGCCCACCCGAGGAAGTCCTCGCGGCTGGACAGCTCCGCCCCGCTCGACGCCAACGCGCGGACGAGCTCGCCTTTCGCGTGCTTGTTGAAGTGGTTCAGAGCGCGGACGGCGCCTCCCTCCCCCTCCGTGACCACGCGTACGTACGCCGACGACATGCCCTCGGGTACAGGCCCCAGCGCCACGTACGCCTCCGAACGAAGGTCGAGGACGAACGACGCACCGGCGTCGGCGAGAGCCTCGCCGACGGCGCCGGCCCAAACACGGCGCAGTGCCGGCAGAGCGGGAATCGAGGTCCCCGCCGCGAGGCGATAGGCGGGGATGCCGTCGAGAGCACCCACCGGACCGAAGGGCGCGGAATGGATGACGACGTGCTCCGCGAGCCAGCCGCGGGCGTCGTCGTCGAGACTCCCGGCATCCAGGGCGTCGAAGAGCACCCCGGTGTAGCGGGCGACGGCGGGCAGGGTGGGCGCCGACCGAAGCGCGGCGTTGTCGGCGATCTCGTGCCGACGCTTCGGGCTGAGCTTCAGCACGCGCGCCGCCGTGTCTTCGTCGGCGCTCAGAGCGACGAGGGCGTCGAGCACGCTCTCGCGCTGCGGCAGGAGCGACGGCGCCCACAACGACGCGAGCGACAACGGAGCACCGTCGCCGCCCGGTTTCTTGGTCTCGGACGGCGGCAGCAGGACGAGCATGGATCCTCCCGGAAAAGGCGACGCGCGCCGCCCGATATCGGGCGACGCGCGTCAGCGATGAAGCGGTGTCAGGAGACGAGGGCTGCGTTCCCGGCGACGATCGTCACTTCGTCGTTCGCCATCGAGAGGAAGCCGTCCTCGGCGTTGGCCAGGATCTTCGTGCCGTCGGCGCGGGTGATGCGCACCTCGCCCTGGGCGAGGATCGCGAGCACCGGCTCATGCCCCTGCATGAAGCCGATCTCACCCTCGACGGTCTTGGCCACGACGAGCGTGGCCTCCCCCGTCCACACCTCGGCGTCTGCCGACACCAGGCTCACGCGCAACGACATGTCAGCCGTTCTCCTTCTGGATCTGCGCCCACTTGGCCTCGACGTCGGAGATGCCACCGACGTTGAAGAACGCCTGCTCGGCGACGTGGTCGAAGTCGCCCTTGACGATCGCGTCGAACGACTCGATGGTCTCCTTGATCGGGACCGTGGAGCCCTCGACGCCGGTGAACTTCTTCGCCATGTAGGTGTTCTGCGAGAGGAACTGCTGGATACGACGTGCACGCGACACGACGATCTTGTCTTCCTCGGAGAGCTCATCGACACCGAGGATGGCGATGATCTCCTGCAGTTCCTTGTTCTTCTGAAGGATCTGCTTCACGGCGGTGGCCACGCGGTAGTGGTCGGCACCGATGTAGCGCGGGTCGAGGATGCGGCTCGTCGACGTCAGGGGGTCGATGGCCGGGTACAGACCCTTCGACGCGATCTCACGCGAAAGCTCGGTGGTGGCGTCGAGGTGGGCGAACGTGGTCGCCGGAGCCGGGTCGGTGTAGTCGTCGGCGGGGACGTAGATCGCCTGCAGCGAGGTGATCGAGTGACCGCGCGTCGAGGTGATGCGCTCCTGGAGCACACCCATCTCGTCAGCCAGGTTCGGCTGGTATCCCACGGCCGAAGGCATGCGACCCAGCAGGGTCGAGACCTCGGAACCGGCCTGCGTGAAGCGGAAGATGTTGTCGATGAAGAGCAGCACGTCCTGCTTCTGCACGTCGCGGAAGTACTCCGCCATCGTCAGCGCCGACAGGGCGACGCGCAGACGCGTCCCCGGCGGCTCGTCCATCTGGCCGAACACGAGGGCGGTCTTGTCGAAGACGCCCGCCTCTTCCATTTCGCCGATCAGGTCGTTGCCCTCACGGGTGCGCTCGCCGACACCGGCGAACACCGAGACACCACCGTGGTCCTGCGCGACGCGCTGGATCATCTCCTGGATGAGGACCGTCTTGCCGACGCCCGCACCACCGAAGAGACCGATCTTTCCACCCTGCACGTAGGGGGTCAGGAGGTCGATCGACTTGATGCCGGTCTCGAACATCTCGGTCTTGGACTCGAGCTGGTCGAAGCTCGGCGCCTTGCGGTGGATGCCCCAGCGCTCGGTGACCTCGATGGTCTCGCCCGGAGCGGCGTTCAGCACCTGACCGGTGACGTCGAACACCTTGCCCTTGGTCACGTCTCCGACGGGCACCGAGATGGGGCCGCCGGTGTCGCGGACGTCCTGACCGCGGACCATGCCGTCGGTGGGCTTGAGCGAGATGGCGCGGACGAGGTCGTCGCCGAGGTGCTGAGCGACCTCGAGGGTGATCTCGGTCGACTCGTCACCGATGGTGATCGTGGTCTTCAACGCGTTGTAGATCTCGGGGATCGCGTCATGCGGGAACTCGATGTCGACGACCGGGCCGGTGACGCGCGCGACGCGTCCGACGACGGCCGCGTCGGTCTTCTCGGCGGTGAGGCTCATGGCTTCTTCTCTCCTTGGGAACTTACTTGCCGGATGCCAGGGCATCGGCGCCGCCGACGATCTCGGCGATCTGCTGCGTGATCTCCGCCTGGCGCGCGTTGTTGCGCAGGCGGGTGTAGTCGGTGATGAGCTTGTCGGCGTTGTCACTGGCCGACTTCATGGCCTTCTGGGTCGCGGCGTGCTTGGCGGCCGACGACTGCAGCAGGGCGTTGAAGATACGGCTCTGGACGTACGTCGGCAGGAGCGCGTCGAGAACGGTCTCGGCGTCCGGCTCGAACTCGTAGAGCGGGTAGACCTCGGACTGCGCGGGAGCCTCATCGGCCTCGAGCACCTCGAGCGGGAGCAGGCGCACGGACTCCGGCGACTGCGTCATCATGCTGACGAAGCGGTTGTAGACGAGGTGGATCTCGTCGACGCCGCCCTCGTTCTCCCCGCCTGCGCGGTACGCCTCGATCACGGCATCCGAGATCTCTTCGGCGGTCGAGAACTGCGGGGTGTCGGTGTCGCCGACCCACTGGGCGACGCTCGGCATGCGACGGAACTGGAAGTATCCGACGGCCTTGCGTCCGACCAGGTAGTAGACGACCTCTTTGCCCTGCGAGCGGAGCAGCTCGGCCAGCTCGAGACCCTCACGGAGGATCTGCGAGTTGAACGCGCCGGCGAGGCCGCGGTCGGACGTGAAGATGACGACGGCCGACCGACGGATGTTCTCGCGCTCGGTCGTCAGCGGGTGATCGACGGAGGAGTGCGTGGCGACCGCCGAGACGGCGCTCGTGACGGCCCGCGCGAAGGGCGATGCCGCGCGCACACGCGCCATCGCCTTCTGGATGCGCGAAGCCGCGATGAGCTCCATCGCCTTGGTGATCTTCTTGGTCGTCTGAGCAGAACTGATCTTCTGCTTATAGACCCGCAGTTGTGCGCCCATGATTCCGTTCTCGTGTCGTCGCTATCAGCGACGGCCCTTGACGATCCGCTCCTGGTTGACGTCCTCCGCCTCGGCGGCGTCGACCTTCTCGGCGCCGACGACGCTCTGGTCCTTGCCGGGCTGGAATTCCTTGGAGAACGCGTCGATCTTCTGCTCCAGCTCCGCGAGCGTGTCGTCACCGAGCACGTTGGTCTCGCGCAGAGTGTCGAGCACGGTCGAGTTGCGGCGCAGGTAGTCGAGCAGTTCGCGCTCGAAGCGCAGCACGTCGGAGACCTCGACCGCGTCGAGCTTGCCGTTGGTGCCGGCCCAGATCGAGACGACCTGCTCCTCGACGGGGTACGGCGAGTACTGCGGCTGCTTGAGCAGCTCGGTGAGGCGGGCACCGCGGGCGAGCTGACGACGCGAGGCCGCGTCGAGGTCGCTCGCGAACATCGCGAAAGCCTCGAGCGAGCGGTACTGCGCGAGTTCCAGCTTCAGCGTTCCGGAGACCTTCTTGATCGACTTGACCTGAGCGTCACCGCCGACGCGCGAGACCGAGATACCCACGTCGACCGCGGGGCGCTGGTTGGCGTTGAAGAGGTCGGACTGCAGGAAGATCTGGCCGTCGGTGATCGAGATCACGTTGGTCGGGATGTACGCCGAGACGTCGTTGGCCTTGGTCTCGATGATGGGCAGACCCGTCATCGAGCCGGCGCCGAGCTCGTCGGAGAGCTTCGCGCAACGCTCGAGCAGACGCGAGTGCAGGTAGAAGACGTCGCCGGGGTACGCCTCGCGGCCCGGCGGGCGACGCAGCAGGAGCGACACGGCGCGGTAGGCCTCGGCCTGCTTCGACAGGTCGTCGAAGATGATCAGGACGTGCTTGCCCTCGTACATCCAGTGCTGGCCGATGGCCGAACCGGTGTAGGGCGCGAGGTACTTGAAGCCGGCGGGGTCGGACGCGGGGGCCGCGACGATGGTGGTGTAGTCCATCGCACCGGCGTCCTCGAGCGCGCCCTTCACCGAAGCGATGGTCGAGCCCTTCTGGCCGATGGCGACGTAGATGCAGCGAACCTGCTTATTGACGTCGCCCGACTCCCAGTTGGCCTTCTGGTTGATGATCGTGTCGATCGCGATGGCCGTCTTGCCGGTCTGACGGTCGCCGATGATGAGCTGACGCTGGCCGCGGCCGACGGGGATCATGGCGTCGATGGCCTTGATGCCGGTCTGCAGGGGCTCGTGCACGCTCTTGCGCTGCATCACGCCGGGAGCCTGGAGCTCGAGCGCGCGACGACCCGAGGTCGCGATCTCACCGAGACCGTCGATCGGGTTGCCGAGCGGGTCGACCACGCGACCGAGGTAGCCCTCGCCCACGCCGACCGAGAGCACCTCACCCGTGCGGGTGACGCTCTGGCCCTCTTCGATGCCGGAGAACTCGCCGAGCACGACGACACCGACCTCGTTCTCGTCGAGGTTCTGGGCGAGGCCGAGCGTGCCGTCCGCGAAGCGGATGAGCTCGTTGGCCATGACACCGGGGAGTCCCTCGACGTGGGCGATGCCGTCGGCCGCGTCGACGACGGCGCCGACCTCGGTCGCCGCGGCGCCGGTGGGCTCGTAGGCGTTGACGAAGTCCTTCAGCGCGTCACGAATGACGTCGGGGCTGATAGAGAGATCTGCCATTGTCTTCCTTCGTTCGTGGGGCCCTCGGCCCCCAAGATCACGCCCGCTCGGGCGGAAAGTCTTCAGCCGGCGATCCGCTGGCGGAGGTCGGCGAGACGTGCGGACACGCTCGCGTCGATGACGTCGTCGGCGACCTGCACGCGCAGACCACCCAGCACGGTCGGGTCGATCACGGTGTTCAGCGTGACAGCCGAGCCGTAACGTGCGCTGAGAGCGTTCTGCAGACGGGTCTGCTGGTCGGCGCTCAGCGGTGCGGCGGCGGACACGGTGGCCACGATGCGCGATCGCTGATCGGCCACGATGCGCTCCGCGCGGCGGAGCAGGGCACGGACCCGACGACCGCGCGCGTGCTCGACGAGCGACGACACGATCAGGGCGGTGCCGGCGCTCGCGCGCCCACCGAGGAGGGTCGAGACGAGCGTGCCCTTCGCCGACGCGTCGCCGAGACGACCGCCGAGCGCGAGCTCCAGTTCGCCGTTGGAGGCGACGGTGCGCGAGAACGAGAAGAGCTCGGCCTCGATGTCACCGGTCTCGGCGACCGAGGTGGCCCGCACAGCGAGCTCCTCGAGTCCCTCCACGAACTCCGCGGCGCTGGACCAGCGCTGCTGAGCGGCGCGCGAGAGCAGCTCCACCGTGGCAGGCCGGTACGACGGACCGAACACGGCGGAGACGAGCCCCGCCCGGGCTTCCGCCGGCACCGACGAGTCGGACAGCGCGCCGCTCAGCTGCGCCGATCCGCTCACGGCGGCCACGGCAGCGAACAGCTCGCGTGCGACGTCGAGATCGACACCCGACGCGGAGGCCAGGGCCTCCGACGTCGCGGTCCGGGCCTGAGTGGTCGCGCTGCCCATTACTTGGCCGCCTTCTCGGAGGCCTCGAGCTCGGCGAGGAAGCGGTCGACCACGGCGTTGGCGCGCGCGTCGTCCGACAGGGTCTCACCGATCACGTTGCCGGCGAGGTCGACCGCGAGGGTACCGACCTCGGAGCGCAGCTGCACGAGGGCCGTCTGACGCTCGGCCTCGATCTGCGCGTGCGCGCTGGCGGTGATGCGGGCTGCCTCGGACGCAGCGGTCTCCTTGGCCTCGGCGACGATCTTACGACCGTCCTGGGTTGCGGACTCGCGGATCTCACCGGCTTCGCGGCGCGCCTCGGCGAGCTGCGCGGTGTACTCCTCGAGTGCGGCCTCGGCCTGTCGCTGAGCCTCGTCGGCCTTGGCGATGTTGCCCTCGATGGCAGCACTGCGCTCGTCGAGCAGCTTCGCCATCCGCGGCAGGGCCACACGCCACACCACGAAGATGATGACGACGAAGCACACGGCCGACCAGATGATGTCGTACCACGCCGGGATCAGCGGGTTGTGCGCCTCTCCCGCGGGCTCCGCGGCGAGTGTGACAAGAGCGTTCAGCATCCTGTCTCCTTACAGTGAGTCGAGAGCGGCCGGTTCAGGTGAAGATGAAGCCGGTCGCGATACCGATGAAGGCGAGCGCCTCGGTGAAGGCGATACCGATGAACATCAGGACCTGCAGGCGGCCCGCGAGCTCGGGCTGACGGGCGACGCCCTCGATCGTCTTGCCGACGACGATGCCCACGCCGATGGCGGGGCCGATGGCGGCGAGGCCGTAGCCGATCGTGGCGACGTTACCGGTGACCTGGGCGAGAACCGTAGTTGCGTCCACGGGTTTTTCCTTTCGTTGGGTGGCTCGGCGTGCGCCGGGCCGCTCAGTGCTCTTCTGCGACCGCGAGCTGGATGTAGACCGCGGTGAGGATCGCGAAGACGTACGCCTGGAGGAAGGCGACGAAGATTTCGAACAGGGTGAAGGCGAAGCCGAAGGCGAGGGAGCCGGCGCCGAGCGCCGTCCACCAGCCGCTGAGCCCGACCACGAAGAACTGGGTGGCCGAGAAGAACAGCACCAGCATGAGGTGGCCGACGACCATGTTCATCAGAAGACGCAGCGTCAGGGTGACGGGGCGGATGATGAAGGTCGAGAGGAACTCGAGCGGGACGATGATGATGTACAGCGGCCACGGCACGCCCGAGGGCAGCAGCGCGTTCTTGAAGAAGCCGCCGGGGCTCTTCTTGATGCCGGCGTAGATGAAGGTGACGTACGCGACGATCGCGAGCAGCAGCGGCACGGCGATGACGCTCGTACCGGCGATGTTCAGGAACGGGATGACACCCGTGATGTTCATGAACAGCACCATGAAGAAGATCGTGGTGAGGATCGGCAGGAACCGCTTGCCGTCCTTGCGACCCAGGATGTCTTCGGCGATGTTGACGCGGACGAAGTCGAGGCCCATCTCGGCGATGCTCTGGAAGCGGCCGGGGACGACCTTCATGCGGCGGGTGCCCAGCACGAGGAAGAGGACCAGCGCGAGCGTCGCCAGCATCTGCGTGAGGTTGATGCGGGTGATCGCGAAGATCGTGCCCTCGAACAGGACCGCGTCGGGGAAGAACTCGGAGATGGAGGGCGGGTGGAACTCCGCACCCGCAGACGCGAAGTTCGTGATCAGGGTCGCAGCTTGAGTGGACAGCGCTGGCTCCAGCTTCGGGGCATCGGTGTGAACCGTTGCGACGATGGTCGGTGATGGTACCCGAAGTGCGAACCTGGAGAAGATTTCCCATCGCGGGCGGGTACTTATGCCACCCTATCAAACTCCCGGCGAATCCATGAGTCCGCGGGAGGTGATCGTCTCGCCGCCGGACTAACGTGCGCGACGGGGCGTGCGGGTGGGTTATGGGCCGGTCAGGCGCGCCGGTCGCCCGCTTCGGGGTCGGTGGGGAGCGTGATGTCGCTGACGCTGGGGATCCGCATGCGCAGGAGGACCACCACGTCGACGGCGAGGGACGCGATCACGCTGACGACCAGCGCGACGTAGAACACCACCGGATCGACCCAGTCCTGTCCGCGCAGCACGACGATCGCCACGATGAACAGGATGAGCTTCAGCAGCCACCCCCCGAGCACGATGCCGAAGAAGATGGGCACGTAGAGCGGGTCGCCGAACCACCGGTTCGCGACGAGGATGCTCGTCGCGGTGACGGCGAGGAAGATCGCGCTCACGGCCACCCCCGCGAGGGCGCTGCCGAGGCCGCCCGCTCCCCCGACGAGGAAGCCGACGACGCCGCCCACGACCAGGAGCACCGCGGTGACGACACCGCCCCACACCAGCGCGGTGCGCAGCACGGGCGTACTGGAGAGAGGTCGACGGGGGGCGGGAGAGACGCTGCTCATGAAGGGGACTCCGGTCGGGTGGGTCGGACGCGACGGGAGAGCCGCCGCAGACGGTGCGATGAAGGAAGGAGGGTCAGGACGGCGCAGGCGAGCACCCCGGTGACGCCGAAGGCGATCCCGATGGCGTAGTCGCCCGGCCAGCTCTGCTGGGTGCCGATGTACATCAGCAGGAACGCGAGGCTGACCACCGCCGTCCAGCTGTAGAAGATCAGGACGGCGTCGCGGTCGGAGTGCCCCATGTCGAGCATCCGATGATGAAGGTGCTTGCGGTCGGGCGAGAACGGGGACTTCCCCGCCCACTGCCGCCGGGCGACGGCGAGACCGAAGTCGAGCAGGGGCAGCAGCACGATGACCACCGGCAGCAGGATGGGGATGAAGGCACCCAGAAGCTGCGAGCGACCGATCTTCTCGGGGTCGAGCACCGCCGGGTCGAGCTGACCGGTGATGGCGACCGCCGAGCTGGCCATCAGCAGGCCGAGCATGAGGGCACCGGCGTCGCCCATGAAGAGCTTCGCGGGCGTCCAGTTCATCGGCAGGAAGCCGAGGCAGGCGCCGACCAGGACCGCCGCGATGAACGAGGCGAGGTTGAAGTACGTGCTCGCGCCGGTGTCGCGTACCAGCAGGTAGGAGTAGGCGAAGAAGACGCCGTTGGCGATGAGGCAGACACCGGCGACGAGGCCGTTGAGTCCGTCGATGAAGTTGACGGCGTTCATGACGACGACGAGCGCGAAGACGGTGAGCAGGAAGCTCACCCAGCTCGATCCGACCGTGAGGGCGCCGATGGGCAGCGAGAGGATCTGCAGCTGCCCGAACCACGCGATGATCCCGGCGGCGACGAACTGCGCACCGAGCTTGATCATCCAGTCGAGGTCCCACAGATCGTCGGCCACTCCGACCAGGACGATGAGCAGCACCGCGCCCAGGAGCGAGAGCACCGGGACGGGATCGGTCCAGAAGATCGAGAAGTAGGGGTTCCGGCTCGACAGGGCGAAGGCGGCGACCACGCCGAGGAACATGGCGACCCCGCCCAAGCGGGGCGTGGGTGTCTTGTGCACATCCCGATCCCGGATGCCGGGATACAGCTTGAAGCGCAGGGCGAGCTTCCACACCACCCACGACAGCGCGAGCGTGACCGCCGCCGTGAAGAGGATGGTGAGGAGGTACTGGGTCACGGACCCGGAGCCTCGTCATCCGGGGCTGCGTCGTCCGGGGAGACGTCGGAGGGCGCGCCCGCCGGGGTCGGGGCGTCGCGGTCGTCGACCGGGTCGGGCTCGAGCAGATCGCCGAGCACCTCGCGGAGGCGTTCGCGGGAGACGGCGCCCTCGCGGAGGACGCGCACCACCGGCTCGGAGCCGCCGACGAGCAGCGTGGCGTCGACGATGGTCGACGCCACCCCCGTCTCGCTCACACCGGCGTCGAGGTAGGCCGAGACGCTGTCGCCGAGCATGTCGCGCGCGGCGTCGATGTCGACGGCGGCGGGCATGCCGGTCAGGTTGGCGCTCGACACCGCGAGGGGGCCGGTCTCTTCGAGCAGTTCGAGGGTGAGCTTCTGCGCCGGCATGCGCACCGCGACCGTGCCGTGCGTGTCGCCCAGGTCCCACGACAGCGACGGCTGCGCGGGGAGCACGATCGTGAGGCCGCCGGGCCAGAACTCGCGGACGAGGTCGTCGACCGCGGGAGGGATCTCCGCGACCAGGGCGCGCAGCGTGCTCACGCCCGCGACCAGGACGGGCGGCGGTTGCTGACGTCCGCGCCCCTTCGCTTCGAGGAGCCCCGCGACGGCGCGCGTGTTGAACGCGTCGGCGGCGATTCCGTAGACGGTGTCGGTGGGGAGCACGACGAGTTCGCCTCGGCCGATCGCCTGACGCGCGTGGCGCATCCCGGACAGCAGCTGCGACTCGTCACGGCAGTCGTAGACGGGTGACATGTCGCGCGCCAGTCTAGTCGCGCCGTGCGCGGCGCGTCGTCACCCGGTGCGTCAGGGGCGGATCGCGGTCGTCGCGCGGTCGCGCGTGGTCAGGTCGGGATGAGTGGATGCCGAGCGCCACCCATCGGCGGTGAGGAGGGCGCGGATCGCCTCCCCCTGCCATTCCCCGTGCTCGATGACGATCGTGCCGCCGGGGTGGGCGAGTCGGAGACCCACCCGGCTGAGCTCGCGAACGGCGTCCAGGCCGTCGGGGCCGCCGTAGAGGGCGGCGGGCGGGTCGAACAGACGCACCTCGGGATCGCGAGGGATGGCGTCGTCGGGCACGTACGGCGGGTTGGACGCGACCACCGACACCGTCCCGTCGAGTTCGGGGAACGCGTGAGCGAGGTCGACGAACGCGAGCGAAAGGTTGTCGGCGCCGATGAGGGCGTGGTTCTGCTTCGTCCAGATGAAGGCATCGACGCTGTTCTCCGCCGCGTAGACGCGCGCGTGCGGCACCTCGGTCGCCATCGCGAGCGCGATCGCGCCGCTGCCGGTGCCGAGGTCGACGGCGACGGGGGCGTCGGAGGCCGCCGCTCGCAGGGCGTCGATCGCGAGCTGGGCCACCATCTCGGTCTCGGGGCGCGGGACGAACACGCCGGGGCCGACGGCGAGCTCCATCGACCGGAAGGGGGCGCGTCCGGTGAGGTGCTGGAGGGGCTCGCGCGCGCAGCGGCGGTCGACGAGGGGCGCGAGGGCGGTGGCCGCCCAGTCGGGCATGCGGTCGCCGCGGATCGCCGCGGCCTGCACACCGCCTCGCGAGGACTCCAGCACATGGGCGACGAGCAGTTCGGCATCCACGTGGGGGTCGGGGACGCCCGCTGTGCGGAGGCGGGCTGCCGTGTCGCGGACGACGTCGGCGACCGATGCGGCCGTGGGGGCGGGGAGAGGGGCGGTCTCAGGCATGACGGGAGCCCAGCCTAGTCGGGCGGTGTGCGCGGTCCGGGCTCGCGTGGGGCCGACGGGTGGACGGGGGCGGGTCGTGTCGTCAAGCGGCGTCACACGAGCCGGCCCGTCGGAAGGCTCGCCTAAAATGATCGCGTCCCGACCGACGGCGAAAGGCGAGCCATGCCCGGCATCCACTCCGACATCACCTCTGCATTCGGCGACACGCCGCTCGTGCGGCTGAACCGCGTGGCGGAGGGCGCCGGGGGGCAGATCCTCGCGAAGCTCGAGTTCTACAATCCCGCTTCCAGCGTCAAGGACCGCCTCGGCATCGCGATCGTCGACGCGGCGGAGGCCTCGGGCGAGCTCAAGCCCGGCGGGACGCTCGTGGAGTCCACCAGCGGCAACACCGGCATCGCTCTGGCCATGGTCGGTGCCGCGCGCGGCTACAAGGTCATCCTGACCATGCCCGCCTCGATGTCGAAGGAGCGTCGCATCCTGCTCAAGGCGTTCGGCGCCGAACTCGTGCTGACCGACCCCACCAAGGGCATGTCGCACGCGGTCGACGAGGCCAAGCGCATCGTCGCCGAGACCCCGGGCGCCGTGTGGGCCCGCCAGTTCGAGAACGAGGCCAACCCCGCCATCCACCGCAAGACCACCGCCGAGGAGATCCTGCGCGACACCGAGGGCGAGGTCGACTACTTCGTGGCCGGCATCGGCACGGGCGGCACCATCACCGGCGTCGGCCAGGTGCTCAAGGAGCGCAACCCCGACGTGAAGATCGTCGCCGTCGAGCCCGCCGACTCCCCCGTGCTCACCAAGGGGCACCCGGGGCCCCACAAGATCCAGGGCATCGGCCCGAACTTCGTGCCCGCCATCCTCGATCGCGACATCATCGACGAGGTGATCGACGTCGAGTTCGACGACGCGATCCGCCTGGCACGGGAGACGGCCGCGAAGGACGGCATCCTGGTCGGGATGTCGTCGGGTGCCGCCATCTGGGCGGCTCTCGAGGTGGCGCGCCGTCCCGAAGCGGCGGGCAAGAACATCGTCGTCATCATCCCCTCGTACGGCGAGCGGTACCTCTCGACCGCTCTGTACGAGCACCTGCGCGAAGACTGACGTGGGGGTCCTCTCCCGCATCCGAGAAGACATCGCCTCCGCCAAGCTCCGCGACCCCGCGGCGCGCGGCGGTCTCGAGATCGCGTTGCTGTACCCCGGGTTGCACGCCGTCTGGGCGCACCGCGTCGCGCATCGCCTGTGGTCGCGTGGGCTGCGCTTCCCCGCGCGCGCTCTCTCACAGGTCACCCGCTGGCTCACCGGCATCGAGATCCACCCGGGAGCGACGATCGGTCGACGCTTCTTCATCGACCACGGCATGGGTGTCGTCGTGGGCGAGACGGCGGAGGTGGGCGACGACGTCATGCTGTATCACGGCGTGACGCTCGGGGGTCGGCAGCGCGAGGGCGGCAAGCGTCATCCCACGCTGCACGACGGCGTCGCGATCGGCGCGGGAGCGAAGATCCTGGGGCCGATCACCCTCGGCGCGCGCACCGTCGTGGGCGCGAACGCGGTCGTGACCCGAGACGCCCCGGCCGATAGCGTGCTGGTGGGCGTGCCCGCGAAAGCGCGCACGCGGCGCAGCGGCGAAGACACCCGCGCTCTGCTCACGACCCCGGAGTACTGGATCTGAGCCGCATCCTCGAGCGCGGCGCGAGACCGGTGAACGGCCGGTTCCGCGCCGCCCCACGCCGGGTGGCGCGCGGCCGGCGAAGGGTCGGTTCCGCGACGCTCGGCGCCGGCGCCGCCCGCTCGTTCGCACGCCGACGCGTCGGTGCACCTCCCGCCCGCTGCGGTGACCGGGGCTCGCCCTAGGCTCGAGACATGACCCGTCTGCACGATCTGTCGCTCGCCGCCCAGGTCGACGCCCTTCGACGCGGCGAACTCGCGCCGGCCGACCTCACCGCTCACTACCTCGACCGAGCAGAGCGCTTCGCCGACCTCGGCGCGTTCGCCGAGGTCTCCCCCGACGCAGCGCGGCAGCGTATCTCCGAGCTGCCGCCGTCGCCGCGCGGAGCGCTCTGGGGCGTCCCCCTCGCCGACAAGGACCTCGTGGCGCGGGCGGGGGTGCCCACCCGTTACGGCTCGCGCTCGCGCGCCGATCACGTGCCCACGGCGTCCGACCCCCTCGCCGCCGCCCTCGACGCCGCCGGCGCCGTGAACATCGGCAAGACGTCCACGTCGGAGTTCGGCCTCACCGGTTTCACCGAACCCCTCATCCACGCCCCGGCGCGCGACCCCTGGCGCCTCTCCGCCGGAGCCGGCGGTTCGAGCGGAGGAGCGGCCGTCGCGGTGGCCGCGGGCCTGCTACCCGCCGCCGTGGGATCGGACGGCGGGGGGTCCATCCGCATCCCCTCGGCGACGGTCGGCGTACTGGGCCTGAAGCCGTCGCGCGGGCGCCTGCCGCTCGGTTCCGGTTTCGATTCGCCGGACGGGTTGTCGGTGACCGGGCCGATCGCGCGCAGCGCGGAAGACGTCGGCCTCCTCCTCGATGCTCTGATCGATCTCGCGCCCTTCTCGTACGCCACGACGGCGCCGGGCAGCGGACCCTTCGTCGACGCGGCCCGGCGCGAGCCCCGGGAGCTGCGCATCGGCGTCACGACTGTTTCACCGTGGGACGACGACGAGGACATCGCGCTCGATCCGGACGCCCGCGCGGCGGTCGAGGTGACGAGCGCCTGGCTGAGCGACGCCGGACACGCGGTGACGGATGCCGACTGGCATCCGTGGGGCTATGCAGAGCTGTTCCACGTGCTCTGGCGCGCCAGTGCCGCTCGCGTGCCGCTCACCGACGACGACATGGACCTCGTCGAGCCGCTCACCGCGTGGCTGGTGCGGGAGGGCCGACGGTTGTCGGCGCTCGACCTCCTGAACGGGCTCGCCGCCGCGCGGGCGTTCGAGCGCCGCACGATCGCCGACTTCTCGGCTTTCGACGCCGTGCTGACCCCGGCCCTCGCCCAGCCTCCGCAGCCCGTGGGGTCCTACGCCGGGCACTCTCCCCAACGCACCTTCGCGATGCAGGTCGAGTACGCGCCGTACTCGAGCTTCGTCAACGTCGCGGGCCTCCCGGCGCTGACGATGCCGGTGACCGCGGATGCCGAGGGCCATCCCGTGTCGGCGCAGCTCGTCGGCAGGCCCGGTGGCGAGGCGGTGCTGCTGTCGCTCGCGTCGCAGCTGGAGGCGCGACGCGGGCCTCTCCCCCACCCGCCCGCGTGGATCGACTGAGACCTATCGGGAGATCAGCCCCGCGGCGACGAACGCACGGGCGTAGATCGCCCGGACGGTGGCCTGCTTTCGCTCGTTGTAGGCGCTCATGAGACCGTCCTCGGCGACCTCGCGCTTCACGCGCGCGTAGAGCGCCCGGTCGTCGGCATCCGCCCGCAGATGGTCGCGGAAGATCAGGTGGCGGGCGGCCTCGGGGCTGTCGGGCGGCCAGACGTGCAGGTGGACGGCGGGCTCGCTCGCGACCAGGAGCCGGTGCCCGAGCCACCACGGCTCGCGCACGCGCAGGGCGAAGCCCGCGGCCTCGAGGGTCGGCACGTAGGCATCCTCGTCGTCGGTGTCGGCGACGGTGAGATCGACGTCGATCACCGGCTTGGCCGCCAGCCCGGGCACCGCGGTGGAGCCGACGTGGTCGACGCGGATCGCCCGCTGCCCGAGAGCGTCGTGGATGCGATCGCGCACCGTCGCGAAGGTCAGGGGCCAGGTGGCATCCGCGTCGACGATCTCGATCCGCCGTGCCTGTGCGGGCTCCCCCACCCACGGCGAGGCACCGGGAGGCGGGGGCGTGTCGTCGAACGCGACGATGCGGGCGGCGGAGGGCACCCACCGACCCTACGACAGACGAGGCGAAGCGTCCGGTCGGCCGCCGGCGAGGGGGTTCGGCAGGTCAGCCGTCGGCGAGGGCGACGAGACGCGCCTCTTCGTCGGCGATGATCGCCGATTCGATGATCGGGCCGAGCGCGCCGTCCATCACCTGGTCGAGGTTGTAGGCCTTGTACCCGGTGCGATGATCCGCGATGCGGTTCTCGGGGAAGTTGTATGTGCGGATGCGCTCGGAGCGATCCATTCCGCGGATCTGCGAGCGCCGTGCGTCGGCGGCGACGGCGTCGCGCTCCTCCTGCTGCTTGGCGAGCAACCGGGCGCGCAGCACGCGCATGCCGGCCTCGCGGTTCTGCAGCTGCGACTTCTCGTTCTGCATCGACACCACGATGCCCGTGGGCACGTGGGTGATGCGCACCGCGGAGTCGGTCGTGTTGACCGACTGCCCACCCGGTCCCGAGGAGCGGAAGACGTCGATCTTCAGGTCGTTGGGGTCGATCGCGACCTCTTCGGGCTCGTCGGCCTCGGGGAAGACGAGAACACCCGTCGTCGACGTGTGGATGCGGCCCTGCGACTCGGTCGCGGGCACGCGCTGCACGCGGTGCACGCCGCCCTCGTACTTCAGGTGCGCCCAGACGCCCTGCGCGGGATCGCTCGAGGAGCCCTTGATGGCGACCTGGACGTCTTTGTACCCGCCCAGGTCGGATTCGGTGCGCTCGAGCAGTTCCGTCTTCCACCCCATGGATGCCGCGTACTGCAGGTACATACGCAGCAGATCGGCCGCGAAGAGGGCGCTCTCCGCTCCCCCCTCGCCGCCTTTGATCTCCATGATGACGTCACGTGCGTCGTCGGGGTCGCGCGGGATGAGCAGGCGCCTCAAGCGCTCCTGCGTCTGCGCCACGCGCTCCTCGAGGGCGGGGACCTCCTCGGCGAAGGCCTCGTCTTCACGGGCGAGTTCGCGTGCCGCGTCGAGGTCGTCGGACGCCGCGGTCCACGCTTCGTGGGCCGCGACGATCCGCGACAGTTCGGCATAGCGCCGGTTGACGCGCTTGGCGCGCGCGGCGTCCGCGTGCACGGCCGGGTCGGAGAGCTCCTCCTGAACGGCCTTGTGCTCTTCGAGCAGGCCGCGGACCGACTCGAACATCGCGGGCTCCGCCATCGCGCCAGCTCCCCCGATCAGCGGATGCTGTTGTCGTCACCGCCGCGCGCGGGCGCCGGGATCGACTTCTGCATCTGCACGAGGAACTCGACGTTGGACTGCGTCTCCTTGAGCTTGCCGAGCACGACCTCGAGAGCCTGCTGCGGCTCGAGACCGGCCAGGGCGCGGCGGAGCTTCCAGGTGATCTTGACCTCGTCGGGCGAGAGCAGCATCTCTTCGCGGCGGGTGCTCGACGCGTTGACGTCGACGGCCGGGAAGATGCGCTTGTCGGCGAGCTGGCGGTTCAGACGCAGCTCGCTGTTGCCCGTGCCCTTGAACTCCTCGAAGATGACGTCGTCCATCTTCGACCCGGTCTCCACGAGCGCGGTCGCGAGGATCGTGAGCGATCCGCCGTTCTCGATGTTGCGCGCGGCGCCGAAGAAGCGCTTCGGCGGGTACAGCGCCGACGCGTCGACGCCACCGCTGAGGACGCGGCCGGAGGTGGGGGCGGCGAGGTTGTACGCGCGGCCGAGACGGGTGATCGAGTCGAGCAGCACGACGACGTCGCGACCGAGCTCCACGAGACGCTTCGCGCGCTCGATGGCGAGCTCGGCGACGGTGGTGTGGTCTTCCGCCGGACGGTCGAACGTCGAGGCGATGACCTCGCCGCGCACCGTGCGCTGCATGTCGGTGACCTCTTCGGGGCGCTCGTCGACGAGCACGACCATGAGGTGGACCTCGGGGTTGTTGTGCGCGATCGCGTTGGCGATCTGCTGCAGCACGATCGTCTTGCCCGCCTTCGGGGGCGCGACGATGAGACCGCGCTGACCCTTGCCCACCGGGGCGACCAGGTCGATGATGCGCTGCGTGAGCTTCTCGGGACCGGTCTCGAGGCGCAGGCGCTCCTGCGGGTAGAGCGGCGTGAGGTTGTTGAACTCGACACGGGCGGCTGCGTCGTCGACCGACAGCCCGTTGATCGAGTCGACCTGCACGAGGGCGTTGTACTTCTGGCGGCCCTGCTGCTCGCCCTCGCGGGGCTGCTTGATGGCGCCGACGACGGCGTCGCCCTTGCGCAGGTTGTACTTCTTCACCTGGCCGAGCGAGACGTAGACGTCGCTCGGACCGGGCAGGTAGCCGGTGGTGCGCACGAAGGCGTAGTTGTCGAGCACGTCGAGGACGCCGGCGATCGGGACGAGGACGTCGTCCTCGCCGATCTCGGTCTCGAACTCGTCGCCCGTCGTGTTCTGCCCGCGGCGCTTGTTGCGCTGGCGGTTGCGGCTGTTCGCCGGACCCTGCTGCTGCTGGGCCTGCTGACCGTTCTGGCCGCTGTTCTCGCGCTGACCGCTCTGCGAGCCCGCGTCGCGCTGGCCGCTCTGCGTCGGCGCCTCGGCCTCGTCGGCGGACGTGGAGGCCGCGGCGTCGTTCTTCTCGGCGGCGTCGGCCTTGTTGCGGTTGCGGTTGCGCGACCGGCTCCGACCGCGACCGCGAGCGGGGGTCTCGTCGGTCTGCTCGGCGGAGTCGCTCGCGTCGGCGGCCTGCTCCGACTGCTCGGTCGCGTTCTCGGCGTCGGCATCGGGCGCCGCGTCGGCGGCGACGTCGGCGGCGGTCGTGACGGGCGTGGTGGGCTCCTCGGCCGGGGCGTCGGCGGCCGGAGCCTCGGATGCCGGAGCCTCGGATGCCGGAGCCTCGGATGCCGTGGCCTCCGCGGCGGCCTCGTCGGAGGGCGCGGTGGTCTCGGTGTCGGCGGGCGCGCTGGCGGCCTCGGCAGCGGCAGCCTCGGCAGCGGCGGCCTCGGCGGCGGCCTTCTCCTCGGCGGTCGCGCTCTTGGCGCGGCGCGGCGCGCGCTTGCGGGGGGCGCGGGCGGGCTTCTCGGCCGGGGCCGGCTCCTCCGTGGCGGTCGCGTCGGCGGCGGCGTCGTCCGCGGCCGCAGCAGCGGCGGTGTCAGCAGCCGGCGCATCCGCGGTCGGCTCGTCCGCGGCCGGCGCGTCAGCCGCCGGCTCCTCGGCCGGCGTCTCGACAGCGTCGGCCGGGAACAGCGCCTCGGGCTGCGCGTCGGCGTCGGCCGGGGCGTCAGCGCCCTCGCCGTCGGTGGCCTCCGCCTCGGGTGCGTCGGCGGCGGGCGCGTCGGCCGCCGCGGTGTCGGTGCCGTCCGCCGCAGCCGTGGGCTGCTCCTCGGCGGGGTTCTCCGCGCTCTCGGGCGCGTCGACGGGCTGGGTCTCGGAGATGGACTCCACGAGTGCTCCTCAGAAAATGAAACGTGATCAGATCGCGCTTCGCCATGCAGAACGCAGACGAAGAGACACCAGCGGTTCGGAAGACTGCAGCCGATACCGGGTTCGCGATGTGTTGCGGATTTCGCAGGTGTGCAGAGGCTCAGATTCGCGAATTTACGCGGAACCCTCTGCGTTTTTCACTGTACCACCCTTGACGTCGACGGCGAGCATGAGGGCCTGCCACGGGGTGTCAACGACGGATGCCATAAGATCCGCCGCCGCGAGTCGCTGTCCGGGCCCGTCCGCGAGCACGAGCACGCTGGGGCCCGCCCCCGACACGACCGCCGCATACCCCTCGGCCCGCAGCGCCCGCACGAGCCTGTCGGTCTCGGGCATCGCCTGGGCGCGGTAGTTCTGATGCAGCTTGTCCTCGGTGGCCGCCATCAGCAGCTCGGGGCTCTGCGTCATCGCCGCGATCAGCAGGGCGGAACGCGAGACGTTGAATACGGCGTCCTCGCGGGGCACCTGCAGCGGCTGCAGGCTGCGCGCGACGGCGGTCGACATCGTGAAGCTCGGCACGAAGACCAGCGGCGAGACACCGCGGTGCACGATGAGCTGCTTGTGCTGCGGGCCCTCGGCATCCATCCAGGCGATGGTGAGACCGCCGAACAGGCCGGGCGCGACGTTGTCGGGGTGCCCCTCCATCTCGGTGGCCAGGCGCAGGAGGTCGACGTCGCTGAAGGCGACCTCCCCCTCGAGCAGGCCCGTGGCGGCCAGGATGCCGGCCACCACGGCGGCACCGGACGAGCCCATGCCGCGCCCGTGCGGGATGACGTTGCGTGCGCTCAGCCGCAGACCGGGGAGGGTGCGGCCGACAGAGGCATAGGTGTGCGCCATCGCGCGCACGACGAGGTGCGACGCGTCGCGGGGGACGTCGGCCGTCCCCTCCCCCTCGACCTCGATCTCGAGGCGGTCACCGTCGAGCTGCTCGACGACGAGTTCGTCGTAGACGCTGAGGGCCAGGCCCAGGGTGTCGAAGCCGGGACCGAGGTTCGCGCTGGTGGCGGGAACGCGGACGGCGACCCGGCGACCGGGGCCTGAGCTCACGCGGTCACCGGCTGCAGGTCGAGCACGGAGGCGACCTCCGAGGTGGCGGCGTCGACCACGGTCGGCTCGACCGTCGTGCCGTCGGCCTTGCGCAGAGCCCACTGCGGGTCCTTCAGGCCGTGCCCAGTGACGGTCAGCACGACCTTCGCACCCGACGGGACGACGCCCGCCTCGGCACGGCTGAGCAGACCCGCGACGCTGATAGCCGACGCGGGCTCGACGAAGACGCCGACCTCGCCCGCGAGGATCTTCTGCGCCTCGAGGATGCCCTCGTCGTCGATCGCGCCGAACCAGCCGTCGGTGGCCTCGCGGGCCTCGAGAGCGAGCTCCCACGACGCCGGGTTGCCGATGCGGATCGCGCTGGCGATCGTCTCGGGGTTCTTCACGACCTCGCCGCGCACGAGGGGCGCGGACCCGGCTGCCTGCAGACCGAACATGCGGGGCACCTTCGTCGCGACGCCGCGAGCTGCTTCCTCGCGGTAGCCGCGCGAGTAGGCGGTGTAGTTGCCGGCGTTGCCGACGGGGATGAAGTGGAAGTCGGGGGCGTCGCCCAGCTGCTCGACGACCTCGTAGGCCGCGGTCTTCTGGCCTTCGATGCGGTCGGGGTTGACCGAGTTCACGAGGTGCACCGGGTAGTGATCGGCGAGCTCCCGCGCGATCTCGAGGCAGTCGTCGAAGTTGCCGCGGATCTGGATGAGACGGCCGTTGTGCGCCACCGCCTGGCTCAGCTTGCCCATGGCGATCTTGCCCTCGGGCACGAGCACCGCGGCGGTGATACCGGCGTGCGCGGCGTAGGCGGCGGCGGAGGCCGAGGTGTTACCGGTGGAGGCGCAGATGACGGCCTTGGCGCCGTGCTCGACGGCGCGCGAGAGCGCCACGGTCATGCCGCGGTCCTTGAACGACCCGGTGGGGTTCATGCCCTCGAACTTGACCCACACGTCGGCGCCGGTTCGGCGCGAGAGCGCCGGGGCGGGGATGAGGGGTGTGCCGCCCTCGCCGAGCGTGACCACGGTGGAGGCGTCGGTGACACCCAGACGGTCGGCGTATTCGCGGAGGACTCCGCGCCAGAGGTGAGCCATGTCAGTTCCCTTCCACGCGCAGCACGGAGACCACGCGCTCGACGACGCCGCTCGCGGCGAGACGCTCGACGGTCTCGCTCAGGTCCTGCTCGCGGGCCTTGTGTGTTCCGATGACCAGCCGGGCGGAACCGCCGGTCTGGGTGTTCTCGTCCGCCTCGATCACGGTCTGCTCGACGGTCGCGATGGACACGCGGCCCTCGCTCAGGATGCCGGCGACGGTCGCCAGCACGCCCGGCTGATCGTCGACCTCGAGCGTGATCTGGTAACGCGTGATGACGTGCCCGATCGGCACGGCCGGCAGGTTCGCGCGCGTGGACTCGCCCACCCCGACGCCTCCGGCGATGTGCCGGCGCGCCGCCGAGACGACGTCGCCGAGCACGGCGGAGGCCGTCTGCACGCCGCCGGCGCCCGCGCCGTAGAACATGAGGTCGCCGGCCGCCTCGGCCTGGACGAAGACGGCGTTGTTGGCGCCGTGGACGCTGGCGAGCGGGTGCGACCGATCGACGAGGGCGGGGTATACGCGCACGGAGATGGACTCCGAGCCGTCGGCGGCCGTCAGACGCTCGCACACGGCGAGCAGCTTGATGACGTACCCCGCGTGACGAGCGGACTCGATCATCGCGGCGTCGACCGAGGTGATGCCCTCTCGGTGCACGGCATCCAGGGGAACCGTCGTGTGGAAGGCCAGGCTCGCGAGGATCGCGGCCTTCTGCGCGGCGTCGTAGCCCTCGACGTCGGCGGTGGGGTCGGCCTCGGCGTACCCGAGCTGCTGCGCCTGGGCCAGGACATCGGCGAAGTCGGCGCCCTCGGTGTCCATGCGGTCGAGGATGTAGTTCGTCGTGCCGTTGACGATGCCCATGATGCGCACGACGCGGTCGCCGGCGAGCGAGTCGCGCAGCGGGCGGATGATCGGGATGGCACCGGCGGCGGCGGCCTCGTAGTACACCTCGGCGCCGACCTGGTCGGCGGCCTCGAAGACCTCGGAGCCGTGGGTCGCGAGCAGCGCCTTGTTGGCGGTGACGACGTCGGCGCCCGAGGCGATCGCGTGCAGCACCTGCGTGCGGGCCGGCTCGATCCCGCCCATGAGTTCGATCACGATGTCGCTGCCGACGATGAGGGTCTCGGCATCCGTCGTGAAGAGCTCGCGCGGGAGGTCGGCGTCGCGCTTGGAGTCGACGTTGCGCACGGCGATGCCGGCGAGTTCGAGCTTGGCGCCCGCGCGGTCGGCGAGCTCGTCGCCGTGCTTGAGCAGCAGGTCGGCGACCTGCGAGCCGACGGCGCCGGCGCCGAGGAGCGCCACGCGGAGCGTGCGGTAGTCGGTCATGCGGTGTCTCCGTGGGGTGTTGCGGTGGGGGCGGATGCCGGGATGCCGGCGTCGCGCGAGAGCAGATCGTCGATGGTCTCCCCGCGCACGATCACGCGGGCCTGTCCCCCGCGCACCGCGACGACGGGCGGGCGGGGCGTGTAGTTGTAGTTGCTCGCGAGCGAGAAGCAGTAGGCGCCGGTGGCGGGCACGGCCAGCAGGTCGCCCGGTGTGACGTCGGCGGGGAGGTACTCGGCATCCACGACGATGTCACCCGACTCGCAGTGGTGGCCGACGACGCGCGAGAGCGCCGGGGTCTCGGAGCTCGTGCGCGAGACGATGCGCGCGGAGAAATCGGCGCCGTAGAGAGCGGGGCGGGCGTTGTCGCTCATTCCGCCGTCGACGCTGACGTAGGTGCGCTCGAGGTCCTCGGCGGCCGTGACCGTCTTGACCGTCCCGACCTCGTACAGCGTCACCCCGGCCTGGCCGACGATGACACGACCGGGCTCGGTGGCGACGTCGGGCATCGGGATGCCGCGCACGGCGCACTCGTCGGCGATGGCGTCCAGGATGCCGTCGGCGATCTCCTCGATGGGCTTCGGGTCGTCGACCGAGGTGTAGGAGATGCCGAAGCCGCCGCCGACGTTGAGGAGGGGGATCTCTCCCCCGGCCAGCAGGTCGGCGTGCAGGTCGACCAGGCGTGCGGCCGATTCGCGGAATCCGGACGAGTCGAAGATCTGCGAGCCGATGTGGGCGTGCAGGCCGACGAAGCGCAGGCTGGTGAGCTCGCGGATGCGCGCGACGGCCTCGGCCGCGCCGTCGAGCGAAAAGCCGAACTTCTGGTCTTCGTGCGCGGTCGCGAGGAACGCGTGGGTCTCGGCGTGCACGCCGGTGCGAACGCGTACGAGCACGGACTGCACGGCGCCGCGGCGCTCGGCGATCGCGGCCAGGCGCTCGATCTCGATGGGGCTGTCGACGACGACCGAGCCGATGCCGACCTCGACCGCGCGCTCCAGCTCGCGCACGCTCTTGTTGTTGCCGTGGAAGCCGAGGCGCGCGGGGGCTGCTCCCCCGGCGAGGGCGACCTCGAGCTCGCCGCGCGTGCACACGTCGACGGAGAGTCCCTCGTCGACGACCCACCGCACGACCTCGGTCGACAGGAACGCCTTTCCGGCGTAGTAGACGCGAGCCCGGATCCCGTGACGCGCCGCCGCCGAGTCGAACGCGGCGCGGGCGCGGCGGGCGTGCTCGCGCACCTCGTCCTCGTCGAGGACGTACAGCGGGGTGCCGAAGCGGTCACGCAGATCGAAGACGGAGACGCCTCCGATCTCGACGGAGCCGTCGTCGACGCGACGAGCGGACGCGGGCCAGACGGGGGCGACGAGCTCGTTCGCTTCGGCCGGAGTGGTGAGCCACTCGGGCACGAGCGCGGAGTGCGAGGCGGACACAGAGGGACCAATCGGGTTTTGCGGCGACGCGACGGCCGCGGATCACGGCTGCCACCCCCGCGGAGAGTCACGCGGCGGGCAGCCCGATCAGTCTAGGGCACCGCGTATGCCGCTCCCTTCCCGTGTCCGGTGGCGCCGCCCCGCGTCCGCAGCCGCCGGGCTCCGGGCGGCCGTCAGACCACGAACCGCCCCCCGCGGATGGTCAGCGTCTGAGGCGTCTTGGACAGGGACCCGGTCTGCACGCTGTCCGCGTAGACGCGCACCCGGGAGGGCTCCGCGGCGGTGACGAGGAGCCGGTACCCGTTCGACACCGACATGCCGTCGAGCGCCGTCACGACCTTGTCGTGGGTGTCGTCTCCGTTCACGGTCACCGTGACGAGCGTCCGGCCCCGCGCGTTCTGCAGAGCGACCTGGTAGTACGGCTTCCCCTTGAAGTAGTAGTCGTGCGGGGCGACACCGGTCGAGGTGACCACGAGGCGCTTCCCGTCTCGGCTCATGCCGATCCATCCGGAACGGACGTCGTAGATGCCCACGAATCCGAGCGCCGAGGTGACGGTGACCGGAACCGTCCGCGTCAGCGCCTCCTGCGTGGCATCCGATGACTGGAGGATCGCGAGAAGCCGCCCCTCCATCGAACCGACGTTGATCGCGACGGACTCGCGCGCGACGAGGGTGCTCGTCGACCCGGCGAGCGTCGACAGACCGGTCACCTCGCCTGACGAGGCCGTGCGGTCGCCCAGGTACAGGCTCACGTTCTCCGCCGTCAGCGTGCCGATGGGGAGGTCGTACCCCGCGTCCCGCTCGCGGTGCGCGTCTCGGGAGTCGATGGCGGTCCAGATCTGGTTCTGCAGCGCGGGATGCGCGCTCAACGTCGTCAGAACCGCTGACGTGATCGGAACGCCCCACGCGGTGAAGAACGGGCCGAGGTCGCGCTCGGCCACCTGGGAGGCCACCTGGGCGAAGAGGTCCTTCTTGTCCTGGTCGGAAGAGGGCATCGACAGCCCGCGGATCCGTCGGACGCGGTACGCCTGATCGACCGCCGGATAGAACCCCTCGCCGAAGGACTGCCGGAGCTGATCGAAGAGGAAGAGCGGATAGAACGGATCCTCGTCCGTCAGCTGCGCGAAGCTCCGGTCCCCGACGGCCTGGGCGAAGTACCGCGCGATCCGGTCCTCGGCCTCGGGCCACTCGTCCAGACGGTGGTGGCCGGTATGACGCTGTTGGAGGGCGAGCGAGGAGATGTTGACCGTCACCTCACCCAGTCCGCTCCACGTGTACGACGGGGTCTGGAACGTGTGTCCGACCTCGTGCCAGATGCCCCACGAGTCGGAGTCGGCGAGCAGCGCCTCACTGGCACCCGTGTCGACCTGGAAGCACAGCCACTGACTCGTCGCGAAGGCCCACCCCGCCCCGCTGTCCGCTCCGCTGAAATACACGCGACCGGCGTGCTTGCGTCCGACCCCGACCGCGGCATAGCTCAACCCGTAGACGTCGCAGGTCGACGAGAGCACCCGATCGAGCCGCGCCACGGTGTCGGCGGGATCCCATGCGACGTTCCGGGCGGCCATGTCGTCGATCACCCGTCGCTGGACGTCGACGAACACCCGGTCGCCGACGAGCGTGACGACGGGTACCGACGACGCGGCCAGTCGGGAGGCGAACTCAGCCGATGTCGTCCGGTCCTTCACCCACGCGGGCTGCGCGGAGCCGCCCGACACCGTCAGCTCCACAGCCTGGCTGTCGGAGTGATTGATGACGTAGACGATTCCGTCCTGGGCGGCGGTGATGCTCTGACTTCCCGTCGTCAACGTCGTGACGGAGAGATCGGTGCCCGTGCCGCCGTTGAACGCCTTCCAGGGCCCGCGCGCGCCGATCGCCAGAGACAGGGTCGCCGGGGCCCCGTCCGGCACCTCCACCTGGAGCACCTGCTTCGGCCGCACGTGTCGTCCGGTGGGTTGCAGATCGCTGTGTGCGAAGCCCCGGTTCTCGACGGTCGCGATGTCGTCCTGATACCCGTGCGCGAGCGCGAGGACGCGGGTCGAGGCGCCCGTCTCGTCGTGCCGGATGACGGTCGCCTCCCGCACCTCGAGCGCCGTGCTGGTCGCCCCGAGGACGTGGATGCCGTGATGCCGAGGCTCCGGGGGCGGCATCGGTGCGCACGCGCACCGACGTCGTGTACGCGCCCGAGGAGTCCGTGACGCCCGTCGGTCGTTCGATGATCGCGCGGGCGGGGTCGTCCAGCGAGAGGGACACGGCGTCGCCGGCGCGAGGCCGTCCATCGGCTTCGATACTCGTGACCCTCACGGTCGCCGTCTCATCGGGGTAGGCGGCCGCGCGGGACGACGTCAGCGTCACGCGGTCGGTCCGGCTCGCCGCCGCGTGCGCAGGCAGTGCCGCGCTCACGCTCAGAACGGGAATCGTCCACGCGCCTGCGGTGAGAACCCTGCGACGTGACACCGCGGACATGCCGACCTCCCCATGACGCGCCGCGGTCGCGGCATCCGTCCGTCGACCCCGACCATAGGCAGGCTCACGCCGGTCGGCGGTCGCGCTCACCGACGCGGAGGACGGGTGACGCGGTCGGTGATCGCGATGCGCGGCCGGTCAGCTGCAGGAGCCGTCGGCCTGCAGCGCGGGGTCGTCGAGGATGCCGCCCGCGAGGTCGAAGGCGGCCACGAGGCTCTGACCCTGCACCGTCGCGGAGGTCAGCGTGAGGCCGGCCGGGAGGCGATCGGCGATGCACAGGCTCTGCGGGCCGAGGACCGCGTCGGCCACGCCGCCGAACTGCGCGCGCAGCGTGTCGGCGTCGATGGTGTTGCCGCCGAGTTCGAACGACGTCGGGGTGAGGGTCAGGTCACCGGACGCTGCGCCCGGGGTGACCGAGACGCCCACGGGGATGCCGACGCCGAAGAGCGACAGCTCGTTCGTGAAGGTGAGATCGGGGGCGGCCATCGCCACCGTGCCCGACGGGAAATCGGGGATCTGCGCGAGCAGCGCCCGCAACTGCTCCTCATTGAGACGCACCGAGGCCGATCCTCCGTCGGCAGGACCCTCACCCGACACCGGCACGCCCTGCATCTCCACGAGGACGTCACCGGTGATGGGGCCCAAGGTCACGTCGTCCGAGCTGACCGTGACGTCGTCGAGGCGCCCTGCGATCAGCTGCGGGAGCACGATTCCGCTCACCGACACGTCGAGGTTCTGGTCGTCGGCCAGGCCGACGTTCTTCACGACCAGCGAGCGGACCGTGTTCGTCACGAGGGAGCGTGCGATGAACTCGGCGGCCACCACGGCACCCGCCAGCAGCACGACGACCACGAGGAGGATCGCGATCCATCGACCTGAACGGCGGCGGGGGGCCACGGCATCCGCGTCCGTCATGGACTACATCCGCTCCGGAGCGCCGACGCCGAGCAGCGTGAGGCCGTTGCGGAGCACCTGACCGGTGGCGTCGTTGAGCCACAGGCGCGTGCGGTGCACCGACTCGACCGGGGCGTCACCGAGCGGGATGACGCGGCAGTTGTCGTACCACCGGTGGTACAGGCCGGCGAGCTCTTCGAGGTAGCGCGCGACGCGGTGCGGCTCGCGCACCTCGGCGGCGAACGCGACGACCCGGGGATACTCCTGCAGGGCACCGAGAAGCGCCGACTCGGTCTCGTGATCGAGAAGCTCCGGGGCGAACTCCGAGCGGTCGACACCCGAGTCGGCGGCGTTGCGTGCGACGTTGTGCGTGCGCGCGTGGGCGTACTGCACGTAGAAGACCGGGTTGTCGTTGGTGCGCTTCTGCAGGATCTCGGGGTCGAGCGTCAGCGGCGAGTCGGCCGGATACCGTGCGAGCGAGTAGCGCAGCGCGTCGGTGCCGAGCCACTGCTGCAGGTCGTCGAGCTCGATGATGTTGCCCGCGCGCTTGGACAGCTTGGCACCGTTGATCGACACGAGCTGTCCGATGAGCACCTCGATGTCCTTCTCGGGGTCGTCGCCCGCGGCGCCGGCGAGAGCCTTGAGACGGTGGACGTAGCCGTGGTGATCGGCGCCGAGGAGGTAGATCTTGTGCGCGAAGCCGCGGTCGCCCTTGTTGAGGTAGTAGGCGGCATCGGCGGCGAAGTACGTGTACTCCCCGTTGGAGCGACGGATGACGCGGTCTTTGTCGTCGCCGAAATCGGTGGTGCGCACCCAGACGGCGCCCTCGTCGTCGAAGACATGGCCCTGTTCGCGCAGACGGTCGACCGCCTCGTCGACGAGACTCGGCTGCGCATCGACGTGCGCGTGCAGCGTGCGCTCGGAGAACCAGACGTCGAAGTGGACGTTGAAGCGCTCGAGAGAGGCCTGGATCTCGCCCAGCTGGAAGCGATAGGCCAGTTCGGTGGCGACGGCCACCTGCTCGGCGCGATCGAGATCGCGCAGGTCGGGGCGCTCCGCCAGCACCCGCTCGGCGAGCGCTCCGATGTACGCGCCCCCGTATCCGTCGTCGGGGGTCGGCTCGCCGTGCGCCGCGGCCACGACGGAGCGGCCGAAGCGCTCCATCTGGGCGCCGGCGTCGTTGATGTAGAACTCGCGGACGAGCGTCGCACCGCTCGCGAGCAGCACGCGGGCGATGGCATCGCCGAGAGCCGCCCACCGGGTGTGGCCGATGTGCAGGGGTCCGGTCGGGTTCGCGCTGACGAACTCGAGGTTGATGGTGTTCCCGCGCTGGGAGTCGTTCGTTCCGAACGCGGCGCCCTGCTCGACGATGACCTTCGCGAGCGCGCCGGCGGCAGCGGCATCCAGTCGGATGTTGATGAAGCCGGGGCCGGCGACCTCGACGCTCGCGACGCCGTCGACCGCCTCGAGACCGGCGGCGATCTCCGCGGCGAACTCGCGCGGGTTCGCTCCGACGACCTTCGACAGCTTGAGCGCCGCGTTGGACGCCCAGTCGCCGTGGTCGCGGTTCTTCGGCCGCTCCAGCGGGAGGTCGGCGGCGGTGATCCCCGCCGAGGAGCCCTCTCGTCGCGCCTCGGCGAGCGGGGCGATGACGGCGAGGAGGGCTGCGGAGAGGGCTGCGGGATCCATAACCCTGCAAGTCTAGGCGGAGCGGGGCGGGACCCCCTCCGTGACGACGAACCGCCGGAGGCGACCGCGGAGCGCGTCAGCCGATCTGCACCAGCGCGGCGTGGTCGTCGGGGGTCGTGGCATCCGGGGTCTCGTCGTCGAAGACCGCGTCGACGTGCAGGCGTTCCAGCCCCACGTATCCCCCGTGGTAGCTGAGGAAGGCGCAGTCGGCGGCGTCGCGCCCCGTCGCGATGCGGACGAGCGAGCGGCGATCCGCGAGACGGGTCGCGTCGACGACGTACCAGGCGCCGTCGATGTAGGCCTCGGCGACGGCGTGGAAGTCCATCGGCTCGAGGCCGGGGGCGTAGCACGCGGCATACCGCGCCGGCATGTCCATCGCCCGCAGGAGCGCGATGACGACGTGGGCGTAGTCGCGGCACACGCCCTGGCCGGTCATGAGCGTCGTGACCGCGCTGTCGGTGCCGAGGCTCAGGCCCGGGGTGTAGGTGACGGTGGATGCCACGAACGACGACACCGCGGTCAGCAGCTCTTCACCGGAGAGCCCGCGGAACTGGCGACGTGCCTGCGAGAACACCTCGTCGGACTGGCAGTAGCGGCTCGGGCGCAGGTAGGTGATGGTCTCGAGGTCGCTCGTGCGGGGGCTCTGCGCGGGACCGGCGACGACGGCGTCGTACCGCACCGTCAGGGGGCCCTGCTCGCCGGTGACGCGGTGAAGGCGGCTGCCGGACTGGTCGACGATCTCGGTGGGCGTGTACACGCGATCACCCTGCGAGAACGTCAGGTCCTCGCTCAGCAGAGGGACCCCCTGGGCGGCGGAGATCTGGAAGATGAGGTCGACGGATGCCCCGAGATCGAGGTCCAGTTCAGCGGTCACGCGGCGCGGCACCGGGCAATCCTCGCACGGCGCGCGGGCGTGGGGGCCATCCCCGCGCACCTGTTCCGCGACACGCCGCCGCCGGCATGCTCACCCGTCCTTCTTGCCCGGCCCCTTGCCGTTCCCCGGCCCCTTCTCGTCGCCCGGCTTCTTGTCGGACGGGCCCCCGCCGTTCCCGCCTCCGCCGGTGTCATCCGTGCCGTCGTCGACGACGTCCTGCTGGTCGTCGGGTGCGGGCTCGGTCGTCTGCGCAGGCTCGGGCTCGGGCGTGGGTGTGGGGGTGGGGACCAGACCGGTGAGATCGGCACGGACCGTCGCGATGCGCGTCAGGATGGCGTCCGCCTCCTCGGCCGTGATCTCCCCCGCGTCGCGGCGGGCGGTGACCTCGGCCTCGAGCGCGTCGAGGCTCGCGAGCGCCGAGGCGTAGTCGCCGGCCGACGCCTGCTCCGCGATCGTCTGCACGTTCTGCTGCCACGCGGTGGGCGCGGCGGGCGGGGTGCAGCCGGCGAGGGCCAGGGCTGCGGCCACGGCCACGACGCCGGCGAGGGAAGCGCGACGGATCATTCCCCGACCTCCTTCCACAGGTCGTCGACGTGCTGATCGAGCGGCTGGGGCAGTGCGGGCAGATCGGGCTCGGGGGCTCCCCCGGCTCCGGCTGCCACGGCGGCGGTCACTCCCCCCGTGGCGAGGACGGCGGCGACGACGGATGCCACCACCACAGCACGTCGAGACGGACGACGCCGCGAACGGGGCACCGGGGATCCCCCCGGCGTCGAGGCGTCGAAGACGCGCGTCGGGGCGGTGGCTCCGGACACCGCCGGCATACGCGCGGTCGTTCCCCCTCCCGGGGCGGGCACCGCCACGTTCGACAACGTGCGCAGCGCGACGATGACGCCCGCGGCATCCGGTCGTTCGGCGGGGTCGATGGCCGTCATCCGCTCGAGCACGTCCCGCCACCCGGAGGGGATGTGCGCGGGGATCTCAGGCGGGGAGACGAGCCGGGCGGCGAGCGCTTCATGCGGGGTGCGGGAGCCGAACGGGCGTGAACCGGTCAGGGCCTCCAGCAGCACGAGTCCGAGCGCGTACACGTCGCTCGGGGGTGCGGCCGGCATCCCGCGCGCCTGTTCGGGGCTCAGGTAAGCGGCCGTTCCGATCACGGTGTCGGCCCGTGTCACGCGGGTGGCCCCGACGAGCGAGGCGATGCCGAAGTCGGCGAGAGTCGCCCGCGGGGTCTCCCCCGTGTGCGCGGCGGGTCGCATCAGGATGTTCGACGGCTTCACGTCGCGGTGCACGATCCCTCGGCCGTGGATCACGGCGAACGCCTCCGCGACCTCGCGCCCCACGCGCGCGGCCTCGGGCCCGCCGAGACGACCCCGCGCGATGAGGTCGGTGAGCGTCGGGCCCGCGATCAGCTCCATCGCCAGATAGGCGGGCGTCGCGTCGAGCCGTGCGTCATAGAGGGTGACGAGCGACGGATGCGAGAGCGAGGCGAGCAGGCGGATCTCCGACCGGACGCGGGCGACGTCGGAGGGATCGGCACCGTCCCCGTCGATGACCTTGATGGCGAGGGTGCGCTCGAGAGCGGTATCGACCGCCTCGTACACGCGCGCGTAACCGCCCCGGCCGAGCAGACGGCCGAGGCGGTAGCGTCCGTCGAACAGGTCGCCCGCGGGCGAGTCGTCGGCGACGGTGCGCGTCGGTTCGGTCATGGGTGTACCTCCGGGGTGGCGACCCCGGGGGACTCAGACGAGGTCGTCGTTGGACGAGCGCGTGGTCGAGCGGGTGACCTGGGCGCCCCCCACTCCTTCGGTGCGGGTGACCGTATCGGTTTGCCGACGACGCACGAGCAGCACGACGCCGATCAGGAACACGACGACGCCGGCTCCCATCATGATGTAGCCGACCATGCTCAAGCTGACGTAGTCGTTGGGCAGGTTCACGGCGAAGGCGAGGATGGCGCCGATGACGAACAGCGCGATGCCGGCTCCGATGCTCATGGCAGATCCTTTCGACGGAAGGTCTCAGCATCCCAACCGTCCGCGAAAGAGCGGCAGGTCTTGACAAGAGGTCGGAACGGGCGATGCCCGATCCGGTGGACGCGTCTTTCACCCGCCCCCGACGCGGTGCCGCGACCCGCGACCATCCCGCGCCCCGGGAGACTGACCGACGATGTCCCGCGAACAGCCCCTCCCGAGTCGTACCGGCGAAGCCGATCATCTGCATGTCGACGCCCTCGGGGTGACCGTGCGCATCGACCTCGACGGCGTGCCCCCCGCCGACCGCGTCTCGATCGGAGAAGCCTGGTCCGGGGCCCGGCACGACGAAGCCACGCTCGCTGCGGCGATCGTCTCCCCGCGCCCGCGCTTCCTCTCCGACGAGACCATGTCCGACCTGTCGACCCAGGTGACGCTCTCCGCCCTCTCCGCGCGGCGTGGAGACCTGTGGCTCGTCCATGCCGGCGCCATCGCCGACGACGACGGACGCGTCGTGCTGTTCTCGGGTCGGTCGGGGATGGGCAAGACCACCCTCATGTCGAGCCTCGCGCGCGACTACGCCTACGTGAGCGACGAGAGCGTCGGCGTCGCACCGGACGGGAGCGTCCTGCCCTACCGCAAACCTCTGTCGATCGTCGACGGCGCCGGCCGCGCCAAGAAGCAGGTGTCGCCCCGCGGTCTCGGTCTGCGCGATCTTCCGCCCACCCCGCTCCGCCTGCACGCCGTCGTGGTGCTCGATCGTCAGCCGCGGAGCACCCAGGCCGCCCTCGAGCCCCTCGACATCGCGGATGCCGTGGCAGCGATCGCGCCGCAGTGCAGTTATCTCGCCGATTTGCCGCGTCCCTTGGAGACGCTGATCGGCCACGTCAGCGCGGTCGGCGGAGCGCTGCGTCTGCGCTACGCGGAAGCCGCGGACGTGCTTCCCCTCATCCGCGATCTGTTCGCCGCGCCACGGCCGGCGTCACGCGAGCCGATCGTCTCGCAACGCGCCGAGGCCACCCGAGGCGCGAGCGGCTTCACCCGCACGCCCGTGGTGGATGCCGTGGCTCTCTCGGGCGCGCGTCTCGCGCTGCTGCGCCGCGCACCGGACGACGAGACGACGATCCACCTCGTCGACGGGATCGGACCGGTGCTCTGGCGGGCAGCCGACGGCGCCTCGTTCGACGACCTCGTGGCTGCCGCGGTGCACGCGCACGGCGAACCGCGCGGCGGAGACGCCGGAGATGCCGTCCGTGCCGCCCTGACGGCGCTGTGCGACGCCGGGCTGATCGCCGAGCGCCCCTGACGACGACGCCGCGACGCCGTGCCGGGCCTCCGCCGCCCGGGCATGGCCGCATCCGCGGACACCGCCTCGGGAGGTGACGTGAGGGGTGAAAGACCCTGTCGCCCGCCCGCCCGCCCCTTCACGTGTCAACCCCGCACCGCGCGAAGAACGACCGGTGTCTGCTGGATGCCATGAGCCAGAACGACGTGACGACCAGATCGAACCGGGGCCAGTGGGAGAACGCGGTGGAGGGCCGACCCGAGCTGTCGGCGAGCTTCTCCAGCAAGGAGGAAGCCGTCGACCAGGGGCGCGCCACCGCCGACGAACTCGGCTCGCGGCACCTCGTCGAGGACGCCGAGCCGACCGGCGCGCCGACCGACGAGGGCTGACGGCCCCGGAAATCAGAAAGGCCGCGGTCATCGACCGCGGCCTTCGTCACATGTGCCCCCGACAGGAATCGAACCTGCGACCTTTGGTACCGGAAACCAACGCTCTATCCCCTGAGCTACGGAGGCGGACCGGTCCAGGCTATCACCGCACCGGCGGCGGTCCCGACGGCCGGGCGTCGCTGCAGGCACGGCTCCGCGGGCACGGCCACGGACCGACGACGCGGAGCACGACGCCGATCCGTGGCATCCGGATCACTCGTCGCCGATGACGCCGATGCCGCTCGCCTGGTGATCGGCGTTCGGGTCGTCGGCGGACGGTGCCTTCGAGGCCTCGTCGACGTCGTTCTCCTGGCTCGGCTTGACCGTGGGGTCGTCTCCGAGGTCGGACGCGTCGTCGGCCGGGGTGTGCTGCGGGTCGCTCATGGTGTTCCCTTCGTCGAGATCACCAGCGTCGCAACCCGCCCCGGCCCGGCGCACCGGGTTGACCGGGGTGGCGCGTCGGCCTAGTGCCGGAACATCCCCCGGACCCGTCGGGAGATCGGAAGGTGAAGCAGCACCTCGCGCCCGTCGACATCGACGGTGACGACCGACCCGCCCAGCCCTCGACCGGGCACGGGGGCGACGTCGGAGCGCACGTAGGCCTCCGCCACGTCCACGTAGACGGCGAGCAACTGCGCGCTCTGGTCCTTCGACGACGACGCGTCGACGAGCTGCATGCGGTGACCCGTGTCGGTCTCGACCGAGAACCACCGCGAGCCGGGGGTCGATACGAGCGCCCACCGCGGCCCGCGCGAGAAGCGGGCCCATGCGGCGCCGTCGCGCAGCTCGGTGGCGACGTCGAGATCGGCCTGGGCCACGACGAGGACCTCCAGCATCGCGAGCGCCTCGGCGGCCGTGACGTAATCGGCGCGGTCGGCGCTCAGCCCGCCCCACTCGAACTTGCGCTCGCCCATTCGGCCGCCTCCTCGTTGAGAGCGTAAACCCGCCCGACCATGGCGTGCCGTGCGGGCGGCCAACCTGAGCGTCGGCTGGGAGAACCCCTACGATGAGCGCATGCTGACCTCCTCGCCCTCGTCTATCACCGACCAGACGTCGATCTTCGCGCTGAGCGCCACGAACTCTCTGATCGCCCTCGCGATCTACGTCCTCATGGTGGTCGCGCTGTGGCGCGTCTTCGCCAAAGCCGGGCACGCCGGGTGGCTCGCGATCATCCCGATCGTCAACCTCGTCGTCATGGTGCGCATCGCCGGCTTCTCGGGGTGGTTGACCCTGCTCTACCTCGTGCCGATCGTGAACCTCGTCTTCCACGTGATCGTGCACATCCGCGTGGGCCGGGCATTCGGCCACGGGTGGGTGTTCTCGCTGTTCCTGCTGGTGATCTTCTACGTCATCGGATATCTCGTCATCGGCTTCAGCGACGACAAGTACCGTCCCGAGCGCCTGGCCTGACAGGACCGGCCTCCGCGGACCGGCCCGAGCCGAACGGCTCGACCGGCGCGCAGGCTCAGGCGAAGCGCAGGCGGTCGTCCGGGTGAAGGCTGCGCAACGGCACCGATCCATCGGCGATCGCTCGCAGAGCGCGAGGACTGACCTCCAGCTCCGCCGACACGCGTTCCACTCCCGCCCCCGACGACAATGCGCTGCGCAGCGCCGCTTCGGCGGCATGGGCGGCCTCGGCGACGTCGTCGGCTGAGCTGCGCACGAAGGCGGCGAGCTGCGCCTGCGCATGACGGATACTCCGGCGCTGACGTTCTCGACCGTCGGGGGCGTCGGTCGTCGGGGCGATTCGCAGCTGGTCGGGCGACATGATCTCCACTCCGGGGGGAAGCGTCCGGCTCGCGCGGCTGCGAGCACTCCTCCAGCCTCACCGACGGCCGGTCGTCGCACATCATCCCTGAGGACTATTTCCCGACGGTGAACGGAGGATGCCACAATCGCACGGTCGGGATCGTGGCATCCGGTGCCGTCGCCGTCCACGGCGACGCTCCGGCGCAACGTGTGCAGCACGATCGCCGACTCGGCGGCATCCGCCGTCTTTCGCTCGACCGGCTCGTGGGCTGAATCGGGTGGCGATCAGGCCTGCGTGGGCTGGTCGAAGTCCCAGTCGATGGGCTCGTCGTCATCCACGTCGGACGTGGGCTCGACCGCCCGCAGGTGCGGGCGCGGGAACAGGCGGTGGTTCTTCAACTCGGCGGCCGCGTGAGCGAAGTCCGGTTCCTCGTCGTGCCAGTCGACGGGCGCGGACAGCACATCATTGCCCACGCCGATCACCAGCTCCGCCTGGGCGACCTTCTTGTCGCCGGTGACGATGGGGATGCTGACCGCCTCGGCCTGCCCCTCTTTCGCCACTGCCGCGGTCAGCTCCACGAGTGACGCGGCCACGTCGTCGGTGGTCGTCACGGTTTCGCCGGCATAGGTCACGCATCGCATTCCCCCACTCTGCGGTCCCACCCGGCAGGGGTGGGGCGGGTTGCCCCGGCCGCGCGCGTGGGATACGCATCAGTCGCGGCGTTGCGCCGAACGGAACATCGACTCGTCGAGTTCGAACCAGACCGCGCGAACGGTGTCGAACTCGGCGAACGGTTCCGGCTGAGGATCGGTCAGAGAGAGGCGGTAACCGCGAGGAAGGTCATCCACGTGCTGTCCGTCGCGCGGTCCGCCGACGAGCACGTAGATCACGGGGAATCGACCGCCCGCTTGTCGACCGCCACTCCGTCGACGGCGTCGCTCATGCGGTGCAGGAAGGCGACGACGGCCGCGGACTCCTCGGGCGACATGTCGATCACGGCCGCGAGCATGCGGTCGTGCATGTTGCCGAGGGTCTGTCGCACCTCCTCGTCGGCGCGCGGGGTGGCCTGGATGAAGATGCTGCGACGATCCTCGGGGTTCGCCGCACGCGTGATGTGGCCCGATCGCTCCAGGCGGTCCAGGATC
This sequence comes from Microbacterium sp. NPDC089186, assembly GCF_040685115.1. Classification (NCBI taxonomy): domain Bacteria; kingdom Bacillati; phylum Actinomycetota; class Actinomycetes; order Micrococcales; family Microbacteriaceae; genus Microbacterium; species Microbacterium sp. NPDC089186. Next base: position 359,135 of record NZ_JBFBHJ010000004.1, read on the forward strand.
GCCGTGGTCGACGCGGTCGAGAGCCCGAGGTACCGGGTCAGTTCCCCCGGGCGCACCCGCCGAGTGGGGTCGCGGAGCAGATAGCGCAGGACGAGGAGTTCGTTCTCCCCCATCGCCATGGAGTCGCGGGTGCGGCGTCGCATGGCGACCTCGGCCGCCCGGTAGATGCGCAGCGCTTCGAGGACGGCTTTGCTCCGGCGTCGGCGATCGGTCGGCTCGTCGCCGTACCAGTAGGTGACCTCTTCGGTGGGTCCCGTGCTCGTGAGTCCGCGGGACGTGGTTTCGACGTCGGTCATGACACACTCCTCCCCGCTCGTCCGCCGACTATACCTCGTTAATAATAGTTAGACAAACTAGTTACTAAGCGAGTATGTTCTACACACAGCTAATCGCTCACGAAGGGAGTTCCCATGGGCCACTTGTTCTACGGCACGTCGACCGAACCGATCCGCATCCCGGACCGTCTCCTCTCGCACCTCAAGGTCGTGACCACGACCAAGCTCCGCCGCAGCGAGAGCTTCACCCTGAGCTGGACGCACGTCGACGGCACCCCCGGCCGCTCCACCCTCTGGCTGCAGCCGGCCATCCCCCTGCGATTCGTGTTCGATTCGGCGGAGCCCGAAACCCTCGACGCGACGACGCTGAAGAGCATGGCCGAGATGGCGAACTCCTCGGCGGGACTCGTCATCGACCTGCGGGTCGAGATCCCCGAGGCTCACCCGACCCGTGTGGCGCCCGCGCGCACCCCCGCTGCGACCCGCCGCCGTTCGCTCTCGGTCGCCGCCTGACATGAGCGCTCCCACTCTTCCCGTCGTGCCGACGCTCGCCCCTGCCCGGGTGCTGTGGGCGAAGGTCGACACCGGCTTCTGGGTCGCCCACCGCGGCGGCGAATACGACGGCTGCGTCGACGCGGTCGCCGGCGGGTTCGTGTCGCGCGACGCGCACGGCATCCCCATCGGCCGCTACGACAGCCTCGATGCCGCGAAGGCGTCGCTGCGCTCGACGATGCACCCCGCCAACGTGTCGCGTCGCCGGCGCGCCGAGCGCGTTTCGGTCGTTGCGGCAACCGCCGTCGGAGGCACCGCCCTCGCCTTCGCTCTCACCGCGGGCGCCCTGGCGCCGTACCTGTGAACGACGTGAACGATGTCGAGCTGCGCGACGACGCCGACGACTTCGAGGACGCGGCGAGCGCCGAGTTCGCCGCTCGCTACGGCGTCACTCCCCTCTGATCGCCGTCGACCCCCTGGACGTCACGGTTCGGACGTGACACCGTCGGCGCTTCACCAACGGATGGAGACCCCATGACGATCGACAACGGACACCCCGGAAGCGGAGACTCCGGCGCCGCTCCCGACGAGCAGTCGAACGGCGCTGGCAGCGAGTCGCCCGAGGAGGGTGCGGCCGCGCAGCGCGACGCCGACGAGGCCGCGACCACGAGCGACTCCCCCACCGGCGACATCGGCTGAGACCGCCTGGACGGCCGGCGCGGCTCCCGACGGGAGCGCGCCGGCTGCTGCGTCTGCGCGTCAGAAGGCGTAGCGCACCCGGCAGTACGGAAGCTTCCGGGCGATGAGATCGGTGAGAGCCGCAACACTCTGCGCCTTGAGGGGATGCCGATAGCGGACGTTGACCGCGCCGTTCTGCGAGCGCTTCTCCTCTTGCGCGGCGGGTGTCCACAGCAGCTCCTCCCCCTTGGGGTGCCAACCGAGGTTCACCTCGTGCAGGCCCTCGTTGTGCGTGAGGAAGATGACCTCGCAGGCCAGCTGGGCCTTGGCCCGCGCATGCAGTGCCGCGTCGAGCTGCTCGAAGAGCTCTTCCCAGTCGGCGAGCCACGTCGGGGTGAGGATGACCGGCGAGAAGTTGACATGCACCTCGTACCCGGCATCGACGAAGTCGTTGATCGCGGCGATGCGCTCCGCCATCGGCGAGGTGCGCAGATCGGTGACGCGCGCCGTGCCCGCCGGCATGAGCGAGAAGCGGATGCGTGTGCGGCCCGCGGGATCCCACTCGAGCAGATCGCGGTTGACGAACTTCGTCGCGAACGACGCCTTCGCGGTCGGCGTCATGCGGAACAGATCGCACACGTCGCGGACGTTCTCGCTGAGGAGCGCGTCGACGGAGCAGTCGCCGTTCTCGCCGATGTCGTACACCCAGGCGTCGGGGTCGCACTGGTTCGGCTCGGTCTTGGGCCCCCGGGCCGCGACGTGGCGCGCGAGGTGACGCGTGATCTGGTCGATGTTCGCGAACACCGTGATGGGGTTGCTGTAGCCCTTGCGGCGCGGAACGTAGCAGTAGGAGCACGCCATCGCGCAGCCGTTCGACAGCGACGGCGCGATGAAGTCCGCCGAGCGGCCGTTCACGCGCGTGGTGACGCTCTTCTTCACGCCCAAGACGAGCGCTTCGGTCTTGATGCGCACCCAGCGGGCGACGTTGGTCTCATCGCCGTGAACCTCGGGGATCTGCCAGTGCGAGGCGACCGGAACGATGTCGGCGTCGGGCCAGCGCGCGACGATCTCCCGTCCGCGCTCGAGTTCGAGCGCGGCGTCCTCCGCGTAGATGCGCGTGACGCGCAGAAGGTTCTCCCGTTCGACGGCCATCGTTCCGTTCTACTCCGGGGTTCCGACATCGACGTTCGCCGGCATCGGCTGACACCGCGGGCACCACCACGTGCGGCGCTGCTCCGGGTCGTTCGCCACCTCGTCGCGCACGCGGACGCGCGTTCCGCAGCGCAGGCACGGACGCCCCGCGCGGCCGACCACCCAGTGCGAGGCGCCCCGACGACGATCCCCCGTGGTGACCTGGTACATCCCCGGGACCGTCGCCGACACGCGAAGGCATCGAGCCGCGAGCGTCACGAGGGCGTCCAGATCGGTCGCACCGATCGGCGCGAAGGGGTGGATGCCGCGCAGGAAGGCGAGCTCGTTCACCCAGAGGTTGCCGAGCCCCGCCACCCGACGCTGGTCGAGGAGCGCTGCCACGAACGGGCGATCGGGGCGTTCGGTCAGCCGGCGCACGGCCTCCGCGGCATCCCAGTCCGCGCGGAGCGGATCGGGACCGAGGTACCCCACGACGTCGCGTTCGCGCGCGGTCGGCACGAGCTCGACGACCGGCAGATCCAGTCCCCACACCTCCCGCCCGTCGTCGAGTCGCAGGCGCACGCGGGCCTTCTCCCGGACCGCGGTCGGAAGGGATCTGCCGGCTCGCGTGATGGTCCACGATCCCTGCATGCGCAGGTGCGTATGCAGCGTGTCGCCCTCATCGAAGCGCGTGAGCAGGTGTTTTCCGTGCGTGTCGTAGCCGACGATCGTGCGGCCGGCGAGGGAGAGACCGGCGGCATTGCCGGAGCGCACCTCCCCATCGGCCACACGGGCGCCGGTCGTCGCGGCATCCAACCGCTGACGGAGGCGATAGACGCTGTCGCCCTCCGGCACGGCTAGCGCGCCGCGGGGAGGAGCTGGTCGCCGCGGGGGGCGAGATCGGGACGCAGGCGCGTTCCGAACTCGTGGCGCAGGGCGCTCAGCGCGGCCTGCCACCCGGCAAGACCGTGCACGCCGGGCCCCGGACTCGCCGACGAAGAGCACAGGTACACGCCCTTCATCGGGGTGCGCCAGGGGTCGGGGCTGTAAACCGGCCGGCCGAGCAGCTGCGTCAGGGTGGGGGCACCGGCGGAGATGTCACCGCCCGGGAAGTTGGGGTTCCACGTGGCGATGTCGACCGCGGTGCGCGAGCTCGAGGCGAGGATCGTGTCGCGGAAACCCGGCGCGAAACGCTCGATCTGCCGCACGATGGCCTCTTCGCGGTCGGCCGGACTCCCGGACGGCACGTGCGTGTACGCCCACAGCACGTGCTTGCCCGCGGGCGCGCGCGTGGGGTCGAACAATGTCGGCTGAGCGGCGAGGACATAGGGGGCGTCGGGGAGCTCGTCGCGCGCGATCGCGTTCTCGGCCGCGGCGATCTCGGCCCGGGTACCGCCGATGTGGACGGTCCCGGAGCGCGCGACGTCGGGATCGGCCCACGGCACCGGCTCGGACAGCGCGAAGTCGACCTTCGCCACGCCCCCGCCGTACCGGAACCGCTGCAGCGCTCGGCGGTATGCCGCCGGCATCCGGTCTCCGGCGAGGCGGATCAACGCTCGCGGGGTGGTGTCGAGCAGGACCGCACGCGACGGGGGGAGCTCGTCGAGCGAGGTCACCTCGACCCCCGCGTGCAGGACGCCGCCGTGCGCACGGATGTCGGCGATCATCGCATCCGCGATCGCCTGGCTGCCGCCGACCGGGATCGGCCACCCGCGACCGTGCCCGTAGGTGGCCAGCACCAGACCCGCTCCCCCGGCCGCGAGGCTCGGCTGGTGAAGGATCGTGTGCGCGGACACGCCCGTGATCATGCTCGGCACGGCCTCCTCGCGGAAGCGCGCGTTCCACCACGGACCGCCCTGCTCGAGGGCCCGGATGCCGAAGAAGAACGCCGCGAGAGGGTCGCCGGGGATGCGCAGCAGCGCATTCCCCGTGAAGTCGGCGACGCCGCGCAGATGATCGACGAGCGGGCGCATCAGCCGCTCGTAGGCGGGCCCGTCGACGCCGAGACCGTCGGCGGCGCGCGCGAGATCGCGGAACGCCAGCGCGGCGCGCCCCCCGTCGAGCGGGTGCGCGTACGACACCTCGGGCACGATCAGGGGAACGCGACGGTCGAGACCGAACTCGCGGAAGAACCACGACTCGAGGGCGAGGGGGTGCACCGCCGACCCCACGTCGTGGTGGAAGCCCGGGAGCGTCAGCTCCGCGGTGGACGCGGCTCCGCCGAAGGTCGGCGCCTTCTCGTAGACGCCGACCGAGAGCCCGGCGCGTGCGAGGGTGACGGCAGCGGCCAGGCCGTTCGGACCGGAACCGACGATGACGGCGTCGTAGGTCTCGCTCATCGTCGGATCGGCTCCCTCTCGGCGGTCGACTCGTGGCCGATCGCGTCGGCACCGCCCTCGGTGCCGGGTGCGCCGCCCTCCGCGAGGTAGGCGAGACGGTGCAGCGTCTCGGCGTTGCGCCAGCGGGTGATGGCATCGAAGACGGTGTCGGGCAACAGCCGGGTCGGCCCCGTGACGGGCTCCTCCTGGATGCGCACGACGCATCCCTCGCCCCGTCGTTTGACGTCGATGGCGACGCGCGCGACGCCGATCGGGCCGCCGTGCGGTTCCAGGACCGCGCGATGCGGCGGATCCCAGACGCGCATGATCGTGGTGTCGTTCACGAGCAGGGGCCACGACCCGAACGAGTGGTGCAGCGTCGCCCCCACCTGGGGCCAGGACTCCCCCACATCGCGCATCCGCGAGGTGCCGACCACCCACAACGGGTAGAGCCAGCCGTTCTCGAGGACGCGGAAGACGTCTTCCGGGGTGCAGTGCAGCAGACGGACGTTGCGGGCCATGCGTCGCTCCTCCTCGTCGTCTCGGATGCGGACGGATGCCGAGGACTTCCCCGACAGCCCTCACGCTACGGTCCGCCTCCGACATCCGTCGCGGTGGTTGCGCCTCAGCGCCTCGGCCGATATCGGCGCCGCGGTCGGCTCACGCGGCCGCGGGGAGGACGAACCACGCGCGCGTCCCACCCGCCGGGGAGGCGTCGAGACCGATCGTCCCGCCGTGCGCCTCGACGATACGTCGACATGTCGCGAGGCCGATGCCGATGCCCTGCACGTCGGCGCCGTGCCCGCGCTGCATGGGCTCGAAGACGCGCTCGCGCAACTCCGTCGGCACCGCATCGCCGTTGTCGTCGACGCTGATCCGCCAGCCGTCGGGCAGGGTCTCGACGCTCACTCGGACGTCGGGCACCTTCTCGGCCGCGACGGTGAACTTGACGGCATTGGCGATGAGGTTCTGCAGCAGGACGCGCAGCAGGGTGTCGTCGCCCCGGACGAACGTCGAGGCGACCACCGTGACCTCCGCGCCCGTGCGCACCAGCGCGCCGTCGAGGTCTTCGAGCACCGCGTCGACGGTCTCGGCCACGTCGACCTGCGTCATATGGGGGCGGGCGCCGCCTATCCGGGCGAAGTCGAGCAGGTCGGTGACCATCGACGTCATCCGACCGGCCGCGGCTTCGGCGCGGGCGAGGGACTGCGCCGCGCGCGGGGCGTCGGCCATCTCGGGGCTGTCCGCGGCGAGCTCGAGGAAACCCGTCAACGCCGTGAGCGGGTTGCGCAGGTCATGGCTGACCTGGGTCGCGAAGTTCTCCAGCTGCTGGTTCGACTCGACGAGGTCGCGCTGGACGCGGCGCAGCTCCAGCACGTCGATCACCTGATGGGCGAGCAGGTCGAGCGCGTGAGCGCTGGCATCCGAGAGCTCCCCCACCTCGTCGTCGAAGACGCAGAGCGTGCCGATCGCCACTCCCGACGGCGTGATGAGCGGGCTGGAGGCGTAGAAGCGCACGTTCGCGACCTCGCCGGTGACGAAGGCATTGAGGGCGAAGCGGTCATCGAGCCGGGCGTCGGCGACGACGACGCGGCCCGGCTGGGAGATGACGGCCGCGCACATCGAGTCCTCGCGCTCGCATGACGCAGCCCGGATGCCGACGGCGGCGACCTGATGCTGCATCCGGTCGTCGATGATGTTGATGACGGCGGTGGGGACCCCGCACACGGTCGCGGCGAGTTCGACGAGCCCTTGGAGGTCGGGCTCGGACGGCTCGCCCACGAGACGGTACTGAGCGATCGCGTCTCGCCTGGTCACATCGTGCGCAGTCGACACGGCATCCCCCTGGTGTTCTCGCCGACGAGCCTAGCGGCTGCGGGTTACACCGGGACGGCCGGGAGAGGAAGGGGCTCGCGCGCGATGGCCGCGTAGCGCAGAGTCGCGGCATGAGCACCCCGACCTTCCCCCAGACCCCGTCCGAGCCCAGCGCACCGACTCCCGCGGAGCCGACCACGCCGGCGCCGTCCGAACCGACCGTCCCCCTCCCGCCCGAGACGCAGCCCGCCCCGGCGGGCGGGGTCGGCGACGAAGCGAAGGGGTCCGACGCAGCCGGCGCCTTCGCCGAGGACGACGACGAGGCGATCGGCTCGGCCGAGACGGTCGCCGACAACGCGGTCGAGGAGGCCGTGGTCGACGCGGTCGACCCGGGCGGACGGCCCGACTGAATCCGAACACACGCGGAAGGGGGCGATGCCGGATCGGCACCGCCCCCTTCCGCCGTTCAGGCGAGGATCACGGGTTGCCGCGCGTCCACAGCAGGAGGATCGCGACGGCCTGCAGCACGAGGCAGCCGACGAGGATGGCGGTGCGCCGGCGCGGCGTCGACGACCATCGCTCGTCGCCCATGAGCGGCGCCATGGGCATGAGCAGACGGAACGTGCTCTGCTGGGGCAGGAACACCGCGAAGATGTACACGCCGTAGCTGAAGCCGTACGCGACGACCATGAGGCCGAGCTTGCGGACGGGCCGCGACCACATCAGCGCGAGGAACGCCACGATGAGGGCGATCACCAGCACGATGCCGACGACACCCAGGTGCGTACCCGCCTGACGGAACCACGGAGTGAAGGGCGTGAACTCGTCGTTGCCGACGTAGTCGAGCCACCACCCGAGCTCGGTGCGGATGTAGGCGTTGTGCGTTCCCGTGACGAACTGGGCGATGTGGTTCCAGGAGAGCCCCGCCACCGCGATGACCAGCCCGGATGCCATGAGCGACGCCCATTCGCGGACCGGGAACGGGTCGACCCGACGGCGGAAGAAGCGCACGAGGAACACGATGCCCAGGGCCAGGCCCAGGGCGAGCACGCCCGGCCGCGTGTACGCGGTGATGAGGCCGATGGGCAGGATCCACAGATAGCGCCGCTTGATCGCCAGCAGCATGCCGGCGAACATCAGCAGCATGAACAGGCCCTCGCTGTAGCCGATCACGAAGAGGAACGACATCGGCGCGAAGGAGAAGAACACCACGGCCCACCACGCCGGCTGCGGCTTGGCGACGGTGCGCAGCAGGACGAACAGCAGCCACGTGGCGCCGAGACTGGCCCCGAGGCTCAACAGGATGGCGACCGGCTGCCAGCCGAGACCGGTCGTGCCCGAGATGACGCGCACCATCGTGGGGAACACCGGCAGGAACGCCCAGTTGTTGGGGAGGATGTCGCCCGAGACGTTCATCGGCAGCGACATCGGGTAGCCCTGGGCGGCGATCTGGCCGTAGCGATCGGCATCCCACCCGGTGAGGTAGTCGAAGAACGTGCCGAGACGCTCGCTGTCGGGGCCGAAGCCCCAGCGCGCCGCCTTCGCGATCGAGTAGAAGCCCCACAGGAGCCCGAAGTTCACCGTGCGCGCGATCGCCCACAGGATCAGGATGCGAGTGAAGGCCCCGCGCTCGATGGGGACGATGCCCTCGGGCCGGCGCAGGACGTCACTGCCGTACTGCCGCAGCGCGCGACCGACGCGGGATTCGCGCAGACGATCGAGACGTCGCGACGGACGCCCGATGACCCTCGACGGTTGCGTCGGGGTGACAAGCTCGCTCGGCGGTGCGCTCACTCGGAACCTTTCACAGGGGAAGACGAGGGCGAGTGACGACGGTGTCTGGCCCGGAGAAGTGCAATTGGGCGTGATCGTACCGGATCAAACTGACCGTTCCATCCGGTTGACTTCTGCGGAAACCCCAGGTCAGTGGGTGTCGCCCACGAGCTTCAGGCCGACCACGCAGCCGACCAGGCCGAGCACCAGGAGCACCTTCACCACCGAGACCGCCTCGGTGCCGGTCACCATGGCGACCACGACCGTCAGCGCGGCCCCGATCCCGACCCAGACCGCGTAGGCCGTGCCGGTGGGGATCTCGCGCATCGCCACGGCGAGCCCACCCATGGATGCCACCAGGGCCACGCCGAAGATCACGCTCGGCCAGAGCCTGGTGAAGCCCTCCGACCGACCGAGGGCGGTGGCCCAGACGGCTTCGAGGACACCGGAGAGGATGAGGATGATCCACGACATGACGATGCAGCTCCTTGGCCAGTCTTGTCGCTGTCCGGGTACTGATCCCTCGTCCGGGGGCGCGGTGGGCGTCCGGTGCCCAGGCTAGCGTCCGCGCCTGGGCAGGACCCGTGCAGCACGACTCGAGTGAACGCCGCCCCGTGGGGGAAACGCTCCGGCCGGGCGTTTCCCCCACGCCGGAGCGTTCACACCGGGCCGCCCGGGCCTCGGCCGCAGGCGGGCTCCCGGCATCCGGCTTCAGATCAGGAAGATGGATGCCGCGCCGGGGTTGTGGGCGTGGACGAGCACGCCGAAGACCACGGCGTCGAAGAGCAGGTGCACCGTCACGACGTACCAGAGCGAGCGGGTCTTGAGGAAGAGGAAGCCCTGCACGATCGCGAACGGGATCGTGAGCAGAGGTCCCCAGGCCTGGTAGCCGAGTTCCCACAGGAACGAGACGAACACGATGGCCTGCAGCAGGTTCGCCGTCAGGTCGGGGAAGTGCCGGCGCAGCAGCACGAAGACCGTGCAGATGAAGAAGAGCTCGTCCCAGATGCCGACCGCGCCGACGCCGACGAACAGCCGCGCGATGAGCTCCGGCGTCGTCACCTCGGGCCAGTTCATGTAGACACCGGAGGTGATGAAGTAGAACGGCAGGATCAGGTAGCCGAGCACGATGACGCCGGCCAGCCACGCCCACTGCCACCAGGTCCAGCGTCCGCCGCCGCGCCAGGGGAACGCGATCGCGCGATCCCGGTAGACGAAGCGCGAGATCACGTACGGCACGACGGCCGCCCCGCCGAGAGCGAGCGTGAACCGCACGAAGGCCGCGTTGTCGAGCTCGGCGTGCAGCGGGATCAGGCTGACGATGAATTGGCCGATCGCGACGAGCGAGACGTCGCGGGCGATGCTCGGCTCATCGGAGCGGGCGAGGGCGACGCCGTTGCGGCGATCCACGAGAACGGCGGATGCCACGGCGAGAGCGAGCAGGACCCACCCGAGCCACACGACCTGCACGACGAACAGCACCGGGGCGGCGAGGCACACCAACAGCGCCGGGAGGAGCTTCGGCGTCCACGTGGAACGCTCGCGGACCGGCACCGCGGTGTGCGCGGTCACGGCGAGACCCGCGTGTAGGTGAGGTCGCGGATGTCGCGGCCGACCCGCAGCCCCTTCCGCTCGAACGCGGTGAGCACGCGCCCTTCGAAGCGCTCCGCCCACTCCCCCGCGAACGCCCGCTCGAACCCGGGCGCGGCGTCGAGCACCTCGCGCATCTGGTCGGCGTAGTCCTGCCAGTCGGTCGCGAGGCGCAGGGTGCCGCCGGGGCGGAGCGCCTGGGCGGCGATGCGCGCGAAGTCGGGGGCGACGAGGCGGCGCTTCGTGTGCTTGTTCTTGTGCCAGGGGTCGGGGAAGAACACCCAGAGCTCGGAGGCGCTTGCCGCGGGCAACAGATGCTCGAGTGCCTCCGGCGCGTTGGCCTCGACCAGGCGCAGGTTCTTCACGCCCTCGCGGTCGGCGTCGAGCATCGTGCGGGCGAGTCCCGCGGTGAAGACCTCGACGGCCAGGAAGTCCGCGTCGGGATGGGCGGCTGCGGCCGAGACGATCTGGTGTCCCTGCCCCGAGCCGATCTCGACGACCAGGCGCGCCGCGCGACCGTAGACGGCGGCGAGGTCGACCGCGGTGCCGGCCTTCACGCTCGTGGCAGCGGCGGCGCGTTCGACCGGCAGCAGGTAGAACGGCGAGAGCTCGGCCCACGCGCGGTCCTGCGCCTCCGACATGCGGCCGCTGCGGCGCACGAACGACACCGGCTTGTCTCGGAACACGGGGGCGGAGTCCATGGCATCCAGGGTATTCGGCTGCCCCTCGGGGGTGTGGCGCACGGGCACCTTGCGGCCGCTCACGGGACGGTCACGAAATCGATGAGCTCCTCGACGCGGCCGAGCAGGGCCGGTTCGAGGTCGCGGAACGTGGTGACCCTCGACAGGATGTGCTGCCAGGCGCGGGCGGTGTCGGCCTGCTCCTCGGCGGGCCAGCCGAGGGCGCGGCACACGCCCACCTTCCACTCGATCCCGCGGGGCACCTCGGGCCACGCGGCGATGCCGAGGGCGCGCGGGGTGACGCACTGCCACACATCGACGAAGGGGTGGCCGACGATGCGCACGTGGGCGCCGTGGCGGCCGCGCGCGATCTTCTCGGCGATGCGCGACTCCTTGGAGTTCGGGACGAGGTGGTCCACGAGCACGCCGTAGCGGCGCTCTGCGGTCGGGGGCTCGGCATCCAGCTTCTCTTCGAGCAGATCGACGCCCTCGAGGAACTCGACCACGACGCCCTCGGCGCGCAGGTCTGCGCCCCAGACCTTCTCGACGAGCTCGGCGTCGTGCTTTCCCTCGACGAAGATGCGGCTCGCGCGGGCGGTGCGGGCGCGCTGGTCGTGCGCCGCGAACGAACCGGAGGCGGTGCGCGTGCGCCCCTTGGGTGCCGCGGCGGGCGCGGTGAGCACCACGGGCTTGCCGTCGACGAGGAACCCCCCGCCGAGCGGGAAGAGGCGGCGCTTGCCGAACCGGTCCTCGAGCTCGACGTTCATGCCCTCGACCCGCGTCACCGCGCCGACGTAGCCGTCGCCCGCGACTTCCACGACGAGATCCGCGGATGCCGCGACCTCGGCGGCCTTGACGCGTCCGGCGTCGCGCCATCCGCGGGCGAGCACGTCCGTTCCGTACCGGTCGTCCATGGTGGTGTACCTCCGAGCGTTCGAGCCTAGGCGTCGCGCCTGTCCGCCGGCAGCGGACGCGCCGCGCCTATCCCGGTGTCGGCGGTCGTTTATAGGGTGGATCCGTTGCGCACCGAAGGGGGATGCATGCGGGTGCCGAAAGTGGTCCGGGCGGTCGCCGTCGCCTTCCTGACGCTCGTCGCGATCCTGGGGGTGCCGCTCGCCGCGGTCGCCGTCCCCCCTCCCTCCCTCGGCTCGAGCTACGTCGTCGACCGCATCGACGCGCTCACCGATGCGCAGGAGGCAGAGGTGCAGTCGCGGCTGGTGGCGCTGTCGGAGCAGACCGACCTCGATCTGTGGGTCGTCTTCGTCGACGCCTTCACCGATCCCGCCGACGCGCAGGACTGGGCGAACGACACGGCCAATCAGAACAAGCTCGGACCGCACCAGTACGTGCTCGCGATCGCCATCGACGGTGACACGTTCTCGTTCTACCTCTCCGGCGACGTCGACGACGGGGAGCTCTCGGCCGCCCAGCTGACGTCGATCGAGCAGGAACGCATCCAGCCGGCACTGGAGGCCGGAGACGACGCGGGCGCGGCGATCGCCGCCGCCGACGGCATCCGCACCGCGCACGCGCAAGCCGGGGGCAACATGCCCGTTCCCCCTCCGACTCCCGCCACCGACAGCGGGCCCGCCCTCGGGCCGATCATCCTCGTCGCGGTGCTCCTGCTGGCCATCGCCGGCGTGCTGCTGTGGCTCTTCCTCCGCAAGCACCGGTCGGCGGCCACCGCGACGCCGCCCGCGGAGAGCGTCGACGACCTCGCCCGGCGCGCAGGCTCGGCGCTCGTCGCGACCGACGACGCCGTGAAGACCAGCGAGCAGGAGCTCGGTTTCGCCCGCGCCCAGTTCGGCGACGAGGCCGCGGCCCCGTTCGCCGACACCCTCGCTCAGGCCAAAGCCGACCTCGACCGGGCCTTCGCCCTGCAGCAGCAGCTCGACGACGACACCCCTGAGACCCCCGATCAGCGACGAGCCGGCTACGCCGAGATCCTGCGCCTGTGCCAGAGCGCCGACGAGGCCCTGGATGCCAGAGCCGCGGCCTTCGACGAGCTCCGCGCCCTCGAAGCGGACGCCCCGGCCGCCCTGCAGACCGCCCGCACCCGGCGCGAGGCCGTCGCCTCCGCCCTCGCCGCGGCGGAGCACGAGCTGCAACGGCTGCGCGCCCGCTTCGCCGACGACGCGCTCAGCCCCGTCGCCGACAATCCCGCCCAGGCCCGCTCGCGTCTCGACCTCGCCGCCGCCCAGGAGACGGAGGCCGACGCCGCCCTCTCCGCGGGACGCGCCGGCGAAGCGGCGGTCGCCATCCGCGCCGCCCAGGCAGCCGTCGCCCAGGCCGACACGCTCGAGAAGGCGATCACCACCCTCGGCACCGCCCTCGATGACGCCGCTCGGCGCGCAGACGCCCTCGTCGCCGAGATCGAGGGCGACCTCGTCGCCGCTGAGGCCCTGCCCGACCCTGACGGCCGGGTCGCCGCCGCGGCCGCATCGACGCGCTCGCAGCTCGACGCCGCGCGTGCGCTCCTCTCGGCCGAGCGTCCGAGCCCGCTGCGCGCGGTCGACGGACTGCAGCAGGCGAACGCCACCATCGACGGCGTCCTCGACGCGGCGCGCGACGCCGCGGAGCGCCGCCGACGCGCCGAAGGCCAGCTCGACACCGTGCTCGCCCAGGCCCGCGCGCAGGTCAGCGCGACCGAGGACTTCATCGCGGCGCGGCGAGGCGCCGTGGGGCCGACCGCCCGCACCCGCCTCGCCGAGGCCGGTGCCGCGCTGGTGCAGGCCGAGCAGCTGCGGGCGAGTGATCCGGCGGCGGCGCTGACGACGGCCCAGCGTGCGGCGCAGAAAGCCGGCGAAGCCGCCTCGCTCGCCCAGAACGACGTGGGGTCGTTCGGCGGGAGCGGGGGCGGCGGCGACCTCATGGGCGCCATCCTCGGCGGCATCGCCATCAACGCGCTCTCCGGCGGCGGACGACGCCGTGGCGGCTTCGGGGGCGGCGGTCTCGGCACCCTCGGCGGGCTGGGCGGACTGGGCGGCCTGGGCGGCGGCGGATTCTCCGGCGGACGTTCGCGTTCCGGCGGCGGCGGGTTCGGCGGCGGGTTCTCGGGCGGCGGACGATCGCGCAGCGGAGGCGGCCGTGGCTTCTCAAGCGGAGGCGGCCGCGGCCGCGCCGGGGGCGGAGGAGGCCGACGCCGCTGATCCCCTCGCGGCGCAGCCGCCGATCACAGAGAATTCGTAGCATCCGACACCAGACTCGACATCGTCGCCCTCAGGAAGGAACACCCCGCATGGCCAAGCAGTCCATCTTCGGTCGCATCTCGACCCTCGTCCGCGCGAACATCAACGCGCTCCTCGATCAGGCCGAGGACCCGCAGAAGATGATCGACCAGCTCGTGCGCGACTACTCGAACTCGATCGCCGACGCCGAGTCCGCCATCGCCGAGACCATCGGCAACCTGCGTCTGCTCGAGCGAGACCACCAGGAAGACGTCCAGGCCGCGGCCGAGTGGGGCAACAAGGCCCTCGCCGCCAGCCGCAAGGGCGACGAGCTGCGCGCGGCCGGCAACGTCGGCGAGGCCGACAAGTTCGACAACCTCGCGAAGATCGCCCTGCAGCGCCAGATCACCGCCGAGGGCGAGGCCAAGGCCGCCGCTCCCACGATCGCGTCGCAGACCGAGGTCGTCGACAAGCTCAAAGACGGCCTGAACGGCATGAAGACCAAGCTCGAGCAGCTCAAGGCCAAGCGCAACGAGCTCACGGCCCGCGCCAAGGTCGCCGAGGCGCAGAACAAGGTGCACGACGCGGTCAAGTCGATCGACGTCCTCGACCCCACCAGCGAGCTCGGGCGCTTCGAAGACAAGATCCGCCGCGAAGAGGCCCTCGCCGCGGGCAAGCAGGAGCTGGCCGCATCGAGCATCGACGCGCAGTTCAACGCGCTCGAAGACGTCGGCGAGCTGACCGAGGTCGAGGCGCGTCTGGCCGCTCTGAAGGTCGGCGGCCCGCAGCGCGCGGCGATCGACGCCCCCAGCCCCGACCAGCTCTGATCGACCCTCGAGCGCGCCGTCCGTCCACCGGGCGGCGCGCTCCCGTCTCCGGCGAGGACACCATGGCCAGATTCATCGTCGCCCCGCAGTGGCAGGGCTCCTCGTCGTCGCGTGCGATGCAACTCGTCGACGGTGCCCAGGCCATCGCCGGCGACCTCCCCCGCGCCTCGACGACGGTGCTCGACGCACCGACCGAGGCCGGAGACCCACAGGGCACGCGTGTGCACCGTCTCAGTGCTCTCGTCCGCATGCGCGAACGCATCGAAGACGCCGTCCGCGGAGCAGACGGGCCCGCCGTGGTGATCGGCGGCGACTGCGGAGTCGCACTCGGGGCCGTTTCGGCCGTCGCGGGCGACGACCTGGCGGTGGTGTGGATCGACGCGCACGCCGACCTGAACACCCCGGAGTCCTCCCCCAGCGGGGCGTTCCACGGCATGGTGCTGCGCGCCATCGCCGGCGAGGGCGAGTCACCCCACCGCCTCGAGCCCGCAATCTCCCCCTCCCGCATCGTCCTCGCCGGAACGCGGGCCCTGGATGCCGAGGAGCAGCGCTACATCTCGGAGCACGGCATGAGTGTCCTCGCCCCTGCCGACCTGGCGGATCCCGATGCCCTCGCCGACGCGGTCCTCGCGACCGGCGCCGCGCGGGTCCACGTGCACGTCGACCTCGACGTGCTCGACCCGGCGGAGATGACGGGCGTCGCCCTGCCCGAGCCGTTCGGTGCGCGCGCGGCCGACGTCGTGGCATCCGTCCGCCGTCTGCGCGAACGCCTGCCGCTCGCGGGGGCCACGCTGACCGAGTTCTCGCCGTCGAGTCCCGCGGCGGCCGTCGACGACCTGGGCACCATCCTCCGTCTGATCGGAGCGCTCGCGTGAGCCCGATCCCCCGCCCGCCGGCCGGCTGGCGCGAGCGCGCCGATCGCGCCGTGGCTCGGGGGCGCCGTCTCGACCGGTTCATCCCCGGCATCCTGCTCGACTCCCCGATCAGCCGCGTCGGCTACTGGTACGGGTGCACCGTGGGATGGGTATGGGGCTCGATCTGGAGCACCGGGCGCATCGAGAGGCGCGGCGGCCTGTGGGTGTTCCGCGGCCTGCCCGCGTGGGCGTTCCCCCGCGGGGGCGTGTGCGTCGGCGGATGCTTCCTGACCGGCGACGACCGACCCACCGACGTGGTCCTCGGACACGAGGCCGTGCACCGGCGACAGTGGCAGCGCTACGGCTTCCTCATGCCCCTGCTCTACGCGCTCGCGGGACGGGATCCGCTGCGCAACCGTTTCGAGATCGAGGCCGGGCTCATCGAGGGCAACTACGTGCCCCGCGGCAGCTGACCCGCCCTCCCTTCACCGCCCGCCCCGCTCACCGCGGCCACTACCGCGGATCGAGTGTCCAGGACACGCCGCCCAGGCCCCGAGGATCCGGCGTGTCGTGGACACTCGACCGAGGGCGACGGGATCGCGCGGCGGCAGCGTCAGCGCGCGGTGGCGAGGCCGAAACGCTCGGGCGTGTGGATGGCGAGCGGATCGACGCCGTGGCGCGAGGTCAGGTCGTCGACGATCTCGGCGGTGCCGAGGTATCCGCCGAGCAGGATGACGCGGGTCGCGTCGTCGTCGCAGCAGAGCATCTCGCCCGCCCAGCCCGAGACCGCACGAGCGAGGGCCTGCCCCGGAGCGCAGCCACGACCCGTACCGGGCGCTCCGCCGCGGCGCGAACGGTCGAGCCACGCGATCGTCATGCGGGCGGGTGCGGCGACGCGACCGATCCACGACTCGTCGGGGACCTCGATGAACACGCGCCCGGTCGAGCAGATGGGCAGCGTCGCAATGAGCGCCTCGAGCTCGGCGAGAGAGGTCTCGTCGGCGGTCACGAGGTGCTGCACACGGGTGTGCCGCGACGCACGGCAGGCGGCGTCGTTGTGCTCGGAAGAGGTGGGCATGATGAGGTCGAGTATACCCCCGACGAAGGGTTGCCTAACCTGTGTTCCGGCTGGTGATCCACACGTGGATCACTCCACGAGCACCTCGCGCAGACGGTCGATCTCGGCATCCGTCATGCCGTGCGCACGCAGATACCCGGCGGCGGAACCGTAGGTGCCGTCGAGATGCGCCAGCAGCGCGCGCATGGCCCGCGCCGGTGCCCGGGTCGCGAGATCCTCGGCGTGCACGTTCTCGGGGTGCAGCGCTCGGATCGCCGAGAGCACCCGCGCGTTGCGACCGGCGGGCAGCAGGCCTTCGGTGCGCGCGTAGTCCGCCACGACGGCCTCGGCGTCGACGCCCGCCGCGGCGAGCGCGATCCCGACCGTCACGCCCGTGCGGTCTTTGCCGATCGTGCAGTGCACGAGCACGGGCTGATCGACCAGGATGCCGCGGATGGCCGCGACGACGCGGTCGGCGGAGGCGTCGGCGATCTCGGTGTAGAGCTGCTCGAGACTGAGGTCGCGCGCGAAGAACGAAGCGACGGATCCCAGGAAGAGGGGCTCGTGCTGCACCTCCACGGGCAGATCGTCGAGCCAGCTGGGGTCGACGGCGAGCTCGCTCTCGTCGCGGAGATCGACGACGCGACGCAGGCCGATCGCGCGCAGGGTGTCGATGCCGTCGTCGTCGACCGCGACCAGGTTGCCCGAGCGGAACAGGACGCCCTCCCTGGTGCGGCCCGCGCCCGCCGGGAGCCCGCCGACGTCGCGGAAGTTGACCGCCCCCGAGACCAGCGAGCTCACGCGGTGCCGTCCACGTGCACGTGCGGAGCGCGCGGCGCGGTCGTCGCGGGAGGAGCGGCATCGTCCGCGACGACAGCGCCCGCGGGCGTGCGGGGCGGCACCGGATAACGGCCCGCGATCGCGACGCGGTTGAAGGCGTTGATGGCCACGAGCACCCAGCTGAGGGCGACGTACTCGGCCTCGCTCAGGATGCCGCCCGCCTGGTCGTACACCTCGTCGGGGATGCCGTCCTCGTGGATGAACGTGAAGGACTCCGTCAGCTCCAGCGCCGCCCGCTCGCGGTCGTCGAACACGCCCGACTCGCGCCACGTCGCGATCTGGGCGATGACGTCGGCGTCGAGCCCCGCCTTCACGGCGCCGTCGACGTGGACGCGCACGCAATACGCGCAGCCGTTCAGCTGGGAGGCGTGGATCTGGACGATCTCGCGCAGCCGCGCATCGATGCCCGCGTCGGCGGCGAGCCGGCCCACCGTCGTCGAGAACGCGCGCAGCGCCGCGTACGCCTCCGGAGCCGACTTCGACAGGTGCACACGCCGTTCCTCGCCCATGGCGACAGCCTAGGACGACCGTGGTCGACCGGCGCGGGAACGGTCGGCGACACCTCGGCATCCGCCCGAGCCGCGGGAACCGGGGACGGGCCACCGCGCGCAGGATACGGCGCACCGCGTGACGCCGCGCGGCACCCCGGTGGCGGCATCCGGGCGACGGGTGACAGGCTGAACCCCATGCCCGAGCTCGACGAGTTCTCGTTCCTCCCCGCCCAGGCCGCCGGTCTCGGCGCCGCCGTCCCCGCCGTCTCCCGCGTCGACCTCGTCCTCGCCGACGGGCGTCGATTGAGCGCGCTGCGGTGGGGCGCCGCTCCCCCGGCGGTGACGCTGCTGCACGGCGCCGGACTGAACGCGCACACGTGGGACACGACCCTGCTGCACCTCGGGGTGCCCGCCCTCGCGCTCGATCTGCCGGGGCACGGCGATTCCTCCTGGCGCGACGACGCCGCCTACGTCGCGCGCGTCCTCGCCCCCGACGTGGTGCGCGCTCTCGACACCTGGACCGATCGGCCGCAGGTGCTGGTCGGCCACTCGCTCGGCGGTCTCACGGCGGCGGCCGTCGCGGCATCCCGTCCCGACCTGGTCTCACGACTCGTCGTCGTCGACATCACCCCCGGCGTCGATCCGAGCGCGGGACCCGCGCAGATCCGCGCGTTCTTCGCCGGCCCGACCGACTGGGCGTCGCGCGAGGAGCTGGTGGAGCGCGCCCTGTCGTTCGGACTCGGCGGCTCGCCCGAGGCCGCCGCGCGCGGGGTCTTCCTCAACTCCCGTGTGCGCGAGGACGGACGCGTGGAGTGGAAGCACCACTTCGCCCACCTCGCCGCGGCCGCCGCGAATGCGGCCGCCCGGACCGACCCCGCCGCGGACGCGGGCACCGAGCCCACGACCCCGGATGCCGTGCGCGCGGTGCTCGCGAGCACCGGGTGGGACGACCTGGCCGAGGTCGGCGCGCCGGTGACCCTCGTCCGCGGCGAGCGCGGTTTCGTCACCGAGACGGATGCCGAGGAGCTCCGGCGTCGCGTGCCCGGTGCGGGCGTCCGCGTGCTCGCCACCGGCCACAACGCGCAGGAGGAGGATCCCGCCGCCCTCGCCGCGCTCATCCGCGAGGTCGTCGCCGACGCCTCCGCGTGAGGCGGTCGGCGGAGAACCTCGCGTGCGCGCACCGTCATACACCGTCGCTCATCGTCACACGGGGCGATGAGGGAATGCCGGTGAAAGTAGGCTGTTTCCACCCCTGCACGGCATCCACAGCACTCGGATGCCCTCGGCCTGCGAAAGGACACCCCGCAATGCTGCGCCGCACCGCCCTCGCCTCGAGCGCGCTCCTGATCGGAGCGCTTCTGCTCACCTCGTGCACCGGCACCACCACCTCGCCCGGACCGGTCGGCGACCCCGACCCCAACGCGACCCTCACCGTGCGCCTGTCGCTGGAGCCGTCGAACCTCGACATCCGTCGCACCAGCGGCGCGTCGCTGGAGCAGGCGCTGATCGACAACGTCTACCAGGGTCTCGTGACCCGTGACGGCGACCAGGACAACGCGATCGTCCCCGCCCTCGCCACGGCCTGGGAGGTCTCCCCCGACGGCCTCACCTACACCTTCACCCTCCGCGAGGGCGTGACCTTCCACGACGGGAGCGCGCTGACCGCCGACGACGTCGTGACCTCGCTGCAGACGGCCAAGGACGACGCGACCGTCCAGAACAGCGCCGACCTCGCCGGAGTCGCCTCCATCGCCTCGCCGGACGCGACGACCGTCGTCGTCACGCTGGCGCAGCCGAACATCGACTTCCTCTTCGCGCTCACCGGCCGTGCCGGGTTGATCTTCAAGAACGGCGACACCACGAACTTCCAGACCGCGGCCAACGGCACCGGGCCGTTCCGCGTCGAGAGCTGGAGCACCGGGCAGAGCCTGACCCTCACCCGTTTCGACGACTACTGGGGGGAGAAGGCCGGCGTCGCCGAGGTCGTGCTCGACTACATCCCCGATCAGAGCGCCGCCACGAACGCCGCCGTCAGCGGTGACGTCGACGTCGCGCTCGAGATCGACCCGGAGCTGCAGAGCCAGATCGAGGGCACCGGGAACTTCTCGATCGAGTCGGGCCTGACCACCGACAAGGGCACCCTCGCCTTCAACAACGCCAAGGCCCCGCTCACCGATCAGCGCGTCCGCGAGGCCCTGCGCCTCGCGATCGACCACGACGCCCTCGCCGAGACGCTCGTGACGGCGCAGCCTCTGAACGGACCGATCCCCCCGCTCGACCCGGGGTACGAAGACCTCACCGGCAGCATCTCGTACAACCCCGACCGCGCGCGCGAGCTGCTCGCCGAGGCCGGTGCCGAGAACCTGAACCTGACGCTGACCATCCCCAACGTCTACCCCGGCACCCTCGCGACCTTCCTGGTGTCGTCGTTCGCCGACGTGGGCGTGACGCTGAAGGTCGACCAGGTGGACTTCTCGACCTGGCTGACCGACGTCTACAAGAACCACGACTACGACCTGAGCTTCGTGCGTCACGTCGAGGCGCGCGACTTCGGCAACTGGGCCAACCCCTCGTACTACTTCGGCTACGACAACCCCGAGGTGCAGAGCCTCTACGCCCAGGCGCTCGCGACCACCGACGAGCAGCAGTCCTCCGACCTGCTCGCCGAGGCCGCCCGCATCGTGGACGACGAGGATGCCGCCGACTGGCTGTTCCTGTCGACCCCGCGCACCGCGGTCGCGAACGACGTCGCCGGCTTCCCGAAGAACTCGCTCAATGTGCGTCTGCCGTTGGCGGGCGTGACGGTCGCGGCGGAGTGATCCGCTACACGCTGACACGGCTGGGCCTGCTCGTGCTGGGCCTGGCCGTGGCCAGCGTGCTGATCTTCCTCTCGCTCCGCGTGCTCCCCGGCGACGTCGCGCAGCTGGTCGGGGGCACCCAGGCGAGCCCGGACCAGATCGCGGCGCTGCGCGAGAGCCTGGGTCTGAACGTGCCGCTGTGGCAGCAGTACACGGCGTGGATCGGCGGCCTGTTCCGCGGCGATCTGGGCACCTCGCTGCTCACGGGGACGCCGGTGGCCACCGAGCTGCTCGACAAGGCGCAGGTCACCGTCCCCCTCGCCGCGATGTCGCTCACGGTGGCGCTCGTCGTCGGCATCCCGTTCGGTGTCGTCTCGGCGCTCGGCCGTCGCCGGGCCGGGGGGACCGCGCTGAGCGTCGGTGCTCAGGCCCTCGCCGCGGTCCCGGTGGTGTGGGCCGGGATGATGCTGGTCGTCGTCTTCGCGGTGTGGCTCGGATGGCTGCCGCCGCAGGGCTTCCCGCGCGCCGGGTGGAACGATCCGGGGGCGGCGGTGCGCGCCCTGATCCTGCCCGCCCTGACCATCGGCGTCGTCGAGGGGGCGATGCTGCTGCGCTTCGTGCGGAGCGCGACCCTGCAGGCGCTGGGCGAGGACTACGTCCGCACGGCCGCGGCCAAGGGGCTCACCCGCACGCGCGCGCTGCTGAGCCACGGTCTGCCCAACGTCGGCCTCTCGGTCATCACGGTGCTCGGTCTGCAGATCGCGGGCATCATCGTGGGAGCCGTCGTCATCGAGCAGCTGTTCACGCTGCCCGGGGTGGGCCGCATGCTCGTCTCCGACGTCGCCGGGCGCGATCTGCCCAAGGTGCAGGGCGAGCTGCTCGCCCTGACGGCGGTCGTCCTGATCGTGGGCGCCGTCGTCGACCTCGTGCACCGCCTGATCGACCCCCGCCAACGGGAGGCCGCATGAGCACCCTGAAACGCCTCCTCGCGCTGGGGACCGGCCGGTTCGGCATCCTCGTGGCGGGCCTGGTCGTCGTGGTCGCCCTGATCTCGCTCGTGTGGACCCCGTTCGACCCGGGGGCGGTCGATGCGCGCAACCGGTGGGCCGACCCTTCGTGGCCGCACGTGCTCGGCACCGACAACAGCGGACGCGACATCGCCAGCCTCCTCATGGCCGGAGCCCGCACGACGGTCGTCGTCGCGGCCGGCGCGGGGATCGTGGCGTCCCTGCTCGGCATCGCCCTGGCGGCGCTCGGTGCGCTCACCGCCCGGTGGATCCGCGAGAGCGTCGCGGTTCTGGTCGACATCCTCGTGGCCTTCCCCGTGCTGATCATCGCGATGATGATCTCCGCGGTCTGGGGCGGGTCCCTCGCGGTGGTCATCTGGTCGGTGGGCATCGGGTTCGGCGTCAACGTCGCCCGCGTCACGCGCCCCGAGCTGCGGAGAGTGCTGCACAGCGACTTCGTGCTCGCCGGGCGGGCGAGCGGGCTGTCGACGTGGCAGAACCTCACCCGTCACCTGCTGCCGAACGTGGCCCCGGTGTTCATCGTGCAGTTGTCGTGGGCGATGGCGGTGGCCGTGCTCGCGGAGGCGGGCCTGTCGTACCTCGGCTTCGGCGCCCCCGTGACGCAGCCGTCGTGGGGCGTGCTGCTGAGCGACCTGCAGGCGTACATCGCCGTGCACCCCCTCACGGTCGTGTGGCCGGGAGTGGCGATCACCCTCACCGTGCTCGGACTCAACCTGCTCGGCGACGCTCTGCGCGAGGCCGCCGACCCCACCCTCGCCGAGCGGACCCCGTCGGCGCGGACACCCGTTCCGGGGGTGGTCGCGTGAGCCTCGCGGTGAAAGACCTGCGCGTCGAGATCGGCGGGCATGCCGTCGTGGACGGTGTGTCGTTCGACGTCCCCGACGGCGCCCGCGTGGGTCTCATCGGCGAATCCGGTTCGGGCAAGTCGCTCACCGCCCTCGCGATCCTGGGCCTACTGCCCGAGGGGGCGCGCGCGACGGGCAGCGTGCGCTGGGACGACCGCGAGATCCTGAACCTGCCCGACGCCCGGCTCGCGGCCCTGCGCGGCGACGACATCGGCATCGTGTTCCAGGAGCCGCGCACGGCACTCAACCCGATCCGCACCGTCGGCCGCCAGATCGGCGAGTCCGTCCGCATCCACGAGGGCGTCTCCCGCCGCGAGGCCCTGCGCCGTGCGGTCGTCGAAGCCGAGCGGGTCGCCCTCCCCGACCCGGAGCGGCTCGTCTCGCGCTACCCGCACCAGCTGTCGGGCGGACAGCGCCAGCGCGTCGCGATCGCCATGGCCCTCGCGTGCCGCCCGCGCCTGCTGATCGCCGACGAGCCGACGACCGCGCTTGACGTCACCATCCAGGCCGGGATCCTGTCGCTGCTTCGAACCCTGGTCCAGGATGCCGGCATGTCGCTCGTGTTCATCACGCACGATCTGGCGGTACTGGCCCAGGTCGCCACCCACGCCGTCGTGCTCGAGCGCGGGCGGGTGGCCGAGGAAGGCGCGGTGACCGACCTGCTCCGCGCACCGTCGTCGCCGATCACGCAGGCGCTGCTGCGCGATGCGACGGCGACCCTCTGGCATCCGGAGCGCTCCGTCTCACGCGCTCCGGCGTCGAACGAACCGGATGCCGAGATCCCGGCGGCGGCGGACCGCAGCGACGGCGAGGGGGAACGGTGAGCGACACGGTGATCCGGGCGCGCGGGCTCTCGCGCGACTACCTCGCGCCGCGCACCCGCGGCTTCGGTCGCGCCGAGCGCACCGCGGGACTCGCCGACGTCGATCTGTCGGTCACGGCGGGCTCCGCGGTGGGGATCATCGGCGAGTCGGGCTCGGGCAAGTCGACCCTAGTCCGTCTGCTGCTGGGTCTCGACGTGCCGAGCGCCGGGAGCGTCGAGGTGGAGGGGCGTGTCGTCGACGGCCGCGGCTCCGCGCGCTCGCTGCACTGGCTGCGGCGTGCGACGGGCATCGTCTTCCAAGACCCGTACGCCTCCCTCGACCCCCGCATGAACGTCGGGCGCATCGTGGGCGAGCCGCTGTGGGCGCTCGGCATCGACGGCGACCGTTCGCAGCGCGTTCGCGACGTGCTCGAGCAGGTGGGCCTCGACGCCGACATGTCGGCGCGCTTCCCGCACGAGTTCTCGGGAGGCCAGCGGCAGCGCATCGCCCTCGCGCGGGCGATCGTGCATCGTCCGCGCATCCTCGTGGGCGACGAGCCGCTGTCCGCCCTCGACGTCACCGTGCGCGCGCAGATCCTGCGTCTCATCGCGCGGCTGCGCGCCGAGGAGCAGCTGACGCTCGTGCTCGTCTCGCACGACATCGGCGTGGTGCAGAGCGTCTGCGACCAGGTCGTGGTCATGAAGGACGGGCACATCGTCGAGCAGGGTCCCACCGAGAAGGTGCTGCTGCAGCCGCAGGCGGCCTACACCCGCCAGCTGCTCGCGTCGATCCCGACGCTGCCCGCCTGAGGCTCCTCCCCCGTCCGCGTGAGTGGGAATCCGCTCACAGGTCATGGGCAAGGGATGCCGCGATGTCGGGGGTCGGCGTTAGCCTCGCCCCATGACCCCCGGTATCGTCCCCCCGTTCCTGCTCGACCGCCTCGCGCAGACCGACGACCCCCGCCTCGCGCGGGCGGCGGCCGCCGCGCGCAAGACCCTCGCCCTGCCGCGTCCGTCCCGCCCCACGCGTACGCGCCTGCGCCTGTCCATCGAGGGCGACGCGCTCGTGGCCGAGACCGGCCCCGCCCCCGATCGCGTCATCTCCGACGCCGCCAACACCGAGAACCTGCCGGGGCGTCGCGTGCGCAGCGAAGACGACGCGCCCACCGGTGACAGCGCCGTCGACGAGGCGTACGACGGCCTCGGCGAGACCTACGACTTCTTCTGGGACGCGTTCGCGCGCGACGGCATCGACGCGGCGGGCGGATCCCTGCTGGCCACGGTGCACTACGGCGACGACTACGACAACGCGTTCTGGAACGGCGAGCGCATGGTCTTCGGCGACGGCGACGGCGACGTGTTCGTCGGCTTCACGCGCTCGCTCAGCGTCATCGCCCACGAGCTGGGTCACGGGGTGACGGAGGCCGCCGGAGGACTCGAGTACCAGGGGCAATCGGGGGCCCTGAACGAGTCGCTGTCCGATGTGTTCGGCGCCCTCGCCGAACAGCATCATCGGGGCCAACGCGCCGACGAAGCGTCCTGGCTCATCGGCGCGGGTATCTTCGCCGCCGCGGTGCAGGGCGAAGCCCTGCGATCGATGAAGGCCCCGGGCACCGCATACGACGACGACGTGCTCGGGAAAGACCCGCAGCCGGGCCACATGCGGGATTACGTCGAGACCGAGGACGACAACGGGGGCGTGCACATCAACTCCGGCATCCCCAACCACGCGTTCTACCTCGCCGCAACGGCTCTCGGCGGTTTCGCCTGGGAGCGCGCCGGGCTCATCTGGTATCGCACGCTCACCGGCGGCGCGCTGTCGTCCACGGCCGATTTCCTCGCCTTCGCCTCGGCGACACTGCGCACCGCCGCCACGGAGTACGGTGAGGAGTCCGAGGAGGTCGCCGCCGTCCGAGCCGCATGGGCCGGGGTCGGCGTCGTGAAGGATGCCGCAGCCTGACGCCGACACCGCCGAGCACGAGCGTCTCGTCGTCGTGGTGGTGCGGTCGGGCGGCATCGCCGGACTGTCGAAGCAGTGGCGCGCCGAACCCGCACCGGAACGTGTCCCGCACTGGCGGGACCTCGTGGAGCGTTGTCCGTGGGACGCCGCGGAGGCCCCGTCGACGGGCGCCGACCGGTATCAGTGGCGCATCGACGTCCACCGGGGCGACACCGCCGTGCATCGCGCGCGCCTCGGCGACGGGCAGATCGAGGGACCGTGGCGCGCGCTCGTCGATGAGGTGCGCCAGGCCGCGGCGCCTCCATCGCGAGATTCCTGAACCTCGGCGGCGTGGGCCCGAGCGCAATCGCGCGACACGAGGGCGGACACCGGACACAGACGCGCGAGCGCTCGGCGCGGGCGGACACCGCGAACACGGGCGCACTCGCGCGACGCGAGGGCGGACACCGCGAACACGGGCGCACTCGCGCGACGCGAGGGCGGACACCGCGAACACGGGCGCACTCGCGCGACGCGAGGGCGGGCACCGCGAACCGAGGCGTGCGGGCGCGACGCGATCGTCGCTGCGCTGAGTCCGCCTTCCCGAGGGCACGGCACGCGGCGATCGGGGTATCCCGACCGCTCAGCCGAACAGCTTCCGCCGCTTCTTCTTCGACGGGATGCTCTTCTGCAGGTAGACGACGCCGAGCCAGCGTCCGAACTTGAAGCCCACGCGCCCCATCCGCCCGACCTCGGTGAAGCCGAGCTTCTCGTGCAGGGCGATCGACGCGTCGGCGCCCTTGTCGCTGATGGCCGCGACCATCTCGCGGATGCCGAGGTCCTGGCACGCGGCGATCAGTGCCTCGAGCAGCGCTCGCCCCAGCCCTTTGCCCGCCGCGGCCTGCCCGAGGTAAATCGAGTTCTCGACCGTGTAGCGGTAGGCCGACTTGGACTGCCACGGTTGCACGAGCGCGTAGCCGAGGATCTGGCCGCTGGGCGACTGCGCCACGAGGAAGGGCAGGCCGAGCTTGTGCAGGGTGGCGAACTTGTCGCGCCACTTGGCGATCGTCCAGGCCTTCTCGTCGAAGGTCACGACGGAATTGCGCACGTAGTAGTTGTAGATCTCGCGGATGTCGGGGATGTCGGCCTCGGTGGCCGGGCGGATCTCGAACGAGAACGGCCTCTCCGGCTCGGGCGCGCGGCGCAGGTGCGCGGGCAGACGCCGACGGCTCTTCTCGTACTCCTCTTCCAGCACCCCGCCACTCTACGGGCGCGGCGGTTTCGGGCGTGTGTCCGCCATCCGCCCCGCGGGGCGCGGGGGCGTCAGGCCGGAAGCCGCCAGTCCACGGCATCCGCGCCCTGCTGCTCGAGCAGAGCGTTCACCTGTGAGAACGGGCGCGATCCGAAGAATCCGCGGCTCGCCGACAGCGGTGACGGGTGCGGTGACGACACCGTCGCCGTCGCGCCGAGGAGCGGCGCCAGGTTCATGGCATCCTTCCCCCAGAGCACGGCGACCAGCGGCTGCTCGCGCGCGACGAGCACCCGGATGGCGTGCTCGGTCACGCGCTCCCACCCCCACCCGCGGTGGGATGCCGGCTGCCCGGGCGCCACGGTGAGCACCCTGTTCAACAGCATCACGCCCTGCGCCGACCAGGCGGAGAGGTCGCCGTGCGGCGCGGGGGCGATGCCGAGGTCGTCGTGCAGCTCTCGGTAGATGTTCGCCAGACTCCGCGGGAGCGGCCGCACGTGCGGGTCGACCGCGAACGACAGCCCGATCGGATGGCCGGGCGTCGGGTAGGGGTCCTGCCCCACGATGAGCACCCGCACGGCATCGAGAGGGGTGCGGAAGGCCCGAAGGACGAGCTCACCGGCCGGGAGATAGGGCGCCTTCTCGGCGCGCAGTCGCTCCCCCAGCGCCGCGATGTCGTCGGCGACGGGGGCGAGGGGCTCGACCCACGAGGCGTCGATGAGTCCCGCGTCGGCGAGCTCGGCGAGCGACTTCGCCGTCACGCGGCGTCTTCTTCGTGCACCGATCCCTGGTGCGACCACGGGAAGTCGATCCAGAGCGAGGTGTCTTTCCAGGCGTAATCGGGCTGCACCACGGTCGTCGGCTTGGTGTAGATGACGGCTGAGCGCGCCTCGGCCCCGTGACGATCGAGAAGCTTGATGGCCAGATCGAGGGTGCGGCCGCTGTCGGCGACGTCGTCGACGAGCAGCACACGGCGCCCCGAGAGGTACGACAGATCGAGCGCCGGAGGCAGCACCTCGGGGGCATCCAGCACCGTGCCGACACCGGTGTAGAACTCGACGTTCAGGGCACCGCAGTTCTTCACGCCCAGGCCGTAGGCGATCGCCCCGCCGGGCAGCAGACCTCCGCGCGCGATGGCGACGACCACCTCGGGGTGGAATCCGTCGGCGACGATCGCGCGGGAGATGTCCCTCGTCGCGATCCCGAAATCGTCCCAGCTCAACCGTTCGCGTTCGTCAGCCACCCGCGGGCCCCTCTCATCGTCTCCCCTCACCCTAGGGCGCACGGCCTCCCGCACCCGTCCGGAGACGGAGGTGCGGGGGCGCTGCTCACGGTCGGGAGCCCACGGGCAGCAGCATCGCCGCGGTCCCGGGGATGTCGACGAAGCCGATGCTCGCCCAATGAGCACGGCGGGCGGCGACATCGGCCGGATCGACCACCGGTCCACCCATCGCGGCGGGAAACGCCGCCGTCAGGAGGATCGCTATCGTGTCTCCGTCGAAGACGCGGGCGACGCCGCGGACGAGCGCGTGGCTCACGAGAGAGCCGACCGCGGCGTCGATGTCGACGGAGGAGATCACACACAGGCTGTCGGTGAACAGCGAGGACTCGTCGATCATCGAGATCAGCTCGCGATCGGCGAACGCGGATCCGATCGACGACAGGTCCGGCACGGCCTCGCGCAGTTGTTCGGCCCAGGACGGATCGGCGTAGTGGACGCGGTGGAGCGTCGCGGCCGTCAGGACACGGGCGCCCGCATCCGCCTCTTCGCCGGAGCGGATGACCGCACGCCAGACTTCCGGCTCGGTCCGTCGCTCGTCGATCCGGACGGTGAGATGGAGCGCCATCGCTCCGACGTCGGCGTCATCGTGCATGTGCCCCCCAGGGGTCGTCGCGCGTCATCCGGTCGCCGCCCCTCGTCATTCGATCCATCGTTCTTCGTCTTTCACGGGCACTGCACGCAGGAGTACCGCAGGGCCGTGAGCGGCGCCGGTCGTCGCATTCGGCCCTCTCACACCCCCACCGCGTTTCCTCTCCTTTTCGAGTCGTTTCGCGCCCCCCGCGCTCAGCCGACCCCGCAACGCTCCCGTCTCCCGTTCCTTCACCGCAAATGGTGTTGCGGCACGCCTTCCGGGGCTTACATTAGAAAGTACTCATCTCATTCTTAGGGTATTGACAGCCCTTTCGGAACGCCCCTTCCCCCCTAGAGGAGCACGACCACGTGAGCAGCACCTACATCGAGACCGGCGGTCAGGTCCGCGTCTACGATTCCGCCGTCAAGGCTCACGATCGCCTTCCCCTCGGCACCTATCGCGTGCGCTTCAGCAGTAAAGAGGGCTTCAGCCTCGTGCGCACGGCGGATCTCGCCGTCGGCGCGGAGAAGGTGTACGGACAGCGCGAAGCCAAGGTCGACAAGATCTTCCGCACCTACGCCCGACTCGACCGCAACCTGGGCGTCATGCTGTCGGGGAACAAGGGGCAGGGGAAGTCAATGTTCCTCCGCATGGTGGCGGAACGGGCGATCGCCCAGGAGCTGCCGGTGGTGCTCGTCACCGAGGATGCCGACGGCATCGTCGACTTCCTCGACACCCTCGACGAATGCCTCGTCATCTTCGACGAGTTCGAGAAGGTCTTCGCATCCGGTCGCGGTCACCTCGCGGAGCCGAACCGCCAGAATCAGTTCCTGACGCTCTTCGACGGGATGTCGTCGGTGCGACGCATCTATTGCGTGACGGTCAACGACGTGCAGGACGTCAGCCACTACATCGTCAACCGGCCCGGTCGCTTCCACTACCACATGCGCTTCGACTACCCCGGCCCGGACGAGGTGCGGGAGTACCTCGCCGACCAGGCCCCGCACGCCGCGCCCTCGGAGGTCGAGAACGCCGCACTGTTCTCGCGTCGGGTGAACCTGACGTACGACCACCTGCGGGCGATCGCCTTCGAGATGAATCACCCCGAGGCGAAGTTCTCCGAGATCGTCGAAGACCTCAACATCAAGGCGATCGAACCGAGTACCTATCGCGTCGAGGCGAAGTACCCGGACGGCACGATCCTGGCGGACGAGTCGGTGCTCAACCTGCACGAGCGCAGCGATGTGCAGCGCACCATCGAACTGCGCAGCACCCAGCGCACGCTGTTCTTCTCGTTCGCCCCGCGCGACGTCGTCTTCGAGGACGACGGCAGCATCTCGATCCCCGTCCACACGATCGACGCGATGGACGAGGACGAGGAGATGCCCGACGAGCTTCCGGCGCGGATCACTCTGACCCTCGTGGGCCAGGTCAGCTACTCGTTCGATCGCTGAAAACGACACCGCGCTTCGCGCGATCCCCCACGCGTCGGCGTGGGGTCGAGGATGCGCGCCGCACGGGCTACGAGTCGTCGCGGGAGCGGGGCGGAACCGTCACCCTCTTGTTGACGTCGCGCGTCGCCGAGAACTTCAGCACCGCGTAATCGTCGACGTGCCCGCGGGTGTGGGCGTCATCGCGGATGTTCAGGACGACGTCGTGCCCCTTGTGCGGCTGTGCGTAGAACTTGCCGAACCCGGTCAGCGTGACGCGGTTGCCCGCGTTGACCAGCTCGAGGATCTCCTCGAAGATCGCGTCGTACGCGAGCTGGGTCGTCCGCAGGGACAGACCCGCGCGCTTGGACACCCGCTGGACGAACTCGCGCTTGCTCACCTTGGGCTCTTCGGACCTCGTGACAGGCATATCTTCACCATCCAATGCTCTTGCTCGTGAACGAGCGTATGTGTCGACCCTCCGACCGGCATCGGGGTTGCCGAACGGGGACGACAGGTGGACCGTGCTGCGACGCGTGAGCGGATCCTTCGGGTGAAGACGCCGGCGGTACGCGTCGTCGCCCGCCGAGGTGGCCCGTCTCCGCGGACGCGACGGACGCTCCGGCGGCGCGTGCGCACTGCCGGTCTCGCCGCCGACGCCCCTCGGAACCGAGGTCACGCACCGCGGGCTGACTCCGACCCGCGCCCCTTCGGGAGGGCGCACACCGCATTCGGGTTGCGGTGCTCGTCGGTTTCTGCTCGTTTTCGTGATGATCTTAGCGCCTCGCAGCACCTTCCGCGCGAGATGTTTCGCCGCGGATCCCCGCGGTCGCCCGTGCGGCTCGGGGTACGCCGGCGGTCAGGCCGTCCCCAGCTGCGCGCGCAGAGGGTACGACGTGTCCTCGAAGATCAGCTGCGCCGCCGATCCCGTCCGCGCGTTGATGAGGACGGGCGCACGCAGGTTCACGAACACCCCCTCCTCCGAGGGATTGGCCACGACGAACAGGCGGACGTCATCCTCGTCGGCACCGACTTCTCCGCGCATCCCGGCGGTGATGCGCGGGCGATAGTCCGCGACCACGGTCGCGGGGTCGACGAGGAACAGCCGCACCTCGTCGCCCCTCGAGCGCAGCGAGTACAGCCCCCGGGCGCCCTCGATGCGCGCGAGACGGAAAGAGGTGAGCGGGCCGAGCCCCGGAAGGGATGCCGCGAACTCCACGTCGAGATCGCCGAGCTCGGCGGTGGTCCCGGGGGCGGTCGTCGGGGAGGTGGTCATCGCAGGAACTCCAGGAGGTTGGTCTGCAGGGTCTTCGCGGTCACCTGCAGGGCGGATTGATACACGAGCTCGGCGGATTGCAGGGCGATGTACACCTCGAGGGTGTCGACGTTCTCGACCTCGGCGCGGCGCGCCTCGAGGTCGACGGCGACGCTGGTGTTCGCCGCCGACGCCCTCTCGATCTGGGCCTGGCGGGCCCCGGCGACACCCCGCGCCGTCGCCAACTCCTTCAGGTGCGCGTCGATGGTGGCCAATCGCGGTCCGACCTCCTCGCCCGCGCGCAGATCGGCGGCGATCGCGCGCAGAGCCGCGAAGACGCTGTCGGTACCCTCGCCGAACACCTGCGCGCCGTCGAGGTCGACACGCACCTGCTCGCCGTCGGAGAGGCGCCGCTGGACCCCCGCACCGCTCGTGCCCGAGAACGCGAAGGTCGCCGGGTCGAAGGCCGAGCCGCTGTCGTCCGTCCCCGCGAAGACCGTACGTCCGAGCACCGTCGTGTTCGCCTGCGACAGCAGCTCGGTGCTGAGACTGTCGAGTTCGGCGGCGATCGATTCCCGGGCCGACGCGCTTAACGCGCCCGAGTTGGCGCCCTGGGCGGTGAGGTCGCGCGCGCGGTTGAGCAGGTCGATGCTCGCTCCCAGCGCCGTGTCGGCGGTGGTCACCCAGGCGAGACCGTCGCTGATGTTGCGAGCGTACTGCGACGTGCGCGCCTGCTCGCCGTGCACCCCCAGAATCGCGGCGGCGGCCGCCGGATCGCCGCTGGAGGTGCGGATGGCGCGCTGCGAGGTCGCCTGATCCTGCAGCCGCGCCCGGTCGGCGAGGCCCGCCTGCAGGGTGCGCAGCGCCTGCTGATTGACGGTGCTGCTGGTGATGCGTCCGATCATGGCCACTCCGGGGTCAGCGGCCCACGAGGCCGACGCGGTTGATGAGCAGGTCGAGGGCCTCGTCCACCGCGGTCAGCACGCGGGCCGCCGCCTGATACGCGGTCTGGTACTTCAGGAGGTTGATGGTCTCTTCGTCGCCGTCGACCGAGGCCTGCGACTGCTGCCCGCTGATCGCCGCGATCGCGCTGCGATCCGCCGTGTCAGCGCGCTGCACGTCTCCCCCGACCGCCACGCCGTACCCCGTCACGAAGCTCGACCACGTCGCCGACGGACCGGTGGGAGAGGTTCCGAGCACCGAGAGGCGATCGGCGATCGAGGTGTCCCGCGCACCCGCTCCCGGTGCCGCGAGGGCGAGCTGGTCGAGCCCCGTCGGCACGACCCGCAGTCCGCGTGCGGCCGGACCCGTGGCATCCACCGAGAAGAAATCCCCACCGGCGGCGCCCGTCGCGGTCTGACCGGAGCGATGGATGCCGTTGACCGCGGTCGCGAGCGAGGTCGCGACCGCGTTGTAGGCGTCGGCGACCGCCGCCAGCGTGCCCCCCTCGGATGCCGGTGCGAGGACGCTCAGCGCACCTCCGACCGACCCGCCGGTCACGGCGACGGGGACGTCGGGACGGTCGGTCCAGGAGATCGAGAGGCGCGCGGGATCGGTCATCTCGCGCGGTCCCGCCACGGCCAGGGCGCGGCTGGAATCGCCCGCGACCAGCGCGTTGCCGTCGAGGCGGAGGGTCATCGTGCCGTCGTCCTCGAGCCGTCCGGTGGCCCCCACGACAGTGGACAGCTGCTGCGCCAGCACGTTGCGCTGGTCGATGAGTTCGTTGGCCGAGCGCCCCGACTGCAGCGCCGTGCGGATCTGCCCGTTCAGGGTCGCGACCTGGGCCGCCGTGACGTTGACGTCGGCGATCTGCCGATCGACCTGAGCGCGCAGGTCGTTCCACTGCCCCACCACGCTGTCGTAGCCCGAGGCGATCTGCGCGGCCAGCACCGAGGCGTTGGTCAGCACCACCTGCGCGGCGGCGGGCTCGGGGGTGTTCGCCAGATCGGCCCAGCCCGCCCAGAATCGGTTGAGGTTCGCGGCGAGACCGTCTTTCGTCGGCTCGGCGAGCACGGCCTCCGCCGCGCTCGCAGCGGCGGCGCGCGTCGACCAGAACCCGGATGCCGACAGCGCATCGCGCACGCGTGCGTCCAGCACCTCGTCGCCCAGCCGCGCCACGCCCGTCACCGCGACGCCGCCGCCGACGTTCAGGCCCGATCCCCACGCCGCGACGGTGCCGGCGGGCGCGACCGAGGTCTGCTCGAGGCGCTGGCGGGTGTACCCGGTGGTGGTCTCGTTGGCGATGTTCTGCCCGGTGACGGTCATGCCGGCGCGCGCGGCGGCGAGGCCCGACGCGGCGACCTGGAGTCCGGCGAAGGTCGACATGCGCTCAGACCTGCACGTCGAGGAGACGCGATCCGCCACCGCCGACGAGCGCCCCGCTCGCGGCGTACTCGCCGGTGGGCTCGCCCAGCCCGGCGATCGTCTCCTGCGTCACGCGCAGTGCCGTGCGCAGGTGCTGATTGACGGTGTTCCTCTTCTGGGCGATCTCGTCGGCGAGTCCGGTCATCACCGCGTGGTGGGAGCCCATGACCTCGCGCCACGCCTCGGTCGGCGCGATCTCGACGAGCTCGCGCAGCGTGGTCGCCTCCGGAGCGCCCCACTCCGTCGCGACGTCGACGAACATCGTGTCGCGCAGGATCGCCCCCGAGGCGAGGGCCTTCGCGACGCGCTCGACCTCGGTCGTGGCGTGCTGGACCCAGCGCGTGCGCCCGGTCGTCACGAGCATCTCGAGCTCCTCGAGCTTGAACAGCATGAGCTCGAGCAGCTCACGCTGACGCAGCAGCTGCATGCTCAGGTCGGTGGCGGCCACGGGGTCTCCTCGTTCGGGTCGAGTCGTCGTGACAGGTCCACCCGTCACGACAGCCACTATCGCGACGCGGCGACGCCCCAGTAACCCGCCCCGGCCGGGGCCCGTGCTGCGACGGCCCGCCGGCGCGCGGCCTACTCGGCCGGCGTCGACGCGCGAAGCGCCGTCAGCAGGGCGTTCTGCGCCTCGTCGGAACGGGCCGCCCTCAGGGCGTCGTGGTTCTCGGTACCGACGGCGACCACGATCTCGCTGCGGTGGATGCGGGTGTCGCGGGGAGCGTCGATGCCGATGCGCACGCCCGTCGCCGTCACCCCCAGCACGGTGACCGTCACGTCGTCGCCGATCATGATGCTCTCGTTGGGTCGTCGAGTGAGTACGAGCATGTCGGAGTGACCGCCTTCCCTGGCTTCTGCGCGGAGCGCCGTCCTGCCGACGAATATACCTTTTCCGTTCGATGACGAGCGGATTCAGCACCTCATACGGAGCCGATGGCGACCTGCTCGAGGCGCACGACGCCGACGACGTCGGTCGCGAAACCGCCGATCGCGGCTTCGTCGTACGACAGGATCGGCATCCCCGCGACCTGCCCCGACACGAGGGCGCGCACCCCCTGGCGCAGCGACGGCGCGCACACCAGGATCGGCTCCGCGCCCGCGGGGTCGAGCTCTCCGACGGTGCGGCGGATCCCTTCGAGCAGCTGCATCGTCGCCTCGGCGCTCAGCACGATCTGCGGACGCCCCTCGACCTGCCGGAGCCCCTCCAGCATCTGCTGCTCGAGCACGGGGTCGAACATGACGACGCGCAGGCGCCCCTCGCGGGCGAACCGCGCGGCGATCGCCGGGCCGAGGGCGCTGCGGGCGGCCTCGACGAGGGAGGGGATCTCGGTCGACGACTTCGCGCGGAGGGCGAGGGCCTCGTAGATGCGTCCGAGGTCGTTGATCGACACGCGCTCGGCGAGGAGGCTCGCGAGCACCCGCTGCACCACGGCGAGGGGAAGGAGGGTCGGGGTGAGCTCCTCGACGGCTGCGGGGTTCGTCTGCTTCAGGTGCTCGGTGAGCTGACGCACGTCCTCGAGCGAGAGCAGCCGGTGCGCGTGCGCGTGCACGATGTCGGAGAGGTGGGTGATGATGACGCTGGATCGGTCGATGACCGTCGCCCCGGCCAGGTCGGCCGCGTGCGACATCTCCGTGCGCACCCACTTGCCCTCGAGGCCGAACACCGGGTCGACCACCGCCGTCCCGGGCAGGCCCTCCAGCCCCGTCCCGAGGGCCAGCACGTGCCCGCGGGGCACGATCCCCCGGCCCGCCTCGACGCCGGCGACGAGGATCGCGTAGGTCTCGGACGGCAGCTCGACGTTGTCGCGCGTGCGCACCGGCGGCATGAGGGCGCCGAGCTCGAGGGCGACCTTGCGCCGAAGCGCCTTCACCCGGGTGAGCAGGTCGCCCTGCCCTCCCGCGGCCAGGTCGACGATGTCGGGGGCGAGCGAGATCTCCAGCGCGTGGACGCGCATCGTGTCCATGAGGTCGTCCGGCCGCTCCGCCGCGGCCTCGACGGCGAGCTGCGCCTGCGCGTCGGCCTCGTCGGCCGCGGCCCGATCCGCGTTCGCCTTCACGCGCGACGCCGCGAAGAGCAGGGCCGCACCGATCGCGAGGAAGGCCAGGAAGGGCATCCCGGGGATGAGCCCCATCCCCAGCGCCGCGATCGCCGTGATGATGAGCGCGTTGCGCGACTGGAGCAGCTGGCGCCCCGCGGCCCGGCCGAGCTCGGCCTCGGCGTTCTCGCGCGTGACGATCATGCCCGTCGACACGGCCATCAGCAGAGCCGGGATCTGGGTGACGAGCCCGTCGCCGATCGTCAGCAGGCTGTACGTCTCGAGCGCCTTGTCGATGCTCATGCCGTGCATGGTCATGCCGATGACGATGCCGCCGGCGAAGTTGATGATCAGGATGACGATGCCGGCGATCGCGTCGCCCTTGACGAACTTGCTGGCTCCGTCCATCGCGCCGTAGAAGTCCGACTCGGCGGCGACCTCGGCGCGCCGGCGGCGGGCCTCCTCGTCGGTGATGAGGCCCGCGTTCAGGTCGGCGTCGATGGCCATCTGCTTGCCCGGCATGGCATCCAGGGTGAAGCGGGCGCCGACCTCCGCGACGCGCTCCGCGCCCTTGGTGACGACGACGAACTGGATGACGGCCAGGATGAGGAAGATGACCGCACCGATGACCAACGAACCGCTGATCGTGATCTGACCGAACGCCGCGATGACCTGGCCGGCGTGCGCCTCGCCCAGGATCAGGCGCGTGGACGCCACGTTCAGACCGAGCCGGAACAGGGTCGCCACCAGCAGCAGGCTCGGGAAGACGGAGAAGTCGAGCGGCTTCTTCACGAACATCGCCGTGAGCAGGATCAGCAGCGCGAAGGCGATGTTCGACACGATGAGCACGTCGAGCAGCGCCGCCGGGATCGGCACGATCAGCAGCAGGATGATCCCCACGACGCCGAGGGGGACGGCGCCCTTCGACAGCACTCCACCGATCATTATTCCCGCTCTCTCGTGGTGTTCCCGTGGCCGG
The DNA here is from genome assembly GCF_040685115.1 of Microbacterium sp. NPDC089186. Classification (NCBI taxonomy): domain Bacteria; kingdom Bacillati; phylum Actinomycetota; class Actinomycetes; order Micrococcales; family Microbacteriaceae; genus Microbacterium; species Microbacterium sp. NPDC089186. The sequence continues at coordinate 395,701 of NZ_JBFBHJ010000004.1, forward strand.
GTCGGTTCGTCGCCGGGCGCGCGGTCGCTCGGCGCGCGGCCTCGGGGCGCGCGGTCACAGCTCGCGCCCGACGAGGGCCGCGGGGGGCATGGTGTGCGTTCCCGCCCGCGACCCCCTCTTGTGCAGCTGCTGCACGAAGGCGAGCACCTGCGCGACCGCGGTGTAGAGGTGCTCGGGGATCTCGTGCCCCACGTCCACCGCCGCGTGCAGCGCCCGCGCGAGCGCGACATCGCGCACCATCGGCACCTTCGCGCTCTCGGCGCGCTCGCGGATCTTCTGCGCGATGACCCCGGCGCCCTTCGCGACCACGCGCGGGGCCGACCGGCCCGGCTCGTAGCGCAAGGCCACGGCGATGTGCGTCGGATTCAGAAGGACGACGTCGCTGTCGGCGACGGCCGCGATCATGCGGTTGCGGCTCACCGCCATCTGACGCGCTCGACGCTGCGACTTGATGAGCGGGTCGCCCTCGCTCTTCTTGTGCTCGTCGCGCGCTTCCTGCTTCGTCATGCGCGTGTGCTGGCGGTTGCGCTTCATCACCACGAAGACGTCGATCGCGGCGAGGAGCAGGCCCACGGCCACCGCGACCTGCAACAGGGTCGCCACTCCCCCGCCGGCCAGCTCCAGGAGCCAGCCGACGGTGTGACGGCCGCTGCCCATCAGCACGGGGACGAGGCCGGCGACGACGATCCACAGGGCGGCGCCGATGGCGGCCGTCTTCAGCAGCGCCTTCGCGCCCTCCCACAGGGCTGCTTTGCCCACAGTGCGTTTCAGTCCCGCCACGATGTCGAACTGCTCGACGCGCGTCGGGATGCCGCGCAACCGGATGCCGCCCTGCGCGATGGCCGTGGCGGTCGTGGCCACCAGCACCACGACGAGCAGCGGGGCGAGTACCTCGCCGACCGTGCCGACGGCGTGGCCGATCGCCTCGATCGCCCGCGCGGGATCCGGGTCGCGCGCCACCGCGGCGAGGGCCCCCAGGGGCTGCGACACGGCTCGGGACGCGGCATCCACCGTGGACGGGATCATCACGCCCGCGGCGCCGATGCACACCCACGCCGTGAAGTCCTGGCTCCGGCCGATCTGCCCCTTGCGGATCGCCTTGCGCAGGCGCTCCGGGGTCGCCTTCTCGGTGCGCTCCCCCGTATCGGTCCCGCTCATCGCGTCACCCCGATCAGCACCTGCGCGGCGTCGCCCGCGAGCGAGGAGACGATGGCCGGGAGGGCGGTGAAGACGAATCCGACCAGCAGCAGGGTCAGCGCGATCTTGATGGGGAAGCCGAGGGCGAACGCGTTCAGCGCCGGTGCGACGCGGGAGACGAGCCCGAGGCCCACGTCCGCGAGGAACAGCACGATCAGCAGCGGGCCGGCGATCTGCACGGCGCTGACGAGCATCTGCCCGACCGCGTCGGTGAGCACCTCGGCGGGTCGTCCGAGGTCGATGGTCCCGGCGACGGAGACGGCGTCGAACGAGCGGAACAGACCGCCGAGCACGAGCTGATAGCCGTTGGAGGCGAAGAGCAGAAGGATCGCCGTCATCTGGAACAGGCGCGTGAACTGGGCGCCGTTGACGTTCATCCCGGGGTCGTAAGCCTGGGCGAGCTGGAAGCCGCCGAAGGTGTCGACGAGGAAGCCGGCGCTCTGCACCGCGCTGAACAGCACGAGCACGAGGAAGCCGAGCAGGCTGCCCACGAGCACCTGACCGGCGAGCGCGAGCAGAAACCCGCCGGCGTCGAGGCGCTGATAGCCGGCGACGACGACGGGTGAGACGGCCAGGCCCAGGCCGACGCCGAGCATGGCGCGGATGCGCAGTGGGATCGCCCCGTGGCTGAAGGGCGGAGCGATGACCAGGAACGCCGTGATGCGCACGATGGCCAGGGCCGTGGCCTCGAGCCACACGAAGTCGATCGCGAGGTTCATCCGCCGCCGTTCAGCAACGAGGGGATTCGCGCGAACAATTCGTTCGTGAACGCGATGCTCTCGGCGATCATCCAGTTGCCGCACACCAGCAGCGCGATGCCCACGGCGATGAGCTTCGGCACGAACGACATCGTCATCTCCTGCACCTGCGTGATCGACTGCAGCAGCGAGATCGCGAAGCCGACGACCAGCGCCGTGATGAGCAGCGGCGCACTCAGCTTCGCCGCGAGCATCAGGGCGCTCAGGCCGATGTCCATGACCGCCTCGGGCTTCATCCGGCACCCCGATACGACTGCACCAGCGAGGTGATCACCAGCCCCCACCCGTCGACGAGGAGGAACAGCAGGATCTTGAACGGCAGCGAGATCATGACCGGCGGGAGCATCATCATGCCCATCGACATCAGGGCGCTCGAGACGACGAGGTCGATGATCAGGAACGGGATGAAGACGATGAAGCCGATCACGAACGCCGCCCGCAGCTCGCTCAGCATGAAGGCCGGGATGAGCGTGTACAGCGGGATGCTGTCGGGCGCCGCCGGGTTGTCCATCTGCGCCGCGCGGTGCATCAGGGCGATGTCCTCCTCGCGCGTGAAGTGCAGCATCCACGTGCGCAGCGGCTGCTGGGCCGCGTCGAAGGCCTGACCGAAGTCGATCTGCCCGGAGGTGAAGGGCGTGACGGCCACCTGATTGATGTCGGCGAGCACCGGCCACATGATGAACAGCGTCAAGAAAAGACTGAGGCCCGCGAGCACCTGGTTGGGCGGGATGGACGGAAGCGACAGCGCGTTCCGAGTGAGCGCGAGCACGACGAAGATCTTCGTGAAGCTGGTCATCATCAGCAGCAGTGCCGGGGCGACGCTGAGCACCGTGATGCCGAGCAGCGTGGTGATGCTGTCGGAGGGCGACCCGTTGATCCCGTTGATGCTGATGCCGCCGGACTCCCCGGTCGCGGCGGACGCGCTGTGCGCCGTGAGCAGGTCGAGCGCGCCGACGAGCGCGAGCGCAGCGACGCCCGCGGCCGCCCACCCCGCGACGTGCGTCCGTCGCCGCGGATCCCGGCGATCCACGCGCACCGCGACGGCGCGGGAGGGGGATGCGGGCACGACGGCACTTTCGCGAGGGTGTCGAGGCCGATCCGTAGCCAGGGGTGCGAGCGATCCGTGCTCGCGACCGACTATCGCGACGGTGGCGGCGGGCGTAACCGACCACGCGGCCCGATCAGGCGGCGGTGCTCGTCCCGGCATCCTCCCCGCGGGCCCCGCCGGCGTCGGCGAGCGAGATCACGTTCTCGGACGCGTCGTCCCCGGACGCGTCCACCTCGGACGCGTCGACCGCGGCCGTCGGGGCCTCCTGGGTGTCGACGACGTCGATGCCCTTCTCGCTCACGCCCAGGACGTAGCGGATGCCGCCGAACTCGGCGACGACGAGCTGCGCCTTGGCGCCGAGGGTGGTGCGGGCGACGAGCGTGATCTTCTCCGCCTTGGCGCGCGGAGCGGCGGCGGCACGCGCGCCGGTGAGCTCGCGCAGACGGCCCAGGCGACGCGGCACGAGCGCTGCGAAGGGGCTGCCGCCCGCGGCCTGCCCCTTCTGCAGCCGACGGCCGAGGAACAGCAGCAGCCCGACGACGGCCGCGAGCGAGACGATCGTGCGCAGCGCCAGGAGCAGCTCGTCGCCGCTCATGCGGTCTCCGCCTGGTCGATGATGCGCTCGACGCGCACCGCGTAATCGCCGTCGGCCACCACGACGGTGCCGTGACCGATCAGGCGTCCGTTGAGGGTGATGTCGGCGGGTGAGCCGGCCGCGCGGTCGAGCTCGACCACCCGACCGGGTTCGAGCGAGAGCACGTCGCGCACCGCCATGCGCGTGCGGCCGATCTCGACGACGAGCTCCATCTCGACGCCGGCGATGCGGCTGATGCGCGTGGGGGCGGCCGGGGCCGCCGCCGCGGCGTCGTCGATGCGGATCGCCGCGCGCGCGACGACCGAGCCGTCCTCGCGCACGAGGTCGAAGACCTGGGCGCCGGGAACCGTGAACACCCCCGCCGCGTCGACCTCCTCGCCGTCGCCGAGCGTGCCGGCGCCCAGCACGGCGACCGCCGCTTCGAACACGGGATGCAGACGGTCGGCGAGGGCGCTCCCGGCGGAGCCGTCGTCGAGCGTCGCGACGTCGGCGACCTGGATCGCGACGGTGGCGCCGGGGGCACCGACGAAGGCGACGGCCACGGCGCGACCGGTGGCCCCCGGATCGGTCGAGGGGGCGGGGAGCACCGGGAACGCGAAGGGGAGCTTCGCCGCGATCGCGGCGGCCATGGCGGCGGCGTGGAAGGTGCTCATCGGGTCTTCTCCTCGTGGATGGTGGTGATGGTGCAGGCGAGGCGCGAGCCCTGCGCCCCCGGGACCGCGCGGGCGATCGGGGTGTCGCCGACGACGAGTTCGAACGGTTTCGTCTCGGGGTGGGCGAAGCGCAGCAGGTCGCCGGGCGCCAGGTCGAGGACCTCGCCGGCGCCGATCACCCGGGGCGAGATGCGCAATGACACCTCGAGCGGGGTGTCGTTCAGCTGGTCGCGCATCGCGCCGTCGCGGTGGGCGTTGGCGGCGTGACGGTCGCTCTCGGCGAGCTGGTCCACGACGATCGCGGCCGGGAGCATCACCGTCGCCGTGCTGCGGGCCTCGCCCGCGCTCATCGCGAAGCGCGCCACGATGACGGCCTCCCCCGGCGAGATGACCTGCATGTACTGCGGGTTGTAGTGCAGTCCCGAGAAGGTCACCGCCCCCGGCAGCAGCGGGCCCATGCACGCGCTGAGCAGTTCGAAGGTACCGTCCATCACCTGCAGGATCAGCGCCGTCTCGATCGGCGTGAGCGTGCGCGCCTCGACGCCTCCACCGGGCTTCCCGCCCAGCATCTGCACGACCCAGGCCAGCGCGCTGTCGAGACCGAACTGCACGACGCAGGGCTCCTCGCGCCCCGCGGTGGAGCCGGCCACCATGGCCGTGGTCGTCGGGAGGGTGTCGGCGTACTCCTGGTACGACACCAGCTCGAGCCCCTCCGGGACGAGGTGGGTGCGCAGGCGCACCTTGGCCGTCAGCTGCGAGGCCCACTGGCGCGCGAACGTCTCGAACGCGGCCTCGAGCTGGCGCGTGTGCTCGCGGCCCAGCTGCGCCGGTCGACTGAAGTCGTACGCGGGATAGCGACGAAGGGGGTCGTCGCGAACGGCCGCTGTCGTCATGGCCTGTCCTCCAGGGGATTGTTCACGGGTCAACTCTGCGCGGCGGCCTGCACGAGGCCGGGGATGAGGGAGCGCACCTGCTCGTCGGCGGTGGACAGCACGACGATGTCGACGCGGCGGTTCGCGGCGAGGTCCTCGACGCTGTCGCCGACGACGATCGGACGCTGGTCGGAGAACCCCACCGCCTGGACGCGCGTGCCGGCGATGCTCTTCTGCTCGACGAGGAAGCGCGCCACCTTCGTCGCGCGTCCGCTGCTGAGCTCCCAGTTGCTCTCGAACGGCGGGACGGCGGCGCGGTGATCGGCGTGGCCCTCGATGCTGATCTGGTTGTCGGTGGCCGCGAGCACGTCGCCGATCAGGCTGAGGACGCGATCGGCCTTCTCGCTCAGATCCGCCCGGTTGTCGGCGAAGAACGTCTCGGCCCCCACCAGTCCGATCTTCAGGCCGCGGTCGTCGATGACGAAGTCGACCGTGTCCTGCAGACCCTGGGATGCCAGGGCGTCGGTGATCTGCTGACGCATCTTCTCGAGGCCGTCCAGCTCCTGCGCGGCGCGTGCCGCGACATCGCGCACGCCGTTGTCGTCGAGCAGCTCGGGCGGGATGACCAGCCCCTCGGTGAGATCGCCGCCGCCCTCCACCTGCGACTGGCCGAATGCAGCCGCGAGGCCGTTCTTGAGCTGGTCGTACTTCGTCTCGTCGACGACCGACACGGCGTACAGCACGATGAACAGGCACATCAGCACGGTCACCATGTCGGCGTACGACACGGCCCATCGCTCGTCGGGCTCGTCGTGCGCGGCATCCTCATGCCCCCGTCCGCCCGCGCGCCGGGCGCTCGTCACGCGGCGTCCTCCACCGCGGGGGCGGCGTCGGCGCGCGGTGGCTTCTTCTTCGCCGGGGCGGAGGTCGTCATCGCGAGCAGACGCTCCTCGAGCAACCGAGGCGGACTCCCCGCCTGGATCGCGAGGATGCCCTCGCACACCAGCGTCATCCGCTCCTGCTCGAGGGTGGCCATGCGGTTCAGCCGGCCCGCGATGGGGTTCCAGATGAAGTTGGCCGAGAGCAGACCCCAGAGCGTGGCGACGAAGGCCGCGGCGATCATGTGCCCGAGCTCGTCGGGCTTGCTGAGGTTCTCGAGCACGTGCGTGAGCGAGACGACCGTGCCGACGATGCCGATCGTGGGCGCGTATCCGCCGAGCGAGGCGAAGAATTTCGCCGAGACGCGGTTGCGCGCCGATTCCGAGTCGATCTCGTCGAGCATCAGAGTGCGCAGGTCTTCGGCATCCACCCCGTCGGCGAGGGCCTGCACCGCGCGACGCGTGTAGTCGTCGGGGGCGGAGTCGAGCTCCTCCTCCAGGCGCAGCAGCCCGTCTGTGCGGGCTTTCTCGGCGTAGCCGACGAGGACCGGGATGACGGCGGAAGGGGTGGACCGCGGGCCGCGCACCATACGACCGAGGGAGCCGAAGGCGGCGATCGCGTCACGCAGGGTGTGGCTGGCGATGCCGACGCCGATGGTCGACCCGAGCACAAGGATCATGGGGGCGGGGAGGAACAGCGCGCTCAGCGACGCGCCCTCCATCGTGATCATGGCGTACAGCGCGCCGAAGGCGGCGACCACGCCGATGATGAATGCGATGTCCACGTCGGTCAGTCCTGGGCGGCGGGAGCCGAGAGCGCGGACGCCGCGGCGAGCACGCGCGCCCGGTAGGCCACGATCCGCGCGATCAGCTCGTCGAGGCTCTCCTCGACGTTGTACACCCGGCCGTCGACCATGTGCAGGGTCGTGTCGGGAGACTCGTGCACGCGCTCGATGAGATCGGGGTTCACCGCGAACCGCGTGTGGTCGAGGCGGGTGAGCGTGATCATTCGGGGACGGTCTCGGCTTTCGCTGCGGGAGGGGACGGGGCGGACTATCGCGACGCGGCCCGCCCGGGGTAACTCGGGCGGGCCGCGCGGGTGGCGATCGCGGGATCAGCGCTTGAGGTTGGTCAGCTCCTGCAGCACCTCGTCGCTCGTGGTGATGACGCGCGCGCTCGCCTGGAAGCCGCGCTGCGCGACGATGAGGTTGGTGAACTCCTGCGAGAGGTCGACGTTGCTCATCTCCAGCGCGCCGGACAGCAGCGAGCCGACACCGGCTTGCCCTGCCTCGCCGATCTGCGCCTCTCCGCTGTTGACGCTCGCACGGTAGGCCGTGCCGCCGACCTTCTCGAGCCCCTCGGCGTTGGCGAAGGTCGCCATGGCGATCTTCGCGAGGGTCTCGGTGCGCCCGTTGCTGAAGGTGCCCACGATCGAGCCGTCCGCGGTGATCGCGTAGGACTTCAGCGTGCCCGCGGCGGCGCCGTTCTGGCCGGTGAGGGCGACGGTGCTCATGTCGGCGAAGCCGGTCACCGCGCTGAGGTCGACGGCGATCCCCCCGGCGTTCAGCGTGAGACCGGCGGTCTGACGTCCGTCGGTGAAGGCGAGGGCACCGGTCGCTCCGCTGACGGGCTCGGCGACGTCCCAGCCGGCGGCCGTGCGCGTGAACGTCAGGCTCAGCGAGGTCTTCGTGCCCTGGGCGTCGTAGACCGCGATGTCGCGCACGAGCTGCGTTCCGACCGCGGCGGTGGAGGGCAGGTTGCCGGTCGCGGTCGAGGTCGTGGTCGCCCGGGCGGCCGAGACGAGGTCCTGCGGGATCGAGATGGTACCGGGCACCTGACCGGTGTCGACCGCCCCGTTCTGCGCCGACCAGCCCTGCACGAGCGAGCCGTCGGCGGTGACCATCTTGCCCTGACCGTCGAACGAGAAGCCGCCCGCGCGGGTGTAGAGGGTCTCCCCGCCCGAGCGCACCGCGAAGAACCCGTCGCCCTGGATCATCAGGTCGCTGCCGCGGCCGGTGGTCTGGGCCGCCCCCTGGGCGAAGTTGGTGCGGATGCCGCCGACCTGCACGCCGAGACCCACCTGCGCGGGGTTGCGACCGCCGTTCGCGGCATCCGGGATGCCGGCTTCGCCGACGACCTGTGAGAGCGAGTCCTCGAAGAGGACCGAGGAGCCCTTGAAGCCCGCCGTGTTGACGTTGGCGATGTTGTTGCCAGTGGTGTCGAGCATCGTCTGGTGGGAGCGGAGTCCGGAGATCCCGGAGAAGAGCGAACGGAGCATGAGGGTCTCTTTCGTGTGGGTGGTCGAGCGGTGGAGGTCAGGGGGTGGTCGTCAGGACGGTGGTCGTCAGGGGGTCGCGGAGGTGGCGGGGGTGACCGAGGTGATCGCGTCGAGGGCCACGGTGACGTCGCCGATCGTGACCTGCGGGATGGATCCCTCGAAGGACACCTTCGAGACGATCCCCGAAGCCGGGGCGCCGGCCGCGTCGAGGTAGCCGGCCCGCTGGCCGATCAGGGCGGTGGCCGCCTGCCGCATGTTGAGGGCGAACGCCTCGGAGCTGTTGCGGCTCATCGCGGTGAGCTGCTCCATCATGGCCAGCTGGGTCGTCTGCGAGATCATCTGGTTGGTGTCCATCGGGGTGGACGGGTCCTGGTTCGTCAACTGCGTGACGAGCAGCTTCATGAACACCTCGCTGTCGAGCTCCTTCTTCGGAGCCGCGGGGGTGGGGGAAGCGGTCGCGAACGGGCTCGCTGTGGCGGTGACGGCGTCGACGGTCATGGGGGGTCCTCTCAGGCGAAGATGTCGAGCCCGCCGGCGCGGGCGACGTCGAGCGACGCGGCCGCGCCGATCGGGGGGATCCGGGGGTCGGAAGCGGGGGACGCAGACGCGCGGGCGCGGTCGCGCGGGTCGGGCTGGGCATCGGAGGGCGCACCGCCCGACCCGGCGGACGGGCCGCGATCGCCCGCACCGCTGTCTCCGGCCCCCGGCCCCACCGCGAGGTGGGCGTGGGGCACGATCGCGGCGAGGTCCCGCCGCAGATCGGAGACCATGCTCCGCAGGATCTCGCGTGTCGCGTCGGTCGCTCCCGAGAGCTCGACGCGCACGTCTCCGCCCGCGCCGATGCGGGCGCGGACCGTGACCGGGCCGAGGGCGTCGGGGTGCACGGTGAGCACGAGCTCGTGCACCCCCGCCGGACGCTGGGCGAGATGCACGATCGCGGGCGCGACCTGCGCCGCGACCGCGCGCGGGACCGCGGCCTCCGTCGGCGGCGGCGGTGTCGCGGGCGCGACCGGGGTCGCGGCGGGAGCGGAGACCGCCGAGGCGGCGGCGGTCCCCGCGGTCTCGGCGCCGCCGACGGCGGGCGTGAGCGGCGCGGGGACGGCGGAGCCCGCGGAGGTGCGCGGGGGCGCGGATGCCGCAGCGGAGACGACGGCGGCGCCCGGTGCGGGGGCGGGCGCGGGTACCACGGCGGATGCGGGCGCCGACTGGCCGCCGACGGGGGCGAGCACGGGCGCCGGTGACGGCGCGACCGGGGTGGGCGGCTCGGCATCGCCGACGGGCACGGTCGACGCTCCGTGCGCCCCCGCCGTCTGTTCGGTCGATGCGGGGCGCGGGTCGGCGGTGGGCGGGGCAGAGGGCGAGACCGTTCGCCCCGTCAGCGCGGGAGACTCGGCGGCGGGTGCGGCCCCGGCGGCGGGGGCGGGTGCGTCAGCGGGGGCGGACGGGAGGGGTGCCGGCACGGCGACGGCGGCGGGGGCGGGCACGCCGGCGGGTGCGCCGGCGGGGGCGGGTGCGCCGGCGGGGGCGGGTGCGCCGGCGCGGGCAGCCCCAACGGCGGCGGCGGGTGCGCCGGCGGCGGGGGCGGACGGGAGGGATGCCGGCACGGCGACGGCGGCGGACAGGGCGGCGGATGCAGCGACACCCGACGCACCGAGGCCGGACGCCGGAACCCCCGGCGCGGCGAGACGCGGCACCACGGCCGCGGGCGGAACCGTTGCGACGGGAACCGCTACGGGCGCGGGAGCCGCTGCGGCGGGCGAGGTCGTAACGCCGACGGGCGAGATGGCGACGCCGACGGGCGAGGTCGCGACGCCTGCGGGCGCGGGTGCGGCGCCGGCAGGCGAGGTCGCGACGCCGACGGGCGAGGTCGCGACGCCGTCGGGCGCGGGTGCGGCGCCGGCGGGCGCGGCTGCGGCGCCGGCGGGCGCGGGTGCGGCGCCGGCAGGCGGGGCGACCCCGACGGCGTGCCCGACGGGCGATGCGGGCGCGGTGGCCGTTGTCGCCGGCAGCTCCGCGGAGGCGATGATCCCGTCCTCCGAACGCCCGCCGAATCGGGCGCCGCCGACGGGAACGCCGTCGATCGGCCATCGAGCGTCCGCGGGCGGGGTCGCCTCCGCATCCCTTCCGGCCCCGGAAGTCCCCGGGGTCGGGCTGAGGGTCGCCTCGGCGGGCATCGTCCGCAGAACGGGGCGGGGTCGCTCCCCCTCCCCCGGCGCACTGCCGGGCAGCGCGCCGTCGATCCACACCGGCATCGTCCGCAGCACCGGCGGCTCGGCGGCATCCGCGGCGACCGTAGGCGTCGCGGCCCGGGGGGTCTTTTCCTGAGCCGTCGTCGCACCGGTCAGCCCGGCCGGCACGGCCCCCGCGGCCGGGACCGCCGCGGGAGCGCCGCCCGTGGTCGACGCCTCCGCGGGCGTCGCTTCCGCGGGTGACACCTGCGCGGGCCGCACTCCGGCGGGCACCGCCCCCTGCGGAAGCGGCATGACCCAGGGCGCCGGCATCGTCATCAGCGGCGGATGATCCCTCGCGGGCGCCGTCGTGTCGGCGTCGCGCGTCGTCGCGGGAGCCGACGGACCGCCGACCGCGGACGTCGTCCGAGCGGATGCCGCCACCCCACTCTCCGCCGACGTCGCTCCCCCGCGGGGCGCCGCGTCACCCGACCCCGCCGGAGATGCGATAGAGGAGGTCTCCGGCGACGCCGGTCCCCCGGCATCCGTCGATGACACCGGCAGGACGCGGACGTCGGCGCCCCGCGCGAGCGCGTCGGCGGCACGGGCGAAGGCGTCGCCGAACGCCGACGCCGTCTCGGAACCGGAACCCGACGGGGGCGCGGTCGCCGCCCCGGCGACGAACGCGTTCGCCGGCGCGGAGACCGGCGGAGGCGGAAGCGTCATGCGCCACGTCCCGTCAGGGTGGACGCGATGCCCGAGACGCCGAGCCCGCCGCTTCCGGTCGTGCCCGCGGCGAACAGCGTCTGCAGCGCCGCCGCGAGATCCCCCTGGCTCGCGGGACGCGTCGCGGTCGATGCTGAGGCGGGGGTCGCCGACGTGGTCGGTGTGCCGAGCTCCCGCGCGGCCGCCGCGGCCTCTTCGAGGAGGTCGGCGAATCGCGTCGCAGCGCTCGACGAGGCCGTCGCCGTGGCCGTGGTCTCCGCGACGCCGCCCGCGGCGGTCGTCTGCGCGGGGGCGGTCTTGGCGGTGGCGGACGACGGGTGCAGCGAGGAGATCTGACCCGTGATCGCCTCGATGCGCCCGAGCACGCCGTCGACGCTCACGCCGCGCTCCCCTCGCCGCGACCGGCGCGCGTGGTGGCGATCTCGTCGAGCGCGTTCTGCTCGGCACGCGCCTCGGTCTCGAGCTCGCGCGCCCGGTGCGCGCCCTCGAGCCGCTCGAGACCCTTCAGTTCGCGGCGGGCCTCGACGTGCGCCGCTTCGGCGGTCGCCGCGTCGTCCCGCCGAAGGCGCGCGAGCACCTGCAGGTCGGCCAGCGACGCCTGCCCGGCCGCGCGCGCGGCGGCCATGGCCCGCAACGTCGCGGGGTCGTCGATCTGCGTCGCGATCGCGCTCAGGCTCGACACCGCCTGCTCCGCGGCTGCTTCGGCCGCCCGCACCTCGGTGCGCGCGCGGGCGACGTCCTCCGCCGCGACACGTTCCTGGACGCCGCGCACGCGCAGCAGACCCGCGAGGGGAAAGGTCATGGGTTCAGGCCTCCGAAGGTCTCGGTGAGGGCGGTCAGATGCCGCCAGGATTCGTCCGTCGTGGAGTGCTCGTCGATCGATTGCGTGAGGAACGCGTCGATTCCGCGCTGGTGGAGCAGAGCGGCATCCACCAGGGGGTTCGCCCCCCGCGTGTACGCGCCGATGTCGATCAGGTCGTTCGCCTGCCGACGCGCGGCGAGGACGCTGCGCAGGATCACCGCCCGCTGCCGTTGATCGGGCGTGGTCACCTTGCCCACCACCCGCGAGACCGATCCGAGCACGTCCACCGCGGGGAAGTGCCCGCGCACCGCGAGGGCGCGGTCGAGCACCACGTGACCGTCCAGGATGCCGCGAGCGGCGTCCGCGATCGGTTCGTTGTGGTCGTCTCCGTCGACGAGCACGGTGTAGAGCCCCGTGATCGAGCCCGCCGGGCCCGTACCGGCGCGCTCCAGAAGGGCCGCGAGCACCGAGAACGTCGAGGGCGGGTAGCCCCGTGTCGCCGGAGGCTCCCCCGCCGACAGGCCGATCTCGCGCTGGGCCATCGCCACCCGCGTGAGCGAGTCCATCATCAGCACGACGTCGCGACCCTCGTCGCGGAACGCCTCGGCGATGCGCGTGGCGAGGAACGCCGAGCGCAGGCGGGCCATCGCCGGCTGATCCGAGGTGGCCACGACCACCACCGAGCGGGCGAGGCCCTCAGGCCCCAGATCGTCTTCGAGGAACTCGCGCACCTCGCGACCGCGCTCGCCCACGAGCGCGATGACGGTGACGTCCGCGGTGGATCCGCGCGCGATCATCGACAGCAGCGACGACTTGCCCACGCCGGAGCCCGCGAACAGACCGAGGCGCTGTCCCACCCCGACCGGCGTCATGGTGTCGAGCACGCGCACCCCGAGGCCGAGCTGACGATCGATGCGGCGGCGGCCGAGCACGCTGGGTGCGTCGTTGCCCAGCGCGACGCGCCGGGCGGCGACGAGCGGTCCCCGATCGTCGATGGGGCGTCCGAGTCCGTCGAGCACTCGCCCGAGCAGCGCGGGTCCGGTGGGCACGAGCGCCGCGGCGCCGACGTGGTGCACCGCCGCACCCGCCGTGATCCCGGCGAGCGGCGCCAGGGGCATGCAATGCGAGCGCGCCCCCTCCACGGCGACGACCTCCGCCTCGACGCCGCGCCCGTTCGCCGCCGCGATGCGCACGCGATCGCCGACGGCGGCCCGGATGCCGAGCACCTCGACCCCGAGACCCACCACGGCCGTGACCGTGCCGGCGCGCTCCGGTCGCGCGGCGGTCAGCACGCGTCGCCACGACGCGGTGGCGGTGCTCACGCGGGCTCACCCCCCTCGGCGCTGCGCAGCGCCGCGCGGGCGCGGGCGAGGGCCGAGGAGACACGGGTGTCCACGCGGGCGTCCGCGAGCTCCACGATCGCCCCGCCCGCGTCGACGGCGTCCGAGGCGACGACCTCCGCCGTCGCCAGGACCGGCGATGCGCTGTCGCGGAGCGTGCGCACGTCTCGCTCGGCGAGGTGCGCGCGCACCCACGTCGAGACGGGGGCCTCGGCCACGGCGCGTCGCATCGCGTGCGCGGCCGAGCGCGCGGCATCCGAGAGCTCCCCGTCGAGGATCGTCTCGGCGAGGTCGATCGCCAATTCCTCGAGCCGCTCGGCGTCGGCGGCGACGAGAGCCGCGAGACGCCCGTCGAGATCGGTGCGGACCGCGTCCACCGCGGCGAGCGCCGTGCGCAGCGTCTCCCGCGCCTCGGCTTCCTGCTGCGCGATGCGCGCCTCGAGCGCGACGCGGGCCTGCGCGAGCTCCTCCGCGGCGCGCCGACGCCCCTCCGCGAACCCGTCGGCGTACCCGCGCACGCGCGCCTTCTCGCTGATCGCGCGAGCGTCCGGCACGCTCCCGCCCAGGCGCGGCGGCACCAGCGGTGTGAAGGTTGCATCGGTCACGGCGGTCACCCTGCGGGTTGTGGCGAAGCCGATCCGTGGCCAGGTCGTCGAGCGATCCGTGCTCGCGCCCCACTATCGCGACGCCTCTCGTCCGCGGTAACCGGTGGTCGCGCTCCGCGCGTCGTCGAGGGCGTCACTCGATGAGTTCGTCGTCGTCTTCGCGCGAGATCGTGATCTCCTCGGCCGCCTCGAGCTCGCGGATGATGCGCACCACCTCGGCGCGCGCCTCGTCGACCTGCCGCATGCGCACCGGCCCGAGCGCCGACGCCTCCTCCGCGAGGTTCTCGCGATTGCGTTCGGTCATGTTGCGCCGGATGACCTCGCCGACTTGCTCGTCGGCGCCCTTCAACGCCAGGGCGAGCACGCGCAGATCGATGCCGCGGAGCACGCGCTGGGCGTCGCGGTCCTCGAGCCGGGAGATGTCGGCGAAGGTCACCATCCGACTGCGCACCTCCTCGGCGAGGTCGTGGTCGCGATCCTCGAGACTGGCCAGCAGGGCCTTCTCGAGCACGGTGTCGGAGCGGTTGATGATGTCGACCAGGGGCTGCACGCCCCCGGTCGCCTCGTGCGCCTCGCGCATGCCGAAGATGCCGGTGCGCGCGCGCAGCGACTCCGCGACGACCGCGATCGCCTCCTGCGAGGCCGCCCCCAGGGTCGCGATGGCCTGCGCGACGTCGGTGCGCAGCGGGTCCTGCAGGGCCGCCAGCACCGCGGCGGCGCGGTCGGCGCGCAGGTTGGCCAGTACGACCGCGACGGTGGTGGGCATCTCCCCGTCGAGGATCGTGGCGAGCTGGGTCGGGTCGGCGCTGTTGAGGAACTCGAACGACACCACCCCCTGCGACATCACCCGTCCGACCATGCCGACGGCCTTCTCCCGGCCGAACGCGGTCTCGAGCAATCCGGTGGCGAATTCCTGGCCGCCGCGGCTGACGGCGGATCCCCCGGATGCGATGCGGCGGAAGTCGGCGAGGGCGGCGGCGATCGCGGCGGTGTCGATGCCGCCCAGCTGCGCAAGCTCCGCCGCGAGCAGTTCCGCGCGGGCCTCGCCGAGGTGCCGCAGCACCTCGGCGCTGACGTCGCGGTCCATGTTGAGCATGACGATCGCGGCCTTGCGCACCCCCGACATCGCCGGCGCGGCGGGAGCGACCGGCATCACCTCGGTGGCCGCCGTGGGGCTGACCGCGGTGGCCGCGTCCTCCGCGGGCACGCGCGTCTGCAACAGGCTCATACCCTCGCCTCGTCCATCATGCTCGCCAGCGCCTTGGCGGCGTTCTGCGGGTCGTTCTTGGCGAGCAGCTCGACGTCACGCCGTCGCTGCTCCACCAGCACCTGCGTGGCCTCGGGCTCCTCCTCGATGTCCAGGACGGTCGGGAGCACCTTGGTCGGCGGGGTGGCCGCGGGCAGGGCGATCGGTTCGGCGAGGCCCTTCAGGCTCTTGAGCTTCTGCTCCTCGGTCTCGGTGATCGTCGAGAAGTACTCGATGGGGCCTTCGTCGGTGTACAGGGTGCGCCGTTTCATCCGGCGCCGCACCAGCAGGGCGACGACGAGGATGATGGCCGCGAGCACGATCGAGCCGCCGATGATCGCCGCCCGCAGCAGGTCGGCCTGCATCTGCGCCGCCTTCTCCGCCTCGGCCGCGTCGAGGGCCGCCTGCGCCGCCGCCGCGCCGGTCTGGCTGAACTCGACCATCTCGACCGTGACGGTGTCTCCGCGCTGGGCGTTGATCCCGGCCGCGGTGGAGACCAGCGCCTGCACCTGCTCCGCGGTCACACCGTTCACCGCGCCCCGGTCCAGGGCGACGCTGATGGTCTGGCGGGTCACCTCGCCGGCGGGGGTCGTGGTCTTCTCGGTGCTCTTGTTCACGGCGTTGTTGCGCGTGGACTCCTCGGCCTGGTAGTTGCCGCCGCCCGCCGCGTTCGGCACCGCGATGTTGTCGGGACCCAGGACACCCGTGCCCGTCCCCTGCCCGCCGGTGTAGGTCTCGGTCTTCGTCTGCTCGTTCGACATCACGCCGCCCTCCGGGGCGGTGTAGGTCTCGTCCATCCGCTCCGACGTCGAGTTCGCGACGTCCGCCGCCACGCTGACGGTGGCGTTGCCCGGGCCGACGATGGTCTCGAGCATCTTCGTCACCGTCGAGGCGACCTTGGCCTCGTACTCGGTGGCCTGCGTGTTCGCGGAACCGGTGAGTCCGGTTCCCACGGCGGCGAGCACCTTGCCCGACTGGTCGGTGACCGCGACGTCCTCGGGCGTCATCCCCGGGATCGAGGCGCTCGTGAGGTGCACGATCGCCGCGACCTGGTCCTCGGTGAGCGATCCGCCGCCCTGCGTCTTGACGAAGACCGAGGCGGTGGGATGCCGTTCCTCGGCGACGAACACGCTCTGCTCGGGGATCGCCAGCTGCACGGATGCCGCGGTGACTCCCGACATCGCCCCGATCGTGCGGGCGAGTTCCCCCTCGATGGCGCGTTTGTAGGTGACGGACTGCTGGAACTCGCTCGCCGTCACGCCCATCTTGTCCAGCAGCGTGTACCCGCCGCTGGTGTCGCTGGGCAGCCCTGCGGCCGCCGCGGTGAGCCGCTGGGGATAGACCTGCGCGTCGGGGACGAGGATCGTCGCTCCGCCCTCGGTCAGCTCGTAGGGCACGCCCGCCGATTTCAGCTGCTCGACCACGGCTGACGCGTCTGTCGCGCTCAGGCCCGTGAACAGCGGGCTCATCTGCGGTTTGGACAGCCAGCTGCCCAGGGCGATCACGCCCATCACCAGCAGCGCCGCGCCGATGACGGCGATGGTGCGCTGCGCGACCGTGAAGCCGCCCGCGATCTGCTTCGCGCGGCCGATGGTCGTCGCAAGGAACGGGGGCATGTCAGGCCTGCATCCTCATGATGTCGTTGAAGGCGGCGACGCCGCGGTCGCGCACCGCCACCATCAGGTCCAGCGTCACTCCCGCGCGCGACGAGGCCAGCGTGGCCTTGTGGATGTCGTCGAGGTCGCCCGTGACCGCCTGCACGGCGAGCTGGTTGGAGGTGGACTGCAGCTGCTGGAGGTTCTCCACCGCCGCCGTGAGCGAGACGGCGAACGGCTGCGCACCCGCGGTGGCGCCCACGCCCGACGGCGCCGGCGTCGTCTCGAAGCTGAGCGGTGCGAGCGGGCTCACGCCCCCTGCGGCGACGGGGTCGATCGGAGTGCTCATCACGACCGCCCGATCTGGAGGGCGGATTCGTAGGTCGTCTTCGCGCGGTCCACCACGGCGGCGTTGGCCTGGTACCCGCGTTGGGCGAGGATCAGCATGCTCATCTGGTCGCCGAGGTCGACGTTGGGGTACTGCACGTACCCGTCCTCGTTCGCGTACGGGTGGTCGGGTTCGTAGACCAGGCGCCCCTCGGCCGTCGATTCCTGCACGCCCGTGACGTACACGCCCGGGCTGCGGGTGCCCTCGGCGACGGTGACGTACTTCTCGCGGAACATGTCCTGCCCCGCCGGGGTGGCGGTGTTGACGTTGGCGATGTTGTCGCTCAGCGCATCCATCCATTTGCGGTGCGCGGTCAGCCCGGTGCCGGCGATGCCGATGGTGTCGAAGGTCATGCCGAGGCCTGCCCGATCGCCTTGGTGATGGATGCCGCCTGGCCGCTCAACGCCTGCGCCGCGAACTGGTAGCGCAGCACGGTGTCGATGTTCGACAGCGTCTCGGTGTCGAGGTTGACGTTGTTGCCGTTGCGGCGGGTGGGCTCGAGCGAGCGTTCCACCGTCGGTGCGACCCCGCCGACCCCGCTCTCGACGGCGCTGCGCAGGCGGTCCTCGAACAGCACGCGCTTGGCCTGGTAGTCGGGGGTGTTGACGTTGGCGATGTTCTCCGCGATCGAGCGCTGGCGCAGGGCGAGCCCGTCCAGCGCGCTGGACAGGGCGGTTGAGGTGACGGAATCGAGCACGCGGCACTCCGGTCGAAAGAACGAGCCGATCCGTGGCTGTGTGGTCGAGCGATCCCTGCTCTGGCGCGACTATCGCGACGCCACGGCGACGGCGTAACCGGGTGTCACCCCTCCACGTCGAGATACACCGGTGCGTCGGGGGCGACCGAGGGGATCCGTCGGATCGCGGCGAGTTCGCGGGCGACGTTCTCGCGCGCCGCCATCAGGCCGCTGATGCTCGCCCGCTGGCGCTCCAGGACGAG
The DNA here is from genome assembly GCF_040685115.1 of Microbacterium sp. NPDC089186. Taxonomy (NCBI): domain Bacteria; kingdom Bacillati; phylum Actinomycetota; class Actinomycetes; order Micrococcales; family Microbacteriaceae; genus Microbacterium; species Microbacterium sp. NPDC089186. Next base: position 413,789 of record NZ_JBFBHJ010000004.1, read on the forward strand.
GCGGGCGCGCTCGACGACCTCGGGCGGCGGCGGCCCGGGTGGTTCCTCGACCGGACCGTCGGCGGGATCGTCGGGGGCGTCGAGCGATCGTTCGAACGCGTCAAGCAGCCGGTTCCACGCCGCGAGGTTCGTCGACACGGGGCGTCAGACCGGCGTGATGGCGTCGGCAGCCGCGTGCCACGCGTCGCGGAGCGGCGCGATGAGGTCGCGGCACTCGCGGGTGGCGTCGGCGTCGCGCGCGACGTTGGCGACGATGAGGCGCCCGGTGATGTAGGTGTACAGCGCCCGCAGCCCGTCGGAGCCGTCCCACGTGTCGTCGAGCGATCCGCTGAGCTCGGCGATGATGGCCTGCGCGTGGGTGAGGTAGGTGCCGGCGGATGCCGCATCTCCCCCGGCCTGCGCCGCGGCGGCCCGCTCGACGTCGACCAGCAGCCGGTCGTAGAGCATGGTCACCAGTCGCTGCGGGGTGGCGGCGTTGACCTGCTGCTCCAGGTACTCCTGCTTGGCGCGTTCGAGGGCGGTGGGCACGAGGGGTTCTCCTTCTCGGGGGACGGGATGCGGGGACTACTTCGACGACGGCGTCAACGCCGACAGCTGCGAGGTGAGCCAGTCCGACCGCGACTGCAGGCCCGACAGGCGCACCTCCATCGCGGCATACGTGCGCTCGAGGGTCGCCCGCCGCATGTCCAGGCGCAGGTCCATGCGCTCGACCTGTTTCTCGAGGGTCTTGACCTCGCTCTGCTGGCCCGTGATGCGCTGGGTGACGAGGCCGTCGTACTTGTCGGAGTACTGCGCCGTGGTGTCCTGCACGCGGGCCGAGACCGCGGCGAAGACCGCCTGCACCGCCTCCGGATCCTCGGCCATGGCCGCGGCGAAGCGGTCGGCGTCGAAGGAGAGAGCCCCCGCCTTGTCGACGCTGATGCCGATGGTCGAGGGCGAGACCCCGTCGACCGGGCTCTGGACGGCGGAGGCGAGTGCCGCCCGCAGCGACCGCACCGTGCTGTCGCCGGTGAACACGCCGAGAGTGGTCGTCTTCCCGGGAGCGGCGACCGTCGCCTTCGATCCGTTGTCGATGCGGGTCAGCAGCGTCGCGATCTCCTTCACGAACGCCGAGGCGGCATCCGACTGCGCTTTCGCATCGGGCGTCACGGTCACGGTGACCGGGTCGGCCGAGACCGCCTTCACCGTGATGTCGATCCCGTCCCCGATGCCGGTGAAGGTGTTGGACGCGCTCGTCACCACCTGCTCGGCCGCCGTCCCGGCGAACAGGCGGATGACGGCATCCGTCCCCCGCGCGAGCACGGCCGCGCCCGGCTCGGTCGAGACGTCGATCGACGCGGATGCCGCGACCTCGGCCGCGGTGCCGCGGTGCAGGCTGAACGCGCCCTCCGCACCCGTGCGGGTCGAGGTGATCTGGATGCGCGAGAGCGCCGCCCCCTGCGCGTCGCGCCCGCCGGGCACGACCGTGGCGGTCACCCCGGCCTTGGCGGCGTTGATCGCGGCGGCGAGATCGGCGGCCGATCCACCACCCGGCGCGAGCTCGGTGACGGTGCCGTCCGCTCCGACCAGCGAGAAGGGACCGGCGAACGCCGACGCGTCGCCCGCGGCGGTGACCACCGCGTGCGCCCGTGCCAGCGTGTCGACGACGACGTCGGTCGAGAACGCCCGTGCCGTCTCCCCCGCGACGACGGTCACCGCCTCCGATGAGCTCGATGCGGTGTACCGGGCGAGGGAGGTGGAGGATCCCGCGGCCTTGGCCTTGTCGGTCAGGCTCTGCAGCGCGGTGTTGAGCGACTGGAGGTTCGAGATGACGCTGTTGCGATCGGTGATCCGATTGGCGACGAGGGTCTTGGGGATCGCCGCGACGTTGACCAGGGCGTCGATGAGGTCCTTGGTCTTCAGGCCCGAGGCGATGCCGTCGATCCGCATGATCCTGCGTCTTCCTTCTCTCGAGATGGGGGGTTATGCGAAGGCGCCCGGGCGGGAGAACTCCCCCGCCCGGGCGCCCGAGGGCAGCAGTGCTGCGACTCAGCGCAGGAGCTGGAGAACGCCCTGGCCCGACTGGTTCGCCTGCGCGAGCATGGCGGTACCGGCCTGCTGCAGGATGTTCGAGGCGGTGTACTTGACCATCTCGGATGCCATGTCGGTGTCGACGATGCGGCTCTTGGCGGCGGAGAGGTTCTCGGCCGAGACCTGCAGCGAGTTGATGGTCGACTCGAAGCGGTTCTGCACGGCACCGTAGCCCGAGCGAGCGGTCGAGACGTTCACGATCTCGGCGTCGATGGCGGCGATCGAGGTGAGCGCGTTGGCTGCCGAATCGACGTCGAGGGCCTTGACCGTCGCACCGAGACCCGAGAAGTCGGTCAGGGCGACCGCGATCTGGTCCTCGGCGGCCGTGGAGCCGGCGCCGACCTGGAACGTCAGGGTGTCGCCGCCCGAGAGCAGCTTGATGCCGTTGAAGTTCGTGCTGGCCGCGACACGGGTGAGCTCGTCGCCCAGCGTGTCGAGCTCGGTCTTGATCGAGGTGCGCGAGTCGGCGTTGTTGGAGTCGTTACCCGCCTGCACCGCGAGGTCGCGCACGCGCTGCAGGATCGAGTGCACCTCGGTCAGGGCGCCTTCCGCGGTCTGGATGACCGAGATGCCGTCCTGAGCGTTGCGCGCGGCGACGTTGAGGCCGTTGACCTGCGAGCGCAGGCCCTCGGAGATGGCCAGACCGGCGGCGTCGTCCGCGGCCCGGTTGATGCGCAGACCGCTCGAGAGCTTCTCGAGCGACTTCGAGACGTCGGCCTGGTTGGCCGACAGGTTGCGGTACGCGTTGAGAGCACCGACGTTGGTTGCGATCTGAAGACCCATGTTGTTCCTCCGTGGATGGGATTACCGTGCGGGGGCCGTCCGTGGCCCTCCATCCCCCACCTTCGCGACGGGCCGGCATCGCGGTAACCGGGACCGCGCGATTTCTCCCGCCCGTTCGCCAGTTGCTCCGCGCTCTCCCCGCCTCAGGCGGGGACGGCGACGACGGGAGCCGCGGCGGCGGGCCCGAAGACGCCGTCGAAGAACGCCGCCTTGGCCTTGGTAGAGCGGTCCGGCGCGGTGCCGTTCTCCCAGGAGTCGAGGGCCTCGCGCATGAGGGTCAGCCCGATGCGGCGCAGCTTCGAGACATAGGCGTGGCTGACGTCGAGGTCGTGGGCGACGTCCTTGACCATGCGCTCTTCGAGGTAGACCCCGCGGATCACCTGCCGCATCTGATCGGGGAGGGCCGCGACGATGCGCTCGAGCATGCGCTGGGTCTCGGCCTGCTCGGCGGCGTGCTCGGGCAGGATGACGCTGTCGGTGAGGTCGGCCGCCTGTCGCCCGTCGTCGCCCTCGAACCGCGCCTCGAAGCTCGTCGCGGTGCGCACCATCTCATCGAGCAGCTGCATGCGCGCGACGGTCTCGGCATCCAGTCCCGATTCCGCGGCCACCTCCGCGAGCGTGGCGGGCCGTCCGGTGCGCACCCGGACGAGCTCCGTCGCCACGCGCACCCGCTCGATCTTGTCGCGGCTGCGCTCGCCGGCCGGGTCGGCGGCGCGCATCTCGCTGAGGATGGCCCACGTGATCTTCGTCCGCGCGTACGCCCCGAAGGGCACCCCCCGCGCCGGGTCGTATTCCAGGGATGCCACGGCCAGGCCCAGGTACGCCGCCGACAGCAGGTCGTCGAGGTCGACGTGCAGCGCGGTCCGCGCCTTCTCGACCGCCAGGTACTTCGCCAGGGGGAGGTTCTCCCGCGCGAGTCGCTCGGCCGAGAGGGGCACGTCGGAAACGGCGGGGAGGACGGTGCTCGACATCACGACTCCTGCTGTTTTTGCTTGTTTATGAGCAGAAACTAACACACATAGGAGTCTCGGCCGCATCCGGATCGACCCCGGCGTCGGCCTCGCACCCGCGGGCCGCCGGCGGCGCCCGTCCGCGATGCGGCGCTCAGCCGCGGACGCGACCGACCACGCGGAGTTCGACGGTCGCCGCGGTCCCGCCCACCAGGGGGATCGCCGCGGCCGTGGGGTTCCAGATGACGAGGGGAACGCCGGGCGTGGGGGCGACCTGATCCTCCTCGAGCCCGAACCGGGCGCGGAGGCCGTAGTGGTGCAGCACCGTCGCGAATCGCTCCCACTCGACCCAGCGCCACGGTCGCATCGCGCTCACGTGCACGCCGGCCTGCTGCCAGGGGCGCGCCGGATGCGAGAAGCCGCGCAGACCGTCCCGACGCACAGCCGGAGCACCGGGCGACAGGACGTCCACGCCGAGCGCCTCGCAGCCGCGCCGCAGGTCGTCGTCGAGCCGTACGAGCTCGGCGCGGGTGCGCAACCGCGCGATCGCGGCCAGGGTCAGCACGACCGGGTGGTGACCGAGCGTCCGCACGCGCGTCCACGTCACGCCCCGGTGGGCGACGAGGCCCCGCACCGCCAGCCACCGGTCGAAGAACGGATCGGCGATCGCCGCGTCGACGGCTCCGCCGACTGCGCCGCTCTCGGCGGCGAGACGATCGGCGACCAGGCGGGCGCGCAGGAAGGGCGCCGGCGCGGTCGCGTCGGCGATATGCTGCATCGCGTCTCGCGGATCGAGGCCGTTGAGGCGGGCGAACCGCTCGAGCATCTCGGCGGTGCTCATGCCGGCCCGCAGGCCCGCCTCCCCGCCGCGCACGGAGGGCCGTCGCGCTTGGAACGTCACGGTACTCCCTCAGATCTGCACGTTTACGAGTGAAAATAGCACGCCGGCGAGGGAGTCGCGCACCACCGCCGAACGTACTTCGAGGGCCGGTGCTACTCTCGCGCCATGTCGCGCGTCTCCGGCGCGGTCGCGAGGATGCGCTCGTCCGCCCTCGGCGTGACCGCGGGACTCATCGGGTGGTTCGTGCTGGTCGAGCTGGCCAGCGGCATCCTGCAGGGCTTCTACGTGCCGCTGCTGCCCGACATCGTCGTGCACCTGGGCATCCGCGACGCCGACGTCAACTGGTTCGAGGCCGCGCAGCTGCTGCTCTCCGCGCTGGTGCTGCCCGTGCTCGCCAAGCTCGGCGACATGTTCGGGCACAAGCGCATCCTGCTCGCCTCCGCGCTGGCGACGGCCGCCGCGAGCTGGTGGCTCGTCTTCGCCGACTCCTTCGGCGCCTTCCTCGCCGCGTGGGCGCTGCAGGGCTTCTACGTCGTGTGGCTGCCGCTCGAGATCGCCCTCGTCTTCGATCGCGGCCGTCGCGCCGCCCACGGGGTCTCGCGCACGCGCCGGGCCGCGGGACTGCTCGTGGTGGGGCTGCAGGTCGGCGCGATCCTGGGCGCCCTCGCGGCCGGGCGTCTGTTCGCCGCGACCGGCGGCGATCTGCGCCTCTCGCTCGCGATCCCCGCGATCGTGGTCACCCTGATCTGCGTCGTCATCTGGCTCGGCGTGCCCGAATCGGAGCGAGCCGACGGCGAGCGCCGCCTCGACGTGGGCGGGTTCGCGATCCTCGCCGGCGCGCTCCTGTGCGTGACCGGTGCGCTCTCGTTCGTGCGCCTGCCCGAGGGGCCCGGCCCGCTCGCGATCACCGCCCTGCTCGTCGCCGGGGTGGCCCTCCTCGCGGTCTTCGTGTGGTTCGAGCTGCGCCAGAGCGACCCGGCGGTCGACATCCGCGTGCTCCGTCGCCCCGAGATGTGGCCCGTGCAGACCACCGCCTTCCTCGTGGGAATCAGCCTTCTCGGTGCCCAGGGCCCCCTCGCGACCTACGCCGGCACGGACCGCGCACTCGGATACGGACTGGGACTGGACGCCACCGACCGGTCGAACGTGATCGGGGTGTACCTGGTGTCCCTCATCGTCGGGGCGGTGCTGTTCGCCGTGACCTCGCGGCGCGCGAGTCCCCGCGCGGTGCTGATCGGCGCGGCGGTCCTCGTCGGGGCGGGATACGCGCTGCTGCTCCCCCTCCACGTCGAGCTGTGGCAGGTGCTGCTGTGCCTCGGGATCGCCGGCCTCGGTTCGGGGGCGCTCGTCGCGGCGATGCCCGCGGCCGCCGCGGCCGCGGCTCCGCGGGGGCAGACCGGCGTGGCATCCGCCCTCACGAACACGACCAAGACCGTGGGCGGAACGATGTCGTCCGCGGTGTTCGGGGTGGTTCTCGCGGCGGGCGCGGGATCGGCCGTGGCGGCGACCGCCGCTCCGCTGGCGGGGTACCTGACCGTCTGGTCGATCTGCGCGGCGGGAGGGTTCGCGGCGGCGGTCCTGCTGTTCTTCGTGCCCGAAGTGGCCTTCGCCGATCGTGCGGAGGCCGAGGTCGACGCGCACGCGGCACGCGGCGACGTCAGCTGAGCGCTGTGCCGCTCACGGGCGGCCGAGGGCGAAGAACCCGATGGCGAGCGCCACGACGATGCCGAACGACACCCAGGCGGCGAGTCCCCACGACGTCCGCAGACGCCGACCGGCGGGCGCCACCGCGGCGTCTCCCCGGTAGCCCTGCCCGGCGGGCTCCGTTCGCCGCTGCCCCTCGCGCCAGCGCTCCCACTGCTCGAGCTTCGTGACGAATGCATCGGCCGTCCGCATGACGTCGACCCATCGTGCGGGGTCGGTCGTGACGACACCGCGCGGATGCACGAGCAGGAGCAGATCGTCCGCGATCTCGATGTCCCATCCGCCCGCGTCGTCGATGGCCTGCGCCATCACGTCGGGAGTGAACAGGTAGAGCGCGTCCGCCTCGTACCCCTCGGGGCAGTACAGGTCGAAGTGCTCGCCGAAGTCGCCCTCCAGCGAGAGCCGCTGCCCGGAATCGGGCACGGCCGCCACCGCGAACGCGCGGGTTCCGCGCCGAGTGGCGCGCACGATGATGTGCGGCAGTGGGCGCCGAAGGCCGATCCTGATCCATCCGCCCACCGGCGGGTAGGTGAACCGACGCGTGGCGTTGCGGATCTCGTAGTCCGCCCACTCGACCGTTCGCCCGTCGCCATTCTCGCGCGTCATCGCGCGGGAGACGGTGTGCCCCGTGATGCTCCACCAGGCGCGCATGGTTCCCGATTTCGGCCCCGGGACGTACGCGAGCCCGTTGTCGTCGGCGAAGCGGGACAGCGCCCAGTGTTCGCGGGGGCGTGTGCGTCCCCTGCCGGTGCGGACGATGCCCCACACGCTGAAGACGAACACCCCCGCGAACAAGAACACGAACAGGGAGATGGGTCGCACCTCGTCGGACCCGCCCTCGCGGATCTTCGCCGCGATGGTGGCCCCCATCCCCAGCGCACCGACCGTCGAGGTGATCAGGAGGAAGGAGAAGACAGCCCGTCGCCCCCGCCTCTCCGGATCGCGGACCCGCGGGTACTGCTGCCGGAACCGCGCCCAGAACTCCCGGAGCTCCGCACGGCTCGGGCGGGAGCGAAGCGCCTCGACGTCGAGCGTCGTCGACTCGGTCATTCCGCGAGACTCGGCATCACCGGGTGCGCAGGGGGCCCCGCGCCAGCAGGTGCTGCGCCGACTGCGCGACCGGGCGCATCGTCACCGAGTCGAGGTTGACGTGACCCGGCGCGTCGAGCGCATAGACGATCACGTCGGCCACGTCGTCGGCCACCAGTGGCGCCTCGACACCCTCGTACAGCTTGTCGGCGGCATCCTGATCTCCGCCCAGACGGTTGAGGGTGAACTCCTCGGTGCGCACCATGCCCGGGGCGATCTCGATCACGCGCAGCGGTTCGCCGTTGAGCTCCTGCCGCAGCGCGTGCACGAGCATGGCCTCGCCCGCCTTCGCCGCGTTGTAGCCGCCGCCACCGGGGTATGCCGTCTGCGCGGCGGTGGAGGTGACGAACAGCAGGTCGGCGTGCCCGCCCGCGTCGGCCGCACGCCGGAGGAGGGGAAGAAGGGATGCCACGAGCCGCTGCCCCGACAGCACGTTCGCCTCGAACATCCAGCGCCAGTCCTCGGGATCGCCGTCTTCGACACGGTCGCTGCCGCGCGCCCCACCGGCCACGTGCACGAGAGCGTCGACTCCCCCGGTCTCGTCGAGCCAGGCGGCGAGCGCCGCGACCGCGTCGGCGTCGGTGAGGTCGGCGGCGTGCGCCACCGCGCCCGTCTCGGCTTCGAGGGCCGCGAGACGCCCCGCGCGGCGGGCCACGCCGACGACGTCCCATCCGCGCGCGCGCAGCAGCCGCGCCGTCGCCTCCCCGATCCCCGAACTGGCCCCGGTCACCACAGCACGTCGCGTCATGGCATCCACGCTACTGCTCTCCTCCGACACACGAGGGCCTCGCGTCGGGAGTCGGCGCGACCGCCGTGTGACGGCGCGTTTCCTCCGCGGTTGCCCGCGATTTCACCCGTGTCTACGCTCGCAGCAGGCCAGGGCGACCGCTCGGCCCCCCAGAACCTGAGGAGCAGCCATGTCGGCACCCGAGAACTGGCGTTTCGAGACGAAGCAGATCCACACGGGCGCTCAGCCCGACCCGGTCACCAAGGCGCGCGCCACGCCGATCTACCAGACCACCTCGTACGTCTTCGACAACGCCGACCACGCCGCGAACCTCTTCGCGCTCGCCGAGTTCGGCAACATCTACACGCGCATCCAGAACCCCACGCAAGACGTCGTCGAGCAGCGTGTCGCGGGCCTCGAGGGTGGCACCGGCGCCCTCCTCGTCGCCAGCGGCCAGGCGGCCGAGACGTTCGCGGTGCTCAACATCGCCCAGGCGGGCGATCACATCGTGTCGTCGAGCTCCATCTACGGCGGCACGTACAACCTGTTCAAGTACACGCTCGCCAAGCTCGGCATCGAGACCACCTTCGTCGAGAACCAGGACGACCCCGAGGCCTGGCGCGCGGCGGTCCGACCGAACACCAAGCTCTTCTTCGCCGAGACCATCGGCAACCCGAAGATCAACGTGCTCGACATCCGCTCCGTCGCCGACGTCGCGCACGAGGCGGGCGTGCCGCTCATCGTTGACAACACGATCGCGACGCCGTACCTCATCCGGCCCTTCGAGCACGGCGCCGACATCATCGTCCACTCGGCGACGAAGTTCCTCGGCGGTCACGGCACCACGATCGGCGGCGTCATCGTCGACGGCGGTACCTTCGCGTGGTCCGAGCACTCCGAGCGCTTCCCGGGTCTCACCACGCCCGACCCCTCGTACCACGGTGCGGTCTACACGCAGGCGGTCGGCGACGGCCTGGCCTACATCATCAAGGCGCGCGTGCAGCTGCTGCGCGACCTCGGCGCCTCCATCGCCCCGCAGAGCGCGTGGCAGCTCATCCAGGGCATCGAGACGCTCTCGCTGCGCGTCGAGCGTCACGTGCAGAACGCGCAGGAGATCGCGGAGTGGCTCGAGTCGCACCCCGATGTCGCGAGCGTGAACTACTCCGGCCTCCCCAGCTCGCCCTGGTACGCCGCCGCCAACAACTACGCCCCGAAGGGCGTCGGCGCGGTGCTGTCGTTCGAGCTCAAGGGCGGCGTCGAGGCGGGCCGCGAGTTCGTCAACGCGCTGAGCCTGTTCAGCCACCTCGCCAACATCGGCGACGTGCGCTCCCTCGTCATCCACCCGGCATCCACGACGCACTCGCAGCTCACCCCCGAGCAGCAGCTGACCGCCGGGGTCACGCCCGGGCTGGTGCGCCTGTCGGTCGGCCTCGAAAACATCGCCGACCTGAAGGCCGACCTCGACCAGGCCCTCGCCGCCGCGCGCCGCCTGTCGGAGGCCGCCCGCGCCTGAGCGATCCTCGCAGCGACGCCCCGCCCCGGTCGACCCGGGGCGGGGCGTTCGCGTCCCACCCGCGCAAGTCGCCGAGACTCGTCGCTTCGGGGTGCCGAGAAGCGACGAATCCCGGCGACTCGCGCGGCGGGAGTCAGATCTTCTGCCGCGGACGCAGGTTGCCGAGGCCGCCGTCCACCCCGAGCACCTGCCCCGTCATCCAGGCGTTCTCGGGGGCGAGCAGGAACTCCACCGCGCGCGCGACGTCGTCGGGCTCGCCGAGGCGACCGAGCGGGTGCATCGCCTCCGACACCTTCCGCGACATGTCGCTCGAGGTGAGCTTCTCGGTCAGCCGCGTCTGCACGAGCCCCGGGGCCACCGCGTTCACGCGCAGCCCGTGCGCGGCGTAGCTCGCGGCGGCCGACAGGGTCAGACCGATCACGCCGGCCTTGGCCGCGGCGATCCCGTCGTGGTTGGGCAGGCCCGCCAGCGCCGCTGCCGACGAGACGAGCACCACCGCCCCACCGTCGCGCATGTGCGCGCCGGCCGCCCGCACCGCGGCGAACGCGGTGGTGAGCGAGGCCGCGATGAGCTCGTCGAACTGGGCACGCGAGGTCAGATGCGCAGGCTTCAGCAGCATCGACCCCGCGAAGACCGCGATTCCGTCGAGCTCCCCCGCCTCGGCGACGACCTTGTCGACCGCATCGAAGTCGGTGGCGTCGAGGGTGAAGTCGGGGTCGATGCGCGAGGAGTCCCGCGCGGTGGTCACGACGTGGTGTCCCGCGTCGCTCAGTCGTGTCGCCGTCGCCTGGCCGATGTCGCTCGAGGCCGCGATGAGAAGGAAGTTCGCCATGCCGGGATCATGACCACCCCACCCGGGTGCCGACGGGGGCTGGACAAGCGGCATCCGCGTCATCCGTCGTCGTAACAGACCGTGCCCGTCCGCGCGCACCGGAGAGAATGGATGCCATGGACTGGCAGATCTCCGAAGACACCGTGCCCTCGGCACCGGTGACGGAGGCCGATGCGCGGTCTCTGCTGGGTCGGCCCCCGGCGACGGGCGCCTGGCGCGACGGAGACACGGTCGGCGATCGACGGTTCGTCTCGTTCGGCCCCTTCACGACCGAGAACGGCGAATCGCTGCCGCACGTGCGCCTCGCCTACGAGACGTGGGGCGAGCTCTCCCCCGCGCGCGACAACGCCGTCCTGATCCTGCACGCCCTGACGGGCGACAGCCACGTCCGCGGCGCCGCGGGCCCCGGCCACGCCACGGCGGGCTGGTGGAGCGACCTCGTAGGCCCGGGAGCCGCGATCGACACCGACCGGTGGTTCGTCGTCGCCCCCAACATGCTCGGCGGATGCCAGGGCTCGACGGGTCCGGCCAGCATCGCCCCCGACGGGTACGAGTGGGCCTCGCGCTTCCCCTACCTCACCATCCGCGACCAGGTCGCCGCGCAGGCGGCGCTCGCCGACGCGCTCGGCGTCGACCGGTGGTTCGCCGTCGTGGGCGGATCGATGGGCGGCATGCACGCCCTGGAGTGGGCGGTGGGCCACCCCGACCGCGTCGAGCGCTCGGCGATCCTGTCGGCCCCGCCGATCACGACGGCCGACCAGATCGCCCTGAACTCCGTGCAGCTCGACACCGTCCGCGTCGATCCGCGCTTCGCGGGCGGCGAGTACTACGACGCCGGCGACGGCGACGGACCCCACCGCGGCCTCGCCCTCGCGCGACGCATGGCGTTGCTGAACTACCGGAGCCCGACCGAGCTGAATCAGCGCTTCCAGCGCTCCTGGCAGTCGGGGGTCAGCCCGCTCGGGCGCGGCGGGCGCTTCGCGGTGGAGTCGTACCTCGACTTCCACGGCAACAAGTTCACGCGACGCTTCGACGCGAACAGCTACCTGACCCTGGTCGAGGCCATGAACTCGCACGACGTCGGACGCGACCGCGACGGTGTCGAAGACGCCCTCGCCCGCGTCACCGCCACGACCCTCGTCTTGGGCATCGACAGCGACCGCCTGTTCCCCATCGACGGGCAGCACCGCATCGCCCGCGGCATCCCGAACACCCTCGACGGCGATGCCGCCGTCGTGCTCTCGAGCGACTTCGGGCACGACGGCTTCCTCATCGAGACCGCCGCCGTGGCGACGCACCTGCGCCGCCTGTTCGCGACCTGAGCACCGCGGATGCCGCGCCCCCGGCATCCGCCCCACCCCACCCCGCCGCACGCCCCCGCCGCACGCCCCGTCGAGCGTCCAGGACACGCCGCGTCGGGTCGGCCGTTGCGGCGTGTCTTGGACACTCGGCCCCGCCCGGGGCCGCCGGACTCAGCGCTGCGTCGGGATCGAGCCCGTGATGGCGGTCTGCGCGGCTTCGGCGGCCGGCATCCGATGCGCGGGATGCCGCCCGGACCGGTCCTCGACGCGGTACGACACGAACGCGACCGCGAGCCCGCCCAGGGCCAGTAGCGCCCCGACCCACGCGGGGGCCACGAGGCCGAGCCCCGCGGCGATCGCGAGACCGCCGAGGAACGCGCCGAGGCTGTTGCCGATGTTCAGCGCGGAGTGGTTGAGGGCGGCCGCGATGGACTGGTTGTCCTCCGCGACGTCCATGAGCCGCGTCTGGATCGACGGGCTCAACGCGGAGCCGCAGAAGGCGACGAGGAAGGCGAAGAAGACGAGGCTGACGATCCAGGTCGCCGTGAGCGCCAGACCCACGGATGCCGCACCCAGAGCGATCAGCCCCACGGACAACCAGAAGCGGAGGTCTTTGTCGGCGAGTGCACCGCCGACGATGTTGCCGACCGTCATCCCCACGCCCACGAGGACGAGCACGAGGGAGACCGCCCACTCCGGCTGGCCGGCGACATCGGTGATCATGGGCGCGATGTAGCTGTACATCGCGAAGAAGCCGCCGAAGCCGACCGCTCCGATGCCGAGCGCGAACCAGACCTGACCGATCCGGAACACGCGCAGCTCGTCGCGCAGACGTCTCCCGGGCGAGCCCGGGTGCGACGGCACGAAGAGGGCGATGCAGACCGCCGCGAGGGCGAAGATCGCGGTCACCACGGCGAAGGCCGCGCGCCAGCCGACCTGCTGCCCGAGGAGCGTGCCCAGCGGCACGCCCACGACGTTGGCGATGGTCAGTCCGGTGAGCACGAACGCGACGCCCTTGGCGCGGTTGCCCGGTCCGAGGGCATCGGCGGCGACCAGCGCGCCGATGCCGAAGTAGGCGCCGTGCGGCAGTCCCGCGAGGAAGCGCGACGCCGCCACCAGCTCGAACGTCGGGGCGATCACCGTCAGCAGCGTGAAGAACGCCAGCGCCGCCGCCAGAACGATCATGACGCGGTGACGAGGGAACCGGGCCACGGACCCCGCGATGGTCGGCGCGCCCACGACGACCCCGAGGGCGTACAGCGAGATGAGCCACCCGGCTTGGGCGATCGCGTCGTCGGGAGAGGCCGCCCAGGCACCGGGCAGGAGTTCACGGGCGATGTTGGGCAGCAGGCCCATCACGACGAACTCGGTCATGCCGATGCCGAAACTGCCGATGGCGAGAGAAAGGAGCGCCCGCATCGCCGCACCTCTCGAGGGAGTCGAAGAGGTCACTCGACGATGCTAGTCGGGTTCCGCGACCCGGCCGAATCGTTTCGAGAGTCGATCGCGCGTCCCCGACGTCACCGGGTGCCGACCACCCTTCCTCCCCGGATGACGGATCGGCCCCTCTCTCCCCCGTTACGGCGGCGACGGGATTTCACCCGCCCCGACCGTGGCACTGTCGAACCCCTCACCGCACAATGAGAGGATGCCTGAGATGACCGAACCACAGGTCTGGGTGCTGATCGGGACCTTCGCCGCCGCCGCCCTCGGCGGCATGACCTTCAGCACGAACCTCATCATGGGCTCGCTGACGAAGGTCATCGCCACGAACACCGACCGCCTCGAGGCGCGCATCGATTCCCTGCGGCACGACACCGTCGCCGAGTCGCGCGTCACGCGCATCGAGCTCACCGCCAGGATCGACAGCGTCGAAGCCGGACTCACCGCCAAGATCGACAGCGTCGAATCCGGGCTCAAAGCAACGATCGACAGCGTCGAGAGCCGCCTGCGCGGCGACCTCGCGCGCATCGACGCCGACGTCGCCGCCATCACCAAGCGCATCGGGACCGACCCGCCCGCGATCTGAGGCAGGTCCCCCGAGCCGGGCGAAGCCGACGGGGTCTGACGACGCGATCTCGTCGGCCGCGACGCTCCTCCGTCGCCGGGCGTCTGCGCACCGGGCGGGAGCGTGCGCCGTTCCGTCCACGTCGGCGCGACCGGCGCCCCGCGGCTCAGTCCGTGCGGTCCTCCCGGCGCTCCAGGGCCTGTTCGAGCCGCTCGACCTTGCCCTCGATCTCGCCCGTGCGCCCCGGGCGGATATCGGCCTTGAGCACGAGCGACACCCGAGATCCGTAGGGCATCACGGCATCCGTCGCCGCTTTGACGACCGCGAACACCTCGTCCCACTCGCCCTCGACCTCGGTGAACATCGAGGTCGTGCGGTGCGGCAGACCGGACGCGCGCACCACGGCGACCGCTGCGGCCACGGCGTCGTGCACCGAGGCGTCGGGGTTCTCGGCGGCGGCGGTGCCGACACCGGAAGGGGCGACGGAGAAGGCGATGAGCATGCGTCGAGACTACGGCGCACCCCGACCGAGCGGAACCGGCGTGCTCCGGCCGGCCGCTCCGCCGTCTCCCGTGCCTCAGCGTCCCGTGGGCACCCGGGGCGGAACGGGGCGGCGACCCGTCACGATCTCCCGCAGGCCGGCGGGCGGCCGGACGCGACCGACGGGGACGCGCGCGACGCGCACGATGGCCCACACCAGCAGCACCAGGGCGAGGAGGTTGCGCACCTCGAGGACCACGACCGGGAAGGGGTTCGGGTGCGTCGCCATCAGCCCGTCGTAGAGCAGCGGGTACATCCACTGGGTCAGGCCGGCGATGACCAGGGTCAGGCCCGCGAAGCCGAACCACCGTCGGCGGTCGATCATGAGACCGAGCACGACCGGGGCGAACAGCCACACGTAGTACTGGGGCGAGCCGACCTTGTTCAGCGCGATGAAGGCCGTCACCAACGCCAGCGACAGCGGCGGGAAGAGGGTGAGGAACGTGGCGCCGTGACGCAGCTTCCAGACGCCCACGGCGGCCACGCCCACCATGGTCAGCAGCATGACCGGGGTCATGGCGGCGATGACCGCGTCGGCGCCCGGGCCGGTCACCTGGAAGGTCAACACGTCGCCGTCGTAGTAGACCTCGCTACCCGGGACGTAGAACGCCGAGAGGAACATGTAGAGCCCGCCCACGGGCGCCTCCATCTGTATGCCGCGCGAGGTCTGGTCTCCCACGAAGCCGAAGACGAAGGGGGCTCCGCCGAGCGCGACCACCGGGACGATGGTCGCCAGCGACACCGCCACCGCGCCCCAGACGAGGGCCAGGCGGCGGCGCACCACGACGAGACCCGCGGCGAGGATGGCCGCCGGCCACACCTTCATCCACACCGAGACCGACAGCAGGACGGAGGCCAGGAACGGGCGCCGCAGCATCCAGATCCCCCCGAGGATGGCGAAGGGCACGGTGATGCCGTCGATGCGGTAGATGCCGACGGGGCCGATGAGCAGGATCGCCGCCAGCCAGAACCACGCGGCCAGCACGCGACCGCGGGAGCGACCCGAACCGACGAGGACGACGAAGGCGATGAGGTTGAAGAGGGCGACGGTGATCGCCCAGGCCGGGGTGTAGCCGACCGCCCAGGCGAAGAGCCAGGCGAACGTCATCGGGAGGAAGGCGAGCTGCGGGTAGATCCACTTCTCGGTGATCCCGGGCCACTGCCAGGTGTCGCTGCGGGTGCAGGAGGTCACGTCGATCCCCCCGAACAGCGCGCAGCGCGACCACGGCTCGTACACCAGGTACACGTCGCCCATGGGTTCGTTGGGCTGCTGGTAGCCCAGCACCCCCACCACGACGTGCACGGCGACGAACGCGATCAACAGGGGAACGACACGCCTCAGCACCCCCCGATCCTAAGCGGGCGTCCCCACCGGCCCCTGCCCCGCTCCTGCGCCCGCGCAGCGGGAGGGGGTCAACCGTTATGCGATCGAGTCCCGCAGCAGCTCAGAGATGACCCGCGGCACGGCCTCGGCGACGTCGAGCGCCGTGATCGGACCGCCCTCGCCGCCGATCGAGAGGGAGGCCAGCGCCCCGGCCCGCCCGTGCACCCAGGCGGCGGTCGCCGCGCACGCCGCGAGGTCGTCGATGCCGGTGCGCCCGGCCGCCACCGCGGACGCGGTGATGGCGCCCAGCACTCCCCCCAGCACATCGCCGGTGCCCGCGGTCGCGAGCCACGGCGTCCCGGCCGACACCCGACGGGTCCAGCCTCCCGCCGCCGCGACCACGGTGACGGCGCCCTTCGACAGCACCACCCCGCCGAAGGCGTCGGCCGTCTCGCGAGCGACGCGCTCGCGGTCGTCGGTCGCGGCCTGCGGCAGCCCCAGCGCCTCCCGCAGCCGGTCGAGTTCGCGGGAATGGGGAGTCACGATCACCGGAGCGGTGGCGTCCGGCACCAGGTCGAGGGCGCCCGCGTCGACCACCACCGGCACCTCGCCGCGGAGGATGCCGCGCAACGCCGCGGTCTCGGCGGCGTCGCGCTCCGCGGCATCCGTCCCCGACCCCATCAGCCACGCCTGCACGCGACCATCGGCGGTCACGGTCTCGGGGCGACGCTGCAGGACGAGGTCCTGCGCGCGCTGCGGTCCGAGGTAGCGCACCATCCCGGTGCCCGTGCGCCAGGCCGCCTCGACCCCCAGCACCGCCGCTCCGGGATAGCGGGTCGACCCCGTGCGCACGCCGATGACTCCGCGGGAATACTTGTCGTCGTCCGCCGTTGGCCTCCGCAGTACGCGGGCGGCATCGTGTCCGTCCCAATCCTTCGCCGTCATGGCGTCACCCTAGAACGCAAAGGTCTTCCATGAGCGCCCTCTTCACTCCCCTGGCCATTCGCGGTATCGAGATGCGCAATCGCCTGTGGGTCTCGCCGATGTGCCAGTACAGCGCGGTGGAGGGCGTCCCGAACGACTGGCATCACGTTCACCTCGCGCAGTTCGCCGCGGGCGGGGCGGGGCTGGTGATCGCGGAGGCGACCGCGGTCTCCCCCGAGGGGCGAATCTCCCCCCAGGACGCCGGCCTGTGGACCGACGCTCAGGCCGAGGCGTGGCGGCCCATCGTCACGGCCCTCCGCGCCCGCGGAGCCGTCGCGGGCGTGCAGCTCGGCCATGCCGGTCGCAAGGCGTCGACGTCGGCGCCGCTCTCCGGCGCGCGCGGCTCGGTCTCTGTCGCCGACGGCGGATGGCGCACCGTCGCCCCCTCCGCCCTGGCCTACGCCGATTTCGCCGAGCCCGCGGCGCTCGACGCGGAGGGGGTCGAGAAGGTGGTGACCGACTTCGCGGATGCCGCCCGCCGGGCCGTCGAGGCGGGATTCCAGGTACTCGAGCTGCACGCGGCCCACGGCTACCTGCTGCACCAGTTCCTCTCGCCCCTCACCAACCACCGCGACGACGCCTACGGCGGCTCGTTCGAGAACCGCGCACGCCTGCTCGTCCGCGTGACCGAGGCCGTCCGCCGCGCCGCGCCCGAGGCCGCGGTGTTCGTGCGCTTCTCCGCCACCGACGCCGCCGAGGGCGGCTGGAGCGTCGACGACACGGTGGCCGCGTCCCGGCTCGTCGCCGCAGCCGGCGCCGATCTCATCGACGTCTCGAGCGGTGGGCTCGTCCCCCACCAGCACATCGTGCCCGGGCCCGGTTATCAGGTCGAGTACGCCGCGACCGTGCGCCGCGAAACGGGCCTGCTCGTCAGCGCGGTCGGCATGATCGACGATCCGGCCCTCGCCGAGAACGTCGTCGCCGACGGACGCGCCGACGCCGTGATGTCGGGCCGTGAGTGGCTGCGCGACCCGCACTACGCCCTGCGCGCGGCCGCCGCCCTGGGCGCGGACTCCCCCGCCCCCGCGCAGTACCTGCGCGCGTACTGAGCCGCATCCCGGTCCAGGTCACGGTTCTCGCCCGGATCACACGCCGCGACGGGTGCTCGCGGGATCTCGCGCCACGCCGCCCCCTCGTTGCGCGACGAATGCGCCGGAGCGCGTGATCGCGGGCGTTTCGTGCGCCGTCGACTCCGCCCGCCCTCACGCGAGGACACCGGATGCCACGCGGCCGCGGCCCGTGGCATCCGGTGTTCCGATGGGGTCAGACGAAGCGGCGACGCTCGGTGGCGTCCTGCACCTCGCCCACGAGCTCCTCGATGACGTCCTCGAGGAAGAGGACCGCCCGCACGTCTCCGGCCTCGTCGCGCACCTGGGCGAGGTGGCGCCCCGAGCGGCGCATGAGCGCCAGGGCGTCCTCGAGGTCGGTGGTCTCCAGCACCGACACCATGTGGTGCACGCGCTTGTTCGGGATCGGCCGTGACATGTCGGCATCCGACCCCTCCGCCGCGCGCAGTACGTCCTTCAGATGCACGTAACCGGTGGGGATGCCGGACGCGTCGACGATCACATACCGGGAGTACCCGTGCTGCGCGACGGCCCGTTCGATCTCGGCGGGGGTCGTCGTCTCGGGAAGGGTCACCAGATCGGCCATCGGCACCGCGATGTCGGCTGCCTTCTTCTCGGTGAACTCGACCACCGCGGTCACCGTTCCGGCGGCGTCGTCGAGCACCCCCTCGCGACGCGACTGCGTCACGATCGTGGCGACCTCATCCAGCGTGTAGGTCGAGGCGGCCTCGTCCTTCGGCTCCACGCGGAACAGACGCAGCACGTGATTGGCCGTCCAGTTCAAGGCCACGATGATCGGGTGGAACGCCTTCGACACCGCCACCAGCGGCGGGGCGAGCATGAGCACCGCGCGGTCGGGCAGCGAGAACGCCAGGTTCTTCGGGACCATCTCGCCGAACACCACGTGCAAGTACGACACCAGCAGCAGCGCGACCACGAACCCGGCCACGTCGACCGCGGCCTCGGGAAGTCCGGTGAGCCCCAGCGGACCCGCCAGCAGGTGGTGGATCGCGGGCTCCGACACGTTCAGGATCAACAGCGAGCAGATCGTGATGCCGAGCTGGCACGTCGCCAGCATCATGGTGGCGTGCTCCATGGCGTACAGCGCGGTCTTGGCCGCGCGCGACCCGCGGTCGGCGTGCGGCTCGATCTGCGAGCGGCGCGCGGAGATGACGGCGAACTCCGCGCCGACGAAGAAGGCGTTGGCCGCGAGGAGCACGACCAGCCAGGCGATTCCGGCCCAGTCGTTCATCGCTGATCACCGCCCTTCGCCGCTCGGACGAGATCGTCGATGTCGTGCTCCTCCGGCGTCGGCGTGAACTGCACCCTGTCGACCCGGCGACCGTCCATTCGCTGCACGGCGAGCACGCCGTCGTCGAGGTCGACCGTGTCGCCGACCGCGGGGATGCGCTCGAGGGCCGCCATGATGAATCCGCCCACGGTGTCGTAGACCTCGCCCTCGGGGACGCGGACGCCCGCGCGGTCGAGCACCTCGTCGGGCCGCAGGTCGCCGGGGAAGGTGACCGACGCGGCCGATCGCACGACGCCGGCGCGGGAGCGGTCGTGCTCGTCGAGCACCTCGCCGACGATCTCCTCCACGAGGTCCTCGAGGGTCACGACCCCCGCCGTCCCGCCGTACTCGTCGACGACGATCGCCATCTGGTAGCCGCGCGAGCGCAGCTCGGACACGAGCGTATCCAGGTGCACGGTCTCGGGCACGCGCAGCGGCTCGGTGGCGAGGGCGGCCACCGGCACGTCGGCGCGGCGGTCGCGCGGCACGCCGATCGCGGCTTTGAGGTGCACGACCCCGACGATGTCGTCCATCGACTCCCCGTAGACCGGGAATCGGCTGTGTCCCGTACGTCGGGCGAGCTGCACGACGTCGTCGGCGGGGTCGCCCGCGGCGAGCGCGTGCACGCTCGGCCGCGGCGTCATGACGTCGGCGGCGCTCAGGCGCGCGAAGGTGAGGCTGCGGTCGAGCAGCGAGGCGGTGTCCTTCTCGAGCATGCCCGCGCTGGCGGAACGCTTCACGAGGCTCGACAGTTCCTCGGCCGAACGGGCTCCCGACAGCTCCTCCTTGGGCTCGACGCCCATCGCGCGCAGCACGCCGTTCGCGCTGCCGTTGAGCACGAGGATCGCGGGCTTGAACACCGCGGTGAAGGCGACCTGGAACGGGATCACGAGCTTCGCCGTCTGCCGCGGGATCGCGAGGGCGAAGTTCTTGGGGACGAGCTCGCCCAGGATCATCGACAGCACGGTCGCGAAGCCGACGCCGATGACCGCGGCGAGCCCGACGACGAGCGCCTCGGGCAGACCCCACGTCTGGAAGGCCGGTCGGAGCAGGTTGGAGATGGCCGGTTCCATCGTGTAACCGGTGAGCAGCGTCGTCAGGGTGATCCCCAGCTGGGCGCTCGAGAGGTGGGTCGAGGTGATGCGCAACGCATCGATCGTGAGCGACAGGCGCGTCTCCCCGGCCGCGCGACGGGCCTCGAGGTCGGCGCGGTCGAGATTGACGAGGGCGAACTCGCTCGCGACGAAGAGTCCGGTCCCCACGGTGAGCAGGAGCCCCACGGCCAGCATGACGTAATCCATCAGGCATCACCCCCGCGCGGGCGTTCGGCGGGAGAGGGTCGTCGGGGCCTGGGTCTACAACTGGGAGGGTCGTCCATCGTGCCGTCGATTCTATGGCAGCGGGAGACCGACGGTACCCGTCTGCGCGAGACGGCCGACCTGGGGAGGATGGGAGACATGGATGCCACCTCCCCGGCGCAGTCGCGCGCCATGGCGGCCGAGTCCGCCGTCGTCCGCCGCTACGTCCACCGCTACGGCCCGCTGGCGTGGGCGCACGCCGTAACGCCGGGCGTGGACGGCGCGCGCACCTGGCACTACTGGTGGCACGCGCATCTGCTCCACGTCCTCCGCGACGCGCAGGAGCACCGCCCCGATCCGCGCCGGGCGCGCCTGCTGCGGGCGCTCCACCGCGGCGTCACCGTGCGCACGCTCGGTCGCTGGACGACGCCGTTCTACGACGATGTGGCGTGGATGACGCTCGCCCTGCAGCGCTACGACGCGCACGATCGGCGCCTCGACCGCCTCACCCGGCGGCTCGACGAGGCGATCGACCCGGCGGTGGGCGCCCTGCCCTGGGCCGTCGACAGCGCGCTGTACAACGCCCCCGCGAACGGTCCCGCGGCGATCGCGCTGGCGTCGTCCGCGCATCGCGGGTCGGCCGTCGATCTCGACGCGTGGGTCGCGGCGACCCTCGACGACCCCGCGACGGGGCTCGTGCGCGACGGGGTCGAGCACGGCGTCGTCCGCCCCGACCTGTGGACGTACAACCAGGGCGTCGCGATCGGAAGCGCCCTCGCCCTCGCCGAGGCGGCGCCCGACGCCGACGCCCGGGAGGCGCACGAGGCCCGGGCGGCCTCCCTCGTGCGTGCCGTCGCCCGGTGGTGCGCTCCCGATGACGACCTCTTCCCCGCGGCCGGGGGTGGCGACGGCGGCCTGTTCGCCGGCATCCTGGCCCGTTATCTCGCCGAGGCCGCGCTCTGGTTCGCCGACGACGCCTCGAGCGAGGCCCACCGGCCGGTCGCGGACGTCGCCCGCCGGCTCGTGCACCGCAACGCGGCGGCGTTGTGGGACGGCCGTCGGGGCGGGTCGTTCCCCGCCGACCCCCGACGGCCCGCGCGCGCGGGCGGCGACGATCTCGATCTGTCGGTCCAGGTCGGCGCCTGGATCACGCTCGAGGCCGAGGTCGCCCTCGAGCGGGCGCTCACCAGCTGACCGGGAGCGCCTTGCCCTCCTCGTAGCCGGCGGCCGACTGCAGGCCCACCCGGGCGCGCTCGTGGAACTGGGCGACCGTGGCCGCGCCCGCGTAGGTGAAGGAGGAGCGCACGCCGGAGGTGATCATGTCGAGGAGGTCCTCCAGGCCCGGCCGCTGCGGGTCGAGGTAGATGCGCGACGACGAGATGCCCTCGGCGAACAGCTCCTTGCGCGCCCGTTCGAACGGGTCGAGACGACCGAAGCGCCCCTGCACCGCCTTGGTGGAGGCCATGCCCCACGACTCCTTGTAGAGCAGGCCCGCGTCGTCGGTGCGAAGAAGTCCCGGGGCTTCGATCGTGCCGGCGAACCACGACCCGATCATGACCGACGCCGCACCCGCGGCCAGCGCGAGGGCCACGTCACGGGGGTAGCGCACGCCGCCGTCGGCCCACACGTGCGCGCCCGCGCTGCGGGCCGCCTCCGCGGTCTCGAGCACGGCGGAGAACTGCGGGCGGCCGACCGCGGTCATCATGCGGGTCGTGCACATCGCCCCGGGGCCGACGCCGACCTTGAGGATGGTGGCCCCGGCGTCGGTCAGGTCGCGCACGCCCTCGGCGGTCACGACGTTGCCCGCGGCGATGGGGATGCCGAGCTCCAGCGCCGCGACCTCGCGCAACGCGCGGAGCATCTGCGCCTGGTGGCCGTGCGCGGTGTCGACCACGAGCACGTCGACGCCCGCGGCGGCCAGCGCCCGGGCTTTCGACGCGACGTCGCCGTTGACGCCGACGGCGGCCGCGACGATCAGGCGACCGCCGGCGTCCACCGCGGGACGGTAGACCGAGTCGCGGAGGGCGCTGCGACCCGACAGCGTGCCGACGACCCGATCGCCGTCCACGACGGGGACGATGTCGACGCCGGCGTGCTCGATCAGCGCGAAGACCTCGCGCGGGTCGCCGATGCGCTCGACCTCGACCACCGGTGCGTCGCTGCGGGCGATGTCGCCGAGCGTGGCATCCGGGAGCGCCGTCGCCAGACGCGGGGCCGGGACGATCCCGCGGAAGGCGGCGACGTCGACGACACCGTCCTCGCGCGCGTCGGCGACGACGATGCCCCGGCCGGGCACCGGGGGCAGCACGAGACGCGCATCGGCGACGGTCGCGGTCGGAGGCAGCACGAGGGGCGCGTCCCAGGCGACGGGCTGCGCCTTGACCCACTCGACCGCCTCGACCAGCTGCGGCAGCGCGAGGTCCTGCGGGAGCACGCCCAGACCGCCGCGACGCGCCAGGGTCGCGGCGAGGCGCGTTCCCGTCACGGAGTTCATGTTGGCCGACACGAGGGGGATCGTCGCGCCGCTGCCGTCACCCGGGGCCAGGTCGACGTCGAGGCGGCTGCGCACCTCCGAATGGCGGGGGACGAGGAAGACGTCCGAGTACGTCAGGTCGACATCGGGCTGCGCGCCGGAGAACTCCATGGCATCCACTCCATCACACGATCCGAAAGTAAAGGCCTCATCCAGGCCGAGGTCGTTCTTCCAACCTCGGCTAGGCTGGCAGGTGCGTTGGACGCTCGGCGTCTTCGACGGCGACGTCGGCGCATCCACAGGAATCTTCATCGAGGAAAGCAGGCGATCGACTGTGTCGAGCCAGGTGACGGGCGTCGGTACTTCGAGCGAGGGCGAGTTCGGCGCGAACGAGTGGCTCGTAGACGAACTCTACGAACAGTTCAAAGTCGACAAGCACTCCGTAGACAAGGCCTGGTGGCCGATCCTGGAGGCGTACCACCCGGTCGTCGACGGATCCTCGGCCGCCGCTCCCCCGCCCGCCGCGCCGACTTCGGCGCCGGCGTCCGAGCCCAAGCCGGTGACGGCGCCGATCCCCGTGGTGGGACAGGCGCCCGTCGCCCGCACCACGGCCAAGCCGGCCAAGCCGCAGCCGATCCCGGCGCAGGCCCCGAACGCCGTTCCCTCGGCGGGCTCCGAGAGCACCGAGGAAGACCGCGTGACGGTGCTGAAGGGGATGCCGAAGGCGCTGGCATCCAACATGGACGACTCGCTCACGGTCCCCACCGCGACGAGCGTGCGCACCATCCCCGCGAAGCTGATGATCGACAACCGCATCGTCATCAACAACCACATGTCCCGCACGCGCGGCGGCAAGGTCAGCTTCACGCACCTCATCGGCTGGGCGCTCATCCAGGCGCTCAAGGAGTTCCCGAGCCAGAACGTCTACTACGCCGAGATCGACGGCAAGCCGTCCGTCGTGGCACCCGCGCACGTCAACCTGGGCATCGCCATCGACATGCCCAAGCCCGACGGATCCCGCGCGCTCCTGGTGCCGAGCATCAAGCGCGCCGACACCCTGACGTTCGGGGAGTTCCTCGCGTCCTACGAAGACCTCGTGCGCCGCGCCCGCGGCAACAAGCTGACCCCGGCCGACTTCCAGGGCACCACGGTCTCGCTGACCAACCCCGGCGGTATCGGCACGGTCCACTCGGTCCCGCGCCTCATGCGCGGACAGGGCGCGATCATCGGCGCCGGCGCCCTCGACTACCCCGCGGAGTTCCAGGGCGCGAGCGAGAAGACGCTCAACGAGCTGGCGATCGGCAAGACGATCACCCTCACCAGCACCTACGACCACCGTGTCATCCAGGGTGCGGGCTCGGGCGAGTTCCTCAAGAAGGTGCACGAGCTGCTGATCGGCCAGCGCGGCTTCTACGACGACATCTTCGCCGCCCTGCGCATCCCGTACGCGCCCATCCACTGGGCCGCCGACATCAGCGTCGACATCTCCGAGCGCATCGACAAGAGCGCCCGCGTGCAGGAGCTCATCAACTCCTACCGCGTGCGCGGCCACCTCATGGCCGACATCGACCCGCTCGAGTACGTCCAGCGCACCCACCCCGACCTCGAGATCGAGTCGCACGGGCTGACCTTCTGGGACCTCGACCGCGAGTTCGTCACCGGCGGCCTCGGCAACAAGCGGGTCGCGAAGCTGCGCGACATCCTCGGCGTGCTGCGCGACTCCTACTGCCGCACCATGGGCGTGGAGTACATGCACATCCAGGACCCGGCGCAGCGCCAGTGGTTCCAGCGCAACATCGAGGTCAAGTACACCAAGCCCGGGCACGACGAGCAGCTGCGCATCCTCTCCAAGCTCAACCAGGCCGAGGCCTTCGAGACCTTCCTGCAGACGAAGTACGTCGGCCAGAAGCGCTTCAGCCTCGAGGGCGGCGAGTCGCTCATCCCCCTGCTCGACCAGATCCTGCAGGGCGCCGCCTCGGCCGGTCTCGACGGCGCCGCCATCGGCATGGCGCACCGCGGTCGCCTCAACGTTCTCACCAACATCGCGGGCAAGACCTACGGTCATGTGTTCCGCGAGTTCGAGGGCGCGGTGGCCGTGGGCAGCAAGCGCGGCTCGGGCGACGTGAAGTACCACCTCGGCACCGAGGGCACCTTCGTCGGCGACGCCGGCGACGAGCTCCCCGTGTACCTGGCGGCCAACCCCTCCCACCTCGAGACCGTCGACGGCGTGCTCGAGGGCATCGTGCGCGCCAAGCAGGACCGCAAGCCCATCGGCACCTTCTCGTGGCTGCCCATCCTCGTGCACGGCGACGCCGCGTTCGCGGGTCAGGGCGTCGTGGTCGAGACGCTGCAGATGTCGCAGCTGCGCGGCTACCGCACGGGCGGCACGATCCACGTCGTGGTCAACAACCAGGTCGGCTTCACCACCACGCCCACCGATGCGCGCACCTCCGTGTACGCCACCGACGTCGCCAAGACCATCCAGGCCCCGATCCTGCACGTCAACGGCGACGACCCCGAGGCCGTCGTGCGCGCCGCGGAACTGGCGTTCCTGTACCGCGAGGAGTTCCACCGCGACATCGTCATCGACCTCGTCTGCTACCGCCGACGCGGTCACAACGAGGGCGACGACCCCTCGATGACGCAGCCGCTGATGACGAACCTCATCGAGGCCAAGCGCTCGGTGCGCCGTCTGTACACCGAGTCGCTCGTCGGCCGCGGTGACATCACCGAAGACGAGTACGAGCAGGCGAAGCAGGACTTCCAGAGCCGTCTCGAGGTCGCTTTCGCGGACACGCACGAGGCCGAGACCGGGACCAACCCGGTCGTCACCACCGACGCGGCCTCCGAGCCCGCCGTCGGCGCGCCCGAGACCACCGGCGTCTCGCGTGAGGTCGTGCAGCACATCGGCGACGCCTTCGTGAACAAGCCCGACGGCTTCACCGTGCACACGAAGCTCCAGCAGCTGCTCGACAAGCGCCTCGACATGAGCCGCAACGGCAACATCGACTGGGCCTTCGGCGAGCTGCTCGCCTTCGGCTCCGTGCTGATGGAGGGCACCCCGGTGCGTCTCGCCGGTCAGGACTCGCGCCGCGGCACGTTCGTGCAGCGTCACTCGGTGCTGCACGATCGCGACAACGGCCAGGAATGGCTGCCGCTCGCCAACCTCAGCGAGAACCAGGGGCGCTTCTGGGTCTACGACTCGCTTCTGAGCGAGTACGCCGCCATGGCGTTCGAGTACGGCTACTCGGTCGAGCGCTCCGACGCACTGGTGCTGTGGGAAGCGCAGTTCGGCGACTTCGCCAACGGCGCGCAGTCGGTCATCGACGAGTTCATCTCGTCGGCCGACCAGAAGTGGGCGCAGCAGTCGAGCGTCGTGCTGCTGCTCCCCCACGGCTACGAGGGACAGGGCCCCGACCACTCCTCGGCCCGCATCGAGCGGTACCTGCAGATGTGCGCGCAGGACAACATGATCGTCGCGCGTCCCTCCACCCCGGCGTCGTACTTCCACCTGCTGCGCCGCCAGGCTTATCAGCGTCCGCGTCGCCCGCTCGTGGTGTTCACGCCCAAGGCGATGCTGCGTCTGCGCGGGGCGACCAGCCCGGTCGAGGACTTCCTCGAGGGCCGGTTCGAGCCCGTGCTCGACGACGACCGCGGCATCGACCGCGGCGCCGTGAAGCGTGTGCTCCTGCACGCCGGCAAGATCCACTGGGACCTGCGCGCGGAACTCGACAAGAACCCGAACCCGGAGATCGCCCTGGTGCGTCTCGAGCAGTACTACCCGGCACCGATCGAGGAGCTGACGCGTGTGGTCGCGCAGTACCCGAACGCCGAGCTGGTCTGGGTCCAGGACGAGCCCGAGAACCAGGGCGCGTGGCCGTTCATCGCGCTCGAGGTGGCCGACCAGCTCGACCGCCCCGTTCGTCGCATCTCGCGCGCCTCGGCGGCATCGACGGCGACCGGCTCGCCCAAGGTGCACGCCAGCGAGCACGCCGCGATCATGAAGGACGCGCTCTCGCGCTGACCTCCCGCCGAGAAGGGGCCCGGACGACGGAAGTCGGCCGGGCCCCTTCCTCGTCCTCCCCGGAGCGCAGGAACGATCTCGTACGGCGCGCATGCGGCGACGTCGACCCTGAGGAACATCGCCGCAACGCCGATCGTGGAAACGGGAGCTGCCGGACGGACGCCAGGATGCCGGCACCGCCCATCGCGGGCGGGCACGGAACCGCTCCCGTCGCCCCGCCTGTCAGGATGCCGGGGCCGCGAGCCCGAGGGTCGGCGCCATGGCCGGGATGGCGTACGCCAGGCTCCCATCGAGCGCTTCGCCGGTGTGGCCCGCGCCCTCGACGATGTGCGTCAGCACCGTGAAGCCTGCGGCGGTGGCCGCGTCGGCATTGTTCTGCTGTCCGGGGCCGTAGGTCGTATCCGCACTGCCCCAGGTGAACACGGCCAGGTGACCGGAGTACGTGCCGGCCGGCGCCGCGGCCATGATGACCGAGGGCTTGTTCGCCTGGAAGGCGGCGGCATCGCCGCCGTAGACGTCCGCGACGGTCTGCGCCACGTGCTCCGACCCGGG
Source organism: Microbacterium sp. NPDC089186 (assembly GCF_040685115.1). NCBI lineage: Bacteria > Bacillati > Actinomycetota > Actinomycetes > Micrococcales > Microbacteriaceae > Microbacterium > Microbacterium sp. NPDC089186. The sequence goes on from NZ_JBFBHJ010000004.1 coordinate 441,160, forward strand.
GAACTCGTTGCCCATGACGTCCAGCAGCTGCCCCCAGGTGTCGGGGTACTTGGTGCCGTAGAGCGCCGCGCACGAACCGCCGTTGGAGAAGCCGCCGATCGTCCAGTACCGATGATCCGTGATGACGTTGAGATTCTGTTCGGCCCATTTCGGCACGAGCTCGTTGATGTACGTCGACACGGCGCCGAACTTCGCCGAGTCCACGCAGGCGGGATCGTCGTCGGGCGCGGTGAGCTGATCGACGACGATCGCGATGGGCGCGAGGCCCTTGTTCGCCGCGGCGAAGGCGTCGAGCGCCTTCGCCAGGGCGGTCGGATCGGGCGAGCCGGGTTGCCCCATCATGAAGACCAACAGCGGCAGCGCGGGTGGGTTCGCGACCTGGGCGGCGGGCGGCAGATAGAGCGAGGCATCCCGCGCCGCGTACTGTCCGGTCGGGATCTTGCTGCTGCCGGTCAGCGCGCTCACGGATCCCTTCGTCGGCATCCCGGCCGGCGGCTCCCACGTCTGGTAGAGCGTCGACGGATCGCCGGCGGTGTCGCCGCGCTGCGGCAGGGATGCCGGGTCGAGTGCCTGCACGCCCAGGATCGCGGCGAGATTGTGCGTGACGCCGTACGACGCGTTGACGCCGAGGGCCCCCGCCAGCAGCGCGGCGATGACCGTGACCGCGCCGATGAGCCGCCGCGGCCAGGGTCGGCGGAGGAGTCCGACGACGCCGACGGCGACCGCCGCCGCCGCTCCCGTCGCCCACCAGATCGCGCCCGACGGCAGCGGTCCTTGGAAGGTGTCCATCGCCTCGAGGATCTTCGCCACGACGAACATCACGATCGCCGCGGCGCCGGCCACGACGCCGGTCAGCACGAGACGTCGCCGTCGCCACAGCAGCACGGCCACGACGCCGAGACCCGCGATCACCGCCGCGATCGGGAGCAACGGCGAGTCGATCAACTCGAACGACAGGACGAATCTGTTCATCGGCGCCCCTCCCACGCGGTCCTCGCCAAGGCGACCATCTCACGGCGAGAGGCGTCGGGCAGGTACGCGCGGCCGACGGCCGCCCCGATCGCGGGAAGCTGCAGCGGATCGCGGTAGGCCAGAGCCAGCGAGCGGTAGCGCGGGCGGAACTTGCCCTTGAAGCGGAACAGGGAGGCGAACCCGTACGCCGGCTCGAGCACCTCCGCGAGCCAGCGCAGCAGCGACCGCAGCGGAGCGGGGTCGCCGTCGACGGGCTCGTCGGGATCATCAGCCAGCGGTGCGCCCGACAGGCTGAGCACCACCGCGCCCTCCGCCTGCAGCTCCAGCGCCGCCTTGGCGATGAGGAACTCCATCATCCCGTTGGGACCGTCCGTGCGCCGACGCATGAAGTCGAGCGTCCACCCGGTGATCTCGCCGTCGGTCCAGCTCGGCATCCAACTGGTGACCGCCTCGATGCGCTCGTCGGGGCCGACGGCCAGCAGCAGACGCACGTCGCGGTCGCGCAACTCGTCGAGGGAACCGAGGGTGAACCCCATCTCGGGAAGAGCGCGGTCGGCGACCCACTCCTCGTCGATCGCCACGACCTGCGACGCCTGCGCGACGGAGAGCTCGTGCCACCGCGACCACACGGCGGTGTAGCCCTCGCGCTCGGCGCGGGTGAGCGGTTGGCGCACCTTCTGCCACGTCTTGCCCGCGAAGCTGAGCCCGGGCAGGTCCATCACGGTCTCGACGCCCACGGGCACGTGTCGCCAGCCCAGCTCGACCAGGTCGTCGAGCGTCTCGGAGTGCACGCTGTAGAACGCGGGTGTCCACCCGTGCTCCACGCAGTAGTCGGAGAATCCGGTCAACGCCTCGGGCCTCCGCCCCGCCGGAACCAGCGGATCCGCGACGGCCAGGGCCACGTCGCCCGCCAGGCGGTACGCCACGGCGCACTCGCCGTCATCCGAGTACCAGTGACGGTTGCCCTCCCAGGTGCCGAGGAACCCGAGGGTGTCGCTGCCGCGGCGCAGCAGGTCGCGATAGTGGGCCTCGCCGCCGGCGTCGGGTCGTCGCACGCGGCGGTACAGCCACAGGATGGCCGCCACCACGATCGCCCAGAACAGCACGCCGATCCATTGATAGGCGAACAACGCCGGACCGTGGTGCGGGAACGCCGTCCCCCCGCCGGGGTTGGTGAACGCGGGAGGGAAGAATCGGCGCAACGTCAGACCGAGAAGGTCGAGCACCGTCAACTCGCGGTCGAAGCTGCGACGTCCGACGGCCTCGACGATGAAGAGCGTCGCCGCGCACGCGAGGAACGCGAGTCCGATCACGGCGGCGACCGTTCGCGCCGCGGTGTGCGTGGCCCGCAGGGTGAAGCGCGCCCTGGCCACCACGAGGGCTGCGGCGAGGGCGAGCGGGATGAGGATGGATGCCACGGCCCACAGCACGTACTCCGCCCCGCTGCCGTCGACCCAGGGGTCGATGCGCAGTCGACCGTCGAGCAGCGAGACGACCGGGAGGACCGCCGATGCGGTCAGCACGAACAATGCGACGATCCACGCGGAGCGGCGTCCCTGACGCAGGCCCCACGCAGCGACCAGCAGCAGAACGAGCGGCGTGATCGCCAACAGCGCGGGCCCCGCGCCACGGGTCATGAGCAGCGCGACCTGTTCGTCGCACACCGACTGCGCCACCGAGCCGCACCGGCTGAGCAACTCGTCGTCGTATTGCGTGTAGGCGTCGACCACGAGCGACAGCGGCCCGCGACCGCCACCGCTGACGAGCGCGACGATCGGACCGCTGCCGACCACGGCGACCAACAGCGCGAGCAGCGTCCGCGTCTCGCGCGTGGAGCTGCGGTGCCACGAGCGGCGCTCGCGACCGCGGGAGAGGACCGACCCCACCCCCAGGCCGATGACGGCGGCGGTCAGGCGGTACCAGGAGTCGGCATCGCCCGCGTAGAGGGCGAAGAGGGCCAGCAGGGCGAAGCCCACCAGCCGCAGACGACGGCGCCACAGCGTGGGCGCGAGCGCCGACGCCGCCATCACGACGCCCGCGATGGGCGTCGTGGGATCGAGCACCGGGACCTCGGCGGCCACCACCGGGCGCAGGTCGGTCAACGTCCAGGCCGCCGCGTGCAGACCGATGCCGACCGCCAGTCCGGCGACGCCCAGCACCACGAGCAGCACCCCCGTGCGCCGGGAACCGAGCAGACGCTCGGCGTACGCGAGCACGGTGAGGGCGAGCAGCAGCGACGACACGGCATCCACCGTGGAATCGGGGATGGCGAGAGCGGTCAGCAGGGTCCACCAGCGGCCGCTCGCGACGGTGGCGAGCGGTCCCGCGCCCCACGCGGAGGCATCCTCGCCCCACAGGGTGCCCGTCGCCGCCGCCGACGCCACGATGAGCACGCTCGCGATGAGGGCGACGGGGTTCTCGCGCGCGTATCGGCGGAGGATCGCCCGCAGCGCGTCGAGCCGCGCCGATGCGCGCGTGACGGGCGGGGAGGGAGGGGCTTCGGACATCGGCGGAATCGTACGGCGGGATCCTATGAACGAGCGTCAGTACCAGATGTCCAGCAGCGGGGTCGCCGCGGGAGCGAACGCGGCGTCGAGCGCGGCGAGCGTCCGGGCTTCACCCCGGACGAGCCCGGCGGACGCCAGCTCGGTGGCCCGGACCCCGCCCAGCAGCAGGGAGCCGAGGGCGCCGACCGAGAGGTCGACGTCGACCGATGACCCCGCGGCCACCGCCTCGACGGCCGCCTCCCCCGCCTCATCGATGCGCACGGCCCAGACCCCGTCGGCGAAGCCGAGCGGGTCGTCGACCCGCGCGACCACCTCGAGCGGCGCCGCGTAGACCCGCGACGTCAGGGCACCCGGCACATCGAGCACGCGCAACCAGTGGTGGTCGGTGAGCGTCGCCGTCACCGCGCGGCGATCGGACACCATCCACTGCACCGGCGGCGCGGGGGCCTGCAGCCACGCCTTGACCTTGCCGACGAGATCGTGCTCGATCGCGAACCGCCACAACGCGGCGTAGGCGTCGTCGCCGTCGGCGAAGAGCGCCCGTACCGACAGGTCGTGCGCGGAGTAGTCGTCGGTCTCTTCGAGGGTGTAGACGAGGATGCCCCGCTCGGCGCCGTCGACGTCGCGGTAGACGACGGCCCGGACCTTGTCGGCCTCCTTGTCGCCGGGCGCCACCCCGGCCATCCCGCGCCACCGCCCGTCCCACCCCGGGACGGAACCCGGCCGTTGGACGCGGACGCGCTCGTGGATCGTGTGCAGCCGCTCCGCGATGCCGTCGCGCGGGATGAAGTCGAGCCGCCCCGGCGCCGTGGGCCCCGTCCATCGGGCACGCCGCGCGTCGACGACGACGTCGGAGGCCCACGCGGCGGGCGAGAATCCCCACCGACCGTAGATGGTCGCCTCGGTGACCGTCAGCCCGGCGAGCGCGAAGCCGGCCGCGGCCGCCGTCCGCAGCTCGCCGCCGATCATCGCGCGGGCGATCCCGCGCCGGCGATGCGTGGGTGCCACGGTCACCGCACTGATCGACCACAGATCGACGGCGCGACCGGGCGAGGTGGTCAACGTCGACGCCCACGAGTCGATCGTGCCGACGGGGACCTCGGGCTCACTGCCCGAGCGGTCGAACACCCCGGTCAGTCGGCGCGTGCGGAGCGTCTTGCGGGAGTTCGCGGCCTCGTCGTCGGTCGACTCCCCGCCGAGGAACCCTCGGGCCACCGCGCGCTGGAAGGGGCGGAAACCCCCGCCGTCGGCGTCGACCCGGGCGTATTCCAGACCGACGGCCGCCACCTCGGCGGCGGAGGTCTCGTCGAGGGGCAGCGTCAGCGTGTCGATGGATGCCATGACCCCAGCCTAGGGACCGCCTCCGACACGCGCCGCGTGCGTGCGAGAAGCGGTCAGTGGGTCGACTGGATCGCGCGCAGTCGCGAGAGCACCTGGTCGCGGAGCTCCTCGGGAGCGGTCTCCTTGCAGGCCCGCGCCACCACCTCGGTCAGCGTCCGGGCGATGTGCGCCTCGTCCTGGCATCCGGGACAGTTCTGCAGGTGCTCGCGGATGTCCTGCGCCTCGGTCTTGCAGACCTCGTTGCGCAGGTACTCCTCGAGGTCACGTCGCGCCTTGTCGCAGCCGCAGTCGCTCATTTCGTCTCTCCCGTCGCGGCCTGGATGCCGCGCTCCTTGGCGTAGTCCGACAGCAGGTCACGCAGAAGGCGTCGTCCGCGGTGCAGACGGCTCATGACCGTGCCGATCGGGGTTTTCATGATGTCGGCGATCTCCTGGTAGGCGAAGCCCTCGACGTCGGCGAGGTACACCGCCATCCGGAAGTCCTCGGGGATCGACTGCAGGGCGTCTTTGACGACGGATGCCGGCATGTGGTCGATCGCTTCGGCCTCGGCCGAGCGGGCGCTGCTGGCGGTGGTCGACTCGGCCCCGCCGAGCTGCCAGTCCTCCAGGTCGTCGATCGCGCTCTGGTAGGGCTCGCGCTGCTTCTTGCGATACGTGTTGATGTACGTGTTCGTCAGGATGCGGTAGAGCCACGCCTTGAGGTTGGTGCCCTGCGTGAAGCTGGCCCACGAGCCGAAGGCCTTCACGAAGGTCTCCTGCACGAGGTCGGCTGCGTCGGCGGGGTTGCGCGTCATGCGCATGGCCGCGGCGTACAGCTGATCCATGAAGGGCAGAGCCTGCTCCTCGAACTGTGCGCGGGGCTCCACCTCGAGCGGGCCGGCGTCTGCGGTGTCGTTCATCGCGCGCCAGTCTACGTCGCGTGCCGCGACGGCCACCGGGACGGTCGTCGCGGTGCGGTCGCGCTCCAGAAGTGCGGTCACGTGTCGTCCCCTTTCAGTAGAGTTGGAACCGATGACTCCCCTCGGGTATTCCCCTTCCGCCGCCACTCCCCGCGGTGCGTGGGACGCGCCCGTCGCCGACCACCCCGTGGATGCCACGGTCACCGTGCCGGGCTCGAAGTCGCTGACCAACCGCGAACTCGTGCTCGCTGCGATCGCGGACGGCCCGGGCACGCTGCACGCCCCGTTGCACTCCGACGACTCCGCCCGCATGATCGATGCGCTGCGCGCTCTCGGTGTGGGCATCGAGGAGGTCGACACGGGGTCCCCCTTCGGCCCCGACCTGCTCGTCACCCCGCCTGCGACCTTCCGCGGCGACAGCGAGATCGACTGCGGCCAGGCCGGCACCGTCATGCGCTTCGTCGCCCCGCTGGCCGGTCTCGCCCGGGGCGACGTGCACGTCACGGCGCACGAGAGCGCCCTGCACCGGCCCATGGGGGCGATGATCCACGCGCTGCGCGACGTCGGGGTCGACATCGACGACGGCGGACACTGGGCGCTGCCGTTCTCGGTTCGCGGTCACGGTCACGTGCGCGGCGGCGAGGTCGAGATCGACGCGAGTCAGTCGAGCCAGTTCGTCTCGGGACTCCTTCTCGCGGCGGCGCGCTTCGACGTGGGTCTGCACCTGCGCCACGTGGGCTCGCGCCTGCCGAGCGTCCCCCACATCGACATGACCGTCGAGTCCCTCGCCCACCGCGCCGTGCACGTCGAGCGTCCCGCCCCCGGCGAATGGATCGTGCCGGCCGGGCCCGTTCGCGCGAAAGACGTGCACATCGAACCCGACCTCTCCAACGCCTCGCCGTTCCTCGCGGCGGCGATGGTCACCGGCGGATCGGTCACGATGTCGGGCTGGCCGCTGCACAGCACGCAGCCCGGCGCCCTCCTCGTCGACATCCTCGCCGAGATGGGAGCCCGCGTCAGTCGCCGCGGCGGTGCCCTCACCGTCGCGGCGGGCGACGACGGCATCCTGGGGGTCGATCTCGACCTGTCCGCCGCCGGTGAGCTCGCGCCCACCCTCTTCGGACTGGCGGCGTTCGCCGACGGCCCGACCACCCTGCACGGCATCGGGCACATCCGCGGGCACGAGACCGACCGCATCGCCGCCCTCGTGGGAAACCTCCGTTCGCTCGGCGGCGAGGCGCACGAGCTCGAAGACGGCATCCGCATCGTGCCTCAGCCGCTGCACGGCGGCGAGTGGAAGGCCCACCACGACCACCGCCTCGCGACCACCGGTGCCCTCATCGGGCTCCGTGTCCCGGGCGTGCAGATCGACGACATCGGCACCACCGCCAAGACGCTTCCCCAGTTCGCGGGTCTCTGGCGCGCGATGCTGGGCCCGGATGCGGATGCCGGGGACTGACGCGTGAGCTGGCTCGACGACGCGGACGACGACGACCTGGAGTTCGACGAGTCGTCGATCCGGGTGCGTCCCAACCCCAAGGCCAACCGCCCGCGCACGAAGCGGCGCCCGGCGCACGCCGACGCGCAGATCGCGCGCGTGCTCGGAGTCGATCGCGGGCGCTACACGGTCCTGGTCGATGAGGACGGCCCCGACGAACGGCGCGTGCTCGCCACCCGGGCGCGCGAGCTGCGCAAGCAGCCCATCGTCAACGGCGATCGGGCGCGCGTCGTGGGCGACCTCTCGGGCGACGAGGGCACGCTCGGGCGCATCGTCGGCATCGAGGAGCGCACGTCGCTACTGCGCCGGAGCGCCGACGACACCGATCAGGTGGAGCGGGTCATCGTCGCCAACGCCGACCAGATGCTCATCGTCGTGGCGGCGGCCGATCCCGAACCGCGGGAGCGCCTCGTCGACCGCTACCTGGTCGCGGCGCTCGATGCCGGCATCCGCCCGCTCCTCGTCGTCACCAAGACCGACCTGGCCGACCCGAGCGAGTTCCTCTCGCACTTCGCCGGCCTCGATCTCCGCGTCTTCACGAGCGCGCAGGGCGACATGCCGCTCGACGAGATCGGCGAGGCCATCGCCGGCCACGCGACGGTGTTCGTCGGGCACTCGGGCGTGGGCAAGTCCACCCTGGTGAATGCGCTCACCGGCTCCGAGCGCGCCACCGGACACGTCAACACCGTCACCGGTCGAGGCCGCCACACGTCGTCTTCGGCCGTATCGCTGCGCTATCGCGGCCCCGCCGGTTCGGGATGGGTCATCGACACACCCGGCGTCCGCTCCTTCGGGCTGGGCCACGTCGACCCGGCGCACGTGCTGGGTGCCTTCACCGACCTCGCGGAGGTCGCCGAGGAGTGCCCCCGCGGGTGCACCCACCTGCCCGATGCCCCCGACTGCGCGATCGTGGAGGCGGTCGAATCCGGGCGCCTGGGTCCGGGGGCCGCCGCGAGACTCGATTCCCTGCAGCGCCTGCTGACGACGTTCCAGGGCATCGAGCGCTCTAGGCTGGACGGGTGACGAACCTCGATAAGGGCGACACGGCGCCCGATTTCACCCTTCTCGACCAGGATGAGCACCCCGTCTCGCTGGGCGACTTCCGCGGACGCCGCGTGATCCTGTACTTCTACCCCGCCGCGCAGACGCCCGGGTGCACAACGCAGGCATGCGACTTCCGCGACAGCCTGGCTTCGCTGCAGGGCGCCGGGTACACCGTGCTCGGCATCTCGCGCGACACCCCCGAGAAGCTGCGCGCGTTCCGCGACAGCGACGGGCTCACCTTCCCGCTGCTGAGCGACCCCGACCACGCGATCCACGAGGCGTACGGCGCGTGGGGCGAGAAGCAGAACTACGGCAAGACGATCACCGGCGTCCTGCGCTCGACCTTCGTCGTCGACGAGGACGGCAAGATCGTCGAGGCCCTGTACAACGTCAAGGCGACCGGCCATGTCGCGCGTCTGCGCAAGACGCTCGGTCTCGACGCCGCCTGACTCCGAGCTCCGAAGGCCCCGCCCCGCTCTCGCGGCCGGCGGGGTCTTCTCACGTCAGTCGTCGTCGCGACGCCGCGGGGCTGCGGCGCGGACCGCCAGGGCCAGCAGAATCAGTCCGATCACCGCCGGGACGGCGATGAGGAGCGCGATGCCCGGCGCGGCCCACTCCCCCGTGATGGCACCGATCGCGACCGACAGCACGAGAAGCTGGGTGACGATGCCGCCCGACCGACCGGCCGACACGTCGCGCGCGGTGGCCACCCCGAAGGCGGCGACGATCGCGGCGCCGATCACCGTCAGGACGATCAGGGCGATGGAGCTCACCACCGAGTCGGTGTCGCCGCCGATGAGGGCGACGGTCTGCCATCCGGCGAGCGCCAGGATGCCGACGGCCTCGAGTCCGAGGAGGGCGGCGGCCGCCAGGCGAATGGGCATCCGAGAGCCTCCCCGACGGGCGCGGCTGCGCCGTTACGATCCGGAAACCTGCCGGTTACCTCTTGATCAGGCGGAATCGCTATGGGAGCATGGAACAAGCCGTGTGCTCCCACAGCGAAGTGGGGCGAGCAATCGCTCGCGTTCCCACCAGGGTACCGGACCCGAATCCCGGTGCCGAATCGTCGAAATTTCTGTTACAAGGAGCACCCCTATGGATTGGCGCGACAAAGCAGCCTGCCTGACCGTCGACCCCGAACTGTTCTTCCCCGTCGGCAACACCGGCCCCGCGGTCGACCAGATCGAGAAGGCCAAGTCGGTCTGCGCGCGCTGCACCGTCACCGAGGTCTGCCTGCAGTACGCCCTCGAGTCCGGTCAGGACTCGGGCGTCTGGGGCGGTCTGAGCGAAGACGAGCGTCGCGCGCTCAAGCGCCGCGCCGCTCGCGCCCGCCGCGCCTCCTGACCTCACGGCATCCGCCGTTCGACGAAGCCCGTCCCTCCGGGGGCGGGCTTCGTCGTGCCGCGGGAGGGAGAGGCGCGCAGACCTCGCCCCGAGAACGGCGGGACTCCCGCGTACCCGCGAGCAACGCGATGCCTCAGGCGGACGAGCCGCCGATGTAGCGCAGCGGGATCTCGATGGTGACCTCGGTTCCGCTGCCCATCAGCGTGTGCCAATCGATGGTTCCGCCGAGCTCGCCCTGGATGAGGGTGCGCACGATCTGCGTTCCCAGACCGCGGCCCACCTGGCCCTCGGGCAGGCCGACGCCCGTGTCGCGGACGCTGACCTCGAGCATCTCGCCGGTGCGTTCGGCGGCGATCTCGACGTCGCCCTCCTGACCGGCGAGCCCGTGCTCGACCGCGTTGGTCACCAGCTCGGTGAGCGCGAGCGCGAGGGGCGTGGCGAACTGGCTGGGCAGCGTGCCGAACTTGCCCGTGCTGCGCGTGCGCGCGCGGGTGTTGGGGGCCGCCGCGACCTCGGCGACGAGCTTGAGCACGCGCGCGAAGACGTCGTCGAAGTCGACGTTCTGCGCGAGGCCCTCCGACAGCGTGTCGTGCACGACGGCGATGGCCGAGACCCGTCGCATGGCCTGCGTGAGCGCGTCTCGCGCCTCGTCGGAGTGCGTGCGCCGCGCCTGGATGCGCAGGAGCGACGCCACGGTCTGCAGGTTGTTCTTCACCCGGTGGTGGATCTCACGGATCGTCGCGTCCTTGGTGATGAGCTCCTGCTCCTGGTGGCGGATCTCGGTGACGTCGCGGCTGAGCACGATCGCGCCGATGCGGTTGCCGCGATCGCGCAGGGGGATCGTCCGCAGCGAGACCTGCACGCCGCGCGCCTCCATGTCGGCGCGCCACGGTGCGCGCCCGCTCACCACGACCGGGAGCGACTCGTCGACGTCCTGTCGCTTCGCCGGCAGGATGCGAGCGGTGACCTCGGCCAGCGACTCGCCCTCGAGCTCGTCGTCGAAGCCCATGCGATTGAACGCCGATAGCGCATTGGGGCTCGCGAAGGTCGTGATCCCGTCGACGTCGAGACGGATCAGTCCGTCCGACGCGCGCGGGGCTCCACGACGAGGTGCGGTCGGCGCGGACAGGTCGGGGAACTCCGCCGAAGAGATCATGCCGAACAGGTCGTCGGCGCAGTCGTTGAAGGTGATCTGCTGACGCGACGGCGTGCGCGTCTCGCCGAGGTTCGTGTGCCGGGTCAGCACGCCGACCGTCGTGACGGCGTTGCCCTCGCGGGAGAGCTCACGCACGATCGGCACCGCACGCACGCGCGTGGGGGTCTCCTCGAACCAGTCGGGGGATGCCGAGTCGACGATGCGTCCGCTCTGGAACGCCTCGCGCACCTGGGTGCGCCACTGCGGACGTACCCGGTCGCCCACGATGTCGCGGTAGAACAGCGTCGCCGCTCCCCCGGGCCGGGTGTGCGCGACGGCGACGAAGGAGTCGTCGGGGGTCGGGACCCAGATGACGATGTCGGCGAAGGCGAGGTCGGCGAGCAACTGCCCGTCGCCGGCGAGGCGGTGCAGCCACTCGACATCCGCCTCGCTGGAGCGACCTTGGGCGTAGACGAGTTCACTGAGTGTCGACACCCCTCCACCCTAGGGGCCGCTCCTGCGTCGTCGCGCGCCGCGCGACGCGGCGGACGCGTCGCGGGTGATGCGACGGGTGAAGGTCCTGTGTGTCCGGCGCCCTGGGGTGGCGAAAGCCGATCACGGAGGATTCCTGGGACCACCGCCGTTCCCCCGGTCGACCGCCCTTTCGCACGGGCGCGGGTGAACCCCGCACTCCCCCGGAAAGGGGGACATAATGACGGGATGCCGGTTGATCCCTCACCCGAAGAGAGATTCGTCGCACTCGAGCACGCCGCCGCCGCCCTCGCGCTCACGCCCGACGAGATCGTCGCCCTCGTGCACGAGGGGCACCTGCGAGGAGCCCCCCTCGGCTCACCCGCACGGTGGCGCATCGACCGCGACAGCGTCGACGCCTACGTCGAGGCCCGGATCGAGGACGCCCGCCGCGCGGCGCTCTGGCGGCAGTCGCAGGCCGCGAGCTTCCCCGAGCTCTGGGGCCGGGGCGAGCTGCGGCACGACGACTGACCGCGCCTCCTCCCCACCTCACCCCTCGCATCGGTCATCCACAGGTGGCGCATAAGCGCGGTGTCGTACGCCCACGCTCCCCTACGCTCGGCCGCACGTTCATCCGCACTCGCCGAATCCGCACGACGGAGGGGACCCATGTCACTCGCACCCGAACCCGACCCCGAACGTGCCCGCTCATCGCGACCGCGCGGTGAGGAGTTCTTCGCCCGGCAGAGGACCTCGACCGATCAGCTCCCCGCACCCGAGGTCTTCGTGCGAAACATCGTCCGCGGCATCCTCGAGGTCCTCGCCGGGGTGCGCGAGGTCGAGCAGCTCGCGCGCTGGCTGTCGGAAGAGGTCTACCGCTCGCTCGTGACGCGCGCCAATCTCGCCGCCCGCGCCCGCAGCGCCCGTCGCGTGCCCGCCCGTCGAGACGTCCACGAGATCCGCAGCGTCCACATCTCCTCCCCCGCGGACGGGGTCGTCGAGGCGACCGTCACCGCGTCCGCGCGCGTCCGCACGCGCGCCATCGCCGTGCGCCTGGAGGGAATGGACGGACGCTGGCGCGTGACGGCACTGGGCCTGCTCTGAGCACTGTCGCCGCGCGGCATCCGTCGCGACCGGCGACGCCTCCGCAGGGCCGCCGAACGCCCGCCCCTTCGGGGCGCGCCGACGCTCGCCGTGGCTCGGAGCTCGCCGTCACGACGCGGCGCCCACGCCGTGGCGCGGCCGGCCGCACATCGAGCACCTCCGGCGCACGGTGGCCGCCGAGGCCTGGTGCCACCGGCGGGCGCGTCGGGATCCGTGCGCCTCGCGGTTGGCGCCGCCCTACGGGCGCCAGGACGCGAGGAAGTTGCCGAGCCGCTCGATCGCGTCGCTGATGACGCGGGCCTCGGGCAGGGTGACGATGCGCACGTGGTCGGTCGCGGGCCAGTTGAAGCCCGACCCCTGCACGAGCAGCACGTGCTCGGCCACCAGGAAGTCGCGCACGAACTTCGCATCGTCCGGGATCTCGTACACCTCGGGGTCGAAGCGCGGGAACGCGTAGAGCGCGCCGCGCGGCAGCACGCAGGACACCCCGGGGATGGCCTCGAGGCCCTGCCACGCGGCATCCCTCTGCTCGTGCAGACGACCCGAGGGCGCGATCAGCGCGTCGATGGACTGCACCCCCGACAGCGCCGCCTGCACGGCGAACTGCGCCGGCACGTTCGGGCACAGTCGCGTGGATGCCAGTAGGTTGATGCCGTGCAGGAAGCCCTGCGCGTGCTCCTTGGGACCCGTGATCGCGAGCCACCCCGAGCGGTAGCCCGCGACGCGGTACGTCTTGGACAGGCCGTTGAAGGTCAGCACGAGCAGGTCGGGCGCGATCGTGGCCATCGGAATGTGCACGGCGTCGTCGAAGAGGATGCGGTCGTAGATCTCGTCGGCGAGCACGAGGAGCGAGTTCTCGCGGGCGATGTCGGCGATGCCTTCGAGGATCTCGCGCGAGTACACCGCGCCGGTGGGGTTGTTGGGGTTGATGACGACGATCGCCTTGGTCCGCGGTGTGATCTTCGACCGGATGTCCTCCAGGTCGGGCTGCCACTCGCGCTGCTCGTCGCACAGGTAGTGCACGGGCGTACCGCCGCCGAGGCTCGTCATCGCCGTCCACAGCGGGTAGTCGGGCGCGGGGATGAGCACCTCGTCGCCCTCGTCGAGCAGGGCCTGCATCGTCATCGTGATGAGCTCGGAGACCCCGTTGCCGAGGAACACGTGATCGGGGTCGAGGTGCGGGAACCCGGGCTCCTGCTCGTAGCGCGACACGACAGCGCGCCGCGCCGACAGGATGCCGCGGCTGTCGCTGTACCCGTGCGCGTTCGGCACCGAGGCGATCATGTCGCGAACGATCTGGTGCGGCGCCTCGAACCCGAAGATCGCCGGGTTGCCGGTGTTGAGCTTGAGGATCGCGTGCCCGTCGGCCTCCAGTCGATCGGCCTCGACGAGGGCCTCCCCGCGGATCTCGTAGAGGACGTCTTTCAGCTTGGACGACTGGTCGAGAGGGCGAAGCGGGCTCATCGGTTCAGGATATCCCCGGGCCGATCCGGCCAATCGACACCGGGTGGACCGCATGCGGTCGTCCCCGCCGGCGGCGGAGATCGTCGCGCGGATCCCGCGGGCGAGGGACCGTGACGACGGCGACCGCTGCGAAGCGGCGCCGAACGGGACCACTGCGCGTGCGGGGGTGAACGACGGATGCCGTGCCCCGGCAGCGGGACACGGCATCCGTTCTTCGAGGGCCTTACTTCTTCTTCGCGGCGCGACGATCGGCGCGGTTGCCGGGTGCGGCGTCCGCGGGAGCGTCGGTGCGCTGGCCGAAGGCGCCGCGCGCGCCTGCCGGAGCGGCCTCGGCGGCCGGAGCCGCCGGCTGGGCCTGGCGGAGGCGGTTGGTCGCCGCCTGCTGCACCTGGCCGCGGTCGTTGCGCACCTCGACCTCGCCGGCATCGTTGGCCGCGGAGTACTCCAGGCGCTGCGTCTCGACCGGGGTGGGCGTCAGGCCCTTGGCCTCGACCTGCGCCGCGGGCTCGCCCTCGACGCTGCGCACCTCGACCTCGAGGTTGTACAGGAAGCCGACCGACTCCTCCTTGATCTGCCCCATCATCGACTGGAACATCTGGTAGCCCTCGCGCTGGTACTCGATGAGCGGGTCGCGCTGGGCCATGGCGCGCAGGCCGATGCCGTCTTTGAGGTAGTCCATCTCGTAGAGGTGCTCGCGCCAGCGACGGTCGAGCACCTGCAGCACCACGCGGCGCTCGAGCTCGCGCAGAGCCTGCTCACCCAGGGCCTTCTCGCGGTTGTCGTAGGCGATGCGCGCGTCGGAGATGATCTCGCGCTTGAGCCCCTCGGGCGTGATCCGCCCCTTATTGCCGCCGGCCTCGGCCACGACCTCGTCGATCGTGACACTCACCGGGTAGAGGGTCTTGAGCTCGGTCCACAGGGCGTCGAAGTCCCACGACTCGGTGTGACCCGATCCGGTGTGGTCGTCGATGACGGCCGTGATGGCGTCTTCGATGAAGTGCTGCACGCGGTCGGCGATGTCGTCGCCCTGGAGCATGTGACGGCGGTCGGCGTAGATGGCCTCGCGCTGGCGGTTGAGCACGTCGTCATACTTCAGCACGTTCTTGCGCATCTCGGCGTTGCGCGCCTCGACCTGCGACTGCGCGCTCTTGATCGCCCGCGACACCAGGCCCGACTCGATCGCGACGTCGTCGGGGAAGTTGGTGCGCGCGAGGATCGCCTCGGCGGCGCCCGACTGGAACAGGCGCATGAGGTCGTCGGTGAGCGACAGGTAGAACCGGCTCTCGCCGGGGTCGCCCTGTCGGCCGGAGCGACCGCGCAGCTGGTTGTCGATACGCCGGGACTCGTGCCGCTCGGTCCCGAGCACGTACAGACCGCCGGCCGCGGTGACCTTCGCCGCCTCTTCGGCGACGGTGTCGCGCATCGTCGTGTAGACGCCGTCCCACTCCGCCTCGTAGGCCTCGGGCGTCTCGACCGGGTCGAGGTTCTTCGCCTTCATCTCCTGGACGGCGAGGAACTCGGCGTTGCCGCCGAGCATGATGTCGGTACCGCGACCGGCCATGTTGGTGGCGACGGTGACGGCGCCGAGGCGACCGGCGCGGGCGACGATCTCGGCCTCACGGGCGTGGTTCTTGGCGTTCAGCACCTCGTGGCGGACGCCCTTCTTCGCCAGCAGGCGGGAGAGGTACTCGCTCTTCTCGACGCTCGTGGTGCCGACAAGGACCGGCTGGCCCTTCTCGTGGCGCTCGACGATGTCTTCGACGACCTGGGCGAACTTCGCCGTCTCGTTCTTGTAGACGAGGTCGGCCTGATCCTTCCGGATCATCGGCTTGTTCGTCGGGATCGGGACGACGCCCAGCTTGTAGGTCGACATGAACTCGGCGGCCTCGGTCTCGGCGGTACCGGTCATGCCCGAGAGCTTGTCGTACAGGCGGAAGTAGTTCTGCAGCGTGACGGTGGCCAGCGTCTGGTTCTCGGCCTTGACCGGCACGCCCTCCTTCGCCTCGATCGCCTGGTGGATGCCCTCGTTGTACCGGCGACCGACGAGGATGCGGCCGGTGTGCTCGTCGACGATCATGACCTCGTCGTTCATGACGACGTAGTCGGTGTCGCGCTTGAAGAGGGCGATCGCCTTGATCGAGTTGTTGAGGAACGAGATGAGCGGGGTGTTCGCCGACTCGTACAGGTTGTCGATGCCGAGGTAGTCCTCGACCTTCTCGATGCCGGGCTCGAGCACGCCGATGGTGCGCTTCTTCTCGTCGACCTCGTAGTCGACGCCGGCCTCGAGGGTGCGGGCGAGCTTGGCGAACTCGGCGAACCAGCGGTTGGCCTCACCCGATGCCGGACCCGAGATGATCAGCGGCGTGCGCGCTTCGTCGATGAGGATCGAGTCGACCTCGTCGACGATGGCGAAGAAGTGCCCCCGCTGCACGAGGTCTTCCTTGCGCCACGCCATGTTGTCGCGCAGGTAGTCGAAGCCGAACTCGTTGTTCGTGCCGTAGCTGATGTCGGCCTCGTACTGCTCGCGGCGCACCTCGGGGGTCTGGCCCGCCACGACGGTGCCCGTGGTCATACCGAGCGCGCGGTAGACGCGGCCCATCAGCTCGGACTGATAGCTGGCGAGGAAGTCGTTCACCGTGATGACGTGGACGCCCTTGCCCGCGATGGCGTTGAGATACGCCGGGAGGGCCGCGGTCAGGGTCTTTCCCTCACCGGTCTTCATCTCGGCGATGTTGCCCAGGTGCAGGGCTGCGCCGCCCATGATCTGCACGTCGTAGGGACGCTGTCCGAGCGTGCGCTTGGCCGCCTCGCGGACGGCGGCGAAGGCCTCGGGCATGAGCTGGTCGAGCGTCTCACCCGCGTCGTAGCGGGCACGCAGCTCGATGGTCTCGTTGCGCAGTTCGTCGTCGGTGAGCTGCTCGTAGTCCTCTTCGAGGGCGCCGGTCGCCTTCACGACGCCCTGCAGGCGGCGCAGGATGCGGCCTTCGCCGGCGCGCAGCAGTTTCTCGAGCGGATTTGCCACGAAGAATCTCCATCTGTCGGGTGCGGCGCCCGCGCGGACGCCGGCCTGCGAACAGGCATACGCCCCTCATGCTATCCGTGTTACCCGTTCGTGACCTGCGAGGAGGCCGCAATCCGGACGTCTCTCTGCGCGCCCGCAGCGAACACACGGCGACGGCCGGGAACCCGCCGCTTAGGATCGAGCCATGGCCGGTTTCTGGGGCAAGAGGAAGCGCGAAGAGCAGGACGCGGCGGATGCCGATCTGGCACGTCGAGCCGAGCTCGCGATCGTCGCTGCCGACGAACGGGTCCGGCTCACCTCCGACGAGCTCGACTTCGCCCGCGCGGAACTCGGCGACAAGGCCACGGAGGATCTCGCGGCGGCCCTCGACTCCGTTCGCACGCACCTCGCCGAGGCGTTCCAGCTGCACCAGCTGAACCACGACGAGATCCCCGACACCAAAGAAGAGCTGCGCACGCGCAACGCCCGCATCATCCAGCTCTCGGAGTGGGCCGAAGACCTCCTCGAGGAGCGCACGCAGGTCCTGCAGCCGAAGATCGACGCCGTGCGTCGCGCGCCCGAGACCCTGGCGCGCGTGCGCGCCGACCGCGACCGCCTCGCCGCACGGATCCCCGGCGCGCGGGAGGTCGTCGAGCGCCTGTCCCGCCGGTACAGCGAGTCCGCTCTCGCCCAGATCGGCGGCAACCCCGATGAGATCGAGCAGCTCCTCGACTTCGCGGTGCACACCGCGGGCGTCTCGGAGCGACGCCGCGAAGCCGGCCAACGGGAGCAGGCCTCCGTCGCCCTCGAGGCCGCGACCGAGGCGGTCCGACGCGCGGAATCGCTTCTGGATGCCGTCGACACGTTCGAGATCGAGGCGCTGCGCGCCGAGTCGACCCTCGCCGCCGTCGTCGACGACTCGCGCACCGACCTGGTCGAGGCACGCCAGGGCGCGCAGACGCCCGCGGTGACCGCGGCGATGGCGACCCTTCAGCAGGCGCTCACCGCCCTTCCCGCGTCGGGGACGCGCAGCGACCCCTTCGCCGCGCTGTCGTCGCTGCGCCAGGCCAACGCCGCCCTCGATCTCGCCCGTGAACGTGCCGCGCGTCCGGTGCCGTCGCAGGAGCAGGTGGAGCACGCGATCGACGACGCCGATCGTCAGCTGGCGGTCGCGCGGGGCCTCATCACCGGGCACCGGGGATGGATCGGCGCCGATGCGCGCACGCGCTTCGTCGAGGCGGAGCGCCTGCGCGCCGGCCTCCCGCTCGGGCCGATCGCGGAGGACCAGCGCGAGACGGCTCTCGCCACCGCACGACGCGCCGGGTCGCTGGCATCCGAGGCTCTTCAGATCGCCCAGCGCGACATCGAGCAGTCCCGCCCGAACGACTGGGGCGGGGACGGCTACGGGCGCGGCGGCGGCTACGGACGCGGAGGCGGCATGGGCGGCGGCAACATGGTCGGCGGCATGCTCGGCGGTCTCGTCATCGGCTCGCTGCTCGGCGACATCTTCGACGGCTGAGCTCTCGCCCGTCACGACGACGCCCCCGGCCATCCGGCCGGGGGCGTCTTTCATGCCTGCGTCAGGATGCCACGGAGACCATCGGCGACGCCTGCGTCGTCAGCTCGATCACGCCGTAGTCCCATCCCTTGCGGCGGTACACGACGCTCGGGTGGTCGGTGCGGGCGTCGATGAACAGGAAGAAGTCGTGGCCGACGAGCTCCATCCGGTCGACCGCCTCTTCGACCGTCATCCACTCGGCCTCGAACTCCTTCTGGCGGATGACGACGGGGCAGTAGTCCTCTTCTTCGACGCTGTCGTCCTGCACCGGCACGGACCCGGTGGCGACGGCGCGCAGAACATCGACGGAGGCGGGCTCGACATCGATTCCGGAGAGTTCCCCGGTGCCCTTCTCGAACTTCGCACCGCGGGGGTGGTTGCGGGCGTCGACGCGCTTGTCCTTCGCGCGGCGGACCTGCTCCGAGATCTTGTCGACCGCGAGGTCGAGAGCGGCGAATTTATCGGCGTCCGTGGCCTCGGCCCGCACGACGGGGCCCTTGCCGTCGAGGGTGAGCTCGACCGTATCGTCTTCCATTCGACCGTTGCGATAGGAGCGATGTGTGACCTTGACTTCGAGGGTGTTCGCCCGGGGAGCCAGGTGCTCGATGCGGCTGACCTTCTCTTCGACCACCGAGCGGAATCGATCGGTGATTCCGACTCCCACGCCGACGATGTTGGTGTCCATCCGTGACCTCCTTGTTCCGGGTTCCGCCCGGTCTAAGGGCGGAACGTCCGTCGCCTTCAGTCATCCCTACGCTAGTGCTGCGGCACCGCGCTGTCACGTGTCAATCACCTCTGGTTCACCTCAGAGACCCCCGCGTCGCGGCGTGTGCGCCAGCGTTACGGCGACCACCGTGGCAGCCCCTGCGTCGCGCAATGCCCTCGCCGCCTCGAGCAGGGTGGCTCCCGTCGTCACGACGTCGTCGACCACGACGACGGGCAGCCCCGTGACACCACGGGCGACGAACGCTCCCCCGACGTTGCGGCGACGCGCGTCGCGATCGAGACCGCGCTGATCGCGGGGGGCGCGCCGCAGACGCAGCACCCGCTGGTCGCGGTGCCCCGCTCGACGCAGGATGAGCTCGACCGGGCGATACCCCCGTCGGCGGAAAGCGGCACGCGTCGAGGGCACGGTGGTGATCACGGCCTCGGGCGGGATGGCGCCCAGGACGGCGCGCAGGGCGGGGGCGAGAGCGCTCGCGAGGGCGGTGCGGCCGTCTTCCTTCAGGCCCCGGATGATCCGGGCCGTGGGTCCTGCGAAGACGAGGGCGCTCGTGACGGTCAGCTCCGGCGCGAGGACGCGGCGCACCGGCTGCGGAGCGAGGGCGCGGCGGCATCCCTCGCACAGCGCCGTATCGAGAGCGTCGCATCCCGCGCACGCGACGGGGAGCCAGAACGTCAGCGCGTCGCGCGCCGCGTCGGCGAGGAGGGACCGGGGATCCATTCCTCGAGCCTGGAGGAGCCGATCGCCGTCCGGGGGCCCGATTCCCGCACGGTGGAGGGATCGCCGCCTGGGGAGGAGCGGGTCACCTCAGGAGGTGGTGCCCTGTTGCGCCGCCAGGACGCGGATGCCGGAGGCCACGAGCGTCCACGAACTGCCGCGCCGGCTGTAGAGCCGTCCCTGGTCGTCCAGGACGCGCACGCTCGTACTGCCGGCGGCCAGCGTACGGGCCCCGTCGGGGGCGGTCGCCTCGGTGCCGCGTCCGCCGACGTTGAGCTCGCGCAGACGGTCGACGCCGTCGACGTCGACCAGGACGCCCAGCGTCGTGTCGTCGAGCCATGCCAGGTCGAAGGCGCCCTGCTGGCTGAACGACAGCACGTGCGGCGGGCCGAGGTTGACCTCGGTGCCCTCGCGCTCGATACCGGCCACCCACACCTCGCGCACGCCCGACACCGTGACGACGGCCGCGATGCGCGTCCCGTCGCGGGAGACCTGCATCGACACGATCTCGGAGGCGTCGGGCCAGGCGTTGCCCACCTCCCGGGGGACCCCCTCGGCGGTGATCGCGCGCACCTGCGTGGGGGCGTTGGCAGGAACGCTCCAGATCTCGCCTTGGCCGTCGATGGAGGGGGCGATGAGCCCGGCCCGGTCGTCGAGCAGGAACGTGCGGCCGTCACTCAGGGCGCTCGCGACCGTCCCCTGCTGGGTGCGGACGGCGGCGAGGCTGCGGTCGGCCTCCAGCTCGACGGCGACGGGGTTCAACGACTCGATGGCATCGGAGAGGCCGTCGATCGGCTCCACCGCGTCCCCGGCGAGCGCGCCGAACACCCCGGCCGTGGTGAGCACGGCCGGCGACGGGTCCACGCGCGTGACGCGCACCGCGACCTCGGACGCGGCGATCGGCGTGCCCTCCACGGTCATCTGCACCTCGTTGATGCCCGCGGTGGCGAGACTGCGCACGAGCTGCGTCTGCATGCGATCGAGCGTCGTGCGGTCGAGGCTGAGCGCCGCCCGCGGGAGCTGGACCTGCGCGATGCCGTCGGAGGACAGGGTCACGGATCGTCCCACCAGCGAGAGCTCGTCGGGGAAGGCGCTGCGCACGGCGCCGGCCAGCCACGCACTGGGCTGACCGTCGACGAGGGCGGTCGCGACCCGGCTCGCCACGAGGGGCCGCGGGAACCAGCGGACGTCGGGGACGATGAAACTGTAGGTCGGGTCGAAGTACGCCACGGATGCCGACTGGTAGACGGTCGGGAAGACCTCCTCGTACAGCACCACGCCGTCGGGCGCGGAGGTGATGCGCCACTGGTCGTCGACGCGCGCGAGCGTGTAGCTCAGGGTCTCCGCGGCGCCGGCGGCCGTCGGGGCGTACGCACCGTCGGCATCCACCGCCGCGACCGTGGTGAGGGCCACGGCGACCGACGTGCCGTCGGCGCTCGGAGTCGCGCGCCGATCGGCGAGGCGGTCGATCGTCACGCGCGAGCGGGGGTCCCACTGCGTGCCGGGCGCGAGGAAGAGCTTCGCGGTGGCCCAGTCGTCGGCGGGACCGGAACCCGCGCGCAGGAACCCCTCGACGATCTCGGCGGGGGTGGCGTCGTCCTGGGGACCGTCGGGCACGAAGGCGAACGCCTGCGTGTCGTCGACCTGCGGTCCGCGCCCCGGGTTGACGTATCCCGAGGTCGGCAATCCCGTGCACGCGGTGAGGGCGAGCACGAGCATCAGGGTCACCAGCGAGAGGGCGCGTCTCATGTCGTCCTCCGGACGCCGGGGCGGGTCGAGATCGGCTGCGTGAGCCCGAGCGCTTCGAGCGCTCCCCCCTGCTCGTCGTCGGGCACGAGCGGGAGGGGCGAACCGGTGACCGGTCTGCCGTCGCGCGGGAGCGTGAGCACGAAGTTCGACCCGCGCCCCGGCTCCGACCACACCGCGAGGGTCCCGCCGTGCAGGCGCGCGTCGCCGAGGGCGATCGACAGCCCCAGCCCCGTTCCGCCGATGGTCCGCACGCGCGAGGGGTCCGCGCGCCAGAAGCGGTCGAAGACGCGCTCGACGTCTTCGCTCTTCATGCCCAGACCGAAGTCGCGCACACCCAGGGCCACGGCATCCCGGTCGCTGTCGACCGAGACGACGATCGGCCGCCCCTCACCGTGCTCGATCGCGTTGCCGAGCAGGTTGCGCACGATGCGCCGCACCCGGCGCGCGTCCATGTCGACGGGCGTGTAGCCGCCGGGGGCGACCAGCCGCACGTCGGAGCCGTGCCCGTCGGCCAGCTGCTCCATCGACTCGATGACGTCTTCGGCGAGGTGCGCCAGACTCGTCGCCTCGCGCTCCAACTGCACGGATCCGGCGTCGTAGCGGCTGATCTCGAGCAGGTCGGTCAGCAACACCTCGAAGCGCTGCACCTGCGCGTGCAGCAGCTCGGCGGCCCGACCGGTCACGGGATCGAACTCCTCGCGCTGGTCGTTGATCATGTCGGCCGCGAGCTTGATCGTCGTCAGCGGGGTGCGGAGTTCGTGCGAGACGTCGGAGACGAACCGCTGCTGCACGAGTGAGAGGTCGGCGAGCTCCTTGATCTGCGACTCGATGCTGTCGGCCATGGCGTTGAACGAGCGGTTCAGCGTCGCCAGCTCGTCCTCGCCGCGGACGGGCAGGCGCACCCCCAGGTCGCCCGCGGCGAGCTTCGCGCTGGTCTCGGCGGCATCCGCGATGGGGGTCGTCACCGACCTCAGCACGAACCAGGCGATCGCGCCGATGAGCACCACGAGCACGAGGCCGACGACCCACAGCAGCACCTGCACGAAGGCGAGGGTCTGCGAGGCGCTCGTGAGGTCGTATCCCATGTACAGCTCGTAGGAGTCGACACCGTCCTCGGCGGGGAAGCGCAACTGGTGGCCGACCAGGATGCCGGGCACATCGCGCCCGTTGTCGGAGGGCAGGGACACGGACTGCCACCACTGCAGATCGGGACTCGACTGCACCTGCGTCCGCAGGGCCTCGGTGACGAGGTTCGACTCGAACGCGGGTGAGATGAACGGCTGGGGAGCGAGCGGCGACGGCGGGCCGATGCGGTAGAGCGCGATCAGATCGCTCGAGGACTGCTGCGACAGCCGGGTGGCGATGCCGTTCATCAGCGTCTGCGCGGCGGCGGGGTCGGTGGAGTCGACCGCGGCGTCGAGGGTCGCCTGCGCGGCCGCCGTGGCGCGCTGCGCTTCGAGGAGCACCTGGTCCTTGCGCGCGGTGAAGAGCTCGTTCTGGATGACGAGGGCCATCGCGACGCAGGTGACGAGGATCGTGGCCGCGGTGAGGGTCACCGTGATGACGATCGTGCGGAACCGCAGGGAGCGCCGCCACAGCGTCGCGAGGCGGTCGCGGATACCCCGCCAGTCGCGCCATCCGTCGATCCGCGGCGAGGAGACGGTGCGCACGGCGCCCGTCATGGAGACCTCAGGCCACCGCGCCGGCGCGGTAGCCCACGCCGCGCACGGTGGTCACGATCCGCGGGTTGTCGGGGTCGGCCTCGATCTTGGCGCGCAGACGCTGCACGTGCACGTTCACCAGTCGCGTGTCGGCCTTGTAGTGGTAGCCCCAGACCTGCTCCAGCAGCATCTCGCGCGAGAACACCTGCTGCGGCTTCTCGGCGAGCGCGACGAGCAGCTCGAACTCGAGCGGGGTCAGGGCGATCGGCGCGTCGCCACGGCGCACCTCGTGAGCGGCGACGTCGACGACCAGGTCGCCGATGCGCAGCGTCTCGTCGGCCGGAGCCTGGGCGGGCCGCAGGCGCGTGCGGATGCGCGCGACCAGCTCCTTCGGGTTGAAAGGCTTGACGATGTAGTCGTCGGCCCCCGACTCGAGCCCCTTGACCACGTCGGCCGTGTCGGTGCGGGCGGTGAGCATGATGATCGGGATGCCGGACTCGGCGCGCACGCGCGTGCAGATCTCGATGCCGTCGACGCCGGGGAGCATGAGGTCGAGGAGGATGAGGTCGGGCCGCTCCGAGCGCCACGCGTCGACGGCCTGGGCACCGTCGGCGCAGAACACGGTGTCGAATCCCTCGGTGCGCAGCACGATGCCGATCATCTCGGCCAGCGCGGTGTCGTCGTCGACAACCAGGATCCGTGAAGTCATTCGGGTGTACGTCTTCCGTCTCGAACCCGCGCGGGGACGGGCATCAGGCCCGGGGTCGGGGCATGTCTCATCGAGAGTAGTCGACCTGCCTGCACGCCAGGCGTGCGTGTCGGAGGTCTGTGACACGATGAGGGCACCGCCATGTGACGAGGAGGGGCCCCACATGACCGCGTACCCGGCTTGGACTCCGGCATCACGACCGGGGATCGTCCCGCTGCACCCGTACGGGTTCGGCACCATCCTGGGCCGCTCCTTCGTGGCGCTGCGACACAACCCCAAAGTGCTGCTGGGCTTCGCCCTCATCGTGCAGGCCGCCGCGTACATCGTGCTCACCGCCGCCGTCGGCGGCGTCGCCATCGCGAGCTTCTCCCGTCTCGACACGGTGCCCATCGGCAGCGACGACTACGACGCGATCCTCGCCGGGTCCGCCGTGATCACGGCGGCGACCGCACTGGTCCTGGGTCTCGCGACCGGAGCGCTCAGCGTGATCGTCCAGGGCGTCGTGGTGTCGGAGGTCGCCCACGCGGTCGTCGCCGAGAAGCCGAGCCTGAAGGCCGTGTGGGCGCGCGTGAAGCCGGTCGTGTGGCGTCTCATCGGGTACAGCGCGCTCTATCTCGTCGCGACGATCGTGGTCATCGGCGTCCTGGCGGGGATCGTCACGCTCCTCGTGATCAACGTGCTGTGGCTCGGCGTCGCGGTGGGCGTGCTGTTCGTGCTGGGGCTCATCGTCGTCTCCCTCTGGCTCACGCCCAAGCTTTTCCTCGTGCCGTCGGTGATCATCCTCGAGCGGGCACCGATCTTCCGCGCGATCGCACGATCGTGGCAGCTCACGCGGGGCCGCTTCTGGTCGACGCTCGGTGTCGTCGTCATCATCTCGGTCGCCTTCAGCATCGTCGCGCAGATCATCTCCGTGCCCTTCAGCCTCGTCGCGGGCATCGTCCCCGGCATCCTCGCCCCCACCGGGGAAGATGCCGTGGGCGCCCTCGTCGGGGTCATCGCCCTCCAGGTCGTCGGGCAGTTCGGCATCCTCCTCGTGCAGTGCATCGCGTTGGTGGTGCAGTCCACCTCCGCCGTGCTCGTGTACGTCGACGCGCGCATGCGGGTGGAGGCGCTCGACCACGACCTGAACACCTACGTCGAACAGCGCGACGCCGGCGGAACCGACCTCGTCGACCCGTACCTGGTCGGCGTCGGGCGCATCGTCGAGCGCCCGGCTCCGACGCCCGTGGGTGCTCCCCCGGCCTTCGCGGGCTATGCCGCGCCGACGGGTTCGCCCGCATATGGTGCACCGCAGGGCTACGGGGCACCGCAGCCGTATGGGGCGGCGCAGGCGTACGGGACACCGTCGCAGGACGCAGCGACCCCGGCCCATGGGGCACCGCAGCCCTCCGGGGCGGCCTCGGCTGATCCGACCCCGCCGGCTCCCCCGGTCCCGCCCGCGGCGGACGGCGCGTCGGACGACGCCCCGCCTGCCCACCGTGCCCCGGACGCCGCGCCGGGAGCCGCACCGACCACCTGGGCCGCGCCGGGATCGAGCGGCGACGCGTGAGCCCCGCCGCGCTCGCCGCCGCTTTCGCACCCCTGCTGCCCGACCCGGATCAGGCGCAGGAGTGGGCGGAGCGTGAGCTGGCCGACCCCTCCTACCAGGCGGCCGAGCCGAGCATCATCGATCGAGCGGCACAGGCGGTCACCCGCTTCCTCGACGATCTGCTGCGCATCCCGAACACCGACGGGTGGGGACCGGCGGCGCTCATCGTGCTCGCGGTGCTGCTCGTGGCGGCGATCGTGGTCGGCATCCTGATCTGGGGGCGACCGCGTCGGAGCGTGCGCGCGGCTCCGGCCGCTCGGGCACTCTTCGACGACGACGACACCCGGTCGGCCGAGCAGTTGCGGGCAGAGGCCGAGGCGGCCGCACGGCGCGGAGCCTGGGACGACGCCGTCGTCCTGCGATTCCGCGCCGTCGCGCGGGGCCTGTCGGAGCGCGGGCTGGTGGACCCACCACCCGGGGCCACGGTACGCGCGTTCGCCCGCGAGGCCGCGCACGCCCTCCCCGCCCTCGCGGAGGGGCTCGAGACGGCCGCGACGACCTTCGACGACGTGCGCTACCTGCGGCGCCCGGGAACGGCGCAGAGCTACCGCCTCATCCTCGATCTCGACGACACCGCCGTGCGGACGCGTCCGACGCCGATGGGCACCCTGTGAGCGCGGTGACGGCGGCACGACCGCGGTCCCGCGGCCGCGCCGCCCTCGGGTGGATCGCCCTCGCGGTGGGGTTGCTGCTCGTGTCGCTCGTCGGCGGACTGTTCGTCTACGGCGGCTACACGGAGCGCGCACTGCTCGACCCCGACTCCGCCGGCCCCGACGGCACGCGAGCCGTGGTGCGGGTCATCGAGCAGCAGGGCGTGCGGGTGATCGTCGCGCGCGACCGCCCGGCCGCCGAACGCGCGCTGGCCGGAGCGGACGCGACGCTCGTGATGCGGGACGCACCGATGCTCTCCGACGACGCGCTGCGCGAGCTGTCGTCGCGCGCCCGGCACGTCGTGCTCGTCGAGCCGCGCTCCCGCGCCCTCGACGTGCTGATGAACGGGTCGTCGCTCGGAGGATTCGTCGATGACACGGCGGCCGCCGACTGCGCGGTGGCGGCGCCCGACAACGCCCGGACCGCGCGTGTCGGTGAACTTCTCGTCGCCGGCGACGGCGTCACCGGGTGCTTCCCCGTCGGGAGCGAGTTCGGGCTGCTGTCCCTCGAGGACGGGGGTCGCTCGGTGACCGCTCTCGACGGCCTCTCGACGTTGACCAACTCCACGCTCCCGCGCGAGGGCGACGCGGCCCTCGCCCTCGGTGTGCTGGGGAAGACCGACACCCTCGTCTGGTACGTGCCCGCGCCCGCCGACGCCGACCCCGGCGCCGCTCCCCCGACCCTCAGCGACCTGACGCCGCCATGGGTCACCCCCGCCATCGCGCTGCTGCTGCTGTCCGCTCTCACGGCCGCGATCTGGCGGGGTCGGCGCTTCGGCCCTCTCGTCACCGAGCGCCTGCCCGTGACGGTGCGCGCCACCGAGACCACCGAGGGCCGCGCGCGCCTCTACGCCACGGCGCGCGACGCCCCGCACGCTCTCGACGAGCTCCGCCGCGCGAGCCGCACGCGTCTCGTGCGTCTCCTGGGGCTCGCGGCACGGACCTCGCCGCCCGACGTCGCCGACGCCGTCGCCGAGCGCCTGGGAGCGGATCGCTCCCGCGTGCGCGGCATCCTGGTCGACGACGTGCCCCGCACCGACCGCGACCTCGTCGCCGCCGCCGACCGACTGCGCGACCTCGAAGAGAGCGTGCGCGTCGCCGTCCGAACCGAAGGGACACCCCGATGACCGAGAGCCCCGAGACCCCCGGCGCCGAGCCGGCCGCCGACGGCCGTGCGACCGGCACCGCCGACACGAGCCCCGCGGCCGGCTCCGCTCGCCCCGATCCGTCCGGCCCGTCCGACGACCACGCGACCCTCCGCGAGGCGATGCACCGCGTGCGCCTCGAGGTGGGCAAAGCGGTCGTCGGCCAGGACGGCACGGTGACCGGGCTGCTCATCGCCCTTCTCTCGCGCGGACACGTGCTGCTGGAGGGCGTGCCGGGCGTCGCCAAGACGCTGCTCGTGCGCTCGTTCAGCCGCGCCCTCGGTCTCGACACGCACCGCGTGCAGTTCACGCCCGACCTCATGCCGGGCGATGTGACCGGATCGCTGGTGTACGACGCCCGCGCGGGCGGATTCGAGTTCCGACCGGGTCCGGTGTTCACCCACGTGCTGCTCGCCGATGAGATCAACCGCACGCCCCCCAAGACGCAGGCGGCCCTGCTCGAGGCGATGGAGGAGCGGCAGGTGTCGAGCGACGGGGTGAGTCGCGCCCTGCCCGATCCCTTCCTGGTGGCCGCGACGCAGAACCCCATCGAGCACGAGGGCACCTACACGCTGCCCGAGGCGCAGCTCGACCGCTTCCTGCTCAAGCTCGTCGTCGATCTGCCCGGCCGCGACGCCGAGGTCGACGTCCTCCGCCGTCACGCGCAGGGCTTCGACCCGCGGCGCCTCGACGAGGCGGGGGTCACCCCTGCCGTCACGGCGGGCGAGATCCTCGCCGCACAGCGGGCGGCGGCATCCGTCGCCGTCGCCGACGACGTGCTCGGCTACGTCGTCGACCTCGCGCGGGCCACGCGGCAGAGCCCGTCCGTGCAGCTCGGGGTGAGCCCGCGCGCGACGACCGGCCTGCTCGCCGCCGCCAAGGCGTGGGCGTGGCTCGGCGGGTACCCCGCGATCACCCCCGACCACGTGCAGACGATGCTCGTCCCCGTGTGGCGCCACCGCATCCGTCTGCGTCCCGAGGCCGAGATCGAGGGCGTCTCGTTGGATGCCATCCTCACCTCCGTCCTGCAGCAGACCCGCGTCCCGATCTGATGTTCGTCACCGGCCGCCTCGCTCTCCTCGTCGCCCTCGGCGTCGTCCCCCTCGTGCTGCTCAGCACCGCGGGGGTGCCGGCCTGGATCGCGGCGGGCGGTTGGGTGCTGCTGTGCGCCCTCGCGATGGCCGCCGATGCGGCGGCGGCGGCCGATCCGCGCCGGGTCGAGGTCACGCGGACCCTGCCCGAGCGCGCCCTGCGCGACGAACCCGTCTCGGGAGAGCTGCGCGTGCGCAACCTCGGTACGCGCCTGCTGCGCGCGCACGTGCGCGACGCCTGGCAGCCGACGGCGGGCGCGCCCGAGGAGCGTCTGCGCCTCACCGTGCCGCCGGGCGAGAGACGGGCCGCGCCGCTGCCGCTGCTCCCCCGTCGGCGCGGCGAGCTGCGCAGCGCCTTCGTC
The DNA here is from genome assembly GCF_040685115.1 of Microbacterium sp. NPDC089186. Taxonomy (NCBI): domain Bacteria; kingdom Bacillati; phylum Actinomycetota; class Actinomycetes; order Micrococcales; family Microbacteriaceae; genus Microbacterium; species Microbacterium sp. NPDC089186. Next base: position 469,893 of record NZ_JBFBHJ010000004.1, read on the forward strand.
GTGGTGCGCGCCCTCGGACCGCTCGGCCTGGCGGGTCGGCAGGCCCGGGTCGACGCCCCCGCCCGCCTCCGCGTGCTGCCGCCGTTCACATCGCGTCGCCACCTGCCCTCGCGCCTGGCCCGTCTGCGCGAACTCGACGGCAACACCACGCTGCAGGTCCGCGGGCAGGGCACCGAGTTCGACAGCCTGCGGGAGTACGTGCGCGGCGACGACGTGCGCTCGATCGACTGGCGCGCGACCGCGCGCGCGGGCACGACCATGCTGCGCACCTGGCGCCCCGAGCGCGACCGCCACGTCGTCATCGTGATCGACACCGGCCGTACCGCCGCCGCGCGCGTCGGTGACGGGGTGCGGCTGGACGCGGCCATGGAAGCCGCCCTCCTGCTGTCGGTCCTGGCCAGTCGCGCCGGCGACCACGTGCACCTCGTGATGTTCGATCGCGTGCCCCGCGCCCGCGTGACCCGCGTCGACGGCGCGCAGCTGCTCCCCGCCCTCGTGGATGCCATGACCCCGGTCGACCCGCAGTTGATCGACACCGACTGGGACGCCGTCTTCGCCCACGTGCGCGGCCTGTCGGTGCGCCCGGCCCTCGTGGTGCTGCTGACCGCCGCCGACGACCCCGAGGCCGCCCGCGCCTTCCTCGCGTCGCTGCCCGCGGTCGCCGCGCGGTCGCGCCTGCTGGTGGCGACCGCGACCGACGGCCCCGGCGACGTGCCCGCCCACCGCGACGCCGCCGACGTGTATGCCGCCGCTGCGATCGAGCGAGCGCGCCACGACGCCGACCGCGTGCGCGACGCCGTCGTCCGCGCGGGCGGCGACGCGGTGGCGGCCTCCGCCGACGACCTGCCGCCGCTCGTGGCCGACCGCTACCTCGCCCTGAAGGCGGCGGGGCGGCTGTAGCACACCCAGCCCGCATGCAGCCCGCGACATACGACGCGGCTTATCCTGGGGGGTACCCTTCCGGTCGTCAGCGTGTCCCCTCCGCGCGCGGCCTCGCCGTCTACGCACAGGATGCGGGAGCTCTCTTGCCAGGTAACGCCACCACGCACTTCGACGATGTGGCCCTCGTGTCGGTGGCGAGCGTCTTGCCCAGCCGCGTCACGACGTCGGACGACATCGAGGAGCGTCTGGCTCCCGCGCTGAAGCGACTCAAGCTCAAGCCGGGTCTGCTGCGCCGCGTCGCGGGCGTCAACGAGCGCCGCAACTGGGCGGAGGGCGAGTCGTCGGATGAGGCGACGATCGCCGCCGGCAAGCAGGCCCTCGCCGAGGCCGGGGTCGACGCGAGCGAGATCGGCCTCATCATCAACACGTCGGTCACCCGCAAGCACCTCGAGCCCTCGGTCGCCGTGCGACTGCACCACGGCCTCGGCCTGCCGAGCTCGGCCATCAACTTCGACGTGGCCAACGCGTGCCTCGGCTTCATCAACGGCATGAGCCTCGCAGCCGGCATGATCCAGTCGGGGCAGGTGAAGTACGCCCTCATCGTCAACGGCGAGGATGCCGACGAGATCCAGGTCAACACCATCAACCGGCTCGTGCGCGAAGATCTCGACCGCGACGCCTTCATGCAGGAGTTCGCCTCGCTCACCCTGGGATCGGGCGCCGCCGCGGCCGTCCTGGGACGCGCGAGCGACCACCCCGAGGGACACCGCATCGTGGGCGGCGTCACGCGGGCCGCGACGCAGTTCTACGACCTGTGCGTGGGCAGCGTCGACGGCATGTTCACCGACGCCAAGGCGCTGCTGAAGGGCGGACTCGACCTCGTCGTGTCGGCGTGGAAAGAGGCCAAGGGCGAATTCGACTGGACCGGCATGGACCGCTACGTCACCCACCAGGTCTCGTCGGTGCACACCGGTGCGATCGTTCGCGCCGCGAAGCTCGACCGCGACCGGGTCCCGGTCACGTACCCCGAGCTGGGCAATGTGGGCCCGGCATCCATCCCCATCACCCTCGCCGCCGAGCAGAAGACGCTGCGGCGAGGTGATCGCGTGCTGCTGATGGGAGTGGGCTCCGGCTTGAACACCGGCATGCTGGAGCTGGCCTGGTGAGTCACCCCCGCGTGACCGGACCGCAGGCCACCCTCCCCCCGGCCGGGCTCCCCGGCCTCGACCCGTCTCTGTCGCGGCTCGTCAGCGTCGAGGGCGTCCTCGACGACCGCGGAGCGTCGCGCCTCTGGCACGTGCTCGACACCGGGGGCACCCTCGCCGAGCACGGCGTCGAGCCGCTCGGCACGATCATCGCCGTGCACGGCAACCCGACGTGGTCGTACCTGTGGCGCGCGCTCGTGACCGCCTCGCTCGACCGCGCGCTCGAGGGCCGCGCCGCGTGGCGCGTCGTCGCCGTGGACCAGCTCGAGATGGGTTTCTCGGAGCGCTCCTCGCTGCGCCGCACACTCGCTCAGCGCATCGCCGATCTCGACGCGCTCGTCTCCGAGCTCGGCATCCGCGGTCCGGTCGTCACCATCGGACACGACTGGGGCGGGCCCGTCTCCCTCGGCTGGGCCGTCGAGAACCGCGAGCGAGTCGCCGCGGTCATCGCGCTGAACACCGCCGTACACCACCCCGACGGCGCCGAGCTGCCCTTCGCGCTGCGCGTCGCGACCGCTCGCGGCATGCTCGCGGCGGGCACGACCGGCACGACGGCGTTCCTCGACGTCACCCTCGCCCTCGCCGACCTCGACCCGGCCGTGCGCGCCGCCTTCCGCGCGCCGTACGCGACCGTGGCACGGCGTCGGGGCATCGGCGGATTCGTCGCCGACATCCCGGCGACGCCGGACCACGTCAGCACCCCCGCCCTGCACCGCATGTCGGCGGGGCTGCGCGAGCTCGAGGTGCCCGCGCTGCTCCTGCGCGGTCCGAAAGACCCCGTGTTCGGCGAGGACCACCTCGACGACCTCACCGAGCGTCTCCCCCACGCCGACGTGCACCGCTTCGAGGGCGCGGGCCACCTGATCGCCGAGGAGCGCCCCTACGCCGACGTGGTGCTCGATTGGCTCGACGAGAAGATCGTGGATGCCGCGACGGCACCCGCGCGCTCGCGTCGCTCGTCCCCGACGAAGCACGCCGGCACCGGCACCGGCACTGCCCCTGCCGGTCGCCTCTGGGACGCCCTCGACGCCCGCCGCGATGACGACGACACCGCCGTGATCGACATGACCACGGCCTCGGGCGGCGGCGGACCGCTGCGGGTGAGCTGGCGACAGCTCGCCGCGCGGGTCGACGAGATCGCCGCGGGACTCGACGCGTTCGGCGTCCGCGCCGGCGACCGCGTCTCGCTGCTCGTGCAGCCCGGCCCGACGCTCACGGCCGCGCTGTACGCGTGCCTGCGCATCGGCGCCGTGGTCGTCGTGGCCGACCGGGGTCTCGGCATCCGGGGGCTGTCGCGCGCGGTGCGCGGTGCCGTCCCCGACGTGGTGATCGGCGAGGTCGCGGGGCTCGCCGCGGCGCGCGCCCTGGGGTGGCCCGGGCGCCGCATCTCGTCGGCGTCCCTGCCCGCCGCGACCTCGCGCGCACTGGGGGTCGAGGCCAGCCTGTCGGATCTCGCGCGCGCCGGTCGGGGGCGGACGCTGCCGGAGCCGCCCGCAGCCGACGCCGAGGCGGCGGTGCTCTTCACCTCGGGCTCGACCGGTCCCGCCAAGGGCGTCGTGTACACGCACGCGCAGGTGACAGCCTTGCGCGACACCCTCGCCACGCACTTCGCGGTGTCGGCCGACACGGGGCTCGTGACCGGCTTCGCGCCCTTCGCGCTGCTGGGCCCGGCGCTCGGCACCCGCTCGGCGACGCCCGACATGGACGTCTCGGCTCCGCGCACCCTCACCGCCGCCGCGGTCGCGGCCGCCGTGCGCGCCTCCGATGCGAAGATCGTCTTCCTCTCCCCCGCCGCCGTCGCCAACGTCGTGGCCACCGCCGACCGTCTGACGGATGCCGATCGCTCGGCGCTGGCGCGTGTGCAGACGTTCCTCTCGACCGGCGCTCCCGTGGGCGTCGACCTGCTGCGGCGGGCTCAGGCGCTCATGCCGAACGCCGTCGCGCACACGCCCTACGGCATGACGGAATGCCTGCTGGTGGCCGACGTCACCCTGCCCGAGATCGAGGCCGCTGCGGGAGACCGCGGAGTGTGCGTCGGTCGTCCCCTCGGGACGGGCGAGGTACGCATCTCGCCCCTCGACGACCGGGGCCGCGCGGCCGATGAGACGACGACGGATGCCGGGGTCACCGGCGAGATCGTCATCTCGGCGCCGCATCTCAAGCGCGGCTACTTCCGCCTGCACCTGACCGACCGCGACGCCCGGCGCGGCCTCCCCGCCCGCTGGCATCGCACCGGCGACGTCGGTCACCTCGACGCCGAGGGGCGCCTGTGGGTCGAGGGGCGCCTCCCCCACGTCATCACCACCGCGGAGGGGCCCGTCACCCCGGTCGGCGTCGAGCAGGACGTCGAGACCGTCTCCGCCGTCGTCCGCGCCGCCGCGGTCGGCGTGGGCCCGGTCGGTCGACAGGTCGTCGTCGCCGTCGTCGAGTCCGGCGTCCGGCGTCCCGGCCTGGCATCCCCCGAGCTCACCGACGCCGTCCGCGCGGCCACCGCGCAGTCGCTGGCCGCCGTGCTGGCCGTGCCGAGCCTGCCGACCGACATCCGCCACAATTCCAAGATCGACCGCTCCCGCGTGGCCGCGTGGGCCGAGCGGGTGCTCGCGGGCGAGAAGGCGTCGGCGCTGTGAGGGTCCTCGCCACCGGTGCCTCCGGCTTCCTCGGCCGTGCCGTCGTCCGCGGCCTCCAGCACGACGGTCACGACGTGCGCACGCTGCAGCGCCGCCCCTCGGGCGTCGACGGCGCCGACGACCGTCTCGGTTCGGTGACGGATGCCGACGCCGTGGCATCCGCTCTCGACGACGTCGACGCGATCGTGCACCTCGCCGCGAAGGTCTCCCTCGCGGGGGACCCGGCGCAGTTCCGCGCCGTGAACGTGGAGGGGACGCGCACGCTCCTCGACGCCGCTGCCGCCGCGGGAGTCTCGCGCATCGTGCACGTGTCGTCGCCCTCGGTCGCGCACGCCGGACACGCCCTCGCGGGCGTCGGCGCCGGGCCCGCCGACCCGGATGCCGCGCACGGCGAGTACGCCCGCACCAAGGCCGAGGCCGAATTGCTCGCGCTCTCGCGCGCCGGCGACGGCACCGCGCTCGTCGCCATCCGACCGCACCTGGTGTGGGGGCCGGGTGACACCCAGCTCATCGCGCGCGTGGTCGACCGCGCTCGTCGCGGCACGCTGCCACTGCTGGACGGCGGCACGGCGCTCATCGACTCCACGTACGTCGACAACGCGGCATCCGGCATCGTCGCCGCCCTCGACCGCGTCGAGGACGTCAGCGGGCGCGCCTACGTGCTGACCAACGGCGAGCCGCGGCCCGTGGGCGACCTGCTCGCCGGGATCTGCCGCGCATCGGGCGTGACACCGCCGCGATTCAGCGTGCCCGCGGGACTCGCCAAGGCCGCGGGGTCGCTCATCGAGCGCGTGTGGGCCGTGCGCCCGGGGCAGGACGAACCGCCCATGACGCGTTTCCTCGCCGAGCAGCTGTCGACCGCGCACTGGTTCGATCAGACCGAGATCCGCCGCGACCTGCGCTGGCGTCCCTCCGTGACGATCGACGAGGGCCTGCGCCGCCTGTCGCGCGCCTGAGTCGGCGGCATCCGTCCCACCTCCGGCATCCGCCACACCTCAGGCATCCGCCACACCTCCGGCAGCGCGCGTCTCCGGCAGCGTGTCTCTCCTACAGTGCCCCTTCAGCGGCGCGCGTCCCACTCCTAGCGGCGCATGTCCCACTTCTGACAGAGCATGTCCCCAGAATGGCCACTTCACGCCCCTCGCACCGACCATAAGTGGGACACACCTCCCTCTCCCCGCCACCGACGAGCCACCGCCGACAAAGCTGCACACCGGCCCCGCAGTGCGTCCTACTCCTCGCGGCGCTCGTCCCACATATGACGGTGGATGTCCCGAAAATGGTCACCCCACACCCCTCCCACCGGCCATAAGTGGGACACACCTCCCCGGCGGGGCGGAACGGAGACGGACCGCGGCGCCACCGAACGACGGAAGGCCCGCCCCCGCGAGGGGACGGACCTTCCGGATGCCGCGACGACCGAGCCGCAGCGCGAACCCCGCCGCAGCGGGGGTCGATCTCAGACCAGGTCGAACCGGTCGAGCTCGGTGACCTTGCGCCACGCGGCGACGAAGTCGCGCACGAACTTCTCCTTCGCGTCATCCGAGGCGTACACCTCGGCGAGCGCGCGCAGTTCGGAGTTCGACGAGAACACCAGGTCGACGCGGGTTCCGATGCCGACCTTCTCGCCCGAGCCGTCCTTCGTGCCCTCGAAGGCGTGCTTGCCGCTGTCGAGCGGCTTCCACGTCGTGCCGAGGTCGAGGAGGTTCGCGAACACGTCGTTCGTCAACGCACCGGGGGTGTCGGTGAACACGCCCCAGTCACTGCCGTCCCAGTTCGCGCCGATCGCGCGGAGGCCCCCGACCAGCACCGTCATCTCGGGCGCGGTGAGCGTCAGCAGGTTGGCCTTGTCGAGCAGCAAGAACTCCGCGGGCAGCCGCGCCTCGCGCGAGGCATAGTTGCGGAACCCGTCGGCGATCGGCTCGAGCCAGCGGAACGACTCGATCTCGGTCTGCTCCTGCGAGGCGTCGGTGCGACCGGGGGCGAAGGGCACCTCGATCTCGACGCCGCCGGCGCGGGCGGCCTGCTCGACACCGGCGTTGCCCGCGAGCACGAGCAGGTCGGCGATCGAGACCTTCTTCTCCCCCTGAGCATCGAACCCGGCCTTGATCTTCTCGAGCACCTCGAGCACGGATGCCAGCTGCTCGGGGTTGTTGACCGTCCAGCTCCTCTGCGGCTCGAGGCGGATACGCGCGCCGTTCACGCCACCGCGCTTGTCGCTCCCGCGGAACGTGGATGCCGCGGCCCACGTCGTGGTGACGAGCTGCTGCACCGTGAGGCCGCTGTCGAGGATCTGCTGCTTGAGCGCCGCGGCATCCGCGGAGTCGATGAGCGGGTGGTCGACGGCGGGCACCGGGTCCTGCCACACGAGCACCTCGGAGGGCACCTCGGAACCGAGGTAGCGCTCGCGCGGGCCCATGTCGCGGTGGGTCAGCTTGAACCACGCGCGGGCGAAGGCGTCCTGGAACGCCGCCGGGTCTTCGGCGAAACGCCGCGAGATCTTCTCGTACGCCGGGTCGACGCGCAGCGCCAGGTCGCTCGTGAGCATGCGGGGCTCGCGGCGTCCGGCCGAGTGCGCCTCGGGGACCATGTCGGCTCCCCCGCCGTTGACGGGACGCCACTGGTGCGCTCCCGCGGGGCTCTGGAAGAGCTCCCACTCGTAGGCGAAGAGGATGTGGAAGAACTCGTTGTCCCACCGGGTCGGGTGGTAGGTCCAGGTGACCTCGAGACCGCTGGTGATGGTGTCGTCGCGCTTGCCGGTGCCGTGGCTGTTCTTCCAGCCTAGGCCCTGGTCCTCGATGTCGGCGGCCTCGGGGTTGACACCCACGTGCGAGTCGCTCGCCGCACCGTGCGTCTTGCCGAAGGTGTGTCCACCGGCGATGAGGGCGACGGTCTCCTCGTCGTTCATGGCCATGCGGCCGAACGTCTCGCGGATGTCGTGGGCCGACAGCTGCGGGTCGGGGTTGCCGTTGGGCCCCTCGGGGTTGACGTAGATCAGGCCCATCTGAACGGCGGCGAGCGGGCGCTCGAGCTCGCGGTTGCCGGTGTAGCGCTCGTCGCCGAGCCAGGTGGTCTCGGGACCCCAGTACACGTCGTCGTCGGGCTCCCACACGTCGGTGCGGCCACCGGCGAAGCCGAAGGTGGGGAAGCCCATGTCCTCCAGCGCGACGTTGCCGGCGAGGATCATGAGGTCGGCCCACGAGATGGACTGGCCGTACTTCTTCTTGACGGGCCAGAGCAGGCGGCGCGCCTTGTCGAGGTTGACGTTGTCGGGCCAGCTGTTCAGCGGGGCGAAGCGCTGCATGCCCGCGCCCGAGCCGCCACGACCGTCGGTCACGCGATAGGTGCCGGCGCTGTGCCAGGCCATGCGGATCATGAGGGGGCCGTAGTGACCGAAGTCGGCGGGCCACCAGTCCTGCGAGGTCGTCATGACGGCCTGCAGGTCCTTCTTCACGGCCTCGAGATCGAGCGCCTCGAACGCGGCCTTGTAGTCGAAGCCCTCGTCGAGCGGGTCGCGGAGGGCGTTGTTCTTCGCGAGGATCTTCACGTTCAGGGACTCGGGCCACCACACGCGGTTGGCGGATCCCTGGGTCGGGTGCGGCAGGGCGCCGGCGGGCTCGCTGTCGGCGGGGGCCTCGCCCACCGGCAGTCGGTTGTCGTCGGGGGCGGCGCCGTCGTGGAAGACGGGGCATCCGTTCAGAGTGTCGCTCATCGGGATCCTCTCGGTTTTTCGGCTTCGGACTCGGCCCGGCAGTCGGGGCACACGCCCCAGAACGTCACCTCGGCGGTCTCGATGACGAAACCGCTCCCCTCCGGCACGTGCAGGCACGGCGCCGCGCCGACGACACAATCCACGTCGTCGATGCGTCCGCATCCGGTGCACACCACGTGGTGGTGGTTGTCTCCGACGCGCAGCTCGAACGTGCCGGAGTGCCCGGCCGGTTCGATGCGGCGCGCGAGACCCGCGTCGGCGAAGTCGCCGAGCGCGTTGTACACGGATTGCTTGCTCGTGCCGGCGAGGGTGCCGCTGACCCGTGCGAACACGTCGTCGGCGGTGGCGTGCGGCCGGGCGCGCAAGGCCTCGAGCACGGCGACGCGCGTCGTCGTGACCCGCAGACCCGCACCACGGATGAGGGCATCCGCGGGGGCGTCCGGCTGACTGTCGAGCATGCGTCGAGCCTACCTATTTTTGAATGAATCAAAAATGACACGCCGGTGAACGGCGTGATCGGGGTGCGGGCGGCACGACGCAGGGCGTTTCCGCTGCGCTGCGCGCACGGCGCCGGAGCCGCCCGTCCCCGCGGAACGCCGGGGGAACCCGAAGCCTCCGCGGCGCCCCCGGGTCGGCATCCGGATGCCGTCAGCCGGCCGTCAGCGTGGGTGTGCCGGCCTCGTACTCGGTGAGGTCGCCCGTCTCCCCCGCCCGGACCGCGCGGCGTCCGACCCACAGCATGTAGAAGAGGAAGACGCCGAGGGCGGCCGCGCCGATCGCGATCTTGACAGGCCAGGGCCACTCGCGCGGGGTGACGAAGCCCTCGACGAGACCCGACAGCGCCAGCGCGAACACGAGTCCGACGGCGACGGTCGCGAGAGAGCGCCCCGCCGCCGCGAGCGCCGCCGCGCGGGTGCGACGCCCCGGGGCGACCCACGCCCAGAAGATCTGCAGCCCCGCCGCCCCCGCGACGAAGATCGCCGTGAGTTCCAGCAGGCCGTGCGGGAGGATGAACTGGAAGAACACGTCGGCCCGGTCGAAGGCGATCATGATCGCGGCCGAGGTCCCCACGCCGACCGCGTTCTGCATGATGACCATGAGCGGCCAGAACCCCGTCACCCCGAACAGCACGCACTGCGCCGCGATCCAGGCGTTGTTCGTCCACACGGTGCCGGCGAAGATCGCATTCGGGTTCTCGCGGTAGTAGTCGACGAACTGCTCGTCGGCGTAGCGCTGCAGATCGCTCTGCGCCCCGAGCGCGGCCACGGCCTGCGGGTCGCCCGAGATCCACAGCGCGACGAGGGTGGCCACGACCAGGAAGAACACCGTCACCGCCAACGTCATCCACCGCACGCGGTACAACGCCGCGGGCAGCTGGAGGAGGAAGAAGCGCGGAAGCTGCTTCAGCACGTTCTCGCGCACGCCGGTGAGACGCAGACGCGTGCGCGCGAGCAGGATCGAGACGTAGTCGCCCTGCGGGGTGCGGCCGGCCGAGGTCTTGATGTCGGCCAGATCCGCGGAAGCCGCCCGGTAGCGGGTGACGAGCTCGTCGACCTCCTCGCCGCTCAGGCGACGGCGTCTGCCGAGCTCGTCGAGCCGCTCCCACTCGCGGCGGCGCGCGGCCGTGAGCGCGTCGAGGTCCATGTGGTCAACTGTACGCATGGCATCGACCCCGGTCCCCTCCCCCGCGGTCTCGCTCGTGCACACCACCGCCGAGGAGACGCTCACCGGTGAGGCCGTGGCCCTCGACGTCCAGCCGATCGGGTTCTTCCTGCGCGCGGTGGGCGCAGTCATCGACGTCGTGATCGGCGCGGTGCTGCTCTTCGGCGGTGCCCTTCTGCTCGCCACCCTCACCGCGCAGGGCTCGCTGCCGGAATCCGCCCTCGGCATCGGCGTGATCACGCTGCTCGTCCTCGTGATGGTGGCGGTGCCCACCACGGTCGAGACGCTGTCGCGCGGGCGCAGCCTCGGTCGCCTCGCGGTGGGGGCGCGCATCGTCCGCACCGACGGCGGCGCCTCCGGCTTCCGTCAGGCGCTCATCCGCGCGCTGACGGGGGTGCTCGAGATCTGGTTCACCTTCGGCGCGATCGCCGCGGTCGTCGGGATGTTCACCCCGCGCTCTCAGCGCCTCGGCGACCTCCTCGCGGGCACCGCCAGCGAACGGACGCGCACCCCGCGCCTGCCCCTCGAGGCCCCCGGCATCCCGCTCGGTCTCGAGGCATGGGCGCAGGTCGCCGACGTCTCGCGTCTGCCCGACCGCCTCGCCGCGCGACTGTCGCAGTTCGTGCGCGGGGCCGACGCGCTCACCCCCGCCGCACGCGCGCGCGTGGCGGTCTCGCTCGCCGAGGCGGTGCGGCCCTTCGTCTCGCCCATCCCCGCGGTGGATGCCGAGAGCCTGGTCCGCGCGGTGTCGGCGGTGCGACGCGATCGCGAGTATCGCGCCCTCCTGCTCGAGAACGAGCGGGCCGCCGCCCTCACCGAGCGCGCCTGAGCAGGGGGTCGCGGGCGAGGGAGTGCCGCCTTCGGGGAGGATCGGGGCGGATCACCGCGTTCCGGGCGCCGATCCCACGCCCCACGGAGCCGAACGCGCCCCGAACCGGGAAAGCCGGCGCCACGACGCGAAGGGCGCATCGGGTCAGACGCGCGGCACGGCCGGCCTCAGGCGCGCAGCGTCTCGTGGCGCACGACGACCCAGCCCTTGGGGACCGACAGGCGGTCGGCGTGGATCGCGCACAGGTCGTGCGCGTGCGGGTCGCCCGCAGGCCCCAGGGGGCCGAGGGCCGCCATCTGGTCGCCGTAGTCGTAGGTGAGGGTGCTCATCGCCTCGCGGGCGCATCCCACCTTCGAGCAGAGTCTGTCGCGCATCGCGGTCAGCCTACCCAGCCCCTCCGACACCGCCACGACGCCGCGCCGGGATGAGGAGCACCCCGGATGCCGGTAACCGGCGCCGCAGTAGACGGCGGAGGCGGGGTGCGCAGAGGCATACCCCGGCGATGCAGGGGCCCGGGGCCGATCGCCGTGCGGCGGAGGGCACCGACGCGGAGCGGACGTGCGGACGGCTCCCCGCCGGCCCCGACCGTTGTCCGACGCCCGGCGCGACCCGCCGACGAACGTAGGATGGGCGGATGATGCGTCGTCGATCCCGCGAAGCGCGTCCGGTCGTCCGCCCCTCCCGTCACGGTCGGCACGGCCGCGAGAACCGCAGCCCGGTCGTCCGTCCGCCGCTGCCCCCGATCGACACCCGCGTCGAGCGGTTCGACGTCGCCGTCAGTACGGCGGCGGAGTTCCTGCGCTCCGCCTGGCCCGAGCTGCGCGAGGTCTCGTTCGAGATCGGCATCATGCCTCCGGCGGCCGGTGACGGCATCCCCCGCTGGACGGTGCTGCGCGATGAGAAGCGCATCATCCTGTACCGCGTGCCGATCGAGCGGCTCGGTCACCCGCACCACGACGACGACCTGCACCGTCGCATGATGATCGAGGGCGCCGTCTTCCGCGCGGCCGCGGAGTTCCTCGATCGCGACCCGTGGGACCTCGGGCCCGAGCGCTTCCGCTTCCTCTGACCGGTCCGGATGCCGTGACCCGGCGCCCCGGGCTTAGGGCAGGACGGTGACCGCCGAGGCCGCGGCGTCCGCCGGCCACAGCGGGTACGACGCGAGTGCGCCGGCCCCCGCGTACGACACCGCGGCGCGCACCGGCGCATCGGTGTCGAGGCGGTAGACCCCCGTGCCGACGGGGAGGGCGACGCTCGCGCCGGCCCCCACCGCGGTCGTCAGCGGGTCTCCCCCGTCGACCGGCGTGAGGGTGACCGTCGCGTCGCTCGCGTCGCCGGCGATCACCACGGCGGCACCGACGCCCGAGGCGACGGCGATCACTCCGGACGACGAGAACGCGGGGGCGGCGGCGTACCAGGCGAAGTCCGCGCCCTCACCGAAGCCCGTGGTCGACCACGCGCCTCCGACGACGGGAGCGGCGGCCGTCACCTCGACGGTGTAGGCCCCGGCCGCGACGCCCGAGAGGTCGAGCGAGGTCGGGAGTCCTGCCGTGAGCGGCACCAAGCGGGCCTCCGGCACCGCGGTCGCGGCATCCAACGGGGTCATGGTCACCGTCGCCGTGGTGTCGGCCCCCGGTGCGAGAAGGCGCAGGACGGTCCCCGCCTGGCCCTCGCCCGTCGTCAGCACCTGCACCCCGGGGATCACCAGGCGCGTGTCGGCCTGGGCGAAAGGCGCGACCTGGTCGCTGCCGCCCGGCAGCAGCACGCGCGTGAGGTTCGCCTGCAACGAGGCGTGCACGGGGGCACCGGATGCCACCACCCGCACCACCGGGCTCTCCTCGCCCAGCAGCAGGCCGGCGAGGGGCACGACGCGGCGCTCACCGGGCGGGACGACGAGGTTGCTGCCACCGGGAGGGGTCGAGACGCCCTGGGCACCGTAGACCGACAGCTGGACGGTCGCCGGGACGGTTCCCGGGTTGGCGAGGACGACGAGGTCGTTCGACCCGGTGGTGGAGGCGCCGCCCACGAGCCACGACTCGGCGAGGGGGGCGCGGCAGGCGGAGGCGGCGAAGCCGGTGAGGTCGTCCGACACCGCGGTCGCCGAACCGGCAGCGGCCAGCGGGGTCTGCACGCCGTCCTGCGGGGCGGCGCGCAGGGCGTCGGCGGAACCGTCGTCGCCGCCCGTCGCCCCGGTCAGCGCCGATGTGTCCGCGGAAGCGGAGGAGGGACCGCTCACCACCTGCTGCGCGGCGGCGGCGCTCAGGCTGTTCGCCGCGTCGGCGCTGCGACCGAGCGCCAGCAGCGGGCCGTCGCACGCGAGGACGGTGTCGGAGGGCGCGGGGGTCGCCTGCACCCGGACCGGCTCGGCGGCGTACTCGGGCCAGGGCGCGGCGATACCCGCGACGGTGCCGACGACCGCCGCCGTGGCGACGGCTGCCCCCGCCACGACGCGGGCGCTCGTGGCGGCGAAGCGGACGAGACGACGATCGCTCATCGTGATCCTCCCGAGATCGGGCCGACCGTGCGCGGCGTCCGCCGGGCGACCCGGCGCGAGGCGGCGGTGGGCACGGCGAGCAGGAGCGCGACCAGCACCACGCCCAGCGAGGCGAGAGTGACCAGGCGCTGGAGACGCACCTGGTGATCGTCGATGGGCGCACGGGCGACGATGGTGGTATTCACGCGCCAGAGGTCGCCGCGGGAGGTGGCCCCCACCGGGTCGAGCAGGTCGCGCTGGTCGAGCGACGTGGCCGCACCGAGACGCGCCCCGCGGATCACGTCGTCCTCGCCCGCGGGCGCCGACGCCAGCAGCACGAAGCCGATCCCACGATCGGCCAGACGCGTGACGACGTCGTCGGCGGATGGAGTGACGAGATCGGCGGCGAGCGCCGCGAGCTCCTCGTCCGCGGGCGACGCGGCGGTGCGCGTGGCCTGCACGGTGCTCTGACCGGACAGGGTGGCGCTGCCGCCCCAGACGACGTCGACGCGCATGCCGTCGGCGCGGGGGTCGAGCACGATGGTGCCGATGTCGGTGGAGCCGCGCCCCTCGGCGGCGACGAAGGCCGGCAGGGTCGACACCGGACCGTTTGTCAGCACCGAGCGACCGCTCTCGACGGAGGCGGTCTGCGCGGTCAGCGCCGGGGCCACGGCGACGAGCAGCGCCGCCAGAGCGGCCAGCGCGCCGATCGGTCGCAGCACGCGCACGCGCTCCACGAGGCCGGCGTCGAGCGCGACGACGGCGGCACCGACCAGGCCGATCCACGCGAGGCTCAGGCCCGATCCGGCCCACACGGGCACGGCGATCGCGTCGCGGAACGACACGGCGACGCCCACCGCGGCGAAGGCCGTGGCCAGCCCCGTGACCGCGATCACCAGCAGAGCGGATGCCGTCACCCAGCGGGGCGTCAGCACCGCGAGCAGCGCGAGAACGGCGAGAGGCGCGACGAGCAGTCCCACCCACCACACGGGCCCGTCGAACACGGCGGCCCACCCGCCGGGATCCGACGTCGGGAAACCCGCCGCCAGGAGCGCCCGACCCAGGGGGTCGGCCGTGGCCTCCGCCCCGGCATAAGGCACGCCCGGATCCGCGAGGAGCGCCCACGGCGTCCCGCGACGCACCTGCGTCCATACCAGGGGCGCGAAGATGACCGCCGACGGCACGAGCAGCCAGACCACACGGGCCACTCCGCGGCCCGCGACGAGCGCCACCACGATGAGCGCCGCCGACCACAGCACGACCACCGCGGGTGCGAGAGACGGGGCGCACGCGAGCACGGCGACCAGGAGGAGGGATGCCGCTCCGGCCGGCGCCCACGACCGATGGGCCACGCTCGCCGCGAAGAACAGCCACGGCAGCAGCAGGTGCAGCAGCACGGCAGCGGGGCGGCCCTCCACGAGGGCGGCGAGGAAGGTGGGGGCGAGGGCCCACGCGAAGGCGGCGGTGATGCGCAGCAGCGACGACTCGGTCACCCGCGTGGCGGCGAACCAGCCGCCCAGCACCGCCAGCGGGAGCGCGAGCACCCACAGCACGACGAAGGCTCGCGAGGGGTCCCCCGGCGAGAGCGTGCCGAGGAGCGCGACGAGCGCCGAGAACGGGTCGGCCGGTCCCACGGCATCCAGACCGAGGGGGCGGGCGCCCCAGGCGGCGTCCTGCCAGAGCTGAGCGATGTCGGCACGGAGCGGCAGCAGCGCTCCCCCGCCGAGGACGGGCCAGGCCAGCAGGGGGGCGAAGAGCGCCGCCGACACGGCGAGCGCGCCGAGGACGGCCCACGCGCCGCCGCCGACGAAGAAGCGCAGCTCCGAACGAACGGGGGCGTCGGGGTCGGCGCCGTCGGCGTCGAGACGCAGGCGCATCTGCGCCCGCGAGATGCGCAGCGGCGCGATGCGCGACCACCCCACGCGGCGTACCGTCCGGATGCGGCGACGGGCGCGCGCGACGGCGGCGGGTCGGAAGAGGACGAGCAGCGTCGCCCCCCACTCCGGCAGCACCCGGTAGGGCATCTTCGTCACGAGGTGCATGACCGTGCGCCACAGGGCGAGCGGCAGGAACGAGAGCCAATGCAGCAGCACGGCCGCGGACGGCGCGTACGCCAACCGCCGGTGCAACTGCGCGGTGCGCGTGGCGAACGCGCGACGACGCGCCCGACGGCGACCGCGGGCCATCGCGGCCACGCCGTCGCCCGCGACCGCGACGCGCGCCGCCGGCACGAGCGAGACGAGATCGCCCGCCAGGCGCGCGCGCACGCCGAGGTCGAGCCCCTCGTCGGCCCCACCGAGGGCGGGGTCGAGACCGCCGAGCGCGGTCCACGCCTCGCGACGCACGAGCATGCCGCGCACGTCGGCACCGAGCACGTCGGCATCGGCGTCGTGCTGACCCTGGTCGAGCTCGCCCTTGGCGAGTTCGACCGTGCCGCCGTAACGGTTCATGCTCACACCCAGCGACACGATCTCGTCGCGGTCGTCCCACGACACGAGCTTGGGCGCCGCGATCACGAGCGACGACGACAGCTCGAGGGCACCCGCGAGACGGACGAGGGCGTCGGGATCGGGCGCGGTGTCCTGGGCGAGCAGCCACACGGCGTCGCCGGTCAGACGCGGCGTGGCCAGGGCCGTGGCGACGGCGAACGGGGTGCCGGCCGGAGCCGTGATGACGCCTTCGGCGCCGGAGGAGGCCGCGACCTGCGTCAAGGCCGGGTCGGCGCCGCACAAGACGATGGTCAGGGCGTCGACCGGACGGGTCTGGGCCGCGAGGGCTGCGAGCGTGCGCTGCAGATGGTTCGCGGCGGGGGTGCGTCCTTCGGGACGCACGACGAGGATGGCGTGTACACGGGCGGGCATGACCGGATCAGCCTAAGTCGGCTCCTCCGCGATCACGGACGCCGCGCCGTCGGGACGCCGATCGCTCACCCCTGGGTCACCCGAGGGCGATCGGCGGCGGATCAGGCGCGACGCTTGAGCTTGCGGCGCTCGCGCTCGCTGAGACCGCCCCAGATGCCGAAGCGCTCGTCGTTCTGCAAGGCGTACTCGAGGCACTCGCTCTTGACGTCGCACGAGGTGCAGATGCGCTTCGCGTCGCGGGTCGATCCGCCCTTCTCCGGGAAGAAGGCCTCGGGATCGGTCTGCGAGCACAGCGCGTCGGTCTGCCAGGCGAGGGTGTTCTCCTCGGTCGCGTCGATGTCTCGGCGAACGCCGGGCACTCCCAGATCGACCGGGTCTACGAACCAGTTGTCCGGGACACCGGACCGGTACTGCGACGTCGCCATATCGTCCTCCGCCTCGTTCAAGCCCCCATGACGCGGTTCCGCGTAGACATAATTACACCCGTGTGATTCGGTTTGGTCAAGTCGCGGATCGTAAACCCTCAAGGCCGAGGTGAAGCTTCACACCCCCTCACGGCGTGTCGCGATCAGGCCCCCGGCATCGCGACGAAGACCTCGCCGCCACCGTCGCCCGACAACGGGGACTCGTCGGGGGTCACGAGCGCGGCCTGCCCGGGCTTCAGGCTCACCTGCGCTCCCGAGGCTCCGGTGATCGTCGCCTCCCCGGCGACGCCGAGCGCGATCGCGACGCCGCGCAGGTCGAGCGACCCCGACGCTTCGGCGGCCAGGTGCCCGAGGGCGAAGTCGGCGATCCCGGGTGCGAACACCTCGGCACCGTCGCCCGCCGGAGTCGGCCGCAGGAACGGCGGCTCGGCGGGCCGGAAGTCCACCAGCGCCAGCAGCTCGTCCACGTCGATGTGCTTGGGGGTCAGCCCCCCGCGCAGCACGTTGTCGCTCGCGGCCATGATCTCCACGCCGAGACCGGCGACGTAGGCGTGCAGCACCCCGGCGGGCACGAAGATCGCCTCACCGCGCCGCAGCTCGACGAGGTTCATCAGCAGCGCCACCACGATGCCGGGGTCGGCCGGGTAGGCGGTGTGCAGCGAGCGGGTCAGGGCCAACTCGGCGGCGAACTCCCCCGGATCGGCGGATGCCGCGGCATCCACGATCTGCTCGATCGCGGTCGCGTCGGCCTCGCCGAGGAGCCAGGCGATGCTCGCGCGCAGGGCGTCGGCGGCGTCGGGCGCGGACAGGTGGGTGCGCAGCGTCTGCACGCCCGGGGCCTCACCGAGGGTCGCGACGAGCGCGCGCGTGCGCTCGATGTCGCGGAGTCCCGCGAGAGCGGTGAAGGTCTCGCTCAGCGCCACGATGACCTCGGGCTTGTGGTTGTCGTCCTTGTAGTTGCGCTCGCCCGCATCGCGCGGGACCCCCGCGGCCTCTTCGCGCGCGAAGCCCTCGACGGCCTGCTCCTTCGAGGGGTGCACCTGGATCGAGAGGGGCGCGCCGGCGGCCAGGAGCTTCAGCAGGTAAGGAAGCGCGGCGGGCACGCCGTGCTCGCCGGCGGCGGCCGGGAGCCACGCGTCGAGGGTGCGCTCCGAGCCGTCGTGCACCCGCGCGGGCGAGCCCGGGTGATCGCCGAACCACACCTCGGCCTCGGGAGCACCGGAGGGCTCACGACCCTCGAGGTCGGCGATGAGCGTGGGGCTGCCCCAGGCGTAGTCGCGGGGCGTGTTCGAGATCGGGATCAGCACGGCGTCAGCCTAGTGGTCCGACCGGACGGTCCCGGATGCCGCCCGCTACCCTGAGATCACCATGGCGATGCACACGAACCACCCGGTGTCGGCGCTGCCGACCGCGCCTGCGCGCGAGACGACCGGGCACCTGCTGCTGCGCGCCTGGTGCGTGTTCGTCCTCGTGCTGGCGCTGGGCGGTGTGGGACTCGTCAACGCCGTCGGACCCGTGCCGACGGCCGTCGTCGTCGTCGCCTCCGCCGTGGTCTCCGCGATCCTCTGGCTCGTGACCCGACCGCCGCTGGCCGTGCGCCGCCTGCCGTGGCTGGCGTTCGGCTACGTCGCGTGGGCCACCGCGTCGCTCGCCTGGAGCGCCTGGCCGGCGGCATCCGTGCTCACCTGGCTCCTGCTGGTGATCACGACCTTCCAGGGCCTGTTCGTGGGAGCCGTGCTCACCTGGCGCGACGTCGTTCGCGCCGTCGCGTCGGCCGCCAAATGGATCGTGGGGTTGTCGTTGCTCTTCGAGCTCGTGGTGTCGGTGTTCGTGCGGGGGCCGGTGCTCCCGGGCTTCGTGATCCCCGACGAGCGCCTGGATCCGATCGTCTACTGGTCGCGCGACAACCTCTTCGACGGCGGCCGCATCCAGGGCGTGTTCGGCAACGCCAACCTCCTCGCCGCCGTCATGCTCGTCGCGATCATCGTGTTCGCGATCCGGCTGGCCGTGGGCGCCCCCCGACGGGTGCTGCTCGGGGTGTGGATCGCGATCGCCGCCTTCCTGTTCGTGCGCGCGGGGTCGGCCACCGCCTTCCTGGCCGCCGCGTTCGTCGCGCTCGTGCTCGGCACCGTGCTCGTGATGCGCACGGCGCGGCGCCCCGGCGAGCGCACCCGCTGGTACCTCCTCTACGCGGCGATCGGTCTCGGTGCGGCCGCTGCGCTGTGGTTCGGCCGCGACGCCCTGTTCGGCCTGCTCGGGCGCGGCGCCGATCTGACCGGACGCGAAGGGATCTGGGCCGACGTGATCGCCCGCGCCGACCAGCATCCCGTGATCGGCTGGGGCTTCTCGACCCCCTGGATCGCCTCGGAACCGCTGATCGACGGCTGGATCGTCGACCACGGCCAGACGGTCGTGCAGGCGCACAGCATGTGGCTCGACGTCTACCTCCAGCTCGGCGGTGTCGGCGTCGTGCTCCTCGCGCTCGTGTACCTCGCCTACGTCTGGCGCTCGTGGTTCTTCGCCGTCGACCGGCCGCGGTGGGACCTCCGCGACGACCGCCCGCACTCCCCGCTCACGCTCCTGCCCACGCTGATCGGCGCCCTCCTCGTCGTGCAGGGACTCACCGAGTCGGGCCCGCTGCTGCTGTGGGGCTGGATGTTCGTGGTGCTGTTCGGCGCGAAGATCAAGCAGACGCCGCTGGTCGGAGTGGGGCCCAGCGAGCAGAGCATCTCGATCGAACGCGGCGAACTGCAAAGACACGCCTCGTGATCGCGGAGCCCGACGCGCTCCGCCCTCGCCTGTTCTCCCTGCTCTCCTCGGCGGCGCTCGCCCGCGCGTTCACCCTGACGGTCTTCACCACGGTGTTCGGCGGCTTCGCCCTGACCGCCGTCGCGGGTGCGGTCACGCTCGCGACCGTCCTCGCGGGGCTGTGCATCCTCGGCGCGGCGATCCTGTTCGCGCGGCGCGACGAGATCGAGCTGGTGCGCCTCGCCCCCACGACCCTCGTGCTGCTGGTGGCGTGGGCCGCCGCGAGCGTCTTCTGGAGCGCCGCGCCGACCGCCGCCCTCGCCGGATGGATGCAGCTGGCGGGGATCGCCCTCCTGGCCGTCGTGATCGGCCACGTGCGCGACGCCCTGCAGACCGTGCGCGCCCTCGGCGACGTCCTGCGCTGGCTGCTCGGCATCTCGCTCGGGCTCGAGGTGCTCAGCGGCATCCTCCTCGATCTGCCCATCCCGTTCCTCGGCATCCAGGGGGCGATCGCCGACCTCGGCCCCATCCAGGGCCTGTTCGGCACGCGGAACGCGCTGGGCTTCGTCACCGTCATCGCGCTGATCACCTTCCTCGTGGAGTTCCGCACCCAGTCGGTCGGCGTGTGCGTCGCGATCGGATCCGTCGTGCTCGGCGGCGTACTGGCCGCGCTGAGCGGATCGCCGACGGTGATCGTGGTCGCGCTGGTCACGGCCGTCGCGGCACTCGCCCTGTGGGGCGTGCGGCGGGTGCCGACCGATCGACGACGCGGGGTGCAGGTCGGACTCGGCATCGGGGTGGCGGTCGGGGTGGCCGTCGCGTACGCCGCACGGGCGTCGCTGGTCGCCGCCCTCGGGGCCCAGGACGACCTCGAGACGCGCACGCGCGTGTGGACGCGCGTCCTCGACATCGCCGACATCCGCCCCGTCCAGGGCTTCGGGTGGTTCGGGGCATGGGACCCCGACGCCGTCCCTTTCGCCCTCGTCACCCTCGCCGACGGCGCGCGGCACGCCTCGGCCCTCAACGCCTACCTCGACGTGCTGCTGCAGCTCGGCTGGGTGGGCCTGCTGCTGTTCCTGGCGCTCGGCGGCCTCGGCCTCGCACGCGGATGGCTCGTCGCGGGCGAGCGGCGCGCCGTCGTCCACGCCTGGGCGCCGCTCATCCTGGTCGCTCTGCTCACCGTGTCGCTGTTCGAGAGCTTCACGCTCACGGGTCCGGGATGGCTCCTGCTCGCCCTGTGCGCCGTGCGGGCGGGGCAGTCCCGGTCGTGGCGCGAGCGCCTCGAGCAGCGGATGACGGATGCCGCCCGCCCCGCGACCGACGGCCGCCCCGGCCCCGACGGGCGGCGCGGGCACGCTCCCGACGCTCAGGGCGGCGCCGGTGACGCCGGGTAGACTGCGGGCGGCCCCGCCGAGGCCCCCTCGCCTGAGACGAAAGACCTCTTCGTGACGTACACCCTGCAGAACGCCGTGCTCCCGCTCGACCGCGATCCCGACCTTCTCCCCCTGTACGTCGACCCCGAGACATGGTCGACGATCGACGAGGAGCCGGTGCGCGTCACCAACGTCGCACAGCTGAGCAACATCCTCGACCGCACGCGCGCGCGCATCGTCGCGGGTCGGCGCGTGTCGTTCGGCACCTACTTCAACGCGTTCCCGGCGTCGTACTGGCAGCACTGGACCGCCGTCCGGCAGGTGCGCCTCACGGTGCGCACCACGGGAGACGCCACGATCCTCGTCTACCGCTCGAACGGCGGCGGGACCAAGCAGCGCCTGGACACCCGTGAGGTGCGCGGCGACGCGAACGAATCCTCCTTCGACCTCGTGCTCGACCAGTACAGCGACGGCGGGTGGATCTGGTTCGACGTCGCCGCCGACCGCGCCGACGCGATGTTCGAGGGCGCCGACTGGACCACCGAGCAGGAACCGGTCCGCGCGGGCAAGGCGAGCATCGGCATCACCACCTACAACAAGCCCGACTACTGCGTCGAGACGCTCACGGCTCTCGCCGACTCCCCCGACGCTCTCGACGTGATCGACCGGGTCTTCCTCATCGACCAGGGAACCGATCTCGTCGCCGACCAGGACGCGTTCCCCGCGGTCGCCGGACGCCTGGGTGAGACCCTCGAGGTGGTGCGCCAGCCCAACCTCGGCGGCTCGGGCGGCTTCGCCCGCGCGATGGTCGAGACCCTCGCCCGGGAGGGGAGCGACTTCGTGCAGCTCCTCGACGACGACGTGCGCATCGAGCCCGAATCCATCCGACGCTCCGTCGTCTTCGGCCGCTACGCCTCTGTGCCCACCATCGTGGGCGCGCACATGTTCGACCTGCTCGACCGACCCAAGCTGCACGCGTGGGCCGAGGTCGTCGACGACGCCCCGTTCATGTGGCGAGCGCTGTTCCAGGAGCGCCTCCCCCACGACTTCAGCGTCGCGAACCTGCGCCAGTCCCCCCTGCTGCACATGCGCCTCGACGCCGACTACAACGGCTGGTGGATGTGCCTCATCCCCACCAGCATCCTGCGGGAGATCGGGCTGTCCCTGCCCGCGTTCATCAAGTGGGACGACGCCGAATTCTGCGTGCGGGCGCGGGATGCCGGTTACCCCACCGTCTCGGTCCCCGGCGTGGCGCTCTGGCACGTGTCGTGGCTCGGCAAAGACGACTCGATCGACTGGCAGGCCTACTTCCACGCCCGCAACCGCATCGTGTCGGCACTGCTGCACTCGCGTTCCCCGCAGGGCGGCACGCTCATCCGTCACAGTCGACGCGTCGACCTCAAGCACCTGATGATGATGCAGTACTACCCGGTGGAGCTGCGCCACCGTGCGCTGCGTGACATCCTCTCCGGCCCCGAGCACATGCGGGCGAACCTCGCCACCGCGATGCCCGCCGCCCGTGCCGTCGCGAAGAAGCATCCCGAGACGGTCATCCACAAGGATTCCGGCGTCCCGCTGCGCTCCCGCCGCGGTCGGCAGGTGTTCAAGCGTCTGAAGAACCACCAGTTCGACAGCCCGACCGGCATCGCCCTGCGCACCTTCACACTGCGCACGCTCCTCTCGCACTGGTTCCACACTCCGCGCCCCGAGAACGTCGAACAGCCCGAGGTCGAGTTCGGCAAGGGCGACGCCAACTGGTGGCGCGTTCCGCTGTACGACAGCGCCCTCGTGAGCGCCGCCGACGGGTCGGGGAAGAACATCTACACGCGCGACCGCGCGCTGTTCCGCCGCATGCTCGTCGACAGCTGGCGGCTGCATCGCCGCCTGCAGCGGGAGTGGCCCTCCCTCTCGCGCCTTTACCGTCGCGCCCTGCCCGATCTCGTCTCCGAATCGCAGTGGCGCGCCACCTTCGAGGAGCGTTCCTGACCGTGGCATCCTTCGATCCGACGTCGGCGACCATCGTCGTCGTCACCTATAACCGCACGCCCCTGCTGACCCGGTTGCTCGAGAGCATCGAGCAGATGGATCCGGCGCCCGGGCACCTCGTGGTGGTCGACAACGCCTCGACCGACGACACCACCGCGGTCGTGGAATCCTTCCGCGACCGTCTGCCCACGACGCTGGTCTACCGCCGTCTCGAGACCAACACCGGAGGATCCGGCGGGTTCAGCGAGGGCATGCGCGTGGCGTACGACCTCGGATCCGAGTGGATCTGGCTGATGGACGACGATGTCGAGGTCGTCTCCGACGGACTGGCGCGCATGGGTCACTGGGCGCCGCGCTTCCGCAGCATCCAGGGTCGTCGGTACGACTCCGACGGCAGCGAGTTCTACTGGCAGTACCGCGTGGCGGAGTCGATGGCGATCCCCATCCCCTTCGCCCCGGCCGGCTTCGACTCCTCGGGCTACAAGCCGATGAATTCGGGATGCTTCGAGGGCATGTTCATCCACCGCGACATCGTCGCGAAGATCGGCCTGCCCGACCCGCGCTTCTTCATCTACTGGGACGACCAGCTCTACGGATGGCTCGCCTCCCGGCAGACACCCTCGGTGATCGTGAACGAGTTCGTGCTGCGCCGCACGCGCGAGATCAAGCAGTGGGACATGGGCATCCGCCACATGAACGCCTCCAGCGACGCCTATCGGTACTTCATCATGCGCAACCGCGCGTATCTGGCGAAGTACTACCGCGAGCTGGGCGTCTATCGGCCGCTGCCCTTCCTCACCGGCACCGCGCTGACCTTCGTCAAGGAGCTCATCCGGCTCCTCGTCGTCGAACGCAAGGTCCGCGGCACGAGCCACCTCTTCCGGGGGCTCCGCGACGGACGGGCGATCGCCCGCGACTCCTCGTGGAAGCCGATGCCGCCTTTGGAGCAGGCGCAGCCCGCGTCCTGAGCGCTCGCGCTCAGCGTGTGGCGTAGTCGGTGTTGTAGCGGTCGAGCACCTCGGCGATCGGGGCGTCCAGCTGCAAGGCGCCGCGGTCGAGGTAGAGCCCGCGCGTGCAGAAGCGGCGCAGGTCCTTCTCGTTGTGACTGACGAAGAAGAGGGTGCGTCCCGCGGCGAGCATCTCGTCGATGCGCCGGTAGCACTTCTCGCGGAACGCACGGTCGCCCACGGCGAGCACCTCGTCGACGAGAAGGATCGGCTCGTCCAGCTGCGAGACGACCGAGAACGCCAAGCGCACCTTCATTCCGTTGGAGAGGTGCTTGTAGGGCGTGTCGACGAAGTCGCCGATCTCGGCGAACGCGATCATGTCGTCGAAGCGACGCGCGACCTCCGCACGCGGCATCCCGTGCAGTCCCGCCGTGAGGCGCACGTTCTCGCGCACGGTCAGGTCACCCACGAAACCGCCCGTGATCTCGATGAGCGGTGCCACACCGCCCTCGACCTCGACGCCGCCCTCGTCCGGCAGCAGCACGCCCGCGACGAGCTTGAGCAACGTCGACTTGCCCTGGCCGTTGCGCCCGACCACGCCGATGGACTCGCCCGGCTGTACGCGGAACGACACGTCGCGCAGGGCCCAGAACTCGTCGGGACGCGAACGGCGCGCGGAGCCGGCGAACAGATCCTTGAGGCTGCGGCTGCCACGGCGGTTGCGGCGGAAGCGGACGCCGAGGCCCTCGACCTCGATGGCGGGTCGCGTCATCACAGCTCCTTCAGCACGGGACGCTCGAGACGCGGGAACACCATCAGGCCGATGACCAGGATGCCGACGCTCACCGCCGCGCCCACGACGACGGTCAGGGTGTCCCACTGGTCGGGGAAGAAGCCCACGCGGTAGAGGGTGAAGATGCCGGCGAGCGGGTTGAACGCGGCGATGTCGGCGAAGACCCCGGGGAGATTGCCGACGCCGTAGATGATGGGCGAGGCGTAGAACAGCGCGCGCAACACGAGGCGCGTGGTGCGCTCGAGGTCGCCGAACATCACGCACAGGGGCGCGACGATCAATCCGAGTCCCACCAGCAGGATCGATTGCAGCAGCACGGCGAGGGGGAACGCCAGCAACGCCCACGACACCTGCGCTCCACCGAAGACGGCGAACAGGGCGAGCACCGGCACGGAGAAGAGGAACTCGATGCCCTTGCTCAGCACGATGCGGTTCACCCAGATCCACCGCGGGATCGCGGTCGAGCGCACCAGGCGGGCGTCCTTCTTGAACGCCTTGGTGAAGTCGGTGACCGCGGAGTTGAACCACACCCACGGCAGCAGCGCCGTGATGAGGAAGACGATGTAGGGGTCCTCTCCGACCGACCGGTGGAAGACCTGCGTGAACACGAACCAGTAGATGCCGGTCATCACCAGCGGGTCCAGCACCGACCACAGGTAACCCAAGGCGCTCGTCGAATAGCGCACGCGGAGGTCGCGCGCCGACAGCAGCCACAGGGAGTGGAGCGAGCGCCGCACCGATCCGGGGGCGCCGACGGCGGCGGAAGTCACCACGAAATCCTATGCGGGCGCGTCATCCGAGGCTGGACGGAAGCTGCTCGGCCAGCGAGGGACCGAGGGTGCGGGCGTACAGACGCGTGAGGTGGTTGTCGTCGCGGTACACGGAGACGTTGCCGATGACGCCGACGCACAGGTCGTCGGGGCAGATCCAGGGAGTGAGGTCGAGCAGGTCGACGCCCGGGCGGTCGAGCACACGGGCGGGGTTCTCGTCGGCGAGGGACGCCGCACGGGGTGCGGCGCAGTCGAGCGGATCGTCCGCGTCGATGACGCAGCCGTACATGTCGAACGCGAACCGCGGGTTGTCGCGCACCGCCAGCACCGGGATGCCGGCATCCCCCATGCGATCGAGGAACAGCTCGATGCCGGGGCGCACCACCTCGTCGTCCTCCCCCGCGTCGGAACGCGTGACGACCGTCATGACGGCGTCGGGCGCGACCCGCTCGACGAGATCGATCGCCTCCTCGCGCCACGCGTCGCAGCGCTCGTCCATTCCGGGTTCCGCCAGTCCCATCGAGCAGCCGCCCTTGATGAGACTGACGACTCCCCACCCGTTCTCGTCCGCGAGCGGCAGCAGCGCTCCGGTGATCTGCTGCGCGTGGGAGTCGCCGATGACCGCGATCGTGAAACCGGCTCGTGCGGTGCGAGCGGTCTCGAAGCACGTGCCGAGGAGGATGTCCGTGTCGACGCTCCATCGACCGGCGCACGGGTTCTCCAACTGGACCCACTCGTCGTCGAGCAGGGTCGGGAGGGGCAGCAGCTCGGCATCCGTCGGGATCTCCGCCAGCGACGGATCGCGCAGCACCGCGGCACCGGGGTTGTCGCGTACGGCCTGCGCCTCGATCGCCCGCTCCTGCGCCCACGTCGACACCTGCCAGGCGCCGAGGGGAAGGGCGACGACGCTCGCGGCGACGGCGACCACCGCGACCGGCACCCACGGCGAGCTGTCCGACCGACGCCATGCGCGCACCGGTCGATCCACCGCCCACGTCAACGCGCGCGCGAGCAGCAGCGACAGCGCGATGATCGCGGCACCTCCCACGAGACCGACCTCGACGCGCTCGTTGACGACGAGGAAGGTGACGAGGATCGGCCAGTGCACGAGGTACAGCGCGTACGCGTCGCGCCCCACCGCCTGCAGCGGCCGGGAGGACAGCAACCGCGCGGCCCCCCTGCCCCGGTCATCGCCCGACCCCGACACGACGATCGCGGCCGCGCACAGGACCGGCCACAGCGCGAGGAACCCCGGGAAGCCGCCGCGCACGTCGAGCACCGCGCCGAGGACGAGCAGGCCCGCCAGCCCGGCCCATCCCAGGATCGCCCGGGCGACGGCGCCGACGCGCACGTGCGGGAGGGCGACGACCAGGAGGGACCCGGCCGCGAACTCCCACAGCCGCGCCCCCGTGTCGAAGTACGCCATCTCCTGCGCCGTCGCGGTGCGCACCACCGAGTACACGAACGACAGCGCGAAGACGGCGCCGAACACGACACCCACGACCCGGTCGGGAGAGAGGCCGCGCCGGCGGACGACGAGCTGGCAGAGTCCGAGCAGCACGACCCACAGGACGAACGCCTGCCCCTGCACCGACATCGACCAGAAGTGCTGCAGGGGGCTCGGGATCTCGGTGCGGGCGTAGTAGTCCACGGCATCCGCCGCGAGCACCCAGTTCTGCACGTAGGCGAGCGACGCCCAGGTCTGATCCCAGACCGCGCGCCAGGCGGTAGGAGGGTAGGTGAACCAGACGAGCGCGAGGACGCCCGCGAGCGTCACCGCCGCGGCCGGCAGAAGGCGGCGGAAGATACCGAGCAGGTGAGGGAGCGGTCGGACGGGGTTGGGCCCGGCCATCCGCCGGACGAACCCCCGGGTGAGGAAGAACGCCGACAGCATCAGGAAGACGTCGACCCCGCCCGAGACGCGTCCGAACCACACGTGGTACGTGACGACGAGGAGGATGGCGACGGCACGGAGGCCGTCGACGTCGGGCCGATACGCCCACCGCCCCTCGTCCGCCCTCCCGCCGATCGACGGGAGGGTCTGCGGACGCAGCGTCAGACGCACGAATCCGTCACGCGAGCTGGTTGTTCCACATCGACAGCGCCGACCCGATGGCCATGTGCATGTCGAGGTACTGGTAGGTGCCCAGGCGTCCGCCGAAGTACACCTCGCTCTCGCCCTTGGCGAGCTCGCGGTACGCGAGCAGACCGGAGCGGTCGTCGGCGGTGTTGACCGGGTAGTAGGGCTCGTCGGCGCGCGTGGCGAAGCGCGAGTACTCCCGCACGACCACCGTCTTGTCGGTCGGGTAGCGGTCCGCGCGCTCGGGGTGGAAGTGCTTGAACTCGTGGATGCGCGTGTAGGGCACGTCGGCATCGGCGTAGTTCATGACGCTGGTGCCCTGGAAGTCGCCGATCGGCAGCACCTCCTGCTCGAAGTCGAGCGTGCGCCACGACAGCTCGCCCTCGGCGTAGTCGAAGTACCGGTCGACCGGACCGGTGTAGACGACCGGCACCTGACCGACGGTGGCCTTCTTGTTCAGCGGCTGCGCCTCGTCGAAGTAGTCGGTCGACAGCTTCACCTCGATGTTCGGGTGATCGGCCATCCGCTCCAGCCACGCGGTGTATCCGTCGACCGGGAGACCCTCCCAGGTGTCGTTGAAGTACCGGTTGTCGTACGTGTACCGCACGGGCAGCCGCGAGATGACCTCCGCGGGGAGGTCCTTCGGGTCGGTCTGCCACTGCTTCGCGGTGTAGTCGCGGATGAACGCCTCGTACAGCGGGCGTCCGATCAGGGCGATGCCCTTCTCCTCCAGGTTCGCGGCGTCCTTCGCGTCGAACTCGCCGGCGAGCTCGTGCACGAGCGCCTTCGCCTGGTCGGGCGTGTAGGCGGCCTGGAAGAACTGGTTGATGGTGCCGAGGTTGATCGGCAGCGGGAACACCACGCCCTTGTGCGTCGTGTAGACGCGGTGGACGTACGAGGTGAAGTCGGTGAAGCGGTTGACGTACTCCCACACCGTCGGGTTGGAGGTGTGGAACAGGTGCGCGCCGTACTGGTGCACCTCGATGCCCGTCTCGGGCTCGTTCGCGGAGTAGGCGTTTCCGCCGATGTGATGACGACGATCGATGACCGTCACCTTGCGGCCCGCAGCGGCCGCGCGCTCGGCGATCGTGAGACCGAAGAAGCCGGAGCCGACGATGAGGAGATCCATGAAGTGGTGCGTCTTTCGTGTCGCGGACACGCGGAGAGCGATCCCGCGCCCCTCCAGTCTAAAGGGGCACCTCGCCGCGGCCTTCAGGGGCGGGTCAGCGACCGTCCGTTAGCATGGCTGACTGTCGTCCAGCGAGAAATGGGAGTGCATGAGCGATTCCTGGTGGGTGATCGTGATGCCTCTCATCATCTCGATCCTCGCTCTCGTCGTCCCCGGAATCGTGGTCCTCGCCGCCGGGTGGGGCGTGCGGCGTCTGCGCATCCTGGCCCTGGCACCGGTCGTCTCGATCGCGATCCTCGCCGTCGCCGCGATCGCCGCCCCGCTCGCGCGCCTGTCGTGGTCGGTCGTGCCGATCGCGATCGTCACGATCGTCGCAGCGGCTGCCGCGTACGCCCTGCGCCGATGGGTCGGACCCGAGTCCGGCGACCGCACCCCGGGGCGCACCCTCCTGTGGGGCGGCCTGTCCCTCGTGGTCGCGGGTGTGGTCATCGCCCTCCAGCTCGCCTGGGTCTTCGGAGGTCCCGCGCACATCTCGCAGACCTTCGACGCGATCGTCCATCTGAACACGGTCGCCTTCGCCGTCGACACGGGCGACGCGTCGGCCTTCCACATCGGACTCACCTCCGACATCGGCTTCTACCCCAACGGCTGGCACACCGTCGCCGCGCTCGCCGCCCAGGCGACCGGAGCCGCCGTCCCGGTCGCCGTCAACGCCGCCAACATCGCGCTGGCAGCCGTCGCCTGGCCGCTGTCGGTGGTCGCCCTGAGCACCGCCCTGCTGTCGGAGCGCACCGCCGTGGTCGTCAGCGCCGCAGCACTGTCGACGGGGTTCGGCGCTTTCCCCCTGCTGCTGATGTTCTTCGGCGTGCTCTACCCGAACGCCATGGGCTACGCGGTCCTTCCGGGCGGTGTCGCCGTCGTCGTCCACCTGCTGCGGGCGACCGGACTCGCCGCGCGGGTGCGCGCCGCCGTCCTGCTCCTGGTGGCGGCCGCGGGCGTGGGCCTCGCCCATCCGAACGCCTTCCTGTCGATGGCGGCCCTGGGCGCCGGTGTCGCCGTCGTCGAGCTGGTCGGCCGTGCGGTGCGGCATCCGTCCCGCCGTCGGTGGCTCTCGACCACGGCGATCCTGCTGGCTTTGTCCGTCGTGCTCGGCGTGCTGTGGCGCGTCATGCGCACCAACGCCGAGATGTCGATCTGGGCGCCGTGGCAGACCACGGCCCGCGCAGTCGGCGAGGCCCTCCTGCTCTCCCCCGGCGGCTACACGATCACCCTGACGATCTCGGTGATGATCGCGGCGGGCGTCTTCGCCATCGTGCGCCGACCGCGCCTCCTCGCCGTCGCCGCGCCCATGGCTGTCGCGACGGTGCTCTTCGTGGTGGCCTCGGGCACCGCCGGGGGCAACGCGCTGCGGGAGTTCCTGACGAACCCCTGGTACAACGACTCCTATCGCCTCGCCGCTCTCCTGCCGGCCGCCGGGATCCCGGTCGCCGTCCTCGGTGCGGTCACGATCGCCGACGCCGCCGGGCGCGTCCTCTCCCGCGCCCGTGCCGGGCGCGTGCTGCGCGTCGCGGTCGCCGCGGTCGGCGTCCTCGCGGTCTTCTCGGTCGGGGTCAGCCCGAACATCCTCCGCACCGCCGCCGACGCGCGCGGCGCCTACGCTCTCGACGCCACCTCGCCGCTGCTCACGAGCGATGAGGAGGCGCTGCTGGAGCGCCTGCCCGAGACCACGCCCGCTGACGCGGTCATCGCCGGCAGCCCCTGGACGGGAGCCTCCCTGGCGTATGCGATCGGCGACCGCGAGGTGCTGCGCAAGCACGTGTTCGGTGCGATCGGAACCGACGAGGAGTACCTCGACAACCGCCTGAGCGCGATCGACTCCGATCCGCGCGTGTGCGAGGTCGTCGACCGCCTCGGCGTCGACTACGTGCTCGACTTCGGCGCGCAGAACGTCTGGAACGACCCCGGCGTCGGACTCGAGCGCCAGGGGCTCTACAACCTCTCCCCCTCGGAGCACCTCGTCCTCGTCGACTCCGAGGGACCGTCGGCGCGCCTGTTCAAGATCGAGGGGTGTTGACGTGTCCCGCGAGAGCCGCGTCGCCGTCGCGTACGACTGCCTGTTCCCCTACTCCACGGGAGGGGGCGAACGGCAGTATCGTGCGGAGGCCGTCGAGCTCGGCCTGAAGGAATTCGAGGTCGACTACCTCACCGCCACGCAGTGGGACGGCCCGGCACCGGTCGAGGACGCGTTTCGCATCGTCCCCGTCACCGGGCGACTCTCGCTCTACTCGGATGACGGGGTGCGCCGCATCCCCGCGGCCCTCCGGTACGCCGGTTCGCTGTTCGGCGCTCTCCTCCGCCGCCGTCGCCGCTACGCCGCGGTGATCGTCAGCGGCCTGCCGATCTTCAACGTCTTCGCCGCGCGGGCGGCGCTGCTGGGTTCGGGGACGAAGCTCGTCGTCGACTACCTCGAGGTCTGGCACCGTCGTCAGTGGGTCGAATACTCCGGTGCGGTGACCGGAACGCTCGCATGGCTGCTGCAGCGGGCCGCCATCGCGATCACGCCGATCGCGACCTGCCATTCGCAGCTCTCGGCCACCCGGCTGCGACGCGAGGGCCTCCGCGGAGAACCGCTGGTCAGCCCCGGACTCATCGACGGTGCCGCCGAGGTGCCGCCGCCGGGTCCGGCCGCGGCCCCGCCCTACGTGCTCTACGTCGGTCGCCACATCCCCGACAAGCGCGTCGAGGTGCTCCCCGCCGCCGTCGCCGCCGCTCGCGACGGCGTTCCCGACCTGCGACTCGTCGTCCTGGGCACCGGCCCGAGCTCCGACGCGGTGCGCGCCGAAGTCCGCCGCGTGGGCGGCGAGGCCTGGACGCGGTTCCCGGGCTTCGTCTCCGACGCCGAACTCGATGAGCTGCTGCACGGGGCCGCGTGCCTGGTGAACCCCTCCCGCCGCGAGGGCTACGGACTCGTCGTCGTCGAGGCCAACGCCCACGGCGTTCCCGTCGTGCTCGTCGCCGACGAGGGCAACGCGTCCACCGAACTCATCGACGACGGCGTCAACGGCGTCGTCTCCCCGACCACCTCACCCGCCGACCTCGCCCGGGCCATCCGGGTCGCCGTCGACGGCGGTGACGATCTGCGCCGCTCCGCGCGCGCGTGGTACGACGCCGCCGTCGGCACCCGCACCATCCGCCGCACCGTGGAAGGGATCCTGTCGGCACTGCCGCTGCCGACGCCCGCCGCGGTGAAGACGAAAGAAGACAGCCCGTGACCACTCCCGCTCCCACGGACGTCGAACTGACGATCCTCATGCCCTGCCTCAACGAGGCCGAGACCCTCGAGGTCTGCATCCGCAAGGCGCAGGGCTTCCTGCAGCGCAGCGGCATCCGCGGTGAGGTCCTCATCTCCGACAACGGCAGCACCGACGGCTCCCAGGCGATCGCCGAAGGCCTCGGCGCCCGCGTGTCGCACGCCCCGCGCCGCGGATACGGCGCGGCCCTCATCAACGGCATCGAGCAGGCGCGCGGGACGTACGTCATCATGGCGGATGCCGACGACAGCTACGACTTCGAGAACCTCGAGCCGTTCGTCGACCGCCTCCGCGCAGGAGCCGACCTCGTCATGGGCAACCGCTTCCGCGGCGGGATCGCCCCGGGCGCCATGCCCCCGCTGCACAAGTATCTCGGCAACCCGGTGCTGTCGTTCATCGGCGAGCTGTTCTTCCGTCCCGGCATCCGGGACTTCCACTGCGGTCTGCGCGGATTCAACCGCGCGCGCATCCGCACTCTCGACCTGCAGACCACGGGGATGGAGTTCGCCTCCGAGATGGTCGTGCGCGCCTCCCTCGCGCGCTACCGCATCGAAGAGGTGCCGACGACGCTGAAGAAGGACGGCCGCTCGCGGCCTCCGCACCTGCGCAGCTGGCACGACGGCTGGCGCCACCTGCGCTTCCTGCTGCTGTTCGCCCCGCGCTGGCTCTTCGTCTACCCGGGCCTGGTGGCGTTCTTCCTCGGCGCGATCGCCGTCGGTGTCCTCTCCTTCGGCGGTATCAACGTCGGCGGCGTCGGATTCGACGTCACGACGATGGTCTACGCCAGCGCCCTGTGCGTGATCGGGTTCCAGTCGCTGCTGTTCTTCTGGTTGACCAAGCTCTACGCCACGCAGGAGGGGTTCCTCCCCACCAGCGAGCGCTATCGCCGGATCGTGGCGAAGTGGTCGGCCGAGCGCGGCCTGCTCATCGGCGTCGGACTCTTCGTCCTCGGCGTGGTGATCGGCATCGTGCAGGTCATCCTGTGGGGCAGTCTCGACTTCGGGCAGCAGAATGCGGCCCAGGCCGTGCGCATCGCCGTGCCGAGCGCGCTGCTGATCATCCTCGGTTTCCAGACCGTCATGATGAGCTTCTTCTCGGGCGTCCTCACCACGCCCCGGCGCGAGCAGCGCCCCGAAGCCGTCATCGAGAGCTGACCGCCGTGCGGATCCTCGTCGATCTGCTCGGCTACACCGGCGGTCGCGGCGGCACCGAGACGTACGTGCGCGAGCTGCTGCCGCGCCTGGCCGACGAGATGCCGGATGCCGGCTTCGTCGCCCTGACCGGAGCGTCCGGCGCCGCCGGCGTGCGGGCGTTCTTCCCGGGCGAGGTGCGCGTGGTCGAGTGGGTCGGCGACGGACGCGCCTCGTGGGCCGCGGGTGAGATCGTCGCGGTGGAGCGGGCCGCGAAAGCGACGGATGCCGACCTCGTGTGGAGCCCCGCGAACTTCGGTCCCCTGACCGCCGGCGCCGTCCCCCGCGTGGTGTCGGTGCACGACGTCATCTACCACGAGGTGCCCGGCACGGGCCTCGAGCGGATCACGCGCGCCGTGACGGCCTGGCTCATGACGCGCACCGCGCAGACCGCGCGGGAGGTCGTCACCGTCTCCTCCACTGCGGCGAGCGCGATCTCCCGTCATCTCGGCGTCGCGCGCGAGCGCATCACTGTCGTGCACAACGGCGGGAGCGACATCACCCGCGTCGACGACCCCTGGCGTCTGCTGGCACCCCTCGGCATCCGCCCGGGAAGACCGGTTCTGCTGTCGACGGGCAACCGGATGCCGCACAAGAACTTCGCGGGTCTGCTGGCCGCTGTGGCGCAGATCCCCGCCGACCGGCGTCCTCTCACGGTGATCGCGGGCGGCGGAGCCGACGATCCTCTTCGCCCGACGGTCGAACGCCTCGGCCTCACGGCCGACCTCGTGCTGCCGGGCTGGGTCGGCGACGACCAGTTGCGCGCGCTCTACCAGGTGGCCGACGTCTATGCGTGCCCGTCTCTGACCGAGGGCTTCGGCCTGCCCGTCGTCGACGCCCTCGGCGCGGGAGTGCCCGTGGTGGCCCACGACACCGCGGTGCTGCGCGAAGTCGGCGGGGAGTGGGCGCGCTACGCCGACGCGACGGATCCCACTGCATTCGCCCGGGCGATCCTCGCGGTGCTGTCCCTCGACGACGAGACGCGCGTGGCGCTGCGCACGGGTGGGCGGGAGTGGGCGAGCCGCTTCAGCTGGTCGGCTGCGGCCATCGCCCTCTCGGTCGTGTTCCGTCGCACGGCGGCGCGGGGGAACAGCCGTGGCTGAACCGGCGTCCCTGCGCTCGCGACTGTTCGGCTTCACGCTGATCCCCGCCGTCGCGGCGGTGTCGCCCCTCGTGGTGCTGCCGGCCGTCTCGCGCGCGGCACCCGACGGCTGGTCCAGTGCGATCGCGGGGGAGTCGATCGGAACGTTCGCCGCCATCGCCGTGGCCTACGGCTGGACGACGGTGGGACCGGCACTCGTGTCGATCGCGGCCGACGACGTCCGTCGCGGCCGTCTGTACCGCGACGCGCTCGTCGTGCGGTTGGCGACCTCGATCGTCGCCCTGCCCGCCCTCGTGGTGGTCTGCGCCCTCGTCGCGAGTCCCGGGTACGGCCTGCTCGCCGCCCTCATGGGTCTGCAGGGCGCGATGATCGCCCTGTCGTTCACGTGGTTCTCAGTGGGCGTGGGCGACCCGCGGTCGATCCTCTTCTACGATGCGATCCCTCGGCTCGTGGTGGCCGTGGGATCGATGCTCGCCATCGTCAACGGCGCTCCCGTCGAGGTCTACCCGATGGCCGGCATCGCGGTCACGGTGGTCGGGACGACGCTGTTCTCGCTGCGCCTGCTGCGCCGATATCCGTCGGCGTGGCCGCCCGTCCGCGAGATCCCGGGCCTCTTCCGGATCGGCGCGCCGGTGGCGCTGAACGACGCCGCCCTGGGGGCGTACTCCGCCGTGCCCACGCCGCTCGTGAACGTGCTGTCGGTCGGGACGGCCGCCTCCGGCTTCGCCTCGGCCGACAAGATGGCCAAGCTCGGGCAGTTCCTCCCGCTCACCCTCGCCAACGCCCTGCAGTCGTGGTCGGCCGAGGTCACGGGGCCCGCGCGGCGGTCACGGCTGCGACTGGCGCTGCTGATGCACGGCGGCTTCGGCGTGCTCGGGATGCTCGTGCTCGGCTTCGCCGGTCCCCCGGTCAGCGCGCTCATGTTCGGCGAGCCGGCGGCGGCGCCTTTCCTGGTCTGCCTGGCGCTCGGCGTCGCCTTCGCCCTGTTCTCCCTGCGCACCTCGATGACGCGGCACGTGCTCTTCCCCGCGGGTGAGCAGCATGCCGTGATGCGGGCCACCGTGACGGCCACCGTCGTCGGCATCCCCCTCATGATCGGCGCGGGCCTGCTCCTCGGCCCCGTGGGGGTGGCCGCCGGGCTGGCCGTGACCGAGGCGATCTCCACGCTCATCCTGGTCGGGCGCACGCGCCGCCAGGTCGACCTCGTCGCCGCCGAAGCATCCACCCCGTGATCTCACCGACCGCTCGAAGGGCAGGTCTCGCATGACCGACGCACGCGACATCGACATCGTCATCCCCGTGTACGGCGGGTGGGATTTCGTCCGCTCGTGCCTGCTCGCGGCCACGCGGCAGAGCGTCGCGGCGCGGATCATCGTCGTCGACGACCACTCCCCCGACGACACCGCCGACCGCGTCGCCGCCGAGTTCCCCGAGGTCACCCTCATCCGCAACGACCGCAACCTCGGCTTCGCCCGCGCGTGCAACGTGGGTCTGGCAGCCGGCTCGGCGCGTCTGGTCATGCTGGTCAACAGCGACGTCGTCCTCGAGCCGGATGCCGTGGAGCGTGTGGTCACGTCGATGACCGCCGTCGAGGAGTCGCGTCGCGTGGGAAGCGGGGCGACCCTCCTCCTGGCCCCCGACGGCACCGTCGATTCCTACGGCATCGTCGCCGACGTCACGGGAGCGGGTTTCGTGCGCTTCCACGGTGCGGACCCGGCGGCGGCGGACCCCGTCGATCCCCCCGTGCTCGGGCCCTACGGAGCCGTCGCCGTCTACGTCCGCGCCGCCCTCGACGAGGTCGGCCTGTTCGACACCAACATCTTCATGTACGGCGAGGAGCTCGACCTCGCGTTCCGGCTGCGCGCGGCGGCGTGGGAGTGCGTCGCGATCGAGGGCCCCCTCGGCACGCACCTCGGCGGGGCCAGCGCGGGCCGGGAGTCGGCTCGCCAGCGCCGTCTGTCGGGCTTCGCGCGCGGCTACCTGCTGCGCAAGTACGGCGTTCTCCGTTCGCGCTGGGCGCTGCGGGCGCTGGCCGTCGAGCTCGTCGTCAGCGCCGCGCGCCTCGTCCTGCGGCGCGACGTCCTCTCGCTCCGCGGTCGGTGGGAGGGCTGGCGCCGCGGCGCCGCCGCGCCCACCGCGGTCCTGCCGCTCGACGCGGTCGACCGCACGATCGGCCTGCGCGAATCGATGCGCATGCGCGGCGACCGATACTGGGCCGATCGCCCTGTCGCGTCGCGATGACGGCATCCGGATGCTGCCGATGCGGACCCGGTGTCCCCCCTCGCGTTCGCACGGGCCGGGGGCCCACCTGACGTCCGGGCGGGCCGCCGACCCTGCCTCTCGCCCAGGAGGGCCGGACGCCCTGCCTATCATCGAAGAGTGCTGACCGCCCTCCGTTCGCGCGTGCGCGCCGCGCGCGATCTTCCTCTGCTCCGCCCACTCGTCGCCCGCGCCGACCGGCTGTGGTGGGCGCGGGTCATCCGCCGCGCCGGCGTCGTCGACCTCGCGTACGTGCGCGCCCAGGTGGGCAGGCCCCTGAGCGAAGCAGCGGCCGTCCGTCGGTACGTGAACGGGGGCTTCCGCGACGGGCTGCGCCTGTCGCCGCTCTTCGTCGACACGGCGGTCGGCGACCACCTGCCCGAGGCATGGCGCGTGCCCGCGCTGTACGCCTACCTCGTCGCCGATCCACGGGGGCTGCAGGTGAGTCCGCTGTGGGATGCCGTGGCCTACGGCACCGCTCATCCCGAGGCCTGGGAGGCTCCCGGCGGACCTCTCGGCCACGCCTGGCGCAACCGTGAGACGCACTCGCTCCCCCTCGGTCCGCGATCCGAGCCCGCCGCGGCATCCTGGCCCGACTTGTCGCGCGTGATCGTCGAGGCCGCCCGTCGCGCCCGAGTGGGCGGCGAGGTCGGCCCGGCGCCGTCGGCGGAGCCCGTCGATCGCGAGTTGATCGTCGCGATCGGCCCCGAGGAATGGGACTTCGACGAATCGTTCGCCGAAGCGGTCGCCTTCTCGGTCGTCCCCGGACAGGGGGTTGCGATCGCCGTGCTCGACGACCGCGCGGAGGATTGGACGCTCGCGTCGCTGTGGGCCGCGGGCCGCCCCCGCGTCCGCATCAGTCGGCGACGTCACGACGACGCGTCCCTCGCGCTCGACGAACTCGTCGCCTCCTCCCGCGCCGAGATCATCATCGTGAGAGGACCGAACCAGACCCTCACCGCCGCCGACGCCACGCGTCTGGCGGATCGCGTGGAGAAGAGCGCCGCCGGGACGGTGCTCGGTCCGGTGTGGAGGGACGGCGACGGCACGATCGCCGCAGTCGGAGCCACCGCCGATGGACGCTTCCTCGCCGGACACCCGATCGAAGACCTCGCCGCCCTCGCTCCGGCGACCGATCTCGAGGTTCCCGCCCTGGCCGGGAGCACCTTCGCCGCGCGCCGCGCGGAGGTCACCGTCGCGCTGCGCGGTCCCGACGCGGCTGCCCGCCTCGACGGACGGGCCGTCGTCGCCCTGGACGTCGAGACGCGCACGCGCTCGCGTGCCGAACCGGCGCATCTCCCACCGCACCTGACGGGCGGTGGGGATCTCCTGCTCCGCGCCGGGTGGGAGCGCCTCGCCCATGGCCCTCTGCCCCGTGTGAGACGTCCGCAGCGCCAGGTGGAGCTCCCCGACGGCACGCACGTGCCCGCCCTGAGGTGGGCGCTGCGGACGGCCGCACCGGTGGGCCCTCGCGCGGAGGGCTGGGGCGACACCCACTTCGCCCGGGCCCTCGCCGACGCCCTCCGGCGCCTCGGACAGGAAGTCGTCATCGACTCGTACGCCGCCCGCACCCGCCCCACGCGGCATCTCGACGACGTGACCGTGGCCCTGCGCGGTCCCGAACCGCTCGAGGCCTCCCCCACCGGTGTCTCGCTGCTGTGGGTCATCAGTCATCCCGACCAGGTGGGTCCGGACGACGTCGCGGGGTTCCACGAGGTCTTCGCCGCGTCCGCGCCGTGGGCCGAGACGACAGGCCGCGAACTCGGCGTGCCCATCACCCCTCTGCTGCAGTGCACCGACGCGACGCGCTTCCACCCCGCCGGACGACCCCGCGGCCATGACATCCTCTTCGTCGGCACGGCGCGCGGCATCCTGCGCCCCTCCGTCGTGGAGCCCATCAGAGCCGGCATCCCCGTGACCGTGATCGGCCCCGACTGGCGCGGATGGATCCCTGCCGAGCGCATCGCCGCCACCGGGGTGGGCAACGACGAGCTTCCCGCGCTCTACGAGACCGCGGGGGTGGTGCTGAACGATCACTGGCCCGCCATGCAGGAGCGGGGGTTCATCGGCAATCGCCTCTTCGACGTCGTCGCCGCCGGGGGTCGCGCCGTCAGTGACCGGGTCGAGGGAATCCAGGAGCTCTTCGGCGGTGCGGTGCGCACATGGGAGGGGCTTCCCGACCTGCTCGACCTGCTCACCGGCGACCTCGACGCCGCCTTCCCCTCTGCGCCCGACCTGGATGCGGTGTCGGCGCGCATCCGCGCCGATCACTCCTTCGACGCCCGCGCACGGACGCTGCTCGACGCGGCGCTGCGGCGCCGCTAGAGGGTACGGCCTACCAGCGCGTCGCCACGGTCGGCACTCTGCACAGGCGCATACGGCCGACACGTCGATGCGCCGTCTATGGCGGAGCATCGGGGCTGGCAGAATGGAAGCCATGCCCCCAGAGAAGCCCTCGCTACGTGGCGGAGGGCTCTCCCGGCTCTGGTCTTCGAGCCTCGTGCGGTACCTCGTCATGGGCGGACTGTCCTTCGCTTTCGACTTCGGCCTGCTCTGGCTGCTGTACGACATCGCCGGCGTCCCGCTCACCGTCGCGACGCCCACCGCATTCCTCGCGAGTTTCGTCGTGACGTACACGCTGCAGCGCCTTTTCGCCTTCCGCGCGACCGCTTCCGTCGCGCCCAGCGTCGTCCGCTACGCCCTCCTCGTCGTGGCGAACACGGCCCTGACCACCGGGATCGTCGCCCTCGCCGACTCCGCAGGCTGGTCCTGGGCAGCCGGCAAGCTCATCGCCGTCGCAGTGACCACAGTGGGCAACTACTTCGCGTACCGCTACTGGGTCTTCGCCCGTCCGAAAGGTTCTCCGACGCATGTATAAAGGCGCCATCATCGCCGCGGTCGTCCCCGCGTACAAAGAAGAGAAGATGATCGCGCGCGTCATCGAGACCATGCCGGACTTCGTCGACCACATCGTCATCGTCGACGACTGCAGCCCCGATGACACCAGCGGCGCGGTGACGCGCGCGGGCGATGCGCGGGTGACGCTCATTCGTCACGAGGTGAACCAAGGCGTCGGCGGCGCGATCATCACCGGCCACCGCACGGCGCTGGACCTGGGCAGCGACGTCAACGTCATCATGGCGGGCGACGCGCAAATGGACCCGGCCTACCTCCCCGCCCTGTTGGACCGAGTGGTCGAAGACGGTTACGGGTTCGCCAAGGCGAACCGCTTCTACTCCCCCGAATCGTTCACCGGGATGCCGGGCTACCGCGTCTTCGGCAACATCGCCCTGTCGTTCATCACGAAGCTGTCCTCCGGTTATTGGAACCTCTTCGATCCCCAGAACGGGTACACCGCGATCCGCTCCGAAGCGCTGCGTCGCGTCCCTCTCGAGCGCGTGGCCAAGCGCTACAGCTTCGAGAACGACCTCCTGATCCACCTGAACATCCTCCAGGTGTCCGCGGTCGACGTGCCCATCCCCGCGGTCTACGGCGACGAGGTCTCGAGCATCAAGCTGAGCAAGGTCATCCCCGAGCTGATGCACCGTCTGACCGTCGGCTTCTGGCACCGCATCTGGTACCGCTACGTGCTGTGGTCGTTCTCGCCCATCGCCCTGTTGCTATTCCTCGGTCTGCTCTTCCTCGGCTTCGGCCTCGTCGTGACCGTCTGGCTGTTCTTCCAGATCCTCGGCTCGGTGATCGCCACGGCCGCCACGGTGATGCTGGCGGCGCTCCCCCTGATGTTGGGGACGCAATTGCTCATCAGTGCCCTGCAGCTCGACATCCAGGCCACGCCATCGACGCCGGAGCACACCCCTTTCGCGACGCGCTGACGTCTTCGGGAACGACGAACCCCCGGCGCACGGCTGAGCGCGCCGGGGGGTCGTCGTTGTCAGAGGGCTGCCGCGACCGGCTCCGTCGGGCGCACGAGGCGTCCATCGTCGGATGCCGACTCGAGCGACGCTTCGACCACACGGAGCACGTGTACGGCCTCGCGCATCGTCGACAATGCGGTGCTCACGCCGTTGACCGTATCGCGGAAGGCCTCGAGCTCGGCGCGCAGCGGCTCGCGTTTGGGGAAGGCGAAGCGCGTGACGTCCCCTTCCGACACCCCCCGGAACGTCGAGACCGACTCCCACTCGAGCGCGGCCGTTCCGTTGCGGTGCAGAGTCAGATCGGCGGTGGCGGTATCGGCGATGAAGGTTCCCCGCTCGCCGGTGACGACCGTGACGCGCTCCTTCATCGGGCTCAGCCAGTTGATGAGGTGGTTGACCACGGCACCGTCGGTCAGCCGACCGGAGATCGCGATCATGTCCTCGAAGGAGCGGCCGCTCTGGAAGGCGGTCTGAGCCGACACCGCGGCGTATCCTGACTGGGCGACCCAGGCGGTGAGATCGATGTCGTGCGTCGCCAGGTCTTTCGCCACCCCGACGTCGCCGATGCGGGCCGGGAACGTGCTCTGACGCCGTGTCGCGATTTGGTAGACGTCGCCGATTTCACCCTCGGCCAGCCGCGCGCGCAGCTGTTGGAGCGCCGGGTTGAAACGCTCGACGTGACCGACCGCGCCGACGAGACCTCGCGACTCGAAGAGGTCGGCCAGCGTCTGTCCTTCCTCCGAGCTGTCGGCGATGGGCTTCTCGACAAGCACATGAACGTCGGAATGCGCGAGTGCGGCCGCCGCCGACGCATGAAATCGCGTCGGGACCGCTACCACCGCGATGTCGAGACCGGCGGATGCCAGTGCTTCGACGTCGGGGAGCACAGTCATCCCGCCCGCGACACCGTGAGGGTCGCCCGCCGGGTCGGCGACGGCGACGAGCTCGACGCCGTCGATCTCGCGCAGGAGCCGTGCGTGGTGGCGGCCCATCATGCCGAGGCCGAGGAGGCCCGCGCGAAGGACGGCGCTCATGATCCGGCCCCCGCCACGGCCGCGACGGCCGCGACGATCCGCCCGAGATCGTCATCGCTCAGCGAAGGGTGCACCGGAAGCGAGACGACCTCGCGCGCGGCGCTCTCGGTCTGCGGGAGATCGAGCCCCGGGGCGAACCGTGTCAGCGAGGGGAGGCGGTGGTTCGGGATCGGGTAGTAGACGCCGCTGCCGACCTGGTGCTCCGCGCGCAGCGCGCGCACGAAGCCGTCGCGGTCGTCCTGGACGCGGATCGTGTACTGGTGGTAGACGTGGTGCACCCCGGGGGCGACGACGGGGACCTCGACGCCGGTGAGGTGGGCGTCGAGGAACGCCGCGTTCGCGCGACGCTTCCGCGTCCATGCGTCCACCTTGGTCAGCTGCACGCGACCGATCGCCGCGTGCAGATCGGTCATGCGCGCGTTGAAGCCCACGATCTCGTTCTCGTACTGCCGCTCCATGCCCTGATTGCGCAGCAGACGGAGCATGCGTGCGATCTCGGGGGATCCGGCGGTGACCATGCCCCCCTCGCCGCTGGTCATGTTCTTCGTCGGGTAGAGCGAGAACATCGTGAAGGAACCGAAGGTGCCGACGGGGCGGCCGTCGATCTTCGCCCCGTGAGCCTGCGCGGCATCTTCGAAGAGCGCGATGCCGTATCGCTCCGCCAGCGCGGAGAGCGCGACCATGTCGGCGGGGTGACCGTAGAGGTGCACCGGCATGATCGCCCGCGTCTTCGGGGTGATGGCCGCCTCGACGCTCGCGACGTCGAGCGTGTAGGTGACGGGATCGATGTCGGCGAACACCGGGGTCGCCCCCGTGAGCGCCACGGAGTTGCCCGTCGCCGCGAAGGTGAAGGACGGCACGATGACCTCGTCGCCGGGGCCGATCCCGCAGGCCAACAGCCCGAGGTGCAGGCCCGAGGTCCCCGAGTTGACGGCCACCGTCTCGCGACCGTCGACGAAGTGGTCGGCGAACTCGCGCTCGAATGCGGCGACTTCGGGCCCCTGGGCGATCATGCCGCTGCGGAGAACGCGGTCGACCGCGGCTCGCTCGTCGTCGCCGATGAGCGGCTTCGCTGCCGGGATGAGATCAGGCACGGGTTTCCTCCTTGAGTGCGCCGTCGAGCTCGACGAAGCGTGCGCCGGTGCGCGGGCAGGTCCACACCCCGTCGTGCTGCGCCAGCGGCACGCCGGCAGGTCCGACCCAGCCGATGCGCTTCGCCGGCACCCCCGCGACCAGCGCGAAGTCGGGGACGTCTTTCGTGACGACCGCTCCGGCTGCGACAGTGGCCCACCGGCCGACGACGACCGGGGCCACGCAGGTCGCGTGCGCCCCGATGGACGCTCCCTCGCGAACGGTCACTCCGACCGGTGTCCAATCGGTCGCCGACTTGGGCGATCCGTCGGGGTTCACCGCGCGAGGATGGGTGTCGTTCGTGAACACGACGGCCGGGCCGACGAAGACGCCCCGCTCCAGCCGTGCCGGCTCGTAGACCAATGCGTGGTTTTGGATCTTGCAGTTGTCGCCCACCTGGACGCCCGATCCGATGTACACGCCGCGTCCGATGACGCAACCGATGCCGACGACGGCGCCCTCGCGCACCTGTGCCAGGTGCCAGACGGAGGTGCCGTCACCGATGACGGCACCCGTCACATCAGCGGATGGATCGATGCGGGGGGACGTCTGCGCGGACGGATCTGTGGTGTGGTGCACGGCGGACCAGTTTATCGGGACGGGGTGCCGCCATCAGGGCGCCACCCGGAGGGCGAGTCAGACCGAGGACGCTCCGACGAAGGCGACGCTCGCCGCCACCGTGCCCACGGTCACGTCGTCTCGCGTCTTGACGGTGAAGAGCGCTCCCTGCGCCAGACCGTGGCTGCTCGGCTCGCTCACCCCGGCGGCGTTGGCATTGACGTAGTACTGACCGGCACCGAGATTCACCGCGGCGACCCGCAGATCGACGGCGACCGGACCCTCGATGGGATCCAGACGGTGCTCGAGCATCTCGGTGTTCGACGCCAGCACCATGTGCCCGAGAGGCGTGTCGATGCTGAAGCCGAGCTCCCATCGCTCGATCGGCTTCATGGAGTCCACGTGGACGCGGATCGTCAGGGGATCGCCCTCGTTCACGACCTTCGTGGGCGAGCCGTCGTCGGCGAGCAGTTCGACGCGCTTCACCTGGATCGGGTGCACCGTCTGTTCGGGCGGAGCTTCACCCACCCGGCGACCTTCGAGCACGTCGCGCAGGGCTCCGATGGCGGCGCGGGTCTCGCCGTCGAAGACGACGGCTCCGTCCTTGAGGACGATGCCCCGGTCGCAGAGTTCCGCGACCTGCTGCGCGGAGTGCGTCACGAGGATGATGGTGCGCCCCTGGGCGCGGAACTCCGCGATGCGGTCCATGCATTTGCGCTGGAAGGTCTCGTCGCCCACGGCGAGGACCTCGTCGACGAGCAGCACGTCCGGGTCGGTGTGAATGGCGACCGCGAACGCCAAGCGCACGTACATGCCGGAGGAGTAGAACTTCACCGCTGTGTCGATGAAGTCGCCGATCCCGCTGAACTCCACGATGTTGTCGAATTCG
The DNA here is from genome assembly GCF_040685115.1 of Microbacterium sp. NPDC089186. Taxonomy (NCBI): domain Bacteria; kingdom Bacillati; phylum Actinomycetota; class Actinomycetes; order Micrococcales; family Microbacteriaceae; genus Microbacterium; species Microbacterium sp. NPDC089186. The sequence goes on from NZ_JBFBHJ010000004.1 coordinate 513,744, forward strand.
CGGTCGATCTCCTCGCGAGTCATTCCGAGGATCGAGGCGTTGAGATAGACGTTCTCTCGACCACTCAGATCGGGGTGGAACCCTGCTCCGAGTTCGAGCAGTGCCGCCATGCGTCCTCGGGTCTCGACGATGCCGGACGAGGGCGAGAGGATTCCGCCGATGAGCTTGAGCAATGTGCTCTTGCCCGAGCCGTTGGCCCCGAGAAGACCGACGGTGGTTCCGGCCTGGATGGTCAAGGAAACGTCGTCCACAGCGACGAAATCACGACGGTGGGTCTTGCCGAGACGGCCCAGGTGCACGACCCGGTCTTTCAGGCTGTTGTCTTTGCGCACACGGAAGTGCTTCGAGACGGAGGACAGGCGCACGATGTCCGGCGCGGCGGTGGCAGAGTTCGGCATCACAGCTCCTGAGCGAAGTTGCCCTGCATGCGGGTGAAGACGCGGTGCGAGATCACGAGCAGGACGAGGCCGATCACGCCGGCGATGAGCATGCGCAGCCCGAGGTTGGCGGGGTAGTCCTCGATGGTGCCCGCACCCCAGAAGGCGCGGTGGAAGCCGAGCACGGCGATGGTGAGGGGGTTGGCCGCGTAGACCTCGAGCACCCACTCCGGCAGCTGGAAGCGAGTGATGACGTCCTGCACCATGCGCCACGAATAGACGATGGGCGCGCCCCACATGGCCAGCATGAGCACGACCTCCGTGAGGTACTGGATGTCGCGCAAGTAGACGTTCAGCGCTGACAGCAGCAGCCCGATCGCGAGTCCGTAGATGGTGATCAGGATCACCGATGGGAAGAACCACAGCATTTCTGCCGGCTCGGGGAGCGCTCGGAACAGCAGGGCAGCCACGACGAGTACGCCCAGCTGCACGAGGAACATGAAGCCTGCACCGCCGATGCTCGCGAGCGGGAAGATCTCGCGCGGCAGATAGATCTTCTTGACGAGTCCGCCGTTCTGCAGGATCGACCCGGTCGCCCCGAAGACCATGTCGTTGAAGAACACGTAGAGCGTCAGACCGGAGAACAGGTAGACCGCGAAGTTGTCGATCCCCTCGGCGGCCCGGAGGAATTGGCCGAGCACGATGAAATACATGAGGAACTGAATTAGGGGCCGGATGACGGTCCACAAGAATCCCAGGAAGCTGTCGCGATAGCGCGCCTGCAGATCGCGGCGCACCAGGAGGTTGAGCAGGTCGCGACGAGCGAGGATCTCGCCCACCTTGCCCAGCCGGCCCGTGGCACGACGGCCCTTGGCGTCGACGACCGCGTACGGCGCGTCGGCGATGCGGGCGAACCTCGCCTCGGTCTCCATGCTCATCGCTTTTCTTCTCGCTGTCGTGTCATCGGTTCTTCCGTCGTCTTCTCACACCATCGGCAACCCGGTGGATCCAGCGCCCCGGCCGGCGCACGGGATCCATCAGCCGCCGCATCCGATGGACAGCGCCCATGTGATTGAGCCGCATGTACATCCGAAGGAAATCTTTCCCGGAACCCTTTCCGACGAATCCCACGGCGCGCAGCCGGTCGATCTTCTCGAAGGCGTATCCCGGGGTGGTCGCCGACATCTCGTCGAGCTTGTAGTCCAGGGCCGTGAAGCTGACCGCCGCGTAATCGGGTGCCACGATCGTCCGGGTGTGAAAACCCGCTTCGCCTGCCGCGTAGGACGGCATGCGCTCAAGGATATGCGCGAGTCCACCGTCTTGGTACGCCTCCGCGCCGCCGAAGTCGGAGTAACGCCAAGAATGCTCGACGAGAATGCGCAGCGCCTCGGGCCGTGCGAAGAACATCGATCCGTACGGCGCCAACGGCGACACGTCGTCCAAGGGAACGCGGATGCCGAGTTCGTCGGCGAGACGCTCGAACCCGGGTTTGTTCGCCCACCAGGCTCGTCCGAGCGTCGGGTAGCCGATGTGGATCATGGGCGGGTAGGCGAGGCCGAGCCCCGGTTCGCGCTGGAACAACGCCACCACGCGCGACGTGTGCGCATCGTCGTGAAGGAGGTTCAGGAACTGCTGCTCGCGGAAATGCGTGCCGACGTTGTATCCGTCCTGCGGCGTCTTCTTGCTGTGGAGCTTGACCACGAGATCGTATCGGTCCGACACCAGCACGTCACGGCATCCGACCAGGAACGCGCTCTGGTCGCGGCCGTCGTTGGACTCCACCACCCGGACCTCGACCGAGCCGCGCTCTCCCGGGAGCGCGGCGATCCGCGCCCGGATACGCGCGGCGCGCTCGGCGTCCGGGGTCGTGACGACGAGGTCGTACGGCATCGGCAGCGTGTCGGCCCGCTCGATCATCTCGTCTGTCATCTCGTCGTAGAAGATGTGGGCGATCACCACGACCCGCATCGGGCGAGAGGGGTCGTACGGGTCATGGTCCGCGCCGATGACGTCCATCAGACCCGCGTCGGCGTTCAAGACCTTGGGAGCGACGTTCCGTGCGAGATTCGACAGCGCCATCTCGACCGGGTATCCCCCCTCCGCGGCGGCGTCCAGGGCCCACCTCCCGATGACCGCGTGGCGGTCGAGGAAGGGCGGCCAGTGGAAGAACGGACGACGCTTCAGCACGGGGCATCCGTCGTCGATCAGCGCGCGCGGGGCGAAGAGCGACGCGTTGACGCAGCCGTAGTCCTCGGAGGCGAAGGCGGCGGCGGATACGAAACCGTCGTCGCGGAACGCCTGTGTGAAGACGATCTCGTGGTGCACCACCGCATCGGTGTAGGAGGTGAGGGCGGGCAACTCGCTCCAGTAGCGCTCCCACCGATCGGACAGGAACATCTCCCGGCGCACGGCGAGCCAGTACGACTGGAGGTGATAGGGCAGCGTGCCCTTGCCGGTGATCGGGTTGTGCTCCTCGGGTGTGTGGTCGGTCATCCCCCAGAAGTGAACGGCACGCGCGTCCATCCGCTCGAAGACGGGAGCGAAGGGACGCACCGGACCGAACCACGTGTCGTTGGTGAGCACGATCTCGTCGTACTGCGACAGCTCTTCTCGCAGATGCCGCAGGGCGTGGCGCTGCGCGCCGATGTCGAACCCGCTGTTCTCACGCACGACGACCTCGTCGGCGACAGGCTCGAGTCGTGCGCGGCCGGACGCCGTGAGGCTGCCGTTCACCACGACGACGATGCGAGTGCTGTGCGGACGGAGACCCTGCAGCGCGTGCACGACGTAGTCGTCGACACCCCCGCGACGGTCGAAGATCGTGTACACGATCAATCGGCGCCCCTCGTCGGGGAAGGCCACGGGTGGTGGGACCTGGAGCTCGCTCACGCGCGGCCTCCTCTCACCAGGCGGCGACCCGTCGCGACGCCGGCGCGCGCCGTGCGCAGAACCGCGCGCGCTCCCCGGCCGAACGGACGCATAACGGGGTCCAGACGCTCGACGACTGCGTTGTGATTCGTCTTCATGTACATACGGAAGAAAGCGACGGCGCCCGCCGTGCCCATCCAGCCCGCACGGTGCAGGAATTGGATCTGCTCGACCGGATACCCGGGTAGGTTGACCGCCAGCTGGTCGATCTTGTACTCGACCGCAAGGTGCGTCAGGCTCGCATGCTCGGGGTCGAGCACCGTCCGCACGTGATATCCATCCTCGCCGGCGGCCGCGGAGACCAATCGCTCCAGCAGACGCTGCATGTCGGGAACGCGCTCGCGCGACCGGTCGCGGAAATCCCGGTAGGTGAACTTCTCATCGAGAAGTGGGCGGAGGGACGCCGGCCGTCCCGCCCACATCCCGCCCAGCGGTGAGAGCGGCGTCACCCCGTCGAGCGGGACGCGGATGCCGAGTCGGTCGGCCATGTCGTGGCCCATCCCCCGATACCACGACCATCCTTCCCCCGTGGTGGCGTATCCGGTCTCGATGACGGGAGGGATCACGACACCGAGACCGGGCTCGCGCACGAAGAGCGCGAGGAGATTCGCAATGTATGCGGGGCTGCCCACGAGGTTGTCGCGCATGTAGCGACGGAAGTACTCGGCGACCGTTCGTCCCCGGCGCACGGGGAGTCGGTCGTGGAGCTTGACGAAGACGTCGTAGCCGCCGTCGAGCAGCTCGTCGCGGCATCCGATCAGGAAAGCACTCATGTCGCGACCCTCGTCAGAGGGGACGACCCGCACGTGGGCGTCGCGGACGCCGGCACCCTGGGCACTCACCAATTCTTCCAGGCCGGGAACGAGAGCCCCGTCCGACGTCGTCACGATGACGTCGACCGGCGCCGGGAACCAGGAGAGGCGCTCGACGAGCGGAGCGACCGTCGCTATACCGGTGGCGTGCAGGACCACGAGCACACGCAGGACGGAGGGGTCCTCGGATGCCGTGACGACCGTGCGAGGCAACACCTCGAGCATCGCCAGATTCGTGTTGATCACCTTCGCGGGCACGGTGCGCGCGAGATTGTCGAGGATGAGCGCCGTCGGATAGCCGTATCCCTCGACGCTCTCGACGAGCGTCCGACCGATCACGGCGTGCCGGTCGAGGAAGACGGGCCAGTGGAAGAAGGGCCGGCGCTTGACGAGCGGGCAGCCGTCATCGAGCAGCAGTGTCGGGTTGAACAGCGCCGGGTGGTCCGTCGGATAGTCGTCGGAGGCGAATGCGACACCGGACGTGAAGCCCGCCTGCACGAAAGTCTCCGTGAAGAGGGTCTCGTGCTTGAGGACGGCGTCGAAGTACGACGGCATCTCCGGCAGCTCTCGCCAGTACCGTGCCCAGCGGTCGGACGCCAGCATGTCGCGACGCACCGCGATCCAGAACGACTGCAGGTGGTAGGGCAGAACGCCCTCACCCGTGAAGGGATTGGGTTCCTCCCGCGCGTGGTCCGTCATCCCCCAGAAATCGACGTCGAGGGCATCCATCCGATCGAAGACCGGCCCATACGGGCGCACCGGACCGAACCAGGTGTCGTTCGTGAGCACGACCTCGTCGAAATCGCGCAGATCCGTCCCCATGTGATCGAGCGCGTCTTTGTGGGCCCAAATGTCGAACCCCACATTCTTGCGCACCAGGATCTCGTCGGACACCGGCTCGAGGCGCTTCCGCCCCTCCGGCGTCAGCGACCCGTTGACGACGACCAGGATGCGCGTCGCACGATCACGCAGACCCGCGAGCGCGTGTACGACGTACTCATCGATACCGCCACGCCGGTCGTACACGACGTAGATGACGAGCCGACGCCCATCCGAGGGGAAGACCACCAGACGCACACCTTTCGGTCCCAATACCGCATCCATCGGTGCTTCGGATGCGGCAGGGACCTCGACCGCACACAGACCACCCGCGAGCTTAGAGCGGACCGCGGTCGCTTCCCTGAGCAAGGGCCTTGAGGAGGTAGTCGCCGTAACCGCTCTTCACGAGCGGCTCCGCGCGCTCGCGCAGTTGCTCGTCGGTGAGGAAGCCCATGCGCCAAGCCACCTCCTCGGGGCACCCGATGGACAGCCCCTGCCGCTTCTCGACCGTTCGGATGAACTCGGTGGCCTCGCTGAGGGAGTCGAACGTCCCGGTGTCGAGCCACGCCGTACCGCGCGGGAGGAGCTCGACGCGCAGACGTCCCTGCTCGAGGTAGGTGCGGTTCACGTCGGTGATCTCGAGCTCGCCTCGCGGAGAGGGGGCGAGGCCCCGGGCGATCTCGATCACGTCGTTGTCGTAGAAATAGAGTCCCGGTACCGCGTAGTCGCTCTTGGGGAGGGAGGGCTTCTCTTCGAGCGACACCACCCGGCCCGCGGAATCGAATTCGACGACCCCGTAGGCCGTCGGGTCAGCGACCCGGTATCCGAACACGACACCGCCGTCGAGATCCGTGTACTGGCGCAGACGGGTGCCCATGCCCTGCCCGTAGAAGATGTTGTCCCCCAGGACGAGCGCCACGGACTCGGAGCCGATGTGCTCCTCTCCGAGGAGGAACGCCTGGGCCAAGCCATCGGGCGACGGCTGCACCTTGTAGGTGAGCGAGATGCCGAAGCGCGAGCCGTCGCCCAGCAGCCGTTGGAACTGCTCGGAGTCCTGGGGAGTCGTGATGATGAGGATGTCCCGGATGCCGGCGAGGATCAGCGTGGACAGCGGGTAATAGATCATCGGCTTGTCGTAGACCGGGACGAGCTGCTTCGAGATGCCCAGCGTGATGGGATGAAGTCGCGAGCCCGTTCCGCCCGCCAGAATGATTCCGCGCATGGCTTCAGTCTTCCTCATCCGCACGGACCCACCAATCACCCCGCCCCGGGACAGGGACGCTCTCCCCGGTAATCTGAAGCGCATGAGTCGTCTTCTCGTCACCGGTGGTGCCGGTTTCATCGGATCCAACTTCGTGCACCATGTCATCGCGCACACCGACCACACGGTGACCGTGCTGGACAAGCTCACCTACGCCGGGAACGAGGCATCTCTCGCGGGGCTCCCCGAGGACCGCGTGCGCCTGGTCGTCGGCGACATCGCGGACGCCGCCGTCGTCGACCCCCTCGTCTCGGAGGCCGACGCCGTGGTGCACTACGCCGCGGAGTCGCACAACGACAACTCGTTGCACGACCCCCGCCCGTTCCTCGACACGAACATCATCGGGACGTACACGCTGCTCGAGGCGGCCCGCCGTCATGACGTGCGCTTCCACCACATCTCCACCGACGAGGTGTACGGCGACCTCGAGCTCGACGATCCGGCCCGCTTCACCGAGAGCACGCCGTACAACCCCTCATCGCCCTACTCCTCGACCAAGGCCGGTTCCGACCTCCTCGTTCGCGCATGGGTGCGATCGTTCGGGGTCCGCGCGACGATCAGCAACTGCTCCAACAACTACGGGCCGTACCAGCACGTCGAGAAGTTCATCCCCCGGCAGATCACCAATGTCCTGCGCGGAATTCGTCCGAAGCTGTACGGCACCGGCGAGAACGTCCGCGACTGGATCCACGCCGACGACCACTCCTCGGCCGTCCTGACGATCCTCGACAAAGGCGAGATCGGCGAGACGTATCTCATCGGCGCCGACGGCGAGAAGGACAACAAGAGCGTGGTCGAGCTGATCCTGCAGATCACCGGGAACCCCACCGACGCCTACGACCTCGTCACCGACCGCCCCGGACACGACCTCCGCTACGCGATCGACTCGACGAAGCTGCGCACCGATCTCGGGTGGACCCCGACCTACGGCGACTTCGAGTCCGGCCTCGCGGCGACCATCGACTGGTACCGCGACAACGAGGCCTGGTGGGCTCCCACCAAGGACGGCGTCGAGGCGTTCTACGCCAGCAAGGGGCAGTGACCCGGTGTCGATCGACTTCGGAAAGGCGCTCTCGGTCCGGGAGACGACCATCCCCGGCCTGATCCTGCTGGACCTGCCCGTGCACGGCGACTCGCGCGGGTGGTTCAAGGAGAACTGGCAGCGCGAGAAGATGACGGCTTCGGCCGTCGACCTGCCCGACTTCGGCCCCGTCCAGAACAACATCTCGTTCAACGACGCCGTGGGCACCACCCGCGGCATCCACGCGGAACCGTGGGACAAGTACGTCTCCGTCGCCACGGGTCGGATCTTCGGCGCCTGGGTCGACCTGCGCGAGGGCGATTCCTTCGGAGCAGTCTTCACCGCCGAACTCGACCCCTCTGTTGCGATCTTCGTGCCGCGGGGCGTCGGCAACTCGTACCAGACGCTTGAACCCGACACCGCCTACACCTACCTCGTCAACGACCACTGGTCACCCGACGCGACGTATACGTTCCTGAACCTCGCGGACGAGACGGCCGCCATCGCGTGGCCCATTCCCCTGGACGAGGTCGAGATCAGTGCGAAGGACCAGAACCACCCGCGTCTGGCCGACGTGGTCCCCATGCCGCCCAAGAAGATCCTCGTGACGGGCGCCAACGGTCAGCTCGGCCGGGCCCTTCGCGAGCAGTTCGGCGAGCATCCCTGGATCGAGTACGCCACGCGCGCCGAGCTCGATCTCACCTCCCCCGACCTCGGTGCCGCGCGCCGCTGGCGCGACTACGGCACGATCATCAACGCCGCGGCGTACACGAAGGTCGACGCGGCCGAGACGCCGGACGGACGCGTCGAGGCCTGGGCGGCCAATGTCACCGCGGTGGCGGCGCTGGCGCGGATCGCGATGGCGAACGGGATCACTCTCGTCCACGTCTCGAGCGACTACGTCTTCGACGGGACGAAGGACGGCGCCTACGGCACGGAAGACGTCGTCAGTCCCCTGGGGGTCTACGGGCAGACGAAGGCCGCGGGCGATGCCATCGTGGCCACCGTGCCGCGCCACTACATCCTGCGCACGAGCTGGGTCATCGGCGACGGGGCGAACTTCGTCCGGACGATGGCGTCACTCGCCGAGCGCGGGATCGACCCGCGCGTGGTGAACGATCAGGTCGGACGCCTGACGTTCACCACCGACATCGCCTCCACGATCCAAGGTCTCCTCGATGCGGCCGCTCCCTTCGGCGTCTACAACGTCACGGGGGTCGGGACTGCGCGCACCTGGTACGACATCGCACGCGAAGTGTTCGCGATCACCGGACACGACCCCGAGCGCGTCTCCGGGGTCGGCACCGACGAGTACTTCGCGGCGTCCCCGACGCCCGTCGCGCCTCGCCCCCGCAACAGCGTGCTGCTCGTCGATGAAGCAGGCCCCGTCGTCACCGGCGATATGGAAGAGAGATTGCGCGCCTACCTTCAGGGATGACGCTCCAGCAATGAAGAGGGGACCGCGGACGCGGCCCCCTCTTCATTTCCGCACTTCGTAGATGCGCATCGTGGTCGGGCCCTCCTGGACGGTGTCCGACAGGGTGACGCACGCCGAGTCGATCGGGGCCTCGCTCAGCACCCAGGTGACGTACTCCTGGGCGAAGGGGGCACAGGCGTCGAACGTCATCTGCACCTGGTCCGGATAGGGATTCCGAGGAGCGGGATCACCGGAGCCCAGTACCCACGACACCATGCCCAGGCGGTTCCACTCCTCTTCCGCGGCCCCGGTGGGATCGATCTGCGCCCACATCTTCTCTGACGGCGCCCCCTGGAAACCGTTGAGTGCAGTGACCCCCGACTCGACGAGCATCATCGTGGGCAGAGAGCTCGAAGTGATGCCCACCCAGGTTCCCGGTTCCTTCTCATCCCGCTGCTGAACCGTCTGCACGGTCGCGGTCTCCCGCAGATCGAGCACGCCCCGATAGAGCGGATTCACGCCCAGTCCCGACGCGATCGACACCAACAGCAGCGCGATCGCACCGGCGGTGACCCCTCCCCGCGCGAAAGCCACGACCGAGAAGAGGAAGAGCAGGGCCAGAACCACCCCGAGGACCGCTTCTGCGCCGCTGATGCCCTCCAGATAGGCCGTCAGCCCGCCGGTCCGATGCACGCGCCAGAGGACCATCGCCATGGATGCCGCGGCCACGGCCAGCGCACCGAAAGACACCCACCAGGGCCCTCGACCGGCCCCTCGGCTCCGTCGGCTGTCGAGGGCGGCGCCGACCACGAGCACCAGGACGAAACTGAGGACGCCGAAGCCGATGCGCATGCGCGCGGAGGTGGTGCGATCCAGGAGCAGCACGTGCGCGATCGGATCCCACCCCGGCACGAACAGGAAGGCGAGCATGACGGCTCCCGCCACGAGGAGGGCGATGGACAGGGGATCTGCACGGCGCTCGGCTCTCCACCGCTCCACGAGCAGCCACGCCACCACGACGACGAGGAACAGACCGGGGAGGAAGAACGTCGACGCCTCAGGCATGTTGACCGCGAAGGGCTTGCCTGCGGTGCGGCCGAGGTCGAAGGACAGGAACCCGGCGAACAGCTGTGCGAGTTCAGACCATCCACCCTCGCCCACCTTCTGCAGGCGTTCGCCCGGGTAGACCGTCGACGTGAACCCCTCGATCGTCGACAACCTCGTGATCAGCCAGACCACCATGACGACGGCCGCCGCCCCGCCCGCGACGAGAAGAGGCACCAGACGACCCAAACGACGGCGGAAGGGAAGCGAATCGTCTCCCGGTGTCAGGACCGCACCGACTGTGAAAGCCGCGGCGACGAGGACCACGGGGACGATGAAAGGCGCGTACACGCCGACCGCCATGGCCGCCGTCGTCCAGGCGGTCACGGCGGCCAGGATCCAGGCGCCGCGTCGTCGCCGCGACCGCAGGCACCACACCGCCGTCGCCATCACCAGGAAAGCCCACGCGGCGGGATAGAGGGTCGTGGACAGATACCACCACTGGAAGAACGGCGCGAAGAAGAAGCCGACCGATAGCGCCGCCCCAGTCAGAGGTCGGCGTGGCATCAGCACGACCGAGAGGAGGTATCCCGCGGCGATGACGGCGAACCCCGGCAGCCACCATTTGAGCGCCATCGCCTGATCCAGCGGCAGGAAGAAGAAACCCCACAGGTGCGGCCTGAGAAGCGTCGACCAATCGGTGGTGGGAAGGTCGTTCTGAACGGTCGCATCCATGCCGCCGGGGAACGTCTCGTTACGGGCCGGGAGATCCTGCTCCACCTGCGAGATCACCCACGACGTCTGCACGAACCATTCGTCGCTTCGGATCGGCTCCGGCTCGCCCGCGATCAAGGCGGGGTCCTCGCCCTGGCTGATCAGGTCGTGGACGATTCCCGTCGATGATCCCGTCAAACCCAGCGCGACAAGGGCCACCAGCACGAACCCGAGGATGCCGAGGGGCACGCCCACGACCGCGCAGTTCGGCAGCCCGTCCGATCGCGGCGTCGCCCATCTGCGGTACCGATCGCGGAAAGCGCGTCGTGCGCCAGGAGCGAGGGGGTTGGTCACGGAGCGGGTCTCACTTTCGAAAAGGCCGACTCTCCAGTGTCGTCGATGCGGCGGGATCCCGCGAACGGCACCAGCCCACCCGACGAGCGGTAACTCATCGGATCTGCGACATCACTCCCCACCCGATTCCCGCGAGCACCCGATCGCCCTGCCATCCGCCCCCGCCGTCTCCGCGATAGAGGAACAGGTTGCCGTTCGACGCACGGCCGAGCACGTCCGGTCCACCGGAGCCGTCGAAGTTCCCCGGGCTGAAGACGGCTCCGAAGACGTTCCAACCGGTACCGATCTGTCGGATCGATCCCCAGTTCCCCCGCCCGTCGGTGCCGTACATCCACAGCGTCCCGTCTGTGCGGCGTGCGATGAAGTCGTTGACACCGTCTCCGTCGACGTCGCCGGCCGCAGAGAGGGAGTCGATGACGTTCCACCCGATGCCGATGGGCTGACCCTGGCCGGTCAGCCATCCTCCCATCCCGTCGCCGCGGTAGAGCTTCAACCCTCCCGAAGCGTCACGGGCGACGACGTCCACACGACGGTCTCCATCGAAATCGATGCCACCGGTCACCAGGCCGAATCCGCTCCACCCACTGCCGATCGTCGTGGGCTTCTCGAAAGTCCCGTCGCCCTTGCCGCGCAGCAGCTGGAAAGTGCCGTCGCTCGTGATGCGTCCGAGGTCCGCACGGCCGTCGCCCGTGAAGTCACCCAGGGGCACGATCTTCGACGTTCCCCACTTGGCGTCGACCTGGATGGGACCCAGCCAACCGCCTGATCCGTTTCCGGGGTAGACACTCATCACACCCTTGTTCGACACGGCGACCACGTCGCCCGCGCCGTCGCCGGTGAGGTCACCGGCGCCGCCGGGGAAGGACTTGCGCCACCCCGGCCGGGGTCCCTCGCTCGTGACGACGCTCATGACCGACCATCCGCTGCCGACGGGAGAGCTCACCCGGCTGAAGCTGCCGTTGTTCCCGCCGGCGTAGGCCCACAGCACGCCTGACTTGTCTGCTGCGAGAATGTCCCCGGGGCCGTCTCCGGTGAAGTCACCGGGCATCAGGATCGTCTTCATGACGTCCCACCCGCCCCCGAGATAATCCCGGCCGTCGCGGAACCCGCCCCTGCCGTCACCCCGGTAACTCCACAGCGCGCCGGAGTCGTCGCGCGCGAGGAGGTCGGGCACGCCGTCGCCGGTGATGTCGGAGCCGCTGACGAAGGCGGTGTAGCCGATCCAGCCGCTTCCGACTTGACGTGCCGCCGCGAAGGTCCCGTAGCCGGTTCCCTTCCAGAACAGCAACCGCCCGTCCTTCGTCGTCGTATAGACGTCCGGGATGCCGTCGCCGTCGGCATCGCCCGCCGCGCTGATGAACGGCGCGTCCGACCAGTTCACGTCGATGCGCTTGGGTGCCAGATCGTTGCCCTGCTCCGCGAGCGGGCGCAACCACACCTTCTTCGCCTTGTCGATGACGATCATGTCGCGACGACCATCGCCGTCGAAATCGCCCATGGCGAGAACCCGATCCGTGCTGGCGACTCCCCCGGCGGTGCGCACGCGAGCCCCCCACGCGCTGTTCTTGAAGGGGTACGACAACACGCTCCCCGACGCATCGACCGCCACCACGGACGGGTCCACCCCGTACTGCGGCAGCTTCGGCGTGTACCGGGTCGAGCCGAACCAGTCGACGAACGTGCGCCAGAAGTTCCGGTTGCCGTATGCCGAGCATCCGTCGCCGGTGCCGTAGAGATTGTTCAGCGCGGCCTGGTTCGGCACGTAGGGGGTGTAGATGTAGAGCCCGGCCGTGGCCTGGTTCTCGATGAAGACGCGCTGGGTTCCGCATCCGCCGTTGGGGTTGTAGAGGATGTTGTTCCACCGACCGGACTGATAGCCCCACCAGGTGGGATTCAGGCGGTAGACCTCGAACTGCCGGGCGCCGTAATAGACCTGGTAGAAGAACCCCTGGGTCGACGAGTCGCAGGGGGCGGTGTCGGGGCAGCCTTGACCGGTCGCCGCGAGGTAGTTCCACTCGGAGGGGGCCGTGGAGGTGATCAGCCCCTGCTCCTTCTGCAGGAGCACCAACAGCGATTTCTGGCTGATGCCGCAGGACCGCGCCACCTTGTCGATGATCGTCGCGGCGCTCTCGTTCGGCGCCCCCGCATAGCCGTTGCAGTACTTGTCCGCGGGACGGTTGTCGGTGTTCTGGCGGTAGTCCTTGAGACAGGTGTACCCCGACTGGCAGGTTCGGACTTTGCCATTCAGGAAGGTCTGGATCTCCCCCGCCGTCATCGCGTCGCCGTCGTAGAAGACGGCATCGTCGATGATGTTGCCCGGGTTCCAGTCAGCGGCGTCCGCGGCTGCCGCCGATGAGGTGGGAGCGACGGTCGCCGGAAGCGCGACGAGGAGGGCCATGGCGCACGCCCATGCCGCGAGGATGGCCGCGACACGACGAGCCACCGGGCGGGTCACGGGGTCGGCTCGATCGTCGTGATCGACGACTGCGCCTGGAGCGCCCGCGACGCGTAGGACACGTGGAAGGCGAGATCCTCCGGCGCGTCACCGCCGACCGCGATCGACATCAATCCGCAGTAGGTGACGTCCTTACCCTCGTTCGCTTCGACCGACGCCGTGGCGCCGGTGGAATCCACGGTGAGGGTGCACGTCCCACCGGACTCCGAGATGCCCGGCACCATCGCGCTCACTTCGAGGTTGCCGTCGCGCACCTCGGAGGTCACGATCAGGATCTCGCCGTTGTAGACGGTCCCCGGTGTGGCGGAGGCGGAGGGCGACGGCGAGGGCGTTCCCGTGGGGGTGCTCGTCGGCGAGGCCGAGGGGCTTGCGGATGCCGCCGTCGCCGTCGCGGAGGGGCTCACCCCTCCGACCGGGGTCGCGCACGCCGACAGCCCGACGAGGCCGGCGACCATGAGCACCGGAAGGGTCGTCCGCAGACGACGCGAGCGGGACGAGCGGGCAGCGGCTGTGGTGTGGCTCACGCGATCATTATGCGGGCGCTGCTCCTCCGGTCCCGCTGCCACGCCGCGCGACACCGGCTCGTTACCCGCGCCGAAGGGTCCGCCGCACCCGCCGCAGCCGCGACATCACCGGCTGATGTGCGTCGATCTCGCGCCGGACGTCGTCGCGGATGTCGGTGCGCAGCCGCTCGACGATCCGCTCCACTGCGTCCTCGATCGACCGGTCGACGTGAGCCGCCAGCTCGGCCTGCGACGCGGCGACGAAGAGAGGGAGCCCGGCGCCCTCCCGGCGCACCCACTCCGCCAGCGCGCGGTCGCGGACCAGGGCGTCGTCGCGCGCGTGCTCCGCGGCCAGACCGAACATGCTGTTGGCGTCGCGGCCGACGGCATCCGGTCGTTGCGTCCAGAAGGCGAGGGGCTCGCCCGGGAGGAAGCCGATCCCGTGCACGCGCAGGATGCGCAGGTAGAGGTCCCAGTCCTCGACGGCGTCGAGCGTCTCGTCGTACCAGCCCACCTCGGCGTGCACGGCACGGCGGTACAGCACCGCGATCGGCACCATGCGATTGATGCTCATCATCTCGGTGAGCGAGACCCGCTGCATCCCCGCCCAGAAGGGCGCGCGCCCGACCTCGACCCAGTCCCCGTCGCGCTGCTCCTCGTAGACGATCTCGGTCGGTACCGCGACGCCCGCGTCGTCGGGGTGCGCGTCGAGCCACGCGACGGTACGGGAGAGGAATTCGGGATGCCACCGGTCGTCGTCGTCGTGCAGCACGACGTGGTCGGTGTCGAGCGCGCGCACGCCCGTGTTCGCGGCGACGCAGCGACCGCCGTCGCCGTCGGCGATGTGCACGATCTCGACATGCGAGAGGCCGGATTCCGCGACCACGCGGTCGACCTCGGCGGCGACGCCGCCGTCGTTCACGACCACGACCCGCCGGTCGGCGAAGGTCTGCGCGGCGATGTCGGCGAGCGCACCGCGGAGGAATCCGGGACGGTGGCGGGTGCGGACGACGATCCCGACGCGAGCAGGCATACGTCGAAGCCTAGGGTCGCCTCGTCCGCGGTCGCGGGAGCCTCGCGGGAGGTCGATCGATCACAGCTCCGCGTGCAGGGCCCAGACGCGCTCGGCCGCGGCTGCCCAGGCGAACCCCTTCGCGCGGTCACCGGCGAGCACGCGCAGACGCTCCGCCTCGTCGCCCAGGGCGAGGGCGAGGGCCTCGCCGAGTTCCTCCGGGGCCGCATAGGCCGCCGCGTCGTCGAGCACCTCGCGGTGCGCGACGGTGTCGACGGCCACGACGGGAACGGCGAGCGCGAGCGCATCGACCGCCCGCCAGGGCCAGTCGGTGCGGGCGCACGGGGCGATGAACGCCGCGGCGTGCGAGAGCACGGCCGCGCGGTCCCACCGGTCGAGCGAACCGCGCGCGTGAACGCGTGTCTCCGCCACGCCGGCCGCCGCCGCGATGTCGGCCACGCCGGGCTCCTCCCCGTCCGGCACGTCGAGCACGACCACGTCGCCGTCCCAGCCCGCCGAGACGACCGCTTCGAAGGCGTGGGCGAGGTCGTCGGAGGCGGCGACCCCTCCCGCCGTGGCGACGAACGTCGACGGCAGATCGAGGGCGCGCAGGCGCCCCACGGCATCCGAGGGCACGCGGAGTCCCGCGGCGGGAGCACCGCCGATCACGCGGACCTTCTTCACGAGCTTCGCCTTGGCCGTCTCGGCGAGCCGGTCGGCCATCGCGTGGGTCGGCACGATCACCGCGTCCGCGTGCTTCGCCACGCGCGAGAGCAGGGCCCGCGCGGCGAGGCTCTCGGTCCTCGGCAGCTCGTCGGGGGTCTCGAACGCCCGCAGGTCCCAGAGCGTCACGACGATCTGGTGCGTCTCGTTGACCCGGTCGTGCCGGACCAGCGGGGCCAGCGCCGTCGGGGAGTGGATGAGCCCCTTGCCGATCCCCGGGGCCACCCCCAACTGCCACGACGCCGCGAGTTCGCGGCGACGCACCGCCAGCCGCGTCTCGGAGCTCAGCCCCTCGATGGTCTGATCGTCGGCGAGGCCGGGGGCGGGCACGATCGCCGCGACGTCGCAGCCTCGTGGGGCCGTCGCGATGAGTGCTTCGGTGAGGGATGCCGAGGCCTCGGCGAGGTCGCGGGAGGTCGGGGCGACGAGCTGATCGAGGACGACGCGGAGGGTGACGGTCACGGCGCGGGGCTCTCCGTTTCGGTCGGCGGGTGCAGGGCGTCCTTCACCATCTGCTGCACCTGCGCGTAGTCGGGGTCGAACTCGTCGACGCCGCCCGCGGGGGTGAGCTCGAGGGTGCCGACCGTCTGGTCCTTCGCCTTGAGGGCGAGATCGACCAGTGTCGGGGCGATGAGGCTCTGCGGCAGATCGGTCTGAAGGATGTTCGTGGTCGAGGTGGCCACCTGCTGGAAATGCGCGAGCACGTTCTGGGGCGTGAACTGCGCGAGGATCGCCTCCTGCAACTCGCGCTGGCGTCGCATGCGGTCGAAATCGCTCGTGGTGTAACGCGAGCGGGCGTACCACTGGGCGGTGTCGCCGTCCATGTGCTGCTGACCGGGTTCGATCCATCCGAATGCCCAGTCGTCCACCGGCTGGCCGTCGTAGGCGGGTCCGCCCTTGGGCAGGCGCTCCTGGACGTTGATGTCGACCCCGCCCAGGGCGTCGATGACGTCGGCGAAGCCCTTCATGTCGATGAGCACGTAGTACGGGATCTGGATGCCCATGATGCCCTCGGCGGCGTCCTTGGTCGCCTCGATCCCGGGCTCGGAGTCGTGCGCCTCGGCCTCGGGGTAGAGGGCGTTGCCGTCCTGGCAGATCTCGACCTCGGTCTTGAGCTGGTTGATGCCGCTGCCCCAGCCGCACGTCGCATTGGCGTATCCGGTGTGTCCGTCCGGGTACTTGTCCTGCATGGGCCCCGGGGCGAAGGGGAAGTGCGGCATGTCGCGCGGGATTCCGGTGATCGTCGTCGCGCCGGTGGCGGCGTTGATGGAGACCACGGAGATGCTGTCGAAACGCATCGAATCGCGACCTTCGCCGGAGTCGGCGCCGAGAAGGAGGATGTTGTAGTAGCCGTCGGACGGCGGCACGACGGGGGCCGACTGCGCGAACAGCGTCGAGAACGCGTCGCGGGTGCTCCCCGCGATCTGAGCCGCCCAGGCGGCTCCCGAACCGGTGAGCACCAGCATCCCGACGGACACGATCGCGAGGGCGACGCGCGAGAGGGGACCGACCTTGACCAGGCGGATCAGGCGCAGGGTGTCGATGGTGAGCACGACCCACAGCACGACGTAGGCGGCGATCACGACCTGCACGAGGGTCAACGGCAGGGGTCGGAACCACGACAGGAAGTCGGGGAAGAACGAGCCGGTCGCGAGGGTGAAGAGGCCGGTCGGCCACAGGATCGCCCCCAGGCCCGCCAGCACGAGCAGCGTCCACAGCGCGAGGGTGGCGCCGAGTCCGAAGCGACCGAGGCGCCGGTTGCCGGCGAGCACCTGCGCCGACCCGGGGATGAGCAGGTTCAGCACGACGAGCCACCAGCCGCGGCGGGTCATGACCTCGACCGACGACGCGTCGGGGTTGCGCAGCGGCCGCGCCTCGATCATCGGCGCGTGTGCGCGCGGGCGGGCGGGCGCTGCGAGGGTCACAGCGAGTCCTTCAGACGCCGGTTCTTCTCGTCGACCTGGGCCTCGAGGTCTCGGGCGTATGCCTCCACGCGCTCCGCGAGCTCTGCGTCGGCACTGCCGAGGATGCGGGCGGCCAACAGCCCGGCGTTCTTCGCGCCGTTGATCGACACGGTCGCGACGGGTATGCCGGCCGGCATCTGCACGATGCTGAGCAGCGAGTCCAGCCCGTCGAGGGTCGCCAGCTGCACCGGGACGCCGATCACGGGGAGGGCGGTGACGGATGCCAGCATGCCCGGCAGGTGCGCCGCTCCCCCGGCCCCGGCGATGATGGCGCGGAGCCCCCGGCCGCGCGCCTCGCGTCCGTAGCGTATGAGCTTGTCGGGGGTGCGGTGGGCGGAGACGACCTCGACCTCGTGCGGGATGCCGAACTCCGTCAGCACCGCGGAGGCGGCATCCATCACCCGCCAGTCGGAGTCGGAGCCCATGACGACGCCGACCACGGGCGTCTCGGAAGAATGCAGCGGCCGGGTCACCGCACCAGGCTAGGGGGGCTCGCTGGAAGATCGCGGAACGGCGCGCTCAGGAGTGCCGGTCGGTCGCCCATTCAGTCGAAGAAGGCCGCGGCCGCGCGGCCTTCGTACACGACGTCGTCGAGGTCGTCGCCGACGACGTTGACGTGCCCGACCTTGCGGCCCGGCCGCGGCGCCTTGCCGTAGGTGTGGATCTTGGCCGACGGGTGAGCGGCCATGGCGGCGGGGAAGCGTTCCTCGAGCGTGCCCTCCGCCGGCCCGCCCAGCACGTTGATCATCACGGTCCAGGGGGCGACGGCATCCGTCGATCCGAGGGGCAGGTCGAGGACCGCGCGCACGTGCTGCTCGAACTGGCTCGTGACGGCCCCGTCCTGCGTCCAGTGCCCGCTGTTGTGCGGACGCATGGCGAGTTCGTTGATGAGGATGCGCTCGTCGGTGGTCTCGAAGAGCTCGACGGCGAGCATGCCGGTCACCCCGAGGCCCTCCGCGACCGCGACACCGATCTCGGCGGCCGCGCGCTGCACGCGCTGGTCGGCGCGCGGGGCGGGGGCGACCACCTCGGCGCACACGCCGTCGCGCTGGACGGTCTCGACGACCGGGTAGGCGCGGACGTCGCCGGAGGGGCGACGGGCGACCTGCTGGGCGAGCTCGCGCGTGAAGTCGACGAGTTCCTCGACGAGCAGCGACCCCCCGTTGCCGTCTTCCGCGAGGGCGGCGAACCAGTCGTCGGCCTCGGTCGCGGCCGATACGACCCGCACGCCCTTGCCGTCGTATCCGCCGCGGGGGGTCTTGACGACCGCGCGACCGCCATGGGCGTCGAGGAACTCCTGGAGCGCCGCGGAGTCCGCGACGGCGGCCCAGTCGGGCTGCGGCAGGCCCAGCTCGGCCATGCGGGCGCGCATGACGAGCTTGTCCTGCGCGACGCCGAGGGGCGCGGGGCCGGGGTGCACGGCGACGCCCGCGTCGACGAGGGCGGCGAGGACGTCCTGCGGGACGTGCTCGTGGTCGAAGGTGATGACGTCGACGTCGCGCGCGAACGCGAGCACGGTCTCGGCGTCGCGGTAATCGCCGACGGCGGTTGCGGCGAGGGCCGCCGACATGCCCTCCTGCTCGGCGAGCACGCGGATCTCGACGCCCAGCTCGACCGCCGGCGCGATCATCATCCGCGCCAGCTGCCCGCCACCGACCACTCCGACTCGCAGCGCCATGCCGCTCCTTCCGTCGGCATCCATTCTGTCGGGACGTCCGCGCGCGCGCGAGCCGGGGCCGCCCCGGGGCGTCGGGAAGCGCCGATGCCGAGCCCGGCTCCGGGGGCGCGGACGCGACGCCCGGCGGCTTCGACGGGCTCAGCCACCTCCGCTCGACGCCTGAGCCCGTCGAAGGGACCGGGCCCCCTCGAGTCAGAGGCCGACGGAGCCCGAGCCGAAGGTCTGCGAATCGCGGTGGGCGAGGATCTGGTTGACCTCGACCTGATCGACCAGCGTCTCGTGCACGAGCACGGCGTGCGGGATGTTCTTCAGGCGCAGCGGGGGCTCGACGCCGTTCGACAGCGACAACGTCCCCGCACCCCAGAGGCGCTGGAGGAGGCCGCGACGCATCTGGATCGCGTAGCCCCGCACGTGGGAGATCTCGCGCTGGGTCGAGCCGAACGGCCCCGAGCGCTCGATGACGCGGCGCGTCGTGATGGTCCACGTGTGGGAGAGCCACACGAGGAACGGGATGACGACCAGCAGCAGGATGACGACCGCGGCGGCGGTCAGCAGCATCCAGTTCTCGTACGGCGCGGGGAGGTTGTCGTAGAAGTAGGCGGTCGCCCCCGCGACGGCGATGAGCACGAGCGCGGACCAGAACAGCCCGCGGGCATGGGCGTGCAGCCGGGCGATGCGCAGCTCGGGCGCGTTCGTGCCCGGCGCCGGCATGCGCGGGCGCCCGATCGAGCTCGACGGCTGGGTCACCCTCTCATTGTGCGACCCCGTGGCCGACGATCGCGGCGCACACGCGGGCGGCGGTCGCGGCGGAGCAGCGCGGCACCGCGTCAGCGCACGTGCACGACGTCGCCCGCGGCCACGACCGTCTCGATCGTGCCGGCCGCGACGACGAGGCGACCGTCGTCGTCGAGTCGCTCGGCGAGCCCCTGCACCGTCGTGCCGTCCGGCATCGACACCGTCACCTCTCGCCCGACCGTCGCGCACAGCCCCTCGATGTCGCGGTGCACGCCCGCGACGTCTCCGGATGCGAGGGCGGCGAGGCTGTCGCGCAGGTGGCCGAGGTAGTCGGCCATCAAACGGTCGTCGTCGCACTCCGCCCCGATCGCCGGGAACGACGTCGCGGTCGTCACGGGGAGATCGGCGCGGGACATGCGCGTGTTGACACCCGCTCCGACCACCACCGTGTCGAACGTGCCCGGCACCGCCTCGGCCAGGATGCCGCAGATCTTGGCGCCGTCCACGAGCACGTCGTTCGGCCACTTCAGCTCGGCGCCGCCGCCGTGGCCGGTCAGCTGCGCGCGGACAGCGCGGGTCATGGCCGCCCCCGCGGCCAGCGGGATCCACCCGCGCGACGACATCGGGATGCCGGACGCGTCGACCACGACGGACACGGCGAGCGCTGTGCCCGCCGGCGCCGTCCACGTGCGGTCGAGGCGCCCCCGGCCCGCGCGCTGGTCATCGGTGACGAGCAACGAGAGGTGGGGCCAGCCGGCGGGGTCGGCGGTGACGGCGGCCACGACGTCGGCATTGGTCGAATCGGTGGTCGTCACCACCTGGACGCGGGGGCTGATGTCGGCGGTGCGGGGGTATCCGGACGCGGGGATCGGCATGTCCACACCTTAGGGAAACGGCGGCGCGTCGGCATCCGGTTGCGCGCGACGACCGACACCACCGATGGCCGGATGCCACAGCCCGCGGACGATTCGCTTGTGCGCACCCTCCAACGCCGGTGCCGGTGCGGTCGCTAGGGTGGAAAGCGTGACCGACCAGCCCGATCTCTTCACCACCGCCGGCAAGATCGCGGACCTGCGCAGCAGGTTCCAGGAGGCGGTCGTCGATGCCGAAGCCGCCGCGCGCCAGAAGCAGCACGCCAAGGGCAAGCTCACCGCCCGCGAGCGCCTCGAGATGCTGGTCGACCCGGGCTCGTTCGTCGAGCTCGACGAGTACGTGCGCCATCGCACCACCGCGTTCGGCATGGACAAGTCCCGCCCCTACGGCGACTCGGTCGTCACGGGCACCGGCACCATCCACGGCCGCACGGTCGCGGTGTACGCGCAGGACTTCTCCACCTTCGGCGGATCGCTCGGCGAGGTCGCCGGCGACAAGATCATCAAGGTGATGGAGCTCGCGCTGCGCAGCGGCATCCCGATCATCGGCGTCCTCGACTCCGGCGGCGCCCGCATCCAGGAGGGCGTCGTCGCCCTCGGCAAGTACGGCGAGATCTTCCGCCTGAACACCGCCGCCTCGGGCGTGATCCCGCAGATCTCGATCATCATGGGACCCGCCGCGGGAGGCGCGGTGTACTCCCCCGCCCTCACCGACTTCGTCATCATGGTCGACAAGACGAGCCAGATGTTCGTGACCGGCCCCGACGTCATCAAGACCGTCACCGGCGAAGACGTCGGCATGGAGGAGCTCGGCGGGGCGCTCACCCACAACACCCGCTCCGGCGTCGCGCACTACCTCGCCGACGACGAGGACGACGCGATCGACTACGCGCGCGGTCTCATCGGCTACCTGCCCGACAACAACCTCGCCGAGATCCCCGTCTACGAGACGCCGTTCGAGTTCGAGACGACGGATGCCGACCGCTCGCTGAACACGGTCATCCCCGACTCCCCCAACCAGCCGTACGACATCCACACCGTGATCGACGGGATCGTGGATGCCGGGGAGTTCCTCGAGGTGCAGCCGCTGTTCGCGCCGAACATCGTGATCGGCTTCGGGCGGATCGAGGGGCGCACCGTCGGCGTCATCGCGAACCAGCCCTCGCAGATGGCCGGGACGCTCAACATCGACGCGGGCGAGAAGGCCTCGCGCTTCGTGCGCTTCTGCGACGCGTTCTCGATCCCGATCGTCACCCTCGTCGACGTGCCCGGATACCTCCCCGGCACCGACCAGGAGTGGACCGGCGTCATCCGCCGCGGCGCCAAGCTGCTCTACGCGTACGCCGAGGCCACCGTCCCCCTCGTGACCGTGATCCTGCGCAAGGCCTACGGCGGCGCGTACATCGTGATGGGCTCCAAGCAGCTGGGCGCCGACATCAACCTCGCCTGGCCGACCGCGGAGATCGCCGTCATGGGCGGCCAGGGCGCCGTCAACATCCTCTACCGCGGCGAGATCAAGCGCGCCGAGGAGGCGGGAGAAGACGTCGCTGCGGTGCGCACGCGCCTCGCGAACGAGTACACGTACAACGTGGCATCCCCGTTCCTCGCCGCCGAGCGCGGCGAGCTCGACGGGATCATCGAGCCCGCGCAGACGCGCGTGTCGATCGCCAAGGCCCTGCGCGCGCTGCGCAACAAGCGCGCGAGCCTTCCCGCCAAAAAGCACGGGAACATCCCGCTGTGAGCGACGCGTCTGCGAACACCGGCCTGCCGCCCGTCATGGCGGAGGTCGTGCGCGGCACACCGACCGAGGAGGAGTTGGCCGCGGCGATCGTCGTGGTCAGCGAGGCGTACGTGCGCGAGGTCGCCGAGGCCACGGCGCCCGACGACGCCCCGCGTTCGCGTTGGGAGCTGTCGGCGCGCGGCCTGCGCGCCCCCCTGAACCGCGACGCGGGATGGAACGGCTTCACCGGCTGACCGTTCGGCCGGAAAGTGTCCCCCGAAATACCTACAGACGCCGCGGGACAGCTCGCGAATACTGGAGGAGCTGGAACGCATCACGCGTTCGGTCGGACCGCTCCTTCGAGCCGGATCCGGCCGCACGGACGGTTTTCGGGTAACCGTTCGTCCGGGTGGGGGGCAGGCGACATCGCCGCCCCTCACCCCTCATCCTCGGCAGCGTCGACGAATCCCCCCTCTGCGTCGGTCGGACCGGCGGATGAGGGGTGTGCCGCTGATGCGGCGCGGGCCGTCGGGTGCGCTCAGCGCGGGCGTCGGCTGTCCGCCGGGATGCAGCGCGGGCCGTCGGGTGCGCTCAGCGCGGGCGTCGGCTGTCCGCCCGGATGCAGCGCGGGCCGTCGGGTGCGCTCAGCGCGGGCGTCGGCTGTCCGCCCGGATGCGGCGCGGGCCGTCGGGTGCGCTCAGCGCGGGCGTCGGCTGTCCGCCGGGATGCGGCGCGGGCCGTCGGGTGCGCTCAGCGCGGTCGGCGGATCTCGCGCCAGAGATCGACCTCGTCGTCGTCGCCCCCGTCGCCGTCGCCCTGGGACCGGCCGACGATGGTCACCGCGACCTCGTGGTGCGGCGACGTGCGGATGATGACGCGCTGAGAGACGGACTCGTGCAGGACGGATGCCAGCTCGGTACGGATGGCGTCGAGGTCGGCGGCCCGCAGCCCCTCGAGTCCGCCCTCGTCGAACAGGCTGACGGCCGCTCCACGGCGACGGGCAGCCTCGATCTCGACGCGCACGCCGTCATCGAGGAGACGGTTGCCGCGCAGTTCGTCGCGCAGACTCGCCTCGGCGCGGCGTGCCGCCTCTTTGTCGGCGGCACGGAGGTTGCCACCGTTCTCGATGGTGCGGGCGAGGATCGGACCCGCGGCCTGCAGGGCACGCTGGACATGCAGCCGGCGCTCGCGCTGCCGTCCGCTCTGCGACGCCTGCCATGCGGAGGCGGCCTGCTGCAGCTCGGCGAGCCGCTCGGCGTCGCGCGCGGCACGATCGAGCGCGATCGTCACCAGTTGCGCCGCGGCCACCCACATGAGGGAGCCGACGAGGCCGAGGCTGAGGGCTTGAAGGGGCCCCAACCAGAGCGAGGTCGACAGGGTGAGCAGTGCCATCCCGGTCCAGGCCACGATGGGGCGACGGCGCACCATGACGATGGTCATGAGGGCGCCGATCGCTCCGATCACCCAGGTCACGAAGGGCTGGGAACGTCCGGCTTCGGTGACCGCGAGGAACGGGGCGTTCGGCACGATGACGGCGGCCATCAACGCGAGCGCGACACCCCAGCCGGGGAGCTTGGCCGGCGAGGTGACCGGCGACGACGAGTCGGTACGCTCGCGCGCACCGATGGCGAAGATCCAGAGCCAGGTGACGGGCAGGTAGAAGAGCAGAGCGGCCACGATCAGCCACCCGCGCACGACGGTCTCGGGCGAGGTCCAGATGAGTCCCCTCGCGGCGAGGTAGGCGGTGAAGGCCAGACCGATGACGGACAGCACCGAGCGGACGGTCACCAGCGGTCCCCGCTCTCCCACTCGAGGGTGACCGTCGTCCCGGCGGAGGTCGAGTCGATGTCGCTGCGTCCCCCGACGGCCGCCAGACGGGCGTTGATCGACCCGCGGATGCCGAGACGGTCATCGGGGATCGCGGCCACGTCGAAGCCGGCTCCCGTGTCGCGCACGCGCACGGCGACGCCACCGGGCGCGCTGTCCCCCGTCAGCTCGACCGTGAGCCCCTGCGCGTCGGCGTGCTGCACGGCGTTGGCGACGGCCTGCATGGCGGCGAGGACCAGGGCGCGGGCCACGCGCCCGGGGACGCGAGGCGTTCCCTCCTCCACGGCCCGGGTGACGACGAGGTCGATGCCCAGCTCGCGAGCGGCGACCTCGATGTCGTCGGCGAGGCGCAGGGCGGGAACGGGCTCGTCACTGCCCTCGAGCGAGTCCTTCTCGGCGTTGGCGAGTCGCGTCAGCGCCTCTCGCGCCATGCTGACCGCGAGCGTGCGTTCGCGCGGGCTGGAGGCGCGTTCCGCGGCGAGCAGGGCGCCGAGGACGCTGTCGTGCATCAGGGCGGCGACCGCGACGCGCTCGTGCTCCGTGGCCGCGGTCGCTGCCGCCGCCGCATAGCTCGACACGGCGACGGCGCGCGCCTGATCGACGTTGGCGGCGATCGAGCGATACATCCACCCGAGGGTCAGCAGCACGCTGCCGAGGATGAGGGCGAACGTGACGTCGAGGATGACGGGGAGCACGAAATCGGGCTGTCCGCCGGCCTGGAGCAGACGCACGACGCCGAACAGCAGCGGGGTGGCGATGGTCCACACGATCTGCAGCGCGAGGGGGAACGCGACGATCGTCGACACCGTCGCCACGTTGACGAGGTAGAAGATCCAGGGGTTCTCCGTGGGCGCCGGCGCCGGACCGCCCGCGGTCGCGAGCGGCCACAACGCGAGGGCCAGCAGGAACACCACCGCGAAGATGCCCGAGAACACCCGGGCGAAGCGCCCCACACTGCACGCGATGATCATCGCGACGAGGGGGAGGAACACCCCGAGCACCAACGGGAGATGCCACCCCTGCGCCTCATCCCCGGGCCCGAAAGCGGCGAAGAACGCCTGCGCTCCGAGGACGAGCGAGCCCGGTCCCACGATGAGCGTGATGACGCGCTCGATGCGCGTCTGGGTGAATGTCCCCTGGTCGGCCTGGCTCTCGCGCGTGTGCGGGATGCGACCCCACGCCTCGTCGAGCACCGACCGGTCCGATTCAGCCACGGCCGACGTCATCTGGCGCATCCTGGAGGATGCCGTCTTCCATGGCGCGTCTCAGCAGGTCGACCTTGGTGGGTGCGGGTCGCCCCACCTCCACGTACTTCACGCGCACCCGGGTGATGTTCTCCTTCGCCGTGGAGTACGCCACCCCGAGCCGCTCGGCCACGGCCTTCAGCGGCAGTCCCGCCGCGTACAGGCGGAGCACCTCGCGCTCGCGAGCGGAGAGCTGCGCGTCGGCGAAGTCGCGGTCGCCCTCGACGGCGCTGGCCCATTCGACGTTGTCGAGCAGCTCGCCGCGAGCGACGGTGCTGATCGCGCCCAGCACCTCGTGCGTGGGAGAGGACTTGCTCACGATCCCGGCCGCACCCGCGGCGAGGGCTTCGCGCACCGCCCCGGCACGGTCGGCGACGCTGTGGATGATCACGCTCGAGCCGTCGCGGACGACACGGTCGACGTTCTCCGACACGGTGGTGCCGTCGCCGAGGGTGAGATCGAGCACGACGACGTCGGCCGGCGTCTCGGCCGCGCTCTGGCGCCACGTCAGGTAGGCGGCGACGTTCGCGCCCGAGAAGACGACCGTGGTGGCTTGCGTGCGCGCGAGGGCGGCCTCCAACCCGAGCCGGACCGACTCGTGGTCATCGATGAGGGCGACGCGCGTCATTCCGTCATCGTATCGGCGCTGCCCTCCGCCGCGCAGGAGGACCTTCCCCGCACGGCGCGTCCTCGCTCGCGCGCCCGCGACGCGCTTCAGCGACGGAGGACGGTGACCGCCTCGACGTGGTGCGAGTTCGGGAACAGATCGACGCCCCGGATGCCGCGATCGGCCCGATAGCCGAGCTCGGCGAAGGTCGCGAGATCGCGGGAGAGGGCCACGGGGTCGCACGCGACGTACACGACCGCGGTCGGGGCCAGGGCGGCGATGCCCTCGACGACGGCGCGACCGGCGCCGGCGCGCGGCGGATCGAGGAGCACGACGCCGCGAGAGAGACGCTCGCGTTCCCGGGCGGAGGCGCCGTCGGCGAGCGCCGCGACGAACCGGTCGACGCGCGCCGTCTCGGCACGGGCCCCGATCCACTCCGCGAGGTTCTCACCCGCATGCTCGGTGGCGCGCGGATCGCTCTCGACGCTCACCACGCGCGTTCCGCTCCCGCCCATCTCGCCGAGCGTGGCGGCGAACAGGCCCACTCCGCCGTAGAGGTCGAGGTGGGTGGCGTCGGGATCGAGTCCGCCGAGGGATGCCGTGAGCTCCGCTGAGACGAGCGAGGTCAGCGTGCGGGCGGCCAGACGGTGCACCTGCCAGAACCCGCCGGCGCCGACGCGGAACACGCGATCGCCGACGCGCTCCTCGATCACCTCGGGCTCCGAGGACGGGCGCTCCCCCTCGGGACGGGGCAGGACGCGCACGCGACCGTCGGCGGGCTGGACGAGGTCGATGCGTCCGGGGAGGGCTCGACCGGCCCGCACCTCCGACGCGGCGAGGGCGATGGCCTCGGTCGCCAGGGGAAGGTCGACGGTCTCGACGACGTGGTGCGAGCGGGCGGCGAACGCGCCGACGCGTCCGGCGTCGTCGACGTGCAGGCTCACGCGGGTGCGCCATCCCGTGCCGTCGGACGACTCGCGCTGCGCGTCGTCGCCCGCGATCGCGACCTCGACGGGGAGCTCCAGCCGACCGACGCGTTCGACCGCCTCGCGGATGACGCGCTCCTTCAGCGCCCGCTGGTGGGCGAGGGCGATGTGCCCGAATTCGGCGCCGCCGACCCGCTCGGACGGATCGACCTCGATCGCCGCCGCCTGCCACACGTGCGGCTGCCGTTCGGGCGCCGCCTCGAGCACCTCGATCGCCTCGGCCCGCCAGAACGCCTTCTTGCGGGTGTCGGTGAGTCGAGCACGGATGCGCTCGCCCGGCAGGGTGTCGGGGACGAAGACGACGCGCCCCTCGTGCCGCCCGACGAACACACCGCCGTGGGCGATGCCGGTGATGTCGAGTTCGATGAGGTCGCCGTCGTGCATCCCCCGAGCCTGTCACACGAGGCCGTGAAGCAGCCGGGCCTCGGTCTTCGCGCCGGGTGGCGTCGACAGGCCCAGCCACCTCGCCGCCCCCGGATCCTGAGCGCGGCGGCGACGACAGGCTCAGCCACCTCGCCGCCCCAGGGCCCCGAGGCCGTCGAAGGGTCCGGGCCCACGCGAGCCCGGGGGCTTCGACAGGCTCGGTCGCCTCGCTGTGGCAGGACGTGAGGTCTGCGGGCATCCGCCGGGGCATCGCGTCGGTAGCGTGGACGCATGCGCGTGTGCCTGGCATCCACTTCTCCCGCCCGTCTGATGCTGCTGCGCCAGGCGGGGATCGAGCCCGAGGCGCGTGCGCCCCGGGTCGACGAGGAAGCGGTGATCGCCGAGGTCGAGGCGTCCGAGGGGCGGCGCTTGCCCGCCCCCGAGCACGTTCTGCTGCTCGCGCGCCGCAAGGCCGCCGACGTCGCCCACCGCGTCCGCGACGAGGACCCCCTCTTCGACGGCTTCGTCATCGGCGGAGACTCGATGTTCGCGCTCGGCGACGAGATCCTGGGCAAGCCGTACACCGCCGATGCGGCGACGGCGCGCTGGCGCGGGATGCGCGGGCGCACGGGTGTGCTGCACTCCGGGCACAGTGTGTTCCGCCTCTCCCCCGGCCTCGAGCCGCGCGAGGCCCACGCCGTCGCCGAGGCGTCCGTGACCTTCGCCGCCGACGTCGACGACGACGAGATCGCGGCCTACGTCGCCAGCGGCGAACCGCTCCTCGTGGCGGGCGCCTTCACGGTCGACAGTCTCGGCGGTGCCTTCATCGAGCGCGTGGAGGGCGACCCCTCCACGGTGGTGGGGATGTCGCTGTCGACCGTGCGCCGCCTCGTTCGCGAGCTCGGCGGCTCCTGGACCACGCTCTGGAATCGTTCGTAGACACCCGCTCACGTTTCTCGGCGTTTCTTGTCGAGGAGTGTCAAAAGACGCGCGGTCGCCCTCGCTAGGCTGGACGAATGCCGAAGATCGCCAAGGTCCTTGTCGCCAACCGCGGCGAGATCGCCGTCCGAATCATCCGCGCCGCCCGTGATTCGGGCAAGGCCTCCGTCGCCGTCTACGCCGATCAGGACCGCGACGCCCTTCACACGCGTCTCGCCGACGAGGCGTACGCCCTCGACGGCACCACCAGCGCCGACACCTACCTCTCGATCGAGAAGATCCTCTCGGTCGCCCGCCGCTCCGGCGCCGACGCCGTGCACCCCGGCTACGGCTTCCTCGCCGAGAACGCCGACTTCGCCCGCGCCGTCATCGGCGCCGGCCTCATCTGGATCGGGCCCTCGCCCGACGCGATCGAGGCGCTCGGCGACAAGGTCACCGCGCGACACGTCGCCGAGAAGGTCGGCGCTCCCCTCGCTCCCGGCACGCCCGGCCCCGTCTCGGGCGCCGACGAGGTCATCGCCTTCGCCGAAGAGGTGGGCCTGCCCATCGCGATCAAGGCCGCCTACGGCGGCGGAGGACGCGGGTTGAAGGTCGCGCGCGAGCTCGACGAGGTCGCCGAGATGTTCGAGTCGGCCACGCGCGAGGCGGTCGCCGCCTTCGGTCGCGGCGAGTGCTTCGTCGAGAAGTACCTCGACAAGCCGCGCCACGTCGAGACGCAGTGCCTCGCCGACTCGGCGGGCAACGTCGTCGTCGTCTCGACCCGCGACTGCTCGCTGCAGCGCCGTCACCAGAAGCTGGTGGAGGAGGCCCCGGCCCCCTTCCTCAGCGAGGAGCAGAACGCGGTGCTGTACTCGGCATCCAAGGCCATCCTCAAAGAGGTCGGCTACGTCGGAGCGGGCACCTGCGAGTTCCTCATCGGCGCCGACGGCACCATCTCATTCCTCGAGGTCAACACGCGCCTGCAGGTCGAGCACCCCGTGTCCGAGGAGGTCACCGGTATCGACCTCGTGCGCGAGCAGTTCCGCGTCGCGGAGGGTGAGGAGCTCGGCTACGACGACCCCGCCCCCGTCGGTCACTCGATCGAGTTCCGCATCAACGGCGAGGACCCCGGCCGTGGTTTCCTCCCGCAGCCCGGCCCCATCCACGTCTTCAAGACGTTCGGTGGTCCCGGCATCCGCCTCGACTCCGGTGTCACCGCCGGCGACAGCGTCTCGGGCGCCTTCGACTCGCTGCTCGCGAAGATCATCGTCACCGGTCGTGATCGCGCCGAGGCGCTCGAGCGCGCCCGCCGCGCCCTCGACGAGTTCGAGGTCGCCGGGATGCCGACAGTGCTGCCGTTCCACCGCAAGGTGGTGCGCGACCCCGCCTACACCGCCGAGGACGGCACCTTCGGCGTCTTCACCCGCTGGATCGAGACGGAGTTCGTCAACGACATCCCCGCCTGGGACGGCGAGCTCGACGCTCCCGCCGCGGAGACCGGCCGTCACACGGTGGTGGTCGAGGTCGGCGGCAAGCGCCTCGAGGTGAGCCTGCCCGACCGCATCACCGCCGCCGCCCCGCAGGCGGGTCGCCCCGCCGCCGCTCCCCCGTCGCGCCGCTCCCACGCGGCCTCGCCCGCCGCCGGGGCGACCGGCGACGCGGTCAAGTCTCCGATGCAGGCCACGATCGTCAAGGTCGCGGTCGAGGAGGGCCAGCAGGTCGTCAAGGGCGACCTCGTCGTCGTGCTCGAGGCGATGAAGATGGAGCAGCCCATCCAGGCCCACAAGGACGGGACGGTCGCCTCGATCGACGCGACCGCCGGAACGACGGTGTCCGCGGGGCACCAGCTGCTGTTGATCAGCTGAGGTCGCGTCTCGTTCGACCGGCGCCGCGCTCCTTCGGGGGCGCGGCGCCGTCGTTCCTGGGCGCCGGTGCGGAGCACCCCCACGCCCCGCGCGCCGCGGAACGGTGACGGATGCCGCACGGCGCGGCATTCGCGACACACAGGCCCCACCGGGCCGCGGAACCCCACCCGGCGGCGAAACCCCACGCATGAACGCGATCCCCGCGCATAAACGCGAGCACAGCGCGTTTATGCGCGCGAGAAGCGTTTATGCGTGAACCCACACCCCGCGCGACGCGGAACGGTGACGGATGCAGCACGGCGCGGCATCCGCGACACTCAGTCCTCGCCGGGATCGTCGCGGTCGACGATGTGCATCGCGCGCGCGGCGTCGGTGATGCTCGACGTCAGCGACGGGTACACCGCGAAGACGCGGGCGACCTGGTCGACCGTGAGGCGGCGCTCCACGGCGATCGCGATCGGGTAGATGAGCTCGGATGCCTTGGGGCCGACGATGACTCCGCCCATGACCGTGCCGCTGCCCTCGCGGGCGATCAGCTTGACGAAGCCGTCGGTGATGCCCTGCATCTTGGCGCGCGGGTTGGCCGAGAGCGGGAGCTTGCGCACCTTTCCGGCGATGCGCCCCTCGGTGACGTCCTGCTCGCTGAAGCCGACCGTGGCGATCTCGGGGGCGGTGAAGATGTTGGCCGTGATGCGGCGGGTCTCGAGCGGGATGACGATGTCGCCCAGCGCGTGGAAGATCGCCTGGCGCCCCTGCATCGACGCCACTGACGCGAGCGGGTAGAAGTTGGTGCAGTCGCCGGCGGCGTAGATGTTCGGCACCGAGGTGCGCGCCACGCGGTTCACGCGGATGTGTCCGGATGCCGTCATCTGCACCCCCGCCTGCTCGAGGCCGAGCCCCGCGGTGTTCGGGATCGAGCCCACCGCCATGAGGCAGTGGCTGCCCTCGATCGTGCGTCCGTCCGCCAGGGTCACGGTGACGCCGTCGCCCGTGTTCACCACCGACTCGGCGCGCGCCTTGGCCAGCAGCGTCATGCCTCCGCGCTGGAAGACGCGCTCGAGCACCGCCGCGGCATCCTGGTCTTCTCCGGGCAGCACCTGGTCGCGGCTCGAGACGAGCGTGACCTTGGCACCGAGGTTCATGTACGCCGAGGCGAACTCGGCGCCGGTGACGCCCGAGCCCACCACGATGAGGTGGGTGGGGACCGACTTCATGTTGTAGAGCTGCGTCCACGTGAGGATGCGCTCACCGTCGGGCTTCGCGGAGGGGAGCTCGCGGGGAGACGCCCCGACCGAGACGACGAGGGTCTCGGCCTCGACCCGGTCGAAATCGGTGCCGCCGGCCTCGGTCGAGACCACCACGGCGCCGTTGCCGTCGAGGCGGCCGTGCCCGGAGATGATGCGGACGCCCGCCTCGAGCAACGAGGCGCGCATGTCGTCGGACTGCTGGCGCGCGAGCGAGAGCAGACGCTGGTTGACCGCGGCGAGGTTGATCGCGACCTCGGGGGTCAGCGGCTTGCCGCGGTCGTCTTTCGCGAAGAGCTGCACGCCGAGGCTGCTCGCGTTGCGGATCGCGACGGCCGCGTCGGCCGTGGCGATGAGGGTCTTCGAGGGCACGACGTCGGTGATGACCGCCGAGCCGCCGACTCCCGCGCGCTCGACGAGGGTGACGTCGGCGCCGAGCTGAGCCGCGGAAAGGGCCGCCTCGTATCCGCCGGGGCCGCCGCCGACGATCGCCACGGACTGCTTGCGCTCGAAGCTCTGCACCATGGCATCCATTCTGTCAGCGCTGGGCGGATGCCGATGCGCCACCCGGGTCGGTCCGACACGCTGACCGCACGCGTGTGCCGTCTGGCCCGCGGGCCCCGCAGTTTCTAGAGTGGGGGGATGTCCAACAGCACATCTCACCCGCTCGACGACCCGGCGGTCGACCCCTTCGAGGTCGCCGCGGCCGCAGCGGCCGACATCGCCCGCCTCTCCGGGGTCGAGCACCACGACATCGCCGTGACCCTCGGGTCGGGCTGGGGGCGCGCCGCCGAACTCATCGGCGAGGAGACGGCGTCGTTCCCCGCCACCGAGGTCACCGGCTTCAGCAAGCCCGCGCTGGAGGGCCACGTCGGCACCCTGCGCAGCGTCCGCACCCCGGGCGGCAAGAACGTCCTCGTCATCGGAGCGCGCACCCACTACTACGAGGGCCACGGCGTGCGCCGGGTCGTGCACAGCGTCCGCACCGCGGCGGCGACCGGTGCGACCACCATGATCCTCACCAACGGCGCGGGCGGCATCCGCGAGACGTGGAAGCCCGGCCAGCCGGTGCTCATCAGCGACCACATCAACCTCACCGCCGACTCCCCCCTCGAGGGCGCGACCTTCATCGACCTCACCGACCTCTACTCGACCCGCCTGCGGGAGCTCGCGCGATCGATCGACCCGACCCTCGACGAGGGCGTCTACACGCAGTTCCGCGGGCCGCACTACGAGACGCCGGCTGAGGTGCAGATGGCCAAGACCATCGGCGGCCACATCGTGGGCATGTCCACCGCTCTCGAGGCGATCGCCGCCCGCCAGGCCGGCATGGAGATCCTCGGCTTCTCGCTCATCACGAACCTGGCCGCCGGCATCCAGGAGACCCCCCTCAGCCACGAAGAGGTGCTCGAGGCCGGCCGCGAGGCCGAGCCCGTCATCTCCGCGCTGCTCGCGCGCGTGATCGGCGCGTTGTGAACGCCCACCTCGACGCCGCGCGGGCCTGGATCGCACAGGACCCGGATGCCGTGACCCGGGGCGAGCTGGAGGACCTCGTCGCCCGCGTCGAGACGGGGGATGCCGAGGCTGCGGCGGACCTGGAGGATCGCTTCTCCACCCGCCTGGCGTTCGGGACGGCGGGACTGCGCGGCACGCTCGGCGCCGGCCCCAACCGCATGAACCGGGTGCTCGTCGCCCAGGCGGCGGCGGGATTCGCGGCGTACCTGCGCGAGCGGTCGTCGGGCACGCCGACCGTCGTGGTCGGGTACGACGGGCGTCGCAACTCGGACGTGTTCGCGCGCGACTCGGTCGAGATCTTCGCCGGCGCGGGACTGAACGCCATCCTGCTGCCCCGCCTGCTGCCCACGCCCGTGCTCGCCTTCGCCGTGCGCCACCTCGGTGCCGACGCGGGCGTCATGGTCACCGCCAGCCACAACCCGCCCGACGACAACGGCTACAAGGTCTACCTCGGCGGCGCCGACGAGGGCGCACAGATCGTCTCCCCCGCCGATGCGGAGATCGCCGCCCACATCCAGCGGATCGCCGACGAGGGCGACGTCACCGTGCTGCCCCGCTCGGTGGGCTACGCCAACGCCCCGGAGTCGGTCGTCGAGGCCTACGTCGCCGCGACCGCCGCGGTGGCCCCCGCGCCCACCGGCGCCGAGGGCCTGACCTGGGTCTACACCGCCATGCACGGCGTCGGATGGGAGACCGTCTCGCGCGTGCTCACCGAAGCCGGCTACCCCCAGCCCACGGTCGTCGAGGCGCAGATCCACCCCGACGGGCGCTTCCCGACCGTCGCGTTCCCCAACCCCGAAGAGCCCGGGGCCATGGACCTGTCGTTCGAGACCGCGCGCGCCGTCGACGCCGAGCTCGTCATCGCCAACGACCCGGATGCCGACCGCCTGGCCGTCGCGATCCCCGACGCCGACGCCGAGGGCGGGTGGCGCCGGCTCACCGGCAACGAGATCGGTCTGCTGCTGGGGTGGCGCGCGGCGCGGGCCGCGGCCGGCTCGGGCGGCTCCGATGCGGACGGTCCCGGGGCTGCGGCATCCCTCGCCTGCTCGCTCGTCTCGTCGCCCGGGCTGCAGGCGGTCGCGGAGCACTACGGTCTGGACTTCCACTCGACCCTCACGGGCTTCAAGTGGATCTCGCGGGCAGCGGGCATGGTGTTCGGGTTCGAGGAGGCCCTCGGCTACCTCGTGAACCCCGGCACGGTGCGCGACAAGGACGGCATCTCCGCCGCCGTGGCGCTTCTCGGCATGGCGTCCGCGGCGCGCGCCGAGGGCCGCACGGTCGCAGACCTGCTGCAGGAGTTCCGTGAGACGTTCGGCGCGTTCGCGAGCGACCAGATCTCGATCCGCGTGAGCGACGTGAGCGAGATCGCCGGGATCATGGCATCCCTTCGCGCCCAGCCCCCGTCCGCCGTCGGCGAGGTCGCGGTGTCGCGCATCGACGACCTGCTGCAGGGCGTCGACGGCCTGCCCCCCGGAGACGTGCTGCGACTGTGGCTCGACGACGGCTCGCGCCTCATCGTGCGCCCGAGCGGAACCGAGCCCAAGCTCAAGCTGTACCTCGACGTGCGCGGTTCGTCGGCGAAGAAGGCCGCGCGGCGCCTCGCCGCGCTGCGCGCCGGCGCCGAGGAGCTGCTGGTTTCGGTGCGCTGAGGCGGCGTTCTCCTGGTTTGGGGCGCGCGGTTCCGTTTGGGGCGGGGTATTCCGCGCCCCAAACGGTAGAACGCGCCCCAAACCCGATCGAGATGTTCTCCACAGCGGCGGTTATCCACCGCGGCAACGAGCGACGGCACCACGCGAAAGTGGACTTCGCGAAGGTGGGGCGATGGATGCAGCATTCGAGCTCCCTCTCCTCCGCCGGGCTGAGCTGCTCGAGGCGGGAATCGACCGGCACGGCCTCGACGCCCGGCTTCGCGCCGGGGTCCTGGAGCGCGTGCGTCCCGGCGTCTACGTCGACCCTCAGCGAGCCGCGAGCCTTCGTCCCGAACAGTGGATGGTCGTTCGCGCCCGGGCACTCGCGCTGATGTGCAGCGAGGCGCCCGTGTTCTCCCATCAGACGGCCGCCGCACTTCACGGCCTCCCCGTGCATCCGCCCTCGGGCGAGCGCGTCCACCTGATCCTCGACGAGCATCGCCGGGGCCCGATCGCCTCAGCCGTCCGGCACCGGGGAGAACTCCAGCCGGACGAGGTCGTGGAGAGGAACGGCCTCAAGATGACCGCCCTCACCCGCACCATGGCCGATGTCGCACGTACCTCGCCCTTTGAGAACGCGGTGTGCTCGCTCGACGGCGCACTACGACACACGGCGGGCCGAGGCGACGGAGGGTATGACGAAGACGCGGCGCACGCACTCAGAGCCGCGGCACTCGCGATCTCGATGCGGTCGGCGCACGGTCGCGCAAGAGCAGCACGCGCTCTCGCATTCGCTGACGGTCGCGCGCAGCTTCCCGGGGAGAGCATCAGCCGCATCCGCCTGACCGAGCTCGGCTTCCGGTCGCTGCGTCTGCAGGTCCCGGTGGCGACGCCCACGGGAGGCTCGTATTACGTCGACTTCGGCATCGAGGACGTGAACGCCTGGGGAGAATTCGACGGGCGCGGGAAGTACGTCGATGACGGCCTCCGCGGTGGTCGGACGGCGGCCGAGGTGGTGCTGGCCGAGAAGCAACGCGAGGACTGGATACGCGGAGCCACCGGGAGGCCCGTCGTCCGCTGGGGCTGGCCCCACCTCCGCGACGCCGCGACTCTGGCCTCCCGCCTGCGGGCGTTCCACATCCCACTCCCCTGATCACGCCCTCAACGCGCGGTTCGGGGCGCACGGTTCCACTCGGGGCGGAGTATTCGGCGCCCCAAACGCGACATCGCGCCCCAAACCCGGGAAGGCCGCGTCAGCCGTCGATCACCGCGACCAGCTCGTCCAGAAAGGCCGGGAACGACGTCGCGCGGCGGACGATGCGCTGCACGCTCTCGCGCTCGCTGAAGACCTCGACGAACTGCTCGAACACCGTCTGGAAGGCCTCGCGGTCGGTCTCGCTGAACGCCACGAGAGCCACCACCTGCACGCGTCCCTCGCCCCACGCGATGGAAGGGTCGGCGATGCCGATGGCGATGCGGGTCTGCGTCGCGGTCATCCCCATCGCGTGCGGCACGGCGAGGGCGTCGGTGAACGCGGTCGACGAGATCGACTCGCGCTCCACCGCACGGGCGACGTAGGCCTCGTCGATGACGCCCTGCTCCACGAGCAGACCGCCCAGGCGACGGATGACGCCGGCCTCGCCGTCGGCGGCATCCAGGCCCCGCACGAACGCGCCCGGCGCGAAGTAGCGCTCGAGCTCATCGCGCAGGCGCGCCAGGCGTCGCCCGCGGCGGATGCGTCCGGCAGCGGCCTGGACGCGTTCGACGTCGGCGTCGGTGAGGAACGGCTGGATCCGCACGAACCGGTCACCGGGCCGCGGCGGGTCGATCGTGGTCAGCACGAGGTCGGTCTCGATCGCATCCCACGCCGGGTCGATGCGCGTCTCGACGCCGACGACCTCGATCGCCTGCCCGAGGGAGCGGTCGACGCTCGAGCGCAGCAGCTCGTGGAGTTCGTAGTACCCGGGGCACACGATGGTCGCCGTCAGCAGTTGGTCCGCGCGACGGCTGCGCTCGAGGCGCCCGCCGACGTGCATGGCGATGTAGGCGATCTCGTCGTCGAGGATCGGGATCCCGAGACCGTCCTGCAGACCCTTGGCGATGTACACGGCGACCTCGAAGATCATCGGATACGTCGACTTCAGCGACCGCGTCAGCGGATTGCGCGACCACGCCTGCTCCCGGGATCGGGCGAGGAGGTTCTGCACGTGCAGCGCCAGCCGCAGGATGAAGTCATCGTGCGCGATGTCGACGAGGAACTCGGATGCCGCGTTGTCGACGACCAGCCGAACGGCCGCCTCCACCGCGGGGTCGAGGCGCGCGCGCACGTCGTCGCCGCCCGGCGAGCCCGGGGCGACGATGCGCGTCAGCACGAGGGTGGCGAGGTGGCGGAGGTCGCCCGAGCCGAGCTGCACGCCGATGTGCTTGACGGTCAGGCGGTCGAGGAGCTCGACCACCGCCGCGGCGGCGTCGGAGGAGTCGCCGCCGGGAGACCCGAGCGCGCGGTCGCGGGTGGTGCGGTCGGCGGCGATCGCGATGTGCATCACGACGTCGCCGATGCCGATCTCGTTCACGTAGTAGCCGAGCGCCCCCAGCTCGGCGACGAGCTCCGCCTTGAACGGACCGAACGCCCGCGCCCCGACCGAGCGCTCGCCGAGCGTGCGCCGCAGCGCGTCGAGATCGAACAGGCCGGCATCCATCTCGTCGTGCGCGAGCTTCGACAGCAGGCGCCGCTGGGCGACCTCGGTCCCGCGCAGACGGGCGGTGGATGCCGAGCGTTCCAGCGTCAGCTCGGTCCCGCCGAGAAGGCCGCGCACGCGCGACAGGTCGGCCTCGAGGGTGGCGGTGCTCACGTGCAGCGCGTCGGCGGTGTCGAAGACGTCGATGCCGTCGGCGGAGTCGAGCAGGCGCCGCACGAGGTTGTGCAGGCGGTCGCGCGGGGTGCCGGCATCCGACCCGGAGAGGGAACGCAGCGCCGCCGCGGCATCGCCGCCCGCGCGGTACCCCAGGGGACCCGACTCGATCGCGGCACCGGACGACACCCGGGCGTTGATCGCCGTGACGTACGACCGGATGCTGCGCGGTGTGACCCCGAGCGCGTCCGCCAGCGATGCGGCGGTCGACCATTCCCCGTCCCGCAGCAACAGGGCCAGCAGGCGGTCTTGGCGAGCCTTCGTCGTCACGATCCGTCCTCCGCGCCGCCCCGGTGGGCGGCGATCCGTCCATCCTTTCACGCCCCTCCCCACCGGGCGCGGGAACGCGCGCGACGGCACGCGCGGCGCGAGCGCGCGGGGCCGCGGCATCCGCGTTCCGGGGGGTGGGAAACGAACCTGGTTGTCTCCTGTGAGGCGGGTGCGCACAATCGAGAGGAAGAAAGGCCGGTCGATGAGGATCCTCGTGGTGTGTGGAGCGGGTGCGTCGAGCACGTTCGTGGCGCAGCGCGTCCGTCGTGCTGCGCGGGACCGCGGCCTCGACTACAACGCCTCGGCCGGGACCGCGCGATCGCTGCCCATCGACCTCGACGGCGCCGACGTCGTGCTCGTCGGCCCGCACCTGGCCGACGATCTCCCGCACATCCGCCGCGACGCCGAAGCCCGCGGTGCCACCGTCGTGCTGCTCCCGGAAGATGTCTTCGCCGACCTCAGCGGCACCCGAACCCTCGCCCTGGTCGAGGACTCCCTGCGCTCCCGCCAGCCGGCGGACACGATCTGAGTTCGACGGAGAGACCCATGCCCCATCTGACCCGCACCGTCCGCATCGGATCGTCGCACGGCCTACACGCGCGCCCCGCGAAGCTGTTCGCGCAGGCGGCGAAGGAATCCGGCATCCCGGTGACCCTCGCCAAGGACGCGGGCTCCCCCATCAACGCCGCGAGCATCCTCGGCATCATCGCGCTGGGGCTGGAGCAGGGCGACTATGTCACCCTGACCGCCGACGGCGACAACGCCGACGCGACGCTCGAGCGCCTCGCCGAGCTGCTGACCACCGACCACGACGCCGAGTAAGGAAGACACACACCATGACGGAACTCCGTGGAGTCGGAATCGGACTGGGAGTCGCCCAGGGACCCATCGCGCGCATGGCCGAGCCCCTGCCCGCCCCGAAGGATGCGAAGAGCGAGCTGAGCGTCGAGGACGAGACCGCCCGCGTCCGCGAGGCGATCGGCGCCGTCGCGCGCGAGCTCGAGGCCCGCGGCGCGCAGGCGGGCGGCGCCGCCCGCGACGTGCTCGAGGCGCAGGCGATGATCGCCGAGGACCCGACTCTCGAGGCGGAGGTCGACAGCCGCCTCGCGAGCGGCAAGACCGGCGAGTTCGCCGTGCACGACGCCTTCGCCTCGTTCCGCGAGCAGCTCGTGGCCCTCGGCGGCTACCTCGGCGAGCGCGCCGCCGACCTCGACGACGTCGCCCAGCGCGTGATCGCACGGCTTCGCGGTGTCGCGGCCCCCGGCATCCCGGATCCCGGCCACCCGTTCGTGCTGGTCGCCAAAGACCTCGCCCCCGCCGACACCGCCCTGCTCGACCTCGACAAGGTGCTGGCCCTGGTCACCACCGAGGGCGGGCCGACCTCGCACACCGCGATCCTCGCGCGCGAGAAGTCGATCGTCGCCGTGGTCGGTGCGAGCGGTGCGAAGGACCTCGTCGACGGGCAGTCGGTGATCGTGGATGCCGCCGCCGGCGTCGTCACCGTCGACCCGACCGACGACGAGAAGACCCGCGCGGCGAACCGTGCCGAGGCCCGTGCGGCCGCGGCATCCGCCCCCATCACCGACGGCGCCCTCGCCGACGGCACGAAGGTGCCCCTGCTGGCCAACCTCGGAAAGCCCGGCGGTGCCGCCGAGGCCGTGGAGCTGGGCGCGGAGGGCGTGGGCCTGTTCCGCACCGAGTTCCTGTTCCTCAGCTCCAGCTCGGCTCCCACCGTCGAGGAGCAGCGCGCGGCGTACACCGAGCTGCTGAGCGCCTTCCCCGGCAAGAAGGTCGTCGTGCGCGTGCTCGACGCCGGCGCCGACAAGCCGCTGCCCTTCCTCAACGACGCGCACGAGGAGAACCCCGCGCTGGGCCTCCGGGGCCTTCGTGCCCTCCGCGCCAGCGAGGACATCCTGCGCGAGCAGCTGACCGCCCTCGCCGAAGCGGATGCCGCGACCCGCGCGTCCGAGGCCGGCCCCGCCGACCTGTGGGTCATGGCGCCCATGGTCTCCACCGTGGAGGAGACCCGCTACTTCACGGCACTCGCGAAGGACTACGGCCTCAAGACGACCGGCGTCATGGTCGAGGTCCCCTCCTCCGCGCTCCTGGCGGATCGCATCCTCCAGATCGCGGACTTCGCCTCGATCGGCACGAACGACCTGACGCAGTACACGCTCGCCGCCGACCGCCTGCTCGGTTCGGTCGCGTCGTTCCAGGACCCGTGGCATCCGGCCGTCCTCCGCCTCATCCGCGAGGTCGGGGCCGCGGGCCAGGCGCACGGGAAGCCCGTCGGCATCTGCGGCGAGGCCGCGGCCGATCCGCTGCTCGCCGTCGTCCTCGTCGGACTCGGCGCGACCACGCTGTCGATGGCCCCCACGGCCCTCGCCGACGTGCGCGCGACCCTCCTCCGTCACACCCTCGACGACGCCCGCCGCATCGCCGAGGCCGCCCTGTCCGCCGACGACGCGGCATCCGCCCGCGAGGCCGCCCAGGCTGCCTCCGCTCTCGTTCCCACCCCGTAAACCCCCGGGGGCGGCGACCGCCGCCCCCTTCTGCACCGCGGCGCACGCCGTACCCCCATCGCGCGGCTCCCGCCGTGCACCTACCAAGGAGACACAGCAATGACGACGACGTCACCCGCCAAGAAGCCGGGAGGGGCTCGGATCGCGGTTCAGCGATTCGGCACGTTCCTCTCCGGCATGATCATGCCGAACATCGCGGCATTCATCGCATGGGGCTTCATCACCATGCTCTTCATCCCCGCCGGGTTCTTCGGTGCGAACAGCCCCTTCGGCTGGCACTGGGCCCCGGTCGCCGAGATCCTCGGCGGCGGCGGTGACGCCGCCACCATCGGCTGGCCCGGAGCAGCGACCGCGCTGACCGCGAACGCCGACGGCGGCACCTACCAGGGCTACGTCGGCCTGGTCAGCGTCATGATCACCTACCTGCTGCCCCTGCTCATCGCCAACACCGGTGGACGCATCGTCTACGGCGCGCGCGGTGGCGTGGTCGCGACCATCGCCGTCATGGGCGTGATCGTGGGCACCAACATCCCGATGTTCCTCGGCGCGATGATCATGGGCCCGCTCGCGGCCTGGATCACCAAGCAGATGGACAAGCTGTGGGACGGCAAGATCCGCCCCGGCTTCGAGATGCTCGTGAACAACTTCTCCGCCGGCATCCTCGGCATGATCCTCGCGATCGTCGGCTTCTTCGCCTTCGGTCCCGTCTTCCTCGGCATCAGCGCGGTCCTCGGCAGCATCGTCGCGTTCCTCGTGCAGTTCAACCTGCTCCCGGTGCTGTCGATCATCGTCGAGCCGGCCAAGGTGCTGTTCCTCAACAACGCCATCAACCACGGCGTCTTCACCCCGCTCGGCATCGAGCAGGCGGCTGACACCGGCAAGTCGATCCTCTTCCTCATCGAGGCGAACCCCGGCCCCGGCCTGGGTCTGCTGCTCGCGTTCACGTTCTTCGGCGTGGGTGCGGCCAAGGCCTCGGCTCCCGGCGCCATCGTGATCCAGTTCCTCGGCGGCATCCACGAGATCTACTTCCCCTACGCCCTGGCCAAGCCGATGACGATCCTCGCGCTCATCGCGGGTGGCGCCTCGGGCGTCGCGGTCAACATGATCTTCGGCGGCGGCCTGGCCTTCCCGGCCGCTCCCGGCAGCATCATCGCCGTCACCGTCGCCGCCATCGGCGCCGGCCCCGCCAACCTGCTGGTGGTCTACCTGTCGGTGATCGTCGCCGCCGTGGTGACCTTCCTCGTCGCCGGTGTCATCCTCCGGGCCTCGCGCAAGCGCGACCAGGAGGCCGAGGGCGACAGCTTCGCCGCGGCCATCGACCAGACCGCCGCCAACAAGGGCAAGGAGTCGTCGGCGCTCGGCGCCCTCCGCACGCGCGCTGCCGGCACCACCGGTTCGGGTACCACCGAGTCGGCCGACCACGACGTCGACGCCGCGCTGGGCGGTCTCGGGGGCGGGGTCGCCGTGAAGCAGCTGAACACCATCGTGTTCGCCTGCGACGCCGGCATGGGCTCCTCCGCCATGGGCGCGAGCGTCCTGCGCAACAAGATCAAGAAGGCCGGCATCGAGGGGGTCACGGTCACCAACCAGGCCATCGCGAACCTCGACGGCTCGGCCGACCTGGTCATCACGCAGAACCAGCTCACCGACCGCGCGAAGGCGCAGTCGCCCGACTCCGTGCACGTCTCGGTGGACAACTTCATGAACTCGCCGCGGTACGACGAGGTCGTGGAGATGGTCCGCTCGCAGCACGAGGCCAAGTAACCCAATAGCACGCCAGGGGTCGGAGCGTCAGCCCGGCCCCTGGCGTCTTCCCGTCCGGCCCGCGTTTTGCGAGGCTGGACAGCACGACGAGAAAGGCGAGAACCATGTCGAACGTCCTCCGCATCGAATCCGTCCGCATCCACCCCGGAAGCGCCACCCGCGAGGAGGCGATGAAAGAGGCGGCCGATCTGCTGCAGGCCACCGGTTCGGTGACCGCCGACTACTTCGCCGCCATGCAGCAGCGCGAGCAGACCGTGTCCACCTACATGGGCAACGAGCTCGCCATCCCCCACGGCACCAACGAGACCAAGCAGGCGATCCTCGAGTCCGGTCTGTCGGTCGTGCGGTACGACGGCGGCGTGGACTGGGGCGGGGAACCCGTCACCTTCGTCATCGGCATCGCCGGCAAGGGCGACGAGCACCTCGAGATCCTGTCGCAGATCGCCATCCTCTTCTCCGAGGAGGACGATGTCGAGCGCCTGAAGGCCGCCTCCTCCCCCGAGGAGCTCTACGAGGCCCTCGCGGGCTCCGTCAACGCATGAAGGCCGTCCACTTCGGCGCGGGCAACATCGGCCGCGGCTTCGTCGGTCTGCTGCTGCACGAGGGCGGGTACGACCTCATCTTCTCCGACGTCTCCGCAGCGCTCGTCGCCGCCATCAACGACGCCTCGTCGTACACCGTCCACGAAGTGGGCGAGGGCGGCGTCGACAAGCAGGTGACGAACTTCCGGGCGATCGACAGTTCGGTGGATGCCGAGTCCCTGGTCGACGAGATCGCCACGGCCGACGTGGTCACCACCGCCGTCGGCCCGACCATCCTGAAGTTCGTGGCTCCGCACATCGTGGCCGGTCTCGCGCTGCGCGACCCGTCGCTGCCGGCGCTGCAGATCATGGCGTGCGAGAACGCGATCGGCGCGACCGACCAGCTGCGCGACCACGTCGTCGAGCTCGCCGGCGAGTCGTGGGATGCCCTGGCGTCCCGGGCCGTCTTCGCGAACACCGCGGTCGACCGCATCGTGCCGGCCCAGGCTCAGGGCGGCGTCGACGTCACCGTCGAGCCGTTCTACGAGTGGGCGATCGAGCGGGCCCCGTTCGGCGACACCCCTCCGCACATCCCCGGCGCGCACTTCGTCGACGACCTCGAGCCCTACATCGAGCGCAAGCTCTTCACGGTCAACACCGGTCACGCCACCACGGCGTACTTCGGGGCGCAGGCGGGCATCGAGCGCATCTCCGACGCCCTCGCCGACCCGGCCATCTCGGCCAAGGTCGAGGCGGCGCTCGAGGAGACCAGCGCGCTGCTCGTGCAGAAGCACGAGTTGGATGCCGGCGTGCAGGGCGAGTACCGCGCGACGATCCTGCGCCGCTTCCGCAACACCGCGCTGCCCGACACCGTGTGGCGCGTCGGACGGCAGCCGCTGCGCAAGCTCTCGCGGCACGAGCGTTTCGTGGGACCCGCGGCCGAGGCGATCGAGCGGGGCCTGAGCGTCGATGCGCTCGTCGCCGCGATGGCCGCGGCCCTGGAGTTCCAGGATGCCGAAGACGCCCAGGCCGTCGAGCTGCAGCGCCTGCTGCGCGAGCTCGACGCCGACGCCTTCACGGCGCAGGTGACCGGACTCGACGCCGC
This sequence comes from Microbacterium sp. NPDC089186, assembly GCF_040685115.1. Classification (NCBI taxonomy): domain Bacteria; kingdom Bacillati; phylum Actinomycetota; class Actinomycetes; order Micrococcales; family Microbacteriaceae; genus Microbacterium; species Microbacterium sp. NPDC089186. The sequence goes on from NZ_JBFBHJ010000004.1 coordinate 557,444, forward strand.
GCACCCGCTGTTCGCCCGGATCGTCGAGGTCGTCGCCGCCCGGCAAGCGGCTCTCTCGGCCTGAGCCCTTCCGACACCGCCGACGCGGCCGCATCGGGCGGCGCGTCGGCGGTGTCGTGTTCGCGGGCAGGACCGACGCTGCACGGCCGGCGGCCGGGGATACGCTCGTATACGTGACAGACAGCACTGCCCCCGCCGCCCCTGCTCCCCGCCGCCGTCGCCGATGGCTGCGGTGGACCCTCGGCGGCCTGGGCGCCCTCGTCGTGGTGCTGGTCGGCGGCATCCTGATCTACAGTCAGGTCGGTGTCATGGGCGCCGAACCGGGCCCGCTCGCCTCGGCCGAGGCGGATCCCGGGCTGACGATCACCGACGACGGTGCGGGGATCGTGATCTCCCCCACCGCGGGAGCGACCGGCCAGGGACTGGTGTTCATCCCGGGCGCGAAGGTGCAGGCGGAGGGCTACATCGCCACCCTCGCCGACGTCGTCGTCGACGACGGCGTCACGGTCGTGATCACGAAGCCGTGGCTGAACCTCGCCTTCTTCGACCCCCGTCCGCTGTCGACGTTCACCGACCTCGCGCCCGACGTCTCGACCTGGGCGGTGGGCGGCCACTCGCTCGGCGGCGTGCGCGCGTGCCAGCTCGCGACCGACGCCGACGCGCTCGTGCTGTTCGCCTCGTACTGCGCGAACGACCTCTCGGCATCCGGGCTCCCCGTCCTGAGCCTGTCGGGCTCGGAAGACGGGCTGTCGACCCCGCAGAAGATCGCGGATGCCAAGGGCGAACTGCCCGCGGATGCCGCCTTCGTCGAGATCCCCGGTGCCTCGCACGCGTCGTTCGGCGCGTACGGCCCGCAGCCGGGTGACGGCACCCCCACCGCCGATCCGGCCGAGGTCGACCGGGTGATCGCCGAGCAGCTCGCGGGGTTCCTCCCCCGTCCCTGACCGCCGCCCCGTCTCTCGCCGCACACGGCGGTGAGTGTCCAAGACACGCCGTTCCCGGGCCGGGCACCGGCGTGTCTCGGACACTCGACAAGAAGGGGTCAGTCCCGCGGAGGCTCACCCCGTGCGGAGCGGGCCTGCTCGGCCGCGAGCTCGGCGCGGATCGTGTCGGTGCGCACGTCGGTGGGGCGCTCGCCCGGCTCCCACAGGCGGTCGACACCGGCCTGCGGGTGCCCCTCGGTCGCGGCGAGCGAGGCCTCCAGCGCCCGCTCGTAGCGGCTCTGGCGACGCTTGAGCCACAGCCCCACCACGAGGAACACCGCCAGCAGCACGTAGGCCGATGCGGCGAAGGGGTGCAGCACGAGGTCGGCGACGTTTCCCTGGCTCAACTGCAGCGCCTTGCGCAGCTGCTGCTCCCCCATCGGCCCCAGGATGAGCCCCACGATGAGCGGTGCGATCGGGAAGCCGAAGCGCCGCATGAAGTACCCCAGCGCCCCCACCACCAGCAGGATGACGATGTCGAGCGTCGAGAAGCTCACGGCGTAGGCGCCGAGCACGGCGAAGGTCAGGATGCCGGCGTACAGGTACGGACGCGGGATCTGCAGAACCTTCACCCAGATCCCCGCGAGCGGCAGGTTCAGCACGATGAGCAGCACGTTGCCGATGTACAGACTCGCGATCAGGGCCCACACCAGGTCGCCCTGGTTCTGGAAGAGCTGGGGCCCCGGCTGGATGCCGTAGGACTGGAACGCCGTGATGATGATGGCCGCGGTGGCCGTCGTCGGAAGGCCCAGTGTCAGCAGCGGCACGAGCACGCCGGCCGCGGCGGCGTTGTTGGCCGCCTCGGGGCCTGCGACACCCTCGATCGCCCCGCGACCGAACTGCTCGCGGTTCTTCGACAGCTTCTTCTCGCTCGCGTACGACAGGAAGGTCGCGACGTCCGCACCGCCGGCGGGGATCGTCCCGATCGGGAAGCCGATGAAGGTGCCCCGCAGCCACGGCTTCCACGAGCGGCGCCAGTCCTCCTTCGTCATCCAGTTGCGCCAGCCGCGGGTGACGGGGATGACGGGGATGGGCCCGTGGCGCAGGCGCGCGGCGACGTACAGGGTCTCCCCCACCGCGAACAGGCCGACGGCCACGAGCACGACGCTCACGCCGTCCGACAGCGCGAGCACACCCATCGTGTACCGCGCCTGACCGGTGGTCACCTCGGTGCCGATGAGTCCGACGAGCAGGCCGATGCCGAGCGAGGCGAGACCGCGAGCCGGCGACGACCCGAGCAGCGCACCCACGGTGACGAAGGCCACGACGATGAGCGCGACGAAGTCGGCGGGAGACAGGTTCACCGCGAAGCGCGCGAGCAGCGGAGCGAAGAGGGTCAGCAGCGCCGTGGCGATCGTGCCGGCCACGAAGGAGCCGATCGCCGCGGTGGCCAGCGCCGCCGCGCCGCGACCGAGCTTGGCCATCTTGTTGCCCTCGATGGCGGTGATGACGGATGCCGATTCACCCGGCGTGTTCAGCAGGATGCTGGTGGTCGAGCCACCGTACATCCCGCCGTAGTAGATCCCCGCGAAGGTGATGATGGCCGCCGTCGGGGACAGCGAGTAGGTCAGGGGCAGCAGGAGGGCGACGGTCATGGCCGGGCCGATGCCCGGGAGCACGCCGACGGCGGTTCCGATGACGACGCCGAGCACCGCGAACAGCAGGTACTCCGGCTGCAGCGCGGTGGCGAAGCCCTCCATGAGGGAGTTGACAGCATCCATGTCGACGGTCTCCTAGCCGAACAGGGGTCCGGGGCCGTACCACCAGTCGAAGGCGGCCCCGCGGGGAAGGAAGAGGCCCAGGCCCTCGCCGAAGAGGAGCTGGGTGCCGATGCCGATGACGAGACCGGCGAGGAAGGCGACCCACGGACGCTTGGCGCCGAGGGTCCAGGCCACGCCGCCGAACAGCAGAGCGGCGACCATCCACCAGCCGAGCAGTTCGAGCAGCAGCAGAACGGCGACCATCAGCGCGACGAGCTTCAGGATCGTCCACCAGTCGGTCTTGGCATCCGGATCGATGTCCTCACCCTCTTCGCGCGGAGCAACCCGGCCCCGCAGAGCGGCGATGACCAGCGTGATTCCGGAGCCGAGCAGAATGGCGGCGACGGCGAAGGGGAACACCTGGGGGCCGATCGCCTGACCGGCGGGGACGCGGATGGCGAACGCGCCGACGAGGGCGAACACGCCCAGCCCGACCACGACGCCGGCGAAGGCGACGTTGCCGATGCGCTCGGCGCCCCACCGGGGGCGGCTGGTCGGCCCCGCCCCCGGTGCGTCGGTGGTCGTCACGACACGAGCCCGATGTTCTTCAGGGTTCCGGAGACGTCGACGACGTTCTCCTCGACGAAGGAGGTGAACTCGTCGCCGGTCAGGAAGGCGTCGGTCCAGCCGCGCTCCTCGAGCACGCTCTTCCACGCGTCGGACGCGTGCATGTCGGTGACGAGCTTCGTGAGGCCCTCGGCATCCGCCTCGCTGATCCCGCCCGGGGCGAGCAGGCCGCGCCAGTTCGTGTAGACGACGTCGTAGCCCTCGGAGGTCATGGTGGGCACGTCGGGCAGCAGCGCCGCCGCCTCCTCGCTCGAGACGGCGAGGGCGCGCAGGTCGCCCGACTTCACGTATTCGGCGAACTCCCCTACGCCCGAGATGCCCGCCGCGGCGTTGTTGCCGAGCAGCAGCGACACGGCCTCGCCGCCGCCGGCGTTCGGCACGTAGTTGAGCTTCGAGGTGATGTCCGCCCCGGTCAGGCCGGCTTCCTCGAGGAGCAGCCCCGCGAGGATGTGGTCCGCGCCGCCGGCCGAGCCGCCCGTGATGGTGACGCCCTGCCCGTCGGCGACGACGGCGTCGACGAGGTCCTTCAGCGTCTGGTACTGGCTGGCCGCGGGCACGACCACGACCAGCGGCTCCTCGGTCAGGCGCGCGATGGGGGTGGTGTCCTCGATGCGGTTCTCCGCGGCGTTGGTCTCGACCGCGCCGACCATCACCAGGCCCGTCACCATGAGCGTGTACGGGTCGCGCTCGGTCGCGAGCGAGGCGAGGCCGACCGTGCCGCCGGCGCCGCCGACGTTGCTCACGGCCGCGGTCCCGACGAGCTTGTCGCCGGTGAGCACGTCGGAGACGGCGCGGCCGGTCTGGTCCCAGCCGCCGCCCGGATCGGCGGGGACGACGATGTTGACGGAGTCGATGGAGGCGGCATCCTGCGAGGCGGCCGCCCCGCCGGCACCCGCGCCCTGCGGGTTGCAGCCGGTGAGGGCCGCGAGCGACAGCGCAGCCAGGGGGACGAGGGCGATGGTGGTGCGACGCATGCGCGGTACTCCTCTTCGAGTTCGGGTGAGGCACCGTCGCCTCCCCGCTGATCGCTCACGGTAGGCAGAGCACACGGATGCCGTCTCGCTTGCGCAAGTAACGACGAGTTCGGCAACTATTGGTCGCGGGCGGGTGTGGGCGGCGGTCGACGCCCGGGAGACAATGGAGCGTGGTCCGAGCACTGTCGCTGAGACTGCAGCTGTTGCTGCTGCAGGCGCTGATCGTGTGCGTCGTGACCCTCGGTGCCGGCCTCGTCGCCGTCTGGATCCAGGAGAGCGCGATCCGGGACTCGTACCGCGAGCGCATGGTCGGCGTGGCCCTGTCGATCGCCCGTCTGCCCGTCATCGTCGAGGCGTTCGACGACCCCGACCCCTCGGCCGCGATCCAACCGGTCGCGGAGGTGATCCGGGAGGCGTCGTCGCTGACCTACGTCGTCGTCACCGATGTCGACGGCATCCGCTTGTCGCACCCTCACCCCGACCGCATCGGAGAGAGCGTGTCGACAGACCCCTCGATCCCGCTCTCGGGGCAGGTGTGGTCGGGCACCGAGACGGGCACGCTCGGCGAGTCGTACCGGGTGAAGGTGCCGGTCTACGCCGACGGCGACACCGGTGAGGACGACGCGGGGGCCGAGATCATCGGGTCGGTGTCGGTAGGCGTGCTGGAGTCCGAGCTCGCGGCCGACCTGCAGTCGCGCCTGCCGGGACTGCTGCTGGCGTTCGGCGGAGCAGCGGTGGCGGGGGTCTTCGGCGCGGCCTGGGTCGCGGCCCTCATCCGTCGCCGGATCTTCGGGCTCGAACCCGACGAGATCGCCGAGATGGTCGGCGAGCGCGAGACGATGCTGCACCGGCTGAGCGAGGGCGTCATCCGCGTCGATCACCGCGGCATCGTCACGAGTGCGAACGACGCCGCCGAGCGCATCATCGACCGCGGTGCTCTGCGGGGCCGCCGCGCCGACGAGACGCTCGACGGGCCGCTCCTGCAGGTGATGGAGGACGGCGAGCCCGAGGGACGCCTCGTGCTCGCCGGCGAACGCCCCGTGATCGCCCGCTCGACGGGATTGCGCGACGACCGCGGGCGCCTGGTCGGCGCGACGCTTCTGCTCCGCGACCACAGCGAGCTGCACGAGGCGCTCCGGCAGATGGACGGCCAGCAATCGCTCACCGAGGGGCTGCGCGCCCAGGCGCACGAGTTCGCCAACTCGCTGCACGTGGTCTCGGGCCTGCTCGAACTCGGAGCCTACGACGACGCCCGGGAGTTCATCGCGCGCGTGCGCCCGGGCGGGTCTCTGGACCTCGGTCCGGATGCCGCCGGTCTGGGCAGCGAACTGACCGCGCTGTTGTCGGTGAAGCTCGCGCGATCGCGTGAGCTCGATGTCGCGCTCGAGATCATCGCCGACGGCACCCCGCCGGCCGAGGCCGTCGGCGACATCGTCACCGTGGTGGGCAACCTCGTCGACAACGCGCTGGAAGCCTGCCGCCCCGGCGACCACCTCCGCGTGACGGTGGATGCCACGGCGCCCGCCGTGCGCATCGTCGTCGACGACAGCGGCGCGGGGGTGCCCGACTCCCTCCATAATCGCGTGTTCGACGAGGGCGTCAGCACGAAGGACGCCCGTCATCGCGCTCGCGGGATCGGCCTGGCCCTGGTGCGGCGCGTCGCGCGTCGCCGCGGCGGCGAGGCCCGCGTGTCGCGCTCCCCGCTCGGCGGTGCGCGGTTCGAGGTCGTCCTGCCCGAGCCGGAAAGGGTCTGATGATGGTCCTTCGCGTCCTCGTCGTCGACGATCAGCCCGCGGTCGGGTCGCTGCACGGCCTCTTCGTCGCCGGTCACGCCGCGTGCGAGGTCGTGGGCACGGCGGGCAGCGGTCCGGATGCCGTGGCGGCCGTCACCGAGCTCCGTCCCGACCTGGTGCTCCTCGACGTGCACCTGCCGGGCTTCTCGGGGCTGGACGCCCTGCGCGCCGTGCGAGCGGATGCCGGGATCGTGCAGCCCGAGGTGATCGCCGTGACCGCCGCGCGCGACGTCGACACCGTGCGCACGGCACGACTGATGGGGGTTCAGCACTACCTCGTCAAACCGTTCACCGCGAGCGAGCTGCACGCGCGCATCGACGATGTCCTGGCGGAGCGCAGGTCGTCCGCCGCCATGGAGGGATCGCTCAACCAGCGGGGCGTGGACGCGGTCCTGCGACCCGTGACGCGCCGCCCGCTGCCGAAAGGGCTCTCGCGTCCGACGCTCGACCTCGTGCGCACCGCGCTCGACGACCTCCGCTCGGCGAGCGCGGCCGAAGTCGCCGACCACCTCGGCCTGTCGCGGGTGAGCTGTCGGCGGTATCTGGAGCACCTCGCCGACGACGGCGAGTGCGTCCGCAGCCTCGACTACTCCACCGCCGGTCGCCCGAGCACCCGCTACACGCTCGCGACCCCGCCGGCGTAGTCCCCGGCCCCCGTCCGGCCCGGCGCGGCGCGGCGCCTTGCAGGCTCTCGCCCTCCCCCCGGCATCCCCTTCGTCGAGTGTCCAGGACACCCCGCATCCCGGCGCGAGGCGCGGCGTGTCCCGGACACTCGCACGCGCTGACGCGAGCGAGACGCGTGGGTCCCCCTTCATCGAGTGTCCAGGACACGCCGCGTTCCGGTGCCCGGGACGGCGTGTCCTGGACACTCGACAGGGGCGAGGGCATCGCACGACGACGTGGCGCGCACCCGCGGGTACGCGCCACTCGACGCCGCGACTCAGCGCTGGAAGCCGTCCGAGATGATCTCGATGAGCTCTTCGCGCTCCTCCACCGGGAGGAACGCCCCGGCAGCGGCGTTGAGCTGGAAGGCCTCGAGATCGTCGAGGCCGTACTCGAACGCCTCCGCCAGCAGCCCCAGCTCGCGCGTGAGCGTCGTCGCACTCATCAGGCGGTTGTCGACGTTCACCGTGACCGAGAAGTCGAGCTGGTACAGCAGGTCGAAGGGGTGGGCGTCCATGGTGTCGCCCCAGGCTTTGACGGCGCCCGACTGCAGGTTCGACGTCGGCGACAGCTCGAGCGTGATCTCGCGGTCGCGCACCCAGCGCGCCAGGTCGCCGAACGTGACCTGCACGTCTTCTCCCTCGCGGGACACGACGTCGAGGTCGTTGGCGATGCGCACACCGTGGCCGAGGCGGAGGGCGCGCCCGTCGATCAGTGCGGAGCGGATGGACGCCAGACCGGCGCCCTCCCCCGCGTGCACCGTGGTCGGGAAGAACTGCTCGGCGAGGTACTCGAACGCGGCACGGTGGCGGCTGGGGAGGAACCCGTCCTCCGCCCCCGCGAGGTCGAACCCGACCACGCCCCGCCCGCGCCACGAGACGGCGAGCTCGGCGATCTCGCGCGAATTGTCGGCGTGGCGCATCGCGGTGAGGAGCTGGCCGACGCGGATGTCGTGTCCGCGGGCGTCCGCGGCATCCTCTCCTTCCTCGATGCCCTCCTGCACGGCGTCCACGACGTCGTCGAGGCTGAGACCGCGGGTGAGGTGCTGCTCGGGCGCCCAGCGCACCTCGCCGTACACGACGCCGTCGGCGGCGAGGTCTTCGACGAACTCTTTCGCGACGCGCACGAGACCCTCGCGCGTCTGCATGACGCCCACCGTGACGTCGAACTTCTCGAGGTAGTCCTCGAGCGAGCCGCCGTCGATGTGGTCGCTGAACCAGGCCTTCAAGCCCTTCGCATCGTCGGCGGGGAGGTCGAGGTCGATCTCGTCCGCGAGCTCGAGCACGGTCTGCGGACGCAGTCCCCCGTCGAGATGATCGTGCAGCGACACCTTCGGGAGGTTCTTCACCTTCACGCCGTCGACGCGGAAGTCCTCGGTGGCTGTGCCCATGGGGGTGCTCCTCTTGCTGGATGCCATCACGCGGTGATGCGTTCGCGCACGATCGACGTCGCCGCCGGGGCGGTGTCGCCGATCTCCCACGCACCGTCGACCGCGTCAAGGGCGCGCGCGAAGCGCGTCTCATCGTCGGCCGACAGGGTGAACAGCGGCTGGCCGGCGGCGATGGACTGGCCCACCGTCACGTGCAGGTCGATACCCGCCGCGTGCACGACGGCATCCTCCGCCCGCGCGCGACCCGCGCCCAGACGCCAGGCCCCGATGCCGAAGGGCAGGGCGTCGACGCGCGTGACGACACCGGAGCGATCGGCGACGACCGTGTGCGTCTCGCGCGGAGTGGGGAGGGCGGCATCGGGGTCGCCGTCCTGGGCACGGATCATGCGCTTCCACACGTCCATCGCGCGACCGTCGCGAAGCGCCGCCTCGACGTCGGCATCGGGCCGGCCCGCCAGCGTGAGCATCTCGCGGGCGAGGGCCACGGTCAGCTCGACCACGTCGGCGGGTCCGCCTCCCGCCAGCACCTCGACCGACTCGCGCACCTCGTTGGCGTTGCCGATGGCGAGGCCCAGCGGGGTGTTCATGTCGGTGAGCAGCGCGGTGGTGTTCACACCCGAGTCGGTGCCGAGCGCGACCATCGTCTCGGCGAGCTCGCGCGCGCGGTCGATGTCCTGCATGAAGGCACCCGAGCCGAACTTCACGTCGAGCACGAGCGAGTCGGTGCCCTCGGCGATCTTCTTCGACATGATGCTGGAGGCGATGAGCGGGATGGCCTCCACTGTGCCGGTGACGTCGCGAAGCGCGTAGAGCTTCTTGTCGGCGGGGGCGAGCCCCGTGCCCGCGGCGCAGATGACCGCGCCCACGTCACGCAATTGGGCCATGATCTCGTCGTTCGACAGCGCCGCACGCCAGCCGGGGATCGACTCGAGCTTGTCGAGAGTGCCACCGGTGTGGCCGAGCCCCCGGCCCGAGAGCTGCGGCACGGCGACACCGAAAGCGGCCACCAGCGGCGCGAGCGGCAGGGTGATCTTGTCGCCCACGCCTCCCGTCGAGTGCTTGTCGACGGTCACCTTGCCGAGGGAGGAGAAGTCCATGCGCTCGCCCGACGCGATCATGGCGTCGGTGAGCACGCGGATCTGGTCGCGACCGAGGCCGTTCAGCAGCACTGCCATCGTGAACGCCGACATCTGCGCGTCCATGACGTAGCCGCGCGTGTAGGCGTCGACGAGCCAGCGGATCTCGCCCTCGGTGATCGCGCGTCCGTCGCGCTGAGCGCGGATGATGTCGACGGCGTCGTACGACTCCACCGATCCCTGACCGCTCATCGCGCCGCCTCCTCGAGGTCGCGGGGCCCGAACGCGTCGGGCAGCACCTCGTCGATCGTCCGGATGCCGCTGACCGTTTCGAGCAGCATCCCGGGGATCGCGTGCTCGAAGAGCAGCTGACGGCAGCGACCGCACGGCATGAGGGTGCGTCCCTCGCCGTCGACGCAGACGAAGGCCACCAGCTGACCGCCGCCCGACATGTGCAGCTCGGAGACCAGGCCGCACTCGGCGCACAGCGTCACGCCGTACGAGGCGTTCTCGACGTTGCAGCCCGAGACGATGCGCCCGTCGGCGACGAGCGCTGCGGCGCCCACCTTGAAGCGGGAGTAGGGCGCATAGGCGCGGTGCATGGCATCCGTCGCCGCGGCGCGGAGTTCATCCCAATCGATGTCGGTCATCGTGGTGCGGGGGGTCCTCTCGTGAAGGGGGAAGCGGGCTGGGTCAGCCCTTGATGTACGGTTTGCCGGCGGCCGCGGGTCCGCGGACCTTTCCGACGAGACCGGCGACGGCGAAGATCGTCACGACGTACGGCAGCATGAGCATGAACTCGCTGGGCACGGGCGATCCGATCACGCCGAGGGTGTTCTGCAGGTTCGATGCGAAGCCGAACAGCAGAGCCGCGAGCGTGGCCCGGATCGGGTCCCACTGGCCGAAGATGACCGCGGCGAGCGCGATGTAACCGGCACCCGCCGTCATCTCCTTGTTGAAGGCGCCGACCGAGCCGAGCGTGAAGAACGCGCCGCCGAGGCCCGCGATGGCCCCGCCCAGCGAGACGTTCCAGAAGCGCGTCTTGGCGATGTTGATGCCGACGGTGTCGGCGGCCTGGGGGTGCTCTCCCACCGCGCGCAGGCGCAGGCCCCAGCGCGTGTGGAACAGCCCGAGGTAGACCAAGGCGACCGTGACGTACATCAGGTAGACGATGACGGTCTGGTTGAACAGCATCGGTCCGATGATCGGGATGTCGGCCAGGAAGGGGATGGGCAGACGCGGGAAGCGAGGCGGCGAGTTCAGCGTCGCGGCGTTGGGCGCGAGGACCTGCGAGAACAGGAAGCTCGTCAGGCCCACCACGAGCACGTTGAGCACGACACCGACGATGACCTGGTCGACGAAGTACTTGATCGCGAAGGCAGCCAGCACGAACGACACGAGCACGCCGGAGACCCCGGCCGCGAGCAGCCCGATGAACGGGTTGCCCGTCGCGGTGGCCACGATCGCGGAGGTGAACGCCCCCGCGAGCAGCTGACCCTCGATGGCGATGTTCACGACGCCGACGCGCTCGCTGAGCACACCCGCCATGGCACCGAAGATGAGCGGAACCGACAGGCTGAGTCCACCGGCCAGCAGACCGGTCAGCGGGATCACCGAGGTGGTCGCCCCCGCGGCCGCCCAGGTGAGGAAGCCGACCATGAAGACGAGGGCGAAGATCACGGCGAGCCAGATCGGGGGGCGGCGGCGTGCCCGCACCATCATCACGCTCGCGAGCGTGACCACGGCGAGCAGCACCGTGCAGACGATGCCGGTGACGACGCCGCCGAGGACGACCTCGGGCAGTTGCAGGAACTCACCGGGACTCGAGATGCGGAAGACGGCATCGCCGTCCTGCCGGGCGACGATGAACAGCACGGCGGCCAGCACCGTGATGACGCCGTAGACGATGGGCGCCTTCCAGCTGACGACGACAGCGGTGTCGAGCGTCTCCGGAGCCGTGGCCTCGGGGTGTGCGGCGGTGGTGCTCACCGGGCCGCCTCCTTCTTCTTGGCGGCGCGCACCTTGGGCTGGCGCGCCCCGGGGGCCGGCAGACGGAAGATCGCGCGCACCAGCGGCGGCGCCGCGATGAAGAGCACGATGAGCGACTGCACGACCAGGACGATGTCGACCGGAACGCCGTTGGCCGCCTGCATGGCGAAGCCGCCGGCCTTGAACGCGCCGAACAGGATGCCGGCGACCAGCACGCCGACGGGGGTGGAACGACCGAGCAGGGCCACGGTGATGGCGTCGAAGCCGATACCGGCGTCGATGCCGCTCGAGAAGCCGGTGGTCACCGTGCCGAGCACCTGGTCGACGCCCGCGAGGCCCACGAGGGCTCCCGAGATGAGCATCGCGTAGACGTACATCGACTTCACGTTGATGCCGGCCACGCGCGCCGCGTTCGGGTTCAGGCCCACGGCGCGGAAGCGGAAGCCGAGCGACGAGCGCTCGAGGATCCACCAGACCACCGCGACGGCGACGAGCGAGAGCACGAAACCGAAGTGCAGGTTGTACCCGGAGCCGAAGAGGTCGGGGAACACCGCGGTGTCCTTCATCGGAGGGGTCGTGGGGTTGTTCGATCCCGGTGCCTGCAGCAGCCCGGGGGTGCGCAGGAGGTAGTACACGATGTAGAACGCGACGTAGTTCAGCATGATCGTCACGATCACCTCGTGCGCCCCGGTGCGCGCCTTGAGCACACCGGCGATACCGGCCCAGACGGCTCCCGCGACGACACCCGCGACGAGGGCGACGATCATGTGGATGCCCCACGGCAGGTCGAACGCGAAGGCGACCCATCCGCCGGCAGCGGCGGCGACGAGCATCTGGCCGCGACCACCGATGTTGAACATGCCGACGCGGAAGGCCAGGGCGACACCGAGACCGGCCGCGATGAGCGGCGTGGCGAAGGTGAGCGTCTCGGTCAACGGCCGGATGCCGGTGGCGAACTCCGGACGACGGAAGTTGTAGATCGCGCCCTGGAAGAACGACGAGTACGCACCGGAGACCGACTGCCAGATGGCGGCGAGGGTGTCGCCCGGTCGCGCGAAGAAGTACCCCGCTGCGGCCTGCACGTTCTCGTCGGTGGCGGCGATCATGATGGCGCCGACGAGCAGCGCCAGGATGACGGCCAGCACCGAGATGATGGCGTTGCCGGTGGCGATCTCGCGGAACGCCCGCCGCCAGCGGTTCTCGTCGTCCGCCGGTTCGGGGGCGACCACGCGTGCCTCCGTGGCGGGATCGATGCGGGATTCGCCCTCGAGGGCGAGGTCGGCCTGACCGGCCTCGGCGACCTCCGCGGCGCGCTCGGCGCGCGCGGCGGTCGGGTCGTGCGGGCTGTGCGGATCGCTCACGCCGCGACTCCTTCGTTCTGGGGCGCTTCGCCGGCCATCATGAGGCCCAGCACGTCGCGCGAGGTGTCGCCGGGGACGATGCCCACGACGCGACCGCGGTACATCACCATGATGCGGTCGGCGAGGGCGGTCACCTCGTCGAGCTCGGTGGAGACCACGATGACGGGGACTCCGGCGTCGCGCGTCTCGATGACGCGCTTGTGGATGAATTCGATGGAGCCGACGTCGACGCCACGGGTCGGCTGGGCCGCGACGAACAGGCGCAGGTCACGGCTCAACTCGCGCGCCAGCACGACCTTCTGCTGGTTGCCGCCCGACAGACGCCCCACCGGGGTCTCGATCGAGGGAGTGCGCACATCGAACTCGGTGACCTTCTCGCGCGCGAAGTCGGAGAGGGTGGACAGCTGGATCGCGCCGCCCTTGACGAACGGCGCGCCGTCGGCGCGGTCGAGCATGAGGTTCTCGGCGATGGAGAACTCCCCCACCAGACCGTCTTCCTTGCGGTCTTCGGGGACGAAGCCCACCCCCGCGTCGAGGACCGCGCGCACGCTCCGTCCGTTCAGCTCCGTCCCGTCGAGAACGACGGAACCCTCGACGCGCTCCTGCAGCCCGAGCAGCGCCTCGGTGAGCTCGGTCTGACCGTTGCCCTGCACACCGGCGATGGCGAGCACCTCGCCCCGACGCACGTCGAAGCTCACGTCGTTGACGACGAGCTGTCCGATGGGGTCGACGACCGTGAGGTTCGACACCGAGAGGCCGACGTCGCCGAGCGTCGGCTCCTCCTTCTGCACGGTGAGCTCGACCGCGCGGCCGACCATGAGCGAGGCCAGCTCGGCGTTCGAGGCGCGCGGGTCGGCCTCGCCCACGACCTTGCCGAGACGGATGACCGTGATGCGGTCTGCGACCTCGCGCACCTCGCGGAGCTTGTGGGTGATGAAGACGATCGAGGTCCCCGCGGCCTTGAGCTGGCGCATGATCGCCATCAGCTCGTCGGTCTCCTGCGGGGTGAGCACGGCCGTGGGCTCGTCGAAGACGAGCACCTTGGCATCCCGGGAGAGAGCCTTGATGATCTCGACGCGCTGCTGCACGCCGACGGGCAGGTCGTCGACGAGGGCGTCGGGGTCGACGTCGAACCCGAAGCGATCGGAGATCTCGCGCACCTTCGCGCGGGCGGCCGCGAGGTCGAGGCGACCGCCGACCTTGGTGGGCTCGTGGCCGAGCATGACGTTCTCAGCCACCGTGAAGACGGGGATGAGCATGAAGTGCTGGTGCACCATGCCGATTCCCGCGCGCATCGCGTCGCCGGGACCGGAGAAATGCTGGACGGCGTCGTCGAGCAGGATCTCTCCCCCGTCGGCCTGGTAGAGGCCGTAGAGGACGTTCATCAGGGTGGACTTGCCGGCACCGTTCTCGCCGAGCAGGCAGTGGATCTCTCCGGCCTCGACGGTGAGGTCGATGTGATCGTTCGCCACCAGGGACCCGAAGGTTTTCGTGATCCCGCGGAGTTCGAGCTTCATGTTCCCGATCCTAAGTTCTGTGGCATCGGACGAGGGAGGCGTCCGACGAGACCGACCCGCCTCGTGAGCGGATCGGCGTCTGGGGAGGAGGGGCGCAGGGCGCCCGCTCCATGAGGAGGGGAGGCCGGCATCGCGCCGGCCTCCCCTGGAGAGTGGAGTTCTCTCAGCCGGCCAGGTAGGACTCGACCTTGATCTTCCCGCTGATGACGTCGGCCTTCAGCGCGTCGACCTTCGACGACAGGTCGGCCGGGACACGGTCGGACCAGTCGTGGAACGGGGCCAGGCCCACGCCGTCGTTCTCGAGCGTGCCGACGAACGGGGCGGTGTCGAACGAGCCCTCGCCCGCGGCGACGATCGCGTCCTTGGTGCCCACGTCGATGCCCTTGAGGATCGAGGTCAGCAGCAGGTCGCCGATGCCGGGGTCGGTCTCGTACACGTCGGCGTCCACGCCGACGAGCGCGATCTCGCGGCCGGAGTCCTGGATGGCGACGGCGGCCGACTGGTAGATCGGGCCACCGACGGGCAGCAGCACGTCGACGTTCTGGTCGATGATCGCCTGCGCGGTCTGGCGCGCGGTGTCGTTGGCCTCGAAGCCACCGGTGAACGAGCCGTCCTTGGCGGTGCGGTCCCACCCGACGACGCGCACGGACGCGTTGTTGTCGGTGTTGTACTTCTCGACGCCCTGGGCGAAGCCGTCCATGAAGATCGTCACGGTCGGGATGTTCATGCCGCCGAAGGTGCCGACGACGCCGGTCTTCGACGTGCCCGCGGCCAGGTAGCCGGCGAGGTACGCCGCCTGAGCGGTGTCGAAGATGATCGGCTTGATGTTCGGGGCGTCGGTGGTGCCGTCGAAGTTCTGGTCGACGGTGTCGTCGATCGAGACGTACTGCAGGTCGGGGTTCGCCGTGGCGGACTCCAGCGCGGCGGGGGCGAGCAGGAAGCCGACGGTGATGATGGTGTTGCAGCCCTGGTCGACGAGGTTCTGCAGGTTCGACGCGAAGTCGGTCTCGGACTGCGACTGCACCTCGATGGGCTTCTTCGAGCCGAGCTCGGAAGCGGCGGCGTCGAGGCCCTCCTTGCCGAGCTGGTTGAACGACTTGTCGTCGAATCCACCCGAGTCGGACACCATGCAGGGCAGGTAGTCGCTGGCGCCGGCGGCGGCACCACCGGATGCGCCGTTGCTCTCGGGTGCGGCGCCGCAACCGGCGAGCAGCGCCGCGGCGCCGATCATGGCGAGGCCGCTGACGACGGCCTTCTTCGTGGTCTTCACGAATGGTCCTCCAAGACGGATGCCCCCAACGGGTTCGGGGGACGATCCCGTCACGTTACCTACTGTGTCGGCGGGCTTGCGTCCCCGAGAGCCTCGCGCGCATCAATGGTTACAAAGACGCAATCTCGCGTCACGCGACCGCCACACGCCACAGCGGGCGAGACACTGGATGCCACGCGGGGCGGCATCCGGTGTCAGCGGCGTCCGAGCCGAGGCCTCTCGTGTCAGAGGACGTCGCCGCGGCCGGTGAGCTTGAGGGCGTCGACGACGCCCTTCACGCGCTGCGCGTTCTCGCTCGTGGTCACCAGGAGCGCGTCGGGGGTGTCGACCACGACGATGTCGCGCACGCCGATGAGGCTAATCACGCGCTTGGTCTGCGAGACGACGATGCCGCTGGAGGCGTCGGAGAGCACGCGGGCGTCCTCACCGAGGATCGCCAGCTCGTTGCGGCCGCCCGAGGAGTTGAGTTTCGACAGGCTCGCGAAGTCCCCCACGTCGTCCCAATCGAAGTGCCCCGGGATGACCGCCAGGCGCCCCTTCTCGGCGGCGGGCTCGGCGACGGAGTAGTCGATGGCGATCTTCTTCAGTCCCGGCCAGATGCGGTCGACCGCGGGGCCGCGACGATCGCGGTCGTCCCACGCCTCGGCGAGCTCGAGCAGCCCCGCATGCAGCTCGGGCTCGTTTACGGCGAGCTCGGCGAGCAGCACGTCGGCGCGGGTGATGAACATGCCCGCGTTCCAGAGGTACGCGCGGTCCGAGAAGTACTCCTTCGCGGTGTCGAGGTCGGGCTTCTCGACGAAGCGCTCGACCATGTACGCCTCGGGGGCGTCGTCGACGATGAGCTCGTCGGACTGCTTGATGTAGCCGAAGCCGACGGAGGGCTCGCTCGGCTGTATGCCGATGGTGCAGATGTATCCGGCCCGTGCGACGGCCACGGCCTGACGAACGGCGAAGTCGAACTGACGGGTCTGGCGGATGACGTGGTCGGCGGCGAACGAGCCGATGATGACGTCGGGCTCGCGGCGCACGAGGATGGCGGCGGCGAGACCGATCGCCGCGGAGGAGTCGCGCGGCTCCGATTCGAGGAAGACGTTGTGGTCGGGGACGCCGGGGAGCTCCCGTTCGACGGCCGCGCGGTGGGCACGGCCCGTCACGACGGCGATGCGGTCGGCACCCGAGAGCGGGGCGAGGCGATCCCACGTGTCGCGCAGCAGCGTCTGGCCCGACCCGGTGAGGTCGTGGAGGAACTTGGGGGCGTCGGCGCGCGACAGCGGCCACAGGCGGCTGCCGATCCCACCGGCGGGGATCACGGCGTAGAAGTCGTCGATAGCGATGTCGGCCATGGCTCCGACCCTACTGCCCGCGCGCACGCGCGCTTTTCCGCGCGGTGACGGGTGATCGACGGCACCGGAACGCGGCGTCGGCGGCATCCGAAGATATCTCGATGTCGAGAGAGTCTTAGGCGGCCCTAATCCCCGCCGTTCATAGGCCGGACGTAGTATTCGATGGCGCCCGTGTGACGCTCGGACCCGCGTGGGTCCCACACCGTGTTCGATCAGGGAGGACGACCGTGTCAGCACCAGCACGTGCCACGCCGTCGGTGAAAGAGACCACTTCGAAGAGGCCTCGCGGCACTCTCTACCGCGGCCGTGAGGGCATGTGGTCGTGGGTCCTTCACCGCATCACCGGCGTGGCGATCTTCTTCTTCCTCCTCGTGCACATCCTCGACACGGCGCTCATCCGGGTCTCGCCCGAGGCGTACGACGCCGTCATCGGCACCTACAAGAACCCGGTCATGGGTCTCGGCGAGGTGGCCCTGGTCGGCGCGATCGCGTACCACGCGTTCAACGGCCTGCGCATCATCCTGGTCGACTTCTGGCCGTGGGCCACGCGCCACCAGCGCCAGCTGTGGTGGGGCGTGCTCGGTCTCTGGGTCGTCACCATGCTCGGGTTCACCCCGCGCCACCTGATCAACGTCTTCAGCGCCGTCACCGGGAGCCACTGATGTCCGTCGCCCAAGAAGCCGCCACGATCCCCGCGCCCCGCACGCCCTCCGTGCGCAAGAAGGGCACCAACCTCGAGAAGTGGGGCTGGATCTACATGCGCGCCTCCGGCGTGCTGCTGATCGTCCTGATCTTCGGCCACCTCTTCGTCAACCTCATGACGGGCGAGGGCATCCACCAGATCGACTTCGCGTTCGTCGCGGGCAAGCTCGCCTCGCCGTTCTGGCAGTGGTGGGACGTGCTGATGCTCTGGCTGGCCCTCATCCACGGCGCCAACGGCATGCGCACGATCGTGAACGACTACGTCACGAACGCCCGCATCCGCACGATTCTCGTGGGCTCGCTGTGGGTGTCGGCCGGGTTCCTCATCCTGCTCGGCACGCTCGTCGTCTTCACCTTCGACCCCTGCCTCGGCGTGACCGAGAGCAGCTCCCTGTGGGACGTGTGCCAGGCGGCCTGAGCCGACGGCATCCCTTCTTTCCCCTGACAGCAGAGGTATCGCACACGTGAGCACTCAGACCAGCTCGGACTCGATCGTCAAAGACGGCGTCCACTACCACCAGTTCGACGTCGTCATCGTCGGCGCGGGCGGCGCAGGAATGCGCGCGGCCATCGAGGCCGGCCCCGGCGCGAAGACCGCCGTCATCTCGAAGCTCTACCCCACGCGCTCGCACACCGGTGCGGCGCAGGGCGGCATGGCGGCCGCGCTCGCGAACGTCGAAGAGGACTCCTGGGAGTGGCACACCTTCGACACCATCAAGGGCGGCGACTACCTCGTCGACCAGGATGCCGCGGAGATCCTCGCCAAAGAGGCCATCGACGCCGTCATCGACCTCGAGAACATGGGCCTGCCCTTCAACCGCACCCCCGAGGGCAAGATCGACCAGCGCCGCTTCGGCGGGCACACGGCCGACCACGGCAAGACGCCCGTGCGCCGCGCATGCTACGCCGCCGACCGCACCGGCCACATGATCCTGCAGACGCTGTTCCAGAACTGCGTGAAGCTCGGCATCAACTTCTTCAACGAGTTCTACGTGCTCGACCTCATCACGGTGAAGGATGCCGCGGGCAAGACGCAGGTCGCCGGCGTCGTCGCCTACGACCTCGCCACCGGCGAACTGCACGTGTTCCAGTCCAAGGCCGTGGTCTTCGCCACCGGCGGCTTCGGCAAGATCTTCAAGACCACCTCCAACGCGCACACGCTCACCGGCGACGGCGTCGGCATCGTCTGGCGCAAGGGCCTGCCGCTGGAGGACATGGAGTTCTTCCAGTTCCACCCGACCGGTCTCGCCGGTCTCGGCATCCTGCTGACCGAAGGTGCCCGCGGGGAGGGCGCGATCCTGCGCAACGCCAGCGGTGAGCGCTTCATGGAGCGCTACGCCCCCACCATCAAAGACCTCGCGCCCCGCGACATCGTCGCCCGCTGCATGGTCCAGGAGGTGGCCGAGGGCCGCGGCGCCGGTCCCCACCGCGACTACGTGCTGCTGGACTGCACCCACCTGGGCGCCGAGGTGCTGGAGACCAAGCTCCCCGACATCACCGAGTTCGCCCGCACCTACCTGGGCGTCGACCCGGTCGTCGAGCCGGTCCCGGTCATGCCGACCGCGCACTACGCGATGGGCGGCATCCCGACCAACATCAAGGCCGAGGTGCTCGCCGACAACGACACGGTCGTGCCGGGCCTCTACGCGGCCGGCGAGTGCGCGTGCGTCTCGGTGCACGGCTCGAACCGTCTGGGCACCAACTCGCTGCTCGACATCAACGTCTTCGGCAAGCGCGCCGGCCGCAACGCCGTCGAGTACGTCAAGACCGCCGACTTCGTGCCGCTGCCCGAAGACCCCGCCGCCGAGGTGCGCGGCCTCATCGAGGGCCTGCGCAACAACAACGGCACCGAGCGCATCGCGGTGCTGCGCAAGACGCTGCAGGACGAGATGGACAAGGGCGCGCAGGTGTTCCGCACGCACGAGTCGCTCTCGAATGTGCTCGACGTGATCGCCGACCTGCGCGAGCGCTACAAGAACATCCACGTCGACGACAAGGGCAAGCGCTTCAACACCGACCTGCTCGAGGCCGTCGAACTGGGCTTCCTGCTCGATCTCGCCGAGGTCGTCGTCTACTCGGCGCAGAACCGCGAGGAGAGCCGCGGCGGTCACATGCGCGACGACTTCCCGACGCGCGACGACGAGAACTACATGCAGCACACCATGGCGTACCTGTCGGGCGACCCCCACTCGTCGCACCCCGCCGACCACATCGAACTCGGCTGGAAGCCCGTGGTCTTCACCAAGAACGAGGCCGGGGAGCTGCGCTACCCGCCGCTGGAGAGGAAGTACTGAGATGGCATCCACCGTCATCGAGCAGGTCGACACCTCGGAAGAGGTCGAGCAGACTCCTGAGGACACCGGCATCCAGTCGTTCCTCGTCACCTTCAACATCCGCCGCTTCGACCCCGAGGTCGACCACGAGCCCCGCTGGGTCGACTACGACGTGGAGCTGTACTCCACCGACCGCGTGCTCGACGCCCTGCACAAGATCAAGTGGGAGGTCGACGGCTCGCTGTCGTTCCGCCGCTCGTGCGCGCACGGCATCTGCGGTTCGGATGCCATGCGCATCAACGGTCGCAACCGCCTCGCCTGCAAGACCCTGATCAAGGATCTCGACATCTCGCAGCCGATCTACGTCGAGGCGATCAAGGGTCTCCCCCTCGAGAAGGACCTCATCGTCGACATGGAGCCGTTCTTCGCCTCCTACCGCGAGGTGCAGCCCTTCCTGATCTCGAACTCGAAGCCCGAGGCGGGCAAGGAGCGGGTGCAGTCGATCGTCGACCGCGAGGTCTTCGACGACACCACGAAGTGCATCCTGTGCGCCGCGTGCACCTCGTCGTGCCCCGTGTTCTGGACCGACGGGCAGTACTTCGGCCCCGCTGCGATCGTCAACGCGCACCGCTTCATCTTCGACTCGCGCGACGACGCGGGCGACGTGCGCCTCGACATCCTCAACGACAAAGAGGGCGTGTGGCGCTGCCGCACCACCTTCAACTGCACCGAGGCGTGCCCCCGTGGCATCGAGGTCACCAAGGCCATCGCCGAGGTCAAGCAGGCCGTCCTCCGCGGCGGTCGCTGACCCCTCCCCTCTCGAACGGCGGGTGCGCGCAGGCGGACCCGCCGTTCGGCGTTCGTGGCGACCCTCTCTCGCGTGAGTCGCCGGAAATCGTCGCGTCGATGCCCGCGAAAGCGACAGATCCTGGCGACTCACGCAGGGGCGGGCGGATGCTGTGGCCCGGGGGCCGCCGAGGCCTCGGCATCCCTTCAGTAGGCTCGACGGGTGACCGAGACGCACGCCGACCCGCGACCGCTGCCCGCGGTGCGCGACGACGACCCGTCCCTGCGCAACAGGTTCGAAGCGGCGCAGGTCGCGGTGCGGGAGCGGCTGGATCAGCCGATCGCGCGCGCGGCGAAGATCGCGCAGTGGTTCCCGATCCGGGTGTGGCGGCACTTCCTGCGGCACAACGGGTTCCTGCTCGCCGCGGGGATGAGCTACCAGGGACTCTTCGCGGTGTTCTCGGCGCTCTATCTCGCGTTCGCGGGCGTGGGGATCTGGCTGGGCGGCAGCACCGCCGCGATCGACGGTCTCATCCGCATCATCAACAGCTACATCCCGGGCTTGATCAGCAAGAACGGCCTCGTCGACCGCGACCAGGTCGAGGCCGTCGCCCAGGAGAGCGGACGTCTGCTGACCATCACCGGCATCGTGGCCGTCGTCGTGGTCGTGTGGACCGCGATCGGGTTCGTCACGTTCACCCGGCGCGCCGTGCGCGACACCTTCGGCCTGCCCTTCGACCTGCGCAACTACGTCATGCTCAAGGCGCGCGACTTCGTGGCATCCGTGCTCTTCGGGGTCTCTCTGCTCGTGGGTGCCCTGCTGGGGTCGGTCACGACCGGCGCCGTGGACCTGATCTTCGGCCTCATCGGCTGGGACCGCGAAACCCTCGGTTGGTCGATCGGCGCACGTCTGGTGTCGCTCGTCGTCGCGTTCGGCATCAACACGGTGGCGCTCGCCTCGCTGTTCCGTTTCCTGACGGGGACGACGCTGTCGTGGCGCCGCGCCTGGCCGGGAGCCGTCGTCGGGGCGACGGGCATCGTGGTGCTGCAGGTCGGCGCCGGGTTCCTGTTCGTGTACACGCCGTCGAACCCGCTCCTGGCGACCTTCACAGTGCTCATCGGCTTCCTGCTGTGGTTCCGGTTCATCGGCATCGTCATCCTCGTGTCGGCCGCCTGGATCGCCGTGGCCGCGGGCGACCGCGACGTCCCCCTGCGCTCCCCCGAGGACCGCCGGGCGATGGAGCAGGCGGCGCTCGTCATCGCCGCGCAGGTGGGGGTGCGCGAGGCGGAGAAGGCGCTGGCGCTGGCGCGCTGGCCCTGGCGATGGCGCGCACGCCGACGGCTCGCGGCGGCCGAGAAGGTGCTCGCCCGCGCCGAGGCCGACGTGCCGGCCCCACGGCGCACGACGCTCGTCCTCGACTGAGGACCGCGGGCGGCTGTCCAGCCCGGAGGGATGTCGGAGGTCGCGGTTAGGCTCGTCGGGTGGCTCGTTCCGTGCGTATCGTCTCCGTCAACGTCAATGGCATCCGTGCCGCCGTCCGCAAGGGCATGGTCGAGTGGCTCGACGCCTCCGGCGCCGACATCGTCACCCTGCAAGAGGTCCGCGCCTCCGCCGAGCAGCTCGCCGAGGCCCTTCCCGGCTGGGAGATCGTCAACGACGAGGCGCTCGCGAAGGGGCGCGCCGGCGTCGCGATCATCAGCCGCCTCCCCGGCGTCGAGACCCGCACGCACCTCGGTCCCGAGCCGCTCGACGCGTCGGGCCGCTGGATCGAGACCGACTTCGACATCGACGGCGAGACCCTCACCATCGTCAGCGCCTACGTGCACAGCGGCGAGGTCGACACCCCGAAGCAAGACGCCAAGTGGTTGTTCCTGGATGCCATGGAGCAGCGCCTCGCCGCGCTGAAGGCCGAGCGCGAGCTGGCTCTCGTCACCGGCGACCTGAATGTCGGCCACCGCGAGCTCGACATCAAGAACTGGCGGGGCAACCGCAAGAACGCCGGCTTCCTCCCGCGCGAGCGTGCGTACTTCGATCGCTTCTTCGGCCCCGCGGGCGAGCAGGTCGAGGGCGTCGACGGCTCGACCGGCACGGGCCTGGGCTGGGTCGACGTCGGCCGCCGCGTCATGGGCGAGGTCGACGGTCCGTACACGTTCTGGTCGATGCGGGGGAAGGCGTTCGACACCGACAGCGGCTGGCGCATCGATTACCACGTCGCCACCCCTGAGCTCGCCGAGCGGGTCACGGCGTACCGCGTCGACCGCGCGCCGTCGTACGACACGCGATGGAGCGACCACTCCCCCGTCGTCGTGGACTACATGCTAGGGCGCTGAGCCGGCGACCACCGCCGCGCAGCGCGCCGCCTAGGATCGTACGGTGACCACCGAGCGCCTCTACTCCGGAATGCAGCCCTCCGCCGACAGCCTCCAGATCGGTAACTACATCGGGGCCCTGCTGCAGTGGCGCGACCTGCAGGATCAGTACGACGCCTTCTTCTCCGTCGTCGACCTGCACGCCCTCACCCAGCCCGGCGACCCCGCCGAGCGTCGGGAGAAAACCCGCCGCACCGCCGCCCAGTACATCGCCGCGGGCATCGAGCCCTCCCGCTCGACGCTGTACGTGCAGTCGCACGTGCCCGCCCACGCAGAGCTGCAGTGGGTGCTCTCGACGCTCACCGGCTTCGGCGAGGCCGGACGCATGACGCAGTTCAAGGACAAGTCGGCGCGCTACGGCACGGATGCCACCAACGTCGGCCTCTTCACCTATCCGGTGCTGATGGCCGCCGACATCCTGCTCTACCAGACCGACGTCGTACCCGTCGGCGACGACCAGAAGCAGCACATCGAGCTCACGCGCGACCTCGCCGAGCGCTTCAACCAGCGCTTCGGCGAGACCTTCACGATTCCCAAGCCCGTGATCCAACGCGAGACCGCCCGCATCTACGACCTGCAGAACCCGACCTCGAAGATGTCGAAGTCGGCCGAGTCCGACGCGGGCGTGCTGTGGCTGCTCGACGACCCCAAGGTCAGCGCGAAGAAGATCATGCGCGCCGTCACCGACTCCGAGGGTGCGGTGCGCTTCGACCGCGACGAGAAGCCGGGCGTCTCGAATCTGCTCGTGATCTACTCGGCTCTGACCGGCCGCGAGATCACCGCGATCGAGGACGAGTACGCCGGCCGCGGGTACGGCGACTTCAAGAAGGGCCTGGCCGAGGTGGTCGTGAACGAGTTCGAGCCGGTGCGCACGCGCGCCCTCGAGCTGCTCGACGACCCCGCCGAGCTCGACCGCGTGCTGGCCGTCAACGCCGGGAAGGCGGCATCCGTCGCCGAGAAGACCCTCTCCGACGTATACGACCGCATCGGCCTGCTCCGCCGCGGCTGATCCGTTCCGTTCGACGCCCGTGCGACTCTCCGCGAGTCGTGCGGGCGTCGTCGTTCCGCCCGGGTGCTGCCGCCTCGGGCGAGCTGCCGCACGACGACGACCCCCCGCCGCGGTCGTGGGCGGTGCTCGGCTAGGGCGCAAGGCCCGTCCCCGATGTCGGAGGTGCGTGGCAGCATGGGCGCATGCCGGAGATGCCTGAGGTCGAGGGGCTCGTCGAGTTCCTGCGCGATCGCGTCACGGGGCTGCGCATCGACAAGGCCACCGTGTCGGCGATCAACGCGCTCAAGACGTTCGACCCGCCGCTGTCGGCGCTCGTGGGCTCCGCGGTGATCGACGCCAGGAGGCACGGCAAGTTCGTCGACCTCACGACCGATGCCGGCATCCACCTCGTCTTCCATCTCGCCAAGGCGGGATGGCTGCGGTGGTACGACACGCTTCCGGCGACGATCATCAAGCCCGGCAAGACCCCGATCGCCCTGCGCGTCGGCTTCGACGACGGGTCGGGCTTCGACCTCACCGAGGCGGGCACGAAGAAGTCGCTGGCCGTGTACGCGGTCCGCTCCCCCGACGACGTCCCGGGTATCGCCCGCCTCGGCCCCGACCCGCTGAGCGAAGGCTTCGACCGCCAAGCCTTCGGCGCGCTCCTCATCGGCCGCCGCACGCAGATCAAGGGCGTGCTGCGCGACCAGTCGGTCATCGCGGGCGTCGGCAACGCGTACTCCGACGAGATCCTGCACGCGGCGAAGATGTCGCCCTACGCGCTCGCGGCGACCCTCGCGGACGACGAGGTCGATCGCCTGTTCTCCGCGATGACGACGACGCTCACAGAAGCGGTCGAGGCCGCGCGCGGCAAGCCGCCCGCCGAATTGAAGGATGCCAAGCGGCGGGGCATGCGCGTGCACGGGCGGCGCGGCGAGGCGTGCCCCGTGTGCGGCGACGAGGTGCGCAGCGTCTTCTTCGCTGACAACTCGCTCGAGTACTGCCCCACCTGTCAGACCGGCGGCAAACTGCTGGCCGACCGGCGGTTGTCGCGCCTGCTGAAGTGAGACCGCGGCGCGAGGGCCGCCGACCGACCGGAGCGCACGCGCGGGCGCGTTGCCACTCCGGGGCCTTCCACGACGCTGCCCGTGCGCGCAACGCCGGTGCCACCGCGATCGAGGCCCGCATCCGCCCTGTCATCGCCGCGCGGGATACCGGAAAACGTCGTCAGAAGTCGGGGAATGAAACCGCAAACCCCGCGTTGACTACACTTCGAAGAGCAAACAACGTGCTCCGGGGTCGGTGAGAATCCGAACCGGCGGTGATAGTCCGCGAACCCTTCCGCCCATGGCGGTGGGGCCGATCCGGTGGAACTCCGGGACCGACGGTGATGCGGGGGTCTCCCCTCGCTAGTCCGGATAGGAGGCAGCACGGACGGCGCGTCGCGCCTTCCCGCTGGCCCTGCCCCGACGGCGCGGGAAGGACAGGGAAATGGCATCCGCCGTCGAGATCGACGCCATGCGGCGAGCGCTGCAGCTCGCCCGGCGCGGCCCGCGCGGGCTCAACCCGCAGGTGGGCGCCGTTATCCTGTCCCCCGCCGGCGAGATCCTCGCGGAGGGCTTCCATCGCGGCGCCGGCACGGCGCACGCCGAAGTCGACGCCCTCTCCCAGCTCGCGCCCGGCGCCGCCCGCGGCGCCACCGCCGTCGTGACCCTCGAGCCGTGCAATCACACCGGTCGCACCGGTCCGTGCGCCCTCGCTCTCATCGAGGCGGGCGTCGCTCGCGTGGTCTACGCGCTCGACGACCCGACCGATGCCGCGTCCGGAGGAGCCGACCGGCTGCGTACGGCCGGCGTCGACGTCGAGTCGGGACCCGAGGCGGATGCCGCAGAGGCGCTCGTGCGCGATTGGACCCACCTGCAGCGCACCGGCCGCCCGCGCGTCACGGTCAAGTGGGCCCAGAGCCTCGACGGCCGCGCCGCGGCCGACGACGGCACGAGCCAGTGGATCACCGGGCCCGACGCCCGCCGCGACGTGCACGCCCGCCGCGCGGCGGCCGACGCGATCGTCGCCGGAACCGGCACCGTGCGCACCGACGACCCCGCCCTGACCGCCCGGGACGACGACGGTTCGCTCCTCGCGGATCAGCCGATGCCGGTCATCATCGGTGAGAGCGAGACGGCACCGGATGCCGCCGTGCGCCGCCATCCGCGAGACCCCTTGTTCTACACGACGCACGATCTGCACGCGGTGCTCGCCGATCTCGCCGAGCGGGGCGTGCAGCGCGTCTTCGTCGAGGGCGGACCGACCCTCGCGAGCGCGTTCGTGCGCGAGGGTCTCGCCGATGAACTGCTCGTCTACGTCGCCCCCGTGCTGCTCGGCGGCTCGCGCCTGGCGCTGGGCGATGTGGGAGTGCCGAGCATCGGCGCGGCCAAACGGCTGGTGGTGGCATCCGTCACTCCCCTCGGCGACGATCTGGTCATCGTCGCCCGCCCGGCCGAGGCCGGACCCCGAAGCCCCGAGACTGTGCCCGCGGCCGCGGGCGAGAACGAAGGAGACGCCTGATGTTCACCGGAATCGTCGAAGAGATCGGCGCCGTCACCGCCGTCGAGCCGTCGGGCGACGGCGTGCGTCTGACACTGCGCGCCCCCCTGTCGGTGTCGGACGCCGGTCACGGCGACTCGATCTCGGTCAGCGGCGTGTGCCTCACCGTCGTCGACCAGGGCGACGACTGGTTCACCGCCGATGTGATGAAGCAGACCCTCGACATGTCGACCCTCGCCGATGTGGCCCCCGGTCGCGCGGTGAACCTCGAACGGGCCACCGCCGCCCACGGTCGCCTGGGCGGGCACATCGTGCAGGGCCACATCGACGGCACGGGCGTCGTGCGCGAGGTGCGACCCGGCGCGCAGTGGAGCGTCGTACGCATCGGCATCCCGGCCCCCCTCGCCCCGCTCGTCGTCGACAAGGGCTCGATCGCGATCGACGGCGTCTCGCTGACCGTCAGCGCCGTGAGCGCAGCCTCCGAGCCCGAGCCGTGGCTGGAGGTCTCGCTCATCCCCGAGACCCTCGAGGCCACGACCCTCGGACGCGCCGAGGCCGGAACGCCCGTCAACCTCGAGACCGACATCCTGGCCCGTCATGTGCAGCGCATGCTCGCCTTCCGCACGACAGAGAACCCCGCGGCGACCGCCGCACAGACCGAGAGGGGCTCCGAATGAGCCTGTCCACCATCCCCGAGGCCCTGGAGGCTCTCCGTCAGGGCCGACCGATCCTGGTCGCCGACGACGAGAACCGCGAGAACGAGGGCGACGTCATCATCTCGGCCCAGCTCGCGACACCCGAGTGGCTCGCCTGGACCGTCCGCTGGTCGAGCGGCTACGTCTGCGCGCCCATGCCCGCCGAGTGGGCCGACCGCCTCGACCTGCCCCCGATGGTCGAGGTCAACCAGGACGCCCGCGGCACCGCCTACACGGTCAGCGTCGACGCGGCATCCGGGGTCACCACCGGCATCAGCGCCGCCGACCGCGCGCGCACCCTCAACGTGCTCGCTGCACCCGACTCCGAGCCGTCGAGCCTGATCCGGCCCGGACACGTGCTCCCCCTGCGCGCGGTGGACGGCGGCGTGCGCGAGCGCGCGGGGCACACGGAGGCCGCCGTCGATCTCATGCGCCTCGCGGGGCTCGAGCCCGTCGGTGCGATCGCCGAGGTCGTCGCCGAGGACGGCAGCATGATGCGCCTGCCCGGACTGTTCGAGCTCGGCGAGCGCGACGGCATCCCGGTGATCACGATCGAGCAGCTCATCGCCCACCTGAACGACACCGACCCGCTGCCCGCCACGGCGGCGCCGAGGCGTCGCGTGAGCCTGCGCGCCGAATCCAATGTGCCCACCTCGCACGGCACGTTCCGCTTCCTCGCGTACAAGGACCGCGTCACCGGCACCGACCACCTGGCTGTCGTCTCGGGCGACCTGACCGAAGAGGCGCCCCTCGTGCGCGTGCACTCGGAGTGCCTGACCGGCGAGGCGTTCGGCTCGCTGAAGTGCGAGTGCGGACCGCAGCTCGAGGCGGCACTCGACACGATCGATCGCGACGGCGGCATCGTCATCTACATGCGCGGTCACGAGGGTCGCGGCATCGGCCTCATCAACAAGCTGCGCGCGTACAACCTGCAGGAGCGCGGCATGGATACGGTGGATGCCAACCTCGCCCTGGGCCTCCCCGCCGACGCGCGCGACTACGCCGCCGCCGCCGGCATCCTGACCGACCTCGGCGTCGAGAAGGTGCGCCTGCTGACGAACAACACCGACAAGGTCGCGCAGCTGCGCGGCTTCGGCCTCGACGTCGTCGAGCAGGTCCCCCTGCTCGTGGGCGTCGGCCCCAACAACCACCAGTACCTCGAGACGAAGCGCGACCGGATGGGTCACATCATCGCCGAGGACGACCTGCGCGACGCCCTCGCGCACATGAAGGAAGAGAGCGCCTGATGGCCGGCAGTGGAGCACCCGAGACCGGCGGCGTCGACGCGTCGGGACTGAACGTCGTCGTCATCGCCGGTACTTGGCACGAGGTCATCACGAACGGCCTCATCGCCGGAGCGGAGCGCGTGCTGGATGCCACCGGCGCGACCTACCGCGTCGTGCGCGTGCCGGGGTCGTTCGAGCTGCCCGTGGCCGCCAAGGCGGCCCTCGACGCCGGGGCGGACGCCGTGGTGGCGCTGGGCGTGATCATCCGCGGCGGGACCCCGCACTTCGACTTCGTCTCGTCGGCCGCGACCGACGGACTGACGCGCGTCGCGCTCGACACGGGCAAGCCCGTCGGTTTCGGCGTGCTCACCCTCGACGACGAGCAGCAGGGGCTGGACCGCGCGGGGCTCGAGGGCTCCAAGGAGGACAAGGGCGAGGAGGCCGCGGACGCGGCGATCCGCACCGCCCTCGTGCTGCGGGAGCTGCGCGGCTGAGACGGTCTGATCACGGGCCCGGCGACCACTGCGGTCGCCGGGCCCGTTCTCGTTCGCGGGGCGGGACGGAAGTGGCTGAGCCTGTCGAAGCCAACGGGGGTCCGCGGGTCGGGGGCGGGCCCTTCGACGAGCTCAGCGACCGCGCGCGGGGCTCAGGGACCGCGCGCGGGGCTCACGGGCCACGCGCAGGGCTCACGGGCCACGCGCAGGGCTCACGGGCCACGCGTAGGGCTCACGGGCCACGCGTAGGGCTCGGTCAGGACCGCGCGCGGGGTGAGGACCGCCTTGCTGGCGGCGCACCCGCGCCGTCCCTACCCTGACGGGTATGGAGATCCTGCGGAACGTCGTCGTCCTCGTCCACCTCGTCGGCTTCGCGATCCTCTTCGGGGCCTGGGTCGTCGAGGCGGTCTCCCGGCGCGTGCGCGTGACGCCGCTGATGAACTACGCGCTCGTGATCTCCCTCATCACGGGCGTCGCTCTGTCGGCGCCGTGGGGCCTGGACCACGACCTCAATTACGCCAAAATCGGCATCAAGCTCGTCGTGCTGCTCGTGATCGGCGCGCTGCTGGGCATCGGGTCCGCACGTCAGAAGCGCACGGGCTCGCTCTCCCCCGCGATCTTCTGGCCCATCGGCATCCTGGCTCTGCTCAACGCGGGCCTCGCGGTCATCTGGCGCTGACGACTTCCGCGGTCTCGCGCGACCTGCCTGCGGGACGGGGCACGTTCAGCGCGCGCATAGACTGGAGGGTCTAGACGCCCCTCACTCGGGGACGTCGCCGGTGCCCCCGCCCGCGCGCTCTCTCACCACCACCCCCGTGACCGCTGCGTGCCACCGCTGCGCCCCACCCCGGACGCGAACGAAGAATCTTCCCGTCAGGCAGTCATGACCACGTCATCCCCCTCCACCCGTTCGGCCTCGGCCCCGGCCAATCCGCGTTCGCGCGTCATCACCGCGAGCCTCATCGGCACCACGATCGAGTTCTACGACTTCTACGCGTACGCGACCGCGGCCGTGCTCGTCTTCCCGATCCTCTTCTTCCCGACCGGCAACGAGACCACCTCGCTGCTGCTGTCGTTCAGCGTCTTCGGCGCCGCCATGGTTGCGCGTCCCCTCGGTGCCGTCGTCTTCGGCCACTTCGGCGACCGCTTCGGCCGCAAGGCGACCCTCGTGGCATCCCTGCTGACGATGGGCGTCGCGACCTTCCTCATCGGTCTGCTGCCGACCTTCAACGAGATCGGTGTGTGGGCGGCGATCCTGCTGCTCATCATGCGCCTCGCGCAGGGCTTCGCCCTCGGCGGCGAGTGGTCGGGCGCGGCGCTCGTGGCGACCGAGAACGCTCCGAAGGGCAAGCGCGCCCTGTTCGGCACGTTCCCCCAGCTGGGCGCCCCCATCGGCTTCATCATCGCCAACGGCATCTTCCTCATCATCAACTTCGCCCTGCCGCACCCCGACGGCACGGCGCAGCGCTCCGCGGAGTTCCTCGCGTGGGGCTGGCGCGTGCCGTTCCTCTTCTCGGCCGTCATGGTCATCGTGGGCCTCTGGGTGCGCCTGCGGCTCGTCGAGAGCGAGTCGTTCTCGAAGGCCGAGAAGAGCGGCGTGATCCGCAAGTTCCCGCTCGGCGAGGTCATCCGCCGCAACTGGAAGCAGCTGATCCTCGGCACGTTCATCATGCTGGCGACCTACGTGCTCTTCTACCTCATGACCAGCTTCACGCTGTCGTACGGCACCAAGCCGACCGCCGAGGGCGCGGCGGCCGCCGCGGAGAAGGCCGGAACCGCCTTCGACGCCGCCGCCTACGTTCCGGGCCTGGGCTTCGGCTACACCGACTTCGTCATCATGCAGATCATCGGCGTGGTGTTCTTCGGCGTCTTCACGATGTTGTCCGGGCCGCTCGCCGACCGCTTCGGTCGCAAGCGCCTGCTCATCGTGGTGACCGCGGCGATCATCGTGTTCGGTCTGACCTTCGCGTTCTTCCTGCTCCCGCAGGCCGACGCGACGCTGACCCACGTGTACGTGCAGGCGTTCCTCATCATCGGGTTCCTGCTCATGGGCTCGACGTTCGGCCCCATGGGTGCCGTGCTGCCCGAGCTGTTCCCCACGAACACCCGCTACACGGGTTCGGCCATCTCGTACAACGTCTCGTCGATCCTGGGCGCGGCGCTCGCACCCATCGTCGCCGTCGCGCTGTGGGCCGCCGGTGACGGCAACCCCTGGCTGGTGGGCGTCTACCTGTCGGCGATGGGTGTGCTGACCCTCGTCGCCCTCGTGCTCTCGCCCGAGACGAAGGACGTCGACTATGACGACAACATCGCCGCCGGAGCGACCGCACCGTAACGCGGAGTTCTCGACGACGGATGCCACGGGGCCTCGGCCTCGTGGCATCCGTCGTTCCCGGCGCGGGACTCCTGCTCATCCGGCACCGATGGGTCGTGACGGGCCGGAGGGGCCGCCTTCGCCGGAGGTGTGCGCCGAAGGACCGTTCCGCCGCGATGGGCCCTCCGCCTCGTCGGCGCGGACGGGCGCTGCACTCCTCCCCACCCGGGGCCCCCACCGAGTTCTCCCCCATCACGCCTCGCGGGGGCGAAGCGCACAGCCGCGGAAGGTACGGTCGAAGTACCCCGATCCCTTTCCCGAGGATGAGCATGTCTTCACCCGCTCTCGCGCGCGGTCGGCGCGGCCGCCGCACCCCCGAAGGTCCGCGCGCGTCGTTCCGTCAGCTGCTGCCGTTCCTGCTCGAGCACAAGCGCACGCTCGCTGTGGTCGCAGTCCTCAGCGTCCTCGGGGCGGGGGCGACGCTCGCCCAGCCACTGCTGGTCGGTCAGGTCATCACGCGCGTGCAGAACAGCATCCCGCTCGGCGCCCTCGTCTGGCTGCTGGTCGCGTTCGTCGTGCTGTCGTCGGTGATCTCGGGCTTCCAGCACTATCTGCTCCAGCGCACCGGCACCGCGGTGGTGTACTCCTCGCGGCGCCGGCTGATCGCGCGCATCCTGCGCCTGCCCATCAGCGAGTTCGACGCGCGTCGCACGGGCGACCTCGTCTCGCGCGTGGGCACCGACACCACGCTCCTGTACGCCGTGCTGACGCAGGGCTTCGCGGATGCCGTGGGCAACGCGCTGATCCTGCTCGGCGCCGTCATCGCGATGGCGTTCATCGACCCCCTGCTGCTGGTGCTCATCGTCGTGGTCGTCGGAGCGTCGCTCGGCATCGTGGTGCTCCTCAGCACGCGCATCCGCGCGGCATCCGCGATCCAGCAGGAGAAGGTCGGCGAGCTGTCGTCCGGTGTGGAGCGCGCGGTCGGGTCGGTCCGCACCATCCGCGCATCCGGCGCGACCGGGCGTGAGACCACCGCCGTGACGGAGAGCGCGACCGCCGCCTACGACGCGGGAGTGCGCATCGCCCGCGTGTCGGCGCTGATCGTGCCGATCGCCTTCGTCGCCCTGCAGGTGTCGTTGCTCGTCGTGCTCGGTGTCGGCGGGTACCGCGTGGCATCCGGGGCCATCGACGTCGCCTCGCTGGTGACGTTCGTGATCTTCCTGTTCCTGCTCGTGCAGCCGCTCGCCTCGGCGATCGGAGCCATCACGTCGGTGAACCAGGCCCTCGGCGCGCTGGGGCGCATCCAGGAGGTGCTCGACCTTCCGCTCGAAGACGACGGCGATCGACCGACGTCGGCGGCGACGGTTCCGGATGCCGCGGCGATCGCGTTCCGCGACGTGCGCTTCCGCTATCCCGACCACGTCGTCCGGGCACGGGAGGCGGCGGCGAAGGAGGCCCGATCGGTGCTCGCCGAGGTGCACCTGGACGCCGCCCCGAGCGAGGCGCCAGCTCCCGAGACCGACCGCGACGTGCTGCGCGGAGTGTCGTTCACCGTGCCGCGCGGCGCGCGCGTCGCTCTGGTCGGGCCGTCGGGGGCGGGCAAGAGCACGATCCTCTCGCTCGTCGAGCGCTTCTACGACCCCACGGACGGGGAGATCCTCGTCGACGGCATCGACGCCCGCGACCTTCCGCGCGACGACCTGCGCGCCCGCTTCGGCTACGTCGAGCAGGACGCCCCGACCCTGGCCGGAACCATCGCCGACAACCTGCGTCTGTCCTCTCCCGACGCGACCGACGCCGACTGCGAGCGCGTGCTGCAGGCCGTGAACCTCGGCGAGGTGCTCGAGCGCAACCCGCTCGGCGTCGACGCCCCCGTCGGCGAAGACGGCGTGATGCTGTCGGGCGGAGAACGTCAGCGCCTCGCGATCGCCCGTGCGCTGCTCGCCGCTCCCCCGGTCCTGCTGCTGGACGAGTCGACGTCGTCACTCGACGGCGTGAACGAACAGCGCATGCGCGAGGCGATCGACGCCGTGGCGACCGGGCGCACGCTGCTCGTCATCGCGCACCGCCTGTCGACGGTCGTGGACAGCGACCTCATCGTGGTGCTCGAGAACGGCCGCGTCGTCGGCCAGGGCACGCACAGCGAGCTGGTGGCATCCACTCCCCTGTACCGCGACCTGGCGAAGCACCAGCTGCTCGTGTGAGCAGCGGCGTGGGGCCGCGGCTCCCTCGAACGCACCGACGCCCCTCCCGCGCGCCAAGAACGGGAGGGGCGTCGATTCCAGGGCTCGCCCCGCGGCGCGGCACGGGTCAGGACCGTGCGGCGCGGCGGGCGAGCCGGTCTCAGGAGCGCTGCAGGCGGTAGCGCAGCGACGCGAGCTCGGCGCGCAGCGCGGCCGGCAGGTGCGCGCCGAAGGTGTCGTAGAACTCCTCGGTCAGCTCGGCCTCCGCCAGCCACGAGTCGCGGTCGATCGCGAACAGTTCGGCGAGGTCGGCGGCGGGCAGGTCCAGGCACGACAGGTCGAGGTCTTCGGTGCGGGGCAGGCGTCCGATCGGGCTGTCCACGGCATCCACCTGTCCGTCGACGCGACGGATGATCCAGTCGATCACGCGGGCATTGTCGCCGAAGCCGGGCCAGAGGAAGCGGCCGTCGTCGCCCTTGCGGAACCAGTTGACCTGGAAGATGCGCGGTGCGCGGTCGAAACGCAGCTTCTCGCCGACCTTCAGCCAGTGGCCGAAGTAGTCGCCCATGTTGTAGCCGCAGAACGGGAGCATGGCGAACGGGTCGCGGCGGAGCTCCCCGACGGTGCCCTCCTGCGCGGCCGTCTTCTCGCTCGAGACGGTCGAGCCCAGGAAGACGCCGTGCGACCAATCGGTGGCCTCGAGCACGAGCGGGACGTTGGTCGCGCGGCGACCGCCGAACAGGATGACGTCGAGGGGCACGCCCTCGGGGGTCTCCCAGTCCTCCGCGATCTGCGGGCACTGCGCCGCGCCGACGGTGAAGCGCGAGTTGGGGTGGGCGGCGGGGCGGCCCGACGCGGGCGTCCAGGGGTTGCCCTCCCAGTCGGTGAGGTGCGGGGGCGCCTCGTCGGTCAGCCCCTCCCACCAGACGTCGCCGTCGGGACGCAGGGCGACGTTCGTGAAGATCGTGTTGCCCCAGAGGGTCTCGATCGCGGTGACGTTGGTGGACTCGCCGGTGCCGGGTGCGACACCGAAGAAACCGGCCTCGGGGTTGATCGCCCAGAGGCGTCCGTCCTCACCGGGGCGGATCCATGTGATGTCGTCGCCGAGCGTTTCGACGCGCCACCCCGGGATGGTCGGGCGCAGCATCGCCAGGTTGGTCTTGCCGCAGGCCGAGGGGAATGCGGCCGCGACGTGGTACGCCTTGCCCGTCGGGTCGATCACGCGGATGAGCAGCATGTGCTCGGCGAGCCAGCCCTCGTCGCGACCGATGACCGACGCGATGCGCAGGGCGAAGCACTTCTTGGCGAGGATCGCGTTGCCACCGTATCCCGACCCGAACGACCAGACCTCGAGGGTGTCGGGGAAGTGCACGATGTACTTGTCGTCGTTGCAGGGCCACGCCACATCCGCCTGGCCCGGGCCCAGAGGGGCACCGACCGAGTGCACGGTCTTGACCCACGGCGCGCCCTGGGCGATCTGCTCCGTGACGGCCGTGCCGACGCGGGTCATGACGCCGATGGATGCCACGGCGTAGGCGCTGTCGGTGATCTGCACGCCGATGTGGCTGAGGGGGCCGCCGACGGCGCCCATCGAGAACGGCACCACGTACATCGTGCGACCGCGCATCGAGCCCTCGAAGACGCCGTTCAGCGTCTCGCGGATCTCGGCCGGCGCGATCCAGTTGTTGGTGGGGCCGGCGTCCTCTTCGCTCTCGGAGGCGATGTAGGTGCGCGACTCGAGGCGCGCGACGTCGCCGGGGTGCGAGCGGGCGAGGTAGGAGCCGGGGCGCCACTCGGGGTTCAGCTTGATGAGCTTGCCCTCGTCGACCATCTCGCGCAGCAGCGCGTCGTTCTCGGCGGCGGAGCCGTCGACCCAGTGGATGCGGTCGGGCTTCGTGAGGGCCGCGACCTGGTCCACCCACGCGGTGAGGGCGGCCAGGCCGGGACCGTCGACGGCCGGCTTCACGCCGTATCCGGGACGGGCCGGGGCGACGGAGACCGCGGCGGCGCGGCCGGTGGAGCGGGAAGCGAAGATATCGGCGAGAGCCATGTCGTTCTCCTCGGTTGAGAGCGAATTCGGTGTTATCCCCATCTTGAGGGCCTGGTCGCCGGTCTTTCGAGGAAGATTGCGTGTAAGAAACTCGGTTCTTTCGATATGGTCAAGGAATGGCCTCGTCCTTCGAACTCACCACGCTCGGTCACCGCATCCGCCATCATCGACTCGCGCGCGGGTACACCCTCGACGAGCTCGGCGCGCTGGTGGGCGTGGCCGGCAGCCAGCTGAGCCTCATCGAGAACGGCAAGCGCGAGCCGAAGCTCTCCCTGCTGCAGGAGATCGCGCGCGCGACCGAGACCGAGGTGACCGAGCTCCTCTCCCGCGAACCTCCGAACCGTCGCGCGGCCCTGGAGATCGAGCTCGAACGGGCGCAGACCAGTCCGTTCTTCCACCAGCTCGGCATCCCGCCCGTCAAGGTCACCAAGGGCACCAGCGACGAGACCATCGAGGCGGTCCTCGGCCTGCACCGCGAACTCCTGCGGCGCGAGCGCGCGACGATCGCGAGCCCGGAGGAAGCCCGTCGCGCCAACACCGAGCTGCGTCTGCGGATGCGCGAGACCGCCAACCACCTGCCTGAAATCGAGCGCCTCGCCGAGAAGCAGCTCAAGGCGGCGGGCCACTCGACCGGCGCTCTCACCCACCGCACGGTGAGCATCATGGCCGAGCAACTGGGCTTCGAGCTCATCTACGTCGCCGACCTCCCGCACTCGGCGCGATCGGTCACCGACCTCGAGCACGGCCGCATCTACCTGCCCCCCGCGTCGATTCCGGGCGGCCACGGCCTCCGCTCCATGGCGCTGCAGGCGATGGCGCACCGGCTCCTCGGACACCGCCCTCCCACCGACTACGCCGACTTCCTCCAGCAGCGGCTCGAGATCAACTACTACGCCGCCTGCTGCCTCATGCCCGAGACCAGCGCGGTGGCGTTCCTCGCGCAGGCGAAGAAGGACCGCAACCTCGCGGTCGAAGACTTCCGCGACGCGTTCGGCGTCACCCACGAAGCCGCCGCGATGCGCATGACCAATCTGATGACCACGCACCTCGGCATCCATCTGCACTTCCTGCGCGTCGACGGCGACGGGGCGATCTCGCGCGTGTACGAGAACGACGGACTGCCGCTGCCCACCGACGTCACGGGCAGCGTCGAAGGCCAGGTCGTGTGCAAGAAGTTCTCGGCGCGCTCCGCGTTCGCCGAGCACAACCGCACGACGGAGCACTACCAGTACACCGACACCCCCGCCGGGACGTTCTGGTGCTCGACGCAGACGGGGAGCACCAGCGACGGAGACTTCTCGATCACCGTCGGCGTGCCCTTCGACGACGCGCGGTGGTTCCGCGGTCGCGACACCGCCAAGCGCGGCGTCTCGCACTGCCCCGACGAGTCGTGCTGCCGGCGCCCCGACGCCGAGGCCGCGGAGCGCTGGCAGGGCAAGGCCTGGCCGAGCGCGCGCGTGCACCGCCACATGTTCTCACCGCTGCCGCGGGGCATGTTCCCCGGCGTCGACGACGCCGAGGTGTTCGCCTTCCTCGACCGTCACGCGGACGGCTGACGCCCCCTTCCGGCGAGTCGCCATTTCTTGTCGCTTCGCACGGCCCGGAAGCGACAAAATTTGGCGACCCGTGCGCAAGGGCGGATCGACGGATGCCACGACCCCGGGCCCTCGCGGCGCGCCGGGATCGTGGCATCGGAACGTGTTACGCGTAGGGGTTCGCCGTCAGCGTGTACTTCGTCTGCAGGTACTCGTGGATGCCCTCGTCGCCGCCCTCGCGGCCGAGGCCCGACTGCTTCCAGCCGCCGAAGGGAGCGGCGGCATTGGAGACGACGCCGACGTTCAGGCCCATCATCCCGGTCTCGAGCTTGTCGATCATGCGCTGACCGCGCGAGAGCGACTCGGTGAAGACGTACGAGACGAGACCGTACTCGGTGTCGTTGGCGAGGCGCACGGCGTCGTCCTCGTCGTCGAAGGGGATGATCGCGAGCACCGGCCCGAAGATCTCCTCCCGGAGGATGTCGCTGCCCGGCTTCACGTCGGACACGACGGTCGGCTCGAAGAACGTGCCGGGGCCGTCGA
This sequence comes from Microbacterium sp. NPDC089186, assembly GCF_040685115.1. Taxonomy (NCBI): domain Bacteria; kingdom Bacillati; phylum Actinomycetota; class Actinomycetes; order Micrococcales; family Microbacteriaceae; genus Microbacterium; species Microbacterium sp. NPDC089186. The sequence goes on from NZ_JBFBHJ010000004.1 coordinate 594,833, forward strand.
TGGGCGAACCACCGACGGTGACGGTCGCGCCGCGCTCGACGGCATCCCCCACCAGCGTCTTGGCCTTGTCGACGGCGCGGTCGTCGATCAGGGGCCCGATCTGCACGCCCTCCTCGGTGCCGCGACCGATCTTCATGCCCTGGACGCGGTCGGTGACGCGTCGGGTGAACTCCTCGACGACGCTGCGCTGCACGATGAAGCGGTTGGCGGCGGTGCAGGCCTGGCCGATGTTGCGGAACTTCGCGAGCATCGCACCCTCGACGGCCTTGTCCATGTCGGCGTCGTCGAACACGACGAAGGGGGCGTTGCCGCCGAGCTCCATCGAGGTGCGGAGCACGCCCGGGGCTGCTTGCTGCAGCAGCTTCACGCCGACCGGGGTCGAGCCGGTGAAGGAGAGCTTGCGCAGGCGGGGGTCGGAGATGATGCGTTCCGACACGGGGCCGGTGTTCGTGGTGGTGATGACGTTCACGACGCCGGCGGGGAGCCCGGCATCCTGCAGGATCTGCGCGAAGAAGAGCGTCGTCAGCGGCGTGAGGGTGGCCGGCTTGATGACGACCGTGCAGCCGGCGGCGAGCGCGGGGGCGATCTTGCGGGTGGCCATCGCGAGGGGGAAGTTCCAGGGGGTGATGAGGTAGCAGGGACCCACGGGGTGCTGCGAGACGATCATGCGACCCGTGCCCTCGGGATTCGCGCCGTAGCGGCCCTGGGTGTGGGCGGTGACCTCGCTGAACCAGCGGAGGAACTCCCCGCCGTAGCCGACCTCGCCGCGCGCTTCGGCGAGCGGCTTGCCCATCTCGAGCGTCATGAGCAGCGCGATGTCCTCCTTGCGCTCCTGCAGCAGGTCGAACGCCCGGCGGAGGATCTCGGCACGCTCACGCGACGGAGTGGCCGCCCACGACGGGAACGCCTCGGCCGCGGCATCCATCGCCGCGACGCCGTCGTCGATGGACGCGTCGGCGATCTCGAGCAGGACGTCACCGGTGGCGGGATCGTTCACCGCCACGGTCTTGTCGGCCTCGGCTGTGCGCCACTCCCCGTTGATCAAGAGGCCGGTGGGTACGGATGCCAGCAGTTCGCTCTCGCGCGAATCGGTCATGAATCCTCCTGGATCGGGGCGGGGTGTCCCGCCCATTCTCGTCAGCCCGCGAAGCGGTGCCGATATACGTCGTGTACAAACCGGATGACGCGGTGGCCTCGGTGGACACGCGGAGGGAGCGAACCGGCGCATGCCGCGGCACTCCGCCCGAGCGTCTCCTCCCGGGTCGCTCCACTCACCCTGCGCGTGTGAACGCTCCGCACCGGGAGGAACGCCATGTCACCGCGTTTCTCGCTCGGGGGAGCGTTCACAGGGTCAACCCGCCGTCGGCTCCGCCATCGCCCCGGCGAGGAAGCGCTCGAGGCCGGCCGGGTCGGTCAGCGGCAGCACGTGCGCCACGTACTGGTCGGGGCGCACGAGCACCACCGCCCCCTCCGGGCCGATGCCGCGCTCCGCGAAGATGTCGGCGGTCGTCCAGGCCGACGGTGCGGCGGCGAAGACCTTCTCGAGATCGGTCAGGCCCAGCGGCCCCGAGCGCGGGCGGAAGAGCGCGGGCGCGTCGACCACGTCCTCCCATCGGCCGGAGAACACCGCCTTCACGTCGAACACCGCGTCGAGGTCGGCCCCTGCGGGCGTGAACCGCTCGACGATCTCCTGCGCGGCTTCGGCCCAGGCGCGCAGGGCCGAGCCGTCGGCATCCGCGAAGGCGTACACGCGCCACCGGCCATCGGCCTTCGCGTGATGGCCGAGGTGCACGGCGTTGCCGTCGCACACCCGCACGACCTCGACGCTCTTGAAGCGCTTGCCGACCGGGAATCCGGATGCCAGGTCCTGAGCGGGCGAGCCGGAGGTGATCGCCGAGGGGGCGTACTGCGTCATGAATCCCGAGGGGAACTCGGCCGTGGCCAGGTAGTAGGTCGACAGCTCCGCGGGGTCGGTGATCTCGCCGGGCTTGCGCGCCATGAGCGATGACCACTCCCGGTCGAAGTCGATGAGCTGCTGGGCCACCGGGCGCCGCTCGTCGTCGTAGGTGCGCAGCAGATCGGCGGGAGCCAGGCCGGTCAGCACGTGACCGAGCTTCCAGCCGAGGTTGAACCCGTCCTGCATCGACACATTCATGCCCTGGCCCGCCTTGGCGCTGTGGGTGTGGCAGGCATCGCCGGCGAGGAAGACACGCGGGGCGTCGAGGTCGTCGACGAACCGGTCGGTCACCCGGTGCCCCACCTCGTACACGCTGTGCCACGCGACCTGCTTCACGTCGATCGAGTAGGGGTGCAGGATCTCGTTGGCCCGCCGGATGACCTCCTCGATCGGGGTCTGACGCACGCGGTGGTCGTCGTCGGCCGCGACCTCGCCGAGGTCGATGTACATGCGGCTGAGATAGCCGCCCTCGCGCGGGATGTGCAGGATGTTCCCCGCCGCGGCGTTGATCGCGCACTTGATGCGCCAGTCGGGGAAGTCGGTCTCGACGAGAACGTCCATCACTCCCCACGCGTGACGGGCGGCGGCTCCGACATGAGTGCGGCCGATCGCCTGACGCACGCCACTGCGCGCTCCGTCGCACCCCACGACGTACCGCGCGCGGACGGTCCGCTCGCCCGCGGCATCCGCCACGCGCACCTCGACGCCGTCGTCGACGACCGTCAGACCGCGGAACTCCACGCCGTAGTCGGGCACGATCCGCGCGGGACCCTGCGCGGCCGCCTCGGCGAAGTAGTCGAGCACGCGCGCCTGATTGACGATGAGGTGCGGGAACTCGCTGATCTTCAGGCCGTAGTCCTCGGTGCGCGTCGTCCGCACGATGCGGTCGGGGTTCTCGGGGTCGGGCGCCCAGAAGTTCATCCAGCCGATGTTGTACGCCTCGGCGGTGATGCGGTCGGCGAAGCCGAAGGCCTGGAAGGTCTCGACGCTGCGGGGTTGGATGCCGTCGGCCTGACCGAGCGCGAGACGACCATCGCGTTTCTCGATGAGGCGCGTGGTGATCTGGGGGAACTGCGACAGCTGCGCCGCGAGCAGCATCCCCGCGGGGCCCGAGCCCACGATGAGCACGTCGACATCGTCGGGCACCGCCGCGGGGCGGTCGACGCCGGTGCCGGCGGCGTTCTGCACGCGCGGATCGCCCGAGACGTAGCCGTGGTGGTGGAACTGCATCGTTTCTCCTGACGTCGATGTCGGGTTGCGGCACCCTCGTCACTGTTCTATATTCGAACGCAACGTTCCGCTATCGAACGAGAGGCTAACCGACCGATGCCGCCACGGCAAGACGCCGCTCCCGCCTCGCAGACGCTGAGCCGCGGCATCCGCCTGCTCGAAGAGCTCGCCGATGCGCGGACACCGCTGTCGATCGACGACCTCGCAGCCCGCGTCGACCTGCATCGCTCCGTCGCGTATCGATTGCTGCGGACGCTCGAGGACCACGGTCTGGTGAGCCGGGATTCCGCGGGGGCCGTGCGCCTGGGGACGGGCCTGGCGGCGCTGGCCGCCGGGGTCGCCGCCGACCTGCAGGCCGAGGCCCTGCCCGAACTCACCGCGGCCGCCAACGATCTCGGCATGACGTGCTTCCTCGTGGTGCTCGATCACGACGAGTGCGTGACCCTCGCGAGCGTCGAACCCCGGCACACGGTGACGGCGGTGGCGCAGCGGCCCGGGTCGCGGCATCCGGTCACCCGGGGTGCCCCCGGGCGCGCGATCCTCGCGCAGCTCCCGCCGCGCCGCTGGCCCGACGAGGTCGATGCGCGGCTGGCGTCGGAGGTGGCGGATGCCGCGGAGCGCGGCTGGGCGACGAGTCATGACGAGGTGATCCCGTCGCTGCACGCCGTGGCGGTCCCCCTGCAAGTGCAGGGGCGGGAGCCCGCGGCGATCGCCGCGGTGCACGTGGCGACCGACCTCGATGAGGCGGCGATCGCCGCGCGGCTCGGGGCCGCGGCATCCGCGATCCGGGGAGCGCTGTAGGTCGGGTCCCGCACGCGGTGCGCCGCCCGGGTTCTTCGTCCGGAGCCCGCGCCCGGGATCCGCCGGGACGGCATCCTGCTGCCGAGCCCGCATCAGCCCGCACGGGCGTGTCGGCGACGAGCGGTCTCGTCTCCGGGTGCGGCAGCCTCGGTCACGCGCCCCGCGGACCCCACGGGGCCCGCGCGATCGTATATGATCGCTCCCGTCAGGCGCACGAGGTCGTGCGTCGCTGCTCGAAAAAGGGGCACGTAGCGCGAGACCCGCGCGAGACACATACGGCTCATTCCCGTTCCTGTTTCGCGAAAGGCTTCCGCATGCCCATCGTCTCCGCGCACGTCGCCCACACCCTCGGCCGCCACCTCGACCACGTCTTCGGCGTGATGGGCAACGGCAATGCGTACTTCCTCGACGCCCTGCACCGGCACACCGACGCCGTCATCACCGCGATGCGGCACGAGGCCGGCGGGGTCGTCGCCGCCGACGCGCACTATCGCGCGTCGGGTCGCATCGCCGCCGCCACCGCCACCTACGGCGCCGGCTTCACCAACACCCTGACCGCTCTGGCCGAGTCGGCGCAGGCGCGCATCCCCCTGCTGCTCGTGGTCGGCGACGAGCCCACCTCGGGCCCACGCCCGTGGGGCGTCGACCAGGTCGCGCTCGCCTCGGCCGTGGGCGTGCGCACCTACACCGTCGGCGACCGCGACGCCTCGGCCACCGTGCTCATCGCGCTCGAGCACGCGCTGACGTATCGCGTCCCCGTGGTGCTGGCGATCCCCTACGACGTGGTCACCCGCGAGGCCGGAGAGCTGACGGATGCCGGGACCGTGACGATCCCCGCTCCCCTGGCCCCGCAGGGCCCCTCGGCGAGTGCCGCGCTCGACCGCATCGCCGATGCCCTCGCCGGAGCCGAGCGCCCGTTCCTGCTCGCCGGCCGCGGAGCCTGGCTCGCCGACGCCGGCCCCGCGCTCGGGCGCCTCGCCGAGACGACCGGGGCGATCACGGCATCCACCGCCCTCGGCCGGGGCATCTTCCCCGCGTCCGAGCACGACCTCGGCGTCACGGGCGGATTCGGCGCCGCGGGAGCGATGGAACTCGTGCGCGAAGCCGACGTCGCCGTGGTCTTCGGCGCGGGGCTCAACCAGTTCACGATGCGCTTCGGCGAGCTCTTCGCCCCGGGCACCGATGTCTTCCAGGTCGACGTGGCGACCACCGCGACCCACGCCCAGGTGGGGGGATTCGTGCGGGCGGATGCCGCGGTGGCGGCCGAGGAGATCACCAGCCGCCTGCGCTCCCGCGGCGCGATGTCGTCGGGCTGGCGCGATCGCGTCGACGTCGCCCCGCTGCGCGAGCAGGAGGCGGGCGAGGGCCTCGCGCCGGATGGCCGGCTCGACCCCCGCTCCGCCGCCGCACGGATCGGGGAGCTGCTGCCCGAAGACCGCGTCGTCGTCTCGGACGGCGGACACTTCCTCGGCTGGTCGAACATGTACTGGCCCGTCGCCTCCCCCGATCGCGTGATGATGGTCGGCACCGCGTACCAGTCGATCGGCCTCGGCTTCCCCTCGGTCGCGGGAGCGATCGCCGCCCGCCCCGACGCGACGGTCGTTCTCACCACCGGCGACGGCGGTGGCCTCATGGCGATCGCCGACCTCGAGAGCGCCGTGCGCACGGCCGCCGGCCGAGGCATCGCGGTGGTGTGGAACGACGCCGCCTACGGCGCCGAGATCAACCTCTACGGCCTGAAGGGCCTCGCCCGCGAGCCGATGCTCATCCCCGAGGTCGACTTCGCCGCGGTCGCCCGCGGCTTCGGCGCCGAGGGCGTGGTGGTACGCGAGGTCGCCGATCTCGAGGCGCTGGCGGAATGGACCCGCCGCGACCCCGCCGAGCGGCCGTTCCTGCTGCTCGACCTGCGCATCAGCGGTGCCGTCATCGCGCCGTACCAGCGCGAGATCATCAAGGTGAACTCGTGAGCGAGTCCGCGGCGGGGGCCGGCCCCGTACCGGGCTTCGCGGGCACCGCCGGACACAGGCCCACGGGTGCTGCCGGCGCAGGGCACGACGCCTCGACCGCGTCCGCGACGGACACCCCGACCGACACCCTCGACGACCTCCGCACCGCCCTCGGCGACCGCCTCCTCACCGACGCGGACAACCTCGCCGCCTACGCCGTCGACAGTTCGCGCGCGCAACCCGAGGGGCTGCCCCTCGCCGTCGTGCGGGCGACCTCGACCGGCGACGTGTCGACGGCTCTCGCGTGGGCACACGCCCGCGGCATCCGGGTCTCCGTCCGCGGAGCGGGCACCGGGCTCTCCGGCGGGGCCGTGGCGTACGCCGGCGGCCTGGTCGTCTCGCTCGAGGCGATGACCCGCATCGTCGACATCGACGTCGACAACCGCCTCGCCGACGTCGAGGCGGGGGTGATCACCGCGGACCTGGATGCCGCAGCCCTGGCCCACGGCCTGTTCTTCCCGCCCGACCCGGCGAGTGCGCAGTGGTCGACGATCGGCGGCAACATCGCCACGAACGCCGGCGGCCTGCGCTGCGTCGCGCACGGCGTGACCACGGACGTCGTGGCCGCCCTCGAGGTGGTGCTCGCCGACGGCCGTGTCCTGCGCACCGGCGCCCGCACGCGCAAGAACACCACCGGCTACGACCTCGCGAGCTTGTTCACCGGCTCCGAGGGCACCCTCGGAGTGATCACCGCGGCAACCGTGCGCCTCAAGCCCGTGCCGCCGGGGCAGCCGCGTACCTTCCGGGCGAGCTTCGACGACATCGAGGATGCCGGACGCGCGGTCACCGCGATCGTCTCGGGACCGGCCGCCCCCGAAGTGCTCGAGCTGATCGATGCGCGCAGCGTCGAGATCATCGAGGCGTTCCACCCGAGCGGCCTCCCCTCCCCCGTCGCCGCGATGCTCGTCGGCCAGACCGTGGGACTCGCCGCGCCCGAGACCGCGGAGGCCATCGTGGAGATCTGCCGGACGCACGGCGCGGTCGAGACCGAGATCAGCGATTCCGACAGCCTGCTCGAGGCCCGCCGCCTGGCGAACCCCGCGCTCACCGCGCAGGGATTGCGCGTCTCGTGCGACGTCGGCGTGCCGGTCGCGCAGCTCGCGACCGTGTTCCGCGGCATCGGTGAGCTGGCCGAGCGCCACGGCCGACGCATCGCCGTGGTCGCGCACGCGGGTGACGGCAATCTCCACCCCACGGTCGAAGCGGGCGACACCCCCGACGAGTACGCCGCGGCCGAACTCGTGATCGACGACATCACGCGCCTCGCGCTCTCGCTCGGCGGCACCATCTCGGGCGAGCACGGCATCGGGTCGGTCAAACGCCACGAACTCCCCTGGCAGCAGGATGCCGTGGCTCTCGACGTGCAGCGGGCGATCAAGGCCGCGCTGGACCCGCGCGGCATCCTGACACCGGGGCGGGCGATCTGAGCCCGGGCGTCGGGCCGCCTCTCCCTCTCCTCCCTTGCCGCAGACGGCCGCATCACGACCGTATGAGCGACAAACCGCGGCAAACGACGCTCAGCCACCGACGCTCACCTGACGCACACGGCCGCACCACGACCGTATGAGCGACAAACCGCGGCAAACGACGCTCAGCCACCGACGCTCACCTGACGCACACGGCCAGGAGCTCGGCGAGAGACGAGCCGAACGACCCGAGGCGAGGATCGTGCGCTCGTCGCGGACGGGCCCGACCGCAAATGGCGCCGACAAGAGTTGAGCAACCGTAGGCACGTATTGCCCACTCGCCGCGCAGGACCGAAGCTGAACCAGGGCGACCGGCAATCTGAGGCGAATGGAGAAGCGGGCCGCGGCGCCCCCCATCGAACGAATGGGCGGTTGTCCACAGATCGCGGATGCCGCGCCGCGGGCCATGCGCTCTGTGCGATGTTTCGGGAGTGAGAGCTGCACCCCTGCCCGCCGAGCTGCCCGAGGCCTTCTCGGTCGGTGCGGCAACGCAGCTGGGAGTGTCACGGCGACGACTTCGGGCTGCGGACCTCTCCTCTCCCTTCTCCGGGGTGCGGACGCGTTCAGCCCCGCCGGACGACGCGTTGGAGGCATCCGTTCGGCATCGATCAGCCGCCTACGTCGCACGGATGCGAGAGTGCGAGTTCTTCTGCCTGGTCGCCGCAGCAGTGGCGTGGGGCGCGCCGCTGCCCGCGTCGGTCTTCCATCACCGCGACGGGAGCCGGCTGGTCGAGCGCCCCCTCGACGTCGGAGTGTTCCTGCCTTCGCGCGCGAGCAGGGCGCGGGGAGTGCGCGGCACCTCCATCTCGGAGGGGATGGGCAGCGTCCGCACCGAACCCGTGAGCGGGCTGCGGGTGACGAGCCCCGCGACGACCTGGGCCATGATGGGCGCCATGTTGTGCCGGGACGACCTCGTCGCGCTGGGCGACGCCTTCGTTCGCGAGCCCATGCGCAGGGGTGACCCGCCCGCGCTCGCGACGATCGCCGAGCTCGCGGCCTCGCTCGAGGCAGGTCGCCGACGGGGCGCCACGGCGCTGCGCGAAGCGCTCTCCCTGACTCGCACACGCTCGCGGTCGAGGAAAGAGACCGAGACCAGACTCGTGCTCGTGGCCGCGGGTCTGCCCGAACCGTCGCTGAACCATCCCGTGGTCGTCGAGGGGAAAGTGGTGGCGCTCGTCGACCTCGCCTATCCCGACCGCAAGGTCGGCATCGAGTACGAGGGTGAGCAACACCTCACCGACCCACGACAGTGGGCACGCGACATACGGCGCTACGAGATGCTCGCCGACCTCGAATGGCGCATCATCCGCGTGACCGCGTCCGACCTCGCGCAGCACCGCGAGGAGCTCGTGGCGAGGGTGCGCGGGGCGCTCTCCGGTGGAGTGCGCCCCGGTTGACCCGCACCGACGTCGGCAGCCCACGCATTCGTTCGCCTCGAATGGTCGGCCGTCCGAGCAACATCGACCATCTCAGGCAAATCAGCCGGCAGCCTCCGCGCTCACGTGCCGCAGACGGCCGGTCGCTCACGCAACACCGACCATCTCGGGCGAACGGGCCCCGCCTCGCTGAGAACGGGCGAGCCCGCGCGCTCGAGTGGCAGCACCCACGGAACGGCCCCACCGCGCCGGAGCGCGACAGGGCCGTTCGATCGGGTCAGACCTTCGACAGCCCGCGGATCGGGCTCACCTCCTGCTCGGCCTCGTGATCAGGACCCAACGGGATGCCGCTGCGGTCGCGCAGCAGCAGCGTCGCGACGAGACCGAGCACGGCCATGATCGCCAGGTACACCGTGACCGACACGGTCGTCCCCGTCGCGTCGACGAGCGCCGTCGCAATCGTCGGGGCGAAGGCGCCGCCCAGGATCGCGCCGATGGCGTAGGCGATCGACACCCCCGAGAAGCGGATGGATGCCGGGAACAGCTCGGCGTACAGCGCCGCCTGGGGCCCGTAGGTCAGGCCGAGGCCGACGGTGAGCAGCATGAGGCCGACCGCCAGCAGCACGATGCTGCCGGAGTTGACCAGCGGGAACAGCGCCACGATCGCGACGAGCATCGAGATCCAGCCGATGATGTAGGTGTTGCGGCGCCCGATCTTGTCGCCGAGCCACCCGCCGAGCCACGTGAAGATCAGCCACGTCACGGCCGAGAGCGTCACGGCGCCGAGCACGTCGGCGGTCGCGAGCCCCAGAGGGCCGTCGGGGTTGGTCGCGTAGCGCTGGATGTAGCCGCCGGTGGTCATGTAGCCCACGGCGTTGTTGCCGGCGAAGACGAACGCGGCGATGATCACGAGCAGCGAGTGCTTGCGGAACAGCTGCACGATCGGCATCCGGGTCTGCTCCTTGCGCTCGGAGAGCTCGACGAACACCGGGCTCTCCTCGACCTTCTTGCGCACGTAGTAGCCGACCAGGATCAGCACGAACGACAGCAGGAACGGCACGCGCCAGCCCCACGCGAGGAAGGCGTCACCCGGGGCGATCAGCGCCATGAGCGCGAGCATGCCGCTCGCGAGCAGCAGACCGAGGGGCACGCCGAGCTGCGGCGAAGCGCCGAAGAGGCTGCGCTTGGTCTTCGGCGCATGCTCGACGGCCATGAGCACTGCGCCACCCCACTCGCCACCGGCCGAGATGCCCTGCAGCACGCGCAGGAGGATGAGCAGCACGGGGGCGGCGACGCCGATGACCTCATAGGTCGGCAGCACGCCGATGAGCGTGGTCGAGGCGCCCATCATGATGAGCGTCAGCATGAGCACGACGCGACGACCGTATTTGTCGCCGAGGTGCCCGGCGAGGAAGGCGCCCAGCGGACGGAACAGGAAGCTCAGACCCACCGTGAGGAATGACAGGATCTGCGCGATCCCGGGGCCGGCGGGCGCGAAGAACAGCTGACCGAACACGAGACCGGCAGCCGAGGCGTACAGGAAGAAGTCGTACCACTCGACGGTGGTGCCGACGACCGTGGCGAAGACCACCCGGCGGCGGTCCGTGGACGTGGAGATGGTGCCGGTGGGGGTGAACCCCGGCGATTGCGAGCGGGACATGGAACTCCTTCGAGACGTCATCGTCAGACCCCCGGACGTCGTCGTCGGCGACGAGGCGTGGTCTTGCTGGGGTGGGCAACATCGTATACGATTTCGAATACGACGCAAGGGAGCATCTATGACCGACACCGACCCCCGGTTCACCGCCCTCGGTGAGCGCCCCGGCAAGATCGTGGCCGTCCACCTCTCCTACGCCTCGCGCGCCGATCAGCGCGGACGCCGCCCCGCCGCCCCGTCGTACTTCTTCAAGCCGTCGAGCTCGCTCGCCGCGTCCGGCGCCGAGATCGTCCGCCCGGCCGGCACCGAACTCCTCGCCTTCGAGGGGGAGATCGCGCTCGTCATCGGCGAGCCCGCGCGGTGGGTGACCCCGGATGCCGCGTGGTCGCACGTGGCATCCGTCACCGCCGCGAACGACTTCGGCCTGTACGACCTCCGCGCGAACGACAAGGGGTCGAACGTCCGCTCCAAGGGCGGCGACGGCTACACGCCGATCGGCCCGGCGCTCATCGACGCCCGCGACATCGACCCCGCCGCCCTGCGCCTGCGCACCTGGGTGAACGGCGACCTCGTGCAGGACGACTCGACGGCGGGCCTCATCTTCCCGCTCGCCCAGATCGTCGCCGACCTTTCGCAGCACTTCACCCTCGAGACCGGCGACGTGATCCTCACCGGCACGCCGGCCGGCTCGTCGGTCGTCGTCCCCGGCGATGTGGTGGAGGTGCAGGTGGATGCCGGCTCCCTGACGACCGGCAGACTCCGCACGACGGTGGTCCCGGGCGCCCAGCCCTTCGATCCCGCGATCGGATCCGTGCCCGCGATCGACGAGACGCAGCGCGTCGAAGCCTGGGGCTCGGCCGAAGCGGCCGCCACCGCCGCCTCGAGAACAGGCGATGTCACCGCAACAGGCGAAAACCCGACGGATCAGCCTGTTCCCGTCGCATCCCCTGTCCTCGTGACGGATGCCGCGACGCCCCCCGCCGCGCCCGAAACAGGCGATGTCACCAGAACAGGCGAAAACTCGACGAATCAGCCCGTTCCCGCCGCATCCCCTGTTCCGGTGACGGATGCCGCGGCCCCGCGCCTCTCCCCCACGCTCCGCGGCAAGCTCGAGCGCGTCCCGGTCGCCGCCCTCAGCGGACAGCTGCGCAAGCGCGGCCTCAACGACGTCACCATCGACGGGGTGCACGCCCTCACTCCCGGTAGCCGCTTCGTCGGCACCGCCCGTACGCTGCGCTTCGTCCCCCACCGCGAAGACCTCTTCGCCTCCCACGGCGGCGGGCAGAACGCGCAGAAGCGGGCGTTCGACGCGGTCGGCGAGGGCGAGGTCATCGTCATCGAGGCCCGCGGCGAGACCGGCTCCGGCACGCTCGGCGACATCCTCGCGATCCGCGCCCACGCGCGGGGAGCCGCCGCGATCGTCACCGACGGCGGAGTGCGGGATGCCGAGGCCGTCGCCGCTGTCGGCATCCCCGTCTTCACCGCCGGCCCGCACCCGGCCGTCCTCGGGCGTCGTCACGTGCCGTGGGAGACCGACGTCGCCGTCGGCTGCGGCGGCACCACGGTCGAGCCGGGCGACATCCTCGTCGGCGACGGCGACGGCGTGATCGTGATCCCGCCCGCGATCGCCGAGGAGGTGGTCGACGCCGCGCTCGCGCAAGAGACCGAAGATGCGTGGATCGCCGAGCAGGTGGCATCCGGTCACCCGATCGAGGGACTGTTCCCGATGAACGCCGAATGGCGCGCTCGCTACGAGAGCGCCACCCGATGAGCGAGGTCACCGCGAGCAGGAGCAAGTCGCAGCAGGCCTACCACTGGATCAAGCAGCGCATCGCGTCGCAGGAATTCTCTCCGGGCTACCGGCTCGTGCTCGGCACGATCGCGGGCGAGCTCGATATGAGCGTCGTCCCGGTGCGCGAGGCCATCCGCCAGCTCGAGGCCGAGGGCCTGGTGATGTTCGAGCGCAACGTCGGCGCGCGCGTGTCGATGGTCGACGACACCGCCTACCGGTTCAGCATGCAGGCGCTCAGCCTGCTCGAGGGAGCCGCGACAGCCCTGTCGGCGCGCGCACTCACCGCCGACGACGTGCGGCGCGCGCGTTCCGTCAACGACCTCATGGTCGAGACGCTCGAGCACTTCGACCCGCGCGCCTTCACCGCGCTGAACCAGGAGTTCCACGCGATCCTCTTCGAGAAGTGCGCCAACCCCCGCATGCTCGAACTCGTCCAGGCCGAATGGGCCCGCCTCGGGCACCTGCGCGACTCGACGTTCAGCTTCGTCCCCGGCCGCGCCGCCGAATCGGTGCGCGAGCACGAGAACATCCTCGTCCTCATCGAGAACGGCGCCCCGCTCGCCGAGATCGAGAAGGTGTCGCGCCGCCACCGCTCGGCCACTCTCGACGCCTACATGATCCACGAGCACCCCGATGAGGTGCTCGGCCTTCCCGCTTTCTGACGTTCCGCCCACCCGACATCGCCGTCGCGGATCGCCGGCCGCCGGCATCCACCCCTCCCACAAAGGAGCAGCCATGACCACCCCTCTCACCACCACACGCCGGACCCCGGCCGACCTGCCCGAGCACATCCAGCACTACATCGGCGGATCGTTCGTCGACTCCGTCGACGGCGACACGTTCGACGTGCTCGACCCGGTGACGAATCAGACCTACCTGCGCGCAGCCGCGGGCAAGAAGGCCGATATCGACCTCGCGGTCGCCGCCGCCCGGAAGGCGTTCACGGAAGGCCCCTGGCCCCGGATGCTGCCGCGCGAGCGCTCGCGGGTGCTCCACCGCATCGCCGACATCGTCGAGTCGCGCGACGAGCGCCTCGCGGAGCTGGAGTCGTTCGACTCGGGGCTCCCGATCACGCAAGCCCTCGGTCAGGCCCGCCGCGCGGCCGAGAACTTCCGCTTCTTCGCCGATCTGATCGTGGCGCAGACCGACGACGCCTTCAAGGTGCCCGGCCGTCAGCTCAACTACGTCAACCGCAAGCCGATCGGCGTCGCCGGCCTCATCACGCCGTGGAACACGCCCTTCATGCTCGAGTCCTGGAAGCTGGGACCGGCGCTCGCCACCGGCAACACGGTGGTGCTCAAGCCCGCGGAGTTCACGCCCCTCTCGGCATCCCTGTGGGCGGGGATCTTCGAGGAGGCGGGCCTGCCCGAGGGCGTGTTCAACCTCGTCAACGGCCTCGGCGAAGACGCCGGTGACGCGCTGGTGAAGCACCCCGATGTTCCGCTCATCTCCTTCACGGGCGAGAGCAGCACCGGGCAGCTCATCTTCGCCAATGCGGCGCCCTTCCTGAAGGGCCTGTCGATGGAGTTGGGCGGCAAGAGCCCCGCGATCGTCTTCGCGGATGCCGACCTGGATGCCGCGATCGACGCGACCATCTTCGGGGTGTTCTCCCTCAACGGCGAGCGCTGCACCGCGGGCAGCCGCATCCTCGTGCAGCGCGACGTGTACGACGCCTTCGTCGAGCGGTACGCGGCCCAGGCCGATCGCGTGAAGGTCGGGCTCCCCGACGACCCCGCGACCGAGGTCGGCGCGCTTGTGCACCCCGAGCACTACGCCAAGGTCATGTCGTACGTCGAGCTCGGCAAGACCGAGGGGCGCCTGGTCGCCGGCGGCGGCCGTCCCGAGGAGTTCCCGGAGGGAAACTTCGTCCGCCCCACGGTGTTCGCCGACGTCTCCCCCGAGGCGCGGATCTTCCAGGAGGAGATCTTCGGCCCCGTCGTGGCGATCACCCCCTTCGACACCGACGAAGAGGCACTCGCCCTCGCGAACAACACGAAGTACGGCCTGGCCGCCTACGTCTGGACGAACGATCTGAAGCGCGCCCACCTCTTCGCGCAGAACGTCGAGGCCGGGATGGTGTGGCTGAACTCCAACAACGTCCGCGACCTCCGCACCCCGTTCGGCGGCGTGAAGGCCTCGGGCCTCGGGCACGAGGGCGGCTACCGCTCGATCGACTTCTACACCGACCAGCAGGCCGTGCACATCACGCTCGGCCCCGCGCACAACCCCACGTTCGGCAAGGCGCAGGCGCACTGAGCCCCACCGGTGGCTGAGCCCGTCGAAGCCACCCCCGACCCGCAGAACACTCCACGCAAGGACGCGACCCCATGGCAAAGCACACCGAAGAACAGAAGACCTCCTCCGGGTTCTGGGTGACCGAAGAGGCACCGATCCAGTCGGACAACCCCATCCCCACGCCCACCTCACCGGCGCCCGACATCCTGCGCTGCGCGTACATGGAGCTCGTGGTGACCGACCTCGCGGCATCCCGTGTCTTCTACGTCGACATCCTGGGCCTGCACATCACCGAGGAGAACGACGAGGCGATCTACCTCCGCTCGACCGAGGAGTTCATCCACCACAACCTGGTGCTGCGTCAGGGTCCGGTCGCGGCCGTCGCCGCCTTCTCGTACCGCGTGCGCAGCGCCGACGACCTCGACAAGGCCGTCGCGTTCTACGAGGAGCTCGGCTGCGAGGTGCGCCGCGAGCCGAACGGGTTCACCAAGGGCATCGGCGACTCGGTGCGCGTGGTCGATCCCCTCGGCTTCCCGTACGAGTTCTTCTTCGACACCGAGCACCAGGAGCGCCTGTCCTGGCGCTACGACCTCTATTCCCCCGGCGAGCTCGTGCGCCTCGACCACTTCAACCAGATCACCCCCGACGTGCCGCGCGCGGTGAACTTCATGCAGTCGCTCGGCTTCCGCGTGACCGAGGACATCCAGGACGAGGAGGGCGTCGTCTACGCGGCCTGGATGCGCCGCAAGCCCACCGTGCACGACACCGCCATGACCGGCGGCGACGGACCTCGCATGCACCACGTGTGCTTCGCCACGCACGAGAAGCACAACATCCTCGCCATCTGCGACAAGCTCGGCGCCCTGCGCCGATCGGATGCCATCGAGCGCGGTCCCGGCCGCCACGGCGTCTCGAACGCGTTCTACCTGTACCTGCGCGACCCCGACGGCCACCGCGTCGAGATCTACACGCAGGACTACTACACCGGCGACCCCGACAACCCGGTCATCACGTGGGACGTGCACGACAACCAGCGCCGCGACTGGTGGGGCAACCCCGTCGTGCCGTCGTGGTACACCGAGGGCTCGCTCGTGCTCGACCTCGACGGCACCCCGCAGCCGGTGCGCGCGCGCACCGACTCGAGCGAGATGGCCGTGACCATCGGCGCCGACGGCTTCAGCTACACCCGCGCGCCCGAAGAGGTCGGTGCCGGCGAGTTCAAGCTGGGCAACCAGCTCTGACCCGCCGCCGCGCCAGCCCTGCCAGCGCCGGCGCCCGCCCACCGATGTCCCACTTATGGCTGGTTGGGCGCCCCTCAACCAGCCGAATTCGGGACACGCTCCACCAAAAGTGGGACGCGCGCACAGCCGCAGCTCGTCCAGCCCGTCCATGTCCCACTTCTGGCTGGTTGGGCACCCCTCAACCAGCCAGAAGTGGGACACGCTCCACCAGAAGTGGGACGAGGTTCGTGAGACCGACCAAGGAGACCCCATGCTCACCGACGCACAGATCGACGCCATCGCGGCCGAGCTCGCCGAGGCCGACCGCACGCACGCGGTGATACCGCGGATCACGGCGAGGTATCCGGATGCCGTGGTCGAAGACTCCTACGCGATCCAGGGCCGCTGGCGCGATACGCAGATCGCCGCGGGACGCACCCTCGTCGGGCGAAAGATCGGCTTGACCTCGAAGGCGATGCAGCAGGCGACGGGCATCACCGAGCCCGACTACGGCGTGATGTTCGACGACACGGTCTACCGCTCGGGAGACGAGATCCCGGTCGCCCTGTTCTCGAACGTGCGCATCGAGGTCGAACTCGCGTTCGTTCTCAAGACCCCGCTCGAGGGCCCCGACTGCACGCTCGACGACGCCCTCGCCGCGATCGACTACGCCGTGCCCGCGCTCGAGGTGCTCAACTCGCACATCGAGCTCGAGGGCCGCACGATCGTCGACACGATCAGCGACAACGCCGCCTACGGGGCGATGGTGCTCGGCGACGTGCACAAGCGCCCCGACGAGATCGACCTGCGGTGGGTCCCGGGCGTGCTCAGCCGCAACGGCGAGATCGAAGAGACCGGCGTCGCCGCGGGCGTCCTCGGCCACCCGGCGACCGGCGTGGCGTGGCTGGCGAACAAGTTCCACCAGCACGGCGCGCGCCTGGAGGCGGGCGAGATCATCCTGGCAGGATCGTTCACGCGCCCGATGTGGGTGTCGCAGGGCGACGACGTGCTGTGCGATTACGGACCGATGGGAACGATCTCGTGCCGCTTCGTCTGACCCCGACCTTCCGCGCCGCCCTCGCGGCATCCGATCGCTCCCTCGCGGGCATGTGGGTGTGTTCGGGCAACGCCACGATTACCGAGGTCGCCGCCGGCTCGGGCCTCGACTGGCTGCTGCTCGACATGGAGCACTCGGCGACCTCGCTCGAGTCGGTGCTGACCCAGCTGCAGGTGGCCGCGGCGTATCCGGTCACGCCGGTCGTGCGCGTGCCGTGGAACGACCCCGTGACCATCAAGCGGGTGCTCGACCTGGGTGCGCAGAACATCATCGTGCCGATGGTCTCGACCGCCGACGAAGCCCGCGCCGCAGTCGCCGCCACGCGGTACCCGCCGCAGGGCGTGCGCGGTGTCGGCAGCGCCCTCGCCCGCAGCGCCCGCTGGAACCGCGTCGACGGCTACCTCACCGAGGCCGCCCAGCACGTCTCGCTCACGGTGCAGATCGAGACGACGACGGGAGTCGACAACGCGGCTGCGATCGCCGCGGTCGAGGGGGTGGATGCCGTCTTCGTCGGCCCCAGCGACCTCTCGGCCTCGATGGGCCTGCTCGGGCAGCAGTCGCATCCCGATGTCGTGGCGGCGGTGCATCGCGTGTTCGCCGCAGCGGCGGATGCCGGGACCCCGGTCGGCGTGAACGCTTTCGATCCCGCGGTGGCCGAGGCCTACCTCGACGCCGGAGCGGATTTCGTCGCGGTCGGCGCCGACGTCGCTCTGCTGGCCCGCGCGTCCGAGGCGCTGGCGGCGCGGTTCGTCACCGCCCGCGCGGAGCAGCGCGACAGCTACTGAGCGCGCGCCGTCCCGAGGGCCGCGAGCTCGGCCCGCGTGGAGACGCCGGCTTTGCGCAGCAGGTTCGACACGTGGAACTTCGCGGTGTTCTCGCTGATGCCGAGGCGTTCGGCGATCGCGCGATTGCGTGAGCCCGCGACGACCAGGCTGAGCACCTCGCTCTCGCGGGGGCTGAGGTCGACCGCCTCGTCGAGGAAGTCGGGGCGCGGGGGCGGATCGAGCGGCAGCACGACCGACAGCTCCGACCCCCACCCGGGAGTCGAGGCGACGTCGAACGCGCCGTTGAGCGCGCTGACCCGCTCGACGATCGGTCCCAGCGAGTCGTCGTGAGCGGTGAGGGTGCCCGCTCCGTCGTCGCGGATGCCGATGAGCAGGTTCAGCCCGTCGCAGTCCCATTGGATGCGCACGCGGTGTGGAGTGCCCCGGTCGAGTAGGGCGAGCACGGCGCTGCGGACGATCGCCCGGGCCTCGTGCGCGACTTCACCCGGCAAGGCGCGCCCGGTCGCCGGAGGCTCGACGAACTGCACGTCGAGGTCGCCGTGCCGGACGAGCGGACGGAGATCGGTGCGCAACCGGGCGAAGGCCCCGGTGACGGGCTCGAGCAGGGCGCTGCGCTGCTGATCGGTGGAGGTCCGCAGCACGACGAGGGCGGCGGCCGCGGTCTCCACGGCGAGGGCGCGCGCGGCCCGGTCGTCGAGACGCGTGGACCGCAGGATCGCCAGCACCGATTCGAGCGTCACGGCGTGGCGGTCGGCCTGCTCGGCGACGACGCGTTCGTGCTCGATGACGAGGGCGCGGGACGCGGGAGACGACAACTCGGCGGACGACTTCACCCGCCCAAACCTAGCCGACGGAGCCGAACCTACCCGATCGGGTAGGTCGACCTCTGCCGTCGACCGGCCTCGCGCTCCGCTCCCCCGGCGAAGCATGGACACATGACCTCCCCCGACGCCGGCATCGCGGCATCCCTCACCCGCATCTCGGGCGAGCTGACCTCGGTCGTCGACAGCCTCGCCACCGGCGACGGCGCGGACGACGTGCTCGAGGTGCTGGGCGGCGCCGACCGCGTCTTCGTCCTCGGCGCCGGACGCTCGGGCCTCGCGCTGCAGATGACGGCGATGCGCCTCATGCACCTCGGCCTCGCCGTGCACGTCGTCGGCGAGACCACCGCCCCCGCGATCCGCGCCGGCGACGTGCTCCTCACCGCCAGCGGCTCGGGGACGACGGCCGGCATCGTCCGCGCCGTCGAGACGGCCACCGAGGTCGGCGCGCGCGTCGTGGCGATCACCACCGCGCCCGACTCGCCCCTCGGGCGAGCGGCGGACGCCCTCGTCGTGGTGCCCGCCGCGACGAAGCTCGATCGCTCGGGCACGGCCTCCACCCAATACGCCGGCGGTCTGTTCGAGCAGGCCGTCGTCCTCGTCGGCGATGCGGTCTTCGACGCGCTCTGGCAGCGCTCGGGCCTCTCGGCCGACGACCTGTGGCCCCGCCACGCGAACCTCGAATGACCCTCCGCCCCGACAGTCAGGACCCCCGAATGAAGCTGCAGTTCGCCATGGACACCCTCACCACCGAGGCCGCCCTCGACCTCGCCGCCGCCGCGGCGCCGCACGTCGACATCCTCGAGCTCGGCACCCCGCTCATCAAGAGCGAGGGCCTCTCGGCCATCACCGCCATCAAGAAGGCGCACCCCGACAAGATCGTCTTCGCCGATCTGAAGACGATGGATGCCGGCGAGCTCGAGGCCGACATCGCCTTCGGCGCCGGAGCCGACCTCGTGACGGTGCTCGGCAGCGCCGGCGACAGCACGATCGTCGGAGCCGTCACCGCCGCCAAGAAGCACGGCAAGGGCGTCGTCGTCGACCTCATCGGGGTCGCCGACAAGCCGGCCCGCGCCAAGGAGGTCATCGCCCTCGGCGTCGAGTTCGTCGAGATGCACGCCGGCCTCGACGAGCAGGCCGAAGAGGGCTTCACCTTCGCCACGCTGCTGCGCGACGGAGAAGCCTCGGGCGTGCCGTTCTCGGTCGCCGGAGGCGTCAACGCGTCGAGCATCGCCGACGTGCAGAAGGCGGGCGCCCAGGTCGCCGTCGCCGGCAGCGCCATCTACAGCGCCCCCGATGTGGGCGCCGCCGCCGCCGAACTGCGCGCCGCGATCGTCTGAGCGCCGACCGCATCCCGAGAACGACGAAGGGCCGGACGATCGCTCGTCCGGCCCTTCGTGGTGTCGAGGGTCAGTCCTCGTCTTCGTCGTCTTCGTCGTCGTCGCCGACGATCTCGATGTCTTCGACCTCGAGCTCGGGCGTGAGCTGCACGTGCACGAGAGCGTCGGGGAACGAGGTCTGACCGGCGAAGACCACGATGATCGCGTCGGCGAAGACGCCCACCCCGATCGCCTCGAGGTCGGTGCGCAGGTCGACGTCGGCATCGAGCTCGTCGTCGTCGAGGGCGTCTTCGATGTCGCTCGCGACCTCTTCGACGATCGCACGCCAGCGCTCCTCGCCGACCGAGAGCACGTCCTTGAGGTTGCTCATGATCGCGTCGAGGTCGGGGGCATCTTCCTCGTCGATCTCGGGGTCGAGGTCGACCTCCACCTCGACGCCGGCGGCATCCAGGTGTCCCGACCCGATGACGCTGTCTTCGTCGATCTGGGCGTCGTCGAGCAGGCCGCTCTCGGTGACGCGGCGGAGGAGGTCGTTCAGCACGGACTCAGTCATGTACAAACTCTGACACGTCCGGAGAGCTCTCGCCTCCCCCATTGCGGGCGATGCTCCGTGTGTTCAACCGGCGGCAGGTCGTGGTTCACCGTTCGGCGGTGGTGAGGGGACGCCGGCGACACCGCCCGGGAGCACGTCGGGCGAGACCGTCAGGCCGACGCGCGCTCCGCCGCCTCGACGACGTTCGTCATGAGCAGGGCGACCGTCATCGGACCGACGCCCCCGGGGTTCGGCGAGACGAATCCGGCGACCTCGGCCACGTCGGGGTGAACGTCGCCGTATACGCGCGACTTTCCGGTCTCGGGGTCGGTCTCGCGCGTGACGCCCACGTCGAGCACCGCGGCGCCCGGCTTGACGTCGGCGGCCTGCACGATGTGCTTCACTCCCGCGGCGGCGACGATGACGTCGGCCTCGCGCAGGTGCTTCGCCAGGTCGGCCGTGCCGGTGTGGGTGAGGGTCACGGTGGCGTTGATCTCGCGGCGGGTCAGCAGCAGCCCGATCGAGCGGCCGATCGTGACGCCGCGGCCGACGACGACGACCTCTTTGCCCTTCAGGTCGTAGCCGCCTCGCAGCAGCAGCTCGATGACCCCGCGCGGCGTGCACGGCAGGGGCGTGTGGATCGGCGCGTTGACGTTGAGCACCAGACGACCGAGGTTCGTGGGATGCAGGCCGTCGGCATCCTTCGCCGGATCGATGCGCTCGAGGATCGCGTCGGTGTCGATGTGCTTCGGCAGCGGCAGCTGCACGATGTAGCCGTGGCAGGCGGGGTCGGCGTTGAGCCGGTCGATGACGGCCTCGACCTCCTCCTGCGTGGCCTCGGCGGGCAGCTCGACCTGGATCGAGTTCATGCCGATCGCCTCGGACTGCTTGTGCTTCATGCCGACGTACAGCTGCGAAGCGGGGTCCGCGCCCACGAGCACCGTGGCGATGCCCGGCACGACGCCGCGTTCGCGGAGTGCCGCGACCCGCTCGGTGAGCTCGGCCTTGATCGCCGCCGACGCGGCCTTACCGTCGAGAATCGTCGCCGTCATGGCATCCCTCGTTCTGTGTGTGTCGTTCGTGTCATGAAGTGGTGCGGTGCCGCGCCCCGCCGCCGCCGGGTGGCACGGCACCGCAGCGATAAACGCTGATCCTCGTGAGACACGCGGCGTCGCACCGTGTTTCGACAGAATCAGCGTTTATCGCGGCCCTGCGCCGGACGAATGCGACGCCGGGGACCGCGCCGCGAAAAGCGGACACCGGATGCCGGGGCGGGGCCGCCTGCGCGACGCCCGCCCCGGCACGGCTCACTGCTGCAGGTCGGGGTACAGCGGGAAGGCCTCGGTCAGCGTCGCCACGCGGGCGCGGAGAGCCTCGACGTCGGCGCCCGGGATCAGCGCGAGGGCGATGATGTCGGCCACCTCGGTGAACTCCACGTCGCCGAAGCCGCGGGTCGCGAGCGCCGGGGTGCCGATGCGAAGGCCCGAGGTCACCATCGGCGGACG
Source organism: Microbacterium sp. NPDC089186 (assembly GCF_040685115.1). Classification (NCBI taxonomy): domain Bacteria; kingdom Bacillati; phylum Actinomycetota; class Actinomycetes; order Micrococcales; family Microbacteriaceae; genus Microbacterium; species Microbacterium sp. NPDC089186. The sequence continues at coordinate 616,613 of NZ_JBFBHJ010000004.1, forward strand.
CGGGTCGTTCGGCACGGCGTTGCGGTTGACGGTGATGTGGATGTCGTGGAGGAGGTCTTCGGCCTGCTTGCCGTCGATCTCGGCCTCGCGGAGATCGACGAGCACGAGGTGCACGTCGGTGCCGCCCGAGCGCACGGCGATGCCGGCGTTCTTCACGTCGTCCTGGGTGAGACGGTCGGCGAGGATCGCCGCTCCGCGGAGCGTGCGCTCCTGACGTTCCTTGAACTCGGGCGTCATCGCGAGCTTGAACGCCGTCGCCTTCGCCGCGATGACGTGCATGAGCGGACCGCCCTGCTGCCCGGGGAAGACCGCGGTGTTGATCTTCTTGGCGATGTCGGCGTCGTTGGTGAGGATCAGGCCCGAGCGGGGGCCGCCGATCGTCTTGTGCACGGTGGTGGAGACGACGTGCGCGTGCGGGATCGGACTCGGGTGCACGCCCGCGGCCACGAGACCGGCGAAGTGCGCCATGTCGACCCAGAGGAGGGCGCCTACCTCGTCGGCGATCGCGCGGAACGCTTCGAAGTCGAGCTGACGCGGGTATGCCGACCAGCCGGCGATGATGACCTTCGGCTTGTGCTCGACGGCGAGACGGCGCACCTCGTCCATGTCGATGACCGAGGTCTCGGGGTCGACGCCGTACGCGACGATGTCGTAGAGACGGCCCGAGAAGTTGATCTTCATGCCGTGCGTCAGGTGGCCGCCCTGGTCGAGGGCGAGACCGAGCAGCGTCTCGCCGGGGCGCGCGATCGCGTGCAGCACCGCAGCGTTGGCGGAGGCGCCCGAGTGCGGCTGGACGTTGGCGAACTCGGCGCCGAACAGCTGCTTGGCGCGCGCGATCGCGAGCGACTCGGCGACGTCGACCTCTTCGCAGCCGCCGTAGTAGCGGCGTCCGGGGTAGCCCTCGGCGTACTTGTTGGTCAGCACCGAGCCCTGCGACTGCAGCACCGAGACGGGCACGAAGTTCTCCGACGCGATCATCTCGAGGAAGCCGCGCTGGCGGTTCAGTTCGCGCTCGAGGACCTCGGCGATCTCGGGGTCGACCTCCGAGAGAGGGGCGTTGAAGTACGGATCGGTCATGCGATCTCCTTGACGATGGTTCCGGATGCCGCGGACTCGGCGAGTCCGCGGAGATACCGCATCGACCCAGGCGTGCGGTCGAATACCGTCAAGCGGTCGCTCCCCGGTGGTGTCCCACCTCAACGCCAGTCGCGACGGTGCCACTGTATCGCGTATCACGTGCGCGGCCTCGCGTGACCCGGCATCCACCGTTGCTCCACAGGTTCCTCTCGACGCGGAGGGGGCTGAGAATGTCGAAGGCGCCACGGTCCGCGTCAGCCCTGTCCGACGCAGAGGTGGCGGAGCTCGTCGAAGCCACCGGGGCCTCTGCGGGTCCCGGTGGCTTCGACAGGCTCAGGGACCTGAGCTGGGCGAGGGGGCTGAGCGTGCCGACGCCGCCGCGGTCGGCGCGGGCCCGGTCCCTTCGACAGGCTCAGGGACCTCGGTTGCGGCGCGATCGGCTCGACGGTGAGCGATCCCGGATGCCGAGCCCGCGGGCCCGCGTAAAATGGCGGGGTGACCGACTCCCCCAACGTCCGCGCGCAGGCGCCCCTCGCTCCCGGCATGCGCCCGCGGCCGACGGCGGTCGAGATCGGCAGCGTCGTCTGCGGCCTCTTCGCCTTCGTGACGCTCGCCATCTGGGGCTTCACCGCGTGGCCGCTGCCGTGGAACATCGTGGCCGGCATCGGCGCCCCGGCCCTGGCCGTGGTCGTCTGGGCCCTGTTCGTCTCACCCCGCGCGGTGCTCGCCGTGCACCCCTTCGTGCGCGCCATCGTCGAGCTGTTCGTCTACGCCGCGGCCACCGTGGCGTGGTGGAGCATGGGCCAGGCCTGGATCGGCCTCGGTTTCGCCATCGTCGCCGTCGTCTTCGGCGCCCTGAACGGCCGCCGGCGCCTGGCATGACAGACGAGACGGCGCACCTCACGCCGTCGCAGCGCGCGGGTGACGACGTCCTCGCGCTGCTCCGGGCCGAACTCGGCGCGCGCGTCGACACCGCCCCCGCCGCCCTCGAGGCGGCTCGCGCCGACAAATCGGGCCACGCGGCCGAGGGCCTCCCCCTCGCGGTGGTGCACGCGGCATCCGTCGCCGACGTCCAGGCCGTCATGCGCATCGCCACCGCCACGCGCACGCCCGTCGTGCCGCGCGGAGCGGGGACGGGACTCGCGGGCGGCGCCAACACCGGCGGCGGTGAGATCAGCCTGTCGGTGCGCGCGATGGACCGCGTGCTCGAGGTGCGCCCCGACGATCTGCTGGCCGTCGTCGAACCCGGCATCCTGAACGCCGACCTCAACACCCACCTCGAATCTCACGGAGTCTGGTGGGCCCCCGACCCCGCGAGCCGGGCCATCTCCACCGTCGGCGGCAACATCGCCACCGGTGCGGGTGGCCTGCTGTGCGCGAAGTACGGCGTGGTGCGCGACGCTGTGCTCGGCGTCGACCTCGTGCTCGCCGACGGCCGCCTCCTCCACCTCGGCCACCGCAGCGTGAAGGGGGTGACCGGCCTCGACCTCACCTCGCTCGTGATCGGATCCGAGGGCACACTCGGCGTGGTGGTGGGCGCGACCCTCAAGCTCCGCCGCCTCGTCGAAGGCGAGCGTGTGACCCTGACGGCCCTGTTCGACGGCGTGCGCGCCGCCGCCGTCGCCTGCGCCGCGGTCACGGCATCCGGAGTGCAGCCCGCGATCATGGAGCTGATGGATGCCACGAGCCTCGCCGCCGTGCACCGCCTGCTCTCGCTGCCCGCCCCTCCCGCGGGCGCGGCGCAGGTGACGATCCAGACCGACGGCCCCGCCGCGGTCGATGAAGCGCGGGCGATCGCCGCGGTGCTCGAGGCCGAGGGAGGGCGCGTGTCGGTCGCGGCCGACGCGGCCCAGGGCGAGGAGCTGCTCGCGGTGCGGCGGGCCATGCACCCGGCGATGGAGACGCTCGGCACCCCCCTCATCGAGGACGTGTCGGTACCCCGCAGCGCGCTTCCCGACATGTTCGACGAGATCGCCCGCATCGAACGGCAGTACGGCCTCGTCATCCCCGCCGTCGCCCACGCGGGCGACGGCAACCTGCATCCGAACTTCGTCTTCGAGGGGCCCGAGGTCCCCCCGGTGGTGTGGGAGGCGGCGGAGGAGCTGTTCCGCGCGGCGCTCGCGCTCGGCGGCACGCTCACCGGTGAGCACGGCATCGGCGTGCTCAAGCGACGCTGGCTCGCCGAGGAGTTGGGCGACGATCAGTGGGCCCTGCAACGAGACATCGCCCGCGTCTTCGATCCCCTCGGCATCCTGAACCCCGGCAAGGTGTTCGCTCCCTGAGTCGCGCTTCCCGGCCGGCACGGCCGCGTCGCGCCACGGGCGTGATCAGACCGTGATATTGCTCAGGGCAGACGCGCAGTGTGCGCCTCTACCATGGGAAGACTGACTTCCGGGGGGTTTGACTATGACCGACGGCGCACCTGGCACCGACGGCGCGACGTACGCCTGGGCTCCCGCCGAGCCCCAGCCGCGCAAGAACCGCTCCGGCCTGTGGATCGGCATCCCCGCCGGTGCCACGGCCGTGGCCCTCATCGCCGCGTCGCTCGTGCTGATCGCCCCCGGGGCCTCGGTCGCCGGCGTGCAGATCGGCGGTCTCACGGCCGGCGCTGCGGCGCAGGCCATCGAGTCGCGTCTGGCGCAGACGGCCGTCACGGTCGAGAGCCCCGCGGGCGAGGTCGTCGTGACCGGTGCCGACCTCGGCGCGACCGTCGACGCGGCAGCCCTCGCCGACAAGGCCTTCGCCGACAACCCGATGTGGAAGCCCTCGTCGTGGTTCCCGCAGGGGACGGGCGTGTCCGTCCAGATCGACGAGGCCGAGGCCGCCGCAGCTCTTCGCGACAAGGCCCCCGGCGCGTACCGCGCTCCCGTCGACGCGACCGTCGCGTATGACGCCGGGTCGCAGGCCTACGTGACCACCCCCGCCGAGGCCGGCGAAGGCATCGATGTCACAGCGGTTACCGCGGCGCTGCAGTCGGCATTCGACGCCGGCACCGCTGCGACCACCGTCGAGGCCTCGCTCGTGCCCGTCGACGCCCCCGTCTCCACCGACGAGGCCGCGGCCGCGGTCGGCACGCTCAACGGCATTCTCGATTCGGCCGGCTTCTACGTCGGCGACGAGCGCACCGTCACCGTCGACCGCGCCACCGCCGCCTCGTGGCTCACCGTCACTCCCGACGGCAAGGGCGCGTTCGCGATCTCGGCCGACGAGGCCGCGATCCAGGATGCGGTCGCCGGGCTCCCCGCCGCGGTCGATCGTGGGGCGATCAACGCCGACGTGATCGTCGACACCGGCGGAGAGGTCATCCACACCAACACCGAGGGTCAGACCGGACGCTCGCTCGGCGACACCGCCGGCATCGCCGCGGCCTTCGCCACGCAGCTCGCCGAGGGCAACGGGCGGTACGCCCTGACCGTGGCCGAGACGCCGTTCGAGACGACGAAGACCGAGCGCCGTATCGACGTCAACCTCAGCACGCAGACCACGACGCTCTGGCAGAACGGGCAGGTGTACCGCACCTACACGATCTCGTCGGGCGCGGGCGACCACGCCACCCACACCGGCGAGTTCCGCATCGGCTGGAAGACGGCCATGCAGGACATGGGCTGCGTCCCCGGTTACGACTACTGCACGAAGGACGTCCCCTGGGTCGCCTACTTCAACGGCGACGAGGGCTTCCACGGCACCTACTGGCACAACAACTTCGGTACGCCGATGAGCCACGGCTGCATCAACATGACCATCCCGCAGGCCAAGGAGCTGTACGACTGGGCCTACCGCGGCACCGAGGTGTCGGTCCACTACTGAGCCCGGATCCTTCAGAAGAGGGGCGGATGCCATTCGGCATCCGCCCCTCGTCCCGTTTCGGGGCCCCTCCCTCGAGTGGGCGTGCGACAGCCCGTCCGCTCACGCGGGCGCGACATCACGCGGGCCGTCCCCGTGGGCGCGACGCACCGCAGGAGTTCCCCTCCTCGGCCGGCCCGTCCGCCCCGGGATCGGGTCCCTCGCGCGCACAACTCCTGCGCTACGGCTCGGCCGAATGTTCATCGCCAGCGGGAGCGGCGGCTCTGCAGGAGCTGTGCACGCCGACCCGGGCCGACGGATCGGCCCAGCGCACGGTCTCGGGGCGGGGCGACGACGAAAGAGGGGCGGATGCCGATGGCATCCGCCCCTCTCGGGATCAGGCGATCAACGCAGCGCGTCGATGACCGCGTTCAGCGTGGCCGAGGGGCGCATGACCTTCTCGACGAGCGCCGTGTCGGGGCGGTAGTAGCCGCCGATCTCGGCGTGGTGGCCCTGGACCGCGTTGAGCTCGGACACGATGGTCTGCTCCTCCGCCTCCAGCTTCTCGGCGACAGGGGCGAAGACGGCGGCCAGGTCGGCATCCGTCGTCTGCTTCGCCAGCTCCTCAGCCCAGTACAGCGCGAGGTAGAAGTGGCTGCCGCGGTTGTCGATCGTGCCGAGCGCACGGCCCGGCGACTTGTCGTTCTCGAGGAACGTGCCGGTCGCGGCATCCAGCGTCTGCGCGAGCACGCGGGCGCGGTCGTTGCCCGTCGTGTCGGCGAGGTGCTCGAGAGAGGCCGCGAGGGCGAAGAACTCACCCAGCGAGTCCCAGCGGAGGTAGTCCTCCTCGACGAGCTGCTGCACGTGCTTGGGGGCGGAGCCACCGGCACCGGTCTCGAACAGGCCACCGCCCGCGAGCAGCGGCACGATCGAGAGCATCTTGGCGCTCGTGCCCACCTCGAGGATCGGGAACAGGTCGGTGAGGTAGTCACGCAGCACGTTGCCGGTGACCGAGATCGTGTCCTCACCGCGGCGGATGCGCTCGAGCGAGTACCGCGTGGCCTCGGCCGGAGCGAGGATCTCGATGGTGAGGCCCTCGGTGTCGTGGTCGGCGAGGTACTCGTGCACCTTGGCGATGAGGTTGCGATCGTGCGCGCGGGTCTCGTCGAGCCAGAACACGGCCGGAACGCCGGTCGCGCGGGCGCGCGTGACGGCGAGCTTCACCCAGTCGCGGACAGCCACGTCTTTGGTCTGCGTCGCGCGCCAGATGTCGCCCGTGCTCACCTCGTGCTCGAGCAGCACGTCGCCGTTCGAGGCGACGACCTGCACGCGGCCCGGGGCCGGGATCTCGAAGGTCTTGTCGTGGCTGCCGTACTCCTCGGCGGCCTGAGCCATGAGACCGACGTTCGGTACCGAGCCGATGGTCGCCGGGTCGAGCGGACCGTTGGCGATGACGTCCTCGATGGTCGCCTGGTAGACACCGGCGTACGAGGAGTCGGGGATGACGGCGAGGGTGTCGTCTTCTCCCCCGTCGGCGCCCCACAGCTTGCCGCCGTTGCGGATGAGCGCGGGCATCGAGGCGTCGACGATGACGTCGGAGGGCACGTGCAGGTTGGTGATGCCCTTGTCGCTGTTCACGTACGAGAGGCGGGGGCCGTTCTCGAGACCGGCGCGGATCTCGGCCGCGATGGCCTCGCCGCCCTCGACGTTCGCCAGACCCGCGAGGATCGAGCCGAGGCCGTCGTTCGGGGTGAGCCCGGCGGCCGCGAGGGCGTCGCCGTGACGGTCGAAGACATCGGCGAAGAAGGCCTTCACGACGTGACCGAAGATGATCGGGTCGCTGACCTTCATCATCGTGGCCTTGAGGTGCACCGAGTAGAGCACGTCGTCGGCCTTGGCCTCGGCCAGCGTGTCGGCGAGGAACGCGTCGAGGGCCGCGGCCGAGAGGAACGTGGCATCCACGATCTCGCCCTGGAGGACCTTGAGGCCGTCCTTGAGGGTCTTCGTGGTGCCGTCGGCCGAGACGTGCTGGATGGTGAGCACGTCGTCGTCGGCGATGACGACCGACTTCTCGTTCGAGCGGAAGTCGTCGTGGCCGAGGGTCGCGACGCGGGTCTTCGAGCCCTCGCCGAACGCCTTGTTGCGGTGCGGGTGCTTCTTGGCGTAGTTCTTCACCGCCAGGGGCGCGCGGCGGTCGCTGTTGCCCTCGCGCAGCACGGGGTTCACGGCCGAGCCCTTGATGCGGTCGTACCGGGCGCGGACGTCCTTCTCATCGACGCTCGACGCCTCGTCGGGGTAGTCGGGGATGTCGTAGCCCTGCGCCTGCAGCTCGGCGATCGCCGCCTTGAGCTGAGGGATGGATGCCGAGATGTTCGGCAGCTTGATGATGTTCGCCTCGGGCAGCGTCGCGAGACCGCCGAGCTCGGCGAGGGCGTCGCCCACCTGCTGCTCGGGAGTGAGGCGCTGCGGGAAGGCCGCGAGGATGCGGCCGGCGAGCGAGATGTCGCGGGTCTCGACGTCGACGCCCGCCTGCTTCGTGACGGCCTGCACGATGGGCAGGAACGACGCGGTGGCGAGAGCCGGCGCCTCGTCGGTGTACGTGTAGATGATGGTGGAATCGGGCACGTCAGATCTCTCCGTAGAGGCGGCCAGGGTTGCGAACCAGCCTATCGCACCAGGGCAAAGTCTCTTGATGTCGAGATAGTTCCACTCGGCGCCCCCCTGTCGTGTGGACTCCGTTCAGGCGCGGATGCCGTGCTCCCGGGCCGTCTTCGGATGCGCCATGGTGTCGCGAGGAAGGTCGGCGACGCGCATCCACCCCGGCCCCTCGATCCGGGCGCCCTTCGCGGCGAGACCGTCGATCGCAGCATCCACCTCGCGGGAGATCTCGTCGGCGAGCTGACTGCCGACCACCATCGACACGATCACGCGGCACTCCTCTCGCTCGACGCGCGCCGTCACGACGACCACGGCCTTCAGGGAGAACGGCCCGATGCGCGTCGTGAACAGGGACAACCCGGTGTTGTTCAACAGCGCCTCGCTGACGACGTCGCCGCGCTCCCACACCCAGAGACTCTCGCCCGTCGCCCCCGGATCGGCGGAGCTCGTGCGTTCCGGCGCCGGGCGCAGGTGCGCCCGCGCCAGAGCAGCCGACACCGCGTCGACCGTGGCGCCCTGCGCCTCTCGCGCCACGTGGAGGACGCACGCGCGGGCGATCTTCCATCGGCCCGCCGGTCCGTCTTCGGCGCGGGGAGGGCGCGCGGGCGGCGGGGTGGCGGCATCCATCGATTCAGCCTACGGCGGGTGTCCGGGGCGGGGCGGCGGGCGGGCGGGGGCGCGAAAACCATGACGCCGAACGCATGCGGTGGCATGGGATCTTGGGGCCGGGACGACGGTGCCGCTAGCCTGGGCGCATGGCTGACCTGCGTCTCGTCGAACTGTCCGCCGCCACGATCGTGGCCGTGAACAATCTCTCGCTCAAGCCCGGCCAGGAGCAGTTCCTCGCCCCGGTCAGCTACGGCATCGCCGCGACCGTGATGAACCCGTCGACGTCGTGGCAGCGCGTCGTGCTCGACGGCGACGAGGTCGTCGGCTTCGTGAGCGCCAACTTCGACGGCGAGGCGCCCGAGGAGCACTTCCGTTCCGTCCTGTGGCGCATCAACGTCGACGCCGACGACCAGGGCCGCGGTGTGGGCAGCTTCGCGCTCGGGCAGCTCCTCGAAGAGGCGCGCCGTCGCGGCATGGACCACGTCGATGTCATCTACGAGCCCGGCGTCGGCGGCCCGGAGGCCTTCTTCCAGCGCGTCGGCTTCGAGCCCGTCGACGAGACGGAGTACGGCGAGGTCATCGCGCGCGTTCGCGTGTGAGGCGAACCACTTCTGCTTCCCGGGTGAGGTTGTAGCCTCCGGGCGTACGGAGGATCCGCTTCCTCGTACGGTGTCCCCGTGTCCGGACCGTGGTTCTCCATCCCCTTCGGGGTCGCGCTCGCGGCCTACAGCCTCGTTCAGCTGGGCTCGACTCCGCACTGGTGGAGCATCGCCACCACGGCCATTCTGCTTTCCGCTGCCGTGACGTCCGTCCTGCGGGGCGTCCTCGACCTACGGGCTCGCCGCCGCGCTCCGCGTGACTGACGACGGATGCCACGCGCCCCGCGTCAGGCGGGGGCGTGGCATCCGATGTTCTCGGCGCCCGGGGTCAGACGAGCGACTCCCGCCAGGCCGCGTGCAGCTGCGCGAACTTGCCCGTCCCGGCGATGAGGGCGGCGGGGGTGTCGTCCTCGATGATGCGACCGTGCTCCATCACCAGCACGCGGTCGGCGATCGCGACCGTCGACAGGCGGTGCGCGATGATGATCGCCGTGCGGTCGGCCAGCAACGTCTGCAGCGCATCCTGGATGAGACGCTCGCTCGGGATGTCGAGCGACGCCGTCGCCTCGTCGAGGATCAGCACCGCGGGGTCGGCGAGGAAGGCGCGCGCGAAGGAGATCAGCTGACGCTGGCCCGCAGAGACCCGACCGCCGCGCTTGTTCACGTCGGTGTCGTAGCCGTCGGGCAGCTTCGAGATGAAGCCGTCGGCGCCCACCGCACGGGCGGCGGCGCGGATCTCGTCCATCGTGGCGTCGGGCTTGCCGAGCGCGATGTTGTCGGCGACCGTTCCGCTGAAGAGGTACGCCTCCTGGGTGACCATGACGATCGCGCGGCGGAGATCCTTCGGATGCAGGCGACGCAGATCGACCTCGTCGAGGGTGACGGCACCCTGCGTCGGGTCGTAGAAGCGCGAGATGAGCTTCGCGAGCGTCGTCTTGCCGGCGCCGGTGGTGCCGACGAGGGCGATCGTCTGCCCCGCGGGGATGTCGAGCGTGAAGTTCGGCAGGATGACCCGACCCTCGGTGTAGCCGAAGGTGACCTCGTCGAAGCGGACGTGCCCGCGGGCACTCCACAGGTCGACGGGGTCGGTCGGGTCGGGAACCGTCGGCTCCTCCTCGAGGACGCCCGACACCTTCTCCAGTGCCGCGGTGGCGGACTGGTAGGAGTTCAGGAAGAACGCGACCTCCTGCAGGGGCGAGAAGAAGTTGCGCACGTACAGCACGGCGGCCGTCAGTACGCCGATCTCGAGCGGACCGGCGATGACGCGACCGCCGCCCCACAGCAGCACGACGGCCACCGAGACGGCGGCGACCGCCATGATCCCCGGCTCGAACGTTCCGAACAGACGGATCGAGCGCATGTTGACGTCGCGGTAATCCGCGGCGAGCGCGCCGAACTCGGCGTCGTTGCGGGGTTCCTTGCGGAACGCCTTCACGGCGCGGATACCCGTCATGGTCTCGACGAACTTGACGATGACCTGCGCACTGATGACGCGCGACTCCCGGTAGATGACCTGCGAGCGCGTGTAGAACCAGCGCATGAGCAGGTACATCGGGATGCCCATGACGGTGAGGATCAGCCCCGACTGCCAGTCGATGAGGAAGAGCGCGGCGAGGGTGAACAGGCCGTAGAGCACCCCCGACACCAGCTCGTTCAGTCCGCCGTCGAGCAGCTCGCGGATGGTGTCGAGGTCGCTCGTCTGACGCGAGATGATGCGGCCGGAGGTGTACGACTCGTGGAATTCGAGGCTGAGCTTCTGCGTGTGCAGGAAGATGCGCTTGCGCAGGTCGAGCATGATCGCCTGCGTCAGACGCGCGGCGACGACCACGTACCAGCCGATCAGCACGGCACCGCCGATGCCCGCGAGCAGGTACACGCCGACAACGCCGTAGGTCGGCATCCAATCGCTGCGCTCGATGACGGCGGGCAGCGCGTTGTCGATGCCGTAGGCGATCAGCGCGGGACCGGCCACACGCAGTGCCGTCGAGACGACGAGCACGGCCGCAGCCAGCACGAGCTGCCACCGCAGCGGTGACACGAGCGATCCGAGCAGGCGGAGGGAGCGCTGCCGGATGGCCTTGCTCTCGGCGCGCGTGTAGTCGGAGCGGTCTTCGCCGCTGGTCCCGGACACGGTCGCGGTGCTCATCGGGTCGCCTCCTTCTCGGTGAGGGCGTCGTCGGTGGGGGCGTCTCCGGATGCCGTGGCCCGGCGCCCGTCGGTGTCCGCGAAGTCCTCGTCGGGAGCGATGATCGAGATGGCTCCCGTCCGCGCCTCGCGCTCGGCTTCTTCGAGGCTCGAGATGACGTAGCGGTAGTGCTCGCTCTCGCGCAGCAGCTCGGAATGGGTGCCGACCGCCGTGACGCGCCCGTTCTCCAGCAGCGCGACGCGATCGGCCAGGGTGACCGTCGAGGGCCGGTGGGCGACGACCAGGGCCGTCGTCTCGCTGAGGACCTCGCGCAGGGCGTCTTCGACGAGGGCCTCGGTGTCGACGTCGAGCGCCGACAGCGGATCGTCGAGCACGAGGACGGCGGGGCGGGCGGCGACCGCTCGCGCAAGGGCGAGACGCTGACGCTGGCCGCCCGAGAGGCTGAGCCCCTCCTCGCCGATGACGGTGTCGACACCGTCGGGCAGGTCGTGCACGAACTGGGCCTGAGCGACCTGCAGGGCTTCGCGCAGGATCTCCTCCGCCTCGGGCGAGCCCGGGACGAGGTCTTCGCGCCCGAGGAGGACGTTGTCGCGCACCGTCTGCGAGAACAGGGTCGCGTCTTCGAAGGCCATGCCGACCTGGCGCCGCAGCTCGGCGAGCGACAGCTCGCGCACGTCGACGCCGTCGAGCAGCACGCGTCCGCCCGTGACGTCGTAGAGCCGGCCAGGCAGGGTCGTGAGCGTGGTCTTGCCGGAGCCGGTCAGGCCCACGAGGGCCATCGTCTCGCCCGGGCGCAGCGTCAGATCGATCCCGTCGAGCAGATCGGGCTCGGTGCCGGCGGCATCCTGATAGCGGAAGTGGGCGCCCTCGAAGGTGAGCTCGCCGCGCGGTGCGGCGATCGAACGCGGGTTCTCCGGGTCGACGATCGTGTTCTGCTCGTCGAACACCTCGAAGATGCGGTCGGTCGCGGTGCGCGCGTCGAGCAGGAACGAGAAGAGGAAGCCGATCGACTCCATCGGCCAGCGCAGCACGGTGGCCATGGCGAAGAAGGCCACGAGCTCGGCGACCTGCAGCTGCTCGAGTTGCGCCAGCACGATCCCCGCGCCGAGGCAGACGGCGAAGGCGATGTCGGGCAGCAGCACGAGCCAGAACCAGATCCAGCCGACCGCGCGGGCCTTGTCGATCTCGGTCTCACGCAGCGACTCCGCCTGGCGGGTGAACTTCTGCAGCGCGTGCTTTCCGCGGCCGAAGGCCTTGAGCACGCGGATGCCGTGGACGCTCTCTTCGACGGAGGTCGCGAGATCGCCCGCCTGATCCTGGCTCTGACGGGTGAGGGCGCCGTACCGCTTCTCGAAGCGGAAGCCGACGTAGATCACCGGGGCCGAGGTGACGAGGAACAGTGCTCCGAGCAGCCAGTGCCAGCGGAAGAGCAGAATCGCGCCGATCGCGATCGTCAGCATGTTGACGACGAGCAGGATGACACCGAAGGCGAGCCACCGGCGCAGCATGCTGATGTCCTGCATCATGCGGGAGAGGAGCTGCCCCGACTGCCACCGGTCGTGGAAGGCGACGGGCAGCCGCTGCAGGCGCGAGTAGAACGACTGGCGCAGGTCGTATTCGACCTTGGTCGCCGGCGCGAGCACGAACCACCGACGCAGCCACACCATCGCCGCCTCGGCGAGGCCGAGCGCGAGCACGGCGAGCGAGCCCCACACGAGCGCGGCGGGGTCGAGGGAGGCGATGGGGCCCGCGACGATCTGCTCGAGGACGAGCGGGATGGCGAGGGCGAGGAGGCTCGCGATGAGCGCCGTGACGGCGCCCGCGATGAGGCGCGGCAGCACCGGCCGCGCGATGGGCAGCAACCGCGCGAGAGCGCGCGGCGTGGAGAGACGTTTCGGAGTCGTCGAGGTGGTCATGATCCTCAGGGGGTCGAAGCGGGCGCCGGGATCGGGCGCGGACAGGGAAGCCGAGGGCGCGACGGGTTTCGTCGGTCAGGGCGGAAGCGCGAGCGCCGGAGCGCGGACGCGGGCCCTAGGAGCGTCGGCCGGGACGCGCGGCGACGGAGAACGCGGCGGCCGGGGCGACGGGGGCGTCGATCTGGTCCATGGCATCCTCCTTGATCTGGTGAAGCCATCGCCGGGGGAACGACAGCCCTCCAGAGTATCCCTGTGAGAACGCTGAAGGCAAGGGTGTCTTCGCCGCTCAGGCCGCCGCTTCCCGCGCGAGGAGGCTCTGCTTGACCGCGGTGCCCCACGCGAATCCGCCCATCGTCCCGTCTCCTCGCAGAACGCGGTGGCACGGGACGAACAGGGCGACCGCATTGCGGGCGCAGACGGATGCCGCGGCCCGCACCGCGGTGGGCGAGCCCAGCGCCGCGGCGAACCCGGTGTAGGTCAGCGGGGAACCGGGCGCGATACGGCGCAGGCCCTGCCACCCGGCGAGCTGGAGGGCCGTACCGTGCTGCGCGACCTCGACGTCGTCGATCGCCGCGACATCGCCCGCGTAGTAGGCGCGGACCGCCTCGGCCGCGGCGGTCTCGCCCGGGGACACGAGGTCGGGACGGCGGTCGGGCCGCAGGCGGGCGAGGACGGCGTCGCGGTCGTCGGTCCATCCCGACACGATCACGCGATCGGCGGCGTCGGCAAGGATCGCGAAGGGGCCGTCGGGGGTGTCGACGAACTGCAGGGTGGCCGTGGTCATGCGGGGGTCTCGCTTTCTGCGTCGGGGGCGGGGATCGGTGCGGGGCGGGATGCGGGGGTGGGCCGCGCCGCGGCCGCGGCGGCGGGTGCCGCGGGTGCCGCTGGGGCGGCGGGTGCCACGGGGGCGGCGTCATCGATCGCCACGGCGAGACCGTTCGCGACGACGTCGACCCCCGCGGCGCGGCGCCGCGGCCGGTCGACAGCCGCCGCAGCCGCCGTCTCGGCGGGCGAGCGCCAGGCCTGGGTCACCGGGGCGGCGTACCAGTAGTGCGCCATCGCGTAGCTGCGCCACGGAGCCAGGCGCTGCGACCAGGCGGTGAACCCGGCGGGATCGGACGGCAGACCGAGCTGCGCGGCACCGGCGCGCGCTGCGACGTCTCCGGGGAGCAGCACGTCGGGGTCGCCGAGGACACGCATGCGCACGTAGTCGGCGGTCCACGGGCCGATCCCCCGCCGGGCGAGGAGCCGCTCCCGCTGCTCGGCGCCGTCGTCGCCGGGCCCGATCTCGAGTGAGCCGTCGGCCAAGGCTGCGGCGGCCTCGACGATCGCGCGCATGCGCGCGGCCGGCCCCCGCAGCACCTCGAGTCCGCGTTCGGCGATCACGGCCGGCGGGGGGAACAGCGTCATCGGCTCGGGCGCCACGCTCGCGGACTCACCCAGCTCGGCGGCGAGTCGCCCCTGCATGGTGCGGGCCGAGGCGACGCTGATCTGCTGGCCGATCATGGCGCGTAACAGCATCTCGTCGGCATCCATCGCCCCCGGCACCCGGACACCGGGGATCGCGGCGACGGCGGGAGCGAGTTCGGGATGCCGCGCGAGGGCGTCGTCGATCGCGCGCGGGTCGGCATCGAGATCGAACAGTCGCCTGACCCGTGCGATGAGCGTGCCGAGATCGGCGAGCGCGCTCAGCCGCGCGCGCAGGCGCAGCTTGTCGTCGGCGCGGCGCACCTCGAACCACGCGGGGCCACCGGGAAGGCGCACCACCCGTGCGAACGAGCGGTCGTCGCCGACTTCGACACCCGGGATCGCGTGCGCCCGCATCCATCCGAAGAGCCCGACCGTGTCGATGGGCCCGCGTACCGGAAGCGCCAGATCGATCTCGCCCGCCGCCGCCTCGGCGCGCGCGGTCGCCGAACGGCGCGCGCGCAGGGCGCTGGGCGTCATCCCGAACACCTCGCCGATGGTCTCGGTGAATTGACGGACGCTCGAGAATCCTGCCGAGAAGGCCACGTCGGCCGACGACAGGTCGGTGCCCACGAGCAGGGCCCGCGCGGTGTGGGCGCGATGGGCTCGCGCGAGGGCGAGCGGACCCGCACCGAGCTCGGCGGCGAGGAGTCGCGTAAGGTGACGCGACGAATACCCCAGGCGGCGGGCGAGGCCCGGGACGCCCTCGCGATCGACCACTCCGTCGGCGATGAGGCGCATGGCGCGGGCCACGACGTCTCCGCGTACGTCCCACAGGGGCGAACCCGGGGCGGCTTCGGGCAGACACCTCTTGCACGCGCGATAGCCCGCCTCGTGCGCTGCGGCGGAGGTGGCGTAGAAGGTGACGTTCTCTTCGTTCGGGGTGCGCGCCGGACAGCTCGGACGGCAGTAGATGCCCGTCGATCGCACGGCCGTGACGAACTGCCCGTCGAAGCGTCGGTCGCGCGACTGGATCACGCGGTAGCGCTCGGTGAAGCCCGGCGCGTCGGCGGTGGTGGGGGTCATGGCATCCACCCTGCCACCGACCTCCGACATCGGCTGGCGGAAATCGGACACGGCCGTGGGCGGCCGCGAAAGCGCGGGCGGAGACGGGGTGGCGACAAGGGCGCAGGTGGCCCCGGGGCGACGGAGGTGGCCCTGGGGCCACCCTGCGCCCCGACTCGGCGCGCCCGACTCCCCCCGGGGCGACGGAAGTGGCCCCCGGGCGGCCGCGCCGGCCCCGGGGCCATCCAGCGACGAGGCCATCGCCGCAACCCCTCCCCGATGTCGGTGCCCGTCGCTAGCGTGAGGGCATGAGCGAACGCGAATACGACCTGATCGTCATCGGCGCGGGCCCCGTGGGCGAGAACGTGGCCGACCGCGCCGTGCAGGCCGGTCTCACCGCCGTCATCGTGGAGTCCGAGCTCGTCGGCGGCGAGTGCTCCTACTGGGCATGCATGCCGTCGAAGGCACTCCTGCGCAGCGGCGCGGCCCTCCGCGCCGCACGTGACGTCGACGGCGCGAAGCAGGCGGTCACGGGCGAGCTCGACGTGGCCGCTGTTCTGCGACGCCGCGACACGATGACGAGCAACTGGGACGACTCGGGTCAGGTGCAGTGGCTGCAGGGCGCCGGCATCGACCTCGTCCGCGGACACGGGCGGCTCACGGGCGAGAAGACGGTGCGCGTCACCGCCGCCGACGGCACCACGACCGATCTCGTCGCTCGGCACGCGGTCGCCGTGTGCACGGGTTCCGCCGCACTCCTCCCCGACATCCCCGGCCTCGCCGACGTCTCGCCCTGGACGAGCCGCGAAGCGACCGCCGTCGAACGGATCCCCGGCTCGCTCGCCATCATCGGCGGTGGCGTCGTCGGTGCCGAGATGGCCACCGCGTTCCAGAGCCTCGGCACACAGGTCACCATCATCGCGCGCTCCGGACTGCTGGGCGGAAACGAGCCGTTCGCCGGCGAGCTCGTCGCATCCTCCCTCCGCGACCGCGGTGCGACCGTCAAGACGGGGGCGGATGCCGCGTCGGCGCGCCGCGACGACGACGGCCGCGTCGTGCTCGAGCTGTCCGACGGCACGACCGTCACCGCCGACGAGGTGCTCGTGGCGACCGGACGCGTCCCCCGCACCGACGACCTGGGAGTGGAGGCCGTCGGACTCGTCCCGGGCGAGTGGCTCGACGTCGACGACACCCTCCGCGTGCGGGGCTCGGACTGGCTGTACGCGGTCGGAGACGTCAACCACCGCGCGCTCCTCACCCACCAGGGCAAGTACCAGGCGCGGGCCGCGGGCGACGTCATCGCCGCACGCGCGAAGGGCGACGAGGTCGACGACGCCCCGTGGGGCGCTCACGTCGCCACCGCCGACCACGACGCCGTGCCCCAGGTCACGTTCACCGATCCCGAGGTGGCATCCGTCGGTCTCACCGCCGCGAAGGCGGAAGACAGGGGCCTCAACGTCACGGTGCTCGACTACGACCTGGCCAGCGTCGCGGGCTCGAGCGAGCAGTCCGACGCCTACGTCGGCAAGGCCCGCGCGATCGTCGACACCGATCGCGGCGTGCTCGTGGGGGCGACCTTCGTCGGCCCCGACATCGCCGAGCTGCTGCACTCCGCGACGATCGCCGTGGTGGGCGAGGTCCCCGTGAAGCGCCTCTGGCACGCGGTGCCGTCGTACCCGACGGTGAGCGAGGTCTGGCTGCGCCTGCTCGAGACGTTGGGGCGCGACTCGGCGTGAGACACGGCGCGGTGCTGTCGTCGGCCCCCTTCGAACCGACCGCTCGATGGAGGAGGGCCGCACCATGCCGCGCGTCGTGGCGCTGATCCGCGGGGTCGGTGGCCCCACGGCCCTGAAGATGCCCGCGCTGCGCGAGGCGCTGGCATCCGCCGGCCTCGGAGACGTCGACACGCTGCAGGTCGCCGGCAACCTCGTGCTCGACGACGACGGCCGCGCCGCCGACGATCTCGCGGCGGTGATCCGCGACACCGTCCGAGACGCCTTCGGCTTCGATCTGCCCGTGCTCGTGCGCACGCACCGCGAACTCGTCGACGCCCGGGCGCGCAACCCCTGGGCCGATGCGGCCGAGGGGCGATGGGTGCAGACCGTGTTCCTCGACGGCGAGGCGACGACGACGCTCGAGCTGCCGCAGGGCGTTCCCGAAGAGGCGGTGGTCGACGGCCGTGAGGTCTTCGTGCGCTACCCGGAGGGGATCGGCGGATCGAAGCTGCAGGCCGGGTGGTTCGAGAGACGTCTCGGCGTCGTCGGTACCGCGCGCAACAACAACACCGTCGCCAAGCTCATCGAGATGAGCGCGTGAACGCGGCGGCATCCGTCGCGCCCCGAGTCGGCGCGCTCGCTCGCGCCGTCGATCGCTGACGGACCGTCACGGCGATCGCCGCGCACGCGATCACCGCGAGTCCCCCCACGACGGTGACGGCGGTCAGCTGCTCCCCGAGCAGCAGAGCCGCCCACGCGAGGGAGAGCACCGGTTGAGCGAGCTGGAGTTGGCTGACGCGGGCCATCGGTCCGATGGCGAGCCCGCGGTACCAGGCGACGAATCCGAGGAACATGCTGACCACGGCGAGGTAGGCGAACGAGCCCCACGCGGCCGGGTCCGCCATGATCGGCGTGCGCATCGCGGAGACGGCGGTGAGGGCCACCATGACCGGGCTCGACAGCACCAGGGCCCACGAGATCGTCTGCCAGGCGCCGAGCTCGCGAGAGAGCACCCCACCCTCGGCGTAGCCGATGGCGGCGGCGACGACCGCTCCGAGCAGCAGCAGGTCGGAAGCGTGCACGCCACCGGCACCCCCCGCCAGGGCGAAGGTCACGGCGACGACGGCCCCGACCACCGCCGCGATCCAGAACGCCCGCCCCGGCGACTCCTGCGTGCGGATGACCGCGGCCACCGCGGTGGCGGCGGGGAGCACGGCGATCACGACGGCGCCGTGGCTCGCCGGTGCCGTGGTCAAGGCGAACGAGGTGAGCAGCGGGAACCCCAGCACCACTCCCCCGCCCACGATCACGAGGCGCGCAGCCTGGCGGGGCGACGGGAGCCGCGACCGCGTCGCGACGAGCGCGATCCCCGCGATCGCCGCGGCCACCACGGCCCGCCCCGCGCCCACGAAGAGCGGATCGAGCTGCGCGACCGCGATGCGGGTGAAGATGACCGTGAACGAGAAGGCGAGCACGCCGAGACCACCCCACACGAGCCCACCCCGCAGGAGGCCACCCGTCACGGGGCCCCCGCGCACCACGAAACCGGACGCTCTCTGCATCCGCCCACTCTGCTGGCCGGGTGCCGCGCATCGCGCGGTCCACTCGCCGTCGCGTGGCACCATCGCCTCCCGCCCCGACCTCGTGCCGCGCCCCGCCGAGGGCGACCGAGCCGGTTCGACGGGCGCGCGGGCGTCCGGGGCGCACGCGCCGCGGAAGGCGGCCGAGTCGGTTCGACGGGCGCGCGGGCGTCCGGGGCGCACGCGCCGCGGAAGGCGGCCGAGCCGGTTCGGGGCGTCATCGCGCGTTCGGGGCGGGTACCTTCCGCCCCGAACGAAAGAACACGCCCCCACCCAGCCCACACCCGCACCACCGCCACGCGGCCCACACCCGCACCCGCACCGCCACGACGGAGCACGCCCCGCACACGCGACGACGCCGCCGCAACCGGAGCTGCGACGGCGTCGAACGACGACCGGAGGTCAGTGGAAGAAGTGACGCTCCCCCGTGAAGAACATGGTCACCCCGGCGGCGCGCGCGGCGTCGACGACCTCGGCATCCCGCACCGATCCACCGGGCTGGATGATCGCCGAGATGCCCGCGTCGATCAGCACCTGCGGGCCGTCGGCGAAGGGGAAGAACGCATCGGATGCCGCGATCGAACCGCGAGCGCGGTCGCCCGCACGCTCGACGGCGAGACGGCACGAGTCGACACGGTTGACCTGGCCCATGCCGATGCCGACCGTGGCCGAGGCCTGGGCGAGCACGATCGCGTTGGACTTCACCGCGCGGCACGACTTCCACGCGAAGATCAGGCTCTCCATGTCGGCCTCGGCAGGTCGCTCGCCCGAGACGAGCTCCCAGTTCTTCGCGACCGACTCGATGTCGTCGGGGAAGCGGTCGGCGTCCTGCAGCAGCAGTCCGCCCGAGACCAGGCGCACATCCATGCGCTCCTGCTGCCAGTCGGTGGGCAGCTGCAGCACGCGCAGGTTCTTCTTCAGCTTGAACACCTCGAGCGCTTCGGGCTCGAAGTCGGGGGCGATGATGACCTCGGTGAAGATGTCGCGCAGGTTCTCGGCCATCTTCAGCGTCACGGTGCGATTCGCCGCGATCACGCCGCCGAACGCCGAGACGGGGTCGCACTCGTGCGCGCGCAGGTGCGCCGACGCGATCGGGTCGAGGGCGTTGGGCGCCGCGACCGCGATACCGCAGGGGTTGGCGTGCTTGATGATCGCCACCGCGGGCTTGACCATGTCGAAGGCCGCGCGAAGGGCCGCGTCGGCGTCGACGTAGTTGTTGTACGACATCTCCTTGCCCTGCAGCTGCGTGGCCTGGGCGATGCCGTGTCCGCCGACGCGCGTGTAGATCGCGGCGCGCTGGTGCGAGTTCTCGCCGTAACGCAGGGTCGACAGGCGCTCGGCCTGGATCGTGAGGTGCGCGGGCAGATCGATGTCGTCGCCGAGGGTGCCCTCGGCGAACCAGGTCGACACCGCGGTGTCGTACGCGGCGGTGTGCGAGAAGGCCCGCGCGGCGAGCTCGCGGCGCTGCACGAGAGTGGTTCCGCCCTGCGCCTGCAGCGCGTCGATGATCGCGGGGTACGACTCGGGCGAGACGACGATGGCGACGTTGGCGTGGTTCTTCGCCGAGGCGCGCACCATGGCGGGGCCGCCGATGTCGATCTGCTCCACGACGTCGTCGCCCTCGGCACCGGATGCCACGGTCTCGACGAACGGGTAGAGGTTGACCACGACGAGCTCGAAGGGACGGATGCCGAGGTCCTCGAGCTGCGCCTCGTGCGACGCGAGACGCAGGTCGGCGAGCAGGCCCGCGTGGACGTTCGGGTGCAGCGTCTTCACGCGCCCGTCGAGCGACTCCGGGAAGCCGGTGACGGCCGACACGTCGGTGACGTCGTATCCGGCCTCGCGCAGCAGCGTGGCCGAGCCGCCGGTGGAGACGATCTCGACGCCGGCGGCGGCGAGGGCCTCGCCGAGGGCGAGCAGGCCGGTCTTGTCGCTCACCGACACCAGCGCGCGGCGGATCGGGACGACGTCGCGGGGACGGTAGTCGGCGGGGTCGTGTCGGGGTCCGGCCATGGCGTTCGGCTCCTGTGTCTCGAGTCGGGTTCGATCGCGGCGGGCGAGCACCCGCCGCACGGTCAGGCGGTTCGGGATGCCGAGTCGGCGAGGTCGAGCTCGCCCTCGGCGATGCGTCGCACCACGTCGATCAGCAGACGCCGCTCGACGGGCTTGATGCGCTCGTGCAGGGTGTCCTCGTCGTCGCCGGGGAGGACGGGGATGCGCTCCTGGGCGAGGATCGGACCGGTGTCGACACCCGAGTCGACGACGATGACGCTCGCCCCCGTCTGGTCGACGCCCGCGGCGAGCGCGTCGCGCACACCGTGCGCGCCCGGGAACTCGGGCAGATACGCGGGGTGGGTGTTGATGATGCGCGGCTCCCACGCGGCGACGAGGTCGGCCGGCAGCAGGCGCATCATGCCGCTGAGCACGACGAGGTCGGGGTTCCACACCGACAGCTGCTCCCCGAGCTCCGCGCCCCACTCCTCGCGCGTGGCGAACGAGCGGAAGGGCACGAGGAAGGTGGGGATGCCGAAGTGCTCGGCGTGCGCGAAGCCCTCGGCCTCGCGATCGGCACCGACCGCGACCACGCGCGCCGGGAAGTCGGGGGCGGAGGCCGCCTCGAGCAGGGCGCGGAGGTTGGAGCCGGTGCCGGAGATGAGGACGGCGACCGTGAGCACGGAGGTCAGTCTACGCAGGTGCGCCGGAGCGCGCCGAGCGGGGCGGCGGGCGGCTCAGGAGCGCGGGCTGCGCTCCGGAAGCGGAGCCCGCGGCTCCTCCCCCGGAGCCGGATCGGCGCGCTCGCGCGCGGGGTCCGGCTCAGCGCCGGGGCTCGTCGTCGTTCGACTCGGCCCAGGCGGCACGGATGCGTGCCCGCACCTCGTCGTCGCCGGCGGTGGACGGGCCGGCGGCGGACGGGTCGGAGTCGTCGGGTCCGCGGTAGGAGCTCGGCCACACGTCGTGCGCGATGCCCGTCCCGGGAGCGGACACGGCCGGGGCGGGACCGGTGGCGTGCTCGTCGCGGTCGAAGGGCGTTCGATCGCGCGGCGCGAACGAGAACGCGGGGGCCTCGTCGCGGTGCGGGGCGAAGACGTCGGCGTCGTCGGGGCGGGCACCGAAGCGCGGGCTCAGCAGCAGGATGGCGAGGCCCACCAGCACCTCGATCCCGAGGGCGAGGGCGAGCGGCCCCGGCTGCGGTCCCGTGTCGGCGAGCCGACCGGGTCCGATGGCCCCGGCGGAGGCCAGAGCGGCGAGGGCGCCGACCCCGCCGGTCAACGCGGCGACGGCGAGAGCGACGACGAGACGCGGCGCCAGTGGTTCGGGTTCGACGCTCGACGGCATCCGCGATCGCAGGATCCACCCGGTCAGCGCGCCGACCCCCACCGGCAGCAGCACGAGCAGCAGCAGCCACGACGACGTGGAGTCGGGCACCGCGCCCAGCACCGGGATGCCGGGGAGCGCGCCGACCTGCGTCGCGGCGGGCGTGACGGCGGTGTCGGTGCCCAGGGCGAACCCCGGTCCGGCGGTGAAGGCGACCGCCCACAGCAGGAGGGTCGGCAGGTACACGAGCTGGCCGAGTGCGATGACGGTCGCGCCGATGCCGTCGGCGTTGCTGGCCTGGTAGAGCCCGATCACCTGGGTCGAGCGCGTGATGAGACCCGCGACCACGACGACGCCGCCGACGGCGACGAGGCCCAGCGTGGTGAGGGCGAGTCCGCGCAGCACGAGTCCGGGCACGGGCGCCCAAGCGGCCGGCATCCGTTCGATCCGATCGCGGACGGCGTCGACCGGACCGTCGTCGCCCACGCGCCAGGCACCGACGACCGCGCCGATGAACGACGGGACGAGGAAGAGCAGCGCCGGCAGCAGGATCGCCAGCCACGTCTCGGATTCCACGAGGTCGGCGTTCGAGGTGAGGGCGACGAGGCTCGCCAGCCCGGCGAACACCAGGGAGCCCGACAGCCAGCCGGTGACGGCGGCGCCCGCCTCACCGGCGCGCACGCCCGAGCGGGCGGCGAAGAGGGCGGTGAAGGCGGCGAACGCCAACGGGGCGAGAGAGAGGGTGAAGGTCGCGAACGACGGATCGATGCCGGTGGCGGCCAGATACGCGTCGGGCAGCGTCACCGTCACCGGGACGAGGTGCCCGAGATGCCACACGGCCGCCGACGCCGGCCACAGCGCTCCCCAGTCGGGGGCGCCCAGTCCGAAGACCCACAGCAGGGTGAGGGGGGCGAGCACGACGGCGATGCCGCCCGCGGCGGCCAGGACGGCGTCGAGGGCGGCCAAGAGGGCGACGAGGAGGCGATGCATGGGCGACTGCGACCCTACCCGCGCTGCCCCGGAGCGCCGCTCAGGCGCGGCGGCGAGCGCGCGAGAACAGCGCAAGCAGGCGTGCGCGCGCGCCGCGGGGCGTGCCGGCGGAGGGCCCAACACCCACCGAGGACCCTGAGCCCGTCGAAGGGTCCGGACCCACCGCACCGCCGGGGGCTTCGACGGGCGCCGCCACCTCCGCCCGTGACGCCACCGCACGATCGGAGGCTTCGACAGGCGCAGCCGCGTCGGCGGCGTCGGGCTCGCGCACCGCGCCGCGCGCGGCCGCCCACCGCTCCCACACCACCGTGGCCAGGCGCGGATCCGCGCCGATCGGTGCCGAGGTCAGGTCGGCCTCCGCCTTCTCGATCACGCGTGAGAAGTGCCCGGGCGCCAGCACGTAGCTCGCGGCCACCGTGCGCCGCCCTTCCGCGCGCGCCGCGTGCACGGCATCCGGAATCCGGGGCTCTGAGGCGGCGGCGTAGGCCGTCACGACGGGGCCGGCGATGCCGGCTGCGCGCATCAACCCGGCCATGCGCTCGACATCGACGACCGCACCGGGGCGCGTCGACCCCGCAGCGGCGAGCACGACGGTGTCGTCCGGTCCCGCGCCCGTCGCCTCGACGCGATCGACGAGGATCTCGGCCAGCACGGGGTGCGGCCCCAGCGCTGCAGCGACGGGGAGGCCGTCGGCGGCTTCCACGAGGTCGACCTCGGTGTGATACCCCGTCGAGAGCAGCAGCGGCACGATGACGATGTCGTCCGTCCGCTCGCGCGCGGCGGCCACCACGTCCGCGACGTACGGCCCGTGCACATCGACGTAGGCCTCGTGCACCTCGACGCCCGCGGGGGCGGTCGCCCGCAGCACCTCGAGCAGTTCGCGCACGACGACGCGTCCCTCTTCGAACCTCGTGCCGTGTGCGCAGGCGATGAGCACCGCGGTCATGCGTCCTCCTCGTCGACGATGTCGAGCCGGTATCCGCGCTTGTACACCGTGCGGATGAGGTCGATCCCCCCGAGCGCCTCGCGGGTGCGCGCCACGGCGACCTCGACGGCGTGTCCGCTCGCGTCGGCGGTCGGCAGCGCGGCGATCAGGTCGGCGCGCGAGACCACCGCTCCGGGGTGTCGGGCGAGCGCCCGCAGGATCTCGACGCCGGTCCGCGGCAGGGCGGTGAAGACGCCCTCGAGCACGATGCCCGTCGAGCGGATGCCGAGCCGCCCGGCGCTCGTGCGCAGCACGGCCGCGTCGGGGCCGCCGTAGTGCGTCACGACGGCCCGGACGAGAGCGCCCAGGCGCCCGCGATCGGGGACGAGCGGGTCGATGCCGACGTCGCGCAGCGGTCCGGCGGTGATCGGGCCGACCGCGGCGACGAGCACGCGACCGTCGGCGGTGCGGGCGGCGACCCCCGCCAGGGCGTCGGCGCGGTCGGCGGCCAGGACCCACTCGCGAGCCGCGGGTGCCGAGGTGAACAGCACGGCGTCGATCTCGCCGCGCGCGACCTGACGGGTGGAGGCGGCGACGACCTCGGGGTCGGGGGGTGGCCCCCACCGGTAGATCGTCAGGCTCGTGACGCGGGCGCCCGCCGCCTCGAACGCCTCGTCGAGGCCGTCGGCTCCCGAGCCGTGGTGCTGCACGGCGACGTGCAGACCCTGTACGCCCTCGGCGACGAGGAAGTCCCGCAGCTCCGCCGAGGTCTCGCTCTCGGCGACCCAGTCGGCGTCGAAGCCCGCCTGCTGGATCGCCCCGCGCGCCTTCGGGCCGCGGGCGACGATGCGCGCCCGGTCCATCACGGCGCTGAGCTCGTCGTGCAGGCCCGCTTCGTCAGCGGTCTCCATCCATCCGCGGAACCCGACCCCGGTCGTGGCGACGACCACGTCGGGCGGGTCTGTGACAAGGCGCCGCGTCTGGGCGATGAGGTGCTCGTCGTCGACGTGCGGCACGATCGTCAACGCCGGCGCGACGCGGACGCGCGCGCCGTGGCGCTCGAGCGCGGCCGACAGCTCCCCCGACCGGCGATCGACGGGAAGCAGCACGGTGCAGCCCTGGAGCACCGTGCTGATCGTCCGCGCGGGTGTCGTCACCCGATGCCTTCCCCGCGCGCCCCGGCCGAAGCCGCGGCCGCAGCGGGCTCCACGGCCGGGAGCAGCAGGTCGGGTCGGGCGACCTCGCCGAACACCAGGACCGCGGGGTTCGCGAGGCGGTGGATATCGGCATCCTGAATCGCCGTTGCGAGCGTCGTGCGGATCGTCCGCTGCGCGGGCGTGTGTCCGTTCTCGACGAACGCGACGGGGCGGTCCGCGGGGGCCCCCGCGGCCCGGGCCGCCGCGACGAAGCGCGGCAGGGCGCTCACGCCCATCAGCGCGACGACCGTGGCCGAGTCGTCGCGGAGGGCCGCGAGGGTGGCCTCGCTCGGCGTCTCCTGACCGTTCACGACGTGAAGGGTACCGGCCACGCCGCGGTGCGTCACGGGGATCCCGGCCGCCGACGGCACGGCGATCGAGCTCGAGATGCCGGGGACGACCTCGACCGGGATGCCGGCTTCGCGGCACGCCAGGACCTCTTCGCCGCCGCGTCCGTAGACGAACGGGTCGCCGCCTTTGAGCCGGACGACGCGCAAGCCCTTCGCGGCGCGGTCCACGATCAGGGCGTTGATCTCTTCCTGCGGCACCGGGTGGTGCTGCGGGCGCTTGCCCACGTCGATCAGTTCGACGTCGTCGCCGAGCTCGGCGAGCACGCCGGTGGGGCCGAGGCGGTCGTGCACGACGACGTCGGCCTCGGCGAGCAGAGCGCGAGCGCGGACGGTCATCAGGTCGATCGGGCCGGGGCCGCCGCCGACGAGCGCCACGCTCCCCACGAGCGGGCGACGTCGGCGGCGGAGCGGAAGGGCGCCTTCGGCGAGGCGCTGGGCGATGGCGTCGCGGACCGCGACGGTGCGGCGCGGGTCGGCGCCCGCTGTCGAGACGACGCCCACCATGACGTCGCCGCTCGTGGTCTCGGCGGCGAGGCGCGCAGTACCCCTGCCCCCGTGCCCGGCGTTGACGCACCACACTCGGCGGGCCTCCGCCGCGGCGACGACGGACGCGTCGACGGATGCCGAGCCGGTGGCGGTGTGGCAGAACCAGGCGTCGTCGAGGTCGCGGGGTTCGAAGGCGCGCTCGTGCCACTCGATGTCGCCGGCGACGGCGAGCGCCGTGAGCCCCGCGGTGGCGACCGGCGCG
This sequence comes from Microbacterium sp. NPDC089186, assembly GCF_040685115.1. NCBI lineage: Bacteria > Bacillati > Actinomycetota > Actinomycetes > Micrococcales > Microbacteriaceae > Microbacterium > Microbacterium sp. NPDC089186. The sequence continues at coordinate 642,692 of NZ_JBFBHJ010000004.1, forward strand.
ACCAGGCGCACGCGGGCACCGGCGGCGCGGAGCCGCGCGATGCGCTTCTCGGCGACGGATCCGGCGCCGACGCACACGACGAGCCGGTCGGTGAGGTCGAGTCCTGCGAGAGCGATCATCGGGGGTCCTTTCCTGCGCCGGCGGCAGCAGCCGCGGGGGCGAGCTTGACGAACACGACGCCGTCGGTCACCGCGACCGGGTGGACCCGGACGCTCAGCGGCTCCTTGCCCTGCGTGTCGAGGCACTGGCCGGTGCGCAGGTCGAACACCTGCTTGTACATCGGGGATGCCACGGTGGGCACGCCCGCGCGATCGCCGACGATCCCCCGCGAGAGGACGGCCGCCCCACTGAACGGGTCGATCTGGTCGGTGGCGAAGAGGCGGCCGTCGTAGGTGCGGAACAGCGCGATCTGGTGCCCGTGGACGAGAGCGGCCGCCCCGCGCTCGACCAGGAGGTCGTCGACGCGGCAGATCCGGGTCCAGCCGTGCGGGGCGTCGGCCGCGGGGGTCGCGCTCGCCTCATCGCCGGGCCCTGCGGTCGTCGCCGACGCGGCGGCGGCGGGGGCCGTCACACCGGGGGCGGCGGGCGCGGGGCTCGGCGTCGCGGCCGGGGTCTCGGCATCCATCGTCATCGCCTGCGACATCGTCATGACCGCACCGCCAGCGTCGTACCGCCGATGAACACGGCGCCGGACGCGCGCTCCTCGTCGGTGGCGGGGCGGGCCTGGCCGCGCTCGGCGACGTAGGCGAGCGAGGGGTCGGCGACCTCAGGGGCGTTCACGAAGCTCTGGAAGCGCGTGAGCTTCTCGGGGTCGGCGAGGGTCGCGGCCCACTCGTCTTCGTAGGCGTCGATGTGGGAGGCCATGGCGCGGTCGAGATCCTCGGCGATGCCGAGGGAGTCGTCGAAGACGACGGCCTTGAGCGCGTCGAGGCCGCCCTCGTATTCGGCGGCCCAGGGCGCGGTGCGCTGCAGCCGGTCGGCGGTGCGGATGTAGAACATGAGGAACCGGTCGATGGCCCGCAGCAGCCCTTCGTCATCGAGACCCTCGGCGAAGAGAACCGCGTGGCGGGGCGTGAAGCCGCCGTTGCCGCCGACGTAGAGGTTCCAGCCCGCCTCGGTCGCGATGACCCCGATGTCCTTCCCGCGGGCCTCGGCGCACTCGCGCGCGCAGCCCGAGACGCCGAACTTCAGCTTGTGCGGCGAGCGCAGGCCCCGGTAGCGCAGCTCGAGCTGCACGGCCATGCCGACCGAGTCCTGCACGCCGTAGCGGCACCAGGTCGAGCCGACGCACGACTTCACCGTGCGCAGCGACTTGCCGTAGGCGTGGCCCGACTCGAAACCGGCGTCGACGAGGCGCTTCCAGATGTCGGGCAACTGATCGAGGCGGGCGCCGAACAGGTCGATGCGCTGGCCCCCGGTGATCTTCGTGTACAGCCCGAAGTCGCGCGCGACCTCGCCGATCACGACGAGCCCCTCGGGGGTGATCTCGCCTCCCGGGATGCGCGGCACGACGCTGTAGCTGCCGTCGCGCTGGATGTTCGCCATGACGTGGTCGTTGGTGTCCTGCATCGTCGCGAGCTCGCCGGCGAGCACGTGTTCCGAGTAGAGGCTGGCGAGGATGCTCGCGAGCGCCGGCTTGCAGATGTCGCAGCCGCGTCCCGTTCCGAAACGCTCGACGATGGCCGTGAAGGTCTTGAGCCCCGACACGCGCACGGCGTCGAAGAGCTGCGCCCGCGTGAACGAGAAGTGCTCGCACAGGCCGTTCGAGACCTCTTTTCCGGATGCCGCGAGCTCGGTCGCCACGAGCTTCTTCACCAGCGCGAAGCACGAACCGCACGCCGCCCCGGCCTTGGTGCAGGCCTTGACCTCGGCGGCATCCGCGCACTGGTGTTCGGTCACCGCGCCGCGGACGGTGCCGGCCGTGACGCCGTTGCACGAGCAGACGATCGCGTCGTCGGGGAGGTCGCCCTGCGGGGCCGGCGCGAGGTCGCTCGGCATGAGGTACGCGGCCGGGTCTCCGCCCAGCGCGCGACCGACGAGCGGACGCAGTGAGGTGTATGCCGAGGCGTCGCCGACGAGGATGCCACCGAGCAGCGTCTGTGCGTCGTCGCTCAACACGAGCTTCTTGTACACGCCCGACACCGGATCGGCGTAGGTGACGTCGAGGGCGTTCGGCGTCTCGGCGAACGCGTCGCCGAAGCTGGCGACCTCGACGCCCGAGAGCTTGAGTTTGGCCGAGGTGTCGAAGCCGTCGAACGCGGCCTCCCCGCCGAGCAGGCGGGTCGCGGCGACCTCCGCCATCGCGTAGCCCGGAGCGACCAGGCCGATGCACTGACCGTCGAAGCTCGCGACCTCGCCGATGGCCATGATCGCCGGGTCCGACGTATCGCAGCCCCCGTCGATCACGACACCGCCGCGCGCGTCGACGGCGAGGTCCGCGGTGCGCGCGAGCTCGTCACGGGGGCGCACGCCGACCGTGAAGACGACGATGTCGACGGCCTCCCACGTGCCGTCGCGCAGCTCGAGGCCGCACACGGCGCCGGACTTGTCGGCATCCACCCGGGTCGTCACCGCCCGCGTGCGCACCTCGATGCCGCGCGCCTCGATGAGCCGCTGCAGCGCCTTCGCGCCGCCGAGGTCGAGCTGCGCCGACATGAGGCGCTCGTTCGACTGGAGCACGAACGGCGAGACGCCCTCGGCCTGAAGCGCTCCCGCTGCCTCGAGTCCGAGCAGACCGCCGCCGACGACGGCGCCGCGCAGGGGCCGGCCGAGCTGCGCAGAGCGCTGCGCGACCCACGCGCGCATGCCGGCGACATCGTCGAGGGTGCGGTAGACGAAGCAGCCCCGGTGGTCGAAGCCGTCGAGCGCGAGGCGTGCGGCGTAGGAGCCGGTTGCCAGGACGAGGCGGTCGTAGGCGTGCGTGGAGCCGCCCGCGGTGGTGACGGTGCGCGCCGCGCGGTCGATCCTGGTGACGCGGGCGTCGGTCTCGACGCGCACCCGCTCGTGAGCGAGCACCGCGGGATCGAGCGCGAGGTCATCGGGGGTCCTGCCGCTGAAGACGCCGGTCAGTCCGACCCGGTCGTAGGGCCCGCGGGCTTCGTCACCGAGCACCGTGATCGACCAGCGGCCGTCGGTGTCGCGGCTGGTGAGGCTCTCGACGAAGCGGTGGGCCACCATCCCGGCACCCACGACCACGACGGATCCGGATGGAGCGGGGTGGAGCATGCCGTCACGGTACGCGGCGGACTTTGCCGACGCGTCAGCGCCGTGTTTCGTTCCGGTTGCGGGGTTCGAGCGGGCCATGCCCCGACGCTAAGCAGCCGAGGTTTCCCCCGCCCTCGCCCCGGCGTTACCCCGGGCGAACGTTTCCCTCACGCGGCGGTGGCGCTCGTGTGAGGTTTGGCCGCCGGCATCCGTCCCGCTCTTCCGTGCCCGGCGCGCTCTCGCGCTTCTCACCCGTTGAGTGTCCAAAACACCCGGACGGATTTTCGCGACGTCCGGGTGTCTTGGACACTCAACGCCCACCGAGGGACGCCGCGTCAGTCGACCGGCTCCAGCACGAACAGCTCGATGCGCCGCTCCGTCTTCTTCTGGTACTCGTCGTAGTCGGGCCAGACCTCGGTCGCGTAGCCCCACCACTCCTCGCGCTCGGCGCCCTCGGCCTGGTGCGCGTCGTACTCCTTCTTCACGTCGCCGTCCTGGAGGGCGACGCGCGGGTTCTTCACGAGGTTGTAGAACCACGCGGGATGCTCGGGTGCCCCACCCTTGGATGCCACGACCGCGTACTTTCCGTCGTGCTCGACGCGCATGAGGGCGGTCTTGCGCAGGCCGCCCGTTTTGGCGCCGACGGTGGTGAGGACGATGATGGGTACGCCCCGCAGTTCGGCGGATTCCTGGCCTCCCGAGGCCTCGAACGTCTCGGCCTGCTGGCGGGCCCATTCGCTGGTGCTGGGCAGATACTCTCCTGAGAGCGACATGTCTCCCACGATACGTCGGCGTCTTCCCCTCCGGTCCTCACCCTCCCCTGTTTCTCTCCCGTTTCCTGGAGCCTTCATGAGCGCTTCCGCTCCCGAGACCACGGCCACCCCCGCACCGAAGAACGGCCTCGACCGCTTCTTCGAGATCACCGCCCGCGGCTCGACCGTGAGCGCGGAGGTGCGCGGTGGCGTCGTCACGTTCGTGACGATGGCGTACATCGTCATCCTGAACCCGATCATCCTGTCGGGCACCCCCGACGTCTCCGGCAACGCCCTCGGCTTCCCGCAGGTCGCCGCGGTCACCGCCCTCACCGCGGGCGTGATGACCATGCTCTTCGGGCTCGTCACCCGGCTGCCCTTCGCCTTCGCCGCGGGCCTCGGCATCAACTCGTTCCTCGCCGTCGGCATCGTCGGCGAGGTCACCTGGCCCGAGGCGATGGGCCTGGTCGTCATCAACGGCCTCATCATCGTGCTGCTGGCGGTCACGGGCCTCCGCCGCATGATCTTCGAGGCCGTCCCGCTGGCGCTGAAGACCGCGATCACCGTCGGCATCGGCCTCTTCATCGCCTTCATCGGCTTCGTCGACAGCGGCCTCGTCACCTCGACCGGGCTCAACTCTCCCCCGGTCGGCCTGGGCGTGGGCGGCTCGATCGCCACGATCCCGACGGCCCTGTTCGTGCTGACCCTCGTCATCACCGCCGTGCTGCTGGTGCGCAAGGTCAAGGCCGCGCTGCTGATCGGCCTGCTCTCGGGCACCGTCATCGCGGTGATCGTCGAGGCCGTCATGGGCCTCGGCGCGAAGGCCGACGGCAACCCCGGCGGCTGGGGCCTGAGCGTGCCGACGCTGCCCTCGCAGTGGGTGAGCCTGCCCGACCTGTCGCTCGTCGGACAGGTCGACCTCGCCGGATCCTTCGGCCGCATCGGCGCCCTCGCGGCCCTGATGCTCGTCTTCACCCTCGTTTTCACCAACTTCTTCGACGCCATGGGCACGATGACCGGCCTCTCGCGCGAGGCGGGCCTCGCCGCCCCCGACGGCACCTTCCCGCGCCTGCGCTCCGCGCTGGTGATCGAGGGCATCGGCGCCGTGGCGGGTGGGGCGACCTCCTCGTCGTCGAACACCGTCTTCATCGAGTCGGGCTCCGGCATCGGCGAGGGCGCCCGCACGGGCCTCGCCAACGTCGTCACGGGCGGGCTGTTCCTGCTCGCGATGTTCTTCACTCCGCTGACGAGCATCGTTCCCACCGAGATCGCCGCCGCAGCGCTGGTGATCGTCGGCGCGCTGATGATGGCGCAGATCCGCCACGTCGACCTCAGCGACATGTCGGTGCTCATCCCGGTCTTCCTGACCGTGACGGTCATGCCCCTGACCTACTCGATCGCCAACGGCATCGGTGCGGGCTTCGTCAGCTGGGTCCTCATCCAGGCGCTGTCGGGCCGCGCCCGCCGCGTGAGCCCGCTGTTGTGGATCGTCGCCGCCGGCTTCGTGATCTTCTTCGCGCGTGGTCCCTGTGAGACGGCCAGGCCCAGGCCGACGCCGAGCATGGCGCGGATGCGCAGTGGGATCGCCCCGTGGCTGAAGGGCGGAGCGATGACCAGGAACGCC
>NZ_JBFBHJ010000005.1:0-5573 GCF_040685115.1 Microbacterium sp. NPDC089186
GTGAACTGCCTCACGGTTAGGTCTAGGTGACTGTTTCTGTGGGTGCGTCCGTTCCTTGAGAACTCAACAGCGTGCACTTGTCAAATGCCAATTTATTCCTCGTTGATCTTCGGATTGCGAGAAATTCCTTTGGATCAAAGACCAGCCTCTTCGGGGGTTGGCATATGGATACGTCAGTAATGATGTTTCTCTTTGGTCAGTTTCAAACTCGCTGCAGCATCGTTTTCCCGGTGTTGTGTGCATTTCTTTTTTACGGAGAGTTTGATCCTGGCTCAGGATGAACGCTGGCGGCGTGCTTAACACATGCAAGTCGAACGGTGAAGCCAAGCTTGCTTGGTGGATCAGTGGCGAACGGGTGAGTAACACGTGAGCAACCTGCCCTGGACTCTGGGATAAGCGCTGGAAACGGCGTCTAATACTGGATATGAGCCTCTTCCGCATGGTGGGGGTTGGAAAGATTTTTTGGTCTGGGATGGGCTCGCGGCCTATCAGCTTGTTGGTGAGGTAATGGCTCACCAAGGCGTCGACGGGTAGCCGGCCTGAGAGGGTGACCGGCCACACTGGGACTGAGACACGGCCCAGACTCCTACGGGAGGCAGCAGTGGGGAATATTGCACAATGGGCGAAAGCCTGATGCAGCAACGCCGCGTGAGGGATGACGGCCTTCGGGTTGTAAACCTCTTTTAGCAGGGAAGAAGCGAAAGTGACGGTACCTGCAGAAAAAGCGCCGGCTAACTACGTGCCAGCAGCCGCGGTAATACGTAGGGCGCAAGCGTTATCCGGAATTATTGGGCGTAAAGAGCTCGTAGGCGGTTTGTCGCGTCTGCTGTGAAATCCCGAGGCTCAACCTCGGGCCTGCAGTGGGTACGGGCAGACTAGAGTGCGGTAGGGGAGATTGGAATTCCTGGTGTAGCGGTGGAATGCGCAGATATCAGGAGGAACACCGATGGCGAAGGCAGATCTCTGGGCCGTAACTGACGCTGAGGAGCGAAAGGGTGGGGAGCAAACAGGCTTAGATACCCTGGTAGTCCACCCCGTAAACGTTGGGAACTAGTTGTGGGGACCATTCCACGGTTTCCGTGACGCAGCTAACGCATTAAGTTCCCCGCCTGGGGAGTACGGCCGCAAGGCTAAAACTCAAAGGAATTGACGGGGACCCGCACAAGCGGCGGAGCATGCGGATTAATTCGATGCAACGCGAAGAACCTTACCAAGGCTTGACATACACCAGAACGGGCCAGAAATGGTCAACTCTTTGGACACTGGTGAACAGGTGGTGCATGGTTGTCGTCAGCTCGTGTCGTGAGATGTTGGGTTAAGTCCCGCAACGAGCGCAACCCTCGTTCTATGTTGCCAGCACGTAATGGTGGGAACTCATGGGATACTGCCGGGGTCAACTCGGAGGAAGGTGGGGATGACGTCAAATCATCATGCCCCTTATGTCTTGGGCTTCACGCATGCTACAATGGCCGGTACAAAGGGCTGCAATACCGTGAGGTGGAGCGAATCCCAAAAAGCCGGTCCCAGTTCGGATTGAGGTCTGCAACTCGACCTCATGAAGTCGGAGTCGCTAGTAATCGCAGATCAGCAACGCTGCGGTGAATACGTTCCCGGGTCTTGTACACACCGCCCGTCAAGTCATGAAAGTCGGTAACACCTGAAGCCGGTGGCCCAACCCTTGTGGAGGGAGCCGTCGAAGGTGGGATCGGTAATTAGGACTAAGTCGTAACAAGGTAGCCGTACCGGAAGGTGCGGCTGGATCACCTCCTTTCTAAGGAGCATCTGGCACTGATGGCCTTCGGGTTGTGAGTGTCCAGGCGCCGGATCAGACCGTTCGTGTCTGCCGGTTAGCTCATGGGTGGAACATTTGACGTGGTGTCGGGGACGAGGTTCTCGGGTTTAGTACGTGGCTTGCCATTGGAATGATCTGGTTCGGAGTTGTTGACACATGCACGCTGTTGGGTCCTGAGGGGCCGGGCGCTGATCGCGCTGGTTGTTGAACCGGTGGTGGTTGGTGGCTGTTCCTCGAGGGCCTTTTCTTGATGTCGCGGTTGTGATGTCGGGGAGGGGTACCGCCCGTACTTTGAGAACTACACAGTGGACGCGAGCATCTTCGACATGAGCCTTCGGGTTTGTGTCGTGAAGATGATCTTAAAGATCATTAGTCAATTTTTTGACGATTCAACTCATGTGATTTCAAGTCTTTAAGAGCAAACGGTGGATGCCTTGGCATCTGGAGCCGAAGAAGGACGTAGCAATCTGCGATAAGCCTCGGGGAACTGATAAGCGAGTTTTGATCCGAGGGTGTCCGAATGGGGAAACCCCGCCAGGGCGCGTGCGTACCTGGTGACTCCCGCCTGAATATATAGGGCGGGTAGAGGGAACGTGGGGAAGTGAAACATCTCAGTACCCACAGGAAGAGAAAGCAACAGCGATTCCGTGAGTAGTGGCGAGCGAAATCGGAAGAGGCTAAACCTAGCGTGTGTGATAGCCGGCAGGCGTTGCATGTTGGGGGTTGTGGGACTTTTCGGATTGTTCTGCCGAGCAGTCGACGTGACAAGAGGGTATAGACGAACGGTTTTGAATGGCCGGTCATAGAGGGTGCGAACCCCGTAGTCGAAATGCCTGTTCTTGGCGTGAAGAGTATCCCAAGTAGCACGGGGCCCGAGAAATCCCGTGTGAATCTGTCAGGACCACCTGATAAGCCTAAATACTCCCAGATGACCGATAGCGGACAAGTACCGTGAGGGAAAGGTGAAAAGTACCCCGGGAGGGGAGTGAAATAGTACCTGAAACCGTTTGCTTACAAACCGTTGGAGCCTCCTTAGTAGGGGTGACAGCGTGCCTTTTGAAGAATGAGCCTGCGAGTTAGCGATACGTGGCGAGGTTAACCCGTGTGGGGTAGCCGTAGCGAAAGCGAGTCTGAATAGGGCGATTCAGTCGCGTGTCCTAGACCCGAAGCGAAGTGATCTATCCATGGCCAGGTTGAAGCGACGGTAAGACGTCGTGGAGGACCGAACCCACTTAGGTTGAAAACTGAGGGGATGAGCTGTGGATAGGGGTGAAAGGCCAATCAAACTTCGTGATAGCTGGTTCTCTCCGAAATGCATTTAGGTGCAGCGTTGCGTGTTTCTTGCCGGAGGTAGAGCTACTGGATGGCCGATGGGCCCTACAAGGTTACTGACGTCAGCCAAACTCCGAATGCCGGTAAGTGAGAGCGCAGCAGTGAGACTGTGGGGGATAAGCTTCATAGTCGAGAGGGAAACAACCCAGACCACCAACTAAGGTCCCTAAGCGCGTGCTAAGTGGGAAAGGATGTGGAGTTGCTTTGACAACCAGGAGGTTGGCTTAGAAGCAGCCACCCTTGAAAGAGTGCGTAATAGCTCACTGGTCAAGTGATTCCGCGCCGACAATGTAACGGGGCTCAAGCACGCCACCGAAGTTGTGGCATTGACATTTTTGGTAGGCCTTCGTGGTCCAGCCGTGTTGATGGGTAGGAGAGCGTCGTGTGGCGAGTGAAGCGGCGGGGTGACCCAGCCGTGGACGCTACACGAGTGAGAATGCAGGCATGAGTAGCGAATGACGTGTGAGAAACACGTCCTCCGAAAGACCAAGGGTTCCAGGGTCAAGCTAATCTTCCCTGGGTAAGTCGGGACCTAAGGCGAGGCCGACAGGCGTAGTCGATGGACAACGGGTTGATATTCCCGTACCGGCGAAGAACCGCCCAAGCTAATCCAGTGGTGCTAAGAGTCCTAGCTCACGCTTTAGCCGATCCCTTCGGGGTGAGGCGGGTGTGTGTGAACGCTCGACCCCATGCTGGTGCGGCTAGCGTATTAACAGGTGTGACGCAGGAAGGTAGCCCAAGCCAGGCGATGGTAGTCCTGGTGCAAGTGCGTAGGCCGACTCTTAGGCAAATCCGGGAGTCATTGAGGCTGAGACACGATGCGGATAAAAAGTGGGTGATCCTATGCTGCCGAGAAAAGCATCGACGCGAGGTTCTAGCCGCCCGTACCCCAAACCGACTCAGGTGGTCAGGTAGAGAATACCAAGGAGATCGAGAGAATCGTGGTTAAGGAACTCGGCAAAATGCCCCCGTAACTTCGGGAGAAGGGGGGCCATCCACTTATTAGGACTTGCTCCGAAAGGGTGTGGTGGCCGCAGAGACTAGTGGGTAGCGACTGTTTACTAAAAACACAGGTCCGTGCCAAGTCGCAAGACGATGTATACGGACTGACGCCTGCCCGGTGCTGGAAGGTTAAGAGGACCGGTTAGCCGCAAGGCGAAGCTGAGAATTTAAGCCCCAGTAAACGGCGGTGGTAACTATAACCATCCTAAGGTAGCGAAATTCCTTGTCGGGTAAGTTCCGACCTGCACGAATGGCGTAACGACTTCCCAACTGTCTCAACCGCGAACTCGGCGAAATTGCATTACGAGTAAAGATGCTCGTTACGCGCAGCAGGACGGAAAGACCCCGTGACCTTTACTACAGCTTGGTATTGGTGTTCGGTGTGGCTTGTGTAGGATAGGTGGGAGACGGTGAAGCATTCACGCCAGTGAGTGTGGAGTCATTGTTGAAATACCACTCTGGTCACTCTGGATATCTAACTTAGGACCGTGATCCGGTTCAGGGACAGTGCCTGGTGGGTAGTTTAACTGGGGCGGTTGCCTCCCAAAATGTAACGGAGGCGCCCAAAGGTTCCCTCAACCTGGTTGGCAATCAGGTGGCGAGTGTAAGTGCACAAGGGAGCTTGACTGTGAGACTGACAGGTCGAGCAGGGACGAAAGTCGGGACTAGTGATCCGGCAGTGGCTTGTGGAAGCGCTGTCGCTCAACGGATAAAAGGTACCTCGGGGATAACAGGCTGATCTTGCCCAAGAGTCCATATCGACGGCATGGTTTGGCACCTCGATGTCGGCTCGTCGCATCCTGGGGCTGGAGTAGGTCCCAAGGGTTGGGCTGTTCGCCCATTAAAGCGGTACGCGAGCTGGGTTTAGAACGTCGTGAGACAGTTCGGTCCCTATCCGCTGCGCGCGTAGGAAGTTTGAGAGGATCTGACCCTAGTACGAGAGGACCGGGTTGGACGAACCTCTGGTGTGTCAGTTGTTCCGCCAGGAGCACCGCTGATTAGCTACGTTCGGGATGGATAACCGCTGAAAGCATCTAAGCGGGAAGCCGGCCTCAAGATGAGACTTCCATACCCCTTGTGGGTGAGAGGCTCCCAGCCAGACTACTGGGTTGATAGGCCGGATGTGGAAGCGCAGTAATGCGTGAAGCTGACCGGTACTAATAAGCCGATGACTTGATAACACACCGTTTTTGGTGCTTGCGTCCACTGAGTGGTTCTCGATGTACGGTCGAGAACAACACAACAATGAACAATCGTTGTTGGTTTTTGAAACATCAATAGTGTTTCGGCGGCCATAGCGAGAGGGAAACGCCCGGTCACATTCCGAACCCGGAAGCTAAGCCTCTCAGCGCCGATGGTACTGCAGGGGGGACCCTGTGGGAGAGTAGGACACCGCCGGACTTCCTTTAACGAAATGGCCACCCAACGCTGGGTGGCCATTTCGCAT